>NZ_JBEBNT010000007.1:0-190301 GCF_040396775.1 Providencia sp.
GTTGTAGCAAGGCGCGGAGCCAAACGATCATGGGGAGCATACATAAGTATGTGACCCATGTCGTTTTGAGAACGCAACGCCGCTACAGCGTGAAATATGAAGAATATACTTAGATGTCGCTCATCTGCGGCATAGGCCGCTTAAACATCCGCGTCAATGCAGCCATATAAACTAAGCCAACGGCAGTCCAGATCAGGCCATAAACCATTGAATCCTCTTCGATATTTAACCATAACACACACACGGTTAGTGTGCCGATAATAGGTAAAATCAAATAGTTAACTATATTTTTGAAGCCTGACATACGGCGTTCACGAATAAAGAACTGGCTGATCACTGAAATGTTGACGAAAGTAAAGGCGATTAATGCACCGAAGTTAATAAGTGCGGTCGCAAAGTCCATTTCGAACCAGATTGCCCCTAATGCCAAGAAACCGACCATTAATACGTTGTACGCGGGTGTACGCCATTTCGGGCTAACATAACCAAATATTTTCTCTGGAAATACGCCATCACGGCCCATTACGTACATTAAACGGGCACTACCTGCGTGAGCCGCCATCCCTGAAGCCAGTACTGTTACGCATGAGAAAACCAGAATGATTGACTGGAAGAATGCCCCAGCAACAAAGCGCATGATATCCGGCTGTGTCTCATTGATGTTCTTAAAGCGCGATACATCTGGGAAGTATTGCTGCAAGAAGAATGAAACTGTGATAAAGATAATTCCACCAATTAAGGCTGTTAAGAAAATCGCACGTGGAATGACTTTACCTGCGTTTGGCGTTTCTTCTGAGAGTGAACTTAAACCATCGAAGCCTAAGAATGAGAAACAGAGTATCGTTGCCCCAGCAATTAATGGGATCATTTCTGTTTTTTCATTGGCAAATGGGTTGAATGTCCAGATTTCGCCAGAGCCTTCACCGCTAGAAACCCCGTGGATCACCAAGCCTGTAAATACCGCCATCACCCCGATTTGAATAATCGCAATAACCGTACTTAAGTTCGCAATCACGTTGATACCGCGTAAGTTTGCCGCTGTCATCACGATGACAAGACCGACAACAAAAATCGCAGGTTCGACGTTAGGAAAAATATCTTGTAAATAGATTTTAGCCAATAAGATATTGATCATTGGCATAAAAATGTAGGACAGCAAAGATGTCCAACCCACAAGGAAACCAATGTGTGGGCTCATTGATTTTTGAGCATAAGTATACGCTGAGCCAGCAGATGGGAAGCGTTTCACCAGCTTGCCGTAGCTCAGAGCAGTAAACAGTATCGCAACCAGTGCAATAATGTATGAAGTCGGGACGTGTCCACCTGTTTTGTCCGATACCATGCCGAATGTATCAAAGATAGTCATTGGCTGGATGTATGCCAGACCGATCATCACGACTTGCACCAAGGTTAAGGTTTTCGCAAGTTGTACGCGGTTATTGGCACCAGTTTGGTTTGGACCGATGGATAAAGGTATTGAATTATTTGGCATGTCTAAGCCCTCCCATAACTTTCGATTGCGAGCTACTTCGGCTCAATCGACAGTTACTGGGAAGACTTTGCATCTGCCTATAGGCAGAAAAAAACGTGGAGGAGGTCAGAAGAGTGTGTGCGAAGCTGCGCAGAGCTCCGTAGTCATCGATGCGGCAACGACGGCCGCTTGGCCCTGCTGCGATAGCGAAAAAGTAAGCCATAAAAGCATTCCTCAAATCGGTAGCGTAAAATGTTTGCTACACGTAAATATTAAAATTATCTCTCCGGCTCTATGTCCGGCCCCGCTAGAATGAACGTTCCTAAAAACAAAAAAACCGATGCTTAAGTTTATTGAGCATCAGTTATTTTTTAGTTCGCGCATTTTGCACGCCATAACCTTAAATAGCAAGTTAAATTGTTAACAAACCGCCCTATTTCCGATGAGAAATTTTGATGGTTTAGCCTATTTTGGCGAGGTAACTAATAACCGTGTTTTTCCCGTCATTTTCTCACCCAAAAAACCACTTTTTATTTATTTTAACGACTGTATTTAACGAGAGATAAAAAAACCCTTTGGCATAAACCAAAGGGTTTTGATTAACAACAGTAAATAGTTGTATTAGAAATTATAGTTGATACCGATATTATAACGGCGGCCTTCGAGCTCTGCGCCATAGTTTGTAGAATCAATACGGCGATCTAATACGTTATAAACACCACCAACTAAATTCGCATTTTTGTTTAATTGATAACTCGCACCTAAATCAAACAATGCATAAGACGGTGTCCCATCACTCATTGCTTGACCTCGGCCTTGGAAATCTGAGGTTTTACCTCGGAAGTTCATACGAGTCCAAGTCTCTAAGTCTTCTGTAGTTTGCCAAGTTAACGTGGTGTTAGCCATATGTTTCGGCTGTTTATTCAGTGGCTTACCCTTATTTACACCACTTTTTTGTTCCGTGTCAGTGTAAGTATAGTTCGCCGCAAAGTCTAAATTATCTAATATGCCCCAGTTAAATGTTAATTCAACCCCGCGCATGCTCGCTTTATCGACATTTGCTCGATCACTGACTAAATTATAAACGGTACCGTTATCATAAGTGCCATCCGACGAGTTACACGCTCTCAAACCTACTTTTGAGTCTTTTTCACAACGCCTGATTTCCGTTATTTTATCTTTAAAATCAGTATTATAAATAGTAATTCCTGCAGTAATATTATCTTGGTTATTCCAAATAACACCAATTTCTTCTGTTACACTTTTTTCTGGCTTCAAGTTGGAATTACCATAAATAACCCCTTTACCTCTTGCGGTCACTTGTCCCCAGCCATTAGATGATTGACGTAAATCTGGCGCACGATAACCTGTAGAAACACCCCCCTTTACAGTCCATTGCTCATCTAAGTGCCAAACACCATATAAACGAGGGGTCCAATGCGTACCGTAATTTTCGTCCTTATCCATACGGAGACCGCCAGTAAGTGCAAAGTCGTTGGTCATTAGCCACTCATCTTCCGCAAAGAGAGCCCAACTCCATCGTTCTAATTTATCAACACCGTCTAGATGATTACCATCATCATGAAGTTTCTCTTTACGATACTGTCCACCAATACTTAAGCTATGATCTCCAATTAAAAATACATCCTGATTACGTAAAATAAAATCTTCTGCTTTCATTTTACGTCCAGGATTTTTAGATACATCATATTGTAAATATGTATCTGTCGATACACCATCATAAATACCCGTATGAGTAAGTGCAGTATGCGTCATTTCATACTTACTAAAATCATTTTTCCCATCAGACTCAACGGTTTTACCAATGCGATAGTCTCGATGTTGATTATCTTTTTTAAAGTCTAAATCAAAGGTATTCTTATCATCGGGTGTTAATGACAATGTTCCCCCACCGCTCGTCATTATTTGGCGACCAAAGCCATCAATAATTTTATCTTCGCCACGATGTGAATATTGACCATTTAATTTTAAACCTAGCAACCCATCAATTAATGGCCCTGAGGTATAGAAACTGCCTTGCCCTGTATTACCCGAGTTTTTGCGTTCTGTCAGTGTGGTATCTGCACGTAAACTGGTTGTCCACTCTTGCTGCACACGACGGGTGATAATATTAATTACCCCGCCCATTGCATCGGAACCATAAAGGGAGGACATTGGCCCGCGCACCACTTCAATACGTTCGATTGCAGGTAATGGTGGTAACCAACCTTGTTCAATTCCTGAACCATCACTATTAGGGCGGGTACTGCGAGTATCGACACGTTTACCATCGATCAGGATCATGGTGTATTTTGCATCCATACCACGAATACTAATATCTGAGCTGCTGCCACCGCCAGTCACTAACACACCCGGCACATCTTTAAGTGCATCAGTCACATCACGGTAAGCTTTCGTTTCAAGTTGTTCGCGCGTTACAACAGAAATAGATGCTGGTGCATCTTCAATTTTTTGTTGATAACCTGATGCCGTTGTCACATAGATTTTGTCTTTACTATCATCAGCAAATGCAGGTGACGCAGCGATGGCGGCAATAATGCTAATCGCCACTTTTCTTTTATTAAAAACAACCATTCCCAACTCTCCAAGAGATATTCTGTTTTATATATGAATTGATATGCTCAACATTGGTTTCTATGAACCTAATAATTATGATTATTTTTATTATTTGGATAATAAATACCCATAGGAAATTTATGGTAAAAACCATTTCCAAATACAAGTAAATTTCCTGTGGGTAATTAAATTTTATTAATTTCTGCGAATAAATATTTAATGCTATATTTTATTTCGTCTCCTTAAGGTTTATTAAATGCGCTTGCCGAATAACAAGCACATTTATTATTAATCACAAATCAGCTAGCGAGTTTATCCACCAGCCCATCAATCAACACTTGCGGTACACCTTGGGAACAGCGTTCGATACGCCCTCTTACCCCATAGACCTCAGCAAGGCTTTCGGGTGTAATCACCTCAGCAGGTTCACCTTGGGCAATTAACTTGCCTTGTTTTAACATCAATACATGTTCCGCGTGTTTCAATGCGATATTAATATCGTGAACCACGACAACCGTAATAATATTGCGGCGTTTCGTTTCTTTCGCCACTAAATCCATAACATGATATTGATAATTTAAATCCAGCGCGCTCAGTGGCTCATCCAATAATAATAAGTTAGGTTGGCGAATTAATGATTGAGCCAGACCCACTAATTGTTTTTGCCCACCTGAAAGTTGGTCTAAATAACTTAACGCCAGATGTTCAATACCCAGTTGGCGCAATAAATTCATTACTTCGTCTTTGTTGTTTTCATTGCTTAAACCGCCAGAAGCACGTTGTGCAACAATCACCGACTCTAAAACATACAAATGCACTCCCGCAGGCAAAGTTTGGGGTAAATACACCACATTCTGCGCACGCTGGGCAAAATTTTGCTGCGTTAAGTCCAAGCCATCCAACAATAACTGCCCAGTGGCTTTATTCAGCCCGGCTAACGAGCGCAGTAACGTCGATTTACCACTGCCATTTGGGCCAAGCAATACAGTGATTTTCCCCCTTGGCAGTACATCTGTTGTCAAATTCTCAATCACTGCGCGTTTTGGGTAGCCCGCATTAAATTGGTTAATAATCAGGCCACTCATGATACGTTACCTCGATGACGCAAAATAATACTTAAGAAGAACGGGACACCCACTAATGAGGTCACAATACCCACAGGAATAATCACGCCCGGGATAATGTTCTTCGAGGCAATTGAAGCCATCGATAATATCAACGCACCAATTAATGCACTTGCAGGTAAATAAAAGCGGTGATCTTCGCCAAAAATTAAACGTGCAATGTGCGGTGCGACTAAACCAATAAACGCTATCGGTCCAACAAATGCCACCGCTAACGCAGATAAAATACTGATCCGTAATAAAGTGGTCAGTCTTAAGCGGCGAACATCAATGCCAAAACTAATCGCTCTGTCTTCGCCTAGCCTTAATGCTGTCAATTTCCAAGAGCTCATCATGGCAATTGGGAAAATCAATGCGAAAACCAGTGCCATTACGCCTAGTTTTACCCACGTTGCTTTTGACAAGCTTCCCATCGTCCAGAATACAAGGCCTTGTAACGTATCTTCTGTCGCGATGAATTGCATCATCGAAACTAGAGCATTAAAGGTAAACACTAACGCGATACCAAATAAAACCACGCCAGATGTTGCAACGCGCGTCCAACGGGTGACCGCATCCAACATTAACGCCGCTAATAAAGCAAAAATAAATGCGTTCGCAGAAATCACCCACTGATCAGGGACGCCCGGAATTGCAATCCCCGACACAATCGCGAGTGCAGCACCAAATGCCGCCGCATTAGAAACCCCAAGTGTAAATGGGCTCGCTAATGGGTTATTCAATATGGTCTGCATTTCTGCGCCAGCTAACCCCAGAGACATACCGATGACCACCGCCATCAAGGCGTAAGGCAAACGGATATCCCAGACAATCACACGGGTTCCTGCATCAACTGCTTCAGGCGTCATCAGGGTTTGCCATAACCGCTCTAGTGATAACCCCGATGGCCCTAATGTAAAATCAATAACCAGAGACAATAAAATTGCCGCAACAATTACCACAATCCATGTAAAACGACGGCGCAACATACTTTGGTAATGTTGTTTTACACCATCATCAGCCTGTTTAGCGGTTTGTTCCACCGCCGCTATTGGCTCGCTTGTAATACTCATTAATTCTTACCTACTCTCATTACTTTTCGCTGACCCAATATACACCAGTTGGCTCGACCGCAAGAAACTCTCTATGCAGTTCTTCCAGTGTTTTTTGTGGATCAAGCCCTGAAAACTGCTCAGGATAGAACCACTTGGCGAAAACTTGTGTCGCAATGACGTTGTAAGGCGAATTATAGTAATTGTGCCAGATAGCATAGTCTTGCTTATCTTTAATGGCCGATAATGAGCTAATACCTTTGCGGTCTGTTATCTTTTTCAGGCTATCTTTGGCGTCGTTTAGTGTGCTTTGCGCGCCTAATTGTACACCTGCATCTTTGCTGCCCGGTGCTTTTGCGCCAGTCGCAATATAAATACTCGGGTCAGCCGCAATGATTTTTTCTAAATTCATGGTCCCCAATGCGCCGGGTAAGACCCCTTTCGCGATATTTTTGCCACCCGCTAAATCAATAAAATTCCCCATGTTGCCGTCACCTGCGGTACCGCAACAGTCTTCAAAAGCGCCCGCTCTCAGCTCAATAAAGACACTAGGCTTTTTGTCTTCAGGAATTTTTGACGTAATATCCGTAACAAGCTTTTGATTTCTCTCATAGAAATCAACATATTTGTTTGCGACTTGCTCACGGTTTAATGCTTTTCCTAACAAACGCATGCTTGGCAGCGTGTTTTTTAACGGATTGTCTCTAAAATCCACAAATACAACGGGTACTCCCGCTTTTTCCAATTGATTGACGAGTTCGCTGTTTTTACCCGGCCCGTGGCCCGATAAACCAAAAATAGCAATGTCAGGGTTTAACGTGAGGACTTTTTCAGAGCTGACGCTGTCCGCACTGGTGTTCCCAATCAAGGGGATATTGTCAATCGCGGGGAATTTAGCTTTATAAGCGGCATAGGTTTGTGGGTCTAATTTACGTAAGTCCCCTTGCCACCCTACAATGCGTTCAATGGGTTTATCACCCTCGAGTAGAGCGACCGCACTGAATAAGCGGCCTTCACCAAGTAAAATACGGTTAACATTATCGGGTACTTCAACGGTTCTTCCTGCCATGTCAGTCACTGTTGCTGACCAAGCGCTCAAACTGGCACTCGCTAATAACGCTAAACCTATTCCCTTTACTACCGACCTAGCTACAAACTTCTTGGCTACCGACGACATAGTATTAAGCTCCACAATTAAACTCATTGACTTACATTTTAATGCGGTAACAATAAAGCAAATAAGAATACTTATCAATACGATTATTGATTTAATAATGGGTTATATCAATGGAATTATGTGAGCTGCCTCGAAAAGCAAAACATTTAGAAGAACTAACGGGTAAATCGCAGATTTATTGCGCTATATACAAAAAAACAGCACCCTATAAAGGATGCTGTTATTCAACTCATAAATAATGATCGATTATTTATTTAAATTCTCGCGGTAGCTTGGAAAACTCATATCTTTATAGCGAATAAAGGTTGTTTTCTTGGCGATTTTATAACCAAACCAAATGGCTAAAAAGAGCGGGAGACCAATATACGTCGCTGTAACACCAATCCAATCAATATTATCTTCTAAGAAGGCTTGGTAGTTCTGGCCCAGTGTGATTGTCAAACACAAAATAAAGGCAAAAATTGGCCCAATTGGGAAGAAACCTGAGCGGTATGGCAAGTCATTGAGGTCTTTACCTTGTGCAATATACCCTCTACGGAAGCGGTAATGGCTGATGGCAATCCCTAACCATGCAATAAACCCTGTCATCCCAGAGGTATTCAATAACCATAAGTAGACTGTTTGGTTACCAAACATGGAACTCAAGAAACACAGACCCGCAACGACCGTCGTGGCTAATAATGCATATCGAGGTACGCCACCTTTCGATAACTGAGCAAATATGCGCGGCGCTTTGCCTTCACGCGCTAAGGTATACAACATACGGGTTGATGCATACATACCAGAGTTACCCGCAGACAATACGGCCGTTAAGATAACCGCATTCATGACCGCCGCTGCTGATAATAGCCCCGCATTTTCAAATACTAAGGTAAATGGACTCACGCTAATGTCTTTAACATCATTACGCAGCAAGTTAGGGTCAGTATAAGGGATTATCAGGCTAATAATTAAGATAGCAAAGATATAGAATAACAGGATACGCCAGAATACTTTACGCACCGCTTTAGGAATATTTTTAGCAGGGTCTTTTGACTCACCCGCCGCAATACCAATTAACTCAGTACCTTGGAAAGAGAACCCGACAATCATGGCCACACCAATCATGGAGGAGAAGCCACCAGCAAATGGTGCATCACCAATTTCCCAGTTATGCCAACCCGCATTTTCTGCCCCATTCATAATGCCAAAAATCATCAATACGCCCACAACGATAAAAATAATTACCGTGGTGACTTTGATCAGTGAGAACCAATATTCGGCTTCACCAAAACCTTTAACAGAAATGAAGTTCAATAAGAAAATGATAGCAAGGAAGATGGCACTCCAAATCCAACCTGGCGTATCTGGGAACCAATAGGTCATCACTAATTGTGCTGCGACGAGGTCAACCGCAATAGTAACTGCCCAGTTGTACCAGTAGTTCCAACCTAATGCGAAACCAAAACCTTCATCAACGTATTTCGCGCCATAAGTGGCAAATGAGCCTGAAACTGGCATATAGGCTGCTAGCTCGCCCAAGCTCGTCATTAAAAAGTAGACCATTAAGCCGATAATGGCATAAGAGAGTAGTGCCCCTCCGGGGCCTGCTTGTGCAACGGTTGCACCCGATGCCACAAATAAACCGGTACCGATAGAGCCACCGATAGCAATCATCGCAAGGTGACGCGCTTTTAATTCACGGCGCAACTTTTGTGGTCGGTCCTGCGTGATAGTATTGGTATGTTGTTCTGACATTTGTTCCCTGTATTTTATTATTCAGCCAATATCGCGTGAATTCTAGCAAAATAGGCTGTGAGAACTAAGCAACTCTTCACTGTTATAAGATACCTTCATAATTCAAGCAGAATTATAAGTAAAACGCGTTATCGCAATCACAACACATTCATTGCAATCCTCAAAATATTTTGGCTTGTCGCTAGGCGGCAAATGAGACTACCCAAGGAGCATACATCAGTATGTGACTTGGATAGTCGATTGCAGCCAACAACGCGACAAGTTAAAAGATGACGAGGATTTTTAATTACAGTAGGCTAGCAAATTAGTAATCGCATTTGAAAGGTGCTTTTGACGGTGGTAAATCAAATACAGCGTTCTTTCCAATTGAAGTTCGTCTACTTCAAGCTCAACTAAGGTACCATTGTCCAGTTGCTCTGCTATTACTCGCCTTGATAAACAGCTAATGCCCATACCAAAACGTACGGCATGTTTAATTGCCTCTGAATTACCTAACTCCATTAAGATATGAAAGCCTGGGAGGTGAGCAAATAGCAGTTGGTCAAGGACATCCCGCGTACCTGAGCCCCGCTCGCGTAAAATCCACGGGGCATCTCTAAGCTCTTTTAATGACACCTTTTTATTCGCTAACGGATTTTTCGGTGAAGCAAACACTACCAGCTCATCTTTCAACCAAGGTTTCGAAATCAGTTCAGGGCTATGACAAACCCCTTCGATAAGTCCCACATCCACCCGAAATTCCATCACTGCTTTAATGACTTCTTCTGTATTACTAATAAAAAGCTCTAAAGGGATATCAGGGTGGTCGTGGCGGTACCCCGCTAAAATCTCTGGTAACATATAGTTGCCAATTGTGGTACTCGCGGCCAGACGTACTGCGCCCATCTCTTTTTTGAATAATTGCTCGACTTCTGCCCCTTGCTCTAATAAGGCTAATGCTTTGGGATAAAGAAGCCTTCCATGCTCGTTTGTAACAAGTCGTTTACCCACACGGTCAAAAAGCTGAACGCCAAGTTGACCTTCTAAATCCGTTAGCGACGCACTGACCGCAGATTGAGACAGTGCTAATAATTGAGATGCTTGCGTCGTGGAGCCACTTTTTAGTACTTCTGTAAAAACCTCAAGTTGCCTAAGTGTTATTCGCATAAAGGTCGCCCCAACGTGTTTTTAGTATTTGTAATAATATTGTTAATATTAATGATTTATTAGCAATATTCCAGAAGAAACTTATAATCACTTTTTTTGATAGATTATATACAAACAATCAATTTAAATTATTATGTTTTTTATTATATGCTTATTACCAAATCATATAAGCAGCAATAAAGAGCATTATCATGGATAAAAGCAACATTCACACCCTAAATCAAAATAGCTTTCACCCTATTTTGAAATTATTACCGGGACTTATTTTAGCCGGTATTTTAACTGCCATCGCCATCTACCTTGGTGACCAACCTTGGTTTATGGATATTGGTTTAGGTGCATTAACCCTCGCCATTTTATTGGGGATTGTTGTGGGAAATACCTTTTACCCAGCCGCAAGTCAATCTTGTGATGCAGGCGTCAAATTCGCCAAACATTACTTTTTACGTGCGGGGATTATCCTTTACGGCTTTCGTTTAACGTTCCAACAAATTACTGATGTTGGCGCCACAGGGGTTATTATCGATGCATTGACCCTAACATCGACTTTCTTATTGGCCTATTGGTTAGGAAAAAAAGTCTTTGGCTTAGATGATGAAACGACCATCTTGATTGGTGCAGGCAGCAGTATTTGTGGTGCAGCTGCAGTGATGGCAACAGAGCCTGTAGTAAAAGCCTCTGCAAGCAAAGTTGCTGTGGCCGTTTCTACTGTCGTCATTTTCGGTACAATCTGTATCTTTGTTTACCCTTGGATTTACCAATTAAATGCTCACTTTGGTTGGTTCCCAGCTAATGAAGAAACATTCGGTATTTATATTGGCTCAACCGTGCATGAAGTGGCGCAAGTGGTTGCCGCGGGCCATACCATTGGTACTGATGCAGAAAATGCGTCTGTTATCGCAAAAATGATCCGAGTCATGATGCTTGCACCGTTCTTAATTATTTTATCTGCCTTTTTAAGTCGTAAAGCAGCAGTAAAAAGCGGTGATTCCACCGAAAAAAGTAAAATTACCATCCCTTGGTTTGCCGTATTCTTTATCTTAGTAGCAGGGTTTAACTCATTACATTTATTGCCACAAGCGTTAGTCCAACAAATCATTGTGTTAGATACGGTTTTACTTGCGATGGCAATGGTAGCATTAGGTTTAACGACCCATGTGAGCGCAATTCGACAAGCGGGTATCAAACCGTTACTAATGGCATTGATTTTATTTGTTTGGTTAATTGTTGGTGGTTTATTAATTAATCTACTGATACAAAATATCTTTTAATGTGTGTGTCTCCGACTTTAGCCGCTTTATTAAGCGGCTTTTTTGTTGATTTCATTTATACGCTTATTAATGGCATACTGCCATAAAAAGGAGTCAAAAATGAAATTTGTTGGAGCACACGTCAGCGCCTCTGGTGGCGTTGATCAAGCGGTTATTCGCGCCCATGAAATTAATGCAACCGCGTTTGCACTATTCACCAAAAACCAACGTCAATGGAAAGCCGCGCCATTGAGCGAAGAGGTTATTCAAAAGTTTAAAGCTAACTGTGCAAAATACGGTTATGGTAAACACCAAATCCTGCCCCATGATAGTTATTTAATTAATTTAGGCCATCCCGAATTTGAAGCCTTAGAAAAATCGCGAGTTGCCTTTATTGATGAAATACAACGTTGTGAACAGCTTGGGATTGATTTGTTGAATTTCCACCCCGGTAGCCATTTAAAACAAATTGAAGTGGATGATTGCTTAGCACGTATTGCAGAGTCCATTAATATTGCGTTAGCTGAAACCGAAGGTGTCACCGCGGTGATTGAAAATACCGCTGGGCAAGGCACTAACTTAGGCTTTGATTTTACACACCTCGCAAAAATCATCGAGGGTGTAAAAGATAAAAGCCGTGTGGGTGTTTGTATCGATACCTGCCATGCCTTTGCCGCAGGTTATGATTTACGCACAATTGAAGATTGCGATAAAACATTCACCCAGTTTTCAGAGATAGTGGGTTTTGAATTTCTAAAAGGCATGCATCTGAATGATGCAAAAAGCGAATTTGCCAGCCGCGTTGACCGTCACCACAGCTTAGGCGAAGGTAATATTGGTTTCGCGCCGTTTACGTATATTATGCAAGACAGCCGTTTTGATGGGATCCCACTGATTTTAGAAACGATCAACCCAGATATCTGGCCACAAGAAATTGCCTGGCTGAAATCCCAACAGCCTAGCTAAAAACTTATCAACAAAAAACCCCACGTGATAAATAACGCGGGGTTTCTTTTCAAACTTCCACCAATTACAGCGACTTCATTTCAATCTTGGCCATCATGTCAGCTAACTTACTGCGGTTCTTTAAACCGACATCTGCTTGTGAAACCGATAACGCCGAAATTGCAGTGGCCATTCGCAATGTGTGCTCGCTTGATTCACCATTGAGTAGCCCATAAGCAAGGCCAGCAACCATCGAGTCGCCCGCGCCTACTGTACTGATGACTTCACAATGTGGCGGCTTAGCGAGCCAAGAGCCCGAAGCATTAACCCACAATGCCCCTTCCTCACCCAATGAAATGACAACGTGAGAAATGCCTTTATCTCTTAGCTCATGTGCCGCAGCAATTACATCTTTTAAATCAGGCAGTTTGCGACCAACCCAACTTTCTAATTCATGACGATTTGGTTTTACCAACCAAGGCGAGGACTTTAATCCTGCTTTTAATGCCTCACGGCTACTGTCGAAAATGATACATGGGCACAATTGACGCAAGCGAGTCATCCAACGAGTAAATTCTTCTGGGTCGATACCATTGGGCAAGCTTCCACTCACCACCACCATATCAAAGTGACCTAACCAATTTAATGATTCCGTTGAAAAACGGTTCCAGTCTTCTTTGCTCACATCAAAACCAGAAAAATTAAAATCGGTTGATTTCCCATTATTTTCAGTGAGTTTGACATTAATACGTGTACGCCCAGGCACCATACTAAAACGGTTTGCCATGCCATTTTCACTGAAGAAATGTTGGAATTCTTCTTGATTGTCTTTTCCCATAAAACCACTAACGGTAATATCAATGCCCAGATCACGCAGCACTTTCGCCACGTTGACTCCTTTTCCTCCGGCATTCAGGCTAGCGGTTTTGACTAAGTTAACTTCACCCACTTCAATAGACGAGCACAACCCTACAAGGTCGTAAGCAGGATTTAATGTAATTGTAGCAACCCGGCGAGTCATAACCACTAATCTCCCTTATCATGATTATCATATCATTAGATGTATGCCATAGTTATAACATTAAAACGTGTTGTTTTCAGTGCTATTTATACTTTTTCCTGCTTGTTTTTCGCCTATCCCATGGCAAAATCTTCGCGCTGAAAATAAAAAGAAGAAGGAGAAAATATGTCTCAGCCAATTAACGTCGTTGTAGGCGTAGGCGTCATCATTACCAATAAACAAGGGCAGGTTTTGTTGGGTAAGCGCAGCAGCAAACACGCCCCTTACTGGTCTATTTTTGGTGGGCACGTCGACCCAGGGGAAACATTCGAAGCCTGCGCGATTCGAGAAATAAAAGAAGAAATTGGCATTGATATCGCAGCACCTCGTGTGTTTGGTATCAGCAATAACTTGCAAACTTATCAGCAAGAAGGCAAGCATACCGTTTCCATTTGTCTGCATGTCGAATATAACGGCGACAAGCAACCGCAAATTATGGAAGCTGATAAATGCGAAAACCTGATGTGGGTTTCACCTGATTCTCTGCCAGAACCCCATTTTGAGGCAAGCCGTAATGCTATCAACCTTTGGTTAAGTCAGCGCTTTTACAGTCAATCTATTTAACTCCCACATAAAACATACAAATTAATTTAATTTGTATGTTTATTCACCATCCCTTTCAAATTGTTCAGTTTATTTTATTTTCGTTATTTACAATACTTTGCCACTGCCGTATCATTTAGCTAGTACAGTGAAACAATTTATTAGGAGCCACCATGGCCGTTAATGGGACAACACAACCAAAAAGCCCTTCTATATTAGGAGGCGCAATGATCATTGCAGGTACCGCAGTCGGTGCAGGCATGTTTTCAATTCCAATGGTGACTTCTGGCGTATGGTTTTCAGGCTCAGTTATCCTGTTAATTTATACCTTTATTTGTATGTTACTTTCTGGGCTAATGATTTTAGAAGCGAATATGAATTACCCAGCAGGCGCTAGCTTCCATACTATGGTAAAAGATTTACTGGGTACCGGTTGGAATACCATTAATAGTTTATCAGTGACTTTCGTCTTGTATATTCTAACTTACGCTTATATTTCTGCGGGCAGTTCTATAATTACCGCAAACTTAGCAGAGCATATTCAAATTCCACAAGCTGGAGCGGGTTTAGTTTTTGCGTTTGTTGTTGCATTCTTCGTTTGGTTATCTACCCGTGCAGTTGATAGATTAAGTACCATTTTAATTGGCGGGATGGTCATTACTTTTATCATGTCAATTGGGGGGATGATCTCAACCGCTTCGCCTGCCATTCTATTTAACCAAGTAGAGCAAAACGACACACAATATCTGCCTTATGCCTTAGCTGCACTGCCTTACCTGTTAACTTCATTTGGTTATCACGGTAACGTACCTGGACTAGTGAAATATTATAATAAAGACAGTCGTAGTGTGGTTAAAAGCTTAACTTACGGTGCCATTATTACAGTTGTTATTTATATTTTATGGCAGTATGCGATCCAAGGAAATATTCCTCGTTCATCTTTTATTGAAATCAGAGAAAATGGTAATAATATCGATGCATTACTGACTCAGATGAACATATCCACACAAAGCAGCTTTATTTCCCAATTTTTGAATCTGTTTTCTTATATGGCCTTAGCGAGTTCTTTCTTAGGTGTGTCATTAGGTTTATTTGATTTTATTGCTGACTTCTTTAAATTCACAGATGATAAGCAAGGCCGGCTAAAATCTATTTTAGTCACCTTTATTCCACCAACAGTTTTAGCATTAATTTTCCCTAATGGCTTTATTTATGCGATTGGCTTTGCAGGGTTAGCAGCAACAATATGGGCTGTAATTGTCCCAGCGTTAATGGCAAAAGCGAGCCGTAAACGCTATCCCAATAACAGTTACAAAGCACCTGGCGGTATGTTTATTATCGGTTTTGTTATTCTATTTGGTTTGATCAACGCCGTTGCGCACATTATGTCTTTGGCTGGCCTACTCCCTATTTACTAATTTGCCGTTCTCAATATAGCCCTGCGGGGCTATATTATTTCCTATCTGTACTTTTTCAAAAATTTTTCACTGAAAATTGACCTCAACATCTTGCCTAATCGCGTTTGTGCGAGTAATTTTGTCGCACTCTTTTTGACAATACCGAAGAAGGTTATTTATGGCCAAGGCCAACGAAATCAAACGTGGTTTAGCAATCAACTACAATGGCAAGTTACTACTGGTTAAAGATATTGATATTCAAGCACCGAGTGCTCGTGGTGCCAGTACTTTATACAAAATGCGCTTTACAGATATCAAAACGGGTCAAAAAGTTGAAGAGCGCTTTAAGGGCGATGATATTTTAGAAACGATTTCGTTAACCCGTCGTGGTGTTAGCTTTTCTTATATTGATGGTGATGAATACGTTTTCATGGATAACGAAGACTACACCCCATATATTTTCAAAAAAGCAGATATTGAAGATGAACTGCTGTTTATCCCTGAAGAAGGGTTACCGGGTATGCAGGTTCTGACGATGGATGGGCAAGTTTTAGCGCTAGAATTACCGCAAACAGTTGATATGGTTATTGTTGAAACAACACCAGGTATTAAAGGTGCTTCTGCCAGTGCACGTACCAAGCCTGCAACAATGGCAACGGGCTTAACCGTTCAAGTTCCTGAATACCTCACCAGCGGTGAAAAAATTCGTATTCATATCCCTGAGCGCCGCTACATGGGCCGCTGTGACTAATCCCATTTCGGCAAAATAACATCTATATTCTTATGCCTATGAATAACACATTCATAGGCATACATATTTATTTAACATGGCACTCTCCTAGCCGACTACGTCCTTATTCCTGTATTGATTGGAATTAATCATACTTAACGGTGTAAATACCCATCGTTTTTTCTTTATTAATCCAGTTAAATTGTTGTGTACCCTTCAAATTAGGCAGTACCTGTTCGGTTGTTTTCAACTTGGAAATATCGACGGATTTTGTTTGCTCTTTACCTGAGTCGCTCCAGCACGTGGTTTCTACAAAATTTTGGTTGGTACCAATGATACATGGAGCAGCAACAATCGCCCCTGTGAAGCGGATAACCGCAGTATTAGAACGTTTTTGATCACTGTTCTGTGAAGCAAATGTCGAAATGCTGGTCATTAATGCAGTTGTCGCCAAAAATGTCACTATTGTTTTTTTTACTAAGCCATTCATACGAATTTTCCTCTTAAAATTAAGTTATCGTCATTTCTAGTAATTTATTTACTCTTAAAATAAATAATTCAGTTCAACTGAATGAGGGCGACATCTTATTCCTAATGAATAGCTAGAGATTTCACTTATGGTCGTAGTTTTTTATTTTTTATATCGAATAATATTCGATATAAAATTACCCACCCTGAACACATTTTTAATTACCACACGTATTGCAACACATATAAAATTTAGTCTATTAAAATAAGACGTAAATATAATAATTTTCGTCGAAATTAACGTTATTTCTATTTATTTTTATTCAATGTGTCAAAAACAGTGTTATTAGATATGAAAAAAAAACTCAACTATAAGGTTAATTTATTACCTACAAATTTAATTGCATCTGGGCGGCAACGAGCCTGTTATCAGCACCCTGACTATGATGAGCTTTGTATCAAAACTCATCTAAAAGGCCGTGATGACAAAGAAACACTAAGGGAAGTGCGCTACTATAAGCGTCTTTACCGAAAGGAATACCTCGCGACGACTGTTTCCCACTATTTTGGAACGCAAGAAACCAACCTAGGGCTGGGATATGTGTTTCAATTAATTAAGGATAAAACAGGGAATGTATCGCATACATTAGATTATTATCTCAAAAATAAAAATGCGTATCTAAGGCATCAAAAAAATATGAAAATTGCGTATAGTCAATTTAAAAAATCCATTTATAAAGAAGCAATCGCCACCATGGCGCTAAAAACTTACAATATCGTTTATCAGTTAGGCTATAAACCTCATGGGCAATTTATAATTATCGATAACCTGGGCTCATCTAATTTAATTCCGCTCGATTATTATTCATCCACGATTGCACGTTCAACGTTAGACCGGCGCTTTGCAGATTTTGAAAAACGACTAGACAAAGAGTTTCATATCAAATTATAGATATCTATTCTCTAAGTTTTTTAATTGTTATTTTTATCTAATCCTTGTTCGATAATTGGAACAGTTTCTACAATAAGGGAATAATCATTTGTTATTCTTTTATTGTTTAAATTAATCCTTCAAACAACTACTGACAAATATACAGTAGTTATTAAATGCCACACCTAGATTTGCTTATTAGATCACTAAAAGAGCAATAAACCCTCATTTTTTAACTTTCTAAATTTGTTAAAACTTGAGGCTTCTTATGTAAATTTAAACTTCTTTACATTCAAAGCTTAAAAAAACATTATTACGTAAATAAACTGGAACAAGATATTAATAAATGTGAGAAAGATCATGTTTTATTATCAATAATCGGCGTAATTATACGCAAAGGTACTCGACATATGACAGAAATCACATAACTCAATGGCATATATGCACTTTTATCTAATGTTTTGTAAATTATCCCCCTATTAACTCGCCATTTCGACTTTGTTTATGTATGCTCTTTAAGGTTTGGTATTCGGGTTGTTACGGTACTGACTTCAAGCAATGAATGAATTAGCAAATATTGAGGTTTTATCTATACTCAATAAGGTCATAAAAACCTCTAATTCAGTAAAGATTTAGATAGCGTTATAAACACTTTCTGCGAAAAACACACTCTTATTTATCAATGCGTTTTTCACAGGGAATAGTTTTGTTGTGTCTCTTTACACAATAATGCGATAACAAAATGGTAAGGGATATATATAAGAATGTTAACCTCTGAAAAACTTAAGCGCTATGCTTGGCGCATTGTTCCGGCAGTCGCTATTGCCGTAACACTCACAGCATGTACTAACCCGAAGTCGACAAAAAATACACAATACACGGCTAAATCAGATGTTCGTATGTTAAATGGTGCTGCAGGCGACTCTTTAACAATGGCATCTCAAGACGAATTTGAAGAGTTAGTGCAAAGTGTTGACACTAAATCTAAAATCATGAATCAATACGCTAGCTGGAAAGGTGTTGCTTACCGCTTAGGCGGGACAACTAAAAGCGGTATTGACTGCTCAAGCTTTGTTCAACGCACCTTCTTTGAGCAATTCGGCGTTGAATTACCACGTACGACTTCAGAACAAGAGTCATCAGGTAAAAGCGTAAAACGTAATAATTTAAAAGTGGGTGACATCGTCCTGTTTAAAACAGGTCGGACAATGAAACACGTAGGTATTTACATTGGTGATGAAAAATTTGTTCATGCATCCACCAGTAGTGGTGTTATTGTTTCTGAAATGTCTAACAGTTACTGGAGCAAGCGGTATTATGCAAGCCGTCGGATTATTAACGGCTCCTAATTCTCAGTAAAACATTCCCCTTACCAATAAAAAAGCTTCCAATCTTGGAAGCTTTTTTATTGGTAATCTTGTTATTTGCCAGCAATTATTACTCAAGCCAACACAGGCAATTATAGATGCAGCCCTTCACCCACCACCATAAAATGAACTAAATAGAATAAGCGCTCATTAAAAATACAATAACTCACGCCTTAAGCGCAATAAAAACCTGAAGAAAGCTCCGCAATTGCTACACCCGTTGCTTTTAAACGGCACATTGCAGCCAATTCATCATTAGCATGAATAAATAGGCAAACCTCTTTCTGCCATTCTAAGATGGCACTTGAAATTTGCATATCAGATAGCGATTCAGACAATTGCTGCATCGCAATACAATCTGTTGCACAGTCATGACTAAGTAATTTTAGCCCCACAAGATTATCGCTATCGGCATCATTCATAGGGACAACTTCGACATCGGTCCCTATTTTACCTGATAACCAGCGGTAGCTTTGCGGTAGCCTGTGCACCACCGAAAGACCTAATTTTTCCACAAAAATATCCTATTAAAACAATTGGTATTTTGCCTAATTACAGGAAATAGCCCTGCAAACAAACCTAACACGGGGTAATGACCTTATCGCCTTTGCGTTCTTTGAAAGTCAATGTGTGACTTCCAAATATTCCTCGTTCAAACCGAAGCTTTAACGCAGTAAAAAGTAACGATAATGTTAAATGTTAAAACCTAAATATAACATTAAAATTATGATGTGTCGTTAAATTTTTGTGACACAAATCATTGCACATGCATTTTTTCGCTAACAATATTAAAAATTAAATTATTTTTGATATTACTTTTCAACATTCGCGATAAATTATTTAACTGTTTTTTACATTTACCAAATGAAAGCAGCAATGTTCATTCAAATTTTTGATGATGAGTTATTTTTCATCCAGAAAAGTAACTCACATTTTGAATGATCCTAAAAACATAAATTTAACAAAAAGTCCGATAATGATAATTGATTTAGATCATTTTTCATCATCTAATTTATTACCGCAAATAAACTAATCGGAATTACCGAGCAGTAACACTGGGGAAACTCAATATAATGTGAATAATAAGAGGCAACTTAAGGAAAAATAAGCATATGCGAAGGAATGAAAAGGCGAGAAAGAAATTATCAGTTCCATCCATGAATCTGATAATTCAGAGATTATTTCGCTTTTTTGGCTAATAAAACAAAAAGCATCGATAAAGCGACACAGGCCACCATCGAACCGACCATTGGCCACGCATTCTTAGCAGGGATCAGTGACAATAATGTCCCTACTAGTGCACCAATTGAGAAACGAATTGTACCGGCTAACGAAGAAACTGTTCCCGCAATATGAGGGTAATTATCGAGGATCACGGCCATCGCATTAGATGTAATCATGGCAATACCACTGACATAGATAGCGACACCAATCACTAACGTCCAAAAATCAAGGCTAAATGCAGTTGTGGCTAATAACCAGATACCCATAATAAATTGGATAATAATACCAAAATAGAGCATTTTTTCTGCGCCAAAATGCCTAACATAACGGCTATTGATGGTTGTCATAATGAATAAAAAGACAATATTAATACCAAAATAGTAGCCAAAATGTTGGGGAGAAACGCCATTTAGATCGATATAAACAAATGCACCCGCATTTAAGAATGAAAACATACCTGCAAATGAAAATGAACTTGCAAGGATATAGAACAAAACTTGTTTTGCCCTAAATAAGGTCGCAAATTGGCGTAACGTTGTACCCACATGGAACTTTTGTCTTTTCGCCACAGGTAGTGTTTCACGGACAAAAAAGCTGACCAGAATAACCGCAATCACAGCCGCAATTGCAATGCTCCAGAAAATCGCGTGCCATGAGAACCAACGCATCAATTCGCCACCTAAGATAGGCGCTAATAAAGGTGCTATGGTCATCACCAAGACCACAAATGACATGCTTCTAGAAAATTCATCACGCGTGAACATGTCGCGCATTAATGCATTAATCACCACACTGGCTGCTGCTGCCGCAAAACCATGCAAAAAACGTAACCAAATGAGAGAATCAATTGATTCGGTGACAGCACAAGCGGCTGATGCTAAAGCAAATACAACCACGCCCCCCAAAATCACCGGTTTACGACCAATACTGTCAGCCATAGGTCCGTAAAAAAGTTGCCCAATCGCAAAACCAAAAATGTAGCTGTTGAGCGTCATCTGAATACGCCCTTCATCTACATTAAAATAATGCATCATCGTCGGAAAGCTAGGTAGGTACATGTCGATGGCTAATGGCATTAGCATAGACAATAAGCCTAATATTAAAATCAGCCCCAAATAGGATGAACGCTGCTGTTGCACTCTATAAACTCCTGCTTTTATTTACTTGGTACAGTTATGCTATTAATTTCTTCATCTGTCAGTGGGCGATACTCACCCTGCTCTAGAGTTTCATCCAAGTGAATATCTCCGACTCGTTCACGATGCAATCCACAAACATGGTTTCCTACCGCAGCAAACATCCGTTTAACTTGATGATAACGGCCTTCACTAATAGTTAAACGAACATCACGGGGAGTGATAATTTCCAGTTGAGCGGGTCTTGTTGGGTACTTTTCACCGTTTAACATGACACCTTGCTCAAATTGCTTCGCAACATCAGTGCCGATATCTTCACTTAATTGAACACGATAGGTTTTCTCACAATGGTGTTTTGGCGATGTAATGCGATGCGACCACTGCCCATCATCCGTAAGTAGAACTAACCCTGTTGTATCAATATCTAAACGCCCCGCAGAATGTAATTTTTGCGCCAAAGGTTCATCAATAAAATAGAGAATGGTTGGGTGCGTTGGGTCATCGGTAGAACAGATGTAGCCTTGTGGCTTATGTAACATAAAATAACGAGGCCCTGTAACTTGTACTAGCACATTGCCATCATAAGCAACTTCATGGTCAATCATGACTTGAAATGATCCTGATTTAACAACGTCCCCGTCAATCGTCACAAGGCCTGCACGCAGCTCACGTGCTACCAAACTCCGGCTTATCCCTAATTGCTGGGACAAAAATTTATCCAGTCGCATAGATTCTCTTAACTTGATGGAATGCCAGTGAAGCGTACAATAGTGCTCAACTGTCAGAATAAAGAATGAAAGGTTGTTGTGATTACTATCACATAATTCATTATAACAATAACCCTTGTTAAGGGATAGTTTCCATGAAACAACATGTATCTTTAGACAGAGTCATTGTTTTAAATTAAATTTAACCTCATTCACCTGTTTTTTTAACCAATACTGAGCAATATGTCTTTTTCCTTACGCCCATACCAACAAGAAGCCGTCGATGCGACGATCCACTACTTTCGCAAATACACCCAGCCCGCCGTTATTGTGTTGCCAACGGGGGCAGGAAAAAGCTTAGTGATTGCCGAATTGGCACGTCTTGCTCGAGGACGGGTATTGGTGTTGGCCCATGTTAAAGAATTAGTTGAACAAAACCACAGTAAATACCTCGCATATGGCCTTGAAGCAGATATTTTTGCAGCAGGACTGAACCGAAAAGAGTCACAAAGCAAGGTCGTTTTTGGCAGTGTTCAATCTGTCGCACGTAACCTCGCGGCGTTCAATGGCCAATTTTCGTTAGTGATTATTGATGAGTGCCATCGCATTAGCTTGAATGATAAAAGCCAATACCAACAAATTATTCAACATCTACAAAAAGGTAATTCAGCCCTACGGATCCTAGGCCTAACCGCGACCCCTTACCGCTTAGGCAGTGGATGGATTTATCAATATCATTATCATGGCATTGTTCGAGGTGATCAAAATTGTTTTTTCCGTGATTGTATTTACGAATTACCACTGCACTATATGATCAAAAATAAGTTTCTTGTTCCCCCAGAACGCCTAGATATGCCTGTTCTACAGTACGATTTTAGCCAAGTTTCGTTAACCTCTACGGGAATTTTTAGTGAGCAAGAACTTAATCTTTCACTGAAAAAACAACAACGTATTACCCCTAAAATCGTCGCTCAAATAATTCAATATGCTACGCCATTACAAGGCTGTATGATTTTTGCTGCTACTGTTGAGCACGCAAAAGAAATTTTAGGTTATTTACCCGTAGAATCGGCCGCATTAGTGACCGCTGAAACACCTGCAACAGATAGGCAATCTATCATTAATCAATTTAAAAACAGGAAATTACACTACCTTGTCAACGTCTCTGTTCTAACAACAGGCTTCGATGCCCCACATGTTGATGTGATTGCAATTTTGCGCCCGACTGAATCAGTCAGCTTATATCAGCAAATTGTGGGTCGTGGTTTACGACTCTGTGAAGGGAAAACCCAATGCCTAATTTTAGATTATGCAGGTAACCCTCATGATTTATATCGCCCCGAAGTCGGTAGCAGCAAACCAAACTCATCCAGTGTCCCTGTTCAAGTTTTTTGCCCTCTTTGCCAATTTGCCAATGTGTTTTGGGGTAAATGTATCTCCGATGGGCAAATTATTGAGCACTATGGCCGACGATGCCAAGGCTGGGAAGAAGATGATAATGGCCAAAAACAACAATGTGAGTTCCGTTTTCGTTTTAAACAGTGCCCCCATTGTGGCGCTGAAAACGATATCGCTGCTCGTCGCTGCCAAAAGTGCCAAGAAGTCCTCAGTGATCCTGATGATATGCTTAAAGCCGCATTAAAATTAAAAGATGCGCTAATTATTCGTTGTGGTGGTATGCAATTTATCAGTGGTAATGATGCTAAGGGTGAATGGATAAAAATCAACTATTACGATGAAGACGGCACAAGTGTTTCAGAGCGTTATCGCTTAACAACCCCCGCCCAACGCCGTGCGTTTGAGTACCGTTTTTTGCGCGAGCACCAACGCGCACCGGGTATCCCATTTAAATGGGATAATGCAAACGACATTATTTTACAACAATCATTATTACGTTACCCGCAATTTATCGTGGCACGGAAAAAAGACCATTTCTGGGAAATAAGAGAGAAAATTTTTGATTATCAAGGGCGGTTTCGCATCGCAAACTCCCTTTCCTGACACAATAAACGATCTTAACGATTGCTGGATGGTGGTTTTTTCGATAAAATGCTGCCGCCTTCAAATATCTCTTTCTTGTAATGAGTTATTCCTAGGCCAAATCTCGAACCTGCTGCTGGGTCGCCTGTAGCAGGAATTTATATTTTCTTTTTATAGAGAAATAGTAATGTTAACTATCAATGCAATTGAACGTAAAGAGCAGGGTAAGGGTGCGAGCCGCCGCCTGCGCAGAGATAACCAGCTTCCAGCTATCGTTTACGGTGGCAACCAAGAGCCTATCTCTATCACTCTGAACCACGATGAAGTGATTAACCAAGAAAGCAAAGCAGAATTTTACGAAGTTCTGTCTCTGGTTGTCGATGGTAAAGAAACAAAAGTAAAAGTTCAGGCTGTTCAACGTCACCCATTTAAGCCAAAAGTGACGCATATTGACTTCCTGCGCGCTTAATTAAAGCCCACAGCCGAGCTTTAGAAATTTCGGGACGCCGAGTAAATAACGCCGCAATTGCGGCGTTATTTATTTCTAAGGCATTATTTTGTGCACCAATCAATATTATCAATGCACTAAGCTAACTATTCAAACAATCTTATTTGCTACCACGACGCTGCAACTGATCGCGTAAATTTGGTGGTGTACCACGAATAGTCAGCGTATCCGTCACAGGATCCCAAAAAATACGTTCACCCATCAACATAGCATCAAAGCTAATCGTTATACCGCCACCACTGCCCGAGAATTTAGTCAATTGTTTAAGAGTTCCTCTGTCTGCTGGGAAACTCTCTTCCAATTGGTAGTCATTTTGACGAGCAAAGTCGTCGAAACTCTGTTCTTCTACCATTGGCAACTCTTTTGCCAATTCCTGTAGTTCAATTTCTTCGCCAGATTGCAGCTGTTCAGTACAGTAGCTATGCACTTGTTGGCGATACGCTTGGCGAGTGTTTTTATCCATCTGCGCATTATCACAAAAGTCGTCCAACGCTTGGACTAAACCTTTGTTCTGCACTTTTGCATTCAACCCTTCAGATGCAGCCAAGAAATCCATAAAGAAATCAGAAACTTTCCGCCCTACTCGACCTTTTAAGAATGTTAAGTAGCGTTTTGACTCTGGATTGGTTTCCCACTCGGTTAAATCAATACGCGCAACAATATCTGCGTGTGGAATATCTAAATAGTGTGTCGTTCCTAAATCTAATGTATCCGTGACAAACATGCTGTCACAGCTATTTAGAACGGAAATCAATAAATATTCAACGGCAAGGTAACGATATTGGCAGAAAAGGACAATCCCACCTTCCGCAAATGGGTATTTCGCTAACTCATCCTTTAAACGAACCGTCATGGCACGGCTAAAACCTAAAAATTCTTCTTCACCCTTACGCAAGAGTCTTAATGCATCAGCTAATTCACTTTCTTCATTGAATTCACCAAAGGCTTTACTTTTTGCGCTATAAACACGGTGCAATTCTGCCATCATGTCTTGCACGACATCATCCGCCGTCAATAAAGAATCCCGTAACATCACCTCTAAGGTTTGTTCATCTCGCTTAATCAACTGATGTAAGGCTATCTGGGTAATTTCCAGACTCATTGTTGGCTCCTTCTTCTAGCAGAAATATTATCGCGCGTATTCAAACATTGATATCTGTGCGCTGCAATAGAAACTATCATTTGCCACATTTTTCATCACCAAATGCTGAACTAATACACATTTTTTGAATCTGAATAAGCATTATTATCACTTAAACGAAAATTTGTTGCGAAGAAAGAAGAAAAACATGCAGCTATACGCTATGATATGGAGCTTTCATTAATTTAGGATGTCTCAATTTATGCCACAATCATCTCGCTATAGTGATGACAAAGTTGAAGGTTTACTCTCTGACCTCGTAAGTGTGTTAGAAAAAAACCATACCCCTGTTGACCTTTCCCTGATGGTGTTAGGTAATATGGTAACGAACCTGCTCAATACGTCAGTTGCCCCCGCACAACGTAAAATGATTGCAGAATCCTTTGCCAATGCGTTACTTTCTTCTGTAAAAGAAGATAAATCACACTAACAGATTAATGAAATAAACAGTATGGTCACCCATCAGCGCTACCGTGACAAAGTCTCTAACATGATTGGTTGGGGGCACTGGTTTGCACTATTCAATATACTGCTTAGCCTCGTGTTAAGTAGCAGCTACCTGTTTATTTTTGATTGGCCAGACACATTAGCTGGCCGCATTTATGCCTTCGTCAGTTGGTTAGGTCATTTTAGTTTTGTGGTGTTTGCCGCTTACCTACTCATTATTTTCCCACTGACCTTTATTGTGATGTCTCAGCGGCTGCTGAGACTAATTTTCGTTGCACTTGCCACCGCTGGCATTACGCTTCTAATTTTTGATATCCGTGTTTTTAGCCAATTTGGCCTTCATCTAACACCGCAAGTTTGGGATTTAGTTATCAACCCAGCCAAAGGCGAGATGGCCCGTGAATGGCAGCTGATGTTTATCAGTATTCCCATTATTTTCTTGGTTGAAATGCTATTTGCAACATGGAGTTGGCAAAAGTTACGCAGTTTAAATCGCCAAACCTTTGGTAAACCTCTAGCGGGTATTTTCATTGTAACTTTTATTATGACGCATTTAATGTATGCATGGGCCGATGCAAATTTTTATCGCCCTATCACCATGCAGCGTTATAATTACCCGCTTTCACAGCCGATGACAGCACGCAAGCTATTGGATAGATATGGTTTGCTTGACCTCACAGAGCACCAAAACCGAGTGTTCCAACAAGGTAGCCCAACAGCACTGAAGCTTAACTACCCTCTTAAACCTCTGAGTTACTATGACCAAGGTACTGGATATAACCTACTCTTGTTGGTCGTGGACGATCTAGGTGATGATACTCAACAAGCCAAAATGAGCGCGCTTAACCGCTTTAAAGAAATGAGTACCCAGTTTACGAATCACTATACTGCTGGCTTGCGTGATGATACTGCCTTGTTTGGCTTATTCTATGGTATTTCATCCACTTACCTTGATAACATCCTGAATGGCCGCCATCCTTCAGCCTTAGTGGAAGCATTGCAACACCAAGGTTATCAGTTTGGTTTATTCTCAACAGATGGATTTAACTCACCATTATTCCGCCAGGCCATTTTATCTGATTATTCATTACCTGCTAAAACAGCAGATAATGATAATCTAACAGTCAATCAATGGGTTAGCTGGCTAGATGGCCTCAAACATGACTCACCTTGGTTCTCTTTCTTAAATATTAAAGGAGTGCCTGGTAGCGCTAAGACCAATGAACAAATTGACCAAGTTCTTGCAACCTTAAAACGTGATAATCGGCTTCAAGACACCATTGTTATTATTACTGCTAGCTATAATAACCAAGGTAAACAAGTTGATGGTTGGGTTAATGATAAACAATTTAATCGCGATCAAATGCGTGTACCGCTGTTTATTTATTGGCCAGACACACCAGCTCAACAAATTGGTAAGTTAACAAGTCATCAAGACATTATGACCACCTTGATGCAACGGCTATTACATGTTAATAATCAAACAGATGATTACAGCCAAGGCGAAGACCTATTCAGTAACCAACGTATCTACCCATGGGTCATTACTGGTGATGACGATGATGTCGTCATTACCACTGATAATGCCACTTTGTATATGGATCATAATGGCCAGTTTAATATTTATGATAAACAAGGTGTTATTGAGAAAGAGGCAAAACCTAATTTGGCTGAACTTCTGAAAATTTTCACAGAATTAAAACGGTTTAATGAAAATTAGTGCTTATTAATCAATCAGTCTCGATATGAGATGCTTGATTTTAAGTACAAATTGGGTAGTATAAATCACAGTTCGGCATGTAGCGCAGCTTGGTAGCGCACCGTCATGGGGTGTCGGGGGTCGTAGGTTCAAATCCTATCATGCCGACCAAAATTCCCTAAGAAAACCAACCTATTATGGTTGGTTTTTTTATGCCTAAATTTTAAGAGTGGTAAAACTGGAGTAAAATTTTCAATGAAAAAATAGTTCAAAAAAACACTTTCCTTCTATTCCCAAATTTAAAAAACTCATTTATTCTTAAATTGAGCGAACACGCTTATGTGCAGAATCGTTAACGCCAAGCATTACGGGAGGTTTGTATGTTTCTCGTATATACCATCATTGTCATTGCTTTTTTCATCTCTTTAGCAACTATTGATATGCCTGATAGTGATAAAATCAGTATTGAGATTGAAGATAAGCAGATAGGGCTTATGTATGCTATGTAATATTAAATAACTGCCCTTTCAGGCTATACCTGCAAAGGGCATTTTTACTTATTCCAAAACCTAATCTACCAATTGAATATCTAAACCGTACAACAACTCTAACGCTTCAAAGCGTGAAAACTTAGCGCCCTTTAGTGTGTTTTGACGGATATCAATTGTAAAAGAATGCGTTCCTGTAAAGTCTACTGACGTTAAATTCGTTTGCATAAATAAACTGTTTGTTAAGTCACAGTCAGTCATCATTGATTTGTTTAATTCCGTATTTCTGAAATCGATATCATGTAAGCGACAATCATCAAAATGGGTTTCGTGAAGTTTAAGTGCAAAAAAATTACTACCACTCAGAATACAACTTTTGAAGCTCAATTGAGAATAAAAATCAAAACGAGGCCAATATCCTTTTGTCCAGTCTATCCCCACAAGCTTGCTACCATTAAACTCACAAGCAGAAAAACGTGAGTTAGGAATACTAATTAAACTGAGATTACATTTAAAAAAAGTACATTCTACAAACCGACAATCGGCAAAACGGCTTCCCGTAAGATTACAATTGATAAATTCACATCGTTCGAAAAGCGTATGTTTAACAGTTTCATCTTCAAAATCTGAATCACTAAATTTCTGTTCTAAATATTCACCATGGCTTTCTATTTCCACCTTTCACCTCATCATTGCATGTAATTGCACGCTTAAAAATCATGATATACTGTATATAATACCATGTATTTTTTGTGATAACCTGACACTTAGCACAAAAACATCCATTAAATACAATGCAAATATTTAACCAACACTAATCAATTGAATAATATAATTATTTTACTCTATACTAAGACGGCCTAATACATTAAAAATGAAATGCCTATGAACTGCCGTTTAGCAACAATAGATGACATAAGCAATATCTACAGGATAGACACTGTAGCGACAGATATTCGATTCAACGAAATCACATATTGGGTCAAACAGGGTTATTGTTTTGTATTGGAAGAAAATAAAGAAGTATTCGCGTACGGCGTTATAACTCCGCAGTTTTTTGCACACGGGTTTATTGAGCTATTGATGGTCAATAACCAATATCGCCGACAAGGCTTAGGGCTACTATTAATAAAACAATTAATCAAAAGAAGCCCAACAATAAAAGTTTTCACTTCAACAAATCAATCAAATACTGCCACCCAACAACTTTTAATGAAAGCCGGCTTTATTCCAAGTGGTAGTATTGAAAACTTAGACGATAACGATCCTGAACTTATCTATTGCTACATTCCAAGCTAAAATCATCTTACCAACAGATTTACAATAACGTTTTTTCCATCACGACAGTTTGTAGCACCTGGTTAAAACGTTGATAAGTTTCTTTATCTATTGCTTGTGGATAACTTAATACCTCTAGCTCATGAGGTTTATTTTCAGGGTAATAGCTTGGGTGGGCATGTGTATATTCATTTTGTTGAAAGCCACAGTGCTGATAAAAAGAAAGTCGCTTCCTGCTGACTTCATCAATAACAGGGTCAATTTCTAGGATAACTTGGCCAACCTCATTGCAAAATTGTTTTAATACTTTTTGTCCATAACCTTGCCCTCTAAGAGAGCCAGAGATAGCCAAGTGTTCAATATAAAAATAATCTTTGATTTTCCAACAACCAATAAAACCGACAAACTTGTCATTATCTGTAAAAAAATAAAGATAATAGTCGTCATGACGTAAAATCAATTTACGTCCTTGATTGCTTCTCTGCTCATAAAGTGGAAATGCATCATCGTAGAGTTGATTAATAACTTCGTTCTCGTTTATATTTTCCCTAGTAATTCTGATTGAACGTAACATTTGGCCTTAAACTCATCGTTATATGAACATAATTGTACTTTTAGAATACGTTTTTTTTAAAATCTGACAATCATTTTATCTTCCAAGCTCTCATTAAGACAAAAAATATAACCATTTGTTTTTACTATCTATTATTTAAATACACAGGTATATCTGTTTTTATTCCCTTCTTATTTAAAAAATATTTTTGCAATCATATTGACTTTTTTTCTATATACATCTAAAAATACTGTATATTAATACAGTCTTTAGCTGAGGCTACTATGTTACGGATTGAAGTTTTATTTGATAAAAACGCACCACAAAAACCAAGCACAAACGTTTTACACGCGCTTGAATTTGAGATTTTACGTAAACTACAGGGTCAATACCCTGATATGGTAACCCGTGTTGGCTTTAGCTCACAGCAGCGGGTAAATATCTCGGGTACCAAGATGTCAGAAGATAAGCTCCGCATTGAAGAAATATTGGAAGAAATTTGGTTGGATGACGGTTGGATCCCTGAAGAAAATACTACTGAATAAACTTCATTAACTAAAGGAATGTTAGCAATAAATAAGCATTCCTTTATTATAATTAAAACGCGTAGCGAAAACCTGTTAATCCTACAAAACCTAATTTTTGCTCAGTTAGTGAACTCTTACCCGCATCACCAATTAAATAATATGCACCAATACCTGTATATAAGGTAAGATTTTCATCCATATTATAATTTAATATAGCAGAGCCATGCACATCTTTAAAACCGCTGTTTGCATCATATTCTGCAAACTTCGATTTGCTCGCTTGTTGTTTGGATACACCAAAATAGGCCTGGTTATAGGCTTTATTTCCCCAGACCGTCGCTACATTATATTCCATTTCCCATGAGCCATTAATTTCATAGCTTGTATTCAAACCTACTTCTACAGTAACAGCGCGCCCTATATGGCGCCCACCATAATGCCTATCTTTTGTTGCAATATCACCCATAATATAAAATTCATAATTGTTTAATGTGTAATAAAGATCAGCGCCGACTAGCAGGGAGCCATCTAAGTCGCCCATTCCTTTAAGGTCTTTATTTTTATTACCAAGAAAACCAATTTTTTCATCACGGCCATAATCGTAGCCCAATGAACTAACAAAAGTGAGATTATCCGTTAAACCTATTCCCCATGCCACACCTTCAATGCCTAGGCTAAATACGCCATAATCATCAGAAAGATAAGCATATGTTGCTTCTACATTTGGTCCAAACTGGTATTTTTTTGAACCTTCATAAACAGGGGCTATATTGACGCCTGCCCCCGCAATAAATGAACTTTCTCCTGCGACACCATAACTACACGGCAAGATACCAACCATTAATGCTACAATTTTTTTCATATTTCAATGTCACTCATCGTGATTAATAAATCTTTTGCCTTAAAAAGGTTTTTATTTCTTTTAGAGCGCTCGATTTGTTTTTCCTTTCATCAGAAAGACGCGCCTGTGAAATACATTTATTAACATCAGTGCACGTGGATATCTCATTAATTGTTATATTTGAAAAATGAATACCTGATGTTTTATTGAAATCTTTTCCCATAATTATCAAGGCAATGAGAATAACTGCGATAAATATCGGTACTTCATAGAAAGCTTGCTTCATCATCAATGCTCTTATTCTTAGGAGGATGTAAGAATAATAATCTGTCTATATTTTTGTACCTTAAAACTGGGTTAAACCAAGCTTAAGATAAACTTAAATCTAAGCTGAACTTGAGACGACTAGATATTGTCTGGTTTCCATTGGCTGCTTATACTGACTGCCAGAGGTGATAATATGAATATCCTATTAGTAGAAGATGATCTCCAACTGGGGAAAGCGCTTTGCCGAGGCCTAGAATTAGCTGGGTTTAATCCATGTTGGGTACGATTGCTGACAGATGCAAAGTCGCAACTCGCTTCTCGCAATTTTGATTTAATGCTATTAGATTTAGGGCTACCTGACGGTGATGGCCACGAAGAATTGATTGCATGGCGTCAATCAGGGGAATCAATTCCAATTATTATATTAACTGCACGCAACCAAATGGATAATTTGGTTTCAAGTTTAGACTCGGGCGCAGATGATTTTTTGACTAAGCCGTTTGCCATGCCAGAACTTATATCTCGTGTAAAAGCAGTAAGCCGTAGAATGGCTGGGTTTTCTTCTGAAATTTGGCAATTAGATAATCTGCAATTAAATCCTTTAAACCATCAAGTCACACTCAATGAACAACTTCTTTTACTCTCAGGAAAAGAATATTTATTGTTGTATGAGCTAATTAAGAATGCCGATAATGTTGTGCGGAAGACGGATTTAGAACAGCGCCTTTTTGGTATCGATGATGTTGAAAGTAACTCTTTGGAAGTTCATATTCATAATTTGCGCCGCAAGATAGGTAAAGACCGTATAATTACTATCCGTGGTATCGGTTATTTATTAAAAAAAGAAGCCCTACCAAGTGAAAGTTAAATCCTTTTTTATTTATACCTTCGGCTTACAAATTAGCTCTGTGATTTGTCTATGGCTAATATTGGTAGGCTGGCTACAATTTTTCTATTGGCCTTCAATTCATGATGAATTGAACAAGCAACAGGTGATCATTACTACTGGGTTTGCCAAAACACTGGGGGTTGTTTCTGATAACCCTGAATATTTTAATGAAATCGCCAACATATTACAAAACCTCTATACAGAGGCTATCGAGAGTGGCGAAGGGATTAATTATCGACCATTTATGGTTGTTAGAGACAACTTAGGTAATGTCCTTTACCGTAATAGTGAAAAATTAGCAGTGCCTTCGTTAAAAACAATTGACGAGTTAACAAGGCAATACCCAGATTGGCATTTTACATCTGCATGGAACCACTCCAAACAATTTGAAGTGATTATTGCAGAATCTTACGCAGACCGTACTTCATTATTAGGTACTCCAGCGGAAGGGACAGCAATACCCTTAGCTTTTATATTAGCGATCATGTTTCTTGCCATTGTCATTACAGCCTATTTTAGCCTAAGGCCATTAAGACAAGCTGCAAAAATTATCTCCAGTCGCCAGCCAGGAAATTTAACACCTATCGAAGTTAAAGAACAATATAAAGAAATTCGCCCTATTATTGCTGCAATTAATAACCTGATGACCCGTGTAGATTCAGCAAATCAACGCGAAAAACGCTTTATGGCTGATGCTGCACATGAACTACGCACCCCGATTGCTGCTGTTATCGCTCAATTGCATTTATTAATACAAATCGATAACCCAAAAGAAAAAGAAGAAATTATTAATGACATGCAGGAGACATTAAACCGTGCCGCGTCTTTATCTCATCAACTTATTGATTTAGCCCGTTTAGAAGCCGAAGATTTCGTCTTAAATAAAGAACAAGTCGATTTACCCACTTTAATCAGCACCATTATTTCATCCCATGTTCCTTATGCGATTAATAAAAATATCGATGTTGAACTGCAAAGCCCAGATTCTTTCTATGTACTCACAGACAAGCTAGCGCTCACCAATATCTTTACCAATTTAATTGAAAATGCGATCAAATATTGTCCAGAAAAAGGCAAGATTAAAGTTTTGATTAAAGATTTAACCCCCTTTGGTGCCACCATTTCATTACAAGATAATGGACGAGGTATTCCAGAACAAAGCCGCCAACTCATTTTTTCTCGCTTTTATCGTGTCCCTGGTACAATGGAAACAGGAAGTGGCTTAGGTTTATCCATTGCCCATAATTTAGCGATGAAAATTAATGCGTCAATTAGAGTTACTGATGGATTAGATAATAAAGGGATTGGATTTATTATTGATTTGCCCTAAATCGAATTCTGTAATTGAGTTAACAGCATAGTGCCTATTTTGCGGTTAGAATAGTTTCTTTAAGTTAATCTACTTACAGAAAAAAGAGGCAATAATGTCCAAGGCATTAGTAATTATTGATCTCATTGAAGAGATAATTGGTAAAAATGGCTTATCGAATTCGAGCTATCAGCAAACCTATGAGCGCAAAATTATTGAAAAAGCGAATCAAGCAGCCAGTCACGCAAGAAACCTTCACATTCCTGTTATTTGGGTAAAAGTTGGTTTTTCAGATAATTACCACGATGTTCCCGCGGGTTCTCCCATGTTTCAACATGCCAAAGAAATCGGTGCATTAAAACTAAGTGATAATGGCTGTAATTGGGTGCACGACCTTGATGTGGGTTTCCGCGATCCTGTAATGATTAAAAAAGGTGTTTCTGCATTTGCTGGAAACCATTTTAATAAGTGGCTCACGAATAATGGGATCACACAGTTATTTATTGGTGGGGTTAGCACCGTAAAAGCCATTCAGAGCACAGCGCGTGAAGCGCATGATTTAGGCTATTTTGTCACTATTTTAGATGATTTATGTGCCGCTCCAACGCTTGAACTTCATGAGCAAAGTCTCCAAGCATTAGAGGGCATGGTCACGGTTTCTTCCGTTAAGGAATTTCTGCAATTAAAATAACAGAGTCTGTTTGTTATTTTGTATTCTCTAGGTAAATTTCACGTAGCCGGATGGCAACACTCCCCGGCTTACCATCCCCAATCACCTGATGGTCAATTTTGATGACAGGGCAAACCAATGTTGTGGCCGATGTCATAAATACTTCTTTCGCCGTTAACATTTCTTCAAGGCTAAATGCTTTTTCAATAATTTCTATGCCCTGCTCTTGAGCCAGCGAAAGAACTGCTTTTCGCGTAATCCCTGGTAAGATCTCATGGGTCAATCCGCGAGTCTGTAATTGATTGTTTTTATTGATAATAAAGCAATTACTAGAGCTGCCTTCAGTTATAGTCCCGTCTTTGACAAAAATTGCATCATCAGCACCTTGTTGTTTAGCATGCTCTTTTGCTAAAGACGCTGCTAATAAAGCCACTGTCTTAATATCACATCTCCCCCATCGAATATCTTCTACTGTGACAGCCGTAATGCCATTTTTTACTTTTAAGTTATCAACAATGTTCGTCTTTTGTGCAAACAATACTAATGTTGGCTTAGTCTCTTTATCAGGAAATAAAAAATTACGCTGCTTTGCATTTCCTCGGGTGAATTGAAGATAAATAAGTCCTTCATTGATATTGTTACGCTCAATTAATTGCGTATGGATCTGTTTAATTTCTTCTACGCTATAAGGTAAAACAAGTTGTAACTCATGACATGAGCGTTGTAAGCGTGCAATATGATATTCAAAATCAACCAATTTGCCGTTAATAATGGCTGTCACTTCATACACCGCATCGGCAAACAGAAAACCTCGGTCGAAAACGGAGACTGTTGCCTGTTCTTCAAGTAGGTATTGACCATTCACGTAACTTATCATTGATATACATCCCTTTAATCAGCCAATCTATTCTCTTTTGTATAATTAACCATACACCATATTTATCTCTCTGCATTTCAATTCATCTCCCTTTTCTTATAAAACGCTTAGAAGAGGCACCAATAACTGTGATGAATATCCACATTAAAATTATGTTTAATTTTTAAAAAATATTTTAGGATTAACTTGACATTAACAACCCAAAGATTAAAATGCCTTCACGTGATCAAGATCACACTTTAATAATCGGAGTTAACTATGAGCAGCATTAAAGAATTTATCAGTAGTGTTCAAGAAGTCGTTGAATTACTGTCAAAACGTTTTATGTAAGTTAGTTGTTTTCTAGTCAATCAAACCTTTCATTTACCTTATCATTAGCGTTAATTTGCAAATATTTTGCACAGCGGCTTTGAATTCAAAGCCGCTTTTTTATTGCTATTCTGTAGTTTGTTAAATTTATGTTGGTATATCTAGCACGTTACGCTAAAAGCCCCCCCCCATTCATCTACATTATTATCACTAAAGTAATTTTATTATCATTCCAATATTTACCTCTACCATACATTATTAAGACAGAGTTTTATTTTTCTCGTAGTGAAATTTAAATCTGTCCGTGATAGTCTTTCTGAGTAACTAAAACTTTTTATAGAGATAAACTGCAATTAAAACATCGTAATAGAAGGAGAACACATGCAGCAGCAACTGCTCGACTGGGTCCACCAGTTTAATCAAGACTATGCTAACCTCGCCTCTTTGCTCATGGTGCTTGGGCTCATACTCATTGTCGCACTTGTCTTACATCTTTTCTTACATAAAATATTACTGCCTACATTAGAAAAGCGGGGGCAAAAATCTGCGGGTAGCTGGCCGCATTTACTCACCCAACATTATCTGTTCAACCGAATTGCTTTTGTAATTCAAGGGGTGGTAGTCAATATTCAAGCAACTCTTTGGCTATCTACTGGTTCAACAGCCCAAACTGTCCTTAAAGTTGGTTCACAAGCATGGTGCCTACTATTTGGCTTATTAACGATTTATTCTATACTCGATATTGTTTTAGGCATCTTACAACGTGCAGCCAAAACTGCCCACCTTCCTCTACGAGGGATATTCCAAAGCATTAAGCTAATTGCATCAATACTGATTGCCATCATGATCATTGCATTACTGATTGGTAAGTCTCCACTGATTATTTTAAGTGGGCTCGGTGCCATGACAGCAGTAATGATGTTGGTTTTTAAAGATCCAATAATGGGCTTAGTTGCTGGAATACAGCTATCAGCCAATAATATGGTCAATATCGGTGATTGGTTAGAAATGCCAAAATACGGTGCTGACGGTGCCGTTGTTGATATCGGTTTAACCACGGTGAAAGTCCGTAATTGGGATAACACCGTTACGACGATTCCAACTTATGCATTAATTTCGGACTCTTTTAAGAACTGGAAAGGCATGACAGAATCTGGCGGGCGACGGATAAAACGCAGTTTTCGAATTGATGCCACCAGCGTTCATTTCTTAACACCTGAAGAAATCTCACAGTGCGAAAAAGCCAATTTACTTGAGCCATATATCGGCCAAAAAGTATCTGAAATCCAAGTTTTTAATTCCGCACTCCCTGATGACAAAGCGATCCCATTAAACCAACGCCGTTTGACAAACATCGGGACATTTCGTGCTTATATTGATGCCTATTTAAAAGCACACCCTAATATTCATAAAAAAATGACCATTATGGTTAGGCAATTGGAATCTGACTCCAACGGTATTCCAATCGAGATTTATGCCTTCACGAATACAACGGTCTGGGTTGAATATGAAAGGATCCAATCGGATATCTTTGATCACATTTTTTCCATCTTGCCACAGTTTAATTTGATGCCGCATCAATCACCTACTGGAAATGATGTTAGATTAATTAACTCGTCAGCAGCAAAACCGTTAACACCAAGTGATTAGTAAAAGTTTCTTATTTATCTACATCTAAAGTAGTATTTTAAAAGAGGGTTTAGCCCCTCTTTTTCCTCATTTCCCAGCCATTCGTTATATAAATAATAACATAATGATTGTTAATGAAAATAGAAGTAAAACCCTCCAGAACTCAAAAAAAGTCCTTATAAATTATATAAATACATAAAATTTATCCGTAACAACCTTGATGTAAGTCATATCACTTAACACCGTCTTTTTTTAACATATAAAACAAGTTAGTCGTGTTGTTATTTACATATAGGCAATGTCAATGCATAAAATTAAAAATAATACCCAATTTGGAGAACTGAGCAGGAGGGAGTTTATACAAACCTCTGCAACCGTTGCGGGTGTCGCCGCAGTGGCCGGCTCAATCACTCTCCCTTTTTCTGCTCAAGCAAAAGCACCAGCAATCATGCCTGACGAAGTCAGCGAAAAAATCAGTTACAGCGCATGCTTAGTTAACTGTGGAAGTCGTTGCCCTCTGAAGGTTCACGTTAAAGACGGTGTTATCAGCCGTATTTCTAACGAAACAATGTACGATGACTCTACGTTAGGTGAACACCAAATTCGCCCATGTTTGCGTGGACGCTCTGTACGTTGGAAAACCTACAATCCTGACCGTTTAAAATACCCAATGGTTCGTGTAGGTAAACGTGGTGAAGGGAAATTCAAGAAAATCACCTGGGATGAAGCCACCACTATCATCGCTGAAAAGCTGAAATATACCATTGATAAATATGGCAGTGATGCCATTTATTATCAGTATGGTTCAGGTTCAACAGGTGCAAATTTACATGGCCGTGCTGCATGTAAACGCCTACTCAGCCTAACTGGCGGTTTTTTAGGTGACTACGGTACCTATTCTTATGCTCAATTAATGGAAATTACGCCATACGTATATGGTAGCGTTGAAGAGTCTTATTTATCCGAAATCCAAAACTCTGATTTAGTCGTCATGTTTGGTCATAACCTCGCCGAAACACGAATGTCCGGAGGAGGTCAATTTTATGAGACACTCAATGCATTAGATAAAAGTAAAGCGAAAGTCATTATTATTGACCCACGCCGCACTGATAGTGTGACAACTTTAGGTGCCGAATGGATCCCTATCTACCCAGGAACTGATGCGGCATTAGTTGCAGCACTGGGTTATGTCATGATCCAAGAAGGGTTAACTGACGAAGAATTTCTGAAAAATTACTGTGTTGGCTGGGATGAATCCACACTTCCCGCATCTGCGCCGCGTAATGGTTCATACAAAGACTATATCTTAGGTAATGGCCCTGATGGCATCGTTAAAACACCTGAATGGGCAAGTAAACTAACGGGAATTTCTGTTGCACGTATCACCCAATTAGCCCGTGAAATTGGTAATGCAAATCGTGCTTGGATCTCACAAGGCTGGGGTTTACAACGCACGGAAAATGGCGAGCAAGCTTGTCGTTCAATCATGATGCTGCCATTAATGTCAGGCAACATTGGCCGAGCAGGTACTAATACCGGTTTATGGGGTAATAGCTACGCTTACCCAGTTGCAGGTTTTGCATTACCTAACCCTGTGAAAGCACTGATCCCAACCTACATGTGGTCTGAAGCCATTGTGCGCGGTAAAGAACTGACGGCAGAAAATGGCGGTATCAAGGGTGTTGATAAACTGGATAACGACATCAAATTTATGTGGTGTTACTCCAGTAACGTCATTGGTAACCAGCACGGTGACTTGAATAAAACTCATGAAATTCTCTCTGATGAGTCTAAATGTGAATTTATTTTAGTGTGGGATAACCACGATACCCCATCAGCTAAATATGCAGACTTACTGCTACCTGACGTCACCACCGTTGAAACTAACGACCTGATTAATAACTCCTATGCAAGTGGCGCGTATCATTACCTTGTACGCCTACAGAACGCGATTGAGCCATTATGGGAGAACCGCCCTAACTATGATGTGTTAGCCGAAATCGCGGAAAAAATGGGTGTTAAAGAGCAATTCACTGAAGGCCGTACTTACGCTGAGTGGATTGAATTCTGTTACAACAAAACCCGTGAAAAAATGCCACACTTGCCTGAATTTAGCGAAACAGATGGTGCAGGTATCATCGACCGTAAGTTCTTAAACAGTAGCGAAAATATTGCACTGAAAAAATTCCGTGATGACCCAATTAACAACCCGTTAAAAACGCCATCAGGGAAAATTGAAATTTACTCAGAAAAATTGGCTGAAAGGGTCAAAAACTGGGAGTTACCAGAAGGCCAGCGCATCCCAGCCCTGCCAGAATATTGTGTGAATAAAGAAGGGGTTGAGGCGCAAGCTAAAGACCAAAAACACACATTGTTGATGACTGGCTTCCATGATAAAGGCCATGTCCACTCGTCCTATTATAACGTGGCGATGCTACGGGAGGCTATCCCACATCAATTCTGGCTAAACCCAATTGACGCACAGCAACGCGGTTTAAGTAATGGCGATCTGGCTGAAATTTTCAATGATCGTGGCCGCATTCAAATTAAAGTTAAAGTCACTGAGCGTGTCTTACCTGGTGTTATCGCTGTTCCGCAGGGTGCATGGCGTACCCTCAATAGTGAAGGTTTAGATGTTGGCGGTTGTATCAACACCTTAACTTCACATGTACCTTCCCCACTCGCGAAAGGTACACCACAGCATACCAACCTTGTTGAAGTTAAACGCGCTTAAGGAGTTAAATGATGAAACAATATGGCTTTTATTTTGACTCCACAAAATGCACTGGCTGTAAAACCTGTCAGGTCAGTTGTAAGGATGAAAAAGATTTAGATTTAGGCCCTAAATTCCGCCGTGTGTACGAATTTGGCGGCGGTAGTTGGCAAAAACAAGATGGCATTTGGCAGCAAAATGTCTTTAATTATTACTTATCAATTTCGTGTAACCACTGTTCAAACCCAACTTGTGTTGCGGGTTGCCCAACAGGCGCAATGCATAAACGTGAAGAAGATGGTTTAGTGGTTGTTGACCAGTCTATTTGTGTCGGTTGCCGTTATTGCGAATTACGTTGCCCATATGGCGCACCGCAATTTGATGAAAAGAAAAAACTGATGAGTAAATGCGACGGTTGTTATGAACGTGTCGCAAAAGGCATGAAGCCCGTGTGTGTTGAGTCTTGCCCACAACGCGCTTTAGACTTTGATGATATTAATGTTCTGCGTGAATTACACGGTACTGAGTGCGGAATTGCACCGATGCCAGACCCAAGCTTCACCAACCCGAATATTGTCATCAAACCCCATAAAGACGCGAAGCCATTTGGCGATAAAAGCGGCGAACTGAAAAACCCTGCGGAGGTGTAAAATGCATGAATTACCATTAGTCTTTTTCACCGTCTTAGGGCAATCTGCCGCAGGGTTATTTTTGCTGGCCTACTTGAGCCGCAAAATGGGTTCCATTGATGACAAACAGTTAAAAACCGCCAATATTATTGCATTTATTGTTATGTTGATTGGCTTAGTGATTGGTGGATTGCACGTAGGTCAACCACTGCGCTTCTTTAACATGTTGCTGGGTATTGGTCGTTCTCCAATGAGCAACGAGGCCTTCTTAAGTGGTGTGTTTGTTGGATGTGCGGCAGCGACTTTATTTTTCACGCTGTTCTTCAAACATACCATCTTACGTGAATTAGCCAATATTGCAGCTGTTGTTTCAGGATTAGCCTTTGTCTGGTCAATCCCACAGGTATATAACATTGCAACAATTGCCAATTGGAATACTGGTTACACCACGCTACAAATGTGGATGACAATGCTTGTTGGTGGTGGTGCACTTGCTATTGCCATTGGTGCGCGTGGGTTAGGCATTGCCTCTTTCCTTATCGGTACGTTCGCTATTTTTGCCAGCCGTGCAGGATACCAAGCGTTCCTAACAGAAACAGGCCCTATTCTCAGTGGTGAACAAACCGGTTTTTGGGGCTTTCAAGTAGTTGTCTTGGCTATTGCCTTAGCCGCATTTGTTGGAATGGCACTAAAACAACGTGCGCCAAAAGCAACATTAGCCACCTGTGCAGCCGCGGTTTTGCTGGCTGAACTTGCGGGGCGAATTGCTTTCTATAACTTATGGCAGATCACCATGTAACCCTTTGTTGTTACTGTGTTAAGATGATTTATCAAAGAACTCCTTTTGGGGTTCTTTGTTTAAAGAGTCAAAATTATTCTATAACGATGCCAGATTAAAATGTCATGCTGTAGCACAAAACAAGATGGATAAATACAAATGCTAGACACCACTATACTGCGCATTTTAGGTGCGTTTTTTTATTACTCTCCACAATCAGATACGTTAAAGAACGTCTATTCGGTCTTAGGGGAAATACCACAATTACACTCATGGGAGGAGCCAGAGCAAATTCAGGCTATTTGTACTTCGTTATCACAAACATCCCCTGATGATATTGCTTATGACTATTCTGTCTTATTTGAAGGTCAAGGCACTATGCCTGCCCCACCTTGGGGCTCAGTATACCTTGAGCATGATAATACCGTTATGGGCGAGTCAACGGCGGCTTATCGCAACTTGCTGCAATCAAAAGGGTTAATCACTGATACAGGTATTCGTGAACCTGAAGACCAATTTGGCTTGATGTTGATGGCGATTTCAGCACTTGCTGAACAAGGCGAGAATGATGCCATCATTGAATTGTTGGAGCAGCATTTATTACCTTGGGCATACCGCTACTTAGCCTTAGTTCAACAAACACAAACCGAAAACCCGTTCTACCCAAACCTCGCAAAAGTTACTGACGTTTACTTGACTGACTTACAGCAACAACTTGAACTAACACCGATTCAAACTGAGCTATTCCGCTAGTTGTTGTGATACCAAAGAGCCACCAGCTCTTTGGTTATTCTACACGCTAAAATGATGAGTTAGGCTCTTGCAAGAAAGCCAATTCTTCTTTCGTTGACGGGCGCCCCAAAATCACATTGCGATGTGGATAACGCCCAAATTTATCGATAATCGCCTTATGGCGCATTTCATAATCTAGCGTATTGTCATCCCCTAGCATGCGGAATAACTCCACTGCTTGTAAATGAATAAAGCTGGATTCTGAATGCATATAAGGCATTAAGACAAATTTGCGTTGCGATAGCGTAAGCAAATTATAATCATGTTGTTTAATGGCTTCTTGTGCCAACACCAATGCCATGGCATCTTGCGCAAAGGCGCGTGGAGTATCACGCCATAAGTTACGAGAGAATTGATCAAGAACAATAATTTCCGCTAAACGGCCTCGAATTGATGCGCGCCAATAAGCCAGCGCCCCTTTTGCTGCGCGCTCGCAGATAGCTGAAAAGCGAAGAGCAATCGTCGAATCAAACTTTGTACTTTTTTCAAACCACTGTTTTGGCGTTGATTCTTCAAACCAAAATGAAAGCACTTCTTCCATGGTATTCATCATATAATCCTATCGATTTTCTTATTAGACGTTATCGTAATCCTAGTTAATAATCGTATTAATTGACAGAGTTAAGCTCTAAAAACGGGATTTCATAGCGAATTATTTTGTTTTTTTGCGAGCTGGCACTAAAAAATTGCACAAGTTTCGTTATCACAATTTAACAAATTAGCTTGTTTATACCTAAGGTAAATTATTGTATCTATCACTATAATAGGTTTAAACTTTTTCAGTTTTCATATTTTGTTATTTAATGTGAACTCATCTGTTTACCAAGGAGAAATAGATACATTTGGTTAAGCTAATGTTAGAATTTCACTGATAACATAACTGTATGACTAACGTGTTCGATCACACTACATCACATTAATACTTCTTCAGCGTTTAATATTGGCTCTCATTAAGGATGGCAATGTAAATGGCAGGACATATGGTACTTATTGGTTGGGCTTTATGGGTTAGTCCTTGCGGTACAGATTCCTGTGATGCACTGCCTGTAACTGACACCATTTTCACTCAAGAACAATGCGTTAGTCGAAAAAGCTACCTTGAGTCTAAACGCCCAAATCTGTACTTTCTGTGCGGAGAAGTCTATCGCGATAGTGAGGAAATGGCTGCGGAAGAAAAACATGCTGTACCAGCGCCGCATCCCCCTCTACGTTCACTGCCAGAGCGTCATTCACGCTAACTTGAGCCCAAATTTGAACCCAAGTTAGCTAAAGATTTGCCTAATTTATTTCCGCGATTTGGCAATCAGCTTCAATAAAATCACCTTTATTCGCACTGTATTTTAGTGTTCCTGTTCGATGGGCAAGCACCTGAACTTCCATTTTCATCGCTTCCATCACCCCAATAATATCCCCTTCAAGTACTTTTTCGCCTTGCGGGATCAACCAGTTAAAAAGCACGCCTGAAATCGGAGCATTGACTGCATCTGGGTTACTCACCTTTTGAGGTACATTTTTTGCCATTGGAGCACTGCTAACGGATAGCCCAGAAAGCAGTTGAGCTGGCAATCCCAATTCGCAGCGTTTTCCATCGATTTCAATAAACGTACGAGTCAATGCATTGCCATTTTGTGGAATTTGGCGCGGTGCGGGTGCAATGTCCACATTAAACTCCGTTTCAATCCAGCGGGTGTGCACTTTAAAATCCCCACAAAAATCAGTCTGTTCCATTACTGCTTGGTGGAAAGGTAAAACAGAAGCCACCCCTTCAATATTAAACTCCGCCAAAGCGCGGCGAGCACGGGAAATCGCTTGCTCACGGGTATTTCCAACAACAATAAGTTTTGCCATTAATGAATCAAAAGTTCGAGGGATTGTCGTCCCCGCTTCAACCCCACTGTCCACACGCACACCCGGCCCTGATGGCACATCAAAAGCAGTAATCGTTCCAGGTGTGGGTAAGAAACCATTTCCTGCATCTTCGGCATTGATGCGAAACTCAAAAGCATGACCCCGTGGTTTAGGCATCTCTCGGATGCTTAATGGTAAACCTTCTGCAATACGCAACTGTTCAATAACAAGGTCAATACCTGCCGTTTCTTCTGTAACGGGGTGCTCTACTTGTAGTCGCGTATTCACTTCAAGGAAAGATAACGTGCAATCTTGGCTTAGCAGAAACTCAACTGTACCAGCCCCCACATAACCCGCTTTACGGCAAATATCGGTCGATGAAGTGATAATTTGCTGCAATTGAGCTTCTGATAGATAGGGCGCGGGGGACTCTTCTACCAACTTTTGGTTACGGCGCTGCAATGAGCAATCCCGCGTTCCCACCACCAGCACATTACCATGGGTATCAGCGATAACCTGCGCTTCGATATGCCGTGGATTATGTAAAAACTGTTCCAAGAAGCACTCACCACGGCCAAATGCAGCTATCGCTTCGCGCACAGCAGAATGATAAAGCTCTTCGACTTCATGCATTTGCCACGCAACTTTTAGGCCTCGCCCACCACCACCAAAAGCCGCTTTGATAGCAATAGGTAAACCATGTTGATGAGCAAACGCCACCACTTCTCGAGCATCTTTAACCGGGTCTTTGGTGCCGACAACTAACGGAGCCCCAACTTGCAGTGCAATATGACGAGCTTGAACTTTATCACCTAAGATTTCAATACTTTCGGCGCTCGGCCCTATCCAGATTAACCCTGCGTCACTAACCGCACGGGCAAATTCTGCACGCTCTGATAAAAAGCCATAACCTGGGTGAACCATCGTCGCCCCTGATTTTTTTGCAATGTCTATCAGCATTTCAATGTTCAAGTAGCTTTCAGCTGGGGTATTTCCCCCTAACCCATAAGCTTCATCCGCCATTTTGACGTGCAATGCTGCAATGTCGCTATCTGCATACACTGCAACAGATTGAAAACCATAATCACGACAGGCACGGATGATGCGCACAGCAATTTCGCCACGGTTGGCAATTAATACTTTATGGCTTTTGTTATTGTTATTCGTTTTCATAAGTACAATCACTCCCTTGTAATTCTTTAAATTCACCTAATGGATTAAAACGAATTTGAGCATTCACAGGAATTTGTCCCGCAAGGCTCAAATGATACTCACACACTGTACCGATAACGGGGTAGCCGCCTGTCAATGGATGGTCATTTAAAAATAAAACAGGCTGCCCATTAGCAGGCACTTGAATCGCACCAATACACGTTCCTTCACTCGGTAATTCCTGTTGGATTTCACGCTCAAACGGGTGTTCACCCAATAAACGTAAACCAATACGGTTCGATGCAGCAGTCACTTGCCATAATTGGTTAGTGAGCCGTTCTATAGCTTGTTGCGTAAACCAATCTGTTCTCGGTCCTAAAACAACATCTAACACCACAACATCATCCGCTGATGGGTAATCAAAAACAGGGGTTTCATTAACCGAAATGGCTTGTGAAGTCCCTTTATTATTTATTGCGAATGCCTGCCCTGCCGTTAATGGTAACGGCCCTACTTGTGCAAGGGTGTCAAACGAACGGCTAGACAAAACGGGTTCAACATTAAAGCCACCCCGTACTGCTAAATAACTGCGTACCCCCTTGTGCGGTCGCCCTAATTTGATCACATCACCTTTAGCGAGGTGGATAGTTTGGTACACATCTGCTTCGTAGTGTTCTTCGTTTTCTGTCGTGATTTCGATTGCACAAGGTGCACCTGTGATAGCAACTACTAAATCTTTGTTTGCTTGTGCTTTGAAGCCACCTTGCGTAATTTCTAACACTGTTTCATCAGAAGCATTGCCCACTAAACGATTGGCACTTCGTAAGGCGCTTTTATCCATCGCACCTGATTCAGAAATACCCAGCGCTGATTGGCCAATACGCCCTAAATCTTGGAATAACGTTTGTAGCCCTGTTGCTAACACAGCAAAATCATTTGCTTGGCCTTGTGAACTTACCGTTTCTTTGGCCTTTTCGGGTAGGCTATAACTCACCGTGCTTTTTGCTGCATCAGTGAAATTTACCCGCGAACCCGCTTGCACCAGTGCAGGCTCAGCACGATTGATATCCCACATCGCAAGGTCTGTCACACCAATGAGCTGCCATCCACCAGGGCTTGCTTGTGGATAGACACTGCTAAATTCCCCTGCAAGTGCGACTGAACCTGCAGGAATTCGAACGCGCGGTGATTGGCGTCTAGGCACATGCAACTGTGCCTCTTTCGATACCATATAACCAAAACCGGGGGCAAAACCACTGAATGCCACTTGGTATTCATTTTCTGTATGACGGCGGATTACCTCATCCGTCGAAATACCCAATATTTCAGCCACTTCTGTTAAGTCTTCCCCCGTATAATGCACAGGAATGACCACAAGTTTGCTCGACTTAGACGCCACTTTTGAAACATCTCTGACTGAAATTTGGCGAACCAAATCATTTACATCCACAATAATCGGGTTATATCGCACTAAAATCGTTCTTGCCGCAGGGGTGATTTCTTCCACCCCCTTGATAGGCATTTCATGCAATGAATCAGTGAGCGCCATTGTCTGTTCAAGGCTTTGCAGCTCTACCATCAGCGCATTTAGATTTACAGGTAAAAATCTCAATGGGCACCTCTATATATGATAAGCCGCGTCAGGCACATCGGTGATAAACATGTATCCCGGAGCATGACTTAGCGCAAATGGAACGCCCGATTTCATCACTGCCGCTTGTGGTGTTACACCACAGGCCCAAAACACGGGGATCTCCCCTTCTTCGATACGCACCGCATCACCGAAATCAGGCTTCATAATGTCGGTAATACCGAGCTGTTCAGGGGCTCCAATGTGTACAGGCGTACCATGAACGGCAGGAAATCGTCCTGTGATACTCACTGCATCAGCAACTCGATTAGCCGGGATTGGCCGCATCGAAACCACTAACTCCCCTTGCAAGCGCCCTGCGGGACGGCACAAACGATTAGTTTTATACATCGGAACATTCGATTTATCGGTGATATGTCGTACATCTATCCCCGCCTCAATCATTGGCGTCTCGAATGTAAAGCTGCAACCAATTAGAAATGTGACTAAGTCAGGATGTTGTTGGTAAATCGCTGTCGCATCGGTAATTTCATCAGCTAACTGTCCGTGCTCCCATACGCGATAACGAGGGATATCCGTTCGTAAATCCGCACCTTCGGCTAAAATAGTTTGCCAACTCCCAGCTTCGCACACATCTAAAACAGGGCAACTTTTGGGATTACGCTGCGCGTATAATAAAAAATCAAATGCCCAATCACGAGGAAGTGCAATCATGTTGGCTTGCGTCATACCCGACGCGAGTCCCGCAGTAGGTTTGTTATAGCCAGTTCGTATCGCTTCACGGGCAGCTCGAGCGGCGTCAATCGCTTGCTGGGAGGCTTTCATTAATTGTGTCATTCGTGCGCTCCTTTATGGGCAAAACCATAAATTTCAATCCCTTGTTTTTCAAGGATAGAGCGAACTTGTTGTGCCATTTCAAGCGCCCCGGGGCTATCCCCATGAACACAAATTGACCCTGCATCAATTGGAGTAAATTTACCATCAATCGAAATGACACCGCCCTCCTGCACTAATTGCAGCATGCGCTCAGCCACAATTTTCGGATCATGCAACACAGAGCCAGCCAGCTTGCGTGATACTAATGTGCCATCGCTGTTATAAGCCCTATCTGCAAATGCCTCTGCCACCACATTCAAACCACTTTCTTGTGCCCAACCAATTAATGGTGAACCCGCTAATGCAACAAGAATTAATTTATTATCAATAGCTTTGATTGCCTCAATCACTGCTGTGGCTTGGCGTTTATCATGGGCAATGGTGTTATAAAGTGCTCCGTGGGGCTTCACATATAACACGTCAGTGCCCGCTGCGGCAGCTAGCCCTTTCAGTGCACCGATTTGGTAAATGACATCAGCAGTCAACTCGCTAGAAGCGATATCCATATTGCGGCGACCAAAGCCCACTAAGTCGGGATAGCCCACGTGAGCCCCTACTGCCACACCATTTTCTTTCGCCGCTTTTAAGGTTTTTAAAATCCCTTCGGGCGATCCTGCATGGAAACCGCAAGCCACATTAGCACTACTGACCACGGGTAAGATGGCCTCATCATTTCCCATCTGCCATTGGCCAAAACTTTCCCCAAGGTCGCTGTTTAAATCGATTTGTTTTTTCATCATCACTCCAAGGGTTATTTCAGGTAATTAAAAATAGCAGTAACGGACATGGCCGCCATATACCACGTTAGCGCACAGGTCACGATCCCCGACCAAATTAACCAACGCGGATAATGATAACCCGGCATCAAATCTGCGCGTCGCCATGCGATGTACACAAAAATGGTTAAACCAAGCGGTAACACTAAACCGTTAAACCCACCCGCAAAGACCAACAACGCAGCAGGAGCTGTACCCATAGATAAATAGATAACTAACGAAATAGTGATAAAAACAATAGTCGCAACGTTGCGCTGCCTTTCAGTTATAGATGTTTTGAATACTTTTAAGAAGCTCATTGAGGTATATGCCGCACCAATAATACTGGTCAACGCAGCGGCCCATAAAATCAAACCGAAAATGCGCAGGCCAAAATTACCTGCTGCCGCTTGGAACGCTTGGGATGCAGGGTTCGCAGCTTGCCCTGAAAGATCGATTGTTACGCCGCTTGCAACGACACCCAAAATCGCTAAAAATAAGACATAACGCATCAAACCAACAACTAAAATGCCTTTTGTTGCCGCACTCGATACAACATGGATGTTTTCAATGCCGACTGTTCCCTTATCTAATAAACGGTGTGCACCTGCATAACAAATATAGCCCCCGACAGTTCCGCCAACAATCGTTGTGATCATGGCAAAATCAATAGTATCTGGCATCACGCTTTGTTTTAATGCTTCACCGACGGGTGGGTTAGATACAAACATCACATACAGCGTTAATGCTATCATCGCCAAGCCTAGACCAATCATTAGGCGATCGATAAAGGTACTGGCTTTACGAGATGAGAAAATATAAATCCCCAATAACCCGCTAATGAACCCGCCCCATTTAGGGTCAAGCCCCACTAACGCATTGAGCCCCAACCCCGCCCCTGCAATATTTCCGATGTTAAATACCAAACCACCAAAAATCACTAGCACAGCCAAAACATAGCCACTTCCAGGGATCGTTGCGTTGGCGATTTCAGAAGAGTGCATTTTTGTTAATGTCACCACTCGCCAGATATTTTGCTGCACAATAAAATCAATCACGATTGACGCTAAGATCCCAAAAGCAAAAGCTGCGCCTAATGCGACAGTGAATGTTGCGGTTTGGGTAATAAAACCAGGCCCGATTGCAGATGTCGCCATCAAAAAGATGGCACTAATCAACGAAGAACGGCGACTTTTCACATACTCAGCAGTGCTTGGTGCGCTTTCTTGAGCTGCCATATACGTACTCCTCTATGCTTATTGTTTTAATTATTTGTGTTGTTGTAGATGTTGTTATTGCGATTATCACTCAGGCAATTATCGTGCCATTGTTCTACTTGTTATAAGGATTGTTAATTCATTTTTAATAGATTGTTGAACAATTAGTATGAGATGCCGAATAAACAATCAATAAAAATCGTTATCCGTGATTTAAAAATCAAGGCGTGATCACTTTTTTAACAATTAAAGTAAAAAAGAGAAGGTAACTTTCACTGGCATGCACCAATTCAGTGCGACTTAGCCCATTTTCACCATATAAGTGCAAATTTAGGTGTGCACATTGATGTTTTTGAACGGAAACTTGCTGCCTAAACGTGAATATGTGAATATAGCCGCTCATCATCCACCAAATTCAAGTGTGCTTTTTTATGAAAAAAACGCCTGTTGCCCAAACCTTGTCAGTCACGATTGCAGAAGTTATCCGCTCTAAAATCACTATTGGGGAAATCACCCCTGGGCAGCGCTTGTCTGAAGCAACACTCAGTGATGAACTCGATATTTCACGTAATACCTTACGTGAAGTCTTTCGTGTATTAACACAAGAAGGGTTACTGACCTATGCACCAAATAAGGGCGTTTTCGTATCAGTCCCCGATATGGCGGCAATTATTGATATTTACCATGTAAGACGGCTGATTGAATGTAATGCGCTGGAACACGCCTATGCGTTGCACCCTGCGGTACAAAAAATGAAAGATGCGGTTTGTGATGCGCGCCAACATGAAAAAGTCGAGGATTGGGTTGGTGTGGGTACTGCCAATATGAAATTCCATACTGCAATTGTCGAATTAACCGATAGTGAACGGCTTATCAAACTTTATCGTAATGTGTCTGCTGAATTACGTCTCGCTTTTGGGCACCTAAATGACCCCAAAATCTTATATGCCCCTTATATCGATAAAAACCAATTTATTCTTGAGCTACTCGATGAAGGCCACAACCTTGAAGCCGCCAATACCTTACGTAGCTATCTTGATTTATCTGAGCGAACACTATTAGCGGCTTATAAACGCAGCCAAACCTCGTTTTAATTTCGTCTTTTCACCCAATTTACGTCTCTCTTCCCTTAATTCAATTACCACAGATTAAAGTTCTTACTCATTCTCACATTACAAAAACTTGAGTGAATCATTTTATTCTCACAATAAAATTTTTTACTGATATTACAGTAAGGTAAGTTTAAATTTATAAAGTAGAAAACTCTGTATTGTTAATTAATCACATTCTTATCTTTAATTTTAATATTTTATTTATATCGTCATGTAATAAAAAAAGTGCTTTTGTTTGCTTTTTTTATCTAATCTAGTTTTATTTTTACCCAGCCAACCAATTTTTAACAAAAAAGACACTAGAATAAAACACTTTCATTTTTTTAATACACTCCAAAAATTAACTTTCTCACGCCACAAGAATTCACATTAAACAATAAAATATTACAATCAGTTGACTTTTAACTCATTTTTTTAACAAAAGTAACGGTTTGATATAAATTACCTACTGAAATTACTCAAATAAATCGAGTTAACGGTTGTAGTTTTCTCGAATATTCGCTATAAAATTTACGATAATAAAAAAGCATACATAAAAATTATTAATATAAATGAGATTCCATTATGACATTAAACCAAGTGACTAATAAGAAGCCCTTTAAATTTGGCCTAGGATGGCAAATACTGGCCGCTCTTATTTTAGGTGTTATTGCTGGTGCGCTTTTGCATGACAATACAGAGTACAAAGATTGGCTTATTTTAAATATCCTTTCTCCCGCGGGTAAAATATTTATCCAGTTGATTAAAATGATCGTTGTCCCCATTGTTATCTCAACGCTCATCGTAGGTATCGCAGGTGTCGGCAATACAAAACAGTTAGGCTCTCTCGGTTTCAAAACCATTCTCTATTTTGAAGTGATTACCACAATTGCCATTATTGTCGGTATTTCCTTCGCAAATATATTTCAACCGGGTGTTGGCATTGATATGTCTCAGCTCACCCAAGTCGATATTTCTCAATACGAAAAAACAACGCAGGAAGTCGAAAGCCACCCATCAGGGATTATCAATACCATTCTCACGTTAGTTCCTAGCAATATTTTTGCAGCGATGGCGAGTGGTGATATGCTCCCTGTCATCTTCTTTGCGGTTATTTTCGGTTTAGGACTGTCATCTTTACCTGCTGAGAAAAAACAACCACTGCTTGATGTATTACAGACGTTCTCTGAAACTATGTTCCGTGTCACTAATATGATCATGATGTATGCGCCAATCGGGGTATTTGCACTGATCTCAGTCACCGTTGCAAACTTTGGTTTCTCATCATTAGTGCCGTTGCTTAAACTGGTTATTTTGGTGCACTGCGCAATTATTTTCTTTGCGGTGGTAGTTTTAGGAATTGTTGCACGCTATTGCAAAATTAATATTTTCACGTTAATGAAAATATTAAAAGATGAACTTCTGTTAGCCTATTCCACCGCAAGTTCTGAAACTGTACTTCCACGCATCATGGACAAAATGGAAAAATACGGCGCACCAAAATCCGTAACCAGTTTTGTTATTCCTATCGGTTATTCATTTAACCTCGATGGCTCTACCTTATACCAAAGTATTGCAGCAATATTTATCGCCCAGCTCTACGGTATTGAATTATCCATAGGTCAAGAGCTGATACTCGTATTTACCCTGATGATCACCTCAAAAGGTATTGCAGGCGTTCCTGGGGTATCATTCGTTGTACTGCTTGCCACTTTAGGCAGTGTAGGGATCCCACTTGAAGGCCTTGCATTCATCGCAGGTGTTGACCGTATTTTAGATATGGCGCGTACAGCCCTCAACGTTGTTGGTAATGCATTAGCCGCGCTCGTTATTGCTAAATGGGAACATAATTACGACATCAAAAAAGCGCGTGAATATGAAAATACTTTTTAGTTTAAAACAAAAAAGGTAATTCCTATGATGCCCTATCTAATAATTAGACAGGGCATTTTTTTACTAAAATAAAATACAATTTCAGAATGTTTTCCTTTGTGTATTTATTATAACAATATTTATTGTATATATTTATACCATTGTTAATGACTAGTTGGATTTACTTAATTCATTATTTTATTTCATATTTTTTGAAAAATTTACTTTTAGTCATTGGAAATTTCTTGATATCTTAACTACGCTGTAAACGTTACATTAATTTCTTCGTATATTTTGTTAGTCTGAGCAGGAAAAAATGAATCAAATAAGAAGATTTCTTTTATTTTTAAAGGTGCTTCAACACCTAATGGTTATTTTTGTATTTTCATTATCCTATTTTATGCTACACAGCTGGTTCTAACAAAAAAAGCCTCGTCATCTAACGAGGCTTGAGGTTGTTGACAAAGCAGGATAAAAACGTGGTTTTTCCTGCTTTGTGTTATCAGCCGAAAATCAAGGAGTTGATTTTCCTTGTCTATTTTCAAAACCTATCCAACCTGCAGCCAAACCTAATCGGTTTGACAGCAGTCTGAAGCCTCGTCATCTAACGAGGCTTTTCTTTACTGAAGAAAAAACAAGTATATTCGCTTAATAATAAGAATTACTTTTTCGTTAATAGTATCTATTTTTATTTTTCTGACTCAGTGAAATTTATATTTTCACCACACCGATATCTTTCAGCCTCATCAGCTACCAAACATAACAATAAGCAAAGATATTACCCTTCTTACGCCTAAACCTAGCTTGATTTTCTTTTGACTTTCATTACTTTACAAAACTTAATTTAATTTTAACTATCACTTGCAAAAAATGACGCTCATTCGCGTATAACTAAATCTATGAGTTAATCCTAGTAGTACCATCCCTTTTAAGCCCCAACACCAGGGGCTATTTTTTTAAAAAATCACCACTTTCTTGACTAACACCTTTTTAAAAAACAAATAGCTAAATTACAGTATATTAGTGATTGATTGGGTGTACTTAAAATGCTTAACAACATCAATAGCATTTATTTTATTCGCGTTAACCGTAACTTTTTTCAAACCAAGCTCAGGGTGTAATACAAAAAATGCCCCTAATCGAGACTCAAATTCTTTAGTAAAAGACAATAACTCACGGGTGTTTTTCCACGTTTCTTTTGGGCGCTTTCTTGCTAGGCGAGCAAATATAAAACGTTTTATAATACGAGCTGCACAAACGCGATGAGATTCTGTTAAATGAATAATTAGCATGCTGTCGTTAAAAAATGGTAACAGCCGTTTATCATAGGCCCCCTCAACGATCCACGCTTCCTGTGATAATACACCTGAAACCCGAGACTGAATGATATCAGGGGAATTCTTTCTGTATTCATCCCCCGTTTTATCCCAATAAATATCATCAAACTCATACATTGGAATATTAAATTCTTGGTAAAGCCTTTTTGCTAGCGTTGTTTTTCCAACGCCCGATGTACCAATAATACATATTTTCATAGGCTCCTCTTAAGAAATCTATACTGCCTCAATCGGTGATTTAAGGCTAACAATAAAAAACAGCCCGTTAATAAGGCTGCTTTTTATCTGGTTGCACTCTCTGCTTTATTTTATTCAATCAGGAAATTAACAACCATACTTCCACGATATGCACCTGGTGCTATCTTTCCATTAGCGCATAATGCAAAATTTAACCCTTGAGTAAAGTTTGGCCCGGTTGAGCTATACACCTGCTTACTTTCAGTGTAATTAACCGCATCTGAAGAGTCAGTGCGGCAGACTTCATCACCTTTAGCCGCGGTACCTACTGACGTGGCAATATACGGTAAATCCTCAGCGTTTCCACTGACTGCATTTAGCACCATACCCGTCTGATTACCTTGTACCAATGCATTCATTGGCTTAATACCCATAAAATATTTACCACTATTAGCACAATTAACATTAAGCTGAGCAAGTGAATTTGCTAGGTTTTTAGGCGAAGGATACGTACCCGCCAATTGGGCCCCATAATCAATTTGCGTATTTGTAAGTGGGGCAACTTTACATGTATCTACGACAAATACACCTAAATCCTGATACTCATTAATAAATGTCGCGTTCGATTGTTCTACGGAAAAACCATTTCCAGGACCATCCCGGTGAGCCATAATCAATCTATCATTAGCAAAATAGCGGCCTTTTTTAAGTGGTTGAGGCGCATACGCAGAATAGCTCGTAATAATACCAGTGAACTGCATAGGGTCTGCTGAACCATTTTGAACATAGTTAGCTAAATAACCATTTACCCCACTTTGAGGCTCCAATCCAAAACTTAATGGATTAGTCGTTCCACTAGAAACATGATACATTCTGTTCGATGATGTCATTTTCGAGTTTCTAAGTGAAAAAGACGCATTTTCCCACTCAAGACCTGAATTTACATCGCCAATGACTTTAAAACGCAAATATCTCACACTAAATGTGCCATTTATCAGTAGAATTATTTTGTTATTTTTATCATTTTCATTTACAAGCGTAACCCCATAAGCCCCTTCCTGTGGGTAATAGGTATATTCCCAGTTAGGGCCTCCTCCCTTCTTCCATGTTATCAATTCAATGAATGGAAAATTTGGGTTAATGCGAGCTGTTCCTGAACGCTCTTCAAAATTAACAACTCGTAAAGGTGGTGATACCTCACCAAGATAGCCTGTAGAACCTACAGCAACACGCAAATTATCGCCATAAGAAACTGGAGCAAACGCCCCAATAGCTAATGCTGCTACGCACAAAAAAGCACTTATTTTATTATTCATTAATAGCACCATGGTTTTTAATCATTTTAAGTTACTTCTATTATATAAGATCGTCTTTTGCTTGAGTGTGAAATACACTCAATAATTGTAACAGTAGATTACTCACCTACTGTGTCTTAATGAAATTAAACACTGTTGGCTACGTAAAAATAGCTTATAAATAGGGGTGATAATACTCAAAGATTATCTTATGTATTTATTTTTATAATAAATAAAGTACATGGAGTGAGATACTCAGCAAAAAGTAGCCCAATGATAGAGGAGCTTGAAAAAATTAAATCAAAAGATACACGCATTACTCTTTCTCATTAAAAAGAGTACAGAATCGAAGTTGATGGTTTTTTAGCGATGATGGTACAAAATGCCCCATCAGTAACTAGAAGTAATTCAATGAGATAAATAATAAGCAAGAAAAAACCCGTTAACTCTTTCGAGATAACGGGTTCTTATTTGGTGCCGGCTACCGGAGTCGAACTGGTGACCTACTGATTACAAGTCAGTTGCTCTACCAACTGAGCTAAGCCGGCTAATTTGGCGGAGAGATAGAGATTCGAACTCTAGGATGGTTACCCATCGGCGGTTTTCAAGACCGCTGCCTTCGACCGCTCGGCCATCTCTCCATGGGGCGCGATTATGGAGGAATCCTGCCCCCTTGTCTACCCCTGAAAGTAAAAAAATTGCTTTTTTTAATTCGTTTGGCTAATCTTCACTCAATTGTTCTCATTTTACCAAGAAAAATGGTAATATCTGTGCAAAATCGGAGTCTACTAGTACTCTAGGCGTATGATTTTTAATCTAATAATAAATTTGCCGATGGGATCGCGTGCTCGAGTATGTACAGACAAACATTATTAAAACAAAATGCCCTTTCACGCATTTTTGCGACATTTATTTTACTGTTAATTGTGATGCTTTCATTATCACTCTTTAACTACTATCAAGAATGGGTCAAAAGCCGCCAAACTGCGCTTCATAGTATGGCCGCTAGGTTAGCCTACCAAATTGAAGATTATCGTTATCAAGCAAGCCACATTTATAAACTTGCCAATGACCAATCCTCCGTACCGACCAATAACCCACTTTCTGCGATGGAGATGCGCCACGACATTTATTGGTTAACGAGCGCGAACCAAACGCTTGATGCCATTGTGTTCGGTCCAAACAAAGCCACCAGTAATGAACTTGCCACTAAATTAGCTAACTATATGGAGATTGTTTGGGGAGCAAGAAATGAATATAACTCCATGTATTACCTAAATGGGTTAGATAATACCTTAGTTCTTGTCACCACTCACTCTGTGCTAAAACCCGAGTTACGTTTCAAAGAAAGTTATTTAACACTCACGGCTGAAGAAAAGCGTGCCGATATGTTAGCTCAGTCCACATTACTGGACCGACGGGAAATCATCTCTAACGTACAAAAATATTCCCCTGAAAATGTGTATTACTATACATACCGTCTCATGTTTAATTCTCCTGGGCAATTAACAAGCGTTATATCTTTTGATATATCAATGAATTCATTAATTCCTGCCTCGCTAGATGGTGATTTATTCACCATAAATTCGCGTTCTTCTGGCACAGCAAGCCCCGAAGCATACAATACATTAATGGGGGCAAACCTTATATTTTCACAACCTATAGATGGTACGCCCTATCAACTGTATTATCACATTTCGCTAAAAACGATTATTTTTAATATTATTAGCTATAATTTTTGGCTAATTACTTGCACGATAGCAATGATTTTTTTAGCGGTATTCACGTTAATTTTTCTACGTAAGCGTTTGATTTCGCCAAACACATCCATGTTACAAGAACTCCAATTTAAAGAGTCCTTGAATAACGATATCATCAGCCGTATCTCCTACGGTATCTTAGTTTACGATTTTAATACCAACACAAAAATCCTCAGTAATAATATTGCAAACCAGTTATTGCCCTCAATGGACCTTGCTCATATCAAAGAAATGGCTATGGATAACCATGATTTTATTCAAGTTTCTATTGAAAATAACATCTTCGAGGTCGTGCTAGTTGAGAATGAAGCCATGCCAAATGCAGCACTCTTTATTATTATGGATAAAGATAAAGAAGTCCTGACGCAAAAACGCCAAGAGCTTGCAATGCGGGAGTATCAAAAAAATATTCAAATGCGCAAAGTTGTGTTTGAGAATATGTGCAGTGAAATCCTACCTGCGCTATCCACAATGGAAGTACAATTTTCGCAGTTAACCCTGCCAACAGATACCACTGAGCACACCATCTTGCGAGAGCTTGAAAATCAATTAGTGACGATTTACTCTTGGTTTAATAACATTGAACTTCTTAACCAGTTAGAATCACAAAAAGCCACTCTTAAACCAGAGAGGGTTTCAATCAGTCAATTGATCAACCAATTTCTCAAGAACAATCTATCTAAAATTAATAATAAAGGTCTATCCCTCTATTTTCATAACAATGTAAATCCAGAGTCACTGATTGAAGTAAATCCTATTTACCTGCAAAATCTTTTACAATTAATTTGGGAATATTCTCTTGTCACAACCTCTTTTGGTAAAATCTCTTTCACGCTATCTTATGATATAGATAAACATGTTATCTCACTTAATATTAGAGACAGCGGAACAGGTTTAAGTAACCAAGAGCTGAGTAATTTGCAAAATCCGTTTAGCGCTCAAACCGTTAAATCTGCACAGTTTACACGCTCAGGAATGACGCTCTATTTATGCAAATTATTGGCAAAAAAAATGAACAGCACACTTTCTATTCGTTCAAGTGCGGCGATTGGAACACATTATGAACTTTCGCTGCCAGCCATTAATGAATCTATCGTGTCTGAATACCCTGCACTATTAGAAGACGTATACATTCGTTTAAATATACACAATGCAGATATTTCGCGGATAGTAAGAAGTACGCTGTCAAACTACGGTGCGGAATTTCTTGATTTAAGTGAAAGTTCTGCCCAACCCGATTGGGATTTACTCATCACTGATAACAATGAAGAGGCCTTTGAATATACAGTTAAAGTTGACGGGAGCCTCTCTTCGCTAAATATAATTAATCATAATTATATTGAAGCTAACTACAACTTTGCTGATGAAATGATTGATGCAATTTCGTTATTAATCGAAAATGCCAATACCGATAGCAGTAATGTGAATGAAACAGCTCTCCCTGATGAACAGTTAATCACCACAGAAAATGCAATTGCAACATATCAATCGGCTTTGGCACAAAGTGGTTATCGAGATTTGTTCATCACAACAGTACCGATAGATATTAATAAACTGTATAATAGTGAAAGTGTTGAGGATTTAGCCGAATTGAAAAACACTGCACATCGTTTAAAAGGAGTTTTTGCTATGCTCGAGTTTACAGTTCTTCATAAACTTTGTGAGGACTTAGAACACTACATAGCAGATAAAAACGGAATTGAAATAAGAAATTGCATTAGAGACCTGGATAATTCAGTCAAAAAACTAATGCCAGAAGGTAACCAATAATATGAATAACCTAAATGTCATTGTTGCCGATGATCATCCTATTGTTCTTTTCGGTATTCGAAAGTCACTTGAGCAGATCGAATGGGTGAATATCGTCGGTGAGTTTGAAGATTCGACCTCTTTGATTAATAACTTAGCACGACTAAATGCTGACGTTCTAGTTACTGATTTATCTATGCCCGGTGATAAGTATGGCGACGGTATTACACTAATTAAATACATTAAGCGCCACTACCCTGACCTTTCAGTTATTGTTCTGACCATGAACAATAACCCAGCTATCTTAAGTGCTATTCTAGAGCTGGATATTGAAGGTATTGTTTTAAAACAAGGTGCACCAGCAGATTTACCAAAAGCGCTTGCGGCTTTACAAAAAGGTAAAAAATTCACACCAGAAAGCGTCAGCAAATTACTCGAAAAAGTGAATGCAAGCGGCTACGGTGATAAACGTTTATCACCAAAAGAAAGTGAAGTTTTACGCTTATTTGCAGAAGGTTTTTTGGTAACCGAAATCGCTAAAAAATTGAATCGCAGTATTAAAACAATCAGTAGCCAGAAAAAATCTGCGATGCTGAAATTGGGCGTAGAAAATGATATTGCACTACTCAATTACCTTTCATCGGTGAGTATTGATAATTCACCTTCTGAGTAATGCTTATCAGCCTATCTAAACGATAAAAACCCGATTGCGGGTTTTTATTTTTTTGCTCTTGGCGTTAGCAAAATCGAATAAGCGTTTCACGTAAAATTGCAATGGTTGTTGGTTTAGATAAACACTCATTCATCCCCGCGTCAATACAGCGTTGTTTTTCTTCTGCCATTGCATTGGCGGTCAGTGCAATAATCGGTAATGTTTCCCCTAAACGTCGTAGCTCCTGAGCCAATTGATATCCATCCATATTTGGCATATTCACATCCGATAAAACAATATCAGCACGGTTATTCTTTAAATACTTAAGTGCATCAATACCATCAACTGCAGTGCTTGTGCTAAAACCGATACTAGCAAGTTGCTCACTCAATAACATGCGGTTAATTGGATGATCATCAACAATTAAAACATGATACCCACTCAATCGGCAATCCGCTTCAATAGGTTCATGAATATTCTGATTCTTTATATTTTCTTCTGCAACTTTAACTAACCACTTATCGATAAGCACCGGTAGTTTATCTAATTGATATGTATTATAAACCCACTCATTTGGTTCAGACTCATAAAACTCCCCTGCATAGAAACTTGAAAGCCTTATTTGGTCGTGACTTTGTACTTCAGTGTCATCCGTAAAATCAGTGATGAGCAAGTCATAAACTCTATCCTTATCAATATCATTCGCTGCTATGACAGTAAATTCAGCGTGCTTGAGTAAACGTGATAAAAAGCTCATCAAAAATGCGTTTTTGCACGATATGGCAATTTGATAGTTTGCGCGATATTCAGGGATATTTTTTTGAATATACTCTTGCCCATATAGTGGGATACGTATGATAAAGGAACTTCCAAGACCATGCTGAGAACTTACTTCAATATCCCCATCCATCAGGTTTATCAGTTTTTCACAGATAGCCAAGCCTAACCCTGTACCTTTATGCCCCGTATTATTTTGGTCATAAACTTGGAAGAACGGATCAAATAGTTGCATCACAACTGCATGCGTCATGCCAATTCCCGAATCACGGATTTCAATTTTTAAATAATTATTATCCTTCCAAACATGGAGTAATACAAAACCTGAATGGGTAAATTTAATACTGTTGTTCACAATATTAGAGACAACTTGCTGTAGCCGCACTGAGTCATTTAATATCAAATCAGGAATATCAGGTTCAATATATGAATACAGTGAGATTCTTTTTTTCGACACCAATGGTAAGTAGTTGGCTAAAACAAAAGCAAAAACATCACGACAATTGAAAAGTTTATTCTCAATTTTCAGTTGCTTAGACTCAATTTTTGAAAAATCCAAAATATCACTAATAATTTGTAGAAGTAAGGCGGATGAGTTATCCATCGTAGAAACTAAGCGCATTGCTTTTTCTGATAATTCATAGCGCTGCAATAATTCAATATTCCCAATGATCCCATACAGTGGTGTTCTTAATTCATGGCTCACTGTCGCTAAGAACATCGATTTTGCATGGTTGGCCTGCTCTGCTGCATCCGCGACATCTTGTAAGGATTTCTCCATTTGCACGCGAATACTAATGTCTATCAGCACACAAATTGCGACATCTTCATTTTGATAACGCGAGTTTACGAAGCTGATTTGCAAATGCGTTCCATTCTTCGTGACAACATCAATATAATTACTCGTTTTTTGGCGAATAATCGTCAAAACTCGCTGTTTATCATCATCGTTAAGCAACCTAAAATAATCGTGTGCAAGTTCATTACTCAGTATGTTTCCGCCGTCAGTTAACCTTAGAATGATAATCCCAACAGGCGCAGATGCGACTATTTTATGATTAAACTGTTCGTGCTCTTCTAAGCGGATAGCCGTATTGGCGGCAGGTTCTAACATTTTTCTTTCGAGTAACCAAATCAAAAAAAACAATAAAACTGCAGTAAAAATATTCAGCATTGCGCCATAAAATATGGTGCTTTCAAGGTTAGATAAAATCTCGGATGTTGAAATTGAAAAGAAAACCGTTATTTGCGCAGGTAACAACCGTTTTTTAAAAATAAGTTTTGAATAATCAGAGTTAAAACCAAAGAATGAAGGCTCTGTAATCGTCAACAATGCAGAGTTTTTCGGGTTTACCTCTGTTAACGTGTATAAGACGGGTTGGTTATGCGAATTCGCTACCATAATTTCGATGGATTTATCTTTGCTGATATTAAATTGATTTAAATTTATCGTCCGCTCAATACCGATAAACCCTGTCACAGGCCCCGAATTTTGGATAGGCTGAATCAAATAAATCTGGCCATTGTCAGGTTGTGCACCATGCACGATCGTGTAGATATTCCGTTCTTTGCCTTGTAGTTTTAAGCTTTGATAGGAACGAGCGCTTTCATAAGCAACCTTTTTGAGCACTTCAATATCAGAGACTGTCGAACGAATGGGGTAATCGACTAAACAATAGCTTTGGGAACCAATTAAATAAACGTGATTCAACCCTTGCGGTGCGGCAATACTATCTTTCCAAAAATAGTTCAGTTGTTCAAACGCAAGTAAATACCGTTGAGCACGGTATTGAAAATAATCACAATCAGAGTTTAGCGTTAATTTATAGAAAGAGTAGTTTGCTGAACCCGGTAATGACATAAACTCGGGTTCATCATCACGTAATTTTTTATACTCATCCAATTTCACCCGATGCTGCTCAGTCATAGATTGAATCGCTTGTAGCGTTTCACCGGTTTGTTGAATATAGGATTGTAAGCTTTCAAAACCTGAATGAAATTGCTGGCGAATATCAGATTTATATTCGTTAAATTGAGAATAGAGAAAAAATAGCGTAATAAAGGCACCCATTCCCCATAACATCAAGCCGAGGATACGAAAAAGATCCCGGGACAATCTTAGTGATGTTTTAAACGAGGGTAAATATCTCAAGGGCCTTCCTAATTATGCGATATCACAACGGCTAATTATACTCGATTACAATATTAAAAAACGATAAACATGAAAAGGGATAAAATAGGCGGTTCTATAGAAAATAAATAAAACGGGCAGCCATATATGCTGCCCGTTGTGTTGATTAAACGCGTTGTTTATTCTTGTTCATCGATGTTTGCATCATCAGCACCGTTTTCGTCGGTACTTTCATCTACATTTTCATCATCTTCAGTTTCAGCAACACGCTGCAATCCAACCACTTTTTCGTCTTCAGCCGTTCTAATCAAGGTCACACCTTGCGTATTACGACCCACAACGCTCACTTCAGAAACACGTGTGCGGACTAACGTTCCCGCATCGGTGATCATCATGATTTGGTCAGTGTCATCCACTTGAATTGCCCCCACAACGCTCCCGTTACGCTCACTCACTTTAATGGAGATAACCCCTTGAGTTGCACGAGATTTTGTTGGGTATTCAGCTTCTTCGGTACGCTTACCATAACCATTTTCGGTCACGGTTAAGATGTGCCCTTCGCCGCGTGGAATAATTAAAGAAACAACTTTGTCGTCGTCCATTAATTTAATACCACGAACACCTGTTGCGGTACGGCCCATGGCACGCACAGCATCTTCAGCAAAGCGAACCACTTTACCTTGAGCGGAGAACAGCATGACTTCGTTAGAACCATTGGTTAAATCAACACCAATCAGTTCATCACCTTCGTTGAGATTTACGGCAATAATACCCGCACTTCTTGGGCGGCTGAAATCTTGCAGAGGCGTTTTCTTCACTGTACCGCTCGCGGTAGCCATAAACACGGTGTAGCCCTCTTCGTACTCACGCACTGGTAAAATAGCGGTAATACGCTCATTTGGCTCTAATGGCAGTAAGTTAACGATAGGACGACCACGTGCACCACGGCTCGCTTCAGGTAATTGATACACTTTCATCCAATACAAACGGCCACGGCTTGAGAAACACAAAATAGTATCGTGAGTATTGGCGACCAATAAGCGCTCAATAAAGTCTTCGTCTTTCGTTCGTGCCGCTGATTTACCTTTACCACCACGGCGTTGTGCTTCGTAATCAGTCAGAGGCTGATACTTCACATACCCTTGGTGAGATAAAGTCACAACCACATCTTCTTGATTGATAAGATCTTCAATATTGATGTCAGCGGTGTTTTCGGTGATTTCAGTGCGGCGCGGATCATTGTAAGTGCTACGAATAATTTCTAATTCTTCGCGGATCACTTCCATTAAGCGCTCTGGGCTTCTTAAGATAAACAGCAGTGCTTCAATTTGCACTAACAGTTCACGATACTCTTCCAGTAATTTTTCGTGCTCAAGGCCAGTTAATTTTTGCAGACGTAAATCAAGAATAGCTTGTGCTTGTTGTTCAGTCAGGAAGTATTGACCGTCATGAACACCAAATTGGTCTTCAAGCCACTCAGGACGTGCCGCATCATCACCTGCACGTTCAAGCATTGCGGCCACATTACCCAAGTCCCAAGAGCGCGCAATCAGCCCTGCTTTTGCTTCAGCTGGCGTTGGTGCTTTACGGATTAATTCAATAATTGGGTCAATGTTTGCCAGTGCAATGGCTAATGCTTCAAGGATGTGCGCACGGTCACGTGCTTTACGCAGTTCGAAAATCGTACGGCGTGTCACCACTTCACGGCGGTGGCGAACGAAGGCAGCGATAATATCTTTCAGGTTTAGGATTTTTGGTTGGCCTTGGTGTAAAGCAACCATATTAATACCGAAAGATACTTGCAGTTGAGTCAATGAATATAAGTTGTTCAGAACAACTTCACCCACTGCATCACGTTTGATTTCAATCACAATTCGCATACCGTCTTTGTCAGACTCGTCACGTAATGCGCTGATACCTTCAACACGTTTTTCTTTAACTAATTCAGCAATTTTTTCAATCAGGCGTGCTTTATTCACCTGATAAGGAATTTCGCTGACAATAATGGTTTCGCGACCATTTTTTTCATCGACTTCCACTTCGGCACTAGCACGGATATACACCTTACCACGACCCGTTTTATACGCGTCGATAATACCACGGCGGCCATTAATAATAGCCGCAGTTGGGAAGTCTGGCCCTGGAATGTGCTCCATTAAGCCTTCAATGCTAATATCTTCGTCTTCTATATAGGCAAGACAACCATTAATGACTTCGCCCAAGTTGTGGGGCGGAATATTGGTTGCCATCCCGACAGCGATACCTGATGACCCATTAACCAGTAGGTTAGGGATTCTCGTTGGCATAACTTCAGGAATTTGCTCTGTACCATCATAGTTTGGAACGAAATCTACGGTTTCTTTTTCAAGGTCCGCCAGTAACTCATGGGCAATTTTCGCCATACGGATTTCCGTATAACGCATTGCGGCTGCGGAGTCCCCGTCAACCGAACCAAAGTTCCCCTGACCATCTACCAGCATGTAACGCATAGAGAAAGGCTGAGCAAGACGAACAATTGTCTCGTAAACAGCGCTATCACCATGTGGATGGTATTTACCGATAACGTCCCCGACTATACGGGCAGATTTTTTATAGGGTTTATTCCAATCATTTCCCAATACATTCATCGCAAAGAGTACTCTACGGTGTACTGGCTTCAGTCCATCACGAACATCTGGAAGCGCACGGCCGACAATTACGGACATTGCGTAATCCAAATACGAGCTTTTCAGCTCTTCTTCGATATTGACTGGGGTGATTTCTCTGGCAATCTCGCTCATGGAACCACTGTCCCTCATAACTTCGGATTCAAAGAGTAGAACTATACCACAATTCGCCAATTTAATAAAAATAAGAGACGGGTATTTGTCTTTCAAGCTATGTATAATAGCGGAAAATTAAGTTTATGTGTCCGAAACTTGTGGGATTATTCATTAATAACTGCCTTAAGTGCATTATTGTCTAGATTATGACCATCAATGACTGACGGACACCTATCACCGTTCCTAATTTGTATCATCATAAAAGGGGTTCAACGGTCATAGGGTTAAAATAGGAGTTTTATCAATGAGTGATACCCATACACCAACATACTTGAATGTCGATAAACAAGAAATCGAGAAATTTGAATCCATTGCATCACGTTGGTGGGATTTAGAAGGGGAATTTGCCCCATTGCACCGCATTAACCCATTACGCCTTGGCTATATTATGCAACGTGTTGATGGCATTTTCGGTAAAAAAATTCTTGATGTCGGTTGTGGTGGCGGTATTTTATCTGAAAGCATGGCGCGTGAAGGTGCAGAGGTCACAGGCCTTGATATGGGCGCAGACCCGCTGATGGTCGCTCGCTTACACTCTCTTGAATCGGGTATTCCTGTTGAATATGTTCAAGAAACCGTTGAACAACATGCTGATAAACACCCACACGCTTATGACATTGTCACTTGTATGGAAATGTTAGAGCACGTTCCTGATCCGCAATCCGTTGTGAGAGCCTGTGCGAAACTGGTTAAATCAGGTGGTCATGTGATTTTTTCAACCATCAACCGTAACAAAAAAGCGTGGCTGATGGCAGTCGTTGCCGCTGAGTACGTCATGAAGATGGTGCCGAAAGGTACGCATGATGTGAATAAGTTTATTCGCCCTTCTGAACTCATCAGTTGGGTTGATGGAACCCAGTTAAAAGATAAGCATATCACTGGGTTACATTACAATCCTATCACTGACAAGTTCTGGCTGGGGCCAAATGTCGATGTGAACTATATGCTCCATACAGTGAGCGAATAGTTAAGTAATCACGAAAAGAATAAATCACAAGCAGTACGTTTAAGAAATCAGCAAACGGTCTACGTTTACAAAATTTATTTTAGTCATCATGTCGGAAGCCTTTTTTTTATTAGTCCCTTTTACCATGCAGCTTACCGACATGATCACTTTTCTTATCCAACCAGTTATCCACAAGATCCCGTCAATTTGTTCACTTGATAAAATCGCATATTAACATTATCTTGTTATTGTCTACTCAACAAACTACTACATATAGTAGTGAAGCTAAACTAAACAATACTAGTCTCATGGTATTTAACCATGAGCTTTTTTATGTTTGCAGCACACTATTTGTAGTTCAACCAAGGTGTACTTACTCATGAACCAGAGTCTGTTAGTCACAAAGCGTGACGGACATAAAGAACGCATTGATCTCGATAAAATCCACAAGGTAATCACCTGGGCCGCGGAAGGCCTAAGTAACGTATCTGTTTCACAGGTGGAGTTACGTTCTCAGATTCAGTTTTATGATGGGATCAGAACGTCTGATATTCACGAGACGATGATCAAAGCGGCTGCTGACTTGATTACTGGTGAAACACCAGACTATCAATACCTTGCTGCACGTCTGGCTATCTTTAACTTGCGTAAAAAAGCGTATGGCCAATTTGAGCCACCAGCACTCTACACGCACGTAAAACGCCTTGTTGAAATGGGCAAGTATGATAAGCATTTGCTGGAAGACTACTCTCAAGCAGAGTTCGAGCAAATGGACGGTTTTATTGACCATTGGCGTGATATGAATTTCTCCTACGCTGCTGTTAAACAGCTCGAAGGGAAATATTTAGTTCAAAACCGTGTAACGGGCGAAATCTACGAAAGCGCGCAATTCCTCTACATCTTAGTGGCGGCATGCTTGTTCTCCCATTATCCAAAAGAAACCCGCTTAGACTATATTCGTCGTTTCTATGATGCGGTTTCAACATTCAAAATTTCTTTACCTACGCCAATTATGGCGGGGGTACGTACACCGACTCGTCAGTTCAGCTCTTGTGTCCTGATTGAATGTGGTGACAGCCTTGACTCCATCAATGCGACATCAAGTGCGATTGTTAAATACGTTTCTCAGCGTGCTGGGATTGGTGTAAATGCGGGTCGTATTCGTGCATTAGGTAGCCCTATTCGTGGTGGTGAAGCCTTCCACACTGGTTGTATTCCATTCTACAAACACTTCCAGACAGCTGTTAAATCTTGCTCTCAAGGTGGTGTCCGTGGTGGTGCGGCAACCTTATTCTACCCAATTTGGCACCTTGAAGTTGAAAGCCTGTTAGTCCTGAAAAACAACCGCGGGGTTGAAGGTAACCGTGTCCGCCATATGGATTACGGCGTGCAATTGAACAAATTGATGTACGAGCGTTTGATTAAAAACCAAGACATCACCCTATTCAGCCCTTCAGATGTCCCAGGTCTGTATGATGCATTCTTTGCAGACCAAGATGAATTCGAACGTTTATATGTGCAATATGAACAAGATGAGACTATCCGTAAATCCAGCGTTAAAGCGGTTGAATTGTTCTCATTAATGATGCAAGAACGTGCGTCAACAGGCCGTATCTATATTCAAAACGTTGACCACTGCAATACACACAGCCCATTTGACCCGCAGGTTGCCCCTGTTCGTCAATCTAACCTGTGCTTAGAAATCGCACTGCCAACTAAACCATTGAATAATATCAATGATGAAGAAGGTGAAATTGCGTTATGTACACTGTCTGCATTTAACTTAGGCGCAATTGATAGCCTTGATGAGTTAGAAGAGTTAGCCATCCTAGCGGTTCGCGCTCTGGATGCCCTACTCGACTACCAAGACTACCCAATTATTGCGGCTAAGCAAGGTTCTATGGGCCGCCGTACATTAGGTATTGGTGTGATTAACTATGCCTATTACTTAGCAAAACACGGTGTTCGTTATTCAGATGGAAGTGCAAATAACTTAACGCACAAAACCTTTGAAGCGATTCAATATTACCTGTTAAAGGCATCAAACGATTTAGCGAAAGAGCAAGGCGCTTGCCCGTGGTTCAATGAAACGACCTATTCGCAAGGTGTATTGCCTATCGATACTTATAAAAAAGAACTCGATAAGTTAACCAATGAACCTCTGCATTACGATTGGGAAGCACTGCGTAAAGATATTCAAACTTATGGCCTGCGTAACTCAACACTATCTGCTTTGATGCCTTCAGAGACATCATCACAGATTTCTAACGCAACCAATGGTATTGAGCCACCGCGTGGCTACATCAGTATTAAAGCGTCAAAAGACGGCATCTTACGCCAAGTAGTACCAGATTATGAAAACCTGAAAGGGGCTTATGAACTGTTATGGCAAATGCCATCTATCAGCGGCTACCTGCAACTCGTTGGTATTATGCAGAAGTTTATCGACCAGTCGATTTCTGCAAACACAAACTATGACCCAACTCGTTTCGAGAGCGGTAAAGTGCCAATGAACCAATTGCTAAAAGATTTATTGCTCGCCTATAAGTTTGGTGTGAAAACACTTTACTACCATAACACCCGCGATGGTGCGGAAGATGTTCAGGGCGATCTGGAAGAAGTTGTTGAGTCAGCTGATTCCGATTGTGAAGGCGGCGCGTGTAAAATTTAATAGGAATTGTTATGTCACATACATATACAACATTTTCACAGAAAAAAAATGACCAAATGCAGGAGCCAATGTTTTTCGGCCAACCTGTTAACGTGGCTCGCTATGATCAGCAAAAGTATCCGATTTTCGAAAAGCTGATTGAAAAACAATTATCGTTTTTCTGGCGTCCCGAAGAGGTTGACGTCTCTCGCGACCGTATTGATTACAATGCGCTACCAGATCACGAAAAACACATTTTTATCAGTAATCTGAAATACCAAACGCTGCTTGACTCTATTCAGGGTCGCAGCCCTAACGTGGCATTATTGCCGCTGATTTCGATTCCTGAGCTGGAAACTTGGGTGGAAACGTGGGCGTTCTCTGAAACTATCCACTCACGTTCATACACACATATTATCCGTAATATCGTGAATGACCCGGCAATTATTTTTGACGATATCGTTGAAAATGAAGAAATTTTAAAACGTGCGAAAGATATCTCTGGTTATTATGATGACCTCATCGAAATGACCAACTATTATCACATGTTCGGCGAAGGCACACACAACTGTAACGGAAAACAAATCACCGTTTCATTGCGTGCGCTGAAAAAGCAATTATACCTGTGCTTAATGAGTGTTAACGCACTGGAAGCTATCCGGTTTTATGTCAGCTTTGCCTGTTCATTCGCATTCGCAGAGCGTGAGCTAATGGAAGGTAACGCGAAAATTATCAAGCTGATTGCACGTGATGAAGCTTTACACTTAACAGGCACTCAACATATGTTGAACCTGTTACGCTCAGGCCAAGATGACCCTGAAATGGCAGAAATTGCCGCAGAGTGCGAGCAAGAGTGCTATGACCTGTTTGTTCAGGCAGCTGAGCAAGAAAAAGAGTGGGCGGATTATCTGTTCAGTGAAGGTTCTATGATTGGCCTGAATAAAGATATTCTGTGCCAATATGTCGAATACATCACCAACATTCGTATGCAAGCTGTCGGCCTAAAACTGCCATTTGAAGGTCGTTCAAACCCAATTCCATGGATCAATGCATGGCTGGTATCAGATAACGTTCAAGTGGCACCGCAAGAAGTTGAAGTTAGTTCTTATTTAGTCGGTCAAATTGATTCTCAAGTTGACACCGATGATTTGAGCGACTTTGAACTGTAAGTATGGCCAATCATAAAATCACCCTGCGTATGACGCAGGGTGTGCAAGTCCCCTATCACACTGAAGTTCATTCGTGTTTACTCGAAGCGCTTGAAGATAGTCGTATACCTGTGGAATATCAATGTCGAGAAGGCTATTGTGGTTCTTGCCGAGTGACATTGCTACGCGGAAAAGTGGGTTACAAACGTAAACCACTGGCATTTGTACAAGAAGGGGAAATTTTACCCTGTTGCTGCCACCCTCTGACTGATATCGAAATTGGTTAATACAACAAGCGATTGCACTATTTTCAATGCAATCGCTTTTCTTATCTGCTTATCCTAATTTATGCATTCTATCTATTATAAATAGCCATAAAGTGCCGCAAATACCCAACCAAATACGCAGGATACACCTACCCCAATTAAGCCTGGTAAGATAAAGCTATGGTTGATGACAAACTTACCGATACGCGTCGTTCCTGAGCGGTCAAATTGAATCGCTGCGAGGTCACTTGGGTAAGTCGGTAAAATATAGTAGCCATAACATGCCGGTGCTGATGCAATAATATAAGCAGGGTCAACACCAATACCTAATGCGATAGGCACAACCGCTGCCAAAGCTGCCGCTTGCGAGTTAACAAACTTAGAAACCAGTAATAAGATAACTGCATATGCCCATGGGAAGTCTTTCACTAACGATCCCAATGTACTTTTAATTTCATCCATATGGGCGCCAAACATGGTTTCTGCCATCCACGCGATACCATACACCGCCACAATCGCAATCATCCCAGAGCGGAATACTTCATTTTTCGAAATTTGCCCTGGATTGGTTTTACAAATAATGATGATGAGCGCACCTGCCAGCAACATAAACATCTGGATAACTAAAACCATCGATAGCGGTTTGCCATTCACTAAAGGTCTTAACTCAGAGAATGCACCTAGTAACGCGACAACCACGATGGATGCTAAGAAAATCCACATCGCAACCCAGTTAATTTTTGGCAGCTTTTTGTCAAGCAGTGTCACACTGCCGCCATACACGTAGTCGTGGTTTTCAGGAACAGAGATAAACTCTTGGAATACAGGGTCTTTATCGAGATCTTTCCCTCTAAACCAACTAAAAATACCAATCGCTAAAATACCAATTAAGGTTGAAGGGATAGTAATCGCCAATAAATCGAGGAATTCAAGAGACTTACCATTGATGGTCACACCATTAAGCATGGCAACTAAAGACACAACGGCAACAGAAACTGGGCTGGCAATGATCCCCATTTGTGCACCAATACTACTTGCCGCCATCGGTCTTTCAGGGCGAATATTATTTTTAATCGCCGCATCATAGATGATAGGTAAAATAGTGTACACCACGTGCCCTGTACCACACAAAATGGTTAAGATACAGGTAACGAAAGGTGCCACAATAGAAATGTATTTTGGATTTTTCCGTAGTAATCGTTCTGCAATTTGCAGCATAACATCCAAACCACCTGATGCTTGTAACGTTGCTGATGCGGCAACAACAGCAATAATTACCAGCATAACATCAACAGGTGGTTTTCCTGGCGGTAACCCGAAACCAAATACTAAGATAACGAGACCAACCCCACCAAGAAGCCCTAATGCCATACCGCCTTTTTTTGCCCCATAGAACAAGCAAACAAGGATAATGGCAAGTTGAATCATAAAGTCCATAGTTCCATCCTTTTATATGTATTTGCCTCCTATTATCGAGATGATTTTCAAGCATTAATTTGATTTATGATAATTTAAAAACCAATATAGTTTTATTTTTGTTGTGTTTATTATGACCCCATCACACTCTTTATCTTAAGTAACTGCCATACTACTCAGTCCGCATGATAATTCATTATAATCAAATGATTGCCCCTATTTTTTTAACAAAAAACCAAAAATAAATTTACCTTTAGCTACCTTAATTCATCATTTTTTCTTTAGTTAATTAACCTTACATCTAGCAGGTCATTTGCTATTGTAATGCCGCCAATTGATGTACACATATATTTACACTCACTGTAATTTACATTTGACACAATACGCACAATCGCATAATCTGCATCACTTATTAATTATTCAGATTCAATTAGAGGAACTTGTGAAGAATCGTACCCTTGGCAGTGTGTTAATCGTTGCAGGAACAACAATAGGTGCAGGGATGTTGGCAATGCCACTTGCTGCTGCAGGCGTCGGTTTTACAGGCATCGTTTGTTTGCTTGTCGGGTTATGGATGTTAATGAGCTATACCTCATTATTGTTAGTGGAGGTCTACCAACATAACCCTGCAAATATGGGATTAGGTACCGTCGCAAAAAAATACCTTGGCCCAGCAGGGCAAATCGTCACAGGTTTAAGTATGTTATTGCTGATGTATGCGCTAACAACCGCTTATATTGGTGGAGCTGGCGTATTGATTTCCGACAGCTTATCCTCTTGGTGGGGGGTTAAAATTTCACCAAGCACTGCTATCATTCTCTTTACTGTGGTGGGCGGCGCAGTGGTCACAATCGGAACACATTCCGTTGATTTTATTAACCGCATTTTGTTTACAGCTAAAACCATTTTTATGGTGATCATGATTTTTGTTATGCTCCCCCATGCAGAAGCTGTCAATTTAAGTACAATGCCTATTGAAAAAGGACTGGTTCTTGCCGCTATCCCTGTGATTTTTACGTCCTTTGGGTTCCACGGTAGCGTCCCAAGCCTTGTCAACTACATGAATGGTGACGTGCGCAAACTGCGTATGATTTTCATCACAGGTAGTGCAATTCCTCTTGTTGCCTATATCCTATGGCAAATCGCCACATTAGGCTCAATTCCATCGAATACATTCTTAGGCATTCTGGCTCAAGAGTCAGGCCTTAATGGTTTGTTAACTGCAGTGCGTGATGTGGTCGCCAACCCTCGCGTTAACCTAGCCGTCAGCTTATTTATGGATTTAGCCCTCGCAACCTCTTTCTTAGGTGTGGCATTAGGGTTATTTGATTACCTTGCTGACCTGTTCAAACGCAGTAATCGTTTTATTGGTCGTATTCAAACCAGTTTATTAACCTTCGTACCGCCACTGTTGTGCGCCCTATTTTATAGCAGTTTTGTACAGGCCCTTACTTACGCTGCGGTGGCATTGTCTGTTCTTGCTTTGATTATCCCTGCTCTTCTCACTATGCGTGTTCGCAAGGTAGAAGCTAAAGGTGGATATCGCGTTAAAGGTGGCACACCTGTTTTAACGCTAATATTACTCTGTGGTGTCGCTGTTATTGCTATCCAGTTCTCCATCGTCGCAGGCTTCCTACCTAACGTCGGTTAAGAAACTATCTAAATAGGCCTCAAGTTGAATAATGTCAATTTGGGGCTTTTCTTTTATCTGTACCCTCTATTTCCAACTAATCCCCGCTACTTTATAACCCTATAAATAGATGGACCGCTACCCTCTCCGTTTAATCTTTTAATATTCATTATTAGCAAATAAACCAAAGCTTTTTTCTTTTATTACGTTATATCACAGCAAATAAGATCGAAAAGACAATCAAGCCTTCTTACTTTATTGTGGCTGATAGATAAATGAGGAAGCGAATTGAATGAAAGGGAAAAGCGTTTCTGCTGCGCATGATGCAGCATTTAAGGGGTTTATGACAAACATTGACAGCGCACGTGACTTTTTTGAAATTCACTTACCTGAACATATAAAATCTCTATGTGATTTCAATACATTAGCGCTTACTAACTCATCTTTTATTGATAAACAATTACGCTCGCGCTTATCCGATATTCTGTATTCTGTCCAAACCACACGTGGGCAAGGGTATCTTTATTTACTCGTTGAACACCAGTCTACTCCTGATAAATTAATGGCGGGGCGCTTAATACATTACGCTTTCTTAGCGATGAACCAGCATATGCAACAAGGAAATACAACGTTACCGCTCGTAGTACCTGTTCTTTTTTACCACGGGGGCTGTTCCCCTTATCCACATTCCTTATTATGGACTGATTGTTTTCCCCTTGCAGAGATTGCAAACCAGCTATACACACAACCGTTTCCTTTAGTGGATATCACCGTCATCGATGATAATGAATTAGTCAACCACCGTAAAGTCGCCGTGATGGAACTGGCTATGAAACATAAATATTTACGGGATGAGTTTCAGCGGGTTCTTCCACTTTTGGCGCAAGCGCTCAATAAGCACTATAATAGCGACAACGATGTGGTTACCATCCTTAATTACCTGTTCATTGCGTTGGATGCCACAAACTTTGAAGAAGTCGTTCAAACCTTAGAAGAGCAAACAGAACAACATAGGGAGACTGTTATGAGTATTGCACAGCGTTTACAAAATAAAGGCCGTCAAGAAGGCATTCAACAGGGCATTCAACAAGGCAAAGAAGAAGGGATCCAGCAAGGAATTCAGCAAGGCAGAGAAGAAGGTAGAACAGAGGCCATGACTACAATGGCTGCCCAACTGCTTAAAAATGGTGTTAGTCCCGAAATCATCATGAAAAGCACAGGATTAAGCCGTGATGTTTTAACTTCATTACAGTAATACTCTAAGAACATATGAACATCTGAGGATAAATAACCAAAAAATAATCATTTGCTTTAAAAGTATTTAATTACAGCTAAATAAAAAATATGCCCCTAGCAGCAAATTGCATAAGCAGCTAAGGGCAATAAACATTAGGTGGCAATACTAGAATGAAAGACCTGCACCTAAATAAAGGCCGTCAGCAATTTTCTCATTCGACTTATTGTGAGAGCCTTTCATTTCAATTACACGATAACCCGCATCAATAGATAGCGGTTTAAATACGGTATAACGAGCTCCCGCTTTTGCTTCAACGTAAGACTTGCTACCCGAAGTCAGTGACTCTGGCGCGCCATAAGCCTCACCATAAATATTCAGTGAAGGTAGAGCCTGCCAATTTAAACCACCACCAACAGCTAATGCAGCACCACTGCTGTTATTATCAGGCGATAAATACAAACCTTTACCCCCAACATACGCAGCAAAAGGCCCAACAGGGAGGCCAAATGTAGCCCCTAAACTTCCCATTTGACCATCATGATCACTACGTGCCCAAGAACCATTAAATGCAAGGCCTGCATTTTGATTACCTAAGCCTGCTGATAATTCAGTATAGTGTTTACCTGCTTGTGCGCTCACAGATACTGCTTGAGCAGAATTCATAAAAAACGGGGACATGGCCGCCACTAATAACACAACTTTGCGCATTATTTTATCCTCTTTAAATTATTACCTACGGATATTACGCGATTTACACACGCTTCTCAGCCTAAATTACTCAGATTTACGCAACCTATTCAGCCAAAAGATAATTTCAACCCACTTAAGCCAAGTTTAAATTTTTAGCCTCTATCTTAAAAATCCCACTTATCTCACATTCAATCACAGTAATTGGTTATATTAATTAGATAATCATATCCATAATTACTATACTGAATCACAAGTTTATTGTGGTGGTATTTTTGTTTTATTACAAAATTATAACTTTTTAGTTAGGTTTATGTAGTCATTAAATTCAAAATCAGGAGCATTGTGATGAAGAAAAAAGGCCTTACGACTGCCTCTGGCGCTCCCGTCGCCAATAATAATAATGTCATGACCGCAGGTAAACGCGGCCCAATGTTATTACAAGATGTCTGGTTCTTAGAAAAATTAGCCCATTTTGACCGTGAAGTGATCCCTGAAAGACGTATGCACGCAAAAGGTTCTGGTGCATTTGGTACTTTTACTGTCACCCACGATATCAGCCCTTATACCCGCGCAAAAATTTTCTCTGAGGTGGGCAAAAAAACAGAAATGTTTGCCCGTTTCTCAACAGTTGCGGGAGAGCGTGGTGCTGCAGATGCTGAACGTGATATTCGCGGTTTCGCTCTCAAGTTTTACACTGAAGAAGGCAACTGGGACATGGTAGGTAACAATACCCCTGTGTTCTACTTCCGTGACCCATTAAAATTCCCTGATTTAAACCACGTCGTCAAACGTGACCCTCGCTCTAATCTGCGTACGATGGAACACAAATGGGCATTTTTCTCTCAATTACCTGAGTCGTTGCACCAATTAACCATTGATGCAAGTGACCGAGGTATTCCCCAAAGCTATCGCCATATGCACGGTTTTGGTAGTCATACTTATAGCTTTATCAATGGTAATAATGAGCGTTTCTGGGTGAAATTCCACTTCCGCTGCCAACAAGGTATTGAAAATCTTTCTGACGAGCAAGCAGAGCAATTAGTGGGTAAAGATAGAGAGAGTTCACAACGCGATTTATTTGAGTCGATTGAAAAAGGGGACTTCCCTCGCTGGAATCTACAAGTTCAGATCATGCCTGAAAAAGAAGCATCAGAGGTTCCTTATAACCCGTTTGACCTAACTAAAGTTTGGCCTCATAAAGATTATCCGTTAATCGATGTGGGGTATTTCGAACTAAACCGTAACCCGGATAATTACTTTGCGGATGTCGAGCAAGCGGCATTTAGCCCTGCTAATGTTGTCCCAGGTATTGGTTTTTCACCAGACAGAATGCTGCAAGGCCGCTTGTTCTCGTATGGTGATGCACACCGCTATCGCCTTGGTGTCAACCATCACCAAATTCCAGTAAACGCACCTCGTTGCCCATTCCACAATTATCATCGTGATGGTGCAATGCGTGTTGATGGTAACAGTGGTAATCATGTAACTTATGAACCAAATGAATCAGGTTTATTCCAAGAACAACCTGATTTTAGTGAACCGCCATTATCTATTGAGGGTGCTGCTGACCATTGGGATCACCGTGAAGACCAAGACTATTTCAGCCAACCACGTGCATTATATGAATTATTAGATGATGCCGAGCACCAACGTATGTTTAAACGTATTGCTGGCGAGCTAATTGATGCAACAGAAGCCACACAAGTGCGCCAAATTGCGCTATTCAAACAAGTTCACCCCGAGTACGGTGCAGGTGTTGAGAACGCGTTGAATGCATTGAAGAAGTAATGATACAAACAAACGATGGATTTAATATCCATCGTTTCAACTATGGGCAAAGCGGGCTAAAATGATGGTTTTTCCCGTTTTGCCGCCATGCCATTTATATTTAGCCAATCATTCTGCTTATTGAAGTCTCGCTAAAACCCAGTTTTTCACTTGCTGACGAGAAACTTTAATTCCCCCACTCTTTAAGCGAGGCTCTAACTGATAAAAGCTTTTCGGGTATTGATAGGGAGCAAGTTTGTCTTTTAACCAAACGGATAATTCACTGAGTGGTAAATCTGAGTCGCACTCCACTACGGCCACAGGGCGTTGGCCAAACTCAATATCATCAATGGGGATAATAAAACTTTGTGACACATTAGGGTGAGAATTAATTACCGCTTCAATATCTTCGGGTTGAACGCACTCCCCACCACTCATAAATAGGTTATCGAGGCGACCCAGTATTTGATATTCACCATCAATAAACGCCCCTTTATCATTCGTTTTAAACCAGCCATCAGTACAATTTAAAGGCTTAACTTTTCCATCAAACCAATAGCCTAGGGCCTGACTCGTCGACTGAACTTGAATTTCATCAGCAACAATACGAATTTGTTTCCCTTTTAACGGCAAACCTACACCCCGTTTACCATCTGCGCGCTTAGCGCAAACTGTCGAAGCCATTTCGGTCATACCATAGCCACTCCAGCATGCTATACCCCTGCTCTGCGCTAAATCCGTTAATGAAGACGGGATTGAGGCACCACCTAATAGCACTTCTTTAAGAGAAAGTTGGGCATTCGTTTCGTTATTCAGCAAACGCCATAATTGCGTTGGTACCAATGAGGCATGGGTAACGCCTTGCAGGGCTTCAGCGAGTGGTTGATTTTTAAGTGCTAGTGCTCCGCCTTTAAGTAACCAACGCCAAATGATGCCTTGTCCAGAAACATGAAAAAGTGGTAAGGAAAGTAACCAGCAATCACCCTGTTGGTAATTCATCGCACTCAAGACACCATCAGCACTATTGAGATGGGCCTCAACACTGTGAACTGCGGCTTTCGGTAAACCCGTTGACCCCGACGTTAATATTAGTGTCGCAGGTTGCTTCACTTGCGCTTGAAAATGAGCAGGTTGAAAATCACCTTCACCAATAAAGTGATAATACAGTTGGTAATCAAGGTTTCGGTAATTAGCAAGCAGCTCGGTATCATCCGTAAAATCAATTACTGAGCTAATACCAAGATGAGGGAGTAATTCACTGAGCGTCCGTTCAGGGATGCTAGGGTTCAGCGGTAAAACCCTTGCACCGCAAGCGATAAGGGCTAGTTGACTAAGTAATAACTCAACCGAGTTTTTCCCTCGAAGTACGACGCATTGCCCCCCTGTCACACCTTGCATTGAAAAATAAGTGACAAGATCCTTAAGCTGTTGGTTAAGCGAGTCCCACGTTAGGCTTTCACCATCTGAATAGACAGCAACTGAGTCTGGTTGGAGATTGGCCCAGTGCTGCCAAGGCCAATCATTAAATGGTGTTAACTCTGCCATACAACGGTTAAATCCTCTACCTGTTGTAATGGAATCTCGCACTGTGGCCAAGGACGGATTAACTGTGATTGAATTAAAGAAACAGTATCAAGACCAGGGATTGTATTCGGTGTTAACCAATGCGCAACGCGAGCTAGCTGAGTTAAGCCAAAACTGCTTTCTATAGAAGAGCTAATCACTGCTTGTAAACCAAGACGATGAGCTTCTTCAACTAAAGAACGGCAATAAGCTAAGCTTCCCGTAAGCGTTGGTTTAATCACAATCGCAGCAACCCCGGCTTGGGCTTCAACCTTGAAGCCCTCTTCACGCACACTCTCATCCCATGCGATGTTGATGCCTGTGTCAGCAGCAAATTGTAGGGACTCTTCACGCGTTTTACACGGTTCTTCTAAGAATGCGATACGATCACGGTAGTCAGGGTTAACATATTTAGCAAAACCGTCCGCTTTCGCACGCGTCCAACTACGATTTGCATCAAGACGGAGTTTGAGCTCTGGCACCGCTTCTAACAATAGATTCGCCACCATGCCATCACGCACTGCTTCATATAGGCCCACTTTGACTTTCGCGACTTTCTCGCCTTCCATCGCATCAAGGCTTAAAATTAAGTCATCAGGGTCACCACTGCACAGTGGTGCTTTGCGATAATCTGCCTTTTTGGGTAACTCGCCAGTTAATTCAGCCACGGCACAGCTGCACCCAAATGCCACAGAAGGAAGTTGACTATCAAAAATTTTGCCTTCTTTCACCCATTCATTCATCCTCATAATGGTTTCAGCAGTTGCTTCTTCCAACGTTTCTTGGCTGAATTCAGGCAGAGGCGAAATTTCCCCCCAACCTTCGCTATCCCCATCTTGCAAGCATACCAAAAGCCCATCACGTGTCTTGAGGCGTTGATAACGAAGGATAACACCTGCCTCCATGGGCAGGCTGAACGAATAAATCTTGGCTTTACGCATTACGGATTACGCTTATATTTAGAGAAGTCAGGTGCACGTTTTTCATTGAAAGCGTTACGACCTTCTTGACCTTCATCCGTCATGTAGAACAGCATCGTCGCATTACCCGCCAACTCTTGCAGACCCGCTTGGCCATCACAGTCAGCATTTAATGCCGCCTTCAAGCAACGCAATGCCATTGGGCTGTTTTCTAACATTTCACGACACCAACGAACGGTTTCTTTTTCCAATTCAGCGTAAGGAACGACGGTGTTAACCAATCCCATGTCTAACGCTTCTTTTGCATCATATTGACGGCATAAGAACCAGATTTCACGAGCTTTTTTCTGCCCTACGATACGCGCCATGTATGATGCACCCCAGCCGCCATCAAAAGAACCTACTTTTGGCCCTGTTTGACCAAAAATTGCGTTATCCGCCGCAATCGTTAAGTCACACATCATATGTAAAACATGACCGCCACCAATAGCAAAACCCGCGACCATTGCAACTACCGGTTTTGGGCAAGTGCGAATTTGACGTTGGAAATCCAAAACGTTTAAGTGGTGAGTGCCACTTTCATCGCGGTACCCGCCGTAGTCGCCACGAATTTTTTGGTCACCACCTGCACAGAAGGCTTTTTCACCTTCACCTGTTAAAATAATAGTACCAATATGGTCATCATAACGCGCGTCTGACAAGGCTTGGATCATCTCTTTAACCGTTTGAGGACGAAACGCATTACGCACTTGTGGGCGGTTAATGGTAATTTTCGCAATCCCTTCAGGGGATTTGTGATACAAAATATCGTCAAACCCTTCGGAGCAGTCTTGCCATTCAATAGGTGCGTACAGTTTTTCTTCGCTTGGATAAATCATTCTCAAATTCCTTTAACCACAGTGTGATAAAAAATGGTGAAGTGCAGTTGCATAGCCCGTAGGGTTTTCCCGATGAGCATTATGCCCCGCATTTTCAATCAGCGTTAATGGCAATGTGTATTGTTGCGAAACGCTTCGAAACTTTTGATCTCGCTCGCCACAAAAATAGTGGTATGGGCAAGTCAGTTGGTGCAAATTTGGCACTAAAAATGGTTGCTGAGATAACGATGTGCTCTCTAGCATGTCCGCAATAGCTTGCGGATTATTTTCTTGGCGCAATTCAATCAGTTTATCTCGCTGAGCAGCCGATAAATCTGCAAAAACAGCTTGTTGGTACCAATCACTCAATACCTTGTGCATGGACTCTGTACGAAAACGCTGTGCCCATGCGTTGTCATTTTTTTTACGCTCACACCTTGCCTGCAGGTCTTCCAACCCAACATTTCCACCTTCAATAACCAACCCTAATAGCCCTTTTGGCTGGTAAAAGCAGGCAAAATACATGGCAAGGCGAGCGCCTAATGAATAACCTATCAAGTAATATTCATTTATTTGATAGTGCTGCAAAAGCGCATTCAATTGTTCATTAAAGTGTTCGAAACCTTGGCACGTTTCCTCTTGTGAACCACCATGTCCAGGTAAATTAATCGCTAATGATCGGTAATCATTACACTGCCCAATCACAGAAAGCCAATCATCTGCACTGCCCAACAACCCATGAAGCCAAACGAGACAAGGACCTGATTTTTCTGGATTATATAGTTTTGCTGCTAACATTAGAGCTCCGCAGCAACGCTAAGTAACTGTTTTAATGTGCGGGCCCCTTCATCACCCTCAACGACCAGTTCAATAACAAGCGTACCATGTTGATTGTGCCAAAATTGCTGGACTGTATTTTTTAAACCATCCCAGTCTGTCGGGGCACTGTATTGCAACCCAAACATTTTCGCAGCGGGTTCAAAGCTGACATTCTGCGGCATGCAATAATAATTTTGCCTTGCATCATCAGGGGTTGGCAGCATAGAGAATATTTGCCCACCATTATTGTTTACGATAATCAAAATGGTCGGTGCTGAAGGTTCTCGCAATAAAGCAAGGCTATTTAAGTCGTACAACGCAGAAATATCACCTACAATCCCCAAAGTCGGTCTCGCTGTTGCACGCTGCACCCCTGCCAATGTAGAAATTAATCCGTCAATACCACTTGCTCCGCGGTTGCTATAGACGGGATAACTAACCGGTAACTGTGAGAATGAATCAATCAAACGTACGATTAAGCTATTACCAACAAATAATTGTCCTCGAGGGGGAAGTAGCTCTGGAAGTTGATGTGCAACTGCGGCTTCAGAAAATTGACCTGATAGGTATTTTTCAACACAATTTTGTGTTTTTTCAGCAAGTTCTAATAATGACTCACACCACAGGCTACGGGGTTGTGCAGAGTGATTTTCAAGCCAGCCTTTAATTGAGCAAGTCAGCTTGCGCCCCATGTGGTTCGCGGAGTCTAGGCGTTGTGGTATCGGGTCCACAATCCAGTATTCTTTTGGTTGGCAATGAGCTTGCCATTGCAGTAACCGTTTACCCGTAATACTTGAGCCAAATTGCACTACTAATTCAGCATCTTGCAATATGGCTTGAGCACTTGGGTTTTGCAGCCATAAATCACTGCATGGATACGGTTGCCCTGTTTGCGATAACACATCACCTAATATTGGCCAACCCAGCTCTTGAGCCCACGCAGCAACGAGTTCTCCCTCTGTCGCACTCATGCGCCCAGCGATAACAACACCCTTTTTCTGGCGCCAAAAATACCAATCTGCCACGAGCGCAACCGTGTGGGTTAGCGGCTCACTTAACCATGGATGATTCGAATTCCACCAATCACCTAATGTTTGCTGCCATTCGTACTCCCCTTCGCTTTCACCGTAAAGTGGCTCCGCAAATGGACAATTAATATGGAAAGCGCCATGATGAAGTTGGTTCATACCGTTATCAACCGCGCTCACCAGCCATTTGGCTGAAATATCTCGCGTTGGGCGAGGTAACATTAAGGACTGAGTTGGGTGCGAAGCAAAAATATGCGTTTGGCGGATAGCTTGATTTGCACCACAGTCAATCAGCTCAGGGGGACGATCCGCCGTCAAAAAAACAACTTGTTCACCCGTTAACCCAGCTTCTATCAATGACGGATACAAATTGGCCACCGCAGTACCCGAGGTAACAATGACACCAACAGGTTCGCCACTTGCCTTAGCAAGCCCGAGAGCAAGATGCCCTAAACCACGTTCATCAAAATGCGTATGGCAATGCAATTTAACATTGTTACTCGCGGCTAACGTTAAAGGCGTCGAACGGGAACCCGGCGCAATGCAGATATGTTTCATACCATGACGGCTAAGTGCTTCAATAATCACTTCAGCCCAACGGATATTAAATGCAGAATTCGACATAATATGCTCAGCAAATTATTAATTATCAATCAGTTTAGACTGATAGAAAAATTTTTCTTGATCTCAGAACAATTTTTGATGAACTAGTTGAAAATAAACAAAAAATAACCATATTTATAATGTGGTTGTTAGTTATTTCCAAACAGCGATTTCAACCCTGCTGCTTTATTTTCAATCTCTTCCCACTCTTGTTCAGGGTCAGAGCCGCTCACAATACCAGCACCTGAATACAATGAAACTTGCGCGCCATTGATTTGTGCGCAGCGTAAAGAAACAGCGAACTCACTTTTATTCAAACTAATAAATCCGCCAGTCCCAGCATACCAGCCTCGATAAAAAGGCTCATTTTCTGCCAGAAATTGCCGTGCCACCTTTCTGGGTAAACCACACACTGCCGCAGTAGGCTGAAGGCGCTGCAAACAATCACGGTCTGACGGGGAAATTAACGTTGCCACAATAGAACGATATAAATGTTGAATCTTTCTTAAACGAATAACTTTTGCAGAGGAAACATCAATCCCAGTAACAGCTCCCTGCAATTGCTGGCAAATATCATCCACCACCACTAAATTTTCATGTTGGTTTTTTTTGTCTTCCATCAACCACTTAGCATATTCCGCAGCGATATTATCATCAGGATCATTTGCCACTGTACCTGCAAGGGCTTCCGAATTAAGCTGCGTTCCTTGCCTTAAATATAAACGTTCAGGTGTTGAGGAGATAAAGCCAGAGTGCTTATCAAACGCCATCATAAAATGGTAACAGTGATGATTAACCTGCTGGCTTGCCGATAAAAATTCTGCGACTGAAATCGTATTCGATAATGTTAACTGAGTCTCGCGCGCCATCACCACTTTTTCCATCTTACCCGCTTTCATATCGCTAATAGCGCAATTTAATAAACGGCACCATTCGTCATGGCTAGGAATATGTTTTTGCTCAGTAATCGAGGCGAGAAGCGTTAAAGAAGCATCCGATGTTGATGTCAGTTTCAAGAGAAAAGCAATTGCATTTTGTATATCCTCTTGCCCATCAACATTCAAGCTAATACTGATAGTTGAACGCAGCCGATGAATTTCTAAACGCGGTAGAAAACAATATGTTGCTTGCTGCTTTTCTTCATCCGTAAGTCCATCTCCCACCGCATTCCAACCATTTAGCCCCCATAGGCGCACGTCAGGTGTCTGTGGGTATTGGGATAAGAAATATTCAGCATCTTCAATAGAATAAAAGGATTTAACGCGCCCCAGTGCACTACACTCTTCTGCACCGGTGCGTTGATACCAATAAAATTGCGGGTAACAGGCCTGTGAAGATAGCCATGCTAAGCCTGGAAAAGCTGTTTGCTCGTCAAATTGCCAAACAAGTCGTGTGTATTCTTTGTTTCCCAGTGCCAATGTAGACAAATGTTCCAGAATTTCAGCTATTACTTTATCAATTTTTTTATTTATCACTTTAGATCCCTACAACCACAGCACATCGATTAACATCAAAGATTATATAGCGCAATGAAATGCATTAATACATTGATCAATCATTGTCTCTACAGCTATTCTCCCGCAAGTACTATTTCTGCTGATTCACAACAACCACTAAGGCTGGAATGTGACGTTCTTCTTGCGTCTAGTATAGTTTATTCTATCAATTATATAATGACATATTCATTTAATTAATTGATATTTTGTGGCTTTATCACTGTTCTGGGTTTTTAGTTGCCAATTTATTGACCAATCAACAGTTTTGCATCATCAATATCAACAGTTAAACGGATAGCAACGATTAATAAGTACGAGATACACTCTTCTTCCTATTTTTCATTATGAAACATATTTTTAATACTAATTGAATGCAAGTACTGCGATGCTCGACCTTATGGATAAGATCCCTTTAGGTTATTAACCTTCATGACATACCGCTAAGTATTCTAAAAATTGGCATTTCTATTAATTAAACCAATTTTATAAATATGAACTTTTGCTATTTTGATACACACATTGAGTTATTTTTTAGCGATGATTTTCATTTTTTAGTATCAACCCCTTCCTTCAGTTTCGAGTAGGTTACTCAATATAAAGCGTCCACTTTATACTTTACTGATGACCAATTTCCAGTGAATAGAAGTAATCTCGAAACCTACTATACATACGCATCCAAATAATGAATCAAGTTAAGACTTCATTACTCATTAACTTAATAAAGTTGGAATTCATAATGCATACTAAAGAAAGTTACGACCGAATTATTGAAAAAGAAAATATAGGAAATGCAACATTAGCATTGTTAACTAATCAAGATGCCCTATCTGCGCGTTCAGCAGGTATATTCACCTTAGATGATTTGGTCAACATTCATAAACATGTTCGTTTCGCGCTTTCACTCCCCTTACGAGAAATAGATATTTTAAAATGGTTTGGTATTAATGAATCAACAGAGCTTCCTATTAGCCCTGACGATTTAACGAGTGCGATCATGGATATTAGAACCCATGCAAACAGTTGGGATCATGTAGAACAACAAGTTAAAGAACAATCGGTTAATCTATCTCTAACCAGCCGAAATATTATGCAAACAGGCAACCAGATCATTGAGTACATTAACCACATGCCGATTTTGCAAAAAATATCCGATAGTCTAGATGATTTAACCGAAAATGATTTAGATAAAATTACCTATCAAAATGATGACCAACAAATTGCCACTGAGCTTGTTAGCATTTTAAATTTAATTAAGAGTGATATAAAACAGCAATCTATAAAAACAATAAAAATCAAAAACACAGTATCAGACTTTAGAGCTTATATTACAGGTGGATACCTTTCAAACTTTGAACATGTTGAATCCTTACTATTTAATATAAAAGGCCTTTATCAACAACTCGAACCCGTCAATCGCGATAGCTCAGAATCATATTTAAAAGAAATGATAGAGTTAAAAAAACAGGATATTGTACAACTAGAGCAAGAATACTCCCACTTTGTCAAATTATGTTTTACGGGATTAACAGGGGGAATTATTGGTTTAGTCATCACCAGCAGTATCTTTGGGCCTAAAGCAGATGCAATAAGAGCAAAAAAAAATGAGTTATTAAAAGAAATCGCCGAACTAAACACCAAGATTAATAATGAAAAGCTAATTCAAAAAACCATTTTCGATATCCAACTTAACTTGCATAAAATTGAAAGTTTGTTTAAAGATGCTCGATTAGCAATTGACCACCTTGACTATATGTGGCTGGTTATTTTGACTGAAATAAAGCAATCCATAGATATTTTCCAACGAATAAACAATGCAGACAAACTCATTCGATTTATTGCCCAGTTCAAACGAATTATTCTGTCTTGGAGTTCAATTCAAGACTACTCAGTTCATTTAATTAAATTATTTGATGAACTACAAATAAATAACACATCATCTCAATAAAAGGCATTAATATGCATGACAACCTTGATTTACCCATGTTACCCCCTATTGATATTTATCAATTAAGATGCATTTCAAATAATATTGTCTCATTCAATAAAAACGTTATGAATTATGACTATATTATTTATGGACGAGTTCAAAAAATCGCAATAAAAACGGAACGGTTAAATGAGCTAATCCGAAATTCAATTCCAATATTACGTATAAAACTGAATTACATAATGAGCAATGAATTAAACGAATCAAAGGTTATAAATTCCAGCAATGATGATTATTCAGATATAAAGAATCAATTTCTAACATCAAGTTTTATTGATGATTTAAGGGATGCAAAATCAGAACTCGAAAAATTAATTTCAAAAATTCGCTACACCAATGAATCATTACTGGTATTTCATCTCAATGAACCCAATAAATTAAAACTCTCCCAATTCATGAGTCAAAAAGAAGTTCTTTTGACTTCTAAACATAGCATGCAAGCCAAAATAAATGATTTATACAAAAACCACTCTATTATTACTGCTGCTGAGGATATTGTATTACGTTCAAAACTAACCGATTTTTTTGATAAATATTTTCAAGGGAAAGAGTTAATTGAGTCTTTAGACATCACCCCAAATAAAAAAGATATTTTAAAATCAGCGATTAGTTATATTCGAAACCTGCTAACGATGGTAGATGACGGTCTTGAGTTTACGAAATTAGTCGATGTCAGGTTGTATTTAAGTGACCAAATCATTGAACACAAAGAAGAATTGAATACCATTGACACCAATATTTTTAGGCTTTCACAACTGATGTCATTATCTAACGAGATTACGGCTATTGATAATCATAAACAAACCATTATTCATCAAGTTGGATTACTCAAAAATTACTGGGAGTCATGGTGTCAATACATTAGCGAAAAGATGTCCGAGCAAACGCTTAACTTGGTACAAATCAATACAGCAAGCCAAATGCTGATGACCTATTTAAATGATGTGGAATACCAATACCAACGCCAATTGCCCGATTAAAAAAAAACCGGTTACTTTGCAGTAACCGGCTTCATATTACTTAGGCTGTTTTCATTAACCAACGATTGCAACAGCTAATGCCGAAATATCAATAAGCGGTTGTGGCCAAACACCGAAGACAATAGCTGCAATTGCACAGATAGCCGCAAAAACCGTACCCAATGTTGCTTTTTCAGGGCCAGTATAACGCTCAGCATGTTCTGCATCACGGCTGTACAGGCTTGCCATAAAGCGCAGGTAATAGTACAAACCAATCGCACTACCTACCACGACAGCACCTGTTAACCACCACAGTTCTGCATTTACAGCGGAAACAATCACATAGAATTTACCAATAAACCCTAATGTAATTGGAATACCCGCTAAGGATAACAGCGCAACCGTCATCACTGTAGCCAGTACTGGCTTGTGCCAGAACAACCCACGGAATGCACTGAAATCGTCTTGGTCATCACCACGGTAAGGGCTAGAAACGATGCTGATCACACCAAATGCCCCCAAACTTGCCAACAAGTAACCGACTAAGTAAATGGCAATCGTCACTTGTGAAGCAACAGGGTCAATACGCAGGGCAACAAGTGCCACTAACAGATACCCCATATGGGAGATAGAGGAGTAACCCAGTAAACGTTTTGCACTTTTCTGCGTAATCGCCAGTAAGTTACCAAACAGAATAGAGGCAATCGCAATCACTGAAATAACAATGGCGAGTGTATTGCTGCTGGTAATCGGCGCTTCCATAAAGATGCGTACTAATACAGCGAAGATAGCAATTTTACTGCCCGTTGCTAAGAACGCAGAAACGGGTGCTGGTGCGCCTTGGTATACGTCTGGTGTCCACAGTTGGAATGGAAACAGAGACAGTTTGAAACCAAAGCCGACAATTAACATACCAAAGCCAATCATCACTAATGGTGCATGGATTTGGTTGTCCGACAGGCTTTGGCCTACTGACGCAAAACTTAAGCTACCTGATTCTGCATACAACAATGCGATGCCAAATAACAGGAACGAAGACGCTGCTGCGGATAACAGCATGTATTTGATCCCGGCTTCTAAGGTACGGCTGCGCTCGAAGGTATACGCCACTAAACCAAACAGTGGTAATGAAATCAGTTCGATACCGATAAACATTGACGCCATGTGGTTCGACATGGATAACAGCACACCTCCTGCAACGGCAATCGCCACTAACAGATGGAATTCGTCTCTGTTGTCACCAAAGCCTTCCAGCCAATGGTAAGCAAAGATGCTGGTACCAATACCTGCTATCAGGACAAGTGCACTGTAGAACAGCGCAAAGCCATCAACACGGATAAGCGAAGTCACATCCATTAAGTAGCCATCGGCTACCCAAATCAGTGAAAGCAACGCAATGATAAAACCCGATACTGTCAGCGCGGCACTAGTCAGGTGATCGCGTCGCCACGCAATGGACAGCATCACAACCACCGCCGTCAATCCGACGATCATCAGTGGTAGTATTGCGATCAGTTCTTGAGGAGTTATTGTCATGGCGAATTACAGCCCTAATGTTGTTAGTGAAGCAGAATACAGGTTATGCAATGTTTCCATTGAACCAACTGATGTATCTAAAATTGGTTGTGGATAGAAACCGATAATAACCAGTAAAGCAGCCAGAGCCAGTAGCACACCGAATTCACGCGCCGTTAACCCTTTCATTTCTTTTTCTGATTTTGGTGTGCCGTAATAAGTCTGTTGCATCATCCACAGTGAGTAGATAGAGGCAAACACCACACCAAATACCATAATGCAGGTCACTAATGTGAATTGGCTGAAGCTACCGAATAGGATCATGAATTCGCCAATGAAGTTACCTGTACCTGGCATACCTAATGTTGCCGCAGCAAAGAACAGGGACATTCCTGGTAACCATTTAATGCGTTTCCACAACCCACCCATCATGCGCATATCACGCGTTTGCGTACGCTCGTACAGTTGACCACTGATGATAATCAGCGCTGCACCAGACAGACCGTTGGTGATCATTTGGATCACAGCACCTTGGTACGCTAACACTGAGCTTGCATAAATCGCCACGGTCACAAACCCCATATGGGATAAGCTACTGTAAGCCGCCAGACGTTTAATATCCGTTTGTTTGAACGCTAACCATGCACCGTAGAAGATACTGATCACACCCAGTGTCATTGCCACTGGCGTGAACTGGATAGACGCTTCTGGGAACAGCGGTAACGTGAAACGTAGCAGGCCATAAGCCGCGGTTTTTAGCATGATACCGGAGATGTCCACCGAACCTGCGGTTGGCGATTGCTCTTGGGTATCTGCCATCCAACCATGGAATGGTACTAGTGGCATTTTAACAGCGAAGGCAATAAAGAAGCCTAACATCAACATGAATGCGACACCGCTAGACATTTGCGTGCCTAATAGCTGGTCGTAATCAAATGTTAAGGTACCGGTTGAGTTGAAGTGTGCCAGTGCCAATCCAATGATGGACACTAACATAATCAAACCGCTTGCCTGCGTATAGATAAAGAACTTGGTCGCCGCGTTAACGTGTTGTCTGTTTTCTGAGCCTTTGTGTCCCCAATTTGCAATCAGGAAGTACATTGGGATCAGCATCATCTCCCAGAAGAAGAAGAACAAGAACAGGTCAACAGCGGTGAAAATCCCCATCACCCCAGTGATAATCCACAGGAGGTTAAAGTGATAAGCACCTTGGTTCTTTTGGTTTTCACTCCATGAGCTCAGAATCGAGAACGCACCCATGATAGAGGTCAGAACGACCATCAACAGTGATAAACCGTCAATCGCTAAATGAATGTTAATTCCCAGTGCAGGGATCCACGGCATTAAAAACTCAGATTGCCACAGTGGAATGCCTTGTGGATTAGCCAGAGAGTAACTCCCTTGTAACCACAGTTGCACGGAAAGAATAAGTGTTAATCCCATCGTCGCCAGCGCAATCCAACGTGGAGCGCGGTGACTGAACCGGTCAGCCTGCCAGCTCAGCAGGCCACCGATGAAGGGAATAAGTATTAGCCAAGGTAGTAGCATGGCGCAATGTGTCCCTTAATTAAACCAAAAGCAGCAGAGCAAAAATCAGCACTGCACCCAGCCCCAATGAGGCAACATACCAACGGATCTGGCCGTTTTGACTCACAGAAAGTCCTTTGTTCGCTAAGCTTGATAAGCGCGCAGGAATATTCATTAGTGAGTTAATCGGATCGCTTTCCAGTAGCCATGCAATACCTTTAAACGGTTTCACAAAGACGACGTCATACAGCCAGTCGAATCCCCATGCTTGGTACCACCAAGCACTGAAGAAGCGGCCAACCGCGGTTTTCGCGATAGCATCAACAATGGAACGTCTAAACAGATAGAGGAATGCAGCAATCAACAGACCTGCGATTGCAAATCCGCCAGAAATCGCTTCAAGTAAAACTTTACCGTCTTCACTTCCTGCGGCTTCCGCTGGGAACACCCCTTCTAATGGTTGGTGGATTAATGCACCAACAAACGTTGCAAGGATAGCCAGAATGCCAAGTGGCAATGTGTGAGTGATGCCTTTAACCTTGTGCGCTTTGATTTTTGCTTCACCGTGGAACACGATGAAAATCATACGGAAGGTATAAATTGCGGTCATTAATGCACCGAGGATACCTGCCCACAACAACACAGTTTGTCCATCAAGCTGCGCGCCCCACAAAATTGCATCTTTACTGTAGAAACCTGCGGTAAACAGTGGCAATGCTGCCAGTGCGCTTCCGCCGATTAACATCACAGCGTAAATGAATGGGATTTGCTTACGCAGCCCACCCATTTTGAAGATGTTTTGTTCGTGATGGCAAGCGAGGATCACCGAACCTGCTGACAGGAACAACAACGCTTTAAAGAAGGCGTGAGTCATCAGGTGGAAAATCGCCGCGTCCCAAGCTTGAACACCCAGCGCCAAAAACATATAACCAATTTGGCTCATGGTGGAGTAAGCGAGGACACGTTTGATATCCGTTTGCACAACAGCAGCAAAACCTGCCAGTACTAATGTTACCGCACCGACGACGCCAACTAAGTGTAATACTTCAGGCGCTAACAGGAACAGGACATGGGTACGTGCGATTAAATAAACACCCGCGGTTACCATGGTTGCGGCGTGGATCAGTGCAGAAACGGGTGTTGGACCCGCCATCGCGTCGGCTAACCATGTTTGTAATGGTAGCTGAGCAGATTTACCGACTGCACCACCTAATAACATCAAGGTCGCCCAGTTGATTGCGCTTGAACCTTCAGCAAATTTCTGAGGTGCTAACACCGCCATTTCGCTGAAATTCAGTGTGCCTAGTTCATTCCACAGAATAAACATACCGATAGCAAGGAATACGTCACCGATGCGTGTTACAAAGAACGCTTTCATCGCGGCTTTGCCGTTGTCTGGATTGGTGTAATAGAAACCAATCAGCAAGTAACTGCACAGCCCTACCCCTTCCCAACCGAGATACATCAGCATCATGTTATCAGCCAGGACTAAAACCACCATGCTCGCGATAAACAGGTTGGTGTAAGCGAAGAAACGTGAGTAACCTTCCTCGCCACGCATATACCAAGAAGCATATACGTGAATAAGGAAGCCCACACCCGTTACCACACCTAACATAGTCAGTGACAGACCATCTAACATCAGGGTGAATGGGATATTAAAGGTCCCGACAGACATCCAAGTCCAAAGTGGCTGAACAAACACGCCAGCGTCGGGTTGAGCTAAAAATTCGTTACCAGCATAGAATGCGACGAGGGCAGCTAAGCCGACCGACCCCGCACCAATAATGGCCGAAACGTTTTCTGACCAGCGTCCACGGGAGAAGGCTAACAACACCGACCCCAGTAAAGGCAACAGAATAGTTAAATAGAGTAGGTTCATCCGCGCATCTCACTGACTTTATCAATATTCAGGTTCTGACGATGACGATGGAGTTGCAGTAACAACGCCAATCCAATACTCGCCTCCGCTGCAGCCAGCGCGATTGCCAAGATATACATAATCTGGCCGTCTGGTTGCCCCCAAAAACTCCCTGCGACGACAAATGCCAGTGCAGTTGAGTTAATCATGATTTCCAGTCCGATCAACATGAAAAGCAAGTTGCGGCGGATAACAAGGCAGCTAAGCCCCATCACAAATAGAATTGCCGCTAAAATCAGACCATGTTCTAGAGGTATCATTTTTGCTCCTCCGCGATGCTAACAAGATCAGCACCGTTTTCTTTACGGTCACGTCCAACGTGGAATGCGACGACGATACCTGCCAATAACAGCAATGAAGCAAGTTCCACAGCCAGAACATATGGCCCGAACAAGCTGATACCGACTTCTTTCGCCCCAATCACTGTGCCATCAATGCCTTTTTCATAAGATAAAGACGTGATGCCGTAAACTAGGATAGCCAGTAACACGGCGGATAATGCCGCAGGGCCAATCCAGTTTTTCGGTGTTAACCAAGCGCGCTCTTGTTCTTGCACAGAGCGGCCTAGGTTCAGCATCATGACGACGAACACGAACAAGACCATGATGGCGCCTGCATAAACGATGATTTCTAACGCACCCGCGAAATACGCGCCGAGTGAGAAGAACACCATTGACAGTGCCAGCAGAGAAACAACCAGATACAACAGTGCATGCACCGGGTTGGTATTAGTTATCACCCTCAAAGTTGCAAGTATTGCAACCAGACCGGCGATATAAAATGTAAATTCCATGAATATCGCTCCTTATGGCAACAGGTCTTTGACGTTAATCGGTTTCGCTTCGTTATCCGCTTCACCTTTGTCTTTACCTGCAATCGCCATACCCGATTTACGGTAAAAGTTATAATCAGGATATTTACCCGGACCTGAAATCAACAGGTCATTTTTCTCGTAAACCAGATCCTGACGTCGCCAATCGGCCATTTCAAAGTCAGGTGTTAATTGGATTGCCGTGGTTGGGCAAGCCTCTTCACACAGACCACAGAAAATACAGCGCGAGAAGTTAACGCGGAAAAATTCCGGGTACCAGCGTCCATCTTCGTGCTCAGCTTTTTGCAATGAGATACAACCCACTGGGCAAGCAACCGCACATAAGTTACACGCAACACAACGCTCTTCACCGTCTGGATCGCGCGTTAGCACGATACGACCACGGTAACGGGGTGGCAGATAAACCGGCTCTTCTGGATACATTTGCGTTTCGCGTTTATCGAACGCATGTAGGCCGACCATCCAAATACTACGTACTTGGGTGGCGAAACCGACCAATAACTCTTTCAATGTCATGGTTCAATCACCCCTTACTGAGCGTTGTATAAAATCACTGCTGCAGTACCCAGCAGATTAAGCAGCGTCAATGGCAGGCAGATTTTCCAGCCAAAAGACATCACTTGGTCATAACGTGGACGCGGTAAAGAGGCACGGATCAAGATGAACATCATCATGAAGAAGCCAGTTTTGATAGCAAACCACAAGAATGACGGCAGGAACGGGCCATGCCAGCCACCGAAGAACAGCGTCACAATCAGGGCGGAAACCGTTACGATACCAATGTACTCACCGACGAAGAATAAACCGAACTTCATCCCTGAGTATTCAACGTGGTAACCATCCGCAATCTCTTGTTCTGCTTCTGGTTGGTCAAACGGGTGACGGTGACATACCGCAACGCCCGCAATCGCAAAGGTCACAAAACCAAAGAATTGAGGAATAATGTTCCACATGCCTTCTTGGGAGTTCACAATATCAATCAGGTTGAATGAACCTGCTTGTGCGACTACGCCCATTAAAGATAAGCCTAAGAACACTTCGTAACTGACGGTTTGTGCTGAAGCACGCATCGCCCCTAATAATGAATATTTGTTGTTACTTGACCAACCTGCGAACAGCACTGCATACACCGCCAGACCCGCCATCATCAGGAAGAATAAAATTCCGATGTTCAAGTCTGCGACGTGCCAAGTCGGGCTGACAGGCACGATGGCGAATGCAAGGAACAATGAACAAAATGCGATAACTGGCGCAAGCGTAAAGATTTTCTTGTCCGCAAACTGCGGGATCCAGTCTTCTTTAAACAGCATTTTGAACATGTCAGCGATTAACTGGCCCATCCCAAATGGGCCAACGCGGTTTGGACCATAACGATTCTGGAATAGACCGAGAATACGGCGCTCTCCCAGACTCATGTATGCTCCACAAGTCACAACAACCAATAAAATGACGACAGATTTGAGGATGGAAATTAACACTTCCATCACTTCAGGAGAAATCCAATCCATCATGCTCCCCTCCGCAGATTATTGACTGACACGCCAGCCATTGAAGGTGCGATACCCGGCATCCCTAATGGTAAGCCAATTTGACCTGCTGACAGGTTATTACTGAGACGTACAGTCAAGTTGAACCCTTGGCCTGCATGGCTAAATTCAGCTTTTGTCCCTGCAGCCAAGCCAAGTGCCGCAGCATCTTGCGTGTTCAGCATGATATAGGGCTCAGGCATGCGCTGTTGAATAACCTCTGAACGCTGTGACATTTCATCACTGCCGAACAGATGGTAATACGGCGCCACCACCCACTGAGCGTCCGCTGCTTGGTAAGCTGCTGGAATATCAGTGAAGTAACCCAGGTTACTTTCCGTTGAATTGAACAAACGCACACCCGGGTCACCAAATAATAAATGGCCACCGACTTCCGCTTGGAATTTATTCCACGCTTGAGGTGAGTTCCAACCCGGTGCCCAAGCAAATGGAATTTGCTGGCGTGGTGCGGTTGGGCTGTTGTTCCCTTCCATTGAGAAAGCAAATGGAGAGTCAATATCTTGCGGTTGGCGTGGTTCATGCACAGATTGGTTCGCCAGCATTGCTGTACGGCCACTGTAACGATGTGGTTCACGCGCTAATTTTTGTCCGCGGATACGGAATGATGCTTTCGGTGCTGAATCCACAATACCAGCAAATTGCGGTAATGCAGCCACACAGTCAGCGATCACATGGTCAAGTTGCGACCAATCTGCATCACGTTCTTGCGCTTCTGTTTGCAGCGAGTGCATCCAGCGCCAGCTTTCGTTCATCACGATAGCCTTGTCGTAATACGTAGGGTCGAAGACTTGGAAGAAACGTTGTGCGCGACCTTCTTGGTTAATCAACGTACCGTCTGCTTCAGCGAAACTCGCCGCTGGCAGAATAAGCGTTGCTTTATCCATGATGTCAGTTTGCTGGTGATCAGCAACAATCAGGTGGCTCAATTTCGCTAATGCGCTATTGACGGCGTCCACACTGCTGTGACGGTAAAGGTCATTTTCGATAACGATAGCCACATCCGCTTCGTTCGCTTCAATGCGAGCTAATGCGCTGTCTAATGGCTGTGCGTTCATCATCGCTAAACCGAAGCTATTCGCGTGAGAAGCTAAGTAAGATAAGCCTACTTGTGCGCCTTTCGCTTTCAGTGCAAATGCCACATTCGCTGCGGCTTGGATCATTGCATCGCTCGCGCTGTGGCTACCGCTGATAATCAGTGGTTTTTTCGCACTTGAAAGGGCTTGTGCGATAGTTTCCACTTTCGCTTTCAGGTCCGCAGGTAAGTCGTTAACCGCAGGCGCTTCACCGTTAATCACATTGGCGATAGCAAAACCGAAACGCGCTTGGTCAGCAACCGGTGCACGGTAATTGAAAGCGGCAACATCATCTAAGCGAGTATCATCAACGTTGGTGATAAACAGCGGGTATTTCGCGTGCTGACCAATGTTCATGATGGCCGCGATTTGCCAGTCAGCGACTTTCTGAGCTGCGGCCATTTCACGTGCTTTACCCTTCACCGCTTGGCGAACAGACAGTGCCATACGCGCACCCGTCTGAGTTAAATCTTCACCCAGAACCAGTACCGCATCGTAGCCTTCAACTTCACGCAGTGTTGGCGTATAGATACCGCCATTTTGCAGGATGTTTTGCATCAGCGCTAAGCGGCTTTGCTCACCCGTAGAGATACCTGAGTAGAAGTTTTCCGCGCCCACTAATGCACGTAATGCGTAGTTGCTTTCAATGCTTGCACGAGGCGAGCCAATACCAATCACTTTTTTCGCTTGATTGATAATTTGCGCACCGCTTTGCATAGCTTCAATTGCAGAGATAACCTGTTTAACGCCACCTTTGTTCAAGACAGCCTGACGTGGACGGTCTTTACGGTTAACGTAGCCGTAACCAAAGCGACCGCGGTCACACAGGAAATAGTGATTTACTGAGCCGTTATAACGGTTTTCGATACGGCGAATTTCACCATAACGTTCACCCGGGCTGGTATTACAACCGATACTGCACTGTTGGCAGATTCCCGGTGCAAATTGCATATCCCATTTACGGTTATAGCGCTCAGCGTGGGTCTTGTCGGTAAATACCCCTGTCGGGCAGACTTCGACTAAGTTACCAGAAAATTCACTTTCCAGCGTGCCGTCTTCTGTACGACCGAAGTACACATAGTTATGTGCGCCATATACACCCAAGTCCGTACCATCTGCGTAATCTTTATAGTAACGAACACAGCGATAACACGCGATACAACGGTTCATTTCATGACTGATGAAAGGCCCCAGATCTTGGTTAATGTGTGTGCGTTTCGTAAAACGATATTTACGCATGTTATGGCCGGTCATCACCGTCATATCTTGCAGGTGGCAGTTACCGCCCTCTTCACAGACTGGACAGTCGTGTGGGTGGTTGGTCATCAGCCATTCCACAACACTTTCACGGAATTGCTTGGCTTCTTCATCATCGATAGAGATGAACGTGCCTTCCGTTGCCGGTGTCATACAAGACATTACTAGGCGACCGCGGGTGTCATCCGCGTTCTGATACTGCTTAACCGCACACTGGCGGCAAGCGCCAACGCTTCCCAGCGCCGGATGCCAGCAAAAATAAGGAATATCTAGCCCGAGAGAAAGACAGGCTTGTAACAGGTTTTCAGACCCGTTAACGTCATATTCTTTGCCGTCTACATATATTGTAGCCATAGTCAGCATGCTTCCCAAAGGCCCGCATAAAGCAGGCGTTAATCAAAAATACGTTCTTCGTGAAAAACCTCGTTCGCGGTTGCTCAATCGCGAAACGATTACCAGCGCTGCTTCAGCAGGTTTGGCTGGATACCTGCAATCTGCACTAAATTGCGCAGATCTTTTTGCGAGATACCCGCTTCGAATTCATCACGGAAATATTTGATGGCACTTTGCAGCGGTTCGACTGCACCCGGTGCGTGAGCACAGAAGGTTTTACCCGGACCTAAGAAACGGCAAAGTTGCTCTAATGTTTCGATGTCGCCCGGTTGGCCTTCGCCTTTTTCCAGTGCTTGCAAAATTTTCACGCTCCACGGCAATCCATCACGACATGGCGTACACCAACCGCAAGATTCACGCGCAAAGAAGGTTTCTAAGTTACGCACTAACGAAACCATGTTGATTTCATGATCAACCGCCATCGCCAACGCAGTACCTAAACGGCTGCCTGCTTTAGCAATATTTTCGAAATCCATCGGTAAGTCGAGGTGGTCATTGGTCAGGAAATCTGTTCCTGCCCCACCCGGCTGCCATGCTTTTAATTTCAAGCCATCGCGCATCCCACCCGCGTAGTCCTCAAGGACTTCACGCGCCGTGGTACCAAACGGTAATTCCCACAGACCTGGGTTTTTCACACGGCCTGAGAAGCCCATCAGTTTTGTGCCGGCATCTTTACTCTTACCTGCGCTTAAATCGATATACCACTGGTCACCGTGCTCTAAAATTGCAGGCACGTTACAGATAGTTTCGACGTTATTTACACAAGTTGGTTTGCCCCAAGCACCTGATGTTGCAGGGAATGGTGGTTTAGAACGTGGGTTTGCACGACGACCTTCTAAGGAGTTAATCAACGCAGTTTCTTCACCGCAGATATAACGCCCAGCACCGGTATGCACAAACAGTTCGAAATCGAATCCAGAACCGAGGATATTTTTGCCTAACAGACCTGCTGCTTTGGCTTCTTCAATGGCGCGGCGCAGGTTTTGCGCTGCTTCAACGTATTCACCACGCAGGAAGATATAACCACGATAGGCTTTCAGTGCATAAGCCCCTGTGATCATCCCCTCAACTAACAGGTGAGGCAGTTGTTCCATCAATAGACGGTCTTTATAGGTACCCGGTTCCATTTCATCCGCATTACATAAGAAGTAACGCAGTTTCATGTTTTCGTCTTTCGGCATCAGGCTCCATTTCAGACCTGTTGAGAAGCCCGCACCACCACGCCCTTTCAGGCCAGCGTCTTTGACGAGATTCACAACTTCATCGGGTGCCATGCCTTTGAGCGCACGCTCAAGACCTTTGTATCCGTTTTTACTGCGATACTCATCTAACCAAACAGGCTGATTGTCATCACGCAAACGCCATGTTAGAGGATGAGTTTCGGCAGTACGGATCACTGGATTAACAGAATTTGTCATGGATACTGCTCCAGTAATTTTTGAATATTTTCAGGCTGTACGTAGCTGTGAGTGTCTTCATCGATCATCATCGTTGGACCCTTGTCACAGTTACCTAAGCAACAGGTTGGCAGCAAGGTAAAGCGGCCATCAGCTGTTGTTTGACCCGGGCGAATATTCAGCTGTTTAATAATTTCAGCTTCTAAGCCCTGATAACCTGTAATATGGCAAACAACACTGTCGCAATAGCGAATAATGTGGCGACCTACTGGTTGACGGAAAATTTGGCTATAGAATGTGGCCACACCTTCAACGTCACTGGCTGGAATGCCTAAGACATCAGCAATCGCATGGATAGCTCCGTCTTCAACCCAACCGCGGTTTTTTTGCACAATTTTCAGTGCTTCAATTGAGGCAGCACGCGCATCTTCGTAATGGTGCTTTTCACCTTCAATCTCTTCACGTTCTTTCTCAGTTAAGACAAAGCCATGATTGACTTGCGGTTCAAACACATTCACGACATTGAGCTCGTTGTGCTTCTCATTTTCGTTATGTTCATTATGCATGGTTAGCGATCCACATCCGACATTACAAAATCGATACTACCCAGATAGACGATTAAGTCTGAAACTAAACTACCTCTGATCACCGAAGGAATTTGCTGTAAGTGCTCATAACTCGGGGTACGAATACGTGTGCGGTAGCTCATGGTGCTGCCATCACTGGTCAGGTAGTAGCTGTTAATACCCTTCGTGGCTTCAACCATCTGGAATGATTCATTCGCAGGCATCACAGGGCCCCAAGACACTTGCAAGAAGTGGTTGATCAGGGTTTCAATGTGCTGCAACGTACGCTCTTTTGGTGGCGGTGTCGTCAGTGGATGGTCGGCTTTGAATGGGCCTTCTGGCATATTCTTGTAGCATTGCTCAAGAATACGGATACTCTGGCGCATCTCTTCCACTTTGATCATCACACGGTCATAACAGTCACCGTTGTGCGCGATTGGAATATCGAACTCAAAGTTTTCGTAGCCTGAATATGGACGCCATTTACGCACGTCAAAATCAACGCCTGTTGCACGTAAACCTGCACCCGTTACACCCCATGCCAGTGCCTCTTCTTTGTTGTACATTGCTGTACCAATCGAACGGCCCTTCAAGATGGAGTTTTTCAGTGCTGACGTGACATAGGATTCTAAACGTTTTGGCAGCCAGTCAAGTAACTCACGCAGCAGCTTTTCCCAACCGCGTGGTAAATCGTGCGCAACACCGCCGATACGGAACCAAGCTGGGTGCATACGGAAGCCTGTAATAGCTTCAATCACGTTGTACACTTTTTGACGGTCAGTAAACGCAAAGAATACCGGTGTCATTGCACCGACGTCTTGGATGTAAGTACTGATGTACAGCAAGTGGCTGTTAATACGGAATAACTCAGACAGCATGACACGAATGGTTTTCACACGGTCAGGCACTTCGATGCCAGCCAGTTTTTCAACGGCTAACACGTAAGGCATTTCATTCACGCAACCACCGAGATACTCGATACGGTCAGTGTATGGAATGTAGCTGTGCCATGACTGGCGTTCACCCATTTTCTCAGCACCACGGTGGTGGTAACCGATATCAGGCACACAGTCGATAATTTCTTCACCATCAAGTTGCAATACGATACGAAACGCACCGTGTGATGATGGGTGGTTTGGCCCTAAGTTCAGGAACATGAAATCTTCGTTTTCATTTCCACGTGCCATGCCCCACTCTTCTGGTTTGAAAGTTAATGCTTCCATTTCCAGATCTTGTTTCTGTTTTGTCAGAACAAAGGGGTCGAACTCAGTTGCACGCGCAGGGTAATCCTTACGCAGTGGGTGACCTTCCCAGTTTGGCGACATCAGCAAGCGGCGCAGATTTGGGTGACCTTGGAAGGTGATCCCAAACATATCCCACACTTCACGCTCATGCCAGCTGGCATTTGGGAACAGTGAAACCACAGAAGGCACATTCAAGTCTTTCTCATTCAGAGCGACTTTTAACATGATATCGCGGTTACGGTCGATGGAGATGATGTGGTAGAAAACACTAAAGTCTGCTTCAGGCAGACCTTGACGGTGAATTCGTTGACGTTCATCTACCCCGTGTAAGTCAAATAACATGACATACGGTTTCGGTAATTTCTTAAGAAAATCGACTACTTCCAGTAATTGTTCACGACGAACCCATATCACTGGCATGCCAGTGCGAGTTGCTTGAACAGAAAAGGCATCCGGCCCAAATTGATTGCGCAGTTCCAGAAGCACAGGGTCATTTAAATGATCCTGTGTCTGCCATCCTGGCTGGTTACTACTCGCTTGCGCTATCTGATCTGTCATCATTCTTCACCATAACGCTTGATCAGGTTTATTATTTCGCAACAACATTGCTCTGTTACGCTGTATGGCTTTAAGCCTTAAATTTCGTCTGGTGTACGCAGGTTTGTCACTGCGATACGTTCACCGTGCTTTCTTTCTCTTTCTGATTGCATGTTGGCACGGTAAACCCCTTGGTCTCCAACGACCCAAGAGAGCGGACGACGCTCTTTACCGATAGATTCTTGCAACAGAAGCAGAGCCTGCATGTAGGCTTCTGGACGCGGTGGACAACCCGGGATATACACATCCACAGGGATAAACTTATCGACGCCTTGTACAACAGAATAAATGTCATACATGCCACCAGAGTTGGCACATGAACCCATGGAGATAACCCATTTCGGTTCGAGCATTTGGTCATACAGACGTTGAATAACAGGTGCCATTTTTGTGAAACAGGTTCCTGCTACAACCATGAAGTCGGCTTGACGAGGTGAAGCACGAAGTACTTCCGCACCAAAGCGGGCTACGTCATGAACAGCCGTGAACGAAGTCACCATTTCTACATAGCAACATGAAAGACCAAAGTTATATGGCCATAGAGAGTTTTTGCGCCCCCAGTTAACCACATCGTGAAGTGCATGAGAAAGTTTCCCCATGTATACACTGTTTTCAACTTGCTGCTCCAGAGGATCGGTAACGATTTCCTGAGTTTGCAGTGGGTAACGGTCGTTCTCACCGTTCGGATCTATGCGGGTGAGCGTATAATCCATTGTATAATGCCTCGCTTTTTACTGCGGATGACGATTGCTGATTTTAATAACTTCACTAGGATGCTTCACTTTTCCGCGGGAACGGACTGGAGTCCAATCCAATGCTCCTACGCGAACCAGATAAAACAATCCCGCCAACAATACCAGAATAAAGATCGCGGCTTCGATGAAACCTACCCAACCGGCTTCGCGGATGGCAACTGACCATGCAAATAAGAACATGGCTTCAACATCGAAGATAACGAAGAACATGGCGACTAAGTAGAACTTAGCTGACATACGAAGACGTGCACTACCGACCGAATCAAGACCTGACTCGTAAGGAACATGTTTTGTTCTGGCTTTGGCGCGGCTACCCAAGAAGTGACCAGCGACCAACATGAAAGCACAAAGACCGATAGTGCCGATAAGGAATATCGCAAACGCCCAGTTATGGGCTAACGCTAGGATTGATGTAGACATACTCGTTGCTTACTCATTACTTATGGTGCGTAAACTGCTCTTTTTTACAACACGGCAGTATTGCACCACAATTGCCCAGTTAATCGAGAAGAAAGACCAAAAATCATCACCAAACATAAATCAGCCTGATGACTGCGTTTGGTTTGTCCTCTCTCATTACAATTTACTTTACCCAAATTAGGTAAAATAACCCGTATTTATTACAAAAACTTCACACTCAAAAAACATTCGAACAACAAAAAGTACTCATGATCTGCTAAAACGTGTCAGTGTAATGAAACATAAGTAAACACTCAAACTAGTTTAACTGATTATTCGTTTTTACTACACCATTATCGCAGGAAAAACCTGTCTTAACAGATGAAAAATTGCGCTTTTTATTTGATCTAACGCACAGATTTATTGAAAAAGTACTCAATTTGTTTACATGGCATTCAATTTTACTTTAAGAACATGTAACGCTTTTTTATTCAACAGTTGTACTAACTCGCTGACAATCCAGTGCTATTTTATCAATTCAGCAAAAAAAGATTGTTAATAACGTAACAAATCGTTAACTAAAAAATGAAATTCAGGTTCTGCCAGCTACATCACAATTATTTCATGGTCTTCAACATTTAACCATACTTATTAAGTGGTTAATTGCGGGTTTTGTGTACTGAAATCGATAAAAAAATGATAAATTTGAACTTGATAACGATTTCTAAAAATAGTTGCTCAATATTTATACCTAGTTTTAAAATGATTTCTTATACGTCTTCTCCAATATTGAAAATTTAACACATCAATATGAAATAATCGTTTCAGTTACTAAGCATCTTACTCTGTAGATATACACATCTGAAAAAGAATGGCATTTCCCTTTGTTTAATATGGTTATACTTTCACTTAGCTAATATCACTTTAGGCGATATATTCCTTTGAATTGAGTACCCCATTCCCTTTGTGTAAAATAATTAGATTGCAAATATTTTACCTACGCTTTTGTTTATGCAAATTTTTGATATAAAAAAACGGCATTCCTTAAAGTATAGGAATTGCCGTTTTATTTATTGTATAACTTACTTATCAGCCGTGATACAAAATCACTTGAAACGATTAGTTATTACTTTCGTTTCCTTCAGCGAGTTCACTTGCTGATGCCGCAACATAAGGGATTTTTTTGTTTTCAATGGCACTAAAGACGGTCAAAACAAAGTCTTTCTGCTCGTCTGCATTCTTATATAACCAATATTGAATATCAGGCAAACGAGGCAAGCCATCCGTTTCATTTAAAATCCGTAAATCTGCATTTTGCATTTCCATCGGACGTGCAGTCACCCCAACTTCAGCGGTTACAGCCGCACGTACTGCGGGTAAAGATGCAGCTTCATAAGCGATATGCCATGGTAACCCAGCGTCATCCAATGCTTGCGTGCAAAGTTTACGATATGGGTTGGTTTCATCCATTACGACTAACGGGATCGGCTCGTTATGACGTAATTGAAAGTCCGGCGAACTGTGCCATAGCACTGGCACGGTTCTCAGCGCTGTTTTTGGGTGATGGCTAATACGTGCTGTTGTTAATGCTAAATCGATTTCATGGTTATCCAGCATTGATTCAATAAATTGGGCGCGCTTAATGCGAACTTCAACTGCAATACGTGGATATACAGAAGCGATACGATTTAGCAAAAATGGCAATAGAATATCAACGGTATCATCGGATGCACCGATACGTAGCTCGCCTTCTGCATCGTTATAGGTCAATGATGCGGTCGCATCATCATTCGCACGCAAGATTTGTCGTGCATAACCCAGTAATTGCAAACCATGTGCCGTGAGGAGTTTATTACGCCCATGACGCGCGAACAGCTCACGACCGACAAGTTGCTCTAAACGCTGCATCTGCTGACTTACCGCAGACTGCGTTCTACACACTGCTGCAGCCGCAGCTGCGAATGTGTTTAGATCAGCGACTGCAACAAATGTACGCAGCAAGTCTAGATCTAAGTTCATGATGGGACGATTGGAATTTATCATCGTTCATTCTCTTATATAATATTTATGTTACCTGGTGTTCTGCTCTCCTCCATGAGAATCAGCGATATAATTTAAAACGACTCATCTAGTGCATCTCTAATCCTTAGATTTGCAATGACTTCTCATTATTTTATCTGGTTACAACCTGCCCGTTATTAACGAATAACATCAATGCGGGTATAAACAGAATACTGCCAATAAATCAAAAAGGGTGTTAACAAAAAGCGGATTCTCTTCCAGAACCTGATTAAAGAAACGCTTTATAAACTACGGCTAAATAGTAACATATTTAATGTAATCGCAATTATTTTAATGTAAGCACATTATAAAATTCATTTCACTATTTTACTATTTTGATAAATTTCAATGAATTATATGTTTTCAACACATGTTAAGTGAAAAAACATTGAGTGAAACAATCAATATTACTAACAAAAAAGGTCAAAAAAACATAAAAAAAGGGCAATATTCGGCAAAATTTATGTCCAGAATAACGAATTCAGGCTCAATATTACATTTTGATACAATTTTTTAATTCAACTGTTATTTTTCTCTTTTTTCCATCTTTACACACCAAAACTCTCGATATTATTGAAATATTAATCCTAATTAAGTGTGTTATTTGAAATGTAAAGCTAACTTAAAGAATATAATAAGATGTCAAACATCACATTTATGCTTTAACCAACCTTTTACACCAAAAATAACCTTGCATCTTCAAAAGCTTCTGAGGGAGGAGTACAGTAAGACAATAAAGCCGGTTCCCCCTACCAATGTAATCCCGTTAGGGTAATGAGAAAACAATGAACAATCTAACTAAATCCAGCAAGCTCGATAATGTCTGTTATGACATCCGTGGGCCCGTATTAAAAGAAGCTAAACGCTTAGAAGAGGAAGGCAATAAAGTCCTCAAACTAAACATTGGTAACCCGGCACCGTTTGGCTTTGAAGCACCTGATGAAATCCTTGTGGATGTTTTACGTAACTTACCAAGTTCTCAAGGTTATTGTGATTCCAAAGGGCTCTATTCTGCGCGTAAAGCTATCGTTCAGCACTACCAAGCTCGTGGTATTCACGAAATGACTGTGGAAGATGTCTACATCGGCAACGGTGTATCTGAACTTATTGTCCAAGCGATGCAAGCCCTGCTTAATAATGGCGATGAAATGTTAGTGCCTGCACCTGATTACCCACTTTGGACAGCAGCTGTTTCCCTTTCAGGTGGGAAAGCGGTTCACTATATGTGTGATGAGCAACAAGGCTGGATGCCAGATATCGAAGACATTCGTAGCAAAATCACCCCAAGAACTCGTGGTATTGTTGTCATTAACCCCAATAACCCAACTGGGGCTGTCTACAGCAAAGATTTACTATTAGAAATTGTTGAACTAGCACGTCAACATAACCTCATTATTTATGCTGACGAAATCTACGACAAAATTTTGTACGATGATGCCGTTCACCATTCCATCGCAGCTTTAGCACCTGATTTGCTCACCATCACTTTTAATGGTTTATCAAAAACCTACCGTGTTGCTGGGTTCCGACAAGGTTGGATGGTACTAAACGGCCCGAAAAAACATGCTAAAAGCTATATTGAAGGCTTAGAAATGTTAGCGTCTATGCGTTTGTGTGCCAACGTACCGATGCAGCATGCAATTCAAACAGCACTGGGGGGCTATCAAAGTATCAGTGAATTTATTCAGCCAGGTGGCCGCTTATACGAACAACGTAATCGTGCATGGGAACTTATCAACCAAATCCCTGGTGTATCTTGTGTGAAGCCACAAGGCGCACTGTATATGTTCCCGAAAATTGATATTAAGCGTTTTAATATCCATGATGACCAAAAAATGATCCTTGATTTGCTGTTGCAAGAAAAAGTGTTATTAGTACAAGGTACCGCATTTAACTGGCCAGAACCGGACCACTTTAGGATCGTGACATTACCATATGCAGACGATCTTGAAATGGCAATTAATAAATTTGGCCGCTTCCTTGAAGGCTATCGCCAATAATATCCTATTTAGATTATTTATTAATAACAATAAAGCCTCCAATTGTGGAGGCTTTTTAAATTCAACATTTAATCATCGATAAATGAATGTATTTTTTTGATTATCAAATAATGGAAATAATATATATCGCAACCAGAAAAAAACCTAAAAGTATAAAAGGAAAATATTTCATAATATCCCTTGAAGATTTACTTAGTGATTTTCCATTATATGTATTAACACAACCAAATCAAATTATAATAAATATAATTCTTAATGCTTACCTCAGATATCTCTCTAATTGAGCATCGAATAAAGAATGGCGTTTTACACGTATTAATTTTTCAGAGCAACTTCCTGATTCTGGAAAAGAAACATAGGCCGTTTTAGTATCACCATTAATGCCGATAACGGTCACACCTTTATCCGAATCCGCGATAGAACATGAGAAATAGCCATCTGTCTCATAAACATCACCATTAATGGTGATTACTATTACCTTCCACGTGTTTTTAGGTGAAAATAAACCGGTTTGATAATAAAAATGAAAAACATCTTTTTCTTTTTCACCATGCTTTATATTTTTAACAAATCCCTCTGTTTTTTCCATCTTACCTGAATGATGGACAATTATAATTGACTGTACTTCCTCTCCCCAATAGTTCTCTATAGAAACAAAGCCTTTTCGTCTATGATCGTTGTCAGCCATATTACCCCCTTTATTAATTAATATTATTTTCATTAAGATTAGATAATACGGTTCCAATTTTTAAATTAAATATTATTTATTAACAGAGCTAATTACCTTTACTCAGATTTCCTAAATAATAACCTGCCATAAATGTATATCCCTCTGCGACTATACACGTTATAATTTACCTACTGTTTAGCGCTGTTTATGAGGACTTATGAGCTACTTTTTTGCACACTTAGCTAGAATGAAACTTATCCACCGTTGGCCACTGATGCGGAATGTCCGAACGGAAAATGTCTCTGAACACAGCCTACAAGTCGCGATGGTCGCTCATGCACTCGCTATCATTAAAAATAAAAAATTTGGCGGGAATGTCGACGCCTCTCGTATTGCCTTGCTTGCTATGTATCACGACGCCAGCGAAGTCATCACCGGGGATTTACCCACGCCAATTAAGTATCATAATCAGCAAATTGCCCATGAATACAAAAAAATAGAAAAATTCGCGCAGCAAAAATTGCTGGATATGTTACCTGAAGAGTTACAAGGTGACTTTCGGGAACTGATTATTGAAGACTTACAGTCTGAAGAAGAACATTTTATTGTTAAACAAGCCGATTCCTTATGCGCTTATTTAAAATGCTTAGAAGAGTTATCTGCTGGAAATAGTGAGTTTAAATTGGCTAAAAAGCGCCTTGAAAAAATGTTAGCCGAAAGACAAAGCCCAGAAATGGATTACTTTATGGAAAAATTTGTTCCGGGATTTACGCTTTCGTTAGATGAAATTAGTAATTAACCCCTCCGAATTATACAAAATAAAGACCCATAAAATGGGTCTTTATTTTGCGGTGCAAATTAGATTTAATTTTTCCAACCAATCTTATTTTTATTGATTTTTTTAAATTCAATACCGACTCTTTCAATAATATTAGCCTGTATTTTTGTAGGCGTGCCTTCTAACTCAACAACCTGTTCTAATAGCGAAAGAAATGTCGTTATCATTGATGGCGTGAATTGTTTGATACTTAATTTTAGAATATGTGGAATACTGTGTTCGAAGTTTATTTCGTTATGCACGAGGTGAGCGGATGAAGCAAACAAATCCATTGCCTCTTGATTTCCCAAGTTAAAATTAGTAGCAAATAAATCAATAACCGTTTGTTTTTGCTCTCGAGAAATTTCCCCCTCTTGCTTTAATGTTCCCACAATAATGGCAGCGGCAGCGTCAGTCGCGGTCGATAAATTATAAATAGGTTTTGTGCCGTATTGTTTTTGCCACTTTCTGCGTCGAGCCCACGTAAATGGATTAAACGAATTAAGATCAACACCTGAATTTTGTAATGAGTGTAATGCCCAAACAAGCGCGGCTAGCGCTGAAATCGCAGCAATGATAATATGCATTCTAAGTTTCCAGAAAATAAGACTAATTTAATTAATGGTTTTAATTATAAAAATGTATGCAAGATAAGTGACATCAGACTTATCCTTAATTCAACTTAAGCTGAATTAAAGCAAATAAGTTCATTACAATTACCCATATTATGAGTGATAAATAACAGCCCTATTAGCTAGGGCTATTATTTAAAAAGGGAAAAGGAGAGGAATAACCGCAATACTAATAAACATCACGATAATGGTAAACGGTACACCAATTTTTAAGAAATCAGAGAATTTATAACCACCTGGGCCGAGAACTAAGGTATTTACTGGTGAAGAAACTGGCGTCATAAAGGCCGCAGATGCCGCAATACCTACTACCATCGCGAAAGGTAGAGGAGAAACCTCCATTTGCCGTGCCGCAGCAATAGCAATCGGTGCCATTAATACTGCAGTGGCTGTATTAGAAATAAACAAGCCAATCGTGGCACACAGAATAAATAAACACAGTAGCATCACATGAGGGCCTAAACCGCCCGCTATTTTCATTAGAGCGTCAACCGCAAGGGCTATCCCGCCAGTTTCTTGCAGTGCAAGCGCAAAAGGCATCATGCCAACAATCAAGATGATACTTGGCCAGTGAATCGATTTATAGGCGCTTTCCATATCGATACAGCGAAATTTCCCCATCAGCAGGCACGCAATTAATGCCGCGATAAAGTTAGGAATTTCATTGGTCACCATCATAGCGACCATTAATGCTAAACAAAACAAGGCATGAGGTGCTTGTGAAGCCGCAGGTGCGACCGCTTCGACCTCTGCCGCTAAATTCAATACAATAAAGTTACGTGGTTTTGTCGATAAGATACGGATCAATTTCCAATCACCGATCACCAGCAAAATATCCCCGAGGCGCAGCGGCTCATCTACCAGCTTGCCATCCAATGCCTTACCATCACGGCGAATACCCACCACGTTTAGGCCATATCGTGTACGAAACTTGATATCTCGTAAACTTTTCCCCAGTAACTCAGAGTCTGGGTTCATGGACACTTCGGCCATCCCTACATCGCGAGATTGATCCGAGAAATAATCTCCACGTAAAATCATTGGCTCTAGCAATTGTTCACTGCAAAAAAGGCGTAAATCGTCATCACTTACCGATATATCTACCAGTAAGACATCACGTTCACGTAATTCAGTTCCCCCTGTTGCACTGACCATCACGCGGCGAAATTTCCGCCAGCGCTCAATCCCCACCACGTTAGCTTCATAACGTGAACGCAGGTGCAATTCATCAAGAGTATGGCCAATCAGTGGTGAACCTTTACGGATAGCTAAACGGCGCGCACGGCCTGTTAGCTTGTAATCACGGATTAAATCACGGAAGGTGCGGCGATAGCGTTCAGGAAGTTTATCGGGTTCATTACTGCCTAACCAACGACGTGTCAGCCACATGTAAGCAATACCAGCCAGTAGAATAAGAATACCAATAGGGGTAATTGAGAAAAATTGGAATCCCTTGATCCCTTCACGCACTAGCTCACTGTTTACCACCATGTTAGGGGGGGTCGCAACTAAAGTCATCATGCCACTGATTAACCCAGCAAACCCCAGTGGCATCATTAATCTACCTGGAGATGTTTTCATTCGAGCCGCAACGCTCAGTACAACGGGGATAAAGATGGCAACAACGCCTGTCGAGCTCATAAAAGCACCGAGTCCAGCCACGGTTAGCATCAAAAACACCAACATCTTGCTCTCGCTACTTCCTGCAACGCGAACAAGCCAGTCCCCCATTTGATATGCAATACCAGTACGGACAAGGCCATCACCAATGACGAACAGTGCCGCTATCAACAACACGTTCGGGTCAGCAAAACCTGAAGTCGCTTGCTCTAACGTTAAGGTGTCGCTGAGTACAAACGCCACAATCACCAATAACGCCACCACATCCATACGGACTTTATTCGTGGTAAAAAGAACGATAGCGATCAGCAGGAGGGTTAATACCCACAGCAATTCTCCGTTCAAAACATCCCCTTTCGACGAAAAAAAACATTGCTAAAGATTTTCTTTAGTTAACCATGTTTTACGGAGAATTTCTTTGATTAGATCACTATTAAGGCAATTTTGACACTAAAAGTTCATAATCCCCATTAATGTCAGGTCCCATAACAGAAATTTGCTCTAACGAACTAACAATTACATCGATTTCATCACGGCGCGGTAAGCTCTCTGGCGCATGGACTGCAACTACTTGGCAACCTGCACTTAGTGCGGAATGAATGCCTGCTTGAGCATCTTCAAAGGCAATACAGGATTTCTCAGGCAGAGAAAGCGCTTCGGCCCCTAACATAAAAGGCTCTGGATCTGGCTTACCTTTGGACACTTTTTCAAATGTCACCCAGTGTTTCGGCTCTGGTAATCCCGCCGCTTGCTGGCGTCCATGTGCGATGGGTACAGTCCCTGAGGTCACAATCGCCCAAGGCGCACCGATTTCATTCAAACGTGTTAATAAGGCAACTGCTCCTGGTAGAGCCACAACGCCTTCGACATCTTCGCTTTCCATTTTTTCGAGCCAGCGAAAATAACGCATAATTTCTTCATCACTGGCCTCTGGCAAAAAATGACGCAGGCTGGTCAGTGCAGGTTTTCCGTGAATAAAGCTAATAATTTCTTCAGGGCTTTTCCCTATGCGCTCACCAAATTTACACCAGCAACGCTCAACTACCGCCAGCGAATCCGCCAGTGTCCCATCCAAATCAAATAGAAAACCCTTTGCCTTTAGTTTCACATCTACCCCTTTCATGTGCTTGAATCGATTCTATCTCTTAGTTAACGCTAAATAGACGCCAATACGCAACCTCAATAACAAAAATAATCAAGATTTGCGTTAATGACTTAGATTTGAGTGCACTGGTGAGTTAAAACAGGAAAGAAATGTTAACTTGAATTTGAATTTGAATTTGAATTTGAATTTGAATTTGAATTTGAATTTGAAATTTTTATATCGATTGATTCCGTTTGTTCTAAATAATTCGCCTTGTCACTAGGCGACGAAGTGAAGTATGACGAGATTGCTCTAAGGAGTTTGTGCTGTAGCGAGGCGGCAAGCGCGCTAATCCCTAGGAGCATACATAAGTATGTGACTAGGGTTAGTGTGTGAAGCCAACACTGCTACAGCGCAAAATGCGACGAGCAAAACTAAGCGTTAAAAATTTGAGTAATCTCCACTGCTGACAAATGATACTGCCTCGGACACGCATGCCAAATCGACAACATCCGTACATATTTCTCCCACATTGGCGTTTGCGAGTTAAAGCCATGGGTTCCGCTATCAAAATGGGTATAACGCCCTTCTGTATTCACCATAAAGCGCACATAACTTAAATAACGCGCTTCCGTTGCTGCATCAAAGCCTAAAAATTGCACACGACGGCCATCAATATCTTGTTTTTCAGGCAAATTACTGTAGGAGACTTGCAGCGCGTGGTACATCTCCATAATTTCAATCACAGTGCGACATGTTTCTTCGCTTAAATGACCGAAATCTCTGTCTAGCTCGCGCATTTGTAACCCAAAACCACGTTCAATAATCGTTTGCAGGCGGCGATAACGTTCCGCGTTATCTGGGTCTAACATTGTCATCATTTTATATTGATTTGATAAAATCAGGCGTTGGGCGTTAGTCATTTCCATTATGGCTCTCCTACAGAAAAGTATGGTTTATCTTCGCACTCAACCCACATCTAAGACAGTGAAAACATCGTTTTTATTGATCTAAACACGCTTTTTGCATTACTTATTGTTAAATCTAGCTTTTAATAAAAATTGTACAGTCATTTTTTACTAAACATCTTCCATAAAGGAACGATCGAGTTGGTTAAATGCACGTTTAAGTAGGTCAGCCAACGCCATGTAATCAGGCTGTTGTTCAACGGGGGCCATCGCAATTCCCGCCTCCGTAAATTTGTCTCGGATCTCGTAAAACCAGCTCAGCAAGCTAGAGGGTAGAGGTGTAGACGCACGTTTCCCTAACCACCATAACCCTTGCATTGGTAAACTACAGGCAAATAATGCCGTTGCGATAGCAGGGCCAAGCTGTCCACCCAACGCGATTTGCCAAGCTAGCGTAAAGATAGCAATCGGTGGCATAAAGCGAATACCAAAACGCACCGCTTTATTAATGCGGATTTCAGGGAAAATAGGTGCCAGTTTTTTTTCCATAGGAAAGGTTTTCAGATAGCGGTTGCCTAATCTGAAGCGTTTAAAAAAACCGGGGGGTGTATTTTGCAATGTACTCATGAATCGTTTCCTATGCACTTCTAAAACTGACTAGCTGTCGTTAAGCTTACGCCATTGTGAGCGAGAACGCACACTTAAGTTAAACAAATTATTTTATTGAATTTACCTTAAGTTGAGCGACCTTAATTAAAATCAGCTATTCTGATAAATATCTAACTTCGTGCTATAACTACACTTTATACGACACTTATGATTTTAATCAATCAAACGACCTATTTTTAAAAAAAACGTATAAAATATAAAATATTTTTAGTAGAATCTGCCACATTTAGAATTGCTGTTGAATTTGTTATTTTATCGCTTTATCTATCTTTTCAATAAAAAGATAGACAACAGTTATATATTGGGGTTTTGGTCGTTATTTCAACACCAGATGCGAAGTTTTCTTTTATATAGCACTTTGCACAATAGCGTAACGATAGCTTTATAACCCCCTTGAAGATTACCAAGATCTTTAACTTTTTCGCCTTTAACATGATATCAATCATGATGTTTCAGGTCATAAATACGCTAGGCTCTAGCGAACCATATTTTTAATCTGAGTCTTTTCATGTTTTTAAAAGGCTTCACAACAACAATTAACGATAGGTATTTCCATGTCAAGTAAGCTGGTACTGGTTCTAAACTGCGGTAGCTCCTCGCTGAAGTTCGCCATCATTGATCCAACTAACGGTGACGAATTTTTATCCGGTTTAGCTGAGTGTTTCAACCTCCCTGAAGCCCGTATTAAATGGAAAATGGATGGTGCTAAAAAGGAAGCTCCTTTAGGTGCTGGTGCGGCGCATAGCGAAGCATTGAATTTCATTGTCAACACCATTCTTGCTGAAAAACCTGAGTTGTCAGCGCAAATTACATCAATCGGTCACCGTATTGTTCACGGCGGCGAAAAATTCACCTCTTCTGTTTTAATCACTGACGAAGTGATTGAAGGTATTGAGGCAGCAATCCCATTTGCTCCACTGCATAACCCTGCTCACCTGATTGGTATTGAAGAGGCAAGAAAATCGTTCCCTCATCTGATCAACAAAAACGTGGCTGTATTTGACACTGCGTTCCATCAGACCATGCCACAAGAAGCCTATCTGTATGCCCTGCCATACGAATTGTATTCTGAACATAGTATCCGCCGTTACGGCGCACACGGCACAAGCCATTACTATGTTTCTCGTGAAGCGGCGAAAAAACTCAACAAACCTGTTGAAGAATTAAACGTCATCACTTGCCATTTAGGTAACGGCGGTTCTGTCACTGCCATTGTTAACGGCCAATGTGTTGATACCTCTATGGGCTTGACCCCATTAGAAGGTTTAGTCATGGGAACACGTAGTGGCGATATCGACCCTGCGATTATTTTCCATTTACATGACGCTTTAGGCATGAGTGTTGACCAAATCAACAAAATGCTGACCAAAGAATCTGGACTATTAGGCTTAACAGGCGTAACAAGTGATTGTCGCTATGTTGAAGACAACTATGGCACAAAAGAAGATGCAACTCGTGCAATGGATGTTTTCTGCCACCGTTTAGCAAAATACGTTGGTGCATACAGTGCACTGATGGAAGGCCGTCTTGATGCTATCATCTTCACAGGCGGTATTGGTGAAAACTCAGCACAAGTTCGTGAAATTACCCTGAAGAAACTGGCTATCCTTGGTTTCGAATATGACCACGAACGTAACTTAGCGGCACGCTTCGGTAAAGAAGGTTTAATCACTACCGATAACAGCCGCCCGGCAATGGTTATCGCAACCAATGAAGAGTTGGTTATCGCTCAAGATACTGCGCGTTTAACCGCATAAGAAACATCTACCGCCAGCAAATGCTGGCGGTATCGTTTTGTCATTAGAGTAACCGAAATAAAGAGGTTCCCGTGTCCCGTACAATTATGTTAATACCTACCGGCACCAGCGTTGGCTTAACTAGCGTTAGCCTAGGTGTCGTTCGCTCAATGGAACAAAAAGGTGTTCAATTAAGCGTTTTCAAACCTATCGCACAGCCCCGCATCTCTGGCAATAAAGACCAAACTACTGAAGTTCTGCGTTCCCATTCAAGTATTACAACCATTGTTGAACCGTTGACGATGGAATACGTGGAATCACTGCTGACCTCTTCTAAAAAAGATGTATTAATGGAAGAGATCGTTGCCCGCTACCATGATCACACCAAAAATGCGGAAGTGATTTTAATCGAAGGCTTAGTGCCAACGCGCAAACACTCTTTTGCTCAGTCGTTAAACTATGAAATTGCCAAAACGTTAGGCGCTGAAATTGTTTTTGTCACTGCGACGGGTAATAGCTCAATCACCCAAATGCAAGAGCGTTTAGAGCTAGTTCGTAACGAATTCGGTGGCCAACGTAATAAGAATATTATCGGTGTTATCATTAATAAGGTGAATGCGCCTGTTGATGAACAAGGCCGTACTCGCCCTGACCTGTCTGAAATTTTTGACGACTCCACCAAAGCGACAGTGGCAAACCTCGATCCGAAACAGCTTTCTGCGCTAAACCTGCCAGTGCTGGCATCCATTCCATGGAACTTCGATTTAATCGCGACGCGTGCAATCGATATGGCAAAACACTTGGGTGCAGAAATTGTTAACGAAGGCGAAATCAAAACACGCCGCGTTAAATCTGTCACCTTCTGCGCACGTAGCATCCCACATATGCTTGAGCACTTCCGCCCAGGTTCATTGTTAGTGACTTCAGCAGACCGCCCTGACGTGCTGGTTTCTGCATCGTTAGCCGCGATGAACGGCGTCGAAATTGGTGCCGTTCTGTTAACGGGTGGCTACAACATCGATGCGCCAATTCGCCAATTATGCGAACAAGCGTTCGAAACAGGCTTGCCTGTTTTCATGGTGAAAAGCAACACATGGCAGACTTCCTTGAATCTGCAAAGTTTTAGCTTAGAAGTCCCTGCGGATGACCATGAACGTATTGAAAAAATTCAAAACTACGTGGCACGTCATATTAGCAGCGATTGGATTGAATCCTTAGTGGCTGACTCCGAACGTCCGAACCGTTTATCACCACCAGCGTTCCGTTATCAATTAACTGAATTAGCACGTAAAGCAGGCAAGCGTATTGTTCTACCTGAAGGTGATGAGCCTCGTACCGTTAAAGCTGCCTCTATCTGTGCTGAGCGTGGTATCGCAACATGCGTTCTATTAGGTAACCCTGACGATATCCGCCGAGTTGCCGCTGCACAAGGCATTGAATTAGGCACGGGTATTGAAATCGTTGACCCAATTAAAGTCCGCGAAGAATACGTTGCTCGCCTTGTCGAACTGCGTAAGAGTAAAGGTATGACCGAAGTTGTTGCTCGTGAACAACTGGAAGACAACGTGGTTCTGGGCACATTAATGCTCGAAAAAGGCGAAGTTGATGGTTTAGTTTCAGGTGCTGTACACACCACCGCGAACACCATCCGCCCACCGCTTCAGTTGATCAAAACAGCGCCAGGTAGCTCCTTGGTGTCTTCTGTGTTCTTTATGCTGTTACCTGAACAAGTCTTTGTTTATGGTGACTGTGCAATCAACCCAGACCCAACAGCAGAGCAATTATCTGAAATCGCTATCCAATCTGCGGATTCTGCAAAAGCCTTTGGTATCGACCCACGCGTTGCAATGATCTCTTACTCAACAGGCGATTCAGGTGCAGGTAGTGATGTCGAAAAAGTGCGTGAAGCAACCCGTCTAGCGCAAGAAAAACGCCCTGACCTGATGATTGATGGTCCATTGCAGTACGATGCGGCGGTAATGGCTGATGTGGCGAAATCAAAAGCACCTAACTCCCCAGTTGCAGGTAAAGCAACCGTGTTTATCTTCCCTGACCTGAACACGGGTAACACCACCTATAAAGCAGTACAACGTTCGGCTGACCTCGTGTCAATCGGTCCAATGCTGCAAGGTATGCGCAAACCAGTCAATGATTTGTCCCGTGGGGCATTAGTTGACGATATCGTTTATACCGTTGCATTAACTGCAATCCAAGCGGTACAGAACGAAGCTAACTAATCATTTCGTTTTTTATCAAATAAAGCGCTCATTTGGGCGCTTTATTTTATGCCTCTAGCCAGTCATTATTACTTAATTTTCTAGGTGACTATCAATAACTAAATAATCGCATTTTTTATAAACTTTATCAATTTTTGTGATGATAGCATTGCCCAAAATTTATATTCATCCCTATAAATAATGAGCAAAATATGAATCACTTAGTAAAAATCATTTTATTAACCTGTCTTATTTCTACATTAGTAGCCTGTTCAAGTCGCGTACCTAACACCACAGAACAATCAGATTTTTTGACGCATTATGAACAGCTTCAAGAGGTCAAAACCCCTTCAAGTAATATCATTAAAGCCTGGAAAGCCGCACAGTTGGAGACGACAAAAAAGCAAAAACTTATTTTCACACCCATTGAATTCAAACCATTGAATAAAAATAATAAAATGGGTGATAAGTTTACAACCATTTTGCTTAACTATACTAACCAACAAATCCAGCATGAGTTGGAAAAACACTTCGAATTAACCCAACATTCAGGACCTGAAATCTTACGTTTTGAGGGCATTATCACCTCTGTTGATGCTACGCCTGAAGATTTTAAATTTTACGAGGCATTACCGGTGATGCTGGTTGTGGCAGGAACGCAATTAGCTGTAGGTAGCCGTGATGCTGACACCAATATTTATTTTGAATGGAAAGTCACAAACTCGGTCACTCATACACCTTTATATGAGGCCATTCGTAAGAATAAAGGCACACAATTGAGCAATACGGAGCAGACAATTACATTGGAAGATTTAAAAGAGGCCATTGATACCATTGCTGATGAGGTCGTACCTAACGCGTAAATATCAAAATTAGGGTGGCGAATTTAGCTCACCACCCTAATTTTATTTTATTTTTTTCGTGTGAATAACGAAACAACCACCGCAACAATAATATTCAGAATAAATGCAGCAATACCAATATTCATAAAACTTAAGCCTTCCCCTAGCCATGGGAAGAGCTGGGCTAAAGATATTTTTTCAATATAGGTAATCGCAAGGAATAATACCCCCGCTGCAATACCACAAATCGCACCCGCGGATGTCATTGGGTTATGTTGTTTAAAACTCATCAATAACGCAGGGAAAAATTGCGCCACAATATTCACACCGAGCAACATTATTGCCACTAATGTGTCGTTACTGTGGAAAATAAAGTACAAGCTCACCAGCGCAACTAATGGCACCATATAGCGTGCATACACACCAGACTGGCGTTTTTCTTCACTCGCGCCTACCGCTTTTTGTACCACGCCCGCTAACATATTTGACGTTGTTAACAGCAACATAGAACCGGGTACTAATGCCGTTAACATTCCCGCCGCGCCGATAAAGCCAACCACAACAGGCGAAAACGTTTCTTTCGAAATTTCAAACAGCGATAAATCCACCGCAGAGCCTTCAAGGTGTGGAATTTGTAATATCGCCGCATAACCGACAAAAAAGGCAAATAGCATAATTAAGCTGTACGCTGGAATTAAAATACTATTTCGCTTGAGGGATTTTTCATCTTTTGCCGTAAATACCGCCGCCATATAATGAGGCCAACAGAAATACGCCACAACAGATAGGAATATTGTGGAAATATACCACGGAATATTCAGCCCTGTTTTTGGGAAGGTTAGGAAGCTTGGCATGGCGGTATCAATCGCTTTAAACATATCGCCAAAGCTACCGTAATAATGCAGCGGAATATAAATTCCAATAAACACCACGACAATTAAGATCATTAAATCTTTCAGTGCGGATGTCCAAGCTGAACCATGAATACCTGAAATCATCACAAACAGCGTGACCGCAATAATCCCAATCCAAATGGCCATATCCGCAGGAATAGCCCCATAGGAGGCTTGCGAAACAATAATACCAAGGCCTTTCAGTTGCAGAACAAACAATGGCACCATCGCCGCAATGGAAATCAAGCTAATTAATAACCCGAGCCCTTGACTGTTATATTTCTTAGTAAATAATTCAGAGATAGTTCTGACGTCATTATCTTTTGCAAACCGCCAAACACGTGGATGCACCCAGTATAGAAAAATACCCATAAAGGCATTAACCGCTAGGGTATAGAGAATGGCAGGCCCTTTACCGTATGCCCAGCCGCTGCCCCCAAGGAAGGTAAAGGTGGTATAAATTTCCCCTGCACTGAGCAGGAAAACGAGTAACGCTCCGTAGCTTCGCCCCCCCACAGACCATCCTTCATGGTCCATCGTTTTTCCTTTTTTGGCCCTAATCGCCAAATAAACACTGAAAAGGAAAAAAACGGCAATAATAATTAATGCGGAGCTCATGACGTTTCCTTAAGGTTTTTACTGTCTAACACATTAATTAATAACATGACGAGCGCTGTCACAATCACCCATGCCACAATCCAAAACATTAAAAAAGGCAGCCCCATGACAAAGGGTTCAACCTCATTGGCATAATAGATCCCGACGGTTAACGCCAGAATCGGGAAAATAACGAGGTAGTGATACCATCTCATAAAAAGTCCTTATTTTTATTATTTGAGAGAAACCAATTCGCGAGGTAAATGGCTTAACATTTCAACGCCATCCTCTGTAATCAGTAACATGTCTTCAATCATAATACCGCCCACACCAATACCGTAATAAGGCGTTTCCAAGCTCATGACCATCCCTGCGCGGAACACTTCAGTAGTGGCTGCACTAACAAAGGGCGCTTCTTCTAAACCAACAAATACGCCATCTCCATGCCCCAAATGACCACGGTTATAATGTGGTAAACCTGATGAACGAATTAATGCCATCGTTTCATTGAATACATCGCTTAACGCCACACCGGGTGCAATACGGCTTAGCATATATTGATGGCCTTTTAATATAGTTTGGTAAATCCCATTAACTTTGTCATTCGGTTTACCCACCACAAAAGTACGTGCGATATCAGCACCGTATCCCGCTACATCGACGCCACAATCAAACTTAATTAAGTCCCCTTCTTTTGCTGGCACATTTTCTGGCAACATTTTTGGGGAAAAATCACTTCCCACTGAAATTAAATGAAAACGACTGTAATTGGTTTCAGGAAACGACATGACTTTGGCTTTAAAAGCGGCGGTTAATTCTGCTGATGTACAACCAACACGGATCAGTTGGCTAGCGGCTTCAATGCCTGCCTCAGTAATTTGGGCTGATTTTCTCAGATGATTGATTTCCCATTCACTTTTGATCATGCGTAACTCATTAAAAAGCGTTGAAGAATCAACCAAATTCAGTTCTGGAATGACTTTGTCTAACCAGTTTTTACCCGTGTAGGTAATTTGGTTAAGATCAATCGCAACTGGCTTTCCATACACGCCAGCTTCAGATAATGCGTCTTTTAATAAGTTAAAAATGGTTTCAATTGGGCTATTGATCGGCCTTGCTTTCACCACCTTGCCATTATCAGGGTTATAAGGGTCGTCAACATCCACCCAAATTGGGAACGTTTTAATCTGTGCGTTTGGCATTTCCAAGCTTAAGTTTGCCGCTTCAAACTCATTCATGATCACCAGTGATTTCACGGTGGGATCACGGAAAATCACAGCTATCGCAGAGCCTGTTTGCCTAAAGGTATACATAAAGAAGCTTGCAAAGCCTGTTAAGTGATAAAAATTATCCCCGACTGTCGCAATTAGCGCTTCAACCCCTTCCCGCTCCATAATTTCCCGAGCTTTATTTGTAACATTTTCAAGGTGTTGTTGTTTTAAAAGTGACTCTGTTTTATGACTTTTCATTGTTATTTTCTCAATCCGTCGTTCTGTATCGCTAAATAATTTCACAATATGACAAGCGAAATAATAAGTTCGCTTATTATATCGAGAGTTGAAATGAATACATCGTGTAAGGTGCAAGTTGGATATAACTAATAGTTATATATTAGTCAAAAATTAACCTTGCTAGAGATTTGAATTTTGGTGAAAAAATTAAAAGGACTACAGAAAATAGTCCTTTTACGATTTAAATCTGAGTGATTATGAGTTTTCAGCACAAGTGATGGCTTTTTCGGATTCATTGTTGCGCGTCAGCCATAACGAAAGCGCTTTTAATGAATCTGGGGTGAACTCATCACAACGAGCACTGATTTCTTTTGGTGTTAACCAGCTCACCTCTGCCACTTCAGACTCTTGCAGTGCAAATGGGCCATGACTAACACAACTAAATAACCCACCCCATACGCGACAATGCTCATCTTCGAAATAAAAATGGCCATGCTCTGCAAATGGTACGCCAGCGATCCCCAGCTCTTCTTCCGCTTCACGTTTTGCAGAATCCAGAATATTTTCACCTTGGGTAACAACACCACCTGCTGTGGCATCTAAAAAACCAGGGTGGAAATCTTTAATGTCAGTACGTCGTTGAACTAAGATTTTCCCCATCCCATCATGCACAACAATATACGTCGCACGATGCCGTAAATTTTCAGCACGCATTTGGCTGCGGGTTGCCTGAGCAATAACGCTATTATCCTCATCGACAATATCGACCCATTCAACGACTTCGGTTTGTTGTTCCATCCTGTAAACCTTTTATAATTAAGCTAAAAATAGCTTATGTCATAGATTGATTGCCACGACATGTCAGACAATACAACGGGCTTTAACTCGTACTTAGCCGACGATCCTAGCCCAATTTTCATTTGGTTGCTATCACAAATAAACACTTCTTATCACATTGCTCATAGAGCTTTTGTCTTTTTTGCGATAACGTAGGCAAATCACACAATTTGTGCTCACAGGTGCTATAGTTAAATCATAAAACCTATGGAAACATTGTATTAGCGCGATAACTTAGCACAATAGCAATTAAATCACTGAGTGCAGACAACAACGCTGCGGTTTGAAATATGACGGGGATGGCAATGAAAATACTCATAACAGGCGGCACAGGGTTAATCGGCACCCCTCTGGTTCAAAAATTAATCGCCCTTGATCATCAGGTCACTGTATTAAGCCGTTCGCCACAAAAAGTGTATAGCCACTTTTGTAAGGCTGTTGAATGTTGGACAACGTTAAATGATGTTAATAATCTCAATGAATTCGATGCCGTTATTAATTTAGCTGGCGAACCCATTGCTGAAAAACGTTGGACTGATGAGCAGAAAAAACGCCTTTGTGATAGCCGTTGGAAAATCACCCAGCGACTCGCTGAACTTATTGCCGCTAGCGAAACACCCCCTTCCGTCTTTTTATCGGGCTCTGCTGTGGGTTACTATGGCGACCAAGGCCAAGTTGTTGTCACTGAAGACGAACAACCCCATGACGAATTCACCCATCAACTCACTCAACATTGGGAAGCCCTTGCTGAAAATGCCGCGTCCGACAAAACACGTGTGTGTTTATTACGCACAGGCCTTGTCTTATCCCCCAATGGCGGTGTATTAGGTAAAATCCTGCCCATTTTCAAAATGGGTGCTGGTGGCCCAATTGGTCATGGTAAACAATACATGCCATGGATACATATCAACGATATGGTCAATGCCATTTACTTTTTACTCACAACCCCAACACTTTCAGGCCCTTTCAATATGACTGGTCCTTATCCTGTGCATAATGACCAGTTCACGGCTATTTTAGGGGATGTACTCAACCGCCCTTCTTTTGTCCGCACGCCTGCGTTTGTTATCAAAACTATTTTAGGTGAATCCGCCGCTTTAGTATTAGGTGGGCAGCAAGCCATACCTAAACGTTTAGAAGAAGCCGGATTTGAATTCGAATTTATTGAATTGAAAATTGCATTAGAAGACTTATTGGTTGCCAAAGAAAGCTAATCCCTTTTAGCGCTCCTAGTATACTCATATCTTTACCATCTCGAGATAGACATGACGAGATGGCGGCTACACATTCCTATACAGATGCTTTATGCAAATCATCTACATTTATGTCTATTACATATAATAAATACAAAATCATTGAGATTTGAAAGATACAAATTGAAAACATAAGTATGGTATCTATTCGTTAGATAAATTAAGGATGCCATCATGCCTGCTAAAACAACTTCATTAAATAAAATACCCTTTACCCAATCAAAATTTTTAAATTTTTTACAAAAAGATCATTCTAGGTTTTTCCAAGAAAACATTCTAAAAATTTCAAATTCAAAAGAATCTTTCGCCGGCTTTTGTTATGGTGCCTCTGTTAAATTCTTACACTATAGTGATAAAGGTTTAGAGCAAGACTATATCGATATTTACAATAAATACTTAGATAATGTTAAAACTAACAACGCGATGATACAAAAAAAACGTTGTGATTTAGCCATGACATCCGTTTCAGATTATAAAAAGTACACAGAAAAAAAATATGTCATTAAACAGGGAAATCAACTTCTCAAGGACATATTTTATATACAAAAATTACGATGCAATTCAGTAAACAATAATAATTTATCGCAGCCCATTCCATTATCTTCTCCAATACTTCGAGAGCCAAATTTTTTCAAACTAATAGATCTAGCCTTGGGTGAAAACCTTAAAAATTGTGTATGTACTGAAGATAGAATGCAAAAGGCAACTATCGCATCACTGTTATTAGAAAAGAAAGAATATGCAAAAAATTTATACACCTTAAATTCAACTGATGCATCAAGTTCAGGAACTGACACAAAAAAAGAAACACACAGTATTATTAACTCAAGCGATGATATCGAATCTAATCAACAGAAAATTAATAGACTAATACTTTCAATGTATATTGAAAAATATAAAAAAATAGAAAAAGAATGGGAGGACGTCAACAAAAAACAAAACTTGTCCACTAATATAAGACTACACAAAGTAAAAAATAGAATAACAAAATTAGATGATTTTATAAATTTTATTAAAACAGATAAAAACCAAAATCACATTATTTTAAGCCCAAACCATGCTTGTGCAATTAATGTTAAGAAAAGCAAACAAAATGAAACCTATCAATTCTTTGACCCAAATGAAGGTATTTACAAATCTAATAGCTTCGATGAATTCACTAGCTTCCTAAAAAATTTTATGGATAAACATCAGGAATATAAATTTATAAAAGACAGCGACTCTAATTATCAACTCTCATTTATTAAACTTAATAGAACAGCCCCAAGTTCAGATAAATATAATAAAAAAAAGGTTTTTGATAGCAATTTAAAAACAAACAAATTACTGGCATTAGATAACTTTGAGGCCGTATTCAAAAGAAAATCATTCAAAAATTTGATACCAAAAAATAAAACCTATCGCATTGTACACCGTCATTTTGACAAGGAAAATCACCTCGTCACATTAGCATTTCATTACACCAAATCCAATAACCATAAGCAAAAAACCATCTATTCGTCGAACATTGTTACCCCGATCCTTCATCAAGTTATACAGAGTAACCTAGCACTATTGAAAAAAACGGATGAGGACATTTTTATTGATAATAAAGGCAATATTTACCCTGTTGCAGCTGATATCTCTGTGGGTAATTTTAATCTTAATACTGACCCTAGTGTTATGTTTGGCTCAAAAACACTTAATAGCCAAGTATAAATACTGTCTTAATTTATTTGGCACCTTGCCAGCGATTAAATAAATCCTGCTCAAGTTCAATATCAAATTGGTCAAGAACGCGGTTCACCGTTTGGTTAACAATATCTTGAATAGTTTGTGGTTGATGATAAAACGCTGGCATGGGTGGCATAATCACCGCCCCCATTTCAGCCGCTTGCACCATTAATTTCAAATGCCCGACATGCAGTGGTGTTTCACGTACTCCAAGGACTAATTTCTTGCCTTCTTTGAGCACGACATCCGCCGCCCTTGTCACTAAGGTGTCAGTATAGCTATGAACAATGCCAGAAAGGGTTTTCATGGTACAAGGCATAATCACCATGCCTGCGGTGCGAAATGACCCCGATGAAATGGCCGCTGCAATATCACGGCTATCGTAGTTGTGGTCAGCAAGTTGCTGCACGTCTTTCACGCTGTATTGGGTTTCTAGCGCTAATGTTTGGCGGGCAGCGGCGCTCATCACTAAATGGGTTTCAACCTGTTCGACAGGTTTCAGGACCTCAAGCAACCTGACGCCATAAATTGCACCACTCGCCCCAGTTAACCCAATAATCAGTTTTTTCATTTCTCTGCCCAATCCACGGTAATTTCTGAAGATTATATACTAAATTACGTGCGGTTGTTGGCGTCGATTAGAATAATCAACATGCTAGAAATGTTGTTTGCTACAAAGCAAAAATAAATTTTATTTTGAGTTTAATGGCAGCCTAGAAATGCCAACCTTAATCCTCTCAAGATTTTAGGTTGTCGCAAGACGGCAGGAACAATTCTCTAAATATACAGCTAGGCGGCAAACAAATGAGCCCCTAGGAGCGTAGATAACTACGTGACTAGGGCGAATTTGTGAAGCCAACAAAGCTGTAGTTCAAACTATGACGAGAATTTTAGCCTTCGTTGTAGATTTCCAAATCCTCGACTTCACTCTTATCTTTCAACTTCAGCTCGTCGTCTTTGCGCAAGTTTTCCAGATAATCTAAATAACTTTGGTCAATGTCTTTGGTGACATAAATGCCATCAAAGACAGAACATTCAAACTCGGTAATCTCTGGGTTTTCTTCTTGAACGGCTGCTACTAAATCCGTTAAATCTTGGAAAATTAGCCCATCTGCGCCAATTAATTTGCGAATTTCATCCACTTCACGGCCATGAGCAATTAGCTCGTTCGCATTTGGCATATCAATGCCATACACGTTTGGGAAGCGTACTTCCGGCGCTGCTGAGGCAAAATAGACGTTCTTAGCACCCGCTTCGCGTGCTAATTCAACAATTTGCTCAGATGTTGTGCCACGCACAATAGAGTCATCGATTAATAACACGTTTTTGTCACGAAACTCAGCACGGTTAGCATTCAGTTTACGACGCACCGATTTACGACGCTCTTGTTGACCCGGCATGATAAACGTACGGCCAACATAACGGTTTTTAACAAAACCTTGGCGATAAGGTTTATTCAGGATATGAGCGATTTCTAAGGCAATATCGCAAGAGGTTTCTGGGATTGGGATCACCACATCGATGTTAAGATCTTCCCACTCACGCGCAATTTTCGCACCGAGTTTTTGCCCCATACGCAGCCTTGCGTTATACACCGACACTTTGTCGATAAAGGAATCTTGGCGAGCAAAATAGACGTATTCAAAAATACATGGTGTCAATTGTGGGTTGTCAGAGCATTGGCGTGTGAATAATTGGCCTTTCTCTGTGACATACACGGCTTCACCCGGGGCGACATCACGTAAAAACTCAAAACCAAGAGTATCGAGCGCGACGCTTTCAGAGGCAACCATGTACTCATGTTCACCATTTTCGGTAATACGGCGGCCTAATACTAACGGGCGAATACCGTGTGGGTCACGGAACGCTAACATGCCGTGACCGATAATCAGGGCGACACAAGCGTAGGCGCCACGCAGTTTTTTGTGCATCGCAGCCACTGCACTAAAGACGTTGTCTGGCTCAAGGGGGAAATGGTCAAATCTGTCCAGCTCATACGCCAGCACGTTGAGTAAAATCTCAGAATCCGAGGTCGTATTGACATGGCGGCGTGCCGTTTCAAACAAACTCCGAGTGAGTTCGTGTGCGTTTGTCAGATTACCATTATGAGCAAGTGTGATACCAAAGGGTGAGTTCACGTAAAAAGGCTGCGCTTCAGAAGCACTGGAACTGCCTGCGGTTGGGTAACGAACATGCCCTAACCCCATGCAACCTTGTAACCGAAGCATATGACGCGTTTCAAACACATCTTTCACAAGGCCATTCGCTTTACGTAAACGAATATTATTTTTGCCATCAATGGTGGCAATACCTGCTGCATCTTGCCCACGGTGCTGAAGCACTGTTAGAGCATCATAAATTGATTGGTTAACTGGTGTAACACCAGCGATCCCGACAATACCGCACATTTGGTCTTTCCTCATCAGCCAGACGGAGAGATGTTCTCCGGTAGGAAACTTGACGCATTTTGCAGGTAGTCAAAAAACCACCTGATAATATGACTGAACTGTGGAATAAATTCTGAGCGCTGCCAATCCTCACTTTGAGGAAGTGGTGTAAAAGTATCGAGAAAGAACAACAAAGCCGATACAATCAACACACCACGCAGAGCACCGAAGCAAATCCCCAGAACACGATCTGTGCCTGATAAACCCGTTTTTTGCACTAAAGAGCTAATCACATAGTTCACCACCGCGCCCACAATTAATGTGGCAATAAATAATGCGGCGATAGCAATGCCATTTCGCACCAGTACATCCTCAAAGCGGGTAAAGTAGTCCGCTAAATAAGGGTAAAATGTACTTGCGACAAAAAAAGCACAGCCCCATGTCACCAGTGATAGTGCTTCACGAACAAAACCACGGATCAAGCTAACCAGTGCCGAGAAGCCAATAATGGCGATAATTGCGTAATCTATCCAGACCATATTTCATCCAAAATTTGCACTCACGACATCAGCGAAGTGCATTCTAACAGAAAACGAAAACGTTTGCGTAACCATTTTTCTATCAATTTACAAAAAATAGCGGCGAAAAGAAAAAATCATAATCGCCGCAGTAAGTTACTAAATCCCCTTACCTTTTAGGGATTATTGTGTCTATTTATTAGGGTTTAAATGTTTGAATTATCCCTTTTGTCCCTGTAATCGCGTTAAGTTCAGGAAGAGCAGCTTCTAGCTTCTCCCTTGAGGCCTCTGGCCCGACATAAATACGCGTGAGTTTATTGTTCACGGGCTTCGCTGGAACGGTATACACTTGGTAACCCGATAGCCGTAACTTCGCCACAATCTCCTCAACCTTGCTGGCATTATTCAATGCAATGACTTGAACCACAAACGCTTTGCCTTGGGGCTCAGGTTTCACCTCTGGTTTCGGTTCAGGTTTCGGCTGTGGTTTTGGTTCCGGCTTAGGTTCTGGTTTTGGTTCTGGTTTTGGTTCTGGCTTCGGCTCAGGTTTTATTGGCTCGACTGTCGCAGGGACATTTGCCGCCACTTGTTCATTTTGCTGCTGGGTAATTGCCTCTGATAACATGGCCTCAGAAGCCCCTTCCGAAGAAGCACTCGCGCTATTATGTGCTAATGGTGCAATCGCTTCGATATCTTCTTCATCACCCGGTTTCGGGATAATAGGAATGGCCGCAAATTCATTTTCATTATATTTCTTATCGCCATCAAGAAGCGCAGGAAGTACGATGACCCCTGCGGCAACCAGAACAATGACGCCAGCAAGACGATTTTGAAATTTACTAGCCACCAGCGCTATCCTTTTTGGTTTTCTAATAACATCATGACATGAGCGACGGTGTGGAATGACCCACAGACCACAATCACGTCTTGTTCTTGCGCATCAACACAGGCTTGCTGCCACGCTTTTTCAACACAATCAAACATATGGGCTTTAGCGACATGTTGGCTCAACTGAGTCACGTCAGCCCCTCTAAATTCAGTCAGCGGCGCAAGATACCAATCTGTCACCTGCTGCGATAAACACTCAAGGGTGCCTTTAATGTCTTTATCGCCAAGCATTCCAACAACTGCACGAATACGGCGACCTTCAACCACAGGTAAGCCAGCTAATTTGCTGACTAAATACCCTGCTGCGTGAGGGTTATGCGCCACATCCAAAATCATTAATGGCTTCTCACCAATAATTTGGAAACGCCCTGGTAATTGGGCTGATTGCAAACCTTGATGAATAGCAGTATCTGTGATTTTTTTTGCTATATCCGCATCAATTTGCAGTAAACAGCTAATCACGCCTAACGCTGTTGCAGCATTTGCCAGTGGTACATTCGGTAATGGCAAGTTATGCCACTCACGTTGTGAACTTTGCCAAGACCAGCTCGCTGCTTGCTCACTGTATTGCCAATCGACGCCACGACGGAACAGCATCGTGCCAATTTTATCAGCATATTGCCCAATCGAGTCAGGCATATCAGGCTCACCCACCACACCGTAATGGCCTTGGCGAAAAATACCTGCTTTTTCATGGCCGATATGTTCACGGTCAGAACCCAGCCAATCGGTATGGTCGAGTGCAATGCTGGTAATGGCCGCTATATCTGCATCCACCACGTTGGTGGCATCTAAACGCCCACCTAAGCCCACCTCTAAGATAACGATATCTAGTTTAGCTTGCTTAAATAATTGTAGTGCAGCCAACGTGCCATATTCAAAGTAAGTGAGCGAAATATTTTCACGCTGCGCTTCAATAGTGGCGAAAGCCTCGCAGAAATCGGACTCAGTAAGTTCTTGCCCCTGAATACGTACACGTTCAGTGTAGCGCACTAAATGCGGAGAACTATACACCCCCACTTTTAACCCCGCTGCCATCAAAATAGATTCCAGCGTATGGCAAGTGGTGCCTTTTCCATTGGTGCCTGTAACGGTGATAACTCTAGGAGCAGGTTGCGTCAGGTTCATGTGCCGAGCAACTTGGCCGACTCGTTCCAACCCCATGTCAATATTTTGGCTATGCAGGTCGGTGAGATAAGAAAGCCAAGCCTCCAAAGGAGACTTGGCTGTAGGAATGATTAGATTACTCATCATCTTTTTTATGCTTTGCAGGATCCTTTTCTGGTTCTTCGGCATTGATCTCATCAATGGCATTCAGGTCGATTTCTACCGTTTCTGCCACAATGATTGGCGTTTCAGTGAAACTTGGTTTGTTGGTTAACATCGCCAAAATTTCAGCCAGACGATCACGCATTTCAGGGCGACGAACGATCATATCGATGGCGCCTTTTTCCAGTAAGAATTCACTGCGTTGGAAACCTTGTGGCAGTTTTTCACGCACAGTTTGTTCGATAACACGCGGACCTGCGAAACCAATCAACGCTTTCGGTTCTGCCACGTTGATATCACCTAACATGGCTAAACTTGCTGAAACACCGCCCATGGTTGGATCAGTTAACACGGAGATGTACGGTAAACCGCGCTCTTGCATTTTTGCTAAAGCCGCACTGGTTTTCGCCATTTGCATCAGTGATAACAAGGCTTCTTGCATACGTGCACCACCGCTTGACGAGAAACACACCAGTGGGCAGTTATCTTCCAGTGCTTGCTCTACCGCACGAACAAAACGTGCACCCACAACGGAGGCCATTGAACCGCCCATAAAAGCAAATTCAAACGCAGCAGCGACGACAGGCATCCCTTTTAAGGTCCCTTTCATCACGATCATTGCATCTTTTTCGCCAGTTTCTTTCTGTGCTGCGGTAATGCGGTCTTTGTATTTTTTTGAATCTTTGAACTTGAGAATATCTTTTGGCTCAAGTTCGCTACCAAGTTCTGTCGTAGAATTTTCATCAAGGAAAGTTTCTAAGCGCTGACGGGCATGGATACGCATATGGTGGTCGCATTTTGGACACACTGATAAATTGCGTTCTAATTCAGCACCGTATAAAACTTGCCCACAGCTATCGCATTTAGTCCAAACCCCTTCTGGGATATTGGCTTTGTGAGATTGGGTCAAGTTACCTTTCTTTAAAATTTTTTCAATCCAGCTCATTAATGGACCTTTTTGTCTGATTCACTCTGGTTATCACCAGTATGTAATTTTTTGCCATTAAACCACAATGATATCTCACTGTAGATAAAAACTTTTTAAACCACTTAGTGGTTATCGATTTTTTGCGCTGCCGCACGCTTTTCTTTTGCTGCAATTCGGCGATGACGAATAATTTCAACCACGCCCGGCAGAATTGAAACAAAGATAATCGCGACTATCAGTAATTTCAAATTCTTTTGTACGAACGGTAATTCACCGAAGAAATACCCTGCATAAGTGAATAATAATACCCAAATAAATGCGCCCGTCACATTATAAAATGCAAAGTGACGATAAGACATTTTGCCCATTCCTGCAACGAAAGGTGCAAAAGTTCTGACTATCGGCACGAAACGCGCCAGTATAATCGCTTTACCACCGTGTTTTTCATAAAACGCATGGGTTTTATCTAAATAGACTCGACGAAAAATCTTTGAATCTGGATTTTTAAATAATCTTTCCCCAAAAATACGCCCAATCGTATAGTTTACTGCATCGCCAATGATCGCCGCAGTAATCATTAACGCCACCATTAAATGTACATTGAGGTCATTACTGTCTAAGGACGAAATGGCGCCCGCGACAAATAATAACGAATCCCCCGGCAAAAATGGGGTGACCACTAACCCTGTTTCGCAAAATAGGATCAGGAATAGAATACCATATACCCACGTGCCATAATCTCTGACCAGTTCAGCGAGGTGCACATCGATATGTAAAATAAAGTCGATAATAAAACTGATAAATTCCATATAATCCTCATTAATAATAGCATCCGTGCTATTTGCAGTAATTATGAGATAAAGTTAACGTCGATTTACATCAGTTCATCGTCAAGAAAAAGCGGCCCCATGACATTACTTGGGAGCGCAAATTTCTCTGGATAATCCACACTGACCAAATAGAGCCCTTCCGCTTTTGCCGTGGCGGCAGCTTTAGTTCGGTCTTTTAATTCAAGAAGATGAGCCATCCAATCAATATCTTGATTGCCACAGCCAATCTCCAGCAAACTACCAACAATATTTCTCACCATATGGTGAACAAACGCATTGGCTTTAATATCAACCACCACATAATTCCCGTGGCGGCTCACATTGACATGCATAACATTACGCCAAGGTGTTCTAGACTGACACTGGACAGCTCTGAATGAAGTGAAATCACGCTCACCAATCAGTGCCTGCGCCGCTTCATGCATCCGTTTTTCATCCAATGGATAATGAAAATGAGTTACACCACTGGATAAAATAGCGGGCCGATAACGGTGATTAAAAATCACATAGCGATAACGGCGTGCCGTTGCACTAAAACGTGCATGAAACTCATCATTTACAGGTTGACACCAACGTACCGCAATATCTGGCGGTAAGTGAGTATTCGCCCCCATCGTCCAAGCCGCTTCTTTACGCTCGGCCGAGGTTTCAAAATGCACCACTTGCCCTGTCGCGTGAACGCCTGCGTCTGTTCGCCCCGCGCAAAATACGCCAATCGGTTCAGCAGCAATTTTCGACAAAGCTTCCTCAAGGCAGCCCTGTACACTCTTCACTTCTTGTTGGCGTTGCCAACCAAAATACCGACTGCCGTTGTATTCAATTCCTAATGCGATACGGTGCAGCTTTGTTGACTCGGACATCAGTAAAACAGCTCCTGAGCCAGTTTTTCCGCCGTTTCAACCGCCATTAATGCCCCACCAAAACGCACGTTATCTGCCACTGACCAGAACTGTAAAATTTCGGGAATACCGTAGTCATTACGCACACAACCAATACTGAGCAGGTCGTTACCTGATGCATCTGTTACTTGCGTTGGATAATCGCCCTCTTCTGAGACCTGAATATCGTCAAAACGTTCAAATTCATCGTTCGCTTCTTCTGCACTGATTGGGCGTAGCGTTTCTAAATGGACAACTTGCGCATTACCATAGAAAACAGGGGATTGAATAAAGCTAACCGCGACAGGTAAACCCTCGTCCTGCAACACTTTACGCACTTGTTCAACTAAGCGACGTTCGTGCGCCACGCTGCTATCCATATCCGCCAACAATGGCAGCATGTTGAAAGCTAATTGCTTGCTAAAACGCCCTTCTTCCGCGGGAATACCGTTTAATAAACGTGCACTTTGCCCTGCAAGTTCATCGACTGCTGCTTTACCGTAGCTAGAAACAGACAACATATTGGTTAATGTGATTCGGCCTAAACCGGCGGCATCCACTAACGGTTTAATGGCTGTTAACAACTGGCTAACGGCGCTATCCGCTAACGAAATAATATTACGGTTACGGTAATCCGCTAATACTTGCGGGTTCACACCCGGCACAATTAATGGCACATCAGGTTCTTGGGCAAATACGCCGCTAGTATCAATCACGATGCAACCATCTTGTGCTGCGGACTCTGCATATTGCAGCGAAGCCGCTTCACCTGCCGCGAAAAAGGCCATTTGGGCTTGTGACCAATCGAAATCTTTGGCGTCGATAACTTGAATACTTTTGCCATTAACACGCACGCTCTCTCCCGCACTGCGCTCACTGGCCAGTAAATACAGCTCACCGACTGGGAATTCTCTTTCTTGTAACAGTGAAATTATCGCTTCACCCACAGCACCGGTTGCCCCCAATACTGCAATATTCCAACCTTCAGTCATGGCTATTCCTCTAAAAAATAAAAAACTAAATGACCTCAATAATTGAAGTCATTTAATCAGATGTTCATATTACTAAAATCTATGATGTGTGAATTAAACGCGCCTGAAAGCCGAGCTCGGTGAGCAAGGTGGCGGTTTGCGGGTCATCACAAATCACATTCAAGGATGACCATTCGCGGCGCTCTTGGTAATTTTTGCGCAGTTTATCAAATTCACCTTTGATGCCTGCAACGGCTCTTAATGCAGCATCATCACGGCGCACATCATACACTAGATGCACTAACCTTTTGAGCTGGTTTTGCGTTAATTTACCATTGAAAGTCAATTCGCTGATATCGGGTTTTGGCAGTAGCGATGAGAGGGTAACGTGCGCCGATCTGCCGAGAAACTGACAGTAAGCTTCATAAACTTGCGTCGTTCCTCGTGCTTTGCCCTCTAAGGTATAGCCTGCAATATGTGGCGTACCGATATCGACTAAACGGAGCAGGTCGGTATTTAAGTCAGGCTCTGGCTCCCAAACATCCAGTACCACACTTATTTTCTTTCCTTGCTGAAGTATAGCCAATAACGCTTTATTATCAACCACTTCCCCACGGCTAGCATTGATTAAAATGGTGCCTTCGCGCAAGTTTTCTAAGCGGGTTTTATCCATCAAATGGAAAGTTTGGTTTTCCCCTGCCATATTCAGCGGGGTATGGAAAGTCAACACATCAGCCTGAGCAAGCAGCTCATCAAAAGCCACAAATGGCCCTTCTTCGCCTTTTGCTGCACGTGGCGGATCGCATAAAACCGTTTTCACGCCCCATGCCTTTAAGCGTGTGGCTAAACGCCCCCCCACATTGCCAACACCAATGACCCCAACCGTTTTATCACGTAAATCAAAGTTGTCACGCTCAGCGAGCAGCAATAAAGCCGAAAACACATATTCCACCACCGCAATGGCATTACAGCCCGGCGCAGAAGAAAAACCAATATTGGCGCTGGATAACCATGCTGTATCCACGTGGTCAAAGCCCGCAGTTGCAGTGCCAACAAATTTAACCGGCGTCTTGTTCAGAAGTGATTCATTGACTTTGGTGATGGAGCGAACCATTAATGCATCTGCATCAATGAGTTCTTGTTCAGGAATTGGACGTCCCGGTACAGCTTTAACGTCGCCTAGCTCACTAAACAGTGCCTGAGCATAAGGCATATTTTCATCAACTAAAATTTTCACGCTGTGTGCCCCAATGATTGGTAATTTTGCTCTGTATCACAATATTTTGCCACGGTTTACCCCAGATGCCTACGAGAGTTAGCGCTCTAGGCTAAAGTTATCGTCCATTGCGAATTCTTTCACACGGAACCGGTCAGGTGTCACCCCAGAAATTTGTTGGAACATAGCAATAAATGCCGATGCGGAGCTATATCCCACATCCAACGCCACTTCATACACGCTTTTTCCGCGCTCTAAGCCAGCGACGGCATGTAAGTAGCGTAAGCGTTGCCGCCATTCACTAAATGACATACCGAGTTCTTGTTGGCAACGCCTTGATAACGTGCGCTCTGAGGTATAATAACGTTTTGCCCATTCCGCCAGCGTAGTGTTATCGGCGGGGTCGTTTTGCAGCTCTTGTAAAATCGGTGCTAAAAATTTGTCCTTGGTGGCGGGCAAATAGGTATCTTGGCATGGGGAAAGTGAAAATTGATCAATCAGGACATGGGCAAGGCGTAAATCTTGTTCCGTTTCGGGTTGAACAACACCTCGCTGGTACATATCCGTCATAATAGATTGAAATATCGTACTTAAACGAACCACACATGGGCGCTGAGCTAACACATCATTATATTCATGTGAGAAATCCACGATACGAAATTTGACACTTTCTTTATTAAAGCTAGCATGGGGGATATTCGCGGGGATCCAGATGCAAAATTCAGGCGGCGCTAAGTAGTGCTTTCCAGCCACTTCCATTTCCATAATACCGCACACCACATACAGCATCTGCCCAAAGGGGTGCGAATGTGATTTGTATTCGGTAAGTGCAGCGGTTTGTTCGTGGCGAAATGCAATAAGTTCAGGCTCGATAATATTGCATTCACTAATTTGCCAAATATCTAATTTTGAATTTCCCATGATACCTGTCTGAAAAGCGTTATCGATTGTCTGGTTATCAGTATATATAAAAAATCGGTCAGATGTATACTAGATCACATTCGATATGGGAGAATGTTTTAATGAAGAATTTGCTTTTTCCGCTAATTGCGGTTTTGTTATGGTCAATCAATGCCATTGTCAACAAAGCAGCGTCCACTGCTATTGATCCTGCGGCAATTTCCTTTTACCGCTGGGCACTTGCGTTAGTCGTTATGACCCCCTTTGTTCTGCGCTCAGTACTGCGCCACCACAAAGTGGTGATGAAACATTGGTGGCAATTAGCCATTTTAGGGGCGCTCGGGATGATGCTATACCAAAGCTTAGCCTATTATGCCGCTCACAGTGTCAGTGCCACGTTTATGGGGATTATGAACTCGCTGATCCCATTATTAACGGTCATTATCAGTATTTTTGTTCTGCGCGTGATCCCAACAGTTGGTATCGTTCTAGGCTCTGCGTTGTCGCTGTTTGGCTTATTGTGGTTGGTCAGTCAAGGCAATCCAAGTTCATTACTCTCCCACGGATTAGGCCAAGGCGAGTTAATGATGATTGTTGCCTCTGCGGCTTACGCCCTCTATGGCGTACTCACTAAACGTTGGTCAATTCAGCTCTCTAGCTGGGATTCGCTCTATGTACAAATTTTCTTTGGCGTCATTTTACTGTTGCCTAACTTCTTAATGGCGGATGATGTGGCCCTAAATAGCCACAACATTGGATTAGTTGTGTTTGCAGGGATTGCCGCCTCCATTATCGCACCCGCTTTATGGATCCAAGGTGTGATGCGTTTAGGGGCAAACACCACGTCCATATTTATGAATCTAGCCCCAGTATTCACGGCAATTATCGCTATTTTCGCCTTGGGTGAAGAGCTAAAAAGCTATCATTTAATCGGTGGAGGCGTGGTATTACTGGGTGTGATGCTAGCGCAGCAGTTACGTACCCCACTCACACAAATGTTCCGCCGTGAAAAAAAGGTGGTTCAAAAGGATAGTTGCCAGTAAAATAGAATTACAAAAGCAATAAAGCAATGTCGTCACTCATATGCCCCACATTGTGGGGCTATGTTTGAATAGTCCCTCTCAAAATAATCTATCTCTTTTTCTCACATCCTCATTTTTTTCGACTCTTTTTTGTCAGTCTTAATGCTTTGTGACATTTTAACATCACTCAGTTATTCATTATTTCCCTGCCATTGGTAAGCTCAAAGCCATCTTCTTGCGCATTGTAGACAAAATCCGATTGAATCTTCTCCATAAGCAATTAGACTTAAGCCAAACAAAATACCTCTTTAGTAGTATCAATCTAGGGTATGCACTAAACACAGGAGCGTGGCAAACAATCTGATAAGCCATGACAAGGAAAAACCATGACTAAGCAGCTTAAGATGGGTTTGTTTGCGTTGATAATAATAGCTATTGCAGCTGGTATTTATTTTATCAATTCATCAAGCCAATCCAACTCAGCCCAAGCTGGGTACGACTTATATCAACAAGGTGATACTAAAGCCGCTGTTGAGCAATTCCAAAAAAACGCCGATAACGATCCTCAGTCTGCGTATGCCTTAGCCATGATGTATAAAGATGGAATTGGTATTGAGCCTAATGATGAAGCTGCGCAGCGTTATTTAATCAAAGCCGCTGACGCTAATAATAAGAATGCACTCTATAACCTCGGTTATTACCGCTATAACCGTGAGATGGATGATACGCCAGAAGATAGAAGCGGTCTCACGTCACTAACTAAAGCCGCGGATTTGGGCGTTATCGAAGCGCAAGAGTTAGTGGGTAGCGTGTACATGGAGGACAGATACGACGAAATTCCTCAAGATATTAAACTGGCACGCCAATACTTTACCTTAGCCGCTGATCAAGGCTCCAACTTATCAAAATTTGCGCTGGGTTATATTGCCCATCAATTTGATAAAGACAATAAAAAGGCCGTTGAAATCTTAACGCCGCTGGTTAGCAAAGATTTCCCATTGCCTGCGATGCTACTAGCCACTATTTATGAAAACGGTGGCGATGGGATTGCACCAAACCCTGCATTGGCGAAAAAATACGAGCGCATGTCTTATTCCTCTACGTTAGATTTTATTTCCCAAAGCAATGATATAGAGCCAGCGCCTTTATCACTATACGGTTCGCAAACGGCTGAAGAAAAACAACAAGTCCTCGCCAATCTTGAAGAAAGAGCCAGTAAAGGTGAAGAATACGCCATTTACACGCTCTATCATAAATACAGTGAGGGTGAAGGCGTCAAACGCAGTGAATTGCGCGCCATGGCCTATTTGCGCCCTCTGATACAACAAAAGAAACCCAAAGCACTGTACCTAAGTTACCTTGCTGATAATAAAAAAATTAAAGCGCTCACCGAGGCTGCTGACCAGCAATACCCAGATGCAATGTATGAAGCTTATCGCGCTTATTCAGGTACTACTTTTAGTTCTGTTGACCGAGATGATGCCTTAGCCAACAAGTATTTAGCCGCTGCCGCCGATATTGGCCATCAAGAAGCGCTGATTACCATTACCCAACGCGCTATCTCTGACTATGATTTTCCGACGAAAAAACTCAATGAGACAGTGGAAAAATATTTACCCGAGTTAATGAAGAAGTACCCAAACTCAGCAAAGGCACAAATCCTTGCCAGCCAAGTTTATGGCACGGAAGGCAGTGTATTATATTCACCAGAAAAATCTTTTGAGGCAACAGTAAAAGCAAACCACATTCAGCCAAGTTATGAAACACAAATGCAGCTAGCTCGTGGTTATATTAATGGCTTCGGCACTGAAAAAAACCTCGAAAAAGCGACACAAATACTGAAAGATAACTTAGATTCACGGGGCTACCCATCCACCGCAGATCGCATGTTAGTCCATTTATACTATCGTTATGATATTAAAGCATTTGTGGATGAAAAAACGATTATCGATATCTTAAAAAAAGACGTGATTGAACGTGATAATGATGCATTAGCGCATTATTATGCGGATTATTTACTGCGCCAAGATGCAGAAAGCAATAAAAAGTTAGCCTTTGAACTGTATGAGAAAGCAAGCAAATACGACTATAACGGCCGTGTCTATTACGCTGCTGCCCTGCTTAAATATCAACCCACTGAAACCGATACCATCGCCAATATACTGGTGGATTTACTGAGCTCGTCTCGTGCGAAATCCGAGTTAACCCCCGAAGAACTTGTCATGGCCTATGATATTCTTTTTAAAACAGGCCTAAACCGTCGTGATACTAAAACATTACTGGTTCACGTAGCGGTCGATGAGAAAAATGCCGAAGCACAAAAATTGATCGAGCCACTGATTGGTAAAGACGCAGATATCACTTATCAATATGGTATAACCCAACTCACAAACCTAAAGAATGTTAGCGCGCTCACCAATGACGAACTCAAACCTTACTACGAGACTATTTTAAACGCGGCAGATTTAGGCAGCACATCTGCAATGTTATACATTGTGCAAAACCTTGACCGCGTGAATTACATCAATGATAAGGCTTATTATAAAGACCGCTTCCAAGCCATCTCTGGGTTAACACCCGATGACCTCGTCCCACAATATAAACGTTGTGCAGCATTAGGCAGTAACCGCTGCTTATATGAACTGGGTGAAATCTACCAAAAAGGGGATTACGGGGAAGATGCAAACTATGACCTCGCGATGGAGTATTACAACAAAATCTCCGACCCTGATTTCAGTTTTTTAAAATCACGTAAGAGAGAAATTGAAAAAGCAAGAGCCTCGTTTATTACCATTCAGGCCAATGCAAAGAACAATGACGCTGATGCGATTCGCACCCTCGCCAATGCGTATAAATTCGGAAATTATGGGCAAAAAGTCGATAAGCAAAAATGGCTGGAATACTTAGCGAAAAGCGCCAAACTGAATAATGAAACGGCACTTGAAGAGCTGATTGACTATTATAATGAAAATACCGAACTTCTGAGTGCGAATAAAAGCAAAATCATTGGTTATTATGACCAACTCGCCGCCCTTGGTAGTCAAAACTATACCCGCGAACTGGCTCACCAATATTTAAATGGTAGTCCGTTAGTCCAAGCTAATCGCCAAAAAGCCCGTGAATACTATCTAAAATCAGGGAGTTGGGGAAACGAATATATCAAATACATGGATGACTTTGATATTGGCATGAAAACGCTAAATGAAAATGCAACCGCAAAATACAAGGTTGGCCGTGCCTATTTGTATGGTAACGGTGTGAAAGAAGACCGCCAGCAAGCCAAGAAATACTTGAAAATGGCCAGTGATGAAGGAAACGATAACGCCATCATTCTGTACAGTGAAATACTGTATATGGGCGAGCTTTCAGCCGATAAGAAAACGCTGATTGTTGAACCAAATTGGGATGAAGCCATTGTTTACTTGAGAAAGTATTCTAACCCGAGCCGTGTTGAAGAATACACAAAACTGTATGACACCACCGTCGTCCCTGCACAAAATGGCGATGTGGCGGCCGCTGGTCAATTAGGGGATTGGTATAAATCCCGTGGCCGCGCCTCAGCCGCGCAACTTTGGTACAAAAAAGCCATCGCAGGCGGTAACCTTGCGGTTTACCCATCTCTAGACAATGTGACCGAAAGTAGCCAAGCAAAACGCCAAAATTACCTTGATGGTGCAGCAAGGAGTGACCTGTTCTCTAAAGTGCAGCTCGCAGGTGATTACCTGTATGATAGCAGCATCCTCTTCGAGTCTGACGAATACAACACGGCTATCCAATACCTGCAAGAGGGGATGAAATCTACTGATGGCGAACTTTCAAAACAAGCGTTTAATTCCTTAGCGAACTTGTACCAAAAAGGTATTCGCAGCGAAAAGAACGACCTTAATCGTAGCAAAGATGATAAGAAATACTTTGCTTTACTGGAAAGTGAAGCCCAAAACCGCCCTGACGCCCTCAAACGTTTGTATCATTATTACGCCAGTAGTGATCCACAAAAAGCGTTAGAGTATCTGGAACAGGCCTATAAACAAGGGGATATGGGGGCAATCAAAATGCTCTATGAAATAAATTCCCCAGGGCGCTACTGTTCCAATAGCCGTAATGCGGATATGGATAAAGCAAGCACCTACCTGAAAGAATGGTTGGAAAAAGGCAAGTTCGAGAAAAATACGGATAGAAGCTATATTCAAGAACCTGAGGATTTATCTCGTGCCATGGGCGACCTCTATCTCGAAGGTGAATGTAGCGTTGAGCAAGACCTCGATAAAGCCATTGAATGGTTTGAAATCTCCTTGAAATATAACGATAAATATGCCCTTGATAGCCTCTATGATGCCTACACTCGTAAAAATGATGCCAAACACGCGTATTACATCGCGTTAAAATTGGAAAAAGACACTGACAAGATTGAGTTGCTGAATAACCTTTCAGCGGAAGATAAGCAAGAAATTGATAAACGCTTTAAAGAAGAACAAGACTTCCAGAAATATGGCCGTTTTGTCGACCAAATTGAAGCGAAGCGTGTGAAAGCTGAAGCGGGCGATAAAATGGCTGCGTTCTCGTTAGGGATAAATTACGCACGAGGCGAAATGGTCCCTGAAGACACGCAAAAAATGATTTACTATTATGAACTTGCTGGGAAAAATGGCTACCCAAGAGCCTACAATATTTTAGGTAACCTATACCGTAAAGATAACGAGCGTGGACTTGAAAAGGATTTTGCAAAAGCCCTGTATTATTTTGATTTAGGCGCCCAACAAAATGACAGTAATACCGCACACTTAGCCGGAGATATGCTCTACTTCGGCCAAGGCATGCCAAAAGATTACGTCCGAGCAGCCAAGTACTATGATATGACCAACTTAGAACAAGGGGCTCACCATGCTATGGCAAAATACAAACTTGCCTATATGTACTATAACGGTTGGATTGGTACCAAAAGCAAAGAAGATATGCAAAAAGCCCATGATTACCTTGAGTTAGGGGCTAAATACCAAGACAAAGACTCCATCAATGCCTTACAAAAATGGGATTTTAGTGCACTGAAAAAATAGATGGTAGAAATAAGGGCGCTCAATGAATAGCGCCCTATTTTTTAACGATTTGGCGCATGACTCGCTGTAAAAGCTATCCGCACAAGCAACCCCCCCAATGATTCACTTTTTAATAATTGCGGCTCTGAATCATGGTAACTAGCAATATCTTTTACCAGCGCTAAGCCAAGCCCTGCCCCCTCCTTCCCTAATGCATTATTCAAGCGCGTAAACGCCTCCATGGAGCGGCTAATTTTCGCATCAGGGATACCAGGGCCAGAGTCTTCAACCTCTAAAACAAGCTGCTGAGAGTTTTCATCATTTACCACTCGCACAGTCACCACGCCGCCTTCTGGGGTATATTTAATCGCGTTATCAATTAAATTGGCGCACATCTCAGCGAGCAAAATAGGTTCTCCTTTAATCCAAGCTGTATCAAGCCCTTCATAACCCAAATCAATTCGCTGGCTTTCCGCCTGACCGAGTCGAGTAAAACAGGCTTGATGCACAATCTCCACTAAGTTAATCGCCCTGTATTGGCTAACTGCCGATTTTTCATGGGCTTTTAAGCGGGATAATTGCAAAAGCCTGTCCGTCAGTACGATGGTGTTATCCAGCGTTTGATTGATCGCTTGTAAGCTTTGTTGGCGCTGGCTTTCATCTTCAGTATTAATGGCAACGGATACTTGGGTTTTTAACACGGTTAATGGTGTTTTTAATTGATGAGAAGCATCTGCACTAAAACGTTCTTGGCGCCTTACCATGCGTTTTAATCGCGATATATAACGGTTAAGCGCCTCAATTAACGGTGATAAATCCGACCACGGCAATAGGTTCGGCAATGGCGTCAAATCATTTGCTGAGCGCCCTAACATCAAGTTTGATAGCTTTTTCAACGGAGTCAAAAGCTTACTCAATAAAATATAGGCAAGCAACAAGGTTAAAAACACCACAGTTCCTTGGCTCATTAATGCGGATATTAATAATTGATTGGCTAAATCTTGCCGTGAATAGACGGTTTCTGCCACACGGATTTCCACCATTCCCGCAATCCCACCTTCATTAATGGGTTGATAAAATGTGGCGATGCGTATCGGTAAGCCTTTGTATTCCGCGTCATAAAAGTAAACCAGCGCCGTATAGTGCTGGGAACGCATCCAATAAGGGGGGATGGGAGGCAGGTCATCATAACCCGAAATGGTTTCCCCCTCAGGGGAAATAACTTGGTAAAAAATTCTATCGTTATTATTCAATTCAAAACTATCAAGCACCACGTAGGGTACATTAACCGATAAGTGACCATCGGTAACTTGCAACCTTTCTGCAACCGTACGTGCAGAAGCTAGAAGTGTGCGGTCATAGGCCAAATTAGACGCATATTTCGCACTGTAATAGTGGGTATACACGGAAACGCTGCCCAATAAAATGAGCGGGATACCGAAAAAAAGCAGCAACTGATGAAAGAGAGAGCGTGGATGAGAGACTAATTTCATACACTACACTGCTCTAATCGGTATCCCAATCCGCGTAACGTATTGATATTAATGTCTGAGCCCGCTAATTTTTTTCTCACGCGGTGCACATATAATTCAATACTTTGTAAATTGGCTTCATCTGACAACGAAAAAACCTGCTCAAATAATTGTGTTTTTGAAACAGGTCGTCCTCGCCGATGAAATAAGGTATTTAATACCGCATATTCCCTAGGCGTAAGCCCTAATGGCTCTTGGCATAATAAAAAATAACCTTCTTCGTGATAACACAGCGAACCAAAACGCTGAGGTTCATTCACCTGCCCTTGGCTACGCCTTAACAGTGCACGAATTCGCGCTTCTAACTCCGCAATATCAAATGGTTTGGTGAGGTAATCATCCGCCCCTGCGTTCAACCCTTGCACGCGGTCTGCCACGTCGGAGTTCGCTGTTAACAATAAAACTGGCATTTCTTGGTGACGTTTTCGCATTTGCGCCAATACTTCAAGCCCGTTCATTCGCGGAAGTGATACATCCAGAACGACTAGGGTGTAATTTTCTGTCTGTAGCAGCTGGTCCGCGATCGCACCATCAGGTGCAACATCCACGGCAAACCCTGACGACGTTAACGCTTTTTGTAACCACAACGATAATTCATCATGATCTTCAACCAATAAAATTCGCATACGCACACTCATTATTATTACTTATTGGTATACGTTGGCATCACCCATCATGAATGAAAAGCAGTTGTCATCATTTTTACTGTGTTCATCACAACTATCACGTTACAAGTACGTTAATAGCGTTAAATTAACATTAAATTAACATAACAAAGAAGCGAAAATATAAAACAATCTGATATATATCACATAAAAATAATATTATTTGTTAATGAAAGGTAAATGAAAGCTTCCTCAGCCAATGATGAGCTCGCAAACACAATAAGAAATCCACAATTTGTTCCTCTAATTATTGGCTTAGTAAGGAAATAAAGAATGAAAAAGTTCACCTTAAACACCTTAGCAACAGCAATATTTTTAGTTGGTATAAACTCCGCAGTTGCGCTTCCTGAGCGGACTGAATGTATCGCCCCTGCCAAACCGGGGGGTGGATTTGATTTAACTTGTAAGTTAGTCCAAGTTTCCATGTTGGAAACCAAAGAAATTGAAAAGCCGATGCGAGTGACCTACATGCCGGGTGGAATTGGTGCAGTTGCCTACAATGCCATCGTGGCACAGCGCCCTGCTGAACCCGGCACCATTGTCGCCTTTTCGGGTGGCTCGCTACTTAATTTAGCCCAAGGTAAATTTGGCCGTTATAACGAAAACGATGTGCGTTGGCTCGCCAGTGTGGGGAGCGATTACGGCATGATAGCGGTACGGGCTGACTCCCCGTATAAATCCCTCAAAGATTTAATGGATACCTTTAAAAAAGACCCTAATAGCATTGTCTTCGGCGCGGGGGGGTCTATTGGTAGCCAAGACTGGATGAAGACTGCATTACTTGCCAAAGCCATTGATATCGACCCACGCAAAATGCGCTATGTTGCCTTTGAAGGCGGCGGGGAAACCTTAACCGCATTATTGGGCAACCATATTCAAGTGTTATCGGGGGATATCAGCGAAATGACCCCGTATATCAATGAAGGCAAAATTCGCATTCTTGCCGTGTACGCAGACAAACGCCTAGGTGATGGTTTAGCGGATATTCCAACTGCCAAAGAACAAGGCTATGACATTGTTTGGCCGATTATTCGCGGGTTCTATATGGGGCCCAAAGTCTCTGATGCGGATTATAACCAATGGGTTGAAGCCTTCCAAAAACTGCAACAAACCGACGAATTCAAAAAACAACGCGAACTGCGTGGGTTATTTGAATACAACTTAACGGGGCAAGAGCTCGATAGCTATGTGAAAAAAGAAATCGAGCAATATCGTGAGCAAGCCCGTGCATTTGGTTTAGCCAAATAACGGAGCCGACGATGAGCCAACGCATATTTGCCCTAGTCTGGCTGATATTGTGTGTCATCGGAATTTATATTGGCTGGGGGATCCAAAGCGAGTTCTCTTATGAACCACTAGGCCCCCGCCCTTTTCCGGTTGCCATACTCTCCTTAATGGCGATGTGTGCGCTTGCCCTGCTGTTTGGTAAGCAAGAAGCCGTTGAGTGGCCAAAACCTTATGTACTGCGCCGCCTTGCATTATTGATTTTATCCTTAGTGATTTATGCATGGGCATTTGAGTGGTTGGGCTTTCCCATCGCCACCAGTTTATTGACCATCAGCGTCGCGCTGTTATTTGGCGCAACCCCCATCGCTGCGGTGATTTCGGGGCCTGTCCTTGGCATTTTCCTCTTCTATGCCTTTGATAAGCTGTTGGACGTGACTCTGCCCATTGGCAGCCTGCTGAGTTAAGGAGCGACAATATGGAAACTTGGATGTATCTATCGCAAGGTTTTGAGGTCGCCCTTGTTCCTCAAAATATCTTGATTGCCTTAATCGGCTGCTTTATTGGCACTGTCGTGGGCATGTTACCGGGGTTAGGCCCCATTAACGGTGTAGCGATTTTGCTGCCACTTGCCTTTGCCTTAAAACTGCCTGCTGAATCCGCACTGATTTTACTCGCCACCGTGTATTTGGGCTGTGAATATGGCGGGCGTATTTCCTCTATTTTACTGAATGTGCCCGGTGATGCCGCCGCGATAATGACCACGTTAGATGGCTACCCGATGGCAAAACAAGGCCGAGGTGGCGTAGCGCTGTCAATTTCAGCGGTAAGTTCCTTTATTGGTTCAACCATCGCTATCGTCGGTATTATTCTGTTCGCACCATTACTTGCCCAGTGGTCACTCGCCTTTGGGCCTGCTGAATACTTTGCACTGATGGTATTTGCCATCGCCTGCCTTGGTAGCATGATGAGCCAAAACCCAATTAAATCGCTACTTGCGGCGTTAATTGGGTTGTCTCTTGCCACTGTCGGGGTAGATGCCAACTCAGGGGAATACCGTTTTACATTCGATAGCGTGCACTTATCAGATGGCGTGCAATTTATCGTGGTCGTGATTGGTTTGTTTTCCGTCAGCGAAATTCTGCTGATGCTAGAAAGTACGACGACAGGGCAAGGTTTAATCCGTAAAACAGGCCGCATGTTGTTTAACCGCAAAGAAGCCAAAGCCTGTGCGGGGCCTACTTTACGTTCATCATTTATTGGCTTCTTCGTCGGGGTATTACCAGGGGCAGGCGCGACAATTGCCAGCGCCATCACCTACATGACGGAGAAAAAAATCAGTGGTGAAAAAGGTGACTTTGGTAACGGTGATGTGCGCGGTGTTGCTGCACCAGAAGCGGCTAATAACGCCTCTGCATGTGGGTCATTTATTCCGATGCTAACTCTTGGCGTGCCGGGTTCGGGGACAACGGCAGTCATGATGGGGGCATTAACCCTATATAACATCACGCCGGGGCCAGGAATGTTCACCGAGCAACCGGACATCGTGTGGGGGCTGATTGCTGCTTTGCTGATTGCCAACGTGGTGTTGCTTATCATGAATATCCCGTTAATTGGCTTATTCACCCGTATGTTGACTGTGCCGCTGTGGTTTTTAGTCCCTGCTATCGCCTGTATTTCAGCCGTAGGCGTCTATGCGGTTCACAGCACGACATTTGACTTGTTATTGATGATGGGGCTGGGGGTATTTGGCTTTATTTTACGGAAAATGAACTTCCCCCTTTCCCCGTTAATTTTAGGTTTTGTATTAGGCGAAATGTTGGAGCAAAACCTGCGCCGCTCGCTGTCTATTAGTAATGGTGATTTCAATATCCTATGGAGCAGCACCATTTCACAAAGCTTATTAGTTCTAGCGGTATTGGTACTGGTGCTACCACCGATTATTAAACGCATTCGCAAACGTAAACTGCAACACACACTCTCTTAGCTCGCCCTGCGAGTACCTTCTCTGTAAAACTTTGCCCCAGGTTGCTTTCGGGGCATTTTTTTGTTTATCTATCAATAGGAAGCTGTGTGTAATTCAGCAATACAACTTTTTTATTGTGTGCGATTTCGCCGTAATAGACATACTTTGATTCTGGCATTGGCATAGGAAATGGTGTTTTAGGGTGTTTAACAAGTGGCGGAAACAGCGTGTTATTATTAGATACACATTTAATTTTGACTGCGAATAGGCTTTTAATACTGTTAATTAAAGCGCCACCTAAAATTTTTAAGTCATTTTTCCAAATTTTGCATCTTGTGAAGTTCATCTTAGTGCCTCTGGTTAACATTATTTACGCTAATATCATCGCACTAACGTGATAGCAATAATTTCATAAAATGATGTTTTATTATTCGAATTGACGACTGTAAATGTTTAATCAGATAAAGACGATTGGCACTATCACATCAATCAATTAGCGTATAAAGCTCACTCATCAAAATAATAAACGCTATGCTTGATAGATTGTTTTTTGTTCTTTTTAATGTTCAACCTAAACCGTTAGCCCATACCTGCACAGTTGATATTCACGGTGATAACTACGTGATCCACAGCCAACACCCTGTCATTATCACGGAAAAAGATAGCGGTTATATTCAAATAAAATCCGTTGGTAAAATGTATATTTTCTGCGGAAAAATGCTGCATGTTAGTGTAAGAAAAAACACCAGTTTGGTGACCATTGGCTGGGCAAAGGGAAAAAGCCAAATTTTTGAAGTGCGTAAAAATGTAAAGGACACAACGAAAAAAGCAAACTCCAGCCACGCCAACTCAAGCTATACTCCTCCCTATTATGATAATTCATCCAATGATGATAACCACCGTACTAGTAGCAATTTCTGCTCGACAGAGAGCTCAAGTTCAGACTGTTCTTCATCAGATTCTGGCGGGGGTGATGGCGGCGGGGGTGATTAATGAAAAAATGGCAGCAAATCATACTGCCATTTCGAATAAAAAGTGGTTAACAATATTTTACATTACTTCTCAAATTATTTTGAATTGCACTATTTATCCCTTTTTTAACTAACTTATTATAAGTATTAAATTGATTAATTAAATCAATTTTTATTTCTTCATCACTTATTGAATTAATAATTTTGAGTATTTGACTTTCCTTTTCAAACTCATCCCATTGATTCCCAAACTTAAGATAATTTTTTATCGCGTTATCCACATCAAATTTAATTTTTAATGTTGAATTATCAAATGTACTATTCTTAAAATAAAAATTTGCTTTCTCATCAAATGGCATCTCAATTTCACAATTTTTAAACTGTGTATTTTCAAACTTACCATGGAGTAAATTAGTATTAGTTGCTAAAGATAATTGAACTCCATCTAATACTGAGTCTGAAAAGTCAGCATTAATGCTAGTGATGTTAAATAGTTTATTCTTGGTTTTATCAAAAATTGTACTCTCAAGCACTTCTTGCGTTAGTTCTTTTTTCGTACAGTCATAATGGGCTGCATTCCAATTTTTGGCACTTTCATAATTAACATTAAACGTTTTTAATATATTGGTACGGTCTGTATCTTTTGTAATATCTCTATCCGAATAAACCGCATGCAATTGTTTTAAAAATCGTGCTTTTCTATCTAGTTTCAATTTCACATCGGGGCTTGTTGAATAGGAGTCATCATATATTCTATAAAAATGAATTTTATTATTAACAAATTTGATTGTATCAATTAATCCTTTTTCACTTGGCTTTTTATTATACTGATTTACTGCTCGCGACGAACTTTCATTTAGAACCTGCATTACCCGATAATTTACATTTGAAAAATAAGAGCTAATTCCCATTTATATTTTACATCCCTATTTTATAAAAAAACAGAATGACATAAATTTATTTTTTTATATTTAAATTTCCGATTATTTACTTAATCAATGAAAATCATACTTATGATATAAAAAATATTATTTTAGACACAAATAAAAACGAGAACTACTGTTCTCGTTTTTATTATTAGGTTGAGTAAACTATTTGCTATTACGCTTTATATTTGCTCATCACTAATGTGGCGTTAGTACCACCAAAGCCGAAGCTGTTTGACATCACTGTATTCAACGCTTGTTCCGTTGGTTTAGTCACGATATTCAAACCAGCTGCTTTCTCATCTAAGTTTTCAACGTTGATACTTGGCGCAATAAAGCCGTGTTCTAACATTAATAAGCTGTAGATAGCTTCGTGTACACCCGCAGCACCCAGTGAATGGCCACTCATTGCTTTCGTTGCAGAGATAGCTGGAGAGTTATCACCAAATACTTCTTGGATGGCCTCTAACTCTTTCGTATCACCGACAGGTGTTGATGTACCGTGCGTATTGATATAATCAATTTTATCAATACCTTGCATTGCCATTTGCATACAACGCACAGCGCCTTCACCAGATGGAGCAACCATGTCAGCACCGTCAGATGTTGCACCGTAACCCACGATTTCAGCGTAGATGTGCGCACCACGTGCTAATGCATGTTCTAACTCTTCAACGACAACAATGCCGCCGCCGCCTGCGATAACGAAACCATCACGGTCTTTATCGTACGTTCTTGATGCTTTATCTGGCGTTTCATTGTACTTAGTTGACAGTGCGCCCATGGCATCGAACTCACAGGTCATTTCCCAGCTCAGCTCTTCACCACCACCGGCGAAAATCACATCTTGTTTACCCAGTTGAATTAATTCAACCGCATGGCCGATACAGTGCGCAGATGTGGAGCAAGCAGAACTGATTGAGTAATTAACACCCTTAATTTTAAACGGTGTTGCTAAACAAGCAGAAATACCGGATGCCATTGCGCGAGTTACCATATATGGACCTACACCGCGTAGACCTTTAGCACGCATACCGTCTGAACCTGCGACTTGGTTACGTGGAGAACCACCGCCTGAACCAACAACAATACCCGTACGTAAATTCGAAACTTGTTCTTCAGCTAAACCTGAATCCGCAATCGCCTGTTCCATAGACAAGTAAGCATACGCGGAACAATCACTCATAAAACGGTACATTTTACGGTCGATCAGGTCTTTGGGATCTAAATTTTTGACATTACCCCAGACATGGCTACGAAGCCCTGCCTCTTTGAATTCTTCTGAGAAAGTGATCCCGGAACGACCTTCCTTCAGAGAAGCCAGTACTTCTTCCTGGTTATTACCAAGGCTGGAAACAATACCTAGACCAGTGATGACTGCACGCTTCATTCGTTACCTCATGTCTATAATTATATGATTGCGGGATTACAGGGTGTCACTTTAGCTTACACTTGTACGCTGAACAAGTCCGATCAGGGTAAATTTTTGTATTTTTTTCTCTACGGCAGTAATAACACTTTTTTATGACAGTAGCCTTACACGACTATCAGCGGTAAAATTTAGCGATTATTTGGTGATCATAGGCTTTATCGTGAAAAAGAGCGCAGTACAAACCGCACGCCTTAGCTGGAATGATGAAGGCACTCCCATGTCTGAGCAATTTGCAGATATCTATTTCTCTAACCAAAATGGGTTAGAAGAGTCCCGCCATGTCTTTTTGCACGGAAATCATTTCCCTGAGCGTTTTAAGACACATTCTGGTGAAACCTGTGTGGTTGCTGAAACCGGGTTTGGTACAGGTTTGAATTTCCTCGTTTTATGGCAGTCATTTGTGCAGTTTAAAGCTCAGAATCTACAATCCCCCCTTAAGCGGTTACATTTCATCAGTTTTGAACAATTCCCCCTAACTAAAGCGGACTTAATTGCTGCGCATCACTGCTGGCCTGAACTTTCAGCGCTATCAACCGAATTATGTGAGAACTGGCCACCTGCATTAGCGGGTAACCAAAGAATTATTTTGGAAAATGGTGGTGTCACATTAGATTTATGGTTTGGGGATGTTAATGAGCAAATATCGCTTATTAAAGACAATTTAAACAATAAGATAGATGCTTGGTTTTTGGATGGTTTCGCACCTTCTAAAAACCCACAAATGTGGAGTGAACACCTGTTCGCTACAATGGCAAAACTGGCACGAAAAGGTGCAACTTTTTCCACATTTACCGTGGCTGGTTTTGTCAAACGTAGATTGCAACAAGCAGGGTTTACACTGCAAAAAGCCAAAGGCTTTGGGCAAAAACGAGAAATGTTAACAGGCACATTAACTGAGAACACTCACCAGAATTCAATGCCGTGGAATAAAAGGCAACCTGCTGATAACCCGCATGATATTGCCATTATTGGTGGTGGGCTTGCCAGTTTAACTGCCGCCTACTTTCTTATGAAACGCGGTGCCAACGTCACACTGTATTGTAAAGATGACAATGTTGCCCAAAATGCATCGGGTAACCGCCAAGGCGCTATTTACCCTTTATTAACAGGCGCGAATGACCCTCTCGAACGTTTTTTTGTCAGTGCTTTCCCATTTGCTAAACGCTTTTACCACCAGCTTGCCACCTTGGAAATTCCCTTTGATGGTCAATGGTGTGGCGTTACCCAGTTAGCCTATAACGAAAAAATCGCCCGTAAAATTGCAGGAATGCTAGATACGGATTGGCCTGACGATTTTGCTGTGGGTAAAAATCACCAGCAACTGAATGATATTTGTGGCGTCGATGTCAATTACGATGGTATTCATTATCCATCTGGTGGCTGGCTGTGCCCTGCTGAGCTGTGCGAGGGCTTATCTCATTATCTGCAACACCAAGGTGTTCAGTTCTATTTCAATCATGATGTCACGGCATTAGTGCAAAACGAACGCGACTGGCAATTGAAGATAATAACACCAGAACAAAACGAGCTAACACGTGTACACTCAACGGTGATTATTGCAAATGGCCATAAACTGCGCCAATATTCTCAAACTATTAATTTACCTATTAACGCGGTACGGGGGCAAGTTAGCCATATTCCGACCAACCCAACGCTGCAAAAGCTTAAAAATGTGCTGTGTTTTGAGGGCTATTTAACCCCTGCGGACAATACAGGCAAGCAACATTGTTTAGGCGCCAGCTATCAACGTGACTACCTCGATTTAGACTACAATGAAGCTGAACAGCAAGCTAACCACCAAAAGCTGATTGATAATTTACCCGATGTTTCATGGCCTCATGAAATTGACATTTCACAGCAACAATCGCGCCAAGGCATTCGTTGTGTCATACGTGACCATTTTCCACTTTTGGGAAATGTGCCAAATTATGAGCAGCATTTAGCCGCTTATCATAATTTGCAGGCAAAAATTGCAAAAAACCAGTCTATTGAGGAAGCGCCCGTTTACCCAAACTTGTTTATCTTTGGTGCACTGGGCTCTAGGGGGCTATCCACAGCCCCACTGTGTGCGGAAATTCTTGCTTCGCAGATTTTTGGACAGCCTCTACCATTAGATGATGAAACGTTGGGGGAATTGAACCCAAATCGTTTTTGGGTAAAAAAATTGCGAGTAGGCCGCCCCGTCAAAATACCTTACTAACAACCAACTGGCAGGCCTATAAATTTAAGCCTGCTTTAAGTTAATTGAATTGCCATCGCGCAGCGGTCTGTTGCTTTGAACCCTGAGTCGATTTCAGCTTGTAAAATATCACGCAGTGCGTCAGTTAGTTGGCTTTCATCAATTATTTCAAAGCCTAAGCGTTGGTAATAAGGTGCATTCCAAGGTACATCGCAACAAGTGGTCAACGTTACAGTCGCTATATTACGCGCCAACGCCGCATCCAAAACCTGCTTGATCAGTTGTTTACCCAGCCCCTGCCCTTGCCATTGTTGGCAAACCGAAACCTCACAAATAAACAGGCTATCATGATGGTATTCAGCATTAATAAAACCAATGGGTCTACCACTATCATTCACCGCCACCCATTCTAATTGCTTGGCAATAAAATCAAGGTGATCTTGCTCTGTTTGCCCATCACCTTCAGCAAGCCATTTATATTTTTCGATACTCGTGAATGCCTGCCCAGCGGAGGCTTCAACCGCAGGGAGGTCTTTGGCATCTGCCGATGTAGCTAAACGAATATGCACCATCATGTTTACTCATCACAAAACTTGGCCAACAAAAAAGCGGGTTTCCCCGCTTTCAATTGATAATACAGAAAATTAAATTGCGTTATTTAATAAACTTTTCCACATACCTAAAACCAAAATTTGGTCAGGGGGGGTTAACTCACCCGCTTTAATGGCAGTTTGAATGCTTTCTTCAACGCGTTGATACAACGCTTCTGAGCTGGTTTCGTTTTCTTCTTCCAGTTCAGCCACAGCAAGGGTTAAGTGACCACGCAGATAACCGCCTGCGAATAATTCATCGTCGCTAGCGTGTTCAACCATATCATCAATTTTTGTCAGTATGCGTGTTTCTAAATCCGCAAGCATGCTTAATCCTTACTTTAAATGTGTCAATCAGGCAAAAATGTCTTCCGGATAAGGAAAGTCTTCTGCACAAAGTGGAGGCGTATTGTAAAACGATTGTAACGCATTAATAAAGCATAATGGGCGCTCAGGAATACCATTTTGCAAATAAGTCATCACTTGTGCATGAACTTTGCGCATAAATGCGATGCGATCGGGTTCAAAATCCCCTTCCAAATTATCGCAACTGACATTAAAAGGAATACCTACCGCAACACAAAATAGCCAATCAAGGGCTTGAGGTTTTATTTCAACGACTTCAAACTCACATTGCGTTTTTTCATCACGCCCATCAGGGCAATACCAGTAACCATAATCCACTTGCTGGCGTCTGGCTTCACCCGCAATACACCAGTGAGAAATTTCATGTAACCCACTGGTAAAAAAGCCATGGGCAAACACAATACGGTGATAAGGAACGGCCTCATCGGCGGGTAAATAAATGGGTTCATCATCCCCTTTTACCAGCTTGGTGTTATAGGTTTCACCAAAACATCCATCAAAAATATCAATCAAATCCTGATAATTATGTTTACTCATGAATAATTTAAATCATCTTAAAATAATGAGAGGAACCAAGCTTTAATCACATCACCATGGCTATCGTGGAGTAATTTAATACTCATCAATAACGAAATCACCACAATCATCGGCCTGATCAGTTTTTGTCCTTTAGTTAACACCAAACGAGCGCCTAATCGTGCGCCAATCATTTGGCCCGCCAGCATAACAAAACCGAGCATCCAAAGAACATGACCTCCGATAATAAAAAACACTAAAGAGCCGAAATTGGAGGCAAAGTTGAGTAATTTTGCATGAGCAGTGGCTTTTGCCAGATTATAACCGAGCAGTAACACATAACCTAATGCCAAAAATGAACCTGTACCCGGCCCAAATGCGCCATCATAGAAGCCCAGAGTCATACCAATAGCAATGCCAAAAAATGGCATGCTCACACGTTGCTGTCTATCTTGCACACCGATTGATGGTGTTAATAAAAAATAGAGGCCAACACAGATAACCAATACGGGAAGCAACTGCTTAAGAAAGGCGGTATCAATCATTTGAATAACAATCGCCCCGAGCATCGCACCAAACATTGTCATAATGAAGGGGAAAATTTGCTCTCGCAAGTCAATCGCTTTACGCCTAACAAAATATAAGGTGGAAGAAAATGAGCCCCCAACGGCTTGGAGTTTATTGGTCGCTAACGCTTCAACAGGTGTGATACCAACAGACAACAGCGCAGGTATCGTTAATAACCCGCCACCGCCTGCGATGGAATCGATAAAACCGGCAAAAAGTGCAACAAAGAAAAGCAAGGCATAAACTTCAGGTGCAACGGCGGTTAGCCAATCCATTTTTCAATCCAAAAATGAGAAATATCATGATGTTAATGCGCAATCTATCGCAAATTTGCATTGCGATATCACAGCCCAGATGAGGTATGTTTAAGGAGGCATCATCCAAACCTTCATATTGGAAGAGCGACTAACTGATCCGCTCCCCTTATAACAGTAGCTATTTTTTATTTTTATTCAAACGGTTGCATTGCCGGAGTCACATCAGCACACTGGCCTCGATGACGCAAGTAATGATCCATTAATACAATCGCCAGCATCGCTTCGGCAATTGGCACCGCGCGGATCCCCACACAAGGGTCATGGCGGCCTTTGGTGATCATATCCACTTCTTCACCATCTCGATTTAATGTTTTACCTGAAACTGTAATGCTTGAGGTCGGTTTTAAAGCAATATGGGCAATAATAGGTTGGCTGCTGCTAATCCCGCCTAAAATTCCCCCAGCATGGTTTGACGTAAAACCTGCGCGGGTAATTTCATCGCGGTTTTCACTGCCTTTCAGGCCAATAACGCCAAAGCCATCGCCAATTTCTACCCCTTTAACCGCATTAATACTCATTAGTGCATGGGCAATATCCGCATCTAATCGGTCAAATACAGGTTCGCCCAATCCAGCAGGAACATGCTCAGCAACAACGGTAATTTTCGCACCAATCGAATCGCCTTCTTTTTTCAACCCACGCAGCAATTCATCAAGGGCATCTAATTTGCTGGGATCAGGACAAAAGAATGGGTTTTCTTCAACGATTGACCAATCTTTAATTTCACACTCAACAGGGCCCATTTGGGTTAAGCAACCGCGAATTTGAATGCCTAATTTTTCTTGCAGGTATTTTTTTGCAATCGCACCAGCGGCAACACGCATTGCAGTTTCACGTGCTGATGAACGCCCACCACCACGGTAATCCCGTTGGCCATATTTCTGCTCATAGGTGTAATCCGCATGCCCCGGTCTGAAGACATCTTTGATTGCACCATAGTCTTGTGAACGTTGGTCGGTATTTTCAATCAATAAACCAATACTTGTCCCTGTGGTGATACCATTAAACACACCTGAAAGAATTTTGACCTGATCAGGTTCACGGCGCGCTGTTGTATAGCGCGATGTGCCAGGACGACGACGGTCTAAATCGATTTGTAAATCAGCTTCTGTCAGTGCTAACCCCGGAGGTACGCCATCGACGATGCAACCTAATGCCACGCCGTGTGACTCACCAAATGTTGTCACACGAAACAGTTGCCCAATTGAATTTCCAGCCATCGGAGTTTCCTATTTTAAGCCGTTCTTGAATACCAAGAATGTGGTTATGAATGATGATGTTGTTATGTTGTTCTTATTGATTACCCTATACTAATCCATCGTGCAACTATTGATTAGTCAATATATAAAGCAAAATGCGCATGGTGCTCAACCAGCTGTTCACGCGTTAACATAAATACGCCATCACCACCGTATTCGAAATCTAACCAAATAAATGGGATCTCAGGGTATTGTTCAATGAGATGCACCATACTGTTACCGACTTCACACACCAAAATCCCCTCTTCAGTAAGGAAACGTGGCGCATTTGCCAGAATTCGGCGAACAAGTTTTAAACCATCACTGCCCGCAGCAAGTGCAAGTTCAGGTTCAACACGGAATTCCTCTGGTAAGTCATCCATGTCCTCGGCATCTACATATGGCGGGTTGGTGACAATGAGGTCATATTTTACCTCTGGCATATCACGGAATAAATCTGAACGGATTGGTATCACACGGTGATCTAAACCATGATTAGCAATATTTTCCTCGGCAACAGCAAGAACATCACTAGAAATATCAACCGCATCCACTTCTGCATCAGGAAATTCATAAGCACACGCAATAGCAATACAGCCGCTGCCGGTGCATAAATCTAAAATAGTCTGTGGTTCATCTGCTAATAACCCAACAAAGTGGTTATTAATTAGCTCACCAATTGGTGAACGCGGGATCAGCACGCGCTCATCCACATAAAACTCATGGCCGCAGAACCATGAACGGTTGGTCAAGTAGGCCACGGGAATACGGTCATTAATGCGGCGCAAAACACGCTCAATAATACGGTGACGTTCAGTGGGTGTTAAGCGCGATGAGAGAAGTTCATCCGGCAGATCTAGAGGTAAATAAAGCGTTGGCAACACTAATTGCAGCGCCTCATCCCACGGGTTATCGGTTCCGTGGCCATAATATACATTGGCGGCATTAAAACGACTCATCGTCCAACGTAAAATATCCTGAATGGTATGAAGTTCTGCAACAGCTTCATCAACGAAGATCTTTTCCAAGAAGGGTTTCTCCAGCGTGATTTTTGAAAGGGAAAATTCGAATAGCTAAAGTTTGCCACGAAGTGAAAGACAAATCAGCAGATTAATGCAATAAAATAATTAACAAAATGGCTAAATCGTACCATTGAATAGCGATTTGATACAAAAATGCCCTTTAAGACGCTAAAGGGCATGAATGAAAAGACCAAAACAATCAGAGAAAAATGGCGAGATTAACTTTCACTCTGGACGAGCGCTTTAGTTTCTTTTGCAGGCTTTTTAACCCATAACGCATAAGCGATAGTTAATAGTACTAACCAACCGATACCAACATACAAGGCAATTCGAGTACTTTCGAAATAGCCAAGCACGCCAAAGATAAATACCATAAAAGCGATCGCGAGAATGGGTGCCACAGGCCACATCGGCACAGGGAATTTCAATTGACTTATTTCTTCTGGCGACATTTTTTTGCGCATCGCAAATTGTGACAGCAGAATCATCAACCACACCCAAATGGTGGCGAATGTCGCAATGGATGCGATCACAACAAACACATCATCAGGAATAACATAGTTCAAGACGACACCCACTAACAGAACGCCCACCATTACAAGCACTGTCATCCATGGCACACCATTTTTTGTCAGTTTAGTAAAGGCTTTCGGGGCTTGCCCTTCATGCGCCATCCCGTACATCATGCGCCCTGCACCAAAAATATCGCTATTGATCGCTGATATCGCCGCGGTGATCACCACCACATTCAAAATATTTGCAGCGGACTGTATCCCTAAGCTATCGAAAATCTGGACGAATGGGCTACCTTGTTGGCCAATTTGGTTCCATGGGTAAATACACATCAACACAAATAACGTCAGGACATAAAAGAGTAAGATACGAATTGGTACGGCGTTAATGGCCCTTGGGATTGTCGTTTCGGGGTTTTTCGCTTCACTTGCTGTAATACCAATAACCTCAATCCCACCGAACGCAAACATCACCACGGCAAATGATGCAATCACCCCACCTATTCCATTTGGCATAAACCCATCATGAATAAATAAGTTAGATACACCCACTGCGTGATCTGCTGCCTGACCAAAACCAAACAACATAATTGCTGCACCGCCCACTATCATAGCGATAATGGCCACTACTTTGATGATGGAGAGCCAAAACTCCATTTCACCAAAGGTTTTTACGTGGCATAAGTTAATCGCCCCGATAAAAAATATAATGCTGAGCACCCAAATCCATTGTTCAACTTCTGGGAACCACAGTTTCATATACACGCCAAACGCCGTGACATCAGCGAGACAAACAATTAGCATTTCAAATACATAAGTCCATCCAGCAAAAAAGCCAGCTCTAGCGCCTAAATAGTGGCTTGCATACTGGGAAAAAGACCCCGCCAGTGGGCGGTGAACGGCCATTTCACCGAGTGCACGCATCACCATAAATACGGCTGCGCCACCAATGATATAAGCCAGCAGGACCGCCGGGCCTGCAGTTTCTATCGCTTTTGCTGAACCGTAAAATAGCCCTGTACCAATCGCAGAACCGAGAGCCATAAATCGGATGTGGCGCGCAGAAAGCCCTCGCGCAAGTTGTGATGTGCTTTGCATGATTTATCCTTCGTATTATTTTATTAGTCGTGCAGATAAATACTTCAGGCGGCCGATACATTGCCGGCCACCTTTTATTTGCTTGATGTGCTATTTAGGGAAGACGGTCCCTATCGTAAACAATGTTGAAAGTTTATGTTGATTAATGAGATTAATTGCCGCTTCAATATCAGGAGCAAAATAGCGGTCTTTATCATAGTAAGCGACTTGGTCACGCAGTGTTTTACGTGCTGTTTCAAGTGCCTCACTGGATTTTAACCCTTCACGGAAATCCATGCCCTGACAAGCAGATAACCACTCTATTGCCAAGATACCCGTAACGTTTTTTGCCATTTCCCATAAACGACGACCCGCCGCAGGTGCCATTGATACGTGATCTTCCTGATTTGCAGAGGTTGGTAAGCTATCAACACTAGATGGGTGCGCTAACGCTTTGTTTTCGCTTGCTAATGCAGCAGCAGTTACTTGTGCAATCATAAAGCCTGAATTCACTCCACCATTATTGACTAGGAATGGTGGTAATTGAGACATATGCGTGTCCATTAATAATGCAATCCGGCGTTCTGACAATGCACCAATTTCAGCCAGCGCAAGAGCAATATTATCTGACGCCATCGCGACAGGCTCTGCGTGGAAGTTCCCGCCTGAAATAATGTCACCATTATCAGTAAAGACCAGCGGGTTATCTGACACCGCATTCGACTCAATTAAAATGACTTCTGCCGCTTGGCGAATTTGTGTTAAACATGCCCCCATCACTTGCGGTTGGCAGCGCAGCGAATATGGGTCTTGCACTTTTATGCAGTTTTCGTGGGATTTAGCTAACTCACTCGTTGGCGATAAAATTTCACGGAACATGGCAGCCACATCGATTTGACCTTTTTGCCCGCGAACTTCTTGTACGCGTGGGTCAAATGGCTTACGTGAACCTAAAGTAGCTTCAACACTTAATGCACCGCAAACAATGCCTGAAAGCAGTAATTTTTCTGCTTCAAATAACCCTTTAAGCGCAAACGCCGTTGAAGTCTGTGTGCCATTTAATAACGCTAAACCTTCTTTAGCCTCTAATTTCAATGGCGACAGGCCTGCTTTTTCCAGTGCTTTCTTCGCAGAAATCCATTTACCTTCAAAACGTGCTTTACCTTCCCCTAATAAAATCAAACTCATATGGGCTAAAGGCGCTAAATCCCCCGATGCACCAACAGAGCCTTTGGCTGGAATGAACGGATAAACTTGTGCATTCACTAATGCGATTAGCGCATTAATAACTTCAAGGCGGATCCCCGAAAACCCTCTTGCTAAGCTGTTGATCTTTAGAACCATAATCAAGCGAACCAGCTCATCATCAAGTGGGTCACCAACACCTGCCGCATGGGACATCACTATAGAACGTTGTAATGACTGTAAATCTTTCGTGGCTATGCGGGTGTTTGCAAGTAGGCCAAAACCGGTATTGATACCATATGCAGTTTTATCTTCCGCGATAATTTTATTAACGGTTGCAACGCTTTTTTCAATCGCAGCCTGTGCGCGTTTATCGAGGGAAACGGTCACTGTTTGTTGGAAAACAATACGTAACTCATCGAGTGTCATTTTTCCTGGATGGATAGTTAATTTAGTCATTAATGGCACTCCTTAGCGAGTTTTAATCATAGGTAAATTAAGGTTTTTTTCTTTAGCACAATCAATTGCAATCTCATACCCTGCATCCGCATGGCGCATAACCCCTGTTGCAGGGTCATTGTGAAGTACACGCGCAATTCGCTCAGCCGCTTCATCTGTTCCGTCACACACAATGACGACACCAGAATGTTGTGAAAAGCCCATACCAACGCCACCACCATGGTGTAGTGAAACCCACGTAGCACCACTTGCTGTATTCAATAATGCATTGAGTAATGGCCAATCTGATACGGCATCAGAGCCATCTTTCATCGATTCTGTTTCACGGTTTGGACTGGCGACAGAACCTGAGTCTAAATGGTCACGCCCAATCACAATGGGTGCTGAAACTTCACCACTTCTAACCATCTCATTAAATGCTAAGCCGAGTTTTGCTCTATCGCCTAGCCCTACCCAGCAAATACGTGCAGGTAACCCTTGGAAGCTAATACGCTCACGTGCCATGTCCAACCAGCGATGTAAGTGCTTGTCATCTGCTAATAATTCTTTAACTTTCTCATCGGTTTTATAAATATCCTCAGGGTCACCAGATAAAGCCACCCAACGGAATGGACCAATTCCACGGCAAAATAACGGACGGATATATGCAGGAACAAAGCCTGGGAAATCAAATGCATTTTCGACGCCCATTTCCAATGCCATTTGGCGAATATTATTGCCATAATCAAACGTTGGAATACCTTGTTTTTTAAACGCTAACATCGCTTTGACGTGTTCAGCCATGGATTTTTTCGCAGCAAGTGCAGTGCCTTGAGGGTCTGTTACGCTTTGCTCCCGATATTCATCCCATGTCATTCCAATCGGTAAATAGCCATTTAGTGGGTCATGAGCACTGGTTTGATCAGTCACCATATCGGGTTTTACTCCGCGTTTAACCAGTTCAGGCAGAACTTCTGCAGCATTTGCACACAGTGCAATAGAAATGGCTTTACCTTGTGAGGTGTATTTTTCGATACGTGCGAGTGCATCATCAAGATCAGTTGCTTGTTCGTCAATGTAGTGAGTTCTTAAACGAAAATCGATACGGCTTTGTTGGCATTCAATATTAAGTGAACAAGCCCCTGCTAATGTAGCAGCTAATGGCTGAGCTCCCCCCATTCCACCTAAGCCTGCAGTTAACACCCAGCGCCCTGTTAAATCACCATTAAAATGCTGACGAGCAGCTTCGACAAACGTTTCATATGTCCCTTGCACAATTCCTTGGCTGCCGATGTAAATCCAACTCCCCGCCGTCATTTGCCCGTACATTGCTAAACCTTTCGCATCGAGCTCATTGAAATGCTCCCAGTTGGCCCAGTGCGGAACTAAGTTTGAGTTAGCAATTAATACGCGTGGAGCATTCGAATGCGTTTTAAATACACCAACAGGTTTGCCTGATTGCACAAGCAGCGTTTCGTCATTTTCAAGTTGTTTTAGTGATTCAATGATTTGGTCATAGCATTGCCAATTACGTGCTGCGCGGCCAATTCCGCCATATACCACTAACTCATGGGGGTTTTCAGCAACATCAGGATCAAGGTTATTCATTAACATTCGCATTGGCGCTTCCGTCAGCCAACTTTTTGCCGTTAATGTATTTCCGTGCGGCGCTCTAATTTCGATATTTCTGTATTTATTATTCATTGCTGTCACTTGTATACCCTCTTTCATCGAATCATTGGATACCATTCATGTTTATATAGATATAGTTGTATATACATGTACGATCAATCCATTTTTTAACATAAAAATTAAAAAAATTTGATATAAAAATGATTTTTTATTTGATAAAACATACTGATAAGGATTTTGTTTTTTTTATAATCGCTATTTTTTTCTTCTAAATTTGCCTATGCGATCACATTTATTTCACAACAAATTCACACTTAGTGAGTAGAGGATTAAAAATGATGAATTGTGTTTAGTGGAGGGTAAAACGGAAATTTGCCTTAAACAAAATTCCGTTTATAAATAAATGGGTTAAGAGGAAAAACTGCCTTTAAGCTTATACCGATTCCCAGGAAACAATAATTTCGTGCTTGTCACAATATAAGCTTGTGACCATGTACGTCGAGTAATCAATAAGCACGAAGCACCAACATTTATTTGTAGCAACCTTGCTGAGCGCTCATCGGCCTCAATAGCTTCAACTATGTGTTCACCTTGAGTCAATGGTGCCACTTGTGATAAATAGTCGTGAGGTGTGATCGACAAGAAATTTTGCTTAAGGTAATCAGGAGCAGCTAACGCGTTCACATAACGGTCTTCAATTTGGACTGGTACATCATTTTCCATATGGATAATGACCGAATGAAAAACAGGGGTTTCAGTGGGAATATTAAGCTCACTTGCTAGCGCAGCAGATGCTTGAATTTCTTCGAGTTTAATAATTCGACAGCTATATTTGTGATTCCTTGCAATAATTTCAGCTTCAATACTGTGAATTTCAAATAATGCTGATTGCCCTTTCGGCTCAGCAACAAACGTCCCGACGCCTTGTAAACGAACAAGCAACCCTTCCGCTGTTAATTCTCTTAAAGCACGATTAGCCGTCATTCGGCTACATTGAAATTGAGAAACAAGTTCAGACTCAGAGGGAATACGATCATTCGTACGCCACTCCGCGGTATGTATTTTTTCAATAATTGATTGCTTAACTTGCAAATAGAGTGGAACTGGCGTTCCTAGTTTATTTTTTTGTTCGGCTGTCACTGTTCATTCCAAATTAGTCATTAAAATCTTGAATGTGCGCATGCTATTTTAATCATCATTACGCAACACGGCCTTAGTGCTATCGGATATCGTCATCCTGACAGTCGCGAATAAAATTCATCATTTTTAAAACACGTTCGTTGTGTGATTAAACAATAATGCTTAATAAAAAATAAAAAACAAAATACTGCCTGTATATAGTGACCACTTACACTATATACGGCAATAAGAACTTTATTAATTAATTATGGCGATTATCACGCCAATTTAAATGTCTTTTTTTATGCTAACGGTTATCAATATTATTGGTTATGGTGTGTAATACGCCCTTGATAGACTCGCATGTACATCGGATTACTCCCCTGCTCGTAAATCATTTCTACAGGCTCTTTAGCATCCCAAACAATAAAATCTGCGGCAAAACCAGCTTTTAACTGACCATGAGTGTATTCTTTACCTAAGGCTTTTGCTGCATGGAGGGTCACTCCAGCCCAGATTTCCTCTGGTGTTAATTTAAATAATACCGCCGCCATATTCATGATCAGGCGTAAGGATGCAAATGGGCTAGTTCCTGGATTAAAATCTGTCGATATCGCCATTGGTACTTGGTGTTCACGTAATAAGTCAATCGGTGGCAGCTTAGTTTCTCGCAAGAAATAAAATGCACCAGGTAACAATACAGCGACTGTTCCACTTTCTTTGAGAGCCTTAATTCCAGCTAAATCTAGGTACTCGATATGGTCAACCGATAGACCATGATAACGTGCAACTAACTCACTACCGCCGAGATTAGATAATTGCTCAACATGCCCTTTCACCGGTATGCCTAATTGCTGGGCAGCAGCAAATAATTTTTCACTTTGTTTAAGAGAAAAGCCAACACTTTCACAAAACACATCAACAGCATCAAATAGCCCCTTATTCCATAATTCGGGCATGATTTTTTGGCAAATAAGGTCAATATATTCGTCTGGCTTACCTTTAAATTCTGGCGGAACCGTATGAGCAGATAACAGCGTTGAAGAGATGGAAATAGGATATTCTGCAAGCAATTTTTTTGCGACTCGCAATTGTTTTTCTTCGTTTTGATAATCAAGGCCATAACCTGATTTCATTTCAATGCTTGTCACACCTTCGCGGATCAGTGCATCTAACCTTGGCTGTGCTTTTTCAAATAATTCTGTTTCACTCATTTGCCTTGTGGCACGAACAGTTGAATTAATTCCACCACCCTGCGCACTAATCGTTTCGTATGAAACACCATTCATACGCTGTTCCCATTCAGAGGCACGGTCACCACCAAAGACTAAGTGGGTATGGCAATCAATCAAACCAGGAGTAATTAGTTTTCCTTTTAAATCAATAATCTGACATTGATTTTGTTCAATTTTCTCTGACGGTAAAATCGCAATAATTTGATTATCGCGAACGACAAGGTCATGATTTTCAATGAGCCCATAAGGCTCAATCCGATCTGAATCCATTGTCGCAATACGACCATGACGCCAGATCACATCTTGTGGTAGCGTTTTAAATAACATCAGTTTTCCTATTGTCGTGGCAGGTTGATTTATTAGTTTGAAAAATAATGGTATAGATATGTATATACAATTAGACTAGTTATCCCCCATTTGTCAATCTCTGTGACTCAAAAGGTGACAATTTTGTTATGTCACGCTAAAAAATGCTTTTGTCTCCATCCCTCTTTAAAATAGGTTACACTAGAGACCAGCAAAAATGACTGTGCATATATTACTAAAATGACAAAAAATAAATTTGGACTAAAAGATGATGAAATTCATCTATTTAAAGAAGCAATTCGTGGTGCAAAAAAAATTAATCAGGATCAAGTCCTGCATGCTCCCGTGCGAGTGAAAGTCACGCAACCTTCTGATAAAAAAATAAAACAAGAACAAGTTGATGCATCTTTCTACTTTTCGGATGAATTTCAGCCACAGCTCGACAATGAAGGTCCAACTCGCTATTTAAAACCTGATTCTAACCCTTATGAGCTAAAAAAATTACGCCGAGGGGACTATACACCTGAGCTGTTCCTTGATTTACATGGTTTGACTCAAATGGAAGCTAAGCAAGAAATTGGCGCGCTGATAGCCGCTTGTAAACGTGAAAATGTCTATTGTGCATGCATCATGCATGGGCATGGTAAACACATATTGAAGCAACAAACACCACTATGGCTCGCACAACACCCTGATATTATTGCATTCCATCAAGCGCCTAAAGAATGGGGTGGCAATGCAGCTTTACTACTTTTGATTGAAACTGAAGAGAGCACTCGCCGTTAAGTGCTCTGTTTACTGAATAATTTATTTAGCAAATAATAACTGAGATGGACTTAGCATCCATTCAACATTACTTTTTAGATGAGCCAAATCTAATTCAATGCATGCAATCGTTGATGTTGTAAACATCGGCGGTTCTTTCTGCGGGCAAAGTTCTGACACCAAGTAGCCCACTAGAGGCAAATGGGATACCACCAAGATTGCCTTTGCACCTGTCACGGCTAAATCACGTATATGATCAGCAACGAATGCCGCATTTCCACCTGGCGTTAATTGCGCTAAAACTTCATTTTGCAATGGAAGTCTAAGGTGTTCACCTACCGTTTTTTCAGTTTGTAAGGCTCTTAGATAAGGGCTCACTAATACCGTGTCAATCTCAATACTGTGGTTTTTCAACCACTCAGCCATTAATATTGACTCATCTATTCCCTTTTGTGTTAATGGCCTTTCGGCATCGCTTGGTGCATGTAACGCCGCATCACCGTGACGCATAATATAAACTTGCATAATCCACCATCTGAGTAGCCTACTTACGTAAAGTGGCTATTCTTTTTGTTAAGATAATTGTTGTAAAAGTAACCATCAGTTGGGGTGAAAAATGATTCTGCATTAAATGGTCGACAATTAAAATGATTTAAATGACTTTTTATTGATATTTTAACGTGCTTTTATCAAAACATAACTCCAGTTAATTAAATTGACCGATTAAAAAAGCCTGATAACTGAATAGGCTCGTATTCAGCTCAGGCTTAATTTTCTTTTAAATTCAATTGTATCGTTAGCTTATCATGTAATTCCCTTTAACCTAACCCTCTATCACTATTCTTGCTGGCCAGCTGAATAAAACGTTTGGTTGTTCTCTGCCATTTGACACAATAAATCACACGGTTGAAATTTATCACCATGGCGTGTTGCAAGCGCTTTTAGTGTCTCGACCATTTTTGTGATGCCAAAATTATCCATATACCTGAACGGACCGCCAAAAAATGGTGGGAAACCAATACCAAAGACGGCGCCAACATCACCATCCCTTGCGCTGCGAATAATTTTCTCATCAAGGCAACGAGCCGCTTCATTTAGCATCATCATCACACAACGCTGAGCAATATCCGTTTTACTTAACTTATTGTCCGGCGTGATACCTATGAGGGAATAAATTGCTTTATCCACTTGGCGTTTTTTGGATTTTTTCCAAAACAGTAACTTAGGAGAGGAATGACCATACTCATAAAAACCTTTACTGTTTTTCTTACCTTTACGGTCATCTTTAACCACTTTATCTAGGATATCTGGCGCTTTGAACCTTTCGCCAAACCGTTCAACTAAGATAGGTAAAATTTTGGTCCCGACATCAATACCAACTTCATCGAGTAAATTAAATGGTCCGACTGGGAAACCGAATTCAACTAATGCACTGTCAATATGATCAATTGACTCACCTTCAATCAGGCATTGCGCGGCTTCACATAAAAAAGGGGCAAGAATTCGATTAACATAGAAACCTGCATCATCACCTACCACAATAGCCGTTTTACCTTGCCGCTTAGCGAATGCGACTACTGTAGCAATCGTTGTTTCATCCGTTTGTTTATGTGGAATAACTTCAACCAATGGCATTTTATCGACGGGACTAAAATAATGTAAACCAATGACACGTTCCGGATGTTGGGCATTATCAGCTATTTGGTGAATAGGTAACGAAGATGTATTTGATGCAAAAATAACATCCTTTCTCGTCATTTTTTCAACGTCAGAAACCATTTTTCTTTTCAGGGCTAAATCCTCAAAAACAGCCTCAATGATAAGATCGGCAGTTTCTAACCCTTGGTAATTCAACGTGCCTGATATTTTAGCCATTATTGCGGCACGTTCGCGTGCCAATAACCGCCGTTTGCTGACGCGTTGGGTTAATAAGTCCCAGCTATATTTCAAGGCCTGAGCAATGCCTTTTTCTGATATATCCTTAATTCGAACAGACGCTTTTCCTTGCGTTGCGCTCACATAGGCAATCCCCCCGCCCATTAACCCTCCGCCTAATACTCCGACTTGGTTAACATTCAGTGGCTTAGCCTGTGCACCAGTTTCATTCTTCAATGCAGTAACAGCAAAGAATAAATTGCGTAATGCAGCTGACTCTGGGGACATCGCTAACTCACCAAATGCTTTGGCCTCTTCTGCAAACCCTGCAGATAACCCTTGGTTCATCCCCGTTTTTACTGCATAAATAATTTTTTCTGGCGCAGGGTAATGGCCTTTGGTTTTACTCAATACTTTTTGTTTTGCACCATTAAATACTTGGTTGCGAAGTAATTTACTGCTCAATAAGCGTTGCTGCCAATGAATAGCTGGCCTCTGAATACCACCTTTTTTAACCATTTTAACGGCAACATCTAATAAAATTGACTCAGGGACAACATCATCAACAAGACCCAATTTAAGCGCTTGTTTAGCTTTTAACTGACGCCCCGTTAACATCAAGTCCAGTGCATGGGGAATACCGATTAAGCGAGGCAAGCGTTGCGTACCACCAGAGCCAGGTAATAAGCCTAACTGAACCTCAGGTAAGCCTAAGCGTGTTTTATCATCATTTGAGCAAACCCTTGCATGACAAGCTAATGTCAACTCTAAACCGCCACCCAAACATGCCCCATGAATAGCAGCAATAATCGGTAATGGGTAATTATCGATTTTATCAAATAATATATGCCCTGCTTTTGATAATTCACTGGCTTGCGCTTTTGATTCGCAATGCGCAATCATGGTGATATCGGCACCTGCAATAAAATTATCTTTTTTACCCGAGGCAATCACTAACCCCTTTAACCCCGAAGTGGATTGCGCTTTTTGTAAGATGGCAAGAAATTGTTCAGCAAATTCAGCTTTCAGTGTATTGACCTTTTCATTTGGAACATCAATGAAAATCACCCCTACATTTTCATCATAAATTTCTAATGAGAAAGCTTGCGGTGCCTTATCCATCACCAATTCCGTAGTAGAATTTTGTGTCATTATTCCACCTCTAAAATTATAGCTGCACCTAAACCACCCGCAGCACAAGCAGTTGTTAAACCAAAGCCACCACCACGACGGCGCAGTTCATTCAATGTTTGTGTCACCATCCTTGCACCAGTAGCTGCAAACGGGTGTCCATAAGCGATAGAACCGCCGAGGACATTAAATTTGTCCATGTCTATCTCTCCAATGGCATTTTTTAAACCTAATTTGTCTTGTGCAAATTGGCGACTGCCAAACATTTTAACGTTAGCCAATGTTTGAGCTGCGAAGGCTTCATGCATATCAATTAGTGTGAGATCCTGTAAAGATAACCCTGCACGTTTTAATGCGATAGGCGTTGCATAAGATGGTCCCAATAACATGTCTTCCCATACATCAATTGCGCTAAAAGCATAGCTACGAATGTAACCTAGTGGGGTATAACCTAATGCTTTTGCCCTTGATTCTGTCATCATCAACACAGCAGCTGCACCGTCTGTTAAAGGCGTACTATTCGCCGCAGTTACACTGCCATGCTTGCGGTCAAATGCAGGTTTTAATTTAGCATAAGAAGATAAAACGGAATTACCCCGTACATTGTTATCTTGCAAAAAGGATTGCTTAAAAGGTGGCATATACGCCGTCATCACTTCATTGTTTAATAAGCCACCTTCCCACGCTTTCGCAGCAAGGACGTGCGAGCGATGAGCTAACTCATCTTGTTGTTCTCTCGTAATATGGTAGCTTTTTGCCATTTGCTCCGCAGTATCCCCCATGCGAAGCCCTGTCGAGTATTCAGCAACGCCAGGCGCAACTGGCATTAAGTCTTTTAACCGTAGTTTTGTAATAAGCGATAATTTTTGCCCAACCGACTTTGCCTTACTCAGTGCAAGTAACGTTGCCGCTAATTTTTTTGAAACGCCAATCGGTAAAACCGAAGAAGAGTCTGCCCCGCCCGCAACCCCAACAGAAATATCCCCAACCATCATACTTTGAGCCACATTCACAATGGCTTGAAAACTTGTCGCACACGCCCTTGACACACTGTAAGCATCTGTTGAAACACTCATCCCAGTACCAAGCACAATTTCTCGGGCAATATTGGGCGCTTCAGGCATTTGAACCACTTGGCCAAAAACAAGTTGCTCAATCAACTGATTATCTAAATCGCTACGAACTAATAATTCAGCGACAACCGCTTTGCCTAAATCCACAGCTGCTATGCCTTGATACGCAGTTGATTGCTTTGCAAACGGTAAACGTAAACCACTGACAATGGCAATGCGTTCTTTTGTTGAATATGTACTATCACCATGGTGGGAATATTGATTCATGGTCGCTCCTGCAAAAGCATAAATAAAAAATTATTGTTAATTTTTTCATGATGGGCCGGAAGAGGTCTGACCTGTAATGATTGTTAACATAACTTTCACAATTATCAATTGCATTGACTAAAAAATGGGAGCGCGCACGCAAGTTGGCATAAAAATAGTGCTAAAAAGAAAGGGAAGGTTCTAACGAATATAAAAAACCCTTCTATTACTTAGTAGCCCAATAAAAGGGGCTATCACAATAAAAGGGTTCACTTAATGAATTCAAACGTTTGATTAACGAAGGCCTAACTGAAAAATCAGACTTTCTGCTTCACAGCTAAAACTAAATTCTGCGCTCAGTTCAACACCACCATCAACTTGTTTAAAAGTATGGTTAATCACACAAGGATCTGACTCAACAGACTTCGCTTTTTCTGTGAGCATCTTCAACATGGATTCCGCTTCACCTTGGGTGGCAAAAACATGCTGATACGACGCAGTACAGTCTTTATTGTCCAGCACCGTGCCTACATCCACACAACAGCAAGCTGCTGTTTCATCCGCACTACAACGGTTAATCGCATCAGTCATTTTACTCTCCAAATAAACAAACTGTTAAGTGGCTATCATAACGCTGAAAAAGTGGTAAAAACCAGTATGTATCAAAACTTATTGCTAATAATTAAACATAAGTTTGATCTTACCCCGTATTTGATTATTTATTGCTCCAAAATAGTCACTTCATGTTGCCATTTTGTTAAATACATCCCATTTTTGAAAACGAAGTCACAATAAATACAAAACAAGCTTGCAACATATCAGGTGGTCAGACCTATACTCTAGTAACTGGTCTGATTTGTCATGACGGCAATGGACCCTACAATTCTGCGCTTCTTGCGATAGAAGTCGCTTTATTTAAAATAAAACATAAGAGGGTTTTGGTCATGAGCCAGAAAAACCTGTTTTCGAAATCAGCTTTAGCAATAGCAGTGGCAATTGTATCTTCTAACGCCGGCGCGGCGGGTTTCTTACTAAATGAATATTCTACATCCGCACTGGGACGCGCATTTTCGGGTGCCGGTGCGATGGGCGACAACGCAAGTGAAGGGAGCCGTAACCCTGCTGCGATGATGCTATTTGACCGACCATCTCTGTCTGTAGGCGCGGTGTATATTGACCCGACGGTTGATATTAAAGGGCGTGATAGTGATATGTTTACTTCAAACAATATTGCGCCTAATGCGCTCGTTCCTAATGCGCATTTTATTTTCCCAATCAACGATAAATGGGCCGTTGGTACGTCTATGACGACTAACTTCGGTTTAGCAACGGATTTTCCAAAAGATTACGCAGCAGGATCTGTTGGTGGTAAAACAGACTTAAAAACAGTTAATTTGAATTTAAGTGGTGCATACCGTTTAAATGACAACTTTAGCTTTGGACTTGGTGCCAATGCAGTCTACGCAGATGCAGAAATCACTCGTCATGCGGGGGTTTTATCTCAAAACCCTCCATTGTCAAATATTCCTGGTATCAGTAATCGCTCAACTGTAGCAAAACTAAAAGGTGATGATTGGGGATATGGCTGGAATGCAGGAGTCTTATATGAATTCAACCAAGACAACCGCTTAAGTTTAACTTATCGTTCAAAAGTTAAAGTTAAATTCGAAGAAGGGAAATTCTCTAATGACCTCCCTCTAATGGCAGGTGGTACTGGCGGAGCAACTGAAAAAGGTAAATTAGACCTTAATCTTCCTGATATCTGGGAATTTTCAGGTTATCATAAAGTTGCACCAAAATGGGCATTGCATTATAGCGTTGCTTACACAGGTTGGAGTGAATTTAAAGACCTTACTGCTTATCGTAAAAGTGACGGGAAAGAGCTCTTTCATAAAGCAGAAAACTTTGATGATGCATGGCGCCTAGCGATTGGTACAACCTATTTCTATGATGATAACTGGACTTTCCGTACAGGTATTGCATATGATGAGAGCCCTGTGCCTGCTAAATATCGTTCAATCTCAATTCCCGACCAAGACCGCTATTGGTTAAGTGCGGGTACAACTTATGCATTTAATGAAAATGCATCTGTTGACGTTGGTATTGCTTACATGCATGGTAAAAAAGTGAACATAAATGAGAGATTGGTAGAACAAGATCCTAGAACAATGACTCACTTCAAATCTGAAGGCTCTGCTTGGTTATATGGCGTGAACTTTAACTACGCATTCTAATAAACCGAATACTTAGCTATCGGGGAGGCAACTCCCTGATAGCTCTACTAATCAAAAAACAGCCCTATCATAAATTTATCTTGACACATTACCATTCACATATGTAAATTAATTGTTAACTGAATAATTTACATTCTAATAGCTGTTTTCACGTTGAAAATTAGCCTTATAAGCTTCTTTTAAGATAATTCCTTTTATATTTCATTAGATTACCTTTCTTTCTCTGAATGTTCTTATTTGCAAGCACAATCTATACACGTATTTTAGAATACAGATACACAAAAAATACGTATCCATTCATCAAACTGTATTATTAGTGCGATACATTCGCAGTAAAAGTACAAAAGAGGCCACAATGACAAAAACGTAGGGGGTTTTATGGGGACATTATTTACAGTCGGATTTATTGGAGTGTTAGGGGTGATAGCCTTGATTGACACCGTTACCCAACGAGGAAAGCGAGATAATGACTAGCTGTTAATTTATCACTCTCACGTTTTAATACAAACAAGAGAGTGATAAACCTTCCTGAGTCAATTCACTAAATTAATCAATCGAGTCAAGATCCCCTTCAATCGCAGCCGCATTTGGGTTTTCAGTTGCTTTCAATACGCCGCCATTTGATAAGAAATCATTCCGTTGGAAGTAAGCTTCACGCATCATCAGGTACGGGTCTGACGAGTTTTTAAGTAATCCATCGGAATCCAGCAATCGTGCCCTTGTTTCTATCCCTTCAAGCGCCCATTTACCGGCGGACATCCAGAATGTCAGGTAACTCAGCATTGGGTATAAACCATCCGCTAAATCCCCACCTTCCTCGCGTGGTGTCGCACTCCCATATCCGGGTAAAACGACATACGGGCCATAGCCGACATCATAATAACCAAGCGTATTACCGAAACGTTTAGGATCATCTTTCGCTAGCTGTGGGTTAGCCATTGTTGCCACATCAATCAAGCCCCCCATGCCAAAGACTGTATTGAGGAAGAAGCGGTTAAAGTGTTTAAAACCTTGAGTCACTTCCCCACGCAAGAAACTATTCAGCATACTTGCGGGCTCTTCAAGGTTAACAAAGAAGTTCGATAAGCCATTACGCGCAGGCATAGGAACATAATCATTCCAAGCAACAGCAACAGGTCTTAAGACATAAGGGTCTAAAACATTGTAGTTGAAATTAAACATTGCTCGGTTAAAACCCTCTAATGGGTCTGAACGTTCTTGCGTATCTGGGTCAATATTACTTGCACAACCTGCAATTAATACACCCGCTAGAAAAACGCTAGTCATGCGAAACTTCATAACACCCTCTCCATTCCCTGCACCGTCCTGCTATGGCACTTTCCACAATATTCACGAATTTGATAATAATAAGGCGAAAAAAATATTTTTGTTAACCGTTTTGAGTGATTATACAGATGAGCTTTTAATTATACCCTAGTTAATCATGCCATTATTATAAGAATTATGAGCAATTAGCACAAAACCATTTAAATATTATTTTCATATGACGAAAAATAGAAAGGAAAAACTAACACAACAATTAAACAGAAAAGACATAAAATGAAAGAATAAGCCACAGAAGCTTATTCTTTCTCATAATCACTTTTTAGATTCAACCAGTATCTTGACAGCTAACCCCGCCAAAACTGTCCCCATTAGCCACCGTTGAATTAGCTGCCACGTCGGACGGCGTACCAGTAGTAATGAAATAGCTCCCGCTGTAATCACGATAAGCCCATTGACTGTTAAGCTAATCAATATTTGGGTTATTCCTAATATCATTGATTGTACTAACACACTGCCGTGATCTGGTGTAATAAATTGCGGCAGTAAAGATAAATACATAATCGCGATTTTAGGATTAGCAATATTCGTTAAAAAACCCATCATAAAAAGTTTTCTAGGGCTATCGATATCCAATGTTTGGAGTTGGAAAGCCGAACGCCCATTTGGCTTAACTGCCTGCCACGCTAAATAGAGTAAGTACATCGCCCCTGCAATTCGCAACACATCATATGCATAAGGGATAGCAAAGATAAAAGCGGTGATGCCAAAGGCAGCACATAACATATAAAAAACAAATCCGAGTGCGACCCCCGCAAGAGAAATAAACCCAGCTTGTCGCCCTTGGCAGATTGACCGTGAAATTAAATAAATCATATTCGGCCCTGGCGTTAATACCATACCTAGAGCAATTAGACCAAAAGCAAATAGCGTACTGATTTCTGGCATTTTTTCACTCCAAAATCCAATATTGACCGATAATAAGCCTGCCTTACACTTAACACCTTTTTATGGAAATGTTGAATTTATGTTAACATTTGTAGGGATTTCGATTATATACACAGTAAAATAAAACCAGCAACTGAAATAGTTATTAGACAAAACTAGTACGAAAAAACAAACAAAAAAACGATCTTCACAATAAATTGAATTAATTCACCGTAACAACTTGATTCCATTGGAAGTGGACAGTAAAATGCAAACCCTGCTTAGTAATAAGCTCAAAGTCCCCTTAGTTAAATGGATATAACGAGCCCCTCCTAAGGGCTAGTTGCAGGTTCGATTCCTGCAGGGGACACCATTAAGCTAAAAGCAGACCGCTCCCTCCCTAAACAAAAATCTCACCAAGCAAATCATAGTCACTATTCATATTATGCCAAACTATACAAAGCCAAACTGGCGTGAACATGTGGTGGATAGAAGATTAGCCTTTAATTGATAGCTATTGATATTTGACTTATGTATATTGTCAATCACTTAATCATACGGATGTGTGCATCGTCATGGCTGAACTGATTACTTATGAAATAATATTAGGGATTGTAGTATTTCTTTGCTTTTGGAATATAGGCCGAACCAATACTTTCTGGTCTTTTATTCGAGTTATCGCTGGTATATGCCTTATAGTCATCATGTGCATGCTTGGAATGATCATAGCGTACGTTGCATCATAGCAATTATCTACCTAACTTAAAGATTGGGATATATGTAGTGACATTCACCGTTATTTATCTTTTATTTGCTGCCTTTTTACTCCTGTGGCTTGCTTATTGGAGCTTTTCAGCACTATTTCCAAAATCACCACCAAGTAGTATTTTCTGCCTTTTCGCTAGAGCAATCATTGGTGTCGTCTTGGTTTTATCTGCTATCTATGTAACTCTTATCGCTTTCACAATCACCATTTAGCCTAATGTTGAGTTCCCCCTCAAATATACAATGTTAGCGGAAATCATATCAATAAATGCACCTGATAAATGATATTTACTGCTCTGAAGATATAGATAGGCAGAAAGAATGCATTATCTGAAAACATGATGCTGTTTACATTAATTATCGTTTCTGCAATTATCAAACTGCTTGATTCATTCATTTAAATTACCAATTAAAAGTTTAAATCAATATACCTAATCGACTATACCTACGCCACTTAATCGTTTATATCGCAACCCGCCGTATGAATATTGAAAGTCAATGTGAAGAAATATAACGCAAAAAGTGACTTATTGAATCGCTGCGAGTAGAAAAATCCCATTTTTCATCTAACCATTTTGATCATGAATAGAACCTTCTATTATCAATTCTATTTCGCGTATTTACTGGATAATACTCAATGAAAAAAATTGTCATTCTTCTTTTTTTGCCTCTTTTGCTTTTAGCTTGTACAAAAGAAGAGCCACCTTTAGTCGTTATTTCTGGAATGAGTAAAGCTGAAGTCATTCACATTGAAGGGATGCCTAAGAGTTCAGCCACTCGAGGCCAGTATGATTTATTGTTTTATGCCGACCAGTTATTAGCCAATCAACCAGACCAGAAAGCTGACCGAATATTTATCTTTGTGGATAATAAACTGATGGAATACTCAACAATAAACATTCGCTCAGCCCATGATAACAATGCAGGGATAAGATTAAATGCAAAACAAAGTCTATCATGCTGGATAAATCAATTAAATTTACCCGTTAATCCATCCGCAACCACAAATGAAAATGCAAAAACGTATAGTACTGATTGTTTTTCTGAGCCGTACAATCAATAGCACTATTTATTTTCCTTTAAATTTAACTTAGTTAGGTAGTGGCGTTGCATACCTGTTTGTGGAAAATCTGGCAGGAACATTTGCTGGATATAACCTAATTTTTGGTAAAATGGTAAAGCTTGAAAACTAAAGGTATCAACCAAAGCATGGATGCAGCCTAATTTTATTGCTTCTTGCTCAGCAACTTCCATTAATTTACGTCCTAGCCCAGCTTCTCTCACCGTTTCGCTTACCCACAAATAATCAATACACAACCAATTCGCTTTTACTTCCGCAATTAACCCACCCTGCATTACACCGGCACCATCTTTAAAATAAATGCCTAACTGACCAAAACGAGAAGCATCTAGATACTGGATATTAAAACTACGGAGCCCCGCCAGTAGTTCAGCCTTATCCTCTTGAGTAATGTTATGTGCAATAATAATATTCATGTTTAAGCCATATTAGGTTCAATTATACCTATTTGTATTTCAAACATATTTATATAATGAAGTAAATAGGTGGGTAAGATTTTCAGAGAAAAAATAAAATACAAAAGCTCATTAAAAAACATCAGTTTCTAATATTTGTGCAATTAAATCCGCAACAGATAGCACTAAAGATGACTTAACCATTTGCTGGTAGCGCTGTTTTTGCAAATCAATTAGCTGTTTGTCAACCATATCTTCGGGCTGATCAAAACGCATCATTTCAGGTAATGGCCCCATACAGTGCAACATTTTAATACTGCCGATTATTTCATCATCGATATAATCTAATTTTAATTCTTGGTAAGATAAAGAATCATTTAATGCTAGAAATAATTCAATATCTTCATAGGTTTCACGCGTTATAGCCCCCAAGGCAAATAACAGTTTCAAACGGACAGATAAATCACCTAATGGACCATCTCCTGTCAAAAGAGGCTCAACTGCGTATTTTACGGCATAGTCATCCTTTCTAAAGACTTTTAACATCAACTTATCAATTGCTTGCGAAATTAGCAAAATAACTTCTTGAACAAATAAATGCACTTCTGGCCGTTGATTTAATCGTTCAAGGATTTGATTTTCAATGTCTTGTCTATTTTCCATAATAATATCTTTTGTCACTTTATGGCCACCTGCTTAATATTTATCCGCTAATAACCATAAAGTGATTGAACCTCACTAATTAACTCATTATCTGTAATATTACTCGTTACTCTACTTCATCAGTTCATACTGCACACAAATTTTATCAATGATGATAGGATATTGTTCTAACTCACTCAATTCGGCTATAGTTTGATAAAGACCTTTGCTTTCAATCAAAGCAGCCATTTCAATAGATTGGGGGTCGCTAGGACATCTAAAATGAAGTGCAGCTGCAATACCAACTATCAGATTATTATTAGGTAATTGGTACTCAAACGTCCCTAATAAAGGTTTTATTAATCTATCTTCAGGGCTGAGCTTACGGATAGGCTGACGCCCTACTCGGCTGACATCATCTTTTAAATAAGGATTAGCAAAACGGCTTAATATCTTCTCAATATATTGCTGATGCTTATCTGCATTAAATCCATACCGTTGAATTAAAACCCGCCCACTTTCTTCCATCGCAGCTTTTACAATAGCGTAAACTTTAGGATCATTAATGGCATCACTAATTGTCTGGTGACCGTATATTTGACCTAGATATGCAGCAATCGCATGGCCTGTATTTAACGTGAATAGTTTTCGCTCTACAAATGCCATTAAATTATCCGTTAACTCCATCCCATCAATACTCGGAATATTGCCAACAAATTGTGTTTTGTCGACAATCCATTCACTGAATGATTCTACTGTTACCGACAGGGGATCATCATTTGCTGCATCCATTGGAGGAACAATACGGTCAACCGCTGAATCAACAAAACCAACATGTTGTTCAACCCACTCATGTATTTCGACAGGCAATTGCGCGAGAACATGCTGTTTTAATTGGCTTGTTCCTCTTACCATATTTTCACACGCAATAATATTGAGCGGTTTTTGGTTATTTAATTTATTTCTTAAAGTAATACCTTGCGCTAAAGTCCCGGCTATCTTTTCTAGGATTTGCGGGCCGACTGCAGTTGTTACCATATCCGCAGTAGCGATATATTCGATTGTCTTTGGGTCATTAGAATTAATTGCGTGCACATGCTGTACTTTTTCAATACGACTTTCTTGACCAACAACATGTACCTGATACGACTGTTGATGCTCTAATTGATCGATTAAAGGTTGGTTAACATCGGTAAATGTGAGCTGTGAATTCGCATCTGCGAGTACTTTACCAATAAAACCACGACCGATATTACCTGCACCAAAATGAATGACTTTCATTGTTATTCTCCTCACGCTGCACTTTGTGATGCTAAAATTTCGAGCACTTCTTGAATGCTTTGGGTATTACACAATTTTTCGATAACGCCATCCTCATCCAGTGCTGAGGTAATTCGTGTAATCACTTCAATATGCTCATTATTTTGTGCTGCTATACCAATAACGAGGCGGGCAATTTCATCGGGTTCATCCCCAAATTGCACACCATCTGGATATTGGCAAATAACAATGCCAGTTTTTAAAACACGGTCTTTTGCTTCAATGGTTCCATGTGGAACAGCAATGGACTCACCAAGGTAGGTTGATGTTAATTTTTCTCTCACCAACATCGCATCAATATAGTCAGGCTCAACATATCCACCCTCAACCAATTTTTGCCCTGCAAATTGGATTGCTTGTATTTTATTTTTCGCCGATAAATTTAAATGGATATGCTTAGCACTGAGTGTAAACAGTGCTTCATCTTTATCTTCAACATCAAAAGATTCATCATTTGCAGCTACAATAGTCTGCTTAATTAAGCGCCCATCATTTGCAGCAGTAGGATGCTTTTTCGCAATTAAATTAGTGACGAGATCATTATACGTTTGACCATCTAAGAAATTTGCTAAAGAAATGTGTATTGCATTAGGTGCAAATGTTTTAGCTCTTTCAGTGAGGTCTTTATGAGTGATAACAATATCGACATCCGCAGGCAGGTCATTAATAGCCATATTGGTGACATTAATATCAAATAGTCCTGCATCACGAACTTTTTTCGCTAATACACCTGCACCCATCGCGCTTGAGCCCATGCCAGCGTCACAAGCAACAATAATATTGCGCACATTTGCAAGGTTAACCGTTGAATTGTTATTCGCTACTTCTTTGTTTAATGATTTAGATTGCGTTTTCATATCACGCATTTTTTTCGTCGCATTATCTAATTCATCATCATCACCCACGCGGGTTCTTTTCAATAAAATGGCAGAGACTAAGAAAGAAACCAAGGTAGCACTCGTGACTGATAAAATAACGCCTATTAAAGATGATTTTGGTGTCATCAATAAAACGGCAAAAATAGAGCCAGGGGATGCAGGTGAGACTAAGCCTGCATGAAATAGGTTCATCACAAACACACCAGTCATGCCACCCAGAATAACGGCAAGAATTAAACGCGGATTCATTAAGACATAAGGAAAATAAATTTCGTGGATCCCACCAAAAAAGTGAATGATTGCCGCACCAGATGCTGACTGTTTAGCATTCCCTTTTCCAAAAAACATATATGCCAACAACACGCCTAAACCAGGGCCTGGATTCGCTTCAATTAAGAAGAAAATAGATGCACCTGTTTCAGTGGCTTGCTGAATACCTAACGGGGAGAAAATACCGTGGTTAATGGCATTATTCAGAAAGAGTATTTTTGCAGGCTCAACAAAAATGGATGTAAGGGGCAGTAGATTATTTTCCACCATCACATTAACGCCAGCCGCCAACACTTTTGATAAACCAGCAACGAGTGGGCCAATAGCAAGGTAAGCGAGTATCGCCAAAAGCATACCAATAATGCCAGATGAAAAGTTATTCACGAGCATTTCAAAGCCTGTTTTAACTTTACCATCGATCCAACGGTCAAAACGTTTAATCGCATAGCCACCTAATGGCCCTGCTATCATTGCGCCCATAAACATTGGCATGTCAGCACCAACAATCACCCCCATAGTTGTGATTGCCCCAACAATTCCTCCACGCTCACCGCCAACAAGCCGTCCGCCCGTATAGCCAATAAGTAATGGCAGTAAGTAAGAGATCATTGGGCCGACAAGCTGTGCCAACGTTTCATTTGGCCACCAGCCCGTAGGAATAAAGAGCGCGGTAATTAAGCCCCACGCAATGAAAGCACCGATATTAGGCATGACCATATTACTGAGGAAACGCCCAAAATTCTGTACCTTTAATTTGATATTTGATGTTACCATGATAGAACCCCGTGGTACGAGAACGATAAGGTTGTAACGTTATCGCCAAATAACGTTAGTGAATTTTTCGACACTTTCACTCTAACATGGCCTTTATCAGATGCGTACCACGTGGGTTTTATGTGACACAAGTCACCAAAACCCCCTATATACCCCCACCCAAATATTGATCAAGTTCACGAATACACTTTGTAACTTTACTACAAAGACTTTTTTTTATACAAAACCAGCAAAAATAGTGACTAAAATCACACTTAAATACTTGACCTAATTTTCAAAATAGAGACCTTGATCACGAATTATTTTCATATTTATGATTTTCTGTTCTCGTAGAAATGCAATTGACCTTTTTATGGCCATTGGCTGTTATTTTGTAATTAATTTTCACCTGCTACTGATTTCAAAATAAGTGTAAATGAAATGGGTATTGAGTTGAATGTGTAGGCTTAGCCGCTATCTTATTTTTCACTTTCTATCTTTTTTGCGATAACCGTAAATAGGATTTACTGCAACTTATTATTATTAAAAGAGTATTTAACCTTGATTCAAAAGATATTCACCGATAAATTATCCATAAATTTATTGATTAAAATGTGAATACAATGACTTTAACCATTATTGTTTTTCTTTTGGTTTACATTGCCATGGGTTTTGGTAAGTTACCTGGCTTTAAAGTGGACCGAACAGGTGCTGCTGTTATTGGTGCCTTGGCCATGATGGCTATCGGTAGCATTACCCCACCGCATGCTTGGAATGCCATTGATTATCGGACAATTGGCATGTTATTCGGTTTAATGGTGGTATCTGCATCATTTGTTGTATCTGGTTTTTATAGCTGGACAGCAAACCGTGTTGCTCTGTTAAAAGTTTCGCCTCCCGCACTTTTAGCCGTGTTAATTGGTGTTGGCGGGTTCCTCTCTGCTCTACTAACCAATGATGTTGTGGTGGTTGCCATGACGCCATTATTAGTTTCTATTAGCTTATCCCGAGGTTTAAACCCGATTCCATTTTTATTAGGCTTTTGTTTCGCCGCAAATAACGGGGCAGCTGGCTCATTGATTGGTAGTCCACAGAATATGATTGCTGCTCAAGGGCTCGACATTTCCTTTGTGGGGTTACTAGAAGCCTCAGCAATTCCTGCCTTAATTTCGTTACCGATTACATGGCTAGTCCTAGCTTGGTTGTACCGCAACCGTTGGTACATCTCTAAGGATGAAATGCAAACTAAAGCGCCAACAACGCAAGAAACATTAAATGTATGGGAGACCACTAAAGCGGGGATTATTACCTTCGCCGTTATTGTCGCATTTATTGTTAGCGATATTCCTAGAGAATTAATTGCCCTTACTGCCGCAGGGTTCTTATTATTGAACCGTTCAATTGCATCAAGCGATATGCTGAAATTAGTCGATGGGAATTTATTACTCTTAATTATGGGATTGTTTGTCGTTAATGCAGCCTTTGCGTCAACAGGAATTCCTCAGCAGCTCCTCAATGATTTACGCGCTCATGGCGTCGATTTAAATAATCCACTGGCATTGTTTTTAGTCACTGGTGTGCTCAGCACAATTGTAGGGAATAATCCCTCCGTCATGCTACTCGTACCATTTTTAACGCCTGATGGAAATGCAGATTCCCTTGGAGCTGCATTAGTACTTGGCTCTGGCTTTTCAAGCAATTTATTAGTTTTTGGTAGCCTTGCAGGTATTATTGTTGTTGAACAAGCCGCTGCATATGGCGTGAAAATATCTTTTGGTGAGTTTGCAAAGTCAGGGGGTATTGTTGCCGCGCTGTGCATGCTCTTAGCCGCAATCTGGGTAGTATTAGTCTTGTAGGAATAATTGCAGCTTATTGCCAGGCATTCTCTGCAGATGACTGGCAATAAAATTTTATTATTTAGGGCAGAATGGCAAATGAGCGCACAGGGAACCCACTCGCATTATTGGGCTTCGCCACAATATTAAAAATAACCGCTCCACGAGTCGGTACTTTATCCAAGTTTGCCAATAATTCCACTTGGTAGGTATCTTGTTCTAAAACGTAATATTCACCCAGTAATGCATTATTTTTACGAAAATCTTTCGCGGCATCGGTATCAAACGTTTCATGCCCAATCGCTTTAATCCCCCGGTCTTCAAATAAGAATTTTAACGCATCCATTCCCCAGCCTGGAATTTGGTTATTACCTTCAACATCTTTATTATCCATCAGTTCTTGTGATGGCCAACGTTTGCTCCAATCTGTTCTAAGTGCAACAAAACTGTCAGCTTCGATTTTGCCGTGTTGCTCTTCAAAAGCCAGTACATCATTAAGAGAGAATGCGAAGTTTGGATCTTGTTTAGCTCTTTCAGACTGGTCAATGACGATTAAAGGTAAAACAAGTTCTTTTAGTTCTAACTCATGCAAAAAGCGTTTGCCTTCAACAAAATGGCATGGTGCATCAATGTGCGTACCATACTGCCCTGGAAAGGTAAATTGTTGAGCAAAGAAACCTTCTGGGTAGCCAAATAAGGTTTTAAACTCCGCAGCATCAAACATAAAAAAATGTGGCGAATTACCATCAAAGCTGTGTGTTAAATCAACCCATTTTTTATTCTTTATAATATTAAATGCATCAATCAGTTCGTGGTTCATATTTTCCCCTGTCAGGTTGATTTTGTTCTGTTTTGTTTTGTTCTGTTTTTTTATGAAGTTATATTTTTTATTGTGTTACTTAACTATTTAATAGCAGTAAAAACACTATGTTGTCTAGAAATTTAATAAGAATAAATTTCATATTAATTTATAAGAAAGCCACTTATTAATTTAATAATAAGTGGCTAGATAAGAACAAAAATATAAAAAATTAGACTAGGATTTTATTTAGGGTATTTATTCCAGCTTTCTGGCTCAATGAAACCATCATAAATGCGCTGGGAACGGATATAATCTGCATATTCTTTGGACTCAAAGGCGTCTTTTAAGTCTTTAGCCCATAGAGAATCAAGGTCTTTTTGCATAACAGTAACAATAACACGGTGTTCTAACGGCGAGTTTTCAACAACTAACCCATCTGCAATACGCTGGCCTGCACTTGCAACATAATTACCATTTACCACTACAAAATCAACGTCATCAAGTAACCGTAATCCTTGAGCAGCATCCGTTTCGCGCACATCTAAATGATATTTTCCTGATGAAATATCATTAACACTAAAACTTAATGTACTGACATTTGGTTTAATTTTAATCCAGCCTAGTTGTTCCAGAATTCGCGCTCCTCGTTCTGCATTAACAGGGTCGTTAGATAAAGCTACAATCATGCCATCTTTTACGTCATCAACTGATTTGTGTTTATTTGAACGTAAACTTTGCGGCGCACTTGGTGAATCAGTCAATGCGACCATATTAATATTATTCTTTTTGTTATAAGCATCCATATATGCACGGCTTTGATTCACCGATGCGTCAATAGAACCTTCTTCAAATGCAGGGTTAATTTGCCTATTTTGTGAAAATTGGCGCAATGTTACCTTATAGCCTTTTTTCTCTAAAATAGGAACAATACCTTTATCGACTTGGTCGATATAATTTCCTACCCCAAAACCTATCGTGATTTGTTTTTTATTTGGATTATCTTTTTCATTGTTATCACCGCACGCTGAAAGCGTAATAACTGCTGCCGCGATTAAAGATAGATTTATTATTTTTTGTTTTAACATATGTAACAACCCTGTGAAAATATTTCAGCCAGTATAATCATATTAATTTGGTTGTTCTTAGATCAGATAGTTATAACTTAGCTTATTAGTAATATAAGAAGTAGCTTTAATTCTTTTAGGTTATATGGATATAACAAATAGATCGTTCGATAAATGATGTGATTGATATGTAATGAAGGAGATAAAAAACGTTTAAAAAAAGTGAGTTACTCTATGACTGTTTCCAATAATGATTTAATTAACACCCTGACACACTTGCCACCAGATTCCGATTTAGCATTAATCCGTCAAGACCGTTCAGACGCAACCTTAAATACTCAAGCTGCATTCAGTGAAATTTTCTCTGTACCATCAACACGATTTCCTGTTGATGTTCGTTATAACCTTGCATATCAAGTTGCAAAATTGACGGGTAGCCAAGCATTAGCAGATTTTTATTCGCAACAGTCGTCATCACTAAAAACTGAAAATCTTTCACCTGCTTTGCAAACTGCTACGGAATATCTGCAAATATTAACGTTGGCCCCAAAAGATACTCATTTCTCACTCATCGAAAACTTAATCGAAAATGGCTGGGAAAATAGCGACATCATTTTGCTTGCTCAATTAATTACTTTTGTCACCTATCAAGCTCGTTTAGTCGAAGGAATCAATCTCTTAACCGCACCAGAGAGTAAATCACTCGATGCGGCTAAAATAGTCGCAGGCAAATGGAATCATCAGCCTGTAACTCGCCAAGGCAATCCATCCCCTACTGCCTTTACGCAAGATAGTTTAGGCTGGGAAGCTTGGATAGCCGCTAGAGAAGTTGAAACGCTAAGCGATGAAGAAGCTCTAGTGATGAAAAAATTTGGCCAATTAAACTCCGAATACTTTCTTTTGCTCGCTCACCAAAGCAAAATTTTAGAAATTCGAACCTTAATCGACCGTGGTGTCTTTTACACCGCAGGCGGCCTACCGCGTTGGGAGCGTGAATTCGCAGCGGCGGTTGTCAGCAAAGTGAATGGTTGCATTTATTGTGCATCCGTTCATGCACGCAAAGCCAGTCAGTATGCCAAAGAGCGTCGAGGTGATGTTGATAAGCTCTTAGCTACACCGACGGGTGAAGTTCTTGCCGAAGGTTTTGATGATAGATTGTTAGCAATAACTGACCTCGTGGCGTCTTTATCAGCAACACCAATTCAGGCTACTGCACATCAAATCGCAACACTACGCCAATTGGGGCTATCTGAACTCGAATTACTTGATTTAATTCAGTCTACTGCGTTTTTCTCATGGGCAAATCGCTTGATGCTTTCCCTCGGTGAACCGTTTGAAATTACGGAGAATAAGGAATAATTTCATGGATAGGATCACAGGTTTAGCCGCTTTAGAAGCACAAATTGCACAAGACTTGCAATATCTTAATATCCCAATCGCATCATGGGCGTTATCTGATAATGATATCAACAAGCAACGCATTGATGTTGCCATTATTGGTGCGGGTATGTCAGGCGTCACCGCCGCATTTGCACTCAAATTACGCGGTATCAATGCCATTATCTTTGATAAGTCTATTGCTGGAAATGAGGGACCTTGGCAAAAACCTGCTCTCATGGAAACACTGCGTTCGCCAAAGCAGGTTGTTGGCCCCGCTTTAGCTTCCCCTTCATTAACATTCCAAGCATGGTTTAAAGCGCAATTTGGCAATGAAAAATGGGAAGAGTTAGATAAAATTCCTCGCCTTCAATGGGGAGAATACTTACAGTGGTATAAAGCCATTACCGCCCCTAAAGTATTTAATCAATATGAACTTATTGACCTACATTTAACCGATCATGGTAGTAAGTTAGTCTTTAATACCCCTGAAGGAATACAAGATTACATTGCGCAGCATGTTATTTTAGCTACGGGTATGGAGTCATTTAGCGAACCGAGCATCCCCAGTTTTATGGATAACATTCCACAACATTATTGGGAGCATTCATATGCAGGTACAGATTATAGCCGTTTCAAAGGGTTAGATATTGGCGTTGTTGGCTATAGCGCAGGTGCCATGGACAGTTCAGCCACCGCGCTAGAAAATGGGGCTAATTCTGTTGAAATCTTAATTCGCGCCACTGATATGCCACGTGTAAACCGTGGTAAAGTTGCAGGAAGTGCCGGTTTTTCGAATGCTTACACTTACTTTACAGATGCACAGAAATGGCATTACGCGGAGTATGTGGCTAAAGCAAAAACCCCAGCCCCTCATGGCAGCACTTTACGCGTTTCTCGTCATTCAAACGCTTTTTTCAACTTTAATACTCAAGTTGAATATATTGAATTAAAAGATAAAAAACTCCATATTTCGACTAAATCCGAAAAATTCACCTTAGATTACTTGATCCTTGCAACAGGCTACCGAATCAATTGGTTCAAACATCCTGCATTTAACCAAATTACCCCATTAATAAAAACGTGGGCTGATGTTTATACCCCACCAATCAGCGAGCTAAATAGTGAACTCGGGGCACACCCCTATTTAGGAACACATTTTGAATTACAAGGCAAAAATAGTGCTGACAATGAACAGCTAAAACAATTTTATTGTTTTAATTTGAGTGCCTCCCTTAGCATGGGGCCTGTGATTGGCTTGATCCCAGGCACCAATACAGGTGCAGAACGTTTAGCTGACCATATTGCAGCGCAATTATACCTTGCCCATAGAGAAGAACATCTCGAATTAGTGAAAACAAGCCAAGAGTTTGAATTATTAGGTGATGAATGGCAGCCAGCCCCCTCACCTTCAAAACGTATGCAACTAACTGATAATGTAGAGTAAACTATGATTACATTTCAAAATGTCCAAAAAGTATATGAAAAAGATGGGCAATCTTTAGTTGCATTGCAAGATATTAACTTGCATATCAATAAAGGTGATATCTTTGGGTTTATTGGTTATAGCGGGGCAGGAAAAAGCTCACTTATTCGCTTAGTCAATCAACTAGAAAAACCATCTAATGGCGCTGTGATTATTGATGGGCAAAATATTGCTCACCATAATCCCGCTGAGATTCGTGCCCATAAAAGAAGTATTGGCATGATTTTTCAACATTTTAATTTACTAGAAACCAAAACTGTTGCCCAAAATATAGCCATGCCCCTACTATTGTTAGGGCTAGATAAAAGTGAAATCAATCGCCGTGTTGATAGCATTCTTGAATATGTCGAGCTAAGCGATAAAAAGAATCAATATCCTGGTCAGTTATCGGGTGGGCAAAAACAACGCGTGGGTATTGCCCGTGCGCTTATCAATAACCCCCAAATTTTGCTATGTGATGAAGCAACATCCGCTCTAGACCCTCAAACAACGCGCTCTATCTTGCTGTTATTAAAAAAAATCAGTCGAGAACAGAATATTACTATCCTGCTTGTGACGCATGAAATGGAGGTCATAGAGCAGGTCTGTAACCGTGTTGCAGTGATGGAGGCGGGTAAAATTGTGGAAGAAGGTACAGTATTAGAAATTTTTGCAAATCCAAAACAACCAACGACACAAAAGTTTGTCGGTACTGTTTTAAATGAAGAAATACCTGAGCGTGTTCTTCACAATTTAGACCATCAACAAGATGTTTATCGCCTTGAATTTCTGGGGTCATCAGCCCAAGAGCCCGTTGTTAATGAGCTAATTTTAAAAGAGATCGTCAAAATTAATATTCTCTTTGCCAATATGAAAGAAATCAGTGGCGTTGTGCTCGGCAGTATGTTTGTACAAATTGTGGGTGATAAAACGCAGATTGAAGAAGCGATACAGTTTCTACGCTTACGTGGCGTAGCAGTGAGCCAGGGGGCAATATGACAGAATTATTCGAAACCGCCTTAACAAGTAAACAATTTTTACTTGCTATGTCTGAAACATTCACCATGGTGAGTGTTGCCTTAGTACTCGGCTCCTTATTTGGTATTTTACTGGGTATATTACTCGTGATAACGAGGCCTGAAGGGATTTGGGAAAATAAATGCATATACCGAATTGTAAACCCAATTATTAATATCATTCGCTCTTTGCCCTTTATTATCTTACTCGTGGCAATGATCCCACTAACCCGTTTTATGGTAGGAACGTCTATCGGAACAACGGCTGCAATAGTGCCATTAGTGATTTTTATTGCCCCCTACACTGCTCGCCTAGTTGAAAACTCTCTTTTAAGTGTACATTCTGGGATCATTGAAGCCGCAGACTCTATGGGTGCAACAAATTGGCAAATTGTTTGGCATTTCATTTTACCAGAAGCAAAATCTTCCCTTATTTTAAGTTTGACAGCGGCAAGTATTACTTTAGTCGGTGCGACGGCAATGGCAGGTGCCGTAGGCGGAGGTGGCGTTGGCGATCTTGCCTTGAACTATGGCTACCAACGCTTTGATAATGTAGCTATGGCTATTACTGTGGTGACATTAATCATTATTGTTCAAGGCATGCAATTGATTGGTGATTACCTTGCCAAAAAAGCACGTTTTCATTAATGAGGATAACGCTGATAGCCCAAGTTATCAGCGTTATTTTACTATTTAAATACTCAAAAATGAACCTATTCAACTCACTAATCCAATTAGTACTTATTTAACTTTAAATTAATTCTATATATATTTATATAATAAAAAAATAAAAGCCCATTACAGGCTTTTATTTTTAAAGTTACACACAATAAGAGATAAACAATGTATTTATTCTTTTTAATGAAATATATATAATTTAAGTTCTTAATTGAAACAATTAGAAGTTAAAATCAATTTAGGTTTCATTATGGGACGTAATTCATTATTTATACTACGGAGTAAATCGAATCATCGAATCCTTTAGTATCTCTTCTTTCGTCTTGCTGGGTATCATCTTGTAACACTTCACTAAAGAATTCACCCATATTTACGCCTAAGACTTTTAATACGCGAACCAAACAATCAATATCAATACGATTCACACCACGCTCATAACGAAATAACTGTTGCTCACTAATATCTATCTCTTTAGCCAACTGAAACACCGTATAGCCTTGAGCTTTTCTTAGCGTTTTAATTTTTTGTCCAACTGCACAAGCGACAGGATATTTTGTATTCATAAACATTCTCGCTTCAATTTATATTAATGAAATGAAAATTAGCAGATAAGTGGCTGCAATTTTCTTATTTTATCTTTTATATAATAAGTAAAAATTTGATAGTACTGCTGACGATTCAGCATATATCGGAAGGAATGATATACTAGCAATCTAATTAGTTTCAACCCATCTTAAAATGACATCACATTCATGTAACAGAGTATTACAACATATTTAAGCCACAATAACATGACCAATATTCTATATATATCATAATGTTATGAATGACAGCCCCCACCAGCATTACTCATATTGCTTGTACACAAAGGAGTTCAACAGAATATCACACTGAAAAAACAGCACTTAGCCGACTCATAACCTGAAAATAAAGGAAATAAATAGAATAATTTAATACTGTAACAATATTAATGATTTTGAGGGTAATTGGTCATATAACGAATAAAAAACAACCAGATATCATTGATATCTGTAAATAACAGTAAAAATAATAAATTTTACCTTTAAAAGTTTTTAGCAATATTAAATATCAATAACTTACACAAACAAAAACTTTGTTACAATTAATGAAAACGCTAAGTTTTTAAAGTAGCACGGTAAATATTTACCAATTAACGGCATTCAACATAACAAAACCATAACGTTAAGAAAGTTTATTATTCATTTTACTTGATGAACATCACAAAAATATGACAAATTAATACTATTGGATTATCTTATTTTAATGTTGCTAACTTTATCTTCGAATGAAGATGATCGACATTAAGTATTGATAGTTTACAAATAATTAGAATTTAGCTTCAAGCTAACCTGCCATGAATCTCAGCCCCCAATTTTCCTTATTTTTATAATCACATTCTAATTCAACGTTATATTTCATGATCACATTAGTCTCTCTAAGGTATATTTGAGTGGCGCAATTAAATGAACATCTTTATTTGATGATCTTTTATTGAGAGATGGCTGATAATATTATTAAAAATAATCGGTCAACCGCAATCTTAGGTACATCAGGTATAGTTGGAAGCAAATCTTAGCCCACTCTCATCTAATTAAACATAATCCATTGATACTGCGCAATGCTAATTTATATAAAAATATCAACCAATAAGCTATTTAAGCAAAAATAAACAGAATAAAAAATCAACAAAGTTACTTTTACTGATTTTATCCGTTAATAATATCTACTTCACAGAGAGCTAAACCATAGAAACAGTATTCTAATTTTTACGTGTGACATTCTATACGATAGATAAAACACAAACCGCGTAGACCTTCATTCATTTGTCTATTTTTGGGACTATTACAATTCTACACAAAGCTAAGCACATCTTGGCTGTTGAGCGTTTACTTGATTTGGAGAATTTGTTGGATATTTCGATTTGATGGTGGGTCGTGCAGGATTTAAATCCTTCGGATTTAGCCTTCGGCCTGAACCTGCAACCAGCTTGCCTGAGCACAATTTGGCGACTGAGCATTTACTTGGTTTGGAGAATTTGCTGGGTATTTCGATTTGATGGTGGGTCGTGCAGGATTTAAATCCTTCGGATTTAGCCTTC
>NZ_JBEBNT010000008.1:0-149480 GCF_040396775.1 Providencia sp.
GCTGTGGCTGCTGTGGCTGCTGTGGCTGCTGTGGCTGCTGTGGCTGCTGTGGCTGTGCAAAAGTGTGTGTTGCAGGCTGGCTATTGCCAAGCTCTGAATACGAATTATTTTGTGGAATAACTGGCGGTTCAACGGCAGTAAATGTTGGCATAAAGAGTGGATCAACTGGTGTTTCATCCACTAAATCATCAACAGGAGAGAAGCTGTCTAATACTGAAAACTCTTTTCGTAAATCAATCTTCGGTTCAAAGTCATCTTGTTCATTATCAATATGACTATCAAAAGTACCACTAGGAACAGAAGATGGAATTTCTGGTTCCGCAAATTTATGTGTATTTACAGATAAATCAGATGAAGATGGCCAACGATGTTCAATTGTTGGTTGAGTCCATGAATTGACAGACGCTTGTTCTTTTTGTTCATCCTGTAGAGGCTCAGATAAATCAACAGGCGCGACTTGCGTAGCAGGTGGCTCGTAATCTGTATTATCGACCTCACCGTAACGCTCACGCTGCTGCTCTAAGAATTGAGCGCGTAATAGCTCAGCTTGCTGTTCATCATCTCTGTTCTGGTCATCTTCAACGTCATTTGTGGACCACTGTTGGTAGATTTCTTCCCGTTTAGAGGCTTCTTCTTGGCGACGTTGTAATTCCGCGTCTCGCTGCGATGGAATGCGAACCCCATATAATTCACGGCGCGTTGGTAAACGCACAGGGTTAGGCCTTGGCAGTTCAGGCTCCATATTTTGCTTAACCTGCGCATGACGCTCAAGTGCGGCAATGGAAATTCCTGCTGCGGCTAAAGCCGCAGGGTCAGCAACCCGTTCTGTCACAGAAGGACTTGTCGCAACATCCCCAATCACTGGTGCTGGTGTAAATAATTCAGAAGGGGATGGAGGTATAAATGTATTTTGTGGCGCAGGAAATGTCGGCATCGATGGCGTGTTATCAGCTTCAACAAACGATTGATTTTCTTGATGTAGTGGCTGAACATCATTAACCGAACTGAACGCCGATGGCGTTACAGGTGCATAATTTGGCTGAGACACGGCAGGTTCAAATGTTGGTTCTGCTTGTTTCTCAAAGCCACCACCTAATTGTGGCTGGTAATCGTCAGGGACTTCAAAGTGATATGTATTCGGCTCATCCGCCGCTGTGAATGATGGCAATGTATCTAGCTCTGTCGCTGAAGCGACTTCTGGCATTGCTACTGGTGATTCGACATAACGTTGTTCTTCAATCACGTCCGCTTGTGGTACGTTTTCTATCGCAAGCTCAGCCACTGACGGCGCTGAAAATAGCACATCGTCAGCATCAAGGAGCTGATCGTTATCATTTGCTAAGTGCTCAGCCTCTTGCGCTCGTTGCAACGCATCTTCCGTTTCCTCGACATCATAATCGTCTATATCGTCGCCTCTGGCGCGGTTCGTTAATAATGTAATCGGAAGAAGGATTGCGGCACCAATTTTCTCCGCAATGGTTAACCATGACCAACCCGTAAATAAGGTGAAGCTTATTGCCCATAAAAACAACAATGCCAGTGTGGCACCTAATGAATTAAACCACGGCATAATGGCACTGCTAAACACGCTACCAATCACACCACCTGAAGCAAAATTGGGCAAGTCATCAAAATTAAGTGCCGCTAAACCACAAGAAGATAGGATTAGTGCTAGGCCGCCTATTAAACGTAAAGAAAGCGAGAAAAAATCGATATAACGGCGCTGGCTTTCATAGTGATAAATAGCCCAACAACCCAGTAATAATAGTGCTGGAATAGCAAAAGCAAGAATACCAAAAGCAGAAAATAGGATATCTGCACTCCATGACCCCACACTGCCACCTAAATTCTTCACAGGTGCGTTCCACGTGGTTTGCGACCAACTTGGGTCTGAAGGGCTGAAGCTTAGTAATGCAACCATAAGAAAGACTGCACTTAAGCAAATCGCGAGCAAAATCACCTCGAGTAGCCGTCTTCCACTACTGAGTTTTTTAAATTTGATGTATTTATCTTCTGTGTATTCTTGGCTCATTATTGTTTCTTTACTGACTGATTTTCTTTACTGATTCTGTTTATTCTAACATTAATCGCCCTGAGATGCCTGTTTAGCAACCTCTAAGGCAAATAAATGCACAATTAATACAAAGTGACCCAGTATTTCATCTTATGAAATCGGATTCAATTTCTATTTATCGACAAAATTCCCAATTATTTATAGCTTTAAAATCAATAAATTGATAATAAAACTTATCGATAACGAAGAGATTTTCGTAAAATTACATAAGAAAGGTAGAGCTTACAGTCAACTAGCCGATTTTAAAGGGAAATTTTCGGAAATTATAAGGCTCTAAAACGGAACAACGCTGAGTAAACTCAGCGTTGAAACTGCAGTGCGACAACAAAGCTGATAATGCTGTGCTGAAGTGAGGTCAAAAAAGCCTGAGTTAGCGAGTTTTAATCACTAAACGGTTGCTTTGTTTAACTTCTTCCATTACTACGTAGGTACGAGTGTCGTTTACACCTGGTAAACGTAACAGTGTTTCACCTAGCAGCTTACGATATGCGGACATATCTGGCACACGCGTTTTCAACAAGTAGTCAAAGTCACCAGATACTAAGTGACATTCTTGAATTTCTTCAAGCTTTTGAACTGCTGTATTAAACTGTTCGAACACATCCGGCGCACCACGATTCAGTGTAATTTCAACAAACACTAATAGGGATGCATCTAAATAATGTGGGTTCAGTAAGGCAGTATAGCCAGAAATAAAACCTTGTCTTTCAAGACGACGTACGCGCTCTAAACAAGGCGTTGGAGATAAACCAACACGCTTGGATAATTCTACGTTAGAAATACGCCCGTCTTTCTGTAGTTCGTTTAATATATTCCTGTCGATACGGTCAAGGTCTTTGCCAGGACGCTTTTTATTGTCAATCATCTCTTTATCTCTCTTTCTCTAATTGTTATTTTCTACATCTATATAATGAGCCCTTGCCAACTACCTTTTTTATTAGGAATTCGTGTTCAGGGCAAATTCTATTTATAGTGCTGAAGTTCGTGTGAATGTAATTATCATTCACAATCGTGACTCATTTTTAAAGTTTGTAAGTAGTGTAAAGCTAACTTTCCAGCAAGAACAAAAATGCGCCATTTCCATTGACCTGCTAGATAATTAACTCTTACATAGATGTTTTCGCAAATGCGCAGCCGATTGTCAAAGCAAATGAATAAAAATCAGTACAAGATTTCGCTTTTTTTTCCAGTAAAACGTTTCGCAGCCCTATTTCAAGATAATTCCTAAAAATTGTGAAGCGTGACAACCTTACCTTTTTGACATATTTTTTTACATTTAGCGAGTCTTGCCTATCGGAGAAATAAGTGGCATAAGGCCAAGTCGCACTTAAATCACTTTTGTTACCTTCCTATTTCTCCTACAATCCTAAGAATGCTTTTTTTGAGATTAAAAGAGGAATTCATGAGCACAACCACGCATCGCAAGTTAATCATTTTAGGTTCAGGCCCCGCAGGTTACACCGCGGCAGTATACGCTGCTCGCGCAAATTTAAGCCCTGCACTGATTACTGGGGTGGAAAAAGGCGGTCAATTAACGACAACGACTGAAGTCGAAAATTGGCCGGGTGACCCTGAAGGCCTAACCGGTCCTGGTCTCATGGAACGTATGCATGAGCATGCAGTGAAATTTGAAACTGAAATTATTTCTGATCACATCAATAAAGTGGATTTAAAACAACGTCCATTCCGTTTATTTGGTGATGAAAACGAATATACCTGTGATGCACTAATCATCGCAACAGGTGCTTCCGCACGTTATATCGGCTTGCCTTCTGAAGAAGCCTTTAAAGGCCGGGGTGTTTCTGCATGTGCAACATGTGACGGCTTTTTCTATCGTAATCAAAAAGTTGCTGTCGTTGGTGGCGGTAATACAGCTGTTGAAGAAGCCCTGTATTTATCCAATATCGCTTCTGAAGTGCATTTAATTCACCGCCGCGATAGCTTCCGCGCAGAAAAAATCCTGATCAACCGTTTAATGGACAAAGTCGAAAATGGCAATATCGTTCTGCATACCGATCGTACCTTAAATGAAGTGCTAGGTGATGATATGGGTGTTACAGGTGTGCGCCTTGAATGCACAAAAACCCATACCACTGAAGATATCCCTGTGATGGGTGCTTTTATCGCGATTGGTCACAGCCCAAATACCGCTATTTTTGATGGCCAGCTAGATTTAGATAATGGCTATATCAAAGTCCAATCTGGCACCCAAGGAAACGCAACACAAACCTCTGTAGAGGGTGTATTTGCAGCAGGCGATGTGATGGATCATATTTATCGCCAAGCGATTACCTCCGCAGGTACAGGCTGTATGGCGGCATTAGATGCAGAGCGCTATCTTGACGGTTTAGCATCTAAATAATCGTCATATGCTTTCGATTTAGGCAGTGACCATCATAGGTTGCTGCTTTTTTTATGATTTCATTTTTAATACTTCACATCTCTACGTATTTTTAAGAGCAAGTTTATATTGCCCTTCTCCTGCTCTGTCTATACTGTTTTTTACATGATCTTAACTTTATAGGTATTGATATGGAGCAAGCAGCAGGGCGTGATGTCGTTCGTGGCTATTCATATTTAATTATTATCGTTCTCGCCATCGTACAAGGTATCGTTATTGCTGCAACAACGGATTACTCTATTCGTTCTGATAGCCAATTAGATGCAACGACCGTGTTTCTTCCTATGTTATTGGCTATTTTCGTGCCATCTGTGGTCAGTTATTTAATCACTAACGCTAAATCTGTATTTTTCTATCTCAGTATTGCCCTGACTATCGCACTAACTTGTTGGGTTAACTTCTGGCATAGCCAAGATTTTGAAAATGCCGCAGATGCTAACCCTTTTGTGGCGTTTATTACCCTAACTGTCCTGTTATTTTTCCTACTTCCATGGATGCAATTACTGCAAACAACACGGTCATGGAAAATTAATTACAGTTGTTTAATGGGTTTATATATCAAAAATACCTTCTTAGGTATATTGGCCTCGGCAATTGGTGGGCTTCTGACTTTAATTATCAAATTAGCCAGCTTTCTTTTCAGTATTGTTAATTTGCATTTTTTAAGCGACATTCTTGATGATGATGTCGTTTATTGGGTCAGTTTTACCCTCGGCTTCAATATCGGTTTAGCCTTTTTGCGTGCAACATTTGATATTCAACTCAGTAATTTTGCGAGCTTTATTGCCCGTTTCTTCCTGCCATTACTGAACGTGGTTGCCGTCATTTTCTTAAGTGGCTTTGTTATTTCTTATTTTTCAGGCCTAGAATCCGCGGGCTTAGGCTCTGCCGTGATGCTGTGGTTTGTTATCCTTAATCTCATTTTTATTAATTTTGTTTATGGGGATGGCAGTACACAATACCAATTTCGCAAAGGGCTAAATTCGTTTGTCTTACTTAACATCTTATTGCTCAATGCCTTTTCAGGGCTTTCACTGTACGGCATTCTTGTGCGAGTTAACCAATACAGCTGGAGTGTCGAGCGGTTATATGCCTTTACCGTTGCGCTATTTTTAGCTTTGGTTGTTTTAGCCTATAGCATTGCGATTATTCGCAAAAAAACAATGTGGATGACCTCACTCGGTACCATTAATAAAGTGGGTATTCTCTCCCTTATTGTCGTTATTTTCGTCATTAATAGCCCTATCGCTAATTTCAAAACCATAACCATCAATAGCATTGTAGCGGGTGTAAATAATGGCAAAATCAAAGTAAATAGCTCACTCGCGTATGACTTAAAACAATTAGGTGCTGAAGGTAAGATCGCGTTTGAACAGCTAAATAGCAATCCTGAATACCAGAAACAATTCCAAACCAGTCCTTATGCTGAAGAGCAACGAATACCACTCAAGGAAGTGCTAATACAGGCGAAAAACAGCCCTACTTTACCGGATAGTTGGTTTGATTTGGGTGAGAACCTCAGCAGCGCTTGGTATTGCACATCAAAACATGAACCTTATTCATGCTTAGGTTTTATGGCAGACGTGAACCAAGATGGGCAAAATGATGTGATTATGTGTTATTCCTATCCCACCAGCTCAACCATTGATTGCAATATTTGGCAGCAAATCGAACAAAACTGGGAAGTTGTCGACACACAAAGTCATTCATTCAATACTGTGCAGAAAAAAGACCAAGCTTGGGATAATTTACTCAATGGACAATTTACGTTAAAACCCAAAGAGTGGTTAAACATTATTCCCACACCCTAGGGGGTGTTTACCTTTGATGGTCAATTTTTATTCGAATTAAAGCCATTTTAGGCAAGGCGAGAGGTTCGAAGCCTAGTAAACTAGGCAAGAGCCTCTCAACGCAGCATCAAATGAGTGAAACGCGCTTTAATCGGCCCCGCAGGGCAGCGTTTAAGCACAATAGTTAACGCAAATAATAGTCAGTCGGCTTGATTAGCACATTTATTCAATGTGTTAATTGTTTTTTGACCTTTTTAGCGGTAAAAATCAGCAGCAAAGATAAACAGCCCCTAGCATTCCTTAAAAATGTGGGCGGCTTAACAATTTTCTATTGAGCCGCCTTCTCATTACGTAAAAATACAGTAGCATTTCACCGATTTTGTGTTTTGTTTAACATTGAAATATTCAGTTTACCTTTACAGAACAATTTGATAACAAAGCACTTTCTATATTAAATAACCCACTTTTATTATGCAACATCTGTCAGTTAAGCTGCTATGATGTAGTGTAAATAATCGAATTACAGGTCGAGATCAATAACGATGCTTTAGCCAATTTTTCAAATATGTTGTTTGATCATTATTTTCCGCCCTGATGTTATTTAACTCTATAGTGAACGATAAAAACGATGTTAGGTTTTTTACGACCTAACGATACTCAATGACATTAAAACTATACCTGCTAACTAAATCATTATGGATAAATCAAGACAGACTGAATTGGTACGTTGGTTAAAACAACACAGTGCACCTGCTAAGCGCTGGTTGCGGATCTCTATGCTGTTAGGCATGGTGAGTGGATTACTGATTATTGCTCAAGCTTGGTTCTTAGCGGTCATCCTTCAAGCCCTGATTATGGATGGCACTCCGCGAGAACAGCTATTGACCCCATTTGGCCTTTTGATTGGCGTATTTATTTTACGCGCCATTGTGACCTATATTCGAGAACGTGTTGGCTTCCGTTGTGGCCAAATTGTTCGTCAAGAAATTCGTACTCGCGTACTCGATAAACTTCAAGAACTCGGCCCTGCTTGGGTTAAAGGTAAACCTGCTGGAAGCTGGGCAACCATTATTCTTGAGCAAATTGAAGATATGCAAGATTACTATTCGCGCTATCTTCCTCAAATGTATTTAGCTGGGATTGTGCCTATCATGATCCTTATCGCCATCTTCCCGTTTAACTGGGCGGCAGCGATGATCCTGTTTGTAACTGCCCCCTTAATTCCTATTTTTATGGCGTTAGTGGGCTTAGGGGCCGCAGATGCAAACCGCCGTAACTTTATTGCTCTCGGCCGATTAAGCGGCAGTTTCTTAGATAGGCTTCGCGGGCTAGATACCCTTCGCTTATTCTTCCGTGAAAAAGCTGAAGTTCAGCAAATTCGTGAATCAACTGAAGACTTTCGCTCCAGAACAATGGAAGTGCTGCGTATGGCGTTTTTATCTTCTGGTGTTTTAGAGTTTTTCGCCTCGATTTCCATTGCTGTCGTCGCGGTATACTTTGGTTTCTCGTATTTAGGTGAACTGAGTTTTGGAAGTTATGGCTTACCTGTCACACTGTTTGCTGGCTTCCTTGCTTTGATCCTTTCCCCTGAGTTTTTCCAGCCACTTCGCGATCTGGGTACTTATTACCATGCTAAAGCGCAAGCCGTTGGTGCGGCTGAAACCTTAGAAACGCTGCTAAATAGCGATGGCGAAGAAAAACCGCAACAAGGCACAAAAACACTCTCGGATGAACCGATCCGCATTCAAGCCAATCAGCTCGAGATTTTGTCCCATGATGGTGTCTGCCTTGCAGGCCCGCTGAACTTCACCATTGAACCACAACAACGTATTGCACTGGTTGGGCAAAGCGGTGCAGGTAAAAGCTCATTACTGAACTTATTACTCGGCTTTTTACCTTACCACGGCTCAGTGACCGTTAATGGTATTGAACTGCGTGAATTGTGCCCAGATAAATGGCGCGAATTACTGGGTTGGGTTGGGCAAAACCCTCACCTACCAGAGCAAACACTCGTTGAAAATATCTGTTTAGGTAAACCCAATGCGTCTGAAGCGGAAATTCAACACGCGATTGATAAAGCTTATGTCTCTGAGTTTTTACCCCACTTACCCGATGGTTTAAATACACGCCTTGGCGATTACGCCGCGAGACTTTCTGTGGGCCAAGCACAACGTGTTGCTGTCGCGCGCGTACTACTGAAACCATCGCGGCTACTTCTGCTAGACGAACCCGCAGCAAGCCTAGATTCACACAGTGAACAACGTGTCATGCATACACTGAACCAGCTCTCAGAGCAACAAACCACGTTGCTTGTCACGCACTTACTGGAAGAAACCTTGGACTACGACCAAATTTGGGTGATGGCAAACGGCCAAATCATCCAACAAGGAAATTACCAGCAACTCAGCCAGTCTGAAGGGGCATTTGCCCAGTTATTAGCCCATCGCAGTGAGGAGCTCTGATAATGAAAGTTTTATATCCCTTCTTAGCCCTCTACCGCCGTCATTGGTTCCTGATAACCCTTGGCATCATCTTGGCGATTGTCACGTTACTTGCCAGTATTGGCCTGTTAACACTTTCAGGTTGGTTTTTAGCAGGTACAGCGATCGCTGGCTTCCCAGGAATTTACTATTTTAACTACATGCTGCCTGCGGCAGGTGTGCGTGGCGCAGCGATTTTCCGTACTGCAGGGCGCTATGGCGAGCGCTTAGTCAGCCATGATGCGACATTCAAAGTCCTTGCGCACTTGCGTGTTTTCGCCTTTAGTAAAGTGCTGCCACTCTCGCCGGGGGGGATTAGCCGTTTCCGCCAAGGGGAGCTATTAAATCGCCTAGTCGCTGATGTCGAAACCCTTGATCACCTCTATTTACGTGTATTATCACCGATTATTACGGCATTTTTCGTCACATTCGTCTTAATTTTTGGTTTAAGCTACCTTGACCCTCGCCTCGCTTGGACACTGGGTGGCGTGATGTTGTTCTTGCTATTCACCATGCCGTTTGTTTTTTACCACGCAGGCAAACCGATTGGCCGTGAACTAACCGAACTTCGTGGCGATTATCGCACGGTTTTAACGTCAGCACTGCAAGGCCAAGCCGAGTTAACCTTATTTGGTGCCACTGCACGTTTTCGCCAAAACCTTTGGCAAATTGAAAATGACTGGCAAATACGCCAACAACAGCAAACGGCTCTAACGGGGTTATCCCAAGCCATTATTTTATTTGCGTCAGGGGTGACGGCCACATTGCTATTGTGGATGGCCGCAGACCATGTTGGCGGGGATACTAAACCTGGGGCATTGATTGCGTTATTTGTTTTCTGTGCCTTAGCGGCTTTTGAAGCATTAGGCCCTGTTGCCGTTGCTTTCCAACATATGGGGCAAGTGATTGCGTCTGCAACCCGCGTATCCCAATTAATGACCGCAAAACCAGAAGTCACTTTCCCAAGTGAAAGCCCTTCAATAACAACATTGGAAAATCTGACGGTCGATAATATATCGTTTACCTACCCTGAACAGCCTTTTGCTGTGCTCAATAATGTTTCATTGAGTTTAACCAAAGGGCAACACCTTGCTCTGCTTGGAAAAACGGGCTGTGGTAAATCAACACTCTTACAACTATTAACCCGTGCATGGGATGTCGACAGCGGTACGATTACATTAAATGGTCAGCCAATTAATACATTTAGTGAGAAATCACTGCGCAGTATCATGTCGGTTGTACCGCAACGCGTACATGTGTTTAGCGATACCCTGCGTAATAATTTATTATTAGCGAATGAACACGCTACCGATGCCGAATTAAATGATGTATTACAACAAGTTGGTTTAGGCAATTTGCTCGATAATGAATTGAAGCTCAATGCATGGATGGGGGAAGGTGGTCGCCAGTTGTCTGGCGGTGAACAGCGCCGTTTAGGTATAGCTCGCGCCCTACTACATAACACGCCACTGGTTTTAATGGATGAGCCAACAGAAGGCCTAGACGCGCAGACTGAACAACAAATTCTAGCGTTGTTAAAAGAAAAATGTGCAGACAAAACCTTAATAGTTATTACCCATCGCATGCAAGGCCTTGAAGAAATGGATAACATCTGCGTGATGGATAGTGGTAAAATTGTCGAACAAGGCCCCCATCAAGCGCTGTTAGATAGACAAGGCCAATACTACCAATTCCGTCAGCGCCATTGGGCTCAGAAAACGCACTGAGGCGCGGTATGTATCAACTCGATGATGACTCATATTTGTTCCCTCCCGTGTCGGAAGCGATGCGGGAACCCAATGGTTTATTAGCCATTGGGGGAGATCTTTCATCAAAAAGGCTGCAAGCGGCGTATTATGATGGTATCTTCCCATGGTTCAATCCAAGTGAGATGCCTTTATGGTGGTCACCAGACCCTCGAGCTGTCTTAATGATCGGAGATTTACACATCAGCCGCTCGATGAAAAAAGTATTAAAAAAGCAGACTTATCGCATTACTATTAATCATGCTTTCAAGGATGTTATTGATGCGTGCTCAGTGCGTGAAGAAGGAACGTGGATCCTGCCTGAAGTACAAGCAGGTTACCTTGAATTACACCATGAAGGATTAGCCCACTCTGTTGAAGCTTGGTATGGCGACAAACTGGTTGGCGGCTTGTACGGTGTGAACATGGGTCACCTGTTTTGTGGGGAATCTATGTTCAGTAGAATGAATGATGCATCCAAATTTGCTTTTATTACATTCTATTTTCATTTTTTGCGCTATAATGGGCAGCTTTTTGATTGTCAGGTACTTAACCACCACACCGCCTCACTCGGCGCAAAAGAAATATCCCGTAGGGATTTTTTACATATTCTTTATCGGTGGCGTGACATAGGGATAGACCCCGCCTGCTGGATACCGCAATCGATTGAATTACCGCCAATTTTCGATTAGTGAACGTTGGTTTATTATTAATTTTATTCCTTCACATAAGTATAAAGATCGCGTTAAAATGCGACACTTCTTTACTTAGTGCGGTTTTTTGGGCATTATCTTGCCCGTTAAAAATCACGGTTATTAAACTTAGAGGATTAGATGGCCAAAGAAGACAATATTGAAATGCAGGGCACAGTTTTAGATACCCTGCCAAATACAATGTTCCGTGTTGAACTGGAAAACGGTCACGTGGTGACTGCTCATATTTCTGGAAAAATGCGTAAAAACTATATCCGCATCCTGACAGGCGACAAGGTAACTGTAGAGTTAACCCCTTATGACCTGAGCAAAGGCCGAATCATTTTCCGTAGCCGTTGATTACCTCTTCAGGCAAGGCCTGACATTACCACAGGTGCATGATACACCTGTGGTTAATTATGTCAGAATACCGCATCCTCCGGAGAGGCCTTGTGCACGCTACTGAAGCTGTATGTCAGTGTGTTACTTTTTTCATCAAGCCCGATACTTACAGAGCCGCCGTTGGTTAATGAACCAAACAGCAATTCGTTTGCTAATGGTTTTTTCAGGTTATCCTGAATTACGCGCGCCATAGGTCGGGCACCCATTGCTTTATCATAGCCTTTTTCACATAACCAGCGACGTGCTGCTGCACTCACCTCGATAGACACGCCCTTATCATCCAACTGCGCTTGTAGCTCGACAATAAATTTATCAACAACTTGAGTGATAATTTCTGGCGTCAGTGCGTTGAACCAAATGATGCCATCAAGACGATTACGGAACTCTGGCGAGAAAGTACGTTTGATTTCAGACATCGCATCCGTACTGTTGTCCTGCTCCGCAAAGCCAATCGAGCGACGCTGTGTTTCTTGCACCCCAGCGTTCGTCGTCATAACGACAATCACATTGCGAAAATCCGCCTTACGGCCGTTATTGTCAGTCAGCGTGCCGTGGTCCATCACTTGCAGTAATATATTGAACACATCCGGGTGCGCTTTTTCAATCTCATCAAGCAGCACCACGGAATGCGGATGCTTGATCACGGCATCAGTCAATAAACCGCCTTGATCAAAGCCGACATACCCCGGAGGCGCACCAATTAAACGACTGACAGTATGGCGCTCCATATATTCGGACATGTCAAAACGCAATAATTTAATATCCAGTGCTTTGGCTAATTGCACTGTCACTTCTGTTTTACCGACCCCTGTTGGGCCTGCAAACAAGAAGGAACCAACCGGTTTATTTTCTAAACCTAACCCAGCACGGTTCATTTTGATCGCTTCAGACAGCGCCCCAATGGCGTTATCTTGCCCAAACACTAACATCTTCAGGCGAGAATCGAGGGTTTTGAGTTTGTCTTTATCGCTTGAGGAAACCGTTTTTTCTGGAATTCGCGCGATACGGGCAACCACCGTTTCGATTTCAGGCACACCGATAGTCTTCTTACGCTTGCTTGGCGCAACTAAGCGCGTACGCGCACCAGCTTCATCAATCACATCAATGGCTTTGTCCGGCAGATGCCTGTCGGTGATATATTTAATGGATAAATCAACCGCTGCCTGAATGGCTTTCGCGGTATAACGCACATCATGATGCGCTTCATATTTCGGTTTTAACCCATTAATAATACGGATAGTTTCTTCAGGTGTCGGTTCCACAATATCAATTTTTTGGAAACGACGAGCCAGTGCTCTGTCTTTTTCAAAGATACTACCGAATTCCTGATAGGTGGTTGAGCCCATCACTCGAATACGCCCACCTGAAAGCAGTGGCTTAATTAAGTTCGCGGCATCGACTTGCCCGCCCGATGCAGCTCCAGCACCAATAATGGTGTGAATTTCATCGATAAATAAAATACTTTTCGGGTCTTTTTCCAACATTTTAAGCAAGGCTTTGAAGCGTTTTTCAAAATCCCCGCGGTATTTCGTTCCTGCTAATAATGAGCCAATATCTAAGGAGTAAATCGTACAGCCTTTCATGACATCAGGCACATCGTCCTGCTCGATACGCCATGCAAGACCTTCCGCAATCGCAGTTTTACCGACGCCAGATTCCCCCACTAACAGCGGGTTATTTTTACGACGACGGCATAAGACTTGGATAGTACGCTCTAATTCGGCCTGACGGCCCACCAGCGGGTCGATATTCCCTTTTTTGGCCTGTTGGTTCAGGTTGGTCGTAAAGTTGTCCATGTGGTCTTCTGAGACCTGTGGCTCTTCATTCGGCGCACTACTGTTGGACATGTCGTTATCTGACGATAACGACTCTTCACCTTTTACGGTACCGTGGGAAATGTAATTGACCACATCTAAGCGGCTAACATCATGCTTACGCAATAAGTACGCAGCTTGGGATTCTTGCTCGCTGAAAATCGCGACAAGAACATTTGCCCCGCTAACTTCGCTGCGACCCGATGACTGCACATGGAATACCGCCCTTTGCAACACACGCTGAAAACTGAGGGTGGGTTGGGTGTCTCTGTTATCATTTTCGGGTAACAAGGGTGTAGTTTGCGCGATGAAGTGTTCCAGTTCTTGACGTAAAGCGACAAGATCAACCTTACAAGCCTCTAAAGCTTCGCGTGCCGAGATATTACTCAGTAACGCCAGCAATAGGTGCTCAACAGTCATAAATTCGTGGCGACTGTCTTTCGCTTTCGTAAACGCTACGTTTAAACTAAGCTCCAGTTCTTGATTGAGCATAAGCACCTCCCAAAATTGATATTAAGCCGGATCAGACTTTCTCTATAGTGCAAAGCAGAGGGTACTCATGTTCGCGGGCAAATGTATTGACCTGCGCCGCTTTTGTTTCCGCAACCTCTGCCGTAAAAACCCCACAAATTCCCTTTCCTTGAATATGCACATCTAACATTATCTGTGTAGCGCGTTCTTCATCAAAAGAAAAGTATTTTTGTAACACTTCGACAACAAAATCCATCGGAGTGTAATCATCATTATTCAATAATACCTTATACATCGACGGCGGCTGTAAGGTTTGTTCCACTTCGTCTTTGAATATGACGTCTGTTTTAAATGTGCCTAGAAAATCGCTCATTACTTTCTTGCTCAGAGTTTAACTTCAAATTAAGCATAGTCTTTATTATCAACGATTTCTATCAATCCTCTTGATAGTGTCATAAAACTATACCATTAAATTCTTTCACGGCTTTTCTCAAACAAGCCTTTCATTTGCAGTGTATCATGCCACTGACATCAACGCTTATCTTTAGCAATCTGTGAGCTACATCAAATATCCCAGAAAATAGCATTTAGCGCTTATCGAATTCTTACCACTTTACCATAATTACTGAAACTCCCCTCTTGACCTTAGAATGCAATTTACTACAGTATGTTTTACGAACAATTCATAACGTATTTTTACTTAGATTCTGTGTATATTTTATATGTCTGTAAAACACAACTGGTAAACCTAAAGGATAAAATATGGAGACGGGTATCGTTAAATGGTTCAATAATGCAAAAGGCTTTGGTTTTATTTGCCCAGCTGATGGTGGAGAAGATATTTTTGCTCACTATTCCTGTATCAAAATGGATGGCTACAGGACACTAAAAGCAGGTCAGAAAGTACAATTTAGCGTAACAATTGGCCCAAAAGGCAATCATGCGGATGTCATCATCCCCATTGAAATCGAAGAGAGTGCAGAAGGTACATCAGAAGCTAATTAGTTTTTTGCATATATAGAGCACAGTTAATTATTTCAATTATATTGATGCAGTTAATAATTAACTGTGGCTATTTTATACGATCAACGACCTGAGGTTTGTAAATGTGACATACTGCCGTACAGTGACGTCAATAACGCATATTGTTCCGCATCATAAAAATCACACTGTTTTTGCGTAAAAGCTTTCGCTACTTCAATCATAAATTTTACCGCAACAGCAATATCAATCTCATGGCTTGCCCCCGTAGAACACCCTGGCACCACAGTTTCTGAGCAAATGGCCACACCAACCACAGGGGCTGACGTAGACACAGCAGGCTGCATAATACTATTGATATGATGGAGACCATTACCATACGGTGTAATGTCCTGAATGGATAATGGAAATGTCACCGCACGCTGCCCACTACTCCACTCCATTAAGCGGATCAAATCATCAGAAACAGGTAAAATGTACCCATCTTTGACTGTTGGCGATAACGCATAACCTTTATGATTCAGTAGGTTATTACCTTTGGTAGTATCTACTGACAAAATGGCATCCGCTTCAGGGATCGCTTCATGTTGATTCATCGTGGCATCTTCCAAAGGAGAGTCCATAAAATCAACTGGGGTATGAGGGCGAGTCGGCGCATTAGGGCAAATATGAGTTGTAATCACCACATCACCCACTAATTTATCGCCTTTTTCATGCATTTGCGCTAATTTCAGTGCGGTTGCAATGGCAGCAATCGCCCCGTCAGCATCTGAAACCACCCCAATACGTGAAGGCCTTGCACCAATCCCACCTAAACGGCCAATAATACCTAATGTGGGTGCTTGATGACCTTGAGATTTACCTTGAGTGCCTGGAATGAGAATACGGACAAAATCACTTTGACCTTTCAGGTCTTTGACCGTTTTAGAAGCAACTTTAATTGCTGGGAAAGTCTTGAACAATGCAACAACATCTTCCCCCTTAACACTCGCGCAATCGATTAACTCATACGCACAAAGGGTTTGCTTTAGACTCATTGTACTTCCTTGAATTCTAATATTTTTTTATTTAGATGTAGGGCTACTTTGAAATGAAACCGCACAAAATACGGCTTAATTCCATTTCACCCAAGTTAAGGCTTAATCGTAAAAAAAAGCCTTATTTTTCCTGATGAAGGCGTATTCACGCACTTAAAATAAAATACTTATAATATAAATTGCTTATAGTTTACTGCTTACTTTTACTACTTACTTTTACTACATGACATAACATTACTTGTTGGTACTTCTTTGCAACCAATAAGGGTCACCTACCATACAACCAAGGTAAGACGCCTTACGGCATAGGTTAGTAGAGAGTTGCTCCATAACCTGTTCATTCATTTGGGTTTCTGGCAAACTTAGACATAATGCGTACAAAGTATTCAGTGAAGGATCAAATACCGTACTGGACACCGAAGCTACCCCTGCAACAGACTCGTTGACCGAAAACTCCCAACCGCGAGCATTAATCAGATTCATTTGTTCTGTTAACGTCGCTTGTAACGCTTTGTCTTCTCGGGCGATAATATTTGTTCTTTCCTGCAACGGTAAGCGCGCTAACAAAGCCCGCCCCGTTGAAGTGCCAAGAATTGGTAAGCGAGTGCCCGGTTGAGTGATCACCTGCAACATGCTATTGCCAAAACGTGCATGAACAACCCGCACCATTTCATCATCGAGCGCCGAAACGTAGCTGGTAAACCCAGTGTCTTTCGTCAACTCATCAAGGGCTTCTAACGTCATATCAATCAATGGATTCATCCCACGCGCACGGTGAGCTAACTCCATGATGAGTAACCCTGGTCGATAAATAGGCGCATTATTTTTCTTTTCTAGCAGCCCCAGCTCTGACATTTGTTTCAGTAAACGAGACGCAGAACTTTTTGGCATGCCTAATTCATTGACTAACGTCGTAACGGTAAGCTCATTACCTGAACGTAAAAATAACTGATAAACATCAACGACGCTGTTTAAAATACTCATGTATCAAAACCTTGGGTGAGAACACCGTAATCTTGCGGTTTTCTATCACGTAAATATGGAATAGTTAAACGTGTATGGGCTTGTAAAACGAAATCAATTTCACCCATGAGCAACGCTTCACCATCACAGGTTGCTTCACAAAGCACTTGTCCACGAGGGCCTAGCACTTTGCTGCCACCAAATAAGTGTAAATCTTCTTCATGGCCCCAACGATTAACCGCCAGTAAATGCGCACCATTTTCTAAAGCGCGAGACGCCGTATTGATGTCCCACATGTCTTTATCTTGCGCACACCATGCAGAAGGCGCGATTAACAGCTCTGCACCCTGAAGTGTGAGAATACGCGCAACTTCAGGAAACCCCATGTCATAACAAATCATAATGCCAATTTTACCAATTGGCGTATCAAACACAGGGAAGCTATCACCGCGGCTAAACCATTGTTTCTCTATACCAAAGGCGTGCACTTTTCGAAACACACCGCTGATACCTTCACACCCTGGGTTCCAAACGCCAACCGCGTTATAGATATCCCCAAGGTAGTCACCGCGTTCAACAAAACCGCTTACGATGGTGATATTTAAGCGCGTTGCAAGTTCACTAAATAAACGATATGTTTCACTGCCTGTAGAATCACTGAGATCCCACAGTTTTGTATTCAGCAAATCACCGCGATAGCCTGTTGTGGCAAGTTCTGGAAAACAAATCAGTTTCGCTCCAGATTCTGCCGCTTGTTCACATAACAGCGCCATGCGCTGCAAGTTAGCTTGTTTATTCCCCAGCTCAGAATCAAACTGAGCAAGGGCAACTTTGACCTTGCTACCTGACATCGCGCTTTCCTTAATCTAAGTGAGCCACTTTGCGAAAATGCACGGTATCAACACCTTTTGCTTTCGCTTGCCAGCGCATGCCAATCCAATAAGCCAGCGCACCTGTAATTAAAGAATTAAGTGCAGGAATACCATAATCGGCATGGAATGGCCCTAATTCTGACGTACCCCAACCTACGATAACGGCTAACAACCACACAACGAGTGTGACAGGGTTATAAGCTTCGCAGCTCGATGGCAACACGCCTTGTTCACGGGTGATATCAAGCTCTTTGCGGTCGCGTTTTAAAATGTAATAGTCGACAACCATGATCCCTGCAACTGGTGGGATAGCGATGCCTAGGTAAATTAAAAAGCTAATAAAGTTGTCTAAAATACCTAACATGGAAGCAATCGTACCGAAAACACCAATCACCCATGTTAAATAACGACGGTCAAAACGCTTATTAAAGATAGCGTTAAGCAGCGTTGAAAACCCAAGAGATGATGAATACAGATTGATGTCGTTCATTTTTATGGTGGCAAAGATAACAATCGATGCGCCTAATAAGCCTGTTAATGCCATCATCAAGTCAAATACTTGGCTGGTACGTAATGCTAATGCCATCAGTACCGCTATCATATTGACTAAAAGCTCACCGAAAAATGTGCCGATTAATGTCATCCAAAAGACATCCTTCGGTTTTTTCATAAAGCGGCTAATATCTGGTGTAGTCACCGCTGAAATAATAAAACCACCTGCAACCATAGTGATTGCCGCAGGCATTGTCATTAAAGACCCGGCAGGGGCAGTATCATTGATAAGCGTACCAAGATCCTGACCTGATAATAAATTATACGTTGCCCAGCCTAACGCGAATAAAAATAGCGGCGTTGAAATATTGGCGGTAATAGATAAAAATCGATACCCATATACCGTAATAATCGTCACCGCAATACCTGTAATAAGTGACCAAGTCCCTGGTGTTAGCACATTAGTCGCTTTATACATTCCATCCGCAAAGAAACCATTTTGGACGCCAAACCAGCCCATCAAGGAGATGGCAATCGCGCCACCAATAAGAGCTGAACCTAACTTTCCAAAACCAGACCACCTTGACAGTAGACTGATTGACATTCCTTCGCGGCATGCAGCTGCTCCGAGACCCCAACTGACAACCTGTAAAATTACAGAGCCAAGGATGGTCGCCCAAAACGCCTGCCAAAAAGTTAACCCATAACCGAGGGCTGCACCTAACATCACTTGTGAAACACAAGCGAGTGCGCCAATTCGTAGAATTAACACTTCATAGAACGGTCTACGAGCACTTTGGGGTACTCGAGCCAAAGAATAATCTTCACCTGCTTTATTCGCCATTTTGCACCTGCTGTGTGGTTGTCTTTGCTTAGTTTTTACTGGCTTTAATTGTTTGTTCCATTATATGGAACTAGGTTTCATTTATTCTACATGCAGATAATATCCATGATCGATATCGAATCGCAAGCAGAATTTATCTTTTCAGATAACTTTTTTATTATGGAATATTTCACGGAGCGAGGAAATACCATACTAATAAAAAATTTTATCGATAAATGAATAGGTTAAAAATTACGTATTTAATTAGCAGAATTGGAGTGAGGAACTCAGTTCCATAAAATAGGACTATTCTTTGATATAAATTTACTTCTAGGTAGCAATATTCACTCCAATTTTGGGTATCCGAGTACGATGTTGCTTGCCAAGAAAGAAATCTAGCTTTAGTTGGGATAAATGATTTATGAAAGAAATAGACATGGTGAGTTGTTAGGCTAAAAGGAATGATAACAACCAATGAGAATCTCTGCATGTTAAGTAAAATTAATTACACCATTCCTTTTTGTCAGGATTACCTATGTGATCAGATTCCTAATAATAAAACTATTATGAATAAACTTAGCAACCAACTTAAAAATGTTTCAAATATTACTCAATCATGTAAAGAAGGTATTTGCCATGGCCTCGCATTAACTTTCGCTGCATATGAAATGCATGGACTAGGCGCTAAGTCGATAAATCAACTTAATCAATGCCTGAATCCCGTCACCCCAACAATATCGCATAATAAAAATGTACAGGCATATGCGAAACAGGCTTACCTTATAGAAACCTCCAACCTATTAGCTTCACGTTGCACTGATATTTTTAATCTTCAAATGAATATAAATCGGTATGGTATCTATTATAAATTAGCAAACAAAAGTAACTCATTAGACCTACCTAACAGACTAGAAAACATTACAGATGTTGAATACATCACCTCTTTATTAGAAATACAAAAAAAAAATCAATGATGATCGACAAGCTTATCGCCCTAATATTGAAATAGAAAAAAACTTGGTCCAAGATCTATATCAAAAAATAGAGTCTGGTTTGGATATTCCTGTTCCTAATGCATTTAAAATTAAGCCTAATATATGTAAAAAAATTCAAAATAAAGAAAAACTAACACAACAAGAAATAAAGCTTTTTCTCACACATGCATACCTATACTGTGCCGTGTATTTTGAGTATGAAGCGGCAGTATTTAATTTTAATTCAGGCATGATTCACAGTAATGACTTTCCCCCCTTTTCACATGAGAATACCACCCCCACCCTGAATAACATTACACTTCAAGAACTCACTAACACTATTGATTATTATAAAATAAATAAGCAAAACTTCGCATTAATCTATGGAAAAAACTGCCATTCGATGACAATTAATGGCCGATATAACTCGCAAAAAGATGAATACATATTTAGTTTCTTCGAGCCTAATGATGGTTTAATACAATCCAATAACCAGTCTGAATTCCTTAAGCTAATTACACCAATTGTAAAAGCCTTTACTACACTTCCAGTTATCACACATATTGCTCCTCCCTTTACTGTAGCTTTTACTTATCCAGCTGTTATTCCGTTCTTTCAAGAGACATTAAATCCAGAAGTGATTGGCAAAGTATCAGTCCTGCACAAATCAAGATATGACACAAAACAAACCATGCTCCCTGTACTTAATATAAAAAACATACAAAATTTAACTAAAATAATGTTGGCCAACGATAAAATTACTATCAACTTACAGAATAATTCAAAACTCACATTCGAAAATTACTATAAAGAAAATAATGAACTCACTCTGAGGCTCAGTCTAGGAAACGAGTCTTATACCATTTATTCTGAATTGAATGACATTGATGTGACAATAGATTTAATCCGCGCGTCAATGGATGAATATCCAAAATATCGGAATAAAAATATCTATATCGATTGGAAGGGGCAGATATTAAACCGACTTTCAAAACATTGATATCTCATCGCCTCTGCATACATTGCGGATACAGAGGCTAATAACCATCAACAAATCACTCTCTCGCTAATGCATCAATTGGGTTTAAACGTGCGGCACTGCGTGCGGGCAAGAAGCCGAAAATAATTCCAATTGCCGTTGAACAGACAAATGCACTAATTAGGGCGACAGGGTCAAACGTGAACGTCCAGCCGGGTAGCGCCATTTGAGCAAGTAAACTGATCCCATAAGAAAGCGCGATCCCCATCAAGCCCCCCATTAAACATACTAATACCGCTTCAATAAGAAACTGCTGCATCACATCGCTGGTTCTCGCGCCAACTGCCATACGAATACCGATTTCGCGCGTTCTTTCTGTCACCGAGACCAACATGATATTCATCACGCCAATCCCCCCGACCACCAGCGAAATCACGGCCACCAAGGTTAAAAACAATTGCATGGTTTGGGTGGTTTTTTCCGCTGTTTTTACAAAAGTATCAAGGTTATAGGTGAAAACATCTTTTTTACCATGGCGTAACGTTAATAAACGCGTCAGTTGCTGCTCCACATTTTTGGCGTCATACCCATCCTTAACGCGCACCGTAATGCTGTCATAATACGGTCGATTTAAAACCTTGCTGTTCATTGTGGTATCAGGAAGCCAAACAGATAACGACTTACTGGAACCAAATACCGATTTTTGGTCTTCAAGTACCCCAATCACTGTCGCTGGCATATTACCTAAAAGTAAGGTTTCCCCTACCACATTAGCTTGCTTGGGGAAAAAACGCCGTTTTGTGTTCTCATCAATAATAACAACTTGAGCACGCCTATTCGCCATATCTTGTGTAAAATTCATGCCTTCCGAAAATTTAAAGGCATACACATTAAAATAGTCGCGGCCAACACCTGTTAACTGTGCAGGTGCATCCAAATTACCTTTCCTTAAGCGTGCGGAGCCATTGAGCTGGCCTGAAATCGCGTGAACGTAAGGCTGTTTAGCAAGTGCATCAATATCCGAGGCTTTTAAAGATTGCCGATTTTGCGCATCATCACTTCCGAAATCAGTGCCGGGGTAAATCGAAATTGTATTGGTACCAATCGATTTGATATCATTAAGCACCATACCTTGAGCAGCGTCACCGATGACCATAATAGAAACCACGGAAGCTATCCCGATAATAATCCCCAACATGGTCAACAAGGTACGCATTTTATTGACCACCATGGCACGCCAAGCCATCAACAATGCTTCGCTAAACCGGCCATAAATCTGCCCAAGCGACAATTTCCTTGCAGGTGCTTTTGAGAGCGGCTTGGCTAATTTGCTGTTTTTTGAACCTGAATCACGAATAATTTCGCCATCTTTGATTTCGACAATCCGTTCAGCCTGTTGGGCGACGGTTGGGTCGTGCGTGACAATAATCACCGTATGGCCTTGTGCACAAAGGTCTTTGAGGATTTTCATTACTTCTTCGCCTGAGTGGCTATCCAATGCCCCCGTTGGCTCATCGGCAAGAATAACTTGCCCCCCATTCATTAGTGCACGCGCAATACTGACTCGCTGCTGTTGCCCACCTGATAACTGGCTTGGTCGGTAATTAATACGTTCGCCTAACCCTAATCGCTGAAGTAATTGTGCTGCACGTTCTCGCCGCTGAGCTTTCCCTGAACCTGCATATACGGCGGGGATTTCAACATTTTGCTCAGCACTCAAATGGCTTAATAAATGGTAGCGTTGGAAAATAAAACCAAAATGTTCACGGCGAAGTTCTGCTAGTTGGTCGTTATCCAACAGCGCAATATTTTGCCCATCAATATGGTATTCCCCCGATGATGGCTTATCGAGGCAACCAATAATATTCATCAAGGTGGATTTGCCTGAACCAGAAGCACCGATGATCGCAACCATTTCACCAGCATTAATTTGCAAAGAAACGTTTTTTAATACGGTAACTTCATTTTCGCCTTCACCATAACGGCGAGTGATCCCTTGGAGCTCAATGAGTGCGGTCATCTTAACTCTCCGAACCACTGTGCCCAATAATGACTTTATCCCCTTCATTCAGCCCTTTAATTACTTCGACCGACACATCATTGCGACTACCAATTTCAATCTGCTTTTTCTCTGCTTTTTGCCCTTCAAGTACTTCCACCTCATAAACTTGCGGTGAGACTTCATCACCTAACGCAGAAAGGGGTAATATCAGTACATCTTTACGTGAATCGAGCTCGATTTTAACCTGTGCGGTCATTTGTAATTTTAACAGATGCTGAGGGTTAGGGACTTCAAAGCGTGCATAATAAAAAATAGCATCATTGATTTTTTCAGGGGTTGGCAGAATGTCTTTTAGCTTACCTGAGAACTTTTTATCGGGTGCGCCTAATACCGTAAACGAAGCTTCTTGTCCCGGTTCTAAATAAATCACATCCGCTTCAGACACTTCCGCTTTAACCAACATAGTGTCTAAGTCTGCTAATGTTAAAATCGTTGGTGCTTCTTGCGCTGCAATCACGGTTTGCCCTTGTAACGTTTTGATAAACGTGACAATGCCATCCATCGGCGCGGTGATTTGTGTGTATTTTAAATTGGTTTTTGCCGTATCTAGCGTGGCTTGGTTACGTTTTATCTGTGCCTGATACGTCGCAACTTGCGCTTTTTTTACATCAACATCCGTTCTGGCTTTATCCAATTCTTGCTGTGCGACAGCCTGTAATTTAGCGAGGCTCAAGTGGCGCTGGTATGTCAGTTGTGCCAGTTTCAACTCAGCTTGCGCTAACGATAAATTGGCCTCAAGCTCACGAGTGGTCGCTTCAGACTCAATGACATCATTCTGCGCTTTTTTCGGGTCGATAACCGCCAGTAAATCGCCTTTTTTAACGTAATCGCCTTCTTTCACGTATAAGGTTTGTAACTGCCCGCTAACCTGTGCACCCACATCAACTTTACGTACGGCATCTAACTTCCCCGTCGCTAGGACTTGTTTATCCAAGTCACCACGTGTCACGTCAACGGTTTGGAAAACCTCTTCTTTCTCACCTTTCAAGAGAAACGCAGCAGCACCCACGGCAACAATCAGTATCACCAAGTAAATCGGCCACTTTTTTTTCGGTTTTGCCTTCATCGTTCTTCACTTCCTATAATTAAAAAGAGGGCGACGCCCTCTTCGAAATACTATGCTATATCACTTAAGTTATCGTTTAATTAAACATACTATAGATAAACACCCGTTATCTATAAATATTCACTCAACAATATATTCATTTTCGTTATCAATACGCTTTCCCCCTCGCTAGCCACGCCACCCGTGAGAACATGCTTCTTAACTGCAATGGAACACTATCAGGTCCCAGCTCTGCGGAACGGTTCACTGTGGCTAAGGCTAAGTCAGGTTTTGACGTTCGGGAAATCGCTTTAATAATCACGCGGCGTGTCGATACCCGTGCATTTTCAGGAATATCCGCAATTTCATGATAAAGGCTTTTAAAGCCCTCGCGATATAGGAAATGTTCCATATCTGGCGCAGTGAGCATGGTTAAGCGGTCTCTATCAGGTGAATTGATTTTATTGGCGTAATGGGTCGCCGTTGCAGCATATTTCCGCCCTGCCTCGTCGCCATCAGTTAAAACATGCCATTCTATTCCCATTTTATTGGCAAATTTTAATAGCGGTTTCAAGCCACTTTGTGCAAACGCAATAACTTTAATCCCTTCTGTTTCAAAGTAATAGTTGCATTGGCGAGCAAATTCGCTCATCAGCCAAATCTCAGTTTCACCTTCCACTAATAACCAACAACGCGCAAATAATGATGACGGCCGGTTAAAACGAATATGGAACGAAATTTTTCGCAGTTCTTCCGCACTTAAATCATTTTTCGTTAAACGATAAGCTGATACTTTGTTGGTATCCCGCACTAAACGACATAAGTCTTCAAGGGGAGCCTGAGAAAGCAATTCCCCAGAATTTGTCGTGGTAATCCGTTGTAGCGCAAACAAGCTCAATAACCCCCACGCAATCGACAGCATAATCGGGTGTAGCCGTGTTTCGGGGTCTTCGACAATAATGAGTGGGCGAGCATGTTTATCTAGATGAATATTGCCCTTGGATTGCAATAATGAAGAAAACATCCCCAAGATAATCAAACGAATATTGCGTTGATTAGGTTTTGCAATCAAACGACTGATATTATCCAGCGCTTTCCAGCCTTGCTTACGCGGTTCAATATTCACCATATTGTCATTAAGCTTGATCATATGAGCACTTTGCCCTGAAAAATAGTGGCTTAATAACTGTTGCATGGCATCCACACCGTCAACCAAGTCATTATCACTTAAACGCTCTGGGTTATTCACCAAAGCACTGGTTAATTCTTTAATGCGAATATTAAATGAATCCCGAAACTCTTTTTCACCGACGACAATAGTTTCAGGGTTGAGAGATTGTAAAAAACGCGCATCTCGTAAGCGAATAACAGGATATAACCTAACAATTTCTTTGATATATTTGCCTACGTTATCCAGAGAAAGTTTATTTCCCCCTGAATTTAAAAAGCTTTTATCCACCACAATCGTGTTGTCGTCTCGTAACTCTGCACTCACCCGATAAAAGATGTGTTTTAGATCATCACCGTTGTCGACCCAAACTGAGCTAAGATTATGAAAACGATAAGATTGGTGGCGGCCTTTATGCCTTTCGCAAAATTTTAAGACAATTTGTAATGAGCGATAGCGGGAGGCATCATCGCCCATTGGGTGATGAAAATCATGTAGGTTAAATTGGTAATCTTGATGTTCAGGTGAGAGAAGTAAATCGAGCGCATCGAGGAGACTGGACTTGCCCCATGAATTTTCCCCGATCAAAACAGTACTGTTATTGAGCTCTAAAGAAAGGCGGTTGATCCCTCTAAATCCGTATATTTCAACACGTTCCAGATACATATCTCACTCCTTGTCATATTTTCTTTAATATACTCTAAACTCGTTAATTTGCATTCAGATTATCAATATTTTCGCTGACAAAACGCACATTTCGAGCTTATCGATTAACCAAGGGTTTTACTATAAGTATGTATGCAGAATAAAAAATCTTTATAACAAAATAGCTAACTGAGTTGAGCAAGTAATTGCAGTGTTATAAAATAGTAAAACTTTCTTTTTTAGTGTTTTTGACCTATTTTTCATTCAGTCACCAATAATAAAATTATATAGTGAAAAAATTACGTTAGGACGGCGAGTTAAATTTTCAATAACGTAAATAAAAAATAAATATAACTCATTGTTTATATTAACCAAGTTAATGGGATAACCACTAAGGATGCGGCGATGTATTCAGGACTCTTAATTATTCTTCTACCGTTAACACTCGGTTATCTTATTCCTATTAAAAACAAGCAGGCTCTCCATCGTATCCACAGGTCACTAAACTCGATGGTGTATGTGATTTTATTTTTAATGGGGATCACCCTTGCACTACTTGAAAACTTAAGCGAACACCTCTTTTCTATCTTAATTTATGCCATCACCTTCTTTGGCTGTATTTTTTCCCTCAATGTAATCTCACTGTTATTACTCGATAAGCTAGATCCGTGGAAAATTCCGCAACATAAACAAGAAAAGCCACCATCACGTATCAAAATGGTGTTTGAATCCCTGCAATTGTGTGGTGTCCTGCTTTTAGGCTTTGTCGTGGGCTTAACGGGTTTTGATTTTCTGCATTACGCAGATAAAGGCAGTCAAATCGCCCTGATGCTGCTGTTATTACTGGTTGGCATTCAATTACGTAACAGCGGAATGAGCATTAAACAAATTTTAATTAACCGCCGCGGGACAACTATTGCCTTTGTCATGGGTGTCAGTGCGTTAGCGGGTGGTGCACTAGCAGCATTCTTACTTGGCTTACCCGTAAAAATGGGGCTGGCTCTCGCTTCGGGCTTTGGCTGGTACTCACTTACAGGGATCGTGCTAACCGATGCCTATGGCCCGGTGATGGGGAGCGCTGCTTTTTTTAATGACTTAGCCCGTGAACTAGCCGCTATCATGTTGATCCCTATCATTATTAATCGCTACCGTTCAACCGCATTAGGTATTTGCGGCTCCACATCAATGGACTTCACCCTTCCTGTTTTACAACGCAGTGGCGGTGTTTCCATTGTGCCTGCTGCTATTGTCCATGGCTTCGTGCTTAGTCTTATTACGCCAATTCTTATGGCCTTCTTTACATAGGTAAAATTTCAGTCACAATAGCCATTAATTTGCGTGAAACAGGAAATTAACATGACAGAAAAACAACGTGTTTTAGTGTTGGGCGCTAGCGGCTATATTGGGCAGAATCTTATTCCCCAACTGATTGAACAAGGTTATGACGTTACTGCGGCTGCACGTCGTGTTGATTGGATGCTTTCTCAAGGCTGGCAAGATACCCGTTGCATCTTCGTTGACTTGCATGATCCTGAGACCTTAAAAGATGTGATGAAGGAAATCGATATTGTCTATTTCCTCGTGCACAGCATGGCAGACCAAGCCAACTTGATTGAGCGGGAACGTAGCGCTGCGCGTAATGTTCAACAAGCGCTTGAAGGTTCCGATGTTAAACACGTTATTTACCTCAGCGCACTGCAACACGGCCATACCTATTCCCCACACCTAATTGCAAGGCGTTTAACAGGGGACATCCTGCGTGAAAGCAATATTCCTGTCACAGAGATCCGCTCTTCTATTATTGTTGGCTCAGGCTCTGCGGCATTCGAAATTATGCGGGATATGGTTTACAACTTAGCGATTCTAACCCCGCCACGTTGGGTACGCTCTAAATCATCGCCTATTGCGCTATCTAATATTCTGTATTATTTAACCCAGCTTGCCAAAACACCAACAAATGAAAACCGCATATTTGATGCTGGTGGTCCTGAATTTATTAGCTATCAAGAACTATTTAAACGATTTATCAAAGTCAGTGGCAAACGCCGCTTGCTGATCCCTATCCCAATCCCAATTAGCATGATTTCCGTGCATTTTATTAGCTTGATCACCTCAGTACCGCCGACGATTGCAAAAGAGCTGATTCAGGGGCTACAACACGACTTGCCTGCTGATGATAAAGCGCTGCGAGAGCTTATCCCACAAACGTTAATTTCCTTTGATGATGCGGTAAGAACCACATTAGCTGAGGAAGCAGACGCGGTAGACAATGCGGATTGGGGTTATGACCCTGAGGTGAGAAAGCGCTGGCGCCCAGGCTATGGCTATTACCCAAAACAAGCAGGCTCGACCCTTGGTACAACGGCAAGTTCGGAATCCCTTTGGCATACGGTGCAGCAAATTGGCGGCAAAGACGGTTATTTCTATGCCAATGGCCTGTGGAAAACCCGCGCCATCATGGATGACATGATGTTGAATAAAGTGAAATATGGCCGCCCTGATAGAGAAGACCTTCAACTTGGCGATGAAATTGATGGCTGGCGAGTGATCAACCTTGAGCCCAACAAACAACTTAGCTTGCTGTTTGGCATGAAAGCGCCGGGGCTTGGCCGTTTAACCTTTACCATCCATGACAGTGGTAGCCGACGCTCTATCGACGTACGTGCTTGGTGGCACCCAGCGGGTTTTTGCGGACTACTCTATTGGTTTGCCATGATGCCTGCACACCTGTTTATCTTCAAAGGAATGGCTAAACGAATTAGCGATCTTGCGTTTGAACGGGATAAACAACTCGCTAAGCAACAGCAAGCAGCTCATCCAACCGATAAACCTGATTAATTTTAGCGTAAAAACCAAATTTTTATGCAGAAATTATTGCATAAATATGCTTACAGGATTAATATCGCTGGTAGTTGAAAAGGATATTATTGGTAAGCATGAGCATTCAATTAAAAAACATAAACTGTTTCTATGGTTCCCATCAGGCACTCTTTGATATCAATCTAGAGTGCTCTGCTGGCGAGACCATGGTATTACTGGGGCCAAGTGGCGCAGGTAAAAGTTCGCTATTACGTGTTCTCAATTTATTAGAGATGCCACGTTCTGGTCATTTGAATATTGCTGGGCAGCAATTTGATTTTGCATCTACGCCAGATGCAAAGTCTATTCGTGACTTACGCCAAAATGTTGGCATGGTATTCCAACAATATAATTTATGGCCGCACCTTAGTGTAATGGACAACTTAATTGAAGCCCCTTGCCGCGTCTTAAAATTATCTAAGCAAGAAGCACACGCCAAAGCCGCTAAATTGTTAGACCGCTTACGTTTATCCCAATTTGCAGACCGTTACCCATTGCATTTATCGGGAGGTCAACAGCAACGTGTTGCAATTGCACGGGCGCTCATGATGGAACCTAAAGTGCTGTTATTTGATGAGCCAACCGCAGCGCTTGACCCTGAAATTACCGCCCAAGTTGTGGATATTATTCGTGAATTGTCTGCGACAGGTATTACGCAAGTTATCGTCACTCACGAAGTGGAGATTGCTCGCAAAACCGCTAGCCGTGTGGTGTATATGGAAAACGGCCATATCGTAGAACAGGGGGATGCTAGCCATTTCGCAGCACCTCAAACTGACGCATTTGCAAATTATCTGTCACATTAATAGATATAGGATTAAGCAATGAAAAAAATTATATTAGCTGCGCTGCTGGGCGCTGTAACCCTATCGGCAACTGCTGCAGACAAAGAAACCATTCGTTTTGCGACTGAAGCGACTTACGCTCCATTTGAAATGTTTGATAAAAACAATCAAATCGTTGGTTTTGACGTTGATTTAGCCAATGCAATGTGTGAAAAAATGAATGCCACTTGCACATTTACTCACCAATCTTTCGACAGCTTAATCCCAAGCCTGAAATTCCGTCGTTTTGAAGCATTAATGGCCGGTATTGACATTACCCCTGAGCGTCAACAACAAGTGGATTTCACTGAAACTTATTACCCGAACTCTGCGGAATTTATCGCAGTAAAAGAAAAAATCAGCTCTGTTGACCAACTGAAAGACAAAAAAATTGGCGTCCAAAACGGAACCACACACCAAAAATACATCATGGAACAACATAAAGGCATGACCACTGTTCCTTATGATAACTACCAGTCTGCGGTTTTAGACCTGCAAAATGGCCGTATTGATGCAGTATTCGGTGACACTGCCGTTGCTGACGAATGGTTAAAAACCAAAGGCAATGAAAATTTAGCTGCTGTGGGTGAGAAAGTTACCGATCCACAATACTTCGGTATCGGTTTAGGTATCGCAGTGCGTAAAGGAAATAAAGAGTTGTTGGATAAAATGAATAAAGCCTTAGCAGAAGTTAAAGCTGACGGCACTTATGATGCTATCCACAAAAAATGGTTTCAACAGTAATCGATATAATTAATGAACAACCTTCTATTTTTAACAAGTGCCGCCGGTATCACCGTCGGCCTTGCTGTTTCTGCCCTGATCTTGGGCCTAGTTCTTGCCATGCTATTTACCGCATGGGAGTCTGTCCGCTTTAAGCCAATTGCCTTTTTAGGTACGTGCTGGGTGACGCTGATCCGTGGGTTACCTGAACTGCTGGTCGTCCTATTCGTTTATTTTGGGACATTACAGCTGATCAACCTACTCGGAGATGGATTTGATATTAATCTCGGGTTTTGGCAAACCACCATCCAAATTGATCCCAGCATCTTCTTTGCCGATAGCGGCGAGTTTGATTACACTCCATTCGTTTGTGGTGTCATTGCCCTCGCCCTATTGTATGCCTCTTATGCTTCACAAACCCTAAGAGGCGCCCTCAAAGCGGTGCCTTATGGCCAGTGGGAAGCCGGTTTTGCACTCGGTCTCAAAAAGCGCACAATTTTCTTTCGTTTTATTATGCCGCAAATGTGGCGCCATGCCCTGCCGGGGTTAGGCAACCAATGGTTAGTTCTGCTAAAAGATACCGCGTTAGTGTCTTTAATCAGCGTGAACGATTTGATGCTACAGACAAAAACCATTGTTAACCGTACTGGTGAGCCTTTTACTTGGTACGTTATTGTCGGACTGATTTACCTTGCCATTACACTGGTTAGCCAACTGGTATTAAAGCGTATTGAATTGCGAACTACACGCTTTGAGCGAGGTGAATCCAAATGATTGATATGATCCTAAAAATTCTACCAGGGTTACCAACCAGTCTATCACTGACGTTCAGTGCGTTAATTGTGGCTTTTTTATTAGCGGGTTTATTTACCTTAATTTTATCCCTTAAAACCAAAGTCATTTCGCAAATCGTGAAGGTGTATATCACTATCTTCACGGGAACACCGTTATTAGTGCAGTTTTTCCTGATCTATAACGGCCCGAGCCAATTTAAGTCGTTGCAAAACTACCCTCTATTTTGGGAGCTAATATCAACGCCTTGGTTCTGTGCGATGATTGCATTAGCGTTAAACAGTGCTGCCTATTCGACTTTACTGTTCCACGGTGCCGTAAAAGCCATTCCATCAGGGCAATGGCAATCTTGCCAAGCCTTAGGAATGAGTAAAGTTCAGACCATGCGCATTATTCTGCCTTATGCCTTTAAACGCTCTTTATCCTCTTATTCTAATGAAGTGGTGTTAGTATTTAAAAGTACCTCTCTGGCCAGTACGATCACTATGTTAGATATCATGGGTTACAGTAGCCAAGTATTTGGTCAAACATGGGATGTGATGGCGTTTGTTGCTGCGGGGATTATTTATTTAGTGGTTAATGCAATCTTGACCATTCTGATGCGCTTAATCGAACGCAAGGCACTAGCCTTCGAACACCGAAATTAATATTTTTGATTCAATGCGTAAAAAAAGCTTGGCTAAACACCAAGCTTTTTTTTCATCAATTCGTTTTAATTATTCTTTCGCTTTAGCAACGTCAGCACTTCAAAGTGTGCCGTGTGGGGGAATAAATCAAACAGTTGCACTTTACACGCTTGATAGCCAGACAACAGTTGTAAATCTTGCACCATGGTTTGTGCATTACAACTTGAATAAAGTATATATTCGGGCTGCATATGGGAAAGGTAATCACACAATGCTTGACCAACCCCTCTTCGTGGTGGATTGACTAAAATAAGCTGTGGGATATCCTGATTTGCCGTAGCAAAATGCGTTGAATCAAGGGCTTTGAATTCAACATGCTTTAACCCAAGTTCATTCGCGGATTGCTGTGCACTGGCAATCGCAGGGGCACTAATTTCAATGCCGGTTAAACGGGTATCTTTTTCAGCACAGTGCAACCCAAAGCCGCCCACACCACAAAACAGATCCCACAAGCTATGAATATCTAATGCGTTAACCCAATCCCTCGCTGTTTGGTATAACTTCGCCGCAACAACTGGGTTCGTTTGGAAAAAACTTTGTGGGCGAATAAATAAAGGGACTTGGTTAAACTCTTCACGTAGCGTACGTTGCTCCGTTAAAAAAACCTCTTCCTCACCTTCCAATATCGCCATATGTACAGGCTGAATATTTGCAGTGATCACCTCAAGTTGAGGTAGTTGCGCTTGCAGCCAAGGTAACGCATTTTTAAGCTGTTCGAGTTTTTTCGCTGAGCGCAGTACAAAACGCAGCATAAACCGGCCAGTGTGCCAGCTTTGTGTCAATAACACATACTTCAGTTCGCCGCGCTTGCGTTCGATGTTATATGGCGTGAGCCCTGCCCTTGCAATAAATGGCGTGATCACACTGAAGACGTCAGAAAACGACGCGGGGTATAATGGGCAGCCAGTTAAGTCTACACCCGCCCCATCTTTCCCAGCAATGCCTAAAGTTGGCCTTTCAACACTACCACTCACCACCATTTTGGCTTTGTTGCGAAAACCTGTTTGGGGGCCAGTCACAGGTGCAGCAAAAATAGCAGGGTCGATTGTTGGCAATAACGCCGAAAGCTGCTGCTGCTTCTGGGTGATTTGTTGTTCAGGGGAGAGCTCTAGCCATTGGCAAGAGCGGCATTCACCCGCAATATATTTTTCACAATGCATAATTACAACTTAATGAATAATAATGGCGGGTTTATCATCTGGAGTGAGTTCTGACTCGTCTTCGCCGTTATCTTCATCTTCAATAAAATCATCTTGATTAGCATACAGTAAATTATTGCTGAAGATCTCAAAGACAATCGCTGAGATTTGGTCTTCTGCCTGTTGAACAAAATGGCAGAATTGGCGGTAGGTCATCCCTGCTTCTAATGAAAATGATTGGCTAACCACTAACTTAGGCAGGTTTTCATCGTTAATTTCGAGAAAAACTTTTGCTGTCAATGAACTGGCATTAATTTGGCTAATATTCGCCACTAAGGTAATAATCGCAGTGGGTTTTAGTTCAGCCAATGCAGACAATACCAGCACATTATTGACGATATCAAGTTTCGCATCAAAAATCCCCTCGATATTTTGCATATGAGGTAAATGTAGCGCAGCACAAGAGTCACACTCGAAATAGGACGTTTTGAGTTGATCTAACCATTCACGTAATTGTGCAATGTCAGGGTAACGAATAGAATCCATGGGCAATAACCTTCTTCAACTCAACAATAATAATGCAAAAACAGTTTGCTAGAGAATGACATCATCCCCTAACGCAAAAGCGGATAATTTTCACACATTGCTAGGAAAAATGCCAGTAAAACCACGGCTATTCAGGCTTTTCATCCTGTTTATCATTTTGAATAGGATTTTTTTTATTTCTCGGGTTTTCTGACTGTTTATTATCTATTCCTAAAAAAGTGAGCCCATGAATAGCCCGCCACACAATATTAATCATTGCGGGGATCAAACACCCAATTGCAACCATAATAATGGTGACTATCACCCCTTGGCTCATCAGCGGTTCAGGCAGCGTTATATAGCCATTTAGTGTAAGTAAAATCAAAATCAAAAGAATTATGCCGATCCCTTCTAAGATTAGAATAGGTTTTGGCATATCCGCCAATGAACGCATGGTTCTCTTTGATTGTGGTTTGTTGTCCATTTGACACCCTTTTTACCGTTACATGACGTTTTACTTCACAAATTATATGTCATACCTATAGCTATAAAAGGAAAATTCGACTTTTATTTCATAATTTATATAGGCATAGTATTGAGCATTGTGATTAGAATCTGAGTTTGAGATAAAAAGGAGATACTATGTATACTGTTATTTTTGGTCGCCCAGGCTGCCCATACTGTGTTCGTGCGAAAGAACTGGCAGAAAAGCTGAAAAACGAACTTGAAGATTTTGACTACCGCTATGTCGACATCCAAGCTGAAGGTATTTCAAAAGAAGATTTATCTAAAACTGTTGGCAAACCTGTGGAAACTGTCCCGCAAATTTTCATTGATGAGAAGCACATCGGTGGCTGCACTGATTTTGAAGCTTATGCAAAAGAAAATTTGAATCTTTACAAATAATTAGTCCAGCTAATATTGTCTTACCGCAAGCAAAGCATCTCGCCTTTTAGGTTGAAAAAATGCTTTGCTTGTTCTTTTTGTGCTATTTAACTTAAATTTCACTAAAAATTGCACTTTTTTTCATCAGTGATGAGAACTTTCCTTTTTAGATGGAGTCTTAATTTATGCCACTGCTTTTCTTTGATGTCCCCATATTGAGGAGCCCGATAGCCAACTCTCTGTTTTAATGCTATCGGGTTTTTTATTGCCCATTTCTAGCTAACAACCTCACCTTGCAATGTAATGATTAACTTGCGCTTTCCACCAAAATTTCGATGTTCACATAAATAAATTCCCTGCCACGTTCCCATATTCAAACGCCCGTTTGTCACGGGGATCGTTAAGCTCGCACCCAGTAAGCTACTTTTTAAGTGTGCAGGCATATCATCGCTGCCTTCATAATCATGCTTAAAATAAGGTTCATTTTCAGGTACCGCTTTATTGAAAAAGCTCTCGAAGTCTTCTCTTACGGTATAATCCGCATTTTCGTTAATGGTTAATGAGGCAGAGGTATGTTGAATGAATATATTCACCATACCAATACGAAGCGAACTTATCTCAGGCACTTGCCTTAAAATCTCTTCAGTCACTAAATGGAACCCTCTTTCCCGCGCATTAAGCTGTATCTGTTTTTGCCACCACATCTGTTTTCCCTTCTTTCGCCAAGTCGAACTTTATATATGTTAAATAATTATTGAGTAATTCTTAAACCGCACGTAAATTTGTCACGTAATACTATCAATAATAAGACAAAGGGACTTTACCTGTGAAGCTTGAGACTTTAAGCTCTGTTTTTCTTTGTCTTACTGACCCACTCTCTGCCTGAGGTACGAAACTGTGCTGGAACAACTCAATCTTGATCTGTTTAACTTGATCAATGCCGCCCCAGAAACTGCAAGCGGAACGATTGCGATAGCGAACGTGATTGCTAAACGCTTAGTGCTTATTTTCCCACTATTTACCATTGCTTGTTGGTTTTGGGGTGCCCAGCCAAACATGACTCGCCAACGTGCTTTTGCCTGTAAAGCGGCGATAGCCATTGTGTTAGGGCTCGCTATCTCATGGCTAATTGGCTATTTGGCCCCACATGACCGCCCATTTGTGATGGGAGTCGGCACTAATTTTTCTGATCACGACGCAACACCATCATTCCCAAGTAACCATGGAACAATTGTATTTACCTTTGCATTTGCCTTCTTATTCTGGTTAAGAACGTGGGTTGGCCTCGTGATGATGATCCCTGCCATTGTGATTGCATGGTCACGGATATACCTTGGGGTTCACTGGCCTTTAGATATGGCAGGTGCGTTTATCCTTGCTATCGTTGCCTGTGGTTTAGCCCAAATTTTGTGGTCACTCGGCATTAATAAAATCCAAGCGCCAATCACCCAACTCTATCATTTAATCTTTGGTTCATTCATCCGCAAAGGTTGGTTCCAACCTTAATCATTTCTTTTTAAGTACTGGTGGCAATAAACACCAGTACTTTTTCATTTTTAAAAAGTTGCGCCAAATCAAACTTTCTCTTTATTTTTTTATCACCATATAAAATTAATTTTAAATTATCAAATTAATTAATAAACAACTGTGTAACAAATATTTTGTTACCTTTTTTAATTATTTTTTTCGACGCAAAAAAAGTGCGCTAAATACTATCTTAAAAACCAAAAATTAATTAATATGTGCCCCTAAATTTAGCGGAAAACCGCCTAATTAATCACTCACTAAATCATTATTTAGGAATCAAATTAAACCTTAAATATCAATTAGTTACCATATATTCAATGTAGTAGTATAACAGTGCAGCTCAATAATTAGATTAATATAGATTACAAATCAAACAACGCAAAAATATTCATTAATATAATAATATTTTTCTAGCAGAATATTATTCTGCCCTAGTTTGTTTTAATGAATTGAATTTTTTAAACATAAAAAATATGACAACCAATAAACTTAAGTTAAATTTCATTAACAATTTTATAAAATCTGATGTTTCTATGCAATCTCAGGGGATATTTCTCTTTTGAGATAATGATCACGGCATTTTGTTCTGGTAAAATATAAATTCACACCCTCAAAATCCAGATTTAAAAATTACTGATAAAATTACAAAACTGATTGAAAATGAATTTAGTATCGATTTTAGTTTTATTTCCAATCGGATTGTTACGTAAAAGAAAACTCTTGTTATTAAGTGATTATTCGTACCAAAAGATTAAAACCCAGTAACGCCATTGGCCGTTACTTTAAATGAATTTTTTGACTTTTATTTTTGGAGACTATTATGGATACAACAAAAGTTGGTTCCATCGACAAAACAGCCTCGCAAACAGGGAGCAGTAAAGCTTGGCGTAAAACTGACACCGTATGGATGCTGGGCTTATATGGTACAGCTATCGGTGCTGGTGTTCTGTTTTTACCTATCAATGCGGGTATGAGCGGATTACTTCCTGTCCTATTGATGCTTGTTCTAGCCTTCCCAATGACCTTTTTTGCTCATCGTGGCTTAACACGTTTCGTCCTTTCAGGCTCTAAAAAAGATGGCGATATCACTGAGGTTGTTGAAGAACACTTTGGGCGTACCGCAGGTAACTGGATCACCCTGCTGTATTTCTTTGCCATTTATCCTATTCTGCTCGTTTATGGTGTTTCTATCACCAATAACGTTAATAAATTCTTAACTGAATTATTAGGTGTTGGTGCACCACCACGTTGGTTACTGGCCTTAATTCTGGTCGGCGGCGTTATGGCTATCGTTTCTTTCGGTGAAAAATACATCGTTAAAGTCATGAGTATGCTGGTATTCCCATTCATTGCGGTACTGGTTGCATTCTCTTTATATATGATCCCACACTGGTCTGGTGATGTTCTGAATACCTTAACTTTCGAAGGTATCGCAGAAGCGACCAAAAACACCGGCGGTCAAAGCATTTGGATCACCATTTGGTTGACTATCCCAGTCATGGTATTCGCATTTAACCACTCACCAATTATCTCGGCATTCTCTGTTGCAAAACGTGAAGAATACGGTGATGAAGCAGAACAAAAATGTTCACGTATTTTAGCATCAGCACACATCCTGATGGTTCTGACAGTCATGTTCTTTGTGATTAGCTGTGTGTTTACGTTATCTTCCGCCGACCTTGCGCAAGCAAAAGCACAAAACATCAGTATCCTTGACTATCTGTCTGGCTACTTTGATCAACCATTCATCAAATTCGCAGCTGCAATCATTGCATTCATCGCTATTATCAAATCATTCTTAGGCCACTACTTAGGTGCTCGTGAAGGTTTCAATGGCTTAGTTGAACGTGCATACCGTGCAAAAGGCAAAACGGTTGATATTCGCAAATTAAACCGTGGCACCGCTATCTTTATGTTAGTGACCACTTGGATTGTTGCGACATTAAACCCAGGTGTTCTGGATATCATCGAAAGCCTTGGTGGCCCTGTTATTGCTATCTTACTGTTCTTAATGCCAATGTATGCTATCAGCAAAGTCCCTGCGATGCGTAAATACTCAGGTAAAATCAGCAATGTATTTATCGTAATTATGGGTCTGGTCGCTATCTCTGCTGCGACATATAAGTTATTCTTCTAATTGAAGCCCCTGGTAGCTATTAATAATGATAGCTACCTGATTTCAATGACTTTCTACAAAAGGAAGCACTGAATATGATTAGTGTATTTGATATCTTCAAAATCGGTATCGGCCCTTCAAGTTCCCACACCGTCGGCCCAATGAAAGCGGGCAAACAATTCGTTGATGACCTTATCGCACAAAATTTACTGGCTAACACAACGCGCATAGCCGTTGACGTTTACGGCTCGCTGTCTCTGACAGGTAAAGGCCATGCTACCGATATGGCTATCATCATGGGTCTTGCGGGTAACTTACCTGATACCATTGATATTGACGCTATTCCTGCATTTATGCGCAACGTCGAACAAACAGGTAAACTTTTGCTTGCCCAAGGGCAACATGAAGTTGATTTCCCTGTCGATGGTGGCATGAATTTTCACAGCACAAATTTACCACTCCATGAAAATGGCATGACGATCACCGCATTTGCGGGTGATGATGTTCTGTATACCAAAAATTATTACTCGATTGGAGGTGGGTTTATCGTCGATGAAGACCATTTTGGCCAAACCGATGAAAACGCAGTCCAAGTCCCTTATCCTTTTAAATATGCGGCTGATTTGCAAAAACATTGCAAAGAAACGGGTTTATCACTTTCTGCGCTCGTTATGCAAAATGAATTAGCGCTACGCAGCAAAGAAGAGATTCATCAGTACCTGTCTTCTGTTTGGGATGTGATGAAAGCGGGTATTGAACGCGGCGTGACTACCGAAGGTTTATTACCGGGGCCACTGCGTGTTCCGCGCCGTGCAGCAGCATTACGCCGCCAATTAGTTACCTCTGATAGCACTAACATGGACCCAATGGCGGTTATTGATTGGATCAATATGTACGCCCTTGCTGTCAATGAAGAGAACGCCGCGGGCGGGCGTGTAGTAACAGCACCAACTAACGGCGCCTGTGGGATTGTTCCTGCGGTACTCGCCTATTACGATAAATTCATTCGCCCTGTAAATGAAAACTCCTATACCCGTTATTTCCTCGTTTCAGGGGTAATTGGTGCATTGTATAAAATGAATGCATCCATTTCAGGAGCTGAAGTAGGTTGCCAAGGTGAAGTTGGTGTTGCCTGTTCAATGGCAGCTGCGGGGCTTGCGGAGTTAATGGGCGGTAGCCCTGAGCAAGTGTGCATCGCCGCTGAAATTGCGATGGAGCATAACCTCGGCCTTACTTGCGACCCTGTTGGTGGTCAAGTCCAAGTTCCGTGTATTGAGCGTAATGCGATAGCTTCCGTCAAAGCGGTTAACGCCGCACGTATGGCGCTACGCCGCGTCAGTGACCCACGTGTTTGTCTCGATAAAGTGATTGAGACAATGTATGAAACGGGTAAAGACATTAACGCTAAATATCGTGAAACCTCCCAAGGTGGTTTAGCGATTAAACTCGCACATTGTGAATAATTCATTCACTGACTGATAAAAAAACGCCTGCGGTTGCAGGCGTTTTCGTTAACTAGACATGAATTATCGATTAACCAAAAATCGCACTCCACCAGCCACTAATGGTTTTCATGATGTAATCCCAGATACGCCCAAAGAAGCCTGCCTCTTCAACCGCGGATTTTGCCACCAGTGGGTGCTGCTCAATCACTTCATCATTCAGAATAAAATTGATCGTCCCGACTGTTTGGTTTTTCGCTAATGGCGCTTCTAACGAATCATTAGTCATTTGAATATCCACTTTCAGGTTTTTCAGTTGACCTTTCGGGATGGTGATAGAGACATCACCGGCTGCGCCCAGGGCGACTTCAGAAGTATCGCCAAACCAAACCCGCTGCGTTTTCAACGTCGCGTCTGCTTTAATAGGGGTAACGGTTTCGAAAAAACGAAAGCCCCAAGTAAGCAGTTTTTCACTTTCAGTAAAACGTACACGGTCACTCGGCGCACCAAGCACAACCGAGATCAAACGCATATCCCCTTCTGTTGCCGATGCCACTAAGTTATGGCCTGCGCCACTCGTGTGCCCCGTTTTCACGCCATCCACCTTTAAGTTTTGATTCCATAACAAACGGTTACGGTTAGGTTGGCGAATTTTATTGAAGGTAAATTCTTTTTCTTTATGCAGCGCATATTCATCAGGGACGTCACGGATCATCGCTTGTGTTAATAATGCCATGTCGCGTGCAGTGCTGTATTGCCCTTCAGAATCAAGGCCATGCACTGTTTTAAAATGTGTATTTTTCAAACCAATTTGTTGCACATATTGATTCATTAAGCTTACAAATGAATCTTGGCTCCCTGCAACATAGTCCGCGAGGGCAATACTGGCATCGTTACCCGATTGAATAACAATCCCTTTATTTAAATCCAATACTGAAACACGGTCTTTTGGCTTCAAAAACATCAATGAAGAGCCTTTCAGAACAGGGTTTCCTGTCGCCCATGCATCTTCACCAACCGTCACCATGTCCTGCGTGGTTATTTTCCCCGCCTTCACAGCCTGACCAATCACATAACTTGTCATGATCTTGGTTAAACTGGCTGGGTCTAAACGTTCATCAGGGTTACCTGATGCTAAGATTTTCCCACTGTTGTAGTCCATTAGGACATACGCTTTGGCATCGATTTGAGGAGCAACCGGTGTCTCGGCCGCGTAAACACTGGTGCTAACGGCAATCAAAAGACTCAACCCAATACCAGCGCGGCGGGTTTTTAGGGGCAATAAATTTTTACTCATCGGTTATTCCTTCACTTAACTTAATGCTACACATTTAAAATGACTATCGTTGTACTCACCATCACTAAACGATGAACCCTTCGCCGTGATAAAAATTGCTAACTCATCATAATATAAGGCTTTATTTACCTTATGACCACCGATAGGAAATAAAGATTTGCCTGAAAGCGAATTTAATCTATCTTAACTATGGTTAATGATATGGCTAATGACAAAAAATCAATTAGGAGACTGCAATGTTAACTGTCTGGGGACGTGCCAATTCTTCCAATGTCAAAAAAGTACTTTGGTGCTTAGAAGAATTAAATGTGGCTTATAATCAAAAAGATGTGGGTGGCCCATTTGGTGGGCTTGATACACCTGAATATAAAAAAATGAATCCAAACAGCACAATCCCAACTTTACAGGATGATGACTTTGCGCTGTGGGAATCAAATGCGATTTTACGTTACCTTACGGAAAAGTTTGATCACTCTCACTTATTACTCGCAAAGGACGTACAAGAAAGAGCCGCAGCGGATAAATGGATGGATTGGAGCAATGCGAATTTATTCGATCACATCAAACAGATGATGAACAAAATCGCCCGTGTCCCAGAAGCAGATAGAGACCCAGAACAGGCAAAAATTATTTATGCCAATATCAACAAATTACTGCAAATTGCCGATGACGCCTTAGCCCATCAGGCCTATTTTAGCGGCGATAAATTCGGTATTGCCGATATCGCCATTGCACCATTATTTTACCCATGGCACGAAATTGTCACCGAACGCCCTGAGTTTAAAAACTTAGAGCGCTGGTACCAGCAGCTCACCATACGCCCTGCGTTCCAAAAAATTGTGATGATCCCAATTAAATAGTCATTAACATGCTATTCGGGTTTGGGTATTGGTATTCAAACCCGATTTCTTGGCAGATACGATTGCCGTTAATTACTTTACCTTCAGGCTCATTCACTGAGTTAATAAACTCATGGGGAACGAGCCCCAATGATTTCGCCGCTTGGGTATAAAACGCTTGTCGCGTTGGGTGAATAGGTGCGCACAAGTTATAAAGATATCCGCCCTCTGGTTGGTTAAGTAATGCGAGAATAGCTTCAATAACATCATCTTGATGCACCATATTCACAGGCTGCATGGCACCTTTAACCCCAGTTTTACCGGCTAAAAAACGCCCTGCATGACGTTTTTCCCCTACTAATCCTGCTAAACGCAGTATATCCACAGAGATATTTGGCAATTGATGTAACCAATTTTCGGTATCAATCAACGCCTGTGCGGAAGCCGTTACACCTTCTAACGGAGAATCCTCCGTCATTTCGCCATTTTGCTCTCCATACACCGCCGTCGAAGAGGTAAAAATTACTTTGGGCACCTTGAAAATAATAGCGCTGTTTACCAACGTTTCAATTGCTGACACATAGTGTTCCACATTCACCTTAGAGGGCGGCAACAAAATGACCAGCGCATCACTGCCTTCCATTAATTGCGTTAAATCGTCGGCGTCACACTCTAACTCAGGCGTCAGTTTTAGTGAGTAACACTCAATACCTACCCCCCGTACCGCCTCGATGCCATCTGGTGTCGTTTTGGTTCCCACCACTTGAATGCCCTTAGCTAATAGAGCCTGCGCGAGTGGCAACCCCACCCACCCCAATCCAATAATCGTGACTTTTTTCATGTTTCGACTCCAAATCTGCTAAGGCGATGAGTTTTTTCTTAGATTAGCTGAAAACCATAAAACTTCCGAATAGATTTTCGAGGGGATTAATCACTGTAAAACCTGCTCAACGAATTATTATTGGTTATTTTTTAAAAAAAGGTTGCATTCATAGGGGGAAATCGGATAGGTTGGATACCAATGAGTATTTAGTTAGCACAGTGAATGTTTAGTCATTCAGTTAAATAACAGAACGGAAGACATTATGAATCGTATTTCACGCAACCATCATCATCACCATCATCCTGATTAGTCTTTTGGGCGATGTGTGCTGGAAGACGATCAACGAATCTTCCGGTGGCTGAAATGCAAATTAGAGAACCCTCGGAAGATAATCTTCCGAGGGTTTTTTTATATTAAAACAAAAAGTTACTAAAGGAATATGGGGTAAGGTTATGTTGGATAAATCACGTTTACGTATTGCAATTCAAAAGTCAGGTCGTTTAAGCGAAGAATCAAGAGAGTTACTGGCGCGCTGCGGGATCAAAATCAATTTACAACAACAACGTTTGATTGCTTATGCAGAAAATATGCCTATTGATTTACTTCGCGTTCGCGATGACGATATTCCAGGGCTGGTCATGGACGGTGTTGTGGACTTAGGTATTATCGGTGAAAACGTCCTTGAAGAAGAGTTATTAAACCGCCGTGCTCAAGGGGAAGACCCGCAGTACAAAACATTGCGCCGTTTAGATTTTGGTGGATGCCGTCTGTCTTTAGCTGCACCATTAGATTTCAACTACACCGGTGCTGAATGCTTAAATGGCTCTCGCGTTGCCACCTCTTACCCACACTTGCTAAAACGCTACTTCGACCAAAAAGGCATTCAGTTTAAATCTTGCTTACTGAACGGTTCAGTCGAGGTCGCCCCTCGCGCAGGCTTAGCTGATGCTATCTGTGACCTCGTTTCAACGGGGGCAACCTTAGAAGCCAATGGCCTGAAAGAAGTGGAAGTAATTTATCGCTCTAAAGCCTGTTTAATTCAGCGCGATGGCGAAATGTCCGCCGATAAACAACAGCTTATCAACCGTATGATGACCCGTATTCAAGGTGTTATCCAAGCCCGTGAGTCCAAATACATCATGCTGCACGCACCAAGTGAAACGCTGGATGAAATTATTGCACTGCTGCCAGGTGCTGAACGCCCAACTATCCTGCCATTAGCGGGTGACCACAGCCGTGTTGCTATGCACATGGTCAGCTCAGAAACTTTATTCTGGGAAACCATGGAGAAACTAAAAGCATTAGGTGCAAGTTCAATCCTTGTTCTGCCAATCGAAAAAATGATGGAGTAAGTCGTCATGGAAATGGGATTCAACCAGCCAATTCGCTGGGCAGATTGCAATGAACAACAACAAAACGCATTACTGATGCGCCCTGCTATTGCTGCCTCTGGCAGCATTAGTTCAGCGGTCAGTGACATTATCGACCAAGTCCGCCGTGAGGGCGATAGCGCCCTCCAAGCCCTAAGCCGACGTTTCGATAAAACCGAAATTGACACAGTGCGTGTTGCGCCAAATGCCGTCAATGAGGCCGAAACACGCTTAGGCGATGAGATTAAAACGGCCATGAAAACCGCGATTAGCAATATTCGCCGTTTTCACGAAGCGCAGATCCCCGCGCCCATTACCGTAGAAACCCAAGCGGGTGTTGTTTGCCAGCAAGTCACGCGCCCAATTGATGCAGTTGGTTTGTATATTCCGGGTGGCTCGGCGCCGCTATTATCAACCGTCATGATGTTAGGCACTCCAGCCAACATCGCAGGTTGCCGCAACATTATTTTATGTTCACCACCGCCTATTGCCGATGAAATTCTGTATGCAGCAAAACTGTGTGGCATTACAGAGATTTTCCAAGTCGGTGGTGCGCAAGCGATTGCCGCCATGGCCTTTGGCACACAAAGCATTCCTGCGGTCGATAAAATTTTTGGCCCAGGTAACGCTTATGTGACCGAAGCAAAACGCCAAGTAAGCCAAAGCCACGAAGGCGCCGCAATTGATATGCCAGCGGGGCCGTCTGAAGTATTAGTAATTGCAGATAGCCAAGCGAACCCTGCGTTTACCGCCTCTGACTTGCTATCTCAAGCAGAGCACGGCCCAGATTCCCAAGTCATTTTATTAACCAATGATGAAAACTTTGCCCAGCGCGTGATTGCGGAAACAGAAAAACAACTCGCCCAGCTATCTCGTGCCGCGATTGCCAGAGAAGCCCTGAGTGCCAGCCGCGTCATTATTGCTGACTCTATCAAACAATGTGTGGAAATCAGTAACCGTTACGGGCCAGAGCACTTGATTTTACAAACTCGTGATGCCGATGATTTAGTCGCGAGTATCACCAGCGCAGGGTCAGTGTTTGTGGGGGATTGGTCACCAGAATCTGCTGGGGATTATGCATCAGGCACCAATCACGTTTTACCGACCTATGGCTATACAGCAACCTATTCAAGCCTCGGCCTTGCGGATTTTATGAAACGCATGACGGTGCAAAAGCTGTCTAAACAAGGTTTACTCGGCTTAGCCAACACCATTGAAACGTTAGCGCAGGCGGAACAACTGACTGCCCACAAAAATGCGGTGACTTTACGCGTCGCAGAACTTAAAAAACAAAATCAGGAGTAAGTCATGAGCCAAAAATTTAATGCCGCCAGCCTTGCGCGTGAAAATGTCAAAACCATGACTCCGTATATGTCCGCACGCCGTTTAGGAGGAAATGGGGACGTATGGCTCAACGCGAACGAATACCCTATTGCCCCTGATTACCAATTTAGTGAGCGCAATTTAAACCGCTACCCAGAATGCCAACCTGTGGCAGTGATCAATAACTATGCGACCTACGCAGGCATTACCCCAGAGCAAGTCTTAGTGTGCCGTGGTGCGGATGAATCCATTGAATTACTGATCCGCGCATTTTGCGAACCAAGCAAAGATGCCGTGATGTTCTGCCCTCCGACATACGGCATGTACAGCGTTAGCGCCGAAACCTTTGGCGTCGAACAGAAGAAAATTATGGCTCTGCCAGATTGGTCATTAAATGTAGCGTCTATTCGCGAAAACCTAACGAATACCAAACTGATTTATATTTGCAGCCCAAATAACCCAACGGGTAACATTATCGATAACAAAGACTTACTGGAAGTGTTAGAGATGGCCGCAGGCCGCGCACTGGTGGTGGTCGATGAAGCCTATATTGAGTTTTGCCCACAATACAGTGTCGCAAACTGGTTAGCAAAATACCCAAATCTGGTGATTTTAAGAACCTTATCAAAAGCTTTTGCGTTAGCAGGCCTGCGCTGTGGCTTCACACTCGCGTCACCTGAAGTCATTGAGGTTTTATTAAAAGTTATCGCCCCTTACCCGTTATCAACCCCAGTAGCGATGATTGCGGCTCAAGCCCTTGATGCACAAGGCATCGCCACCATGAAAAGCCGTGTCGCGACGGTAACGGAAAACCGCATAGCCCTGTCTGAAGCACTACGTGGTTTATCTGTTGTCGAAAAAATTTACCCAAGCGAAACCAACTATATTTTGGTGCGTTTTACTGACGGCAATAAAGTGTTTAAAGCCCTGTGGGATCAAGGCATTATCTTACGTGACCAAAGCAAGCAGCCGGGGCTGGAAAATTGCCTGCGCATTACTATCGGGACAGAAATTGAAAATGTCCGTGTTATTGAAGCTATTGAAGCACTTTGCTAATTAGGAATGACTCATGAGCCAGAAAATTTTATTTATCGACCGTGATGGAACATTAATTACCGAGCCACCGACTGATTTTCAAGTGGATAGCTTAAGTAAACTCGCCTTCGAAAAGGCCGTTATTCCAAGCTTACTTGCTCTGCAAAAAGCCAATTACCGTTTAGTCATGATAACCAACCAAGACGGCTTAGGCACCGATAGCTTCCCGACCGCAGACTTTGAGCCACCACACAACTTGATGATGCAAGTTTTTGAATCACAAGGCGTAAAATTTGATGAAGTGCTGATTTGCCCGCACAAGCCTGAAGATAACTGTGCTTGTCGCAAACCTAAACTTCAGTTAGTTGAGCGTTACTTAGACAGCAATGTGCTCGACAGCGACAATAGCTATGTCATCGGTGACCGTGAAACAGATATCCAACTAGCGAAAAACATGGGGATCAAAGGGTTACGCTATAGCGCGACCGACCTCGATTGGGAAACCATCACTGCCCAATTAACCAAACGCGACCGCCATGCACGTGTGGAGCGCGTCACTAAAGAGACCAATATTCTGGTGGAGGTTTGGCTAGACCAAGAAGGCGGCAGCAAAATTAATACGGGCGTTGGATTCTTTGACCACATGCTAGACCAAATCGCAACCCACGGTGGTTTCCGCTTAAATGTTGAAGTCAAAGGAGATTTATTTATCGATGACCACCACACCGTCGAAGACACTGGCCTTGCTTTAGGCGAAGCGCTGAGAGTGGCGCTGGGCGATAAACGCGGCATCGCGCGCTTTGGCTTTGTGCTACCAATGGATGAGTGCCAAGCACGCTGTGCACTGGATATTTCAGGGCGCCCTCACCTTGAATATAAAGCTGAATTTAAATACCAACGCGTGGGCGATTTAAGCACCGAAATGATTGAGCACTTCTTTAGTTCGCTGTCTTACGCGATGGGTTGTACGTTGCACTTGAAAACCAAAGGGAAAAACGATCACCACAAAGCGGAAAGCTTATTTAAAGTGTTTGGTCGCACATTGCGCCAAGCCATTCGTGTTGAAGGGGATACGTTACCAAGCTCAAAAGGGGTTCTTTGATGAACGTTGTCATCCTTGATACAGGCTGTGCAAATTTAGCGTCGGTTACTTATGCGGTGCAACGCCTAGGTTATAACCCTGTGGTAAGCCGTGATACCAACACCATTTTACAAGCCGACAAGGTGTTTTTACCCGGTGTGGGCACCGCAAGTGCAGCGATGGAAAAGCTCGTAGAACGTGAATTAGTGCCCTTAATCAGAGCATTGACTCAACCTGTTTTAGGGATTTGTTTAGGCATGCAATTACTCGGCAGCATCAGCGAAGAAGGCCAAACGGAAATTCCATTACTTGGACTGATTGATAGCCCTGTGCGTAAAATGGATGCCAATGGCTTACCCGTTCCTCACAGCGGCTGGAACCAAGTAAAAGCGCTCGCGGGGAACCCGTTATTTAAAGGGATTGGTGATGATGCTTATTTCTATTTTGTGCACAGCTATTCGATGCCAATTTCAGAAAATACTATTGCACAAACCCAATACGGCAACCCATTTAGCAGTGCCGTGAATCGCGACAACTTTTTCGGCGTGCAATTTCACCCTGAACGTTCAGGTGCCGCTGGTGCTCGCTTGATTCAAAACTTTTTGGAGATGTAAGAACCATGATCATTCCTGCATTAGATTTAATTGATGGCACCGTCGTGCGGTTACATCAAGGGGATTACGCCAAGCAAACGGATTACGGCACTGACCCACTACCGCGTTTACAACAATATGAAAAAGAAGGCGCGACGCTCCTACACCTTGTGGATTTAACAGGCGCAAAAGACCCGCAAAAACGCCAAATTCCACTGCTGAAAAAACTGTTAGCAGGCGTGAGTGTACCCGTACAAGTGGGCGGCGGTATTCGCACCGAAGACGACGTCAAAGCATTATTAGATGCAGGCGCGACTCGTGTGGTGATTGGCTCAACCGCTGTCACCAAACCTGAACTAGTCAAAACCTGGTTTGAAACCTACGGCGGTGAAGCAATTGTGTTGGCGTTAGATGTGCGGATCAATGCCGAAGGTGTGAAAGAAATCGCCATTAGTGGCTGGCAAGAAAACTCCAATTTAACCTTAGAACAAGCCATTGAAATCTATCGTCCTTATGGCTTAAAACATGTCCTTTGTACCGATATTTCAAAAGATGGCACGCTGGCAGGCTCCAACGTCAATTTGTACCAAGAAATCAGCCAGAAATTCCCTGATATTGCGTTTCAGGCCTCTGGTGGTATTGGTAATTTAGCAGATATCGCGGCTATTCCAGCGTCAGGCGCCGCTGGGGTTATCGTGGGTAGAGCATTACTTGAAGGTAAATTTACCGTTGCGGAGGCAATCGAATGTTGGCAAAACGCATAATTCCGTGTTTGGATGTTCGCGACGGGCAAGTTGTTAAAGGTGTGCAATTTCGTAACCACGAAATTATCGGTGATATCGTGCCATTAGCGCAGCGCTATGCCCAAGAAGGTGCTGACGAGCTGGTTTTTTATGATATTACTGCGTCGTCTGATGGCCGTGTTGTCGATAAAAGCTGGGTCGCTAAAGTCGCTGAAGTAATTGATATCCCGTTCTGCGTAGCAGGCGGTATTAAGAGTGTGGAAGATGCGGCGCAAATTTTGTCTTTTGGCGCGGATAAGATTTCCATTAACTCCCCTGCACTGTCTGACCCAACGTTAATCACCCGTTTAGCTGACCGCTTTGGCGTTCAGTGCATCGTCGTGGGCATTGATACGTGGTTCGATGACAGCACCAATGAATACCAAGTGTACCAGTTTACAGGGGATGAAAAACGCACCACACAAACCCGTTGGAAAACCTTGGATTGGGTCAAAGAAGCCCAGCAACGCGGCGCGGGGGAAATCGTCCTAAATATGATGAACCAAGATGGTGTACGCCAAGGGTATGATCTGGTACAACTGAAAAAAGTGCGTGAAGTTTGCCAAGTGCCACTGATTGCTTCAGGGGGCGCAGGTGAAAAAGTTCACTTCCTTGATGCCTTTGCTGATGCAGGTGTTGATGGTGCCTTAGCCGCTTCCGTCTTCCACAAACAAATTATTAATATCGGTGACTTAAAACAATACCTAGCCGAAAATGGAGTTCAAATTAGAGTATGTTAACCACAGAACAATGTAGCCAACTGGCATGGCAAAAAGTCGATAACCTAATGCCGGTTATCGTACAACACGCGGTTTCAGGGGATGTACTGATGCTAGGGTACATGAACCCTGAAGCGCTGCAAGTCACCTTAGACAGCCGCAAAGTGACCTTTTATTCAAGAACCAAACAGCGTTTGTGGACAAAAGGGGAAACGTCCAATAATTTTTTAAATTTAGTGGATATTTACTCTGATTGCGATAGCGACACTTTATTAGCGCTTGCCCTACCAGATGGCCCAACCTGCCATAACGGCACGCAAAGCTGTTTTGCACCAGCACAAAGCGATTGGGGCTTTTTATTTGAGCTAGAAACGCTGTTAAAAGAGCGCAAAACAGCATCGCCTGAAAGCTCTTATACTGCTCGCCTCTATGCCAGCGGCACAAAACGTATTGCACAAAAAGTGGGTGAGGAAGGGGTTGAAACCGCACTGGCCGCAACCGTTAATGACCGCGCTGAATTAACAAACGAAGCCGCGGATTTGATGTACCACTTAATGGTGTTACTGCAAGACCAGGACCTCGATTTAAGCACGATTATCAAACGCTTAAAAGAACGTCACCAGTAATTGAAACACTGCCTGCTTAGCAGGCAGTGTGGTTGTTGACAAAGCAGGATAAAAGCGTGGTTTTTCCTGCTTTGTGTTATCAGCCGAAAATCAATAATTTGATTTTCCTTTGTTTTTTTCAAAATCTATCCAACCTGCAGTCAAACCTAATCGGTTTGTCAGCAGTCTGACTGCCAGCCTCACTGGCAGTGTTGTTTTATGGGTGCAAAATATTATCGATTTGCGCCTCACTCAGTGAAATACCAAAGAATTTCAGGTAGAAATCTGCCGTTTCTTGCTGCATATCGATATCCGCAAAACGCTCTGGGTACAGCGTTTGAGCTAGCCATAAAAACTGCAACGCTTCTTCAGATGTTTCACGACACCACCAAAACATGCCTTTCGGGTTCACATACACTTGCTGATTTTTGACCGCGTCGATCTCTTGCCATTGGGAGGACGATTTGATGATATTGGCATCTTCCTTGTTCATCGCTACAATCACATCGGGGTTCGCTGAGATAATCGTTTCCAGTAATACCTCACCTGAGTTATTTTTCTTATCTGCAAACCATGTTTCTGCCACATTTTTTGCCCCTGCTAAATCCATCCAATCTTGATTTAACGACGGTCGCCCCGAGGTAAACAACGTACTTCCCATACTGTGGTAAACCGTGCGTTTTTCCGTTTCCGTTAAGCCCGACAGCCGCGCATTAACCAATGCCACATTACGGTCGAAATAACGTTGGTATTCAATCGCTTTGCTTTGCGCATCTGGGCCCAGCTCTTTTGCGGTAGCCTGTACCCTTTCTTGTAATGATTTTAAAGAGTTAGCGGGGTATTCAACCACTTTTACCCCTGCACTTTCTAATAAATCACGCTGTGGGACTTCCATTCCTTTGGCAACAAACAGTAATTCCGTACGTAATGAAATGATCTGTTCGGGACTCAGTTGGTTGCTAATGCTGATCACTGGAACATCATCAATATTTGGTAGCATTTGGCGAAACAACGGGATTTTTTTCGCAATCACCGAGGTGCCGACAATTTGCTCGCCGTAACCAAGCATCATAATAATGGTATTTTGTGCTGGCCAAGGTGTCGCGATGCGCAATTGCGGGTTATCTGTCTTCGCCTGTATTGCACTGCCCATGAACAGCCCAAACAGTAAAATGACCGATTGCAGGAAAATTGTTTTTCTCATATTTATCACACCGCTTTACCTTGATGTAAAACGGCGTGCTCCTAGACTTTTATCATTAGAAATCAAACGTAACCGTTGCGCGAACTTCACGGCCTGCACCTAAGAAGGCACTCCCCCCACGACCTTCACCATTGATCCCTGATGGGAAGATGGATGCCCAGTAACGTTCATCAGTGATGTTATTCACCGATAAGCGAACCGTTGTGGGAGTTTGATTGATTTTTGTGCTGTAGCGCGTACCAAGATCTAATGTCGTGTAACTTCCCGCCCAACTGGTGTTAGTATCATTAGCCGCACGTTTACCGGTGTAATGCACATTAGCGCTATACACCAATTCAGGCATGGATGGCAGGGCATATTCCACTAACATGTTGGCTTGGACTTTAGGCACCCCAACAACACGTTTATCACGCGCTTCGATTTTTTTCGTGTCTTTTAGTTTCGGGTCTAAGAAAGTAATCCCACTATAAACATTTAGCCCTTGCCAAACATGGCCTGTGGCCGTGAGCTCAAGCCCTCTGTTGACTTGTTCCCCTTGTTTACGAAATACATCATTATTATCGACATAAGCAAATGGGCGCTCTAAATGAAACAGTGCCGCACCGAGGTTTAAATCAGCCACATCCGCTTTAATCCCAATTTCATATTGCTTACTGCGATAGGCATCAAGCGTTTGCCCTTCATTTTTAATACCATTATTTAATGGCGCAGTATCACCCTCTTCCAGAGAATCCGCATAACTCACGTAAGTCATCACTTGCGGGGTGATTTTATACATCACCGCCGCTTGTGGGCTTAGCCCGTTATCATGAGTTTGGCTGGTTTTATGATGTTGTTTGTCAAAGCTTCGGCTTTCAATCCAGCTTTGGCTCAAATACAACATTGCTGACCACTGCGGGTCGAAAGTAATAGTGTCACCTACGGTGATACTTTGTTGACGGTTTTCGCTGGCTTTATAACGGGATCCACCTGTATGGATACGCCCATCAGATGGCTCTTCCATCGGTGAAGGGTTGAACATATTGGTTGAACCTAAATTTCGCTTAATGCTGCCATCTTTAGCACTGTAAATTGACCAAAAATAGCCGTTGGTGGCGAATGATAAATCATGGTCAATGGAGCCCGTTTCCACATGGCCATTGAGCACCGCAGAGTTACTCAGAACGCGAAAACGCCCTGATGCAGGGGAGTCTGATAATGAGCGTTTTATCCCACCTTGATTATCAACAATTTGGCTTGAAACCGTGCGCATCGCCCTATCCGCTTGTTGGAAGCCAACACCTGCTGTCAATTTCCAATCTTCATTGAAGTCATGAATTAAACGAGTGCTAACGGTATCGGTGGTTAAATTATTCCCCGCGGTATGCAGAGCTAAGTTTTTATCTTGTGGGTTTGGTGCTTTGGGTAATTTAATGTCAAGGCCATAGCTAAAGCTGCCAACATAACCTTTTTGCACAAAGTTGTAGTGGCTGGCGTTAAGTTGCAATTGTGTGCCTGGATGAATGTTCCAATCAAAAGCAACCGATGCCAGCTTGCGGCGTAAGGTGCTATCTTTTAAGTTACCCGTCCCTTCTTCATCCATTAAATTCAAACGGTAACCAAAACGTTTATCGGCATCAAAATACCCCCCAAGGTCAACGTGCCCGCTGTAGGCGTTACGGCTTTGGTAACCTAATGATAAACGTTGAATATCTTCAGGGCGTTTGGCGGTGAAGTTAAACTGCCCTGCGGGGCTCGCTGGGCCATACAATGCCCCTGTTAAACTGTTGATGACATCTAAGCGGTCGAGCATTTCCACAGGGAATGCCGTTGTCGACACCATATAGAGCCCATCCAAGCGGCTATTGGCAACAACGCTACCTTGCATACCACGGCTTTGCGGACGACCGACATCCATCCCGCCGCGTGCTTGCATCTGTGCGCTTGGGGCGTATTTCAACAGCTCACTGACACTTTTCGCTTGCTGGTTATCAATCATTTCACGACTAATCGTGGTGGTTGAATAAGGGGTATCAATCCATTCCATATCGCCTAATGGCCCAAGGTCAATTTGAGAAGTAAAGAAACCCGCCCCCGCTTGGGCATCTGCGGTGACATCTGCCGGTGCTGCCGTGACTAACATTTTATCTTGTTTCGGTTTGCTGATTTGTTCGGAAACTTGAGCAGCAACGATGGATGGTGCGATCCCTGCGATCAGCGACGTTATGACATATAAGTGAGTTTTACGTTTCATGTTATCTATTTTCGTTATATAAAAATTTATATTACCGAGAATAAAACAGAGCGTAAATGATCAAGCTCAATTCTTAACAATATCCATTCTCATTATTAACATGAATTTGTTATTTACAACCAATTGAATTTATTAGGTAATAAAAACACCTCAGAATATACCGCAATAAAATCCGTGGATGGATGGGCAAAACAGGTAAAAACCGCATCTGATATGCAATTTATACTATTTCCCCAAATAGCCCCTTTATTGACTCTTACGTTTTGCGGTTGTATCTCCCAATGAACTTGTTATCATTCCTTGTTATTGAAGGGGTTTTAAAGGGAAGAAAACGGTGCCAGAGAACGTCATTTTTAGGCAATTAACGCAGTTATTAGATGAGAATCAAGCCAAATACCGTGTGATGGAGCACTCCACCGCAGGGAAATCAGAAGAAGTCGCGAAAATTCGTGGCACGCAATTAGGGCAAGGCGCTAAGGGTTTAGTCTGTCATGTAAAAGGGAATGGAGTGAAGCAACATGTTTTAGCCATTTTACCCGCGGACAAGCAAGCCGATTTAAGCAAAATCGCCATCGCCATTGGTGGAACTCGTGCATCACTGGCAAGCCCAAAAGAAGTGGATGAACTGACTCAGTGCGTATTTGGTGCGATCCCGCCGTTTAGCTTTCACCCAAATTTATTGCTTATTGCCGATCCGTTACTATTTGCACGTTTTGATGAACTGGCATTCAATGCAGGGACGTTAGAGCGGTCAATTATTTTAAATACACAAGATTATCAACGCATTGCACAGCCTACGTTGGTTGAATTTATTCGCACAGAAGAAAGCTAACCGCCTAATAGCAAAAAAGGGGATCCCGCGGAATCCCCTTATAACAATTACGAATGACGCTGTTGGTCATATTCGATACTGGCTTGTTTTAGTACCGGAAAATCAGAGCCACAAATCACACGCTTTAATGCAGTGAATTTTGCTTCTGGCCAATCATAGATTTTCAGTGCCAATAGCTCGGTAATGACTTCAGGTGCAAACCGATGTTTAACGGGCTTCGCAGGGTTCCCCCCCACAATGCAATAAGGTTCAACATCCTTCACGACCACACTGTTGGTCGCAATTATGGCACCCTCACCGATTTTGACACCGGGCATAATAAACGCCCGCATACCTATCCATGCACCGTCCCCAATAACCGTATCCCCTTTGCCAATATAAGCTTCCTCAATAAATTCAAGAAAAGGATACAAACAGAACCAGTCCATTCGATGGGTATGGTTTCCCCCCATCAAAATCACCGCTTCACTGCCAATGCAGACATAATCGCCGATATACAGTTGATCAACATCCCACGCAAGCTGCCAATCGCGACTTTGCTCATCCCCTTGCAAATAACGCACAACGGAATTTTCAAAGCCGTCATCCCAACAATCACTGTAATAGCTATGGCAGCCTTTAATATGAATGTTCGGGTTTTTCACAACTTCATGTAATAACTGATATTTTGACCAATGTTTCTTATTCATGGTAATAAACCTATTTTAACTGTTTATGATTACCATAGAACGCTTTCTATGGTGATGTATTCGCGCTCACAACACATCACCTTTAGCCACTCGGGGCTGTTTTAATAAGGGATTTACCATCTAACGCCCTCTCATAGGCTACCTATAAACTTATCATACAATATCATATTAATATAAATAAATACTATTATAGTAATAAATTAATGATTGAGTAATTAATAATTATTAAATTTTATTTCAGACTTAATTCAGAAATAAACACTTAACGTTTAATTAAATATTTAATAAATTAACATTGAACTTTAAAAACTGATGATGAAAAATAAAATCATAAGGTATACCATGACTGAAAATACGAATTTACTCAGTACATTCATAAGCAGCTTAATATCTGGGGATCCAACTAAAAATTATTCAATCGATAATATAGATCATTTCTATGGTTATATGGATTTTCTAAATAATATGACATCTTATTTTCCCCCCGAACATCCATACGCCAATCTAGATTTAAATGAAAGTTTTCATCCTCTTAACCCGGCTATTTATAATAAAGAAGCCAAAAAAAATTATTATAATCAAAATAAATTCATTGGCACTTCAACGCAAAAAGAGAGCAGTGACACATACGGAGATCTAAAAGGAAGTGTTTATTTTGCACAGAACTCAATCATTCCTGCTATTAATCGAATTGAAGGAGATATACAACCAACATTGGTGCCTAATCGAAAAACCTTAATGATGTTTAAACCCCAACATAAAATTCCCGATAACGAAGATGTTTATATAGAAATAACAGATAGTAAAGGAACAGGGTCATATCTTAAAAAGCTTTCGCCTCCATCAAAACTGCCCCAGTTATCCTATCTGAGCATTTATGAAACAAACTTAAGGCCTAAAGACTTTAAAAAACCGAGTTTTTTTGATTTAGAAGTCAGAGATGTAAATCAGCTCAATAAGGTACTAGAAAGTCCAAACTATTTTAATCAACTGATTTCTAAACCAGATAATATCAAGTTTAATTTCAATGGGATAAATTTCGATAATTGGACTAAATCTATTCACCTTAACTCAAACCCACAATACCAAGGTAAAAATATAGTTTTCCATAATAATACCAATTCAAATATTTTTATCAGATATAGTAATAAACATCATAAAATAGAACAAAATCATTCTATCCAGTTTATTTGTGATAATAATGGGAGATGGCTAACAAAATCTGAAACAAAAAAACTAAAAGAACTGTCTGCGAGTAAAAAAATCCCTAAAACTTTTGATTATGAGTTAAGTGATAAAGATAAAATAGAAAACTATCATACTGAAATCCCCCTTTTACTAGAAAGATATTCAAGTATAAAAATAGATATCCACGATAACTCTAACGTCAAAAAATTCAAATTAATAAATAATAAACAATACGCATCGAAAATAATACAATTTTCCTCGAAGTCTATGGAGAAGAAAAAAATTGATTTTAATAATAAGGAGATAACTTTAAAAAAAGGGGGGGTTCTTTATTTTGTCTGCGATAAAAAAGGTATTTGGAGAAAACTGCCAATCAATACCGAGGCATCAGAACTGAGCTTAGGGAGACGTTTCGAATATGATGAAGTCATAAATGAAAAAGAAAAACTAGAAAAAATGCAAGAAAGTACTCAGTTTATGGAAAATCTACTATTACGAAATCAAAGACAAATCAGAATAGATATTAATGATGAAAACTGGGTTGATTCCATCAAATTACCAAATGGAAATCGTTATTGCTATATCACCTTTAATACGACGGCAAGCAAGAGCACGAAGATCCATATTGATGGTACCTATTTAGAGCTAAAAAAAGGGGAATTCCTCAATCTCGATTTTGTCACTGATACTAAGAAATGGAGAAATAACCCATTAATAGTCCTGCCTGAACATATGAATAACCTTGAGTATATGGAGAATACTTGGTCAACAACGATTCCTGGTGAATATATTCAGCCTAATATAAAAATTGATTTTATACATAAAAATAAAATGGGCATCTTACCAAAGACCACTATAGGCTCACCAACGACGTTAAGATTACATCTTTTGGATATTGGTATTTTCACTGAGCCGAGAGATAAATTCGATTTTAGGGATACTCCCGAGCTTAATCGGCAATATTATCAACAAATTCCAGCCTCAATACTCCTCGTAAACCGCTATGAATCAACGCGGGTCGATCAATTTGTCTTCAGTGATGGGTCGATTTTAAAAGAGGTTATTCCTGAAAATGGTGGTTGGCATGAAAAGTCAATTTCAAAAATAACTCGCTGGGCATATGGGGAAGGCATTCATATGGCAACGTCTGGCATTAATAGTTCACCAGATGATGGCCCCACATTTGTACCAACCCCACAAATAGTCGTCTATAACTCTGTTGGTCAATATCAAAATGGTAAGGTTGTCCATGGGGGGCTGGGTAGTTATAAAGGTGGGCTTGCTTCTGTTGAGGATTCAATAGGCAATGAGTTTAGCCATGAATTAGGCCATAATTTTAATATTATTGACTTTTACGGTGGAGAGACAGAATTTGGTATCCATCGTCCTTCTCATCAGAAGAACTCAACGTGGGGCTGGGACGCGGATAACAATATGTTTATCCCAAATTTTGGACAGTCAGGGAGAGCAGACTACGATGCAATGAATGGTGGAAGTCCGAAAGATAAGAAAAATAATGCTTATTCACTCTATACACCAAATACATTAGCCGCCATCCAAAAGCGACTAGAAAAACTTCACGCTTTTAATACTGATTCCTCAACGGGTTATCAAAAATGGAATTCTGAAACAAGCAAAATGGAAGATACCTATTTAGAATTACCAAGCTTTCTCCAATTTAATATTCCCGTTAAAAATGGTAAAGATATCTCTCTATATAAATTATGTAAAGCACTCGAAAAATATGATGTGCTAAAAATAAAATTAGGTAATGGCTATCATAGTAAAAATATACATTTACCTGACGCATCATCGAGAAATGCGGAAGATACCATCATAATAGAAACTAGTGCTGACTGGGATACGACTGTTCACCTTAATGGTGAAACTGATAAAATTAAGAAAAATGAAAAAATAACCTATATTTCCGATGGTAAGTCATGGGTTAAATCTCATCACCATGGGTTACACAAAAAACCAATAAAACAAGATGTTCCCGTTATTACCGTACTCGGTTTTTATGATCCTGAAGGGCAAATTTTAGTCACCGATCCTGAAAAACAAAAATCAAACCATGTACAAGATATTTTATATGGTTCTTCAGGTATGGTTTATGAAGACAATAAGAAGCTAGATTCTTGTTCTTCTTATTTGGAATTCGACCTTGAAGATGGAACAACGCGACAATACAAACTTCATGGTACCAATTTCAAAACATCTCATATGAACCGTTTTCATGTGAATATTGAGCGAGACTTAAAGCCCGTTAAAGTTAAAATTTTTATTAAAGGTGAGCTAAAAGAATCTAAAAATATTGAAATTAGAGAACTTAAATTACCCACGACCATTAATGGGCTAACCATTTAAACCAATATGAGTAAGAGCAGGCTTATCGACCTGCTCTTACATTATTAATGAGGCTCTGCTAACCTCAAACTGGCCTTTCTCGCCACTAAACCAAAAATACAGCCAACTAACATCACGATTGCTAACGATAATTTTGGTGCGATGGGTAACGCGATAGCCAATAGACCTAAAGCAGCGCCGCCAGCCATTTGGACAAAACCCACTAACGCAGATGCGGTACCCGCTTCATTACCAAAAGGCTCTAAAGCATAACTGGTTGCCGTTCCCATCATAAAGGCAAGCCCAGTACAGGCGCAGGCCACGGGTAACATATAGACGCTCCAATGGCTTTGAATAGCTTCAGGCAACACCACAAAACCCAATACCAACCCTAAACTGCCAATTGCCATCATAGAACTGCCCACAAATAAACACGCAGGACGCCCAATTTTATGAATAAAATGGTTCGCAATATAACTAGCAAACATGATCCAAAAACCATTTATGCCAAACACGATAGAAAATGCTAATGGACTTAATTGAGCATCCCCCATCAATACCGTCGGTGCGAGGGAAACATAAGTTAATGCCATACCCATAGTGCCCGCATTAACGAGAGCAAAAATGATAAATTGACGATTCCCTAAAACGCGGCAATAGGTTTCCACAGGGATCACTTTCACTTTAGGCAAGTTTGCAGGGCGTGTCTCAGGTAAAAATACCGCGACCAATACCATTATGATCACGGCATACAACGCAAGGAACCAAAATGGCGCGCGCCAACCCCATGCTTCTGCCAGTAACCCACCTAATAATGGTGCAAGCGCTGGCACAATATTCAATGTACCATTGAGAAAACCAAATGCGCGCGCCGCTTCAGTGCCGTTCATACGGTCACGAACACAGCTAAATGCCACCACAGAGGTGCAACAAACGGCAACCCCTTGCAACAAACGGGAGGCAATAAACACCGTTGGCGTCGTGGCCGCAATGGCAACACCCGCACCAATAATGTAGAGCACCATGCCAACCATTGCGATAGGTTTGCGGCCGTATCGGTCCACCAGCGGTCCCGAAATCAATTGCCCTAAACCTAGGACTAGAATAAATAGCGCAATAGTCGATTGAATAACGGATTCACTGCTGCCTAAATCCTTCGCAATATCAGGGATAGTCGGCAGGTATAAATCGATACCCAATGGGCCAAGTAAGACTAATAAAAGCAATAAAATAAGAAAATTACGCATGAAACTATGCTCAGACACCGTAGTAAAAAGTTATGTTATTCAATGATTGATGAATAATGTAGCAGAAACGATTAATCTAACTATCAAAAAAGAAATGATAAAATAAATAAATTCATCATTTATTCATTCTGCCTATGAAAGGCAAAAAAGGCGCTAAATTTAGCGCCTTTTGCATCATCGATAAAGGATGATGTTAGCTTTATTCCATCCACTCAGTGTGAAAAACACCATCTTTATCCGTACGCTTATAAGTGTGAGCACCGAAGTAGTCACGCTGCGCTTGGATTAAGTTTGCAGGCAATACCGCTGAGCGGTAGCTATCGTAATAGGAAATCGCCGCAGAGAACGTTGGTGTTGGAATACCATTTTGCACGCCGTAGCACACAACATCACGCAGTGCTTGTTGGTATTCGTCCGCGATTTGTTTGAAGTATGGTGCTAACAGTAAGTTGGCAATTTTTGCATCTTGGTTGTAAGCATCCGTGATTTTTTGCAGGAATTGCGCACGAATGATGCAGCCTGCACGGAAGATTTTTGCAATCTCACCGTAATTCAGGTCCCAGTTATACTCGTCTGATGCCGCTTTTAGCTGTTGGAAGCCTTGTGCATAAGAAACGATTTTACCTAAGTACAGTGCACGACGGACTTTCTCAACAAACGCGCTCTTGTCCCCTTCAACGGGTTTTAAGATTGGGCCTGTTAAGACTTTAGACGCTGCAACACGTTGGTCTTTTAAGAAAGAAATATAACGTGCGAAAACAGACTCAGTGATTAATGTCAGAGGAATGCCTAAATCCAGCGCACTTTGGCTCGTCCATTTACCCGTGCCTTTGTTTGCCGCTTCATCTAGGATCACGTCAACAAGGTACTTACCATCTTCATCTTTTTTCTTGAAGATGTCGGCAGTGATTTCAATCAGGTAGCTGCTCAATTCACCTTTGTTCCACTCTGCAAAGGTGCCTGCCAGCTCTTCATTGCTCAGGTTTAATGAACCTTTTAACAATGAATAAGCTTCAGCGATTAACTGCATGTCACCGTATTCGATACCATTATGGACCATTTTAACGTAATGACCTGCCCCGTCTGGCCCCATGTAAGCCACGCAAGGTTCGCCTTCCGCTTTCGCTGCGATTTCTTTTAAGATTGGCGCAACCAGTTCGTAAGCTTCTTTTTGTCCACCAGGCATAATTGAAGGGCCTTTTAGTGCGCCTTCTTCACCACCAGAAACACCTGTTCCGATGAAGTTAAAACCTTGTGCGGATAATTCACGGTTACGACGGATTGTATCCGTGAATAACGTGTTACCACCGTCGATAAGGATATCACCCTTGTCCAGATGAGGAGTCAGCGAGGCAATTGTTTTGTCCGTTGCTTCACCCGCTTTAACCATCAATAAGATGCGGCGTGGTTTTTCCAGAGAGTCAACAAACTCTTCAATTGTATAGTTGGGAACGAGGTTTTTCCCTGGATTTTCGGCAATTACTTCGTCTGTTTTATCTTTAGAACGGTTAAAGATAGACACTGAGTAACCACGGCTTTCAATATTGAGCGCAAGGTTACGCCCCATGACCGCCATTCCGACAACACCAATCTGCTGCTTTGACATGAACAACTCCTGTCTGATTAGGACCAAGTCAGCCTCAATGTGCTGACATTCTGTTAACGGGATCACATATTAACCTAGGATTGTGCTGCATGGTAGTTATTGATGCAATCGATGACGTATACAACGCCATTTTTGTCAAGAATTGCCCGACTATACTCCAAATAATTCACGTTGCAGGTAGGCGATAAGCGAAGATAGACGGGGAGCATAGATACACTATGTGACTCGGCGAGCGTAGCGTAGTCAACACCGCTGCAACTTAAAGGATTTCTAGGATAAAGTGAATTTTTATTGATATTTCTCTCAACAAACCGCATTATTCTCCAGTCGGTATAAGCCGTCATATCAGAAGGTAAAACAAACTGTATGGAATGGATCGCAGATCCTTCGATTTGGGCGGGCCTCGCTACCCTAATCGTTCTAGAAATCGTTCTTGGTATTGATAACCTCGTCTTCATCGCCATTCTGGCAGATAAGCTCCCGCCAAAGCTGCGTGATAGAGCCCGTGTAACTGGACTTTTATTAGCCCTAATTATGCGTGTTGTGCTTCTATTCAGCTTATCGTGGCTCATTACCCTCACCAAACCAATAATCACGCTGTTTGAGCACCCATTTAGTGCCCGAGACCTGATTATGTTAATTGGGGGGCTGTTCCTCTTGTTTAAAGCAACGATGGAACTCAACGAGCGGCTAGAAGGTAAAGACGAACACGCAAATACCCAAAGGAAGACATCGAATTTCTGGGCTGTTGTTGCACAAATTATTGTTCTTGATGCCGTGTTCTCTCTGGACTCTGTAATCACTGCGGTCGGTATGGTTGACCATATCGGCGTTATGATTGCGGCAGTGACCATTGCAATGGCATTAATGATTTGGGCAAGTAAACCGTTAACTAGCTTTGTTAACCAGCACCCAACCATTGTCATACTGTGTTTAAGCTTCTTGTTGATGATTGGTTTCAGCCTTGTGGCAGAAGGTTTTGGCTACGCTATTCCGAAAGGCTACTTATACGCGGCTATCGGCTTCTCAATCATGATTGAGGTGCTAAACCAATTTGCGCAATTTAACCGTCGTAAATTCCTGACAGGTACACGCCCACTGCGTGAACGTACAGCTGAAGCGGTATTGCGCATTTTAAGTGGTAATTCAGAACGAGGTGAATTAGACCCTCACACCTCTGACCTTATCGCAGATAATAAATCGGTCTTTGACCCACAAGAGCGTTTGATGATTGCTCGTGTGCTAGGGATGGCGCAGCGTAACGTTGAAAGTATCATGACCTCGCGCCACGATGTGGACTATCTTGATATCAATAAATCCTCTAGCGATTTGTTGCAATTGATGGAGAAAAACCCGCACTCACGCCTTGTGGTGATTGATGAAACGATAAGCGATGAACCTGTTGGTGTTGTGCATGTGATGGATTTAGTGAAGCAGCAACTGAATGGTAAACCACTGGATTTACGTGCGTTAATCACTCAACCGCTGATCTTCCCTGAAGGCCTATCACTGCTCAAAGCATTGGAACAGTTCCGTAAAGCGCATACTCACTTTGCATTTGTGGTCGATGAGTTTGGTTCTATTGAAGGTATCGTGACATTGACCGACGTGATGGAAACCATCGCAGGTAACTTACCCGTTGGTGATGAAGAGAATGATTCGCGTCATGATATTCAAAAACTTGATGACGGTACGTGGATTGCCAATGGCTTTATGCCACTGGAAGACTTGATCATGTTTGTGCCGATGGAATTAGATGACAAACGTGAATACGAAACCATCGCGGGTCTCTTAATGGAGCATTTACAACGTGTTCCAGAAGTCGGCGAGCAAGTCACCATTAATGGTTGTATCTTCCAACCATTGGAAGTCAATAGCCACCGTGTCAATAAAGTCTTAATCACACCACCCGCTCGCGAAGGGGATGGTTATGAATATGAAGATGACTAACCTTAACTAAATACCAAAATACCGGCCAAGAGGTCGGTATTTTTTTGCCGATAACCTTACGATATATTAATTAGATTTATACCAAACACCGTTCAATCGCGTTTTTTGCAAGATAACCCATTTTCTTCGTGAATAATTATCATCATTAAATAATATTCATTTAAAAGTTAATTCATGTTGCCACTTTCAAAGTTTAATTCCATTACACGTATTTTAATAAGCAATTCACAAATCAATAGAACTGCTAGTTCAATTGCAAATCAAGCAACAAGGCTAAAAAACGATTTAATTGATTTTCCTAGAGTAGCTGAAACACCACACAATCATGGTAAAAAAAAGACCAACGATGCTATTGACCTGCTAAAAATGCAGCCTAATAAAAAAAATCGACTGCCCACTACAATAAAAAAGACTGTTCATTTAAATGATATTCAGATACTAAAAAAAAATATGTCATCTAAAATAAATGACCTCAATAATAGAATAACACCGCTGATATCAAACAATGAGGCATTACATCCAAATGACATAATAGAGATGCAATCTGAATTTAACTCTATAGTTATCTGCTTGAATGATTGCCAGATTTTACTCAACAACTCGAGTTATCCGCACCATAAAAGGAAACAGAAAATATTAACCTCTTTAAAAAACCAGATGTTAAAAATTGAGTACCAACTAACATTTGAAAAATTCATAACAGAAAAGAAGTATGCCGTACCGTTACACATCAAATAATACGGTAAAAATGTACTCTTCATCGTTTTTTAAAAGCAGAAAACATTGAAACCTTGAATAATTAAACCAGTTTAATAATCAAAATTTTAAAGAGACAGTAATCATGAAAACCAAAATATCACCAATAATAATCAAAATTCCACGTGCCAATATTTGTAATACAAATCAAAAAACAAATAGCACCTTGGGAAACTCAGCAAAAAGCATCACGAATTCATCGACCCCATTGCCCATTAAGCCTATTTTAAAATCAGGGGATAACCATCAAAATAGCGTAGCCAAGAAACATGTTTCATTTAACTTACCCGCACAAGAAACTACAATGAAAAGCGCGAATGCAGGGGTAAAAACAAATGAACCTGTCACCACAGTGAAACCACCTAAAGTAACGACTGAAGATTTAGATGTATTGTCTAGAGAAATCTCAAAGATCAAAAGCAGCATCCATAAATTAATGACAGGAAAAGCGAGTTGGAAATCAGCCCAAGAAATCACTGATATTTCAGATAGCTTACGAGATATAAAAAATAAAATTCAAGATTTTAGTCCTAGAATTGAAAGTAATATGACGAGAGGGCAATCTGCAAAACTCAAAAAACTTGAGAGTTTTGAAAAAAGAATGCAAAAACGACAAGATGAGTTAAAACCACTACAAAAGAAAAACAATTACGAAAATAGTGCCTCTAATAACTATGCAAAATCGCGTCAAGAGAATGTAGAATCGATAAATAAATCTAAAACAGCTAAACTAACTGAGCACCATTAAACAAGAGCAAGACTAATCGCAAATGTGTTATCGGATGTTTGCGATTAGTAACATGCTTACAGTGCATTTAATAGCTCATTCAGCCCTTTATTTTCTTCTTTCTTCAAGAAGTTACCGATGGCCTGTTTAGCTTGAGTACGCAATTCGCTGCGCAGCAATTTCTCCACATCAAGCTGATATTGCAAACTATGCCAATTACCGTAAATACGCAGTGGAATATTCATGCCTTGTAATTGCTGTACTAGGCGTGAATCCCCCGCCCAGCCACCAAAAATATTGACACCTAAATTCACATCAATGCTTTCATTTGGAATATTTACGCGGCCTTGGCCGTTAATATTCACCAAAGCGGATTTCGCATTCATTGATGAAATATTCATATTACCTTTATTCAAGTAGCCTTTAACTGTGAATAATTCAACTTCTGTATAATTCCCTGTATTCACGGGGGCATTAATTTTGTTCGTTACACGGGAAACAGATTGCTGAATTAATTGTGGAATATTCAACCCATGCAATTTTGCATTTCTCAGTTCAAAGTTAACAGGCCCTTGCCATTGGTTTTTCACCGCATAATCATCATAACCAACACCCGATAACGCCGCATTGAGGGAGATAATGCCGCTGAGTTTTTGTGGCATATTAAACGCTTTTAATAACGGTGTTAAATCAATATTTTTAAAGTCGGGTTTTGCCGAAACCGTCGCTGGCACCGAGCTATAATTTAACGTAACAGGTAATGAGAACTCACCACCAAACGCTTTACCTTGTAATTTAGAAACCGTTAAACGTGGCGTTTGGTTTTGGGCACTAATCACCACATCATTGACCGACATTCCTCGATAAATTAAATTCCCTACCGATAAATCAACATTGGCCGTAAATGATTTTAAACCTGATAAATCATACCGTTGTGTATTTGTTCCTGAAATAACAGGCTTGACCCCAACACGGTTATTATTTGTTTCCGCCTCCGATGTTGCAGCGGTAGAGACTGTACCTAACAAATTATCCAAATCTAATTTTTCAGATGTTAATTCAACAGCCAGTTTCGGAATATCGTCTAATTTTACGTGAATATTCCCTGTTAACAGGCTTTCATTGGCTTTAATCGATAGATTGGTTAAATTCGCATTAGGCTCCTGCCCTTTGTTATATAAAAAATCTGTGGTGATTTGCCCAGATATTCCGTTTTCAGGTAAATCCACACCACTAAGCGAATAATCAAACTGCGTTAATTGGCCGCTAATTTTTTGGTTGATTGCCGATAAATCAACATCTGCACGCGTATCGAACACAAATTCTTGTTGGTTTTTATTTAAGTTACCACTGAATTTGACCACCACTTGCTGATTGTTATTTTTTTTCAGTGACAGGTTAATATTACGCAGGTTAAATTCATCTTTTGGCGTTTGCCAAATCACTAGGCTGTTAGAAATATCAACTTTTTCGATATCTAACAACCAGTTACTCTTATCAACAGAGGTAGTTTGAGAGGTAGAGCCCCCAGGTGCAATAGGGTCGCTACTGTGTGCTTGAGGTGCACTTTCTGGTGTTTTACGGATAACAGCACCATCAATCACAATTTGTTCGACAGATAAACGGTGGGAAATCAAAGGCCACAGTTCAACATCTAAGCGCATATTTTCAGCGCTTAAAACAGGTGTGGATGCATTCGGTGCAGTCAGAGAGACGGGGCCTGTGATAATGCTCAATGTCGGCCAAACATGCCAACGCATATCCCCATTGAATTCAAGCTGATAGCCACTTTTCTTCTCTACTTGCTCGACAATATAATGACGAAAATCATTCGGATTGACCAGCATCACTAATGTGGTTAAACCCGCAACAATGACAACAAGTAAAATAATCAGTGTCGTTAAAAAACGTTTCATGCTTCCCTCTCTTAAACTCTGCCTGCGACCATCACCAACGTGAACTCACACCATTACTTTCCCTGAAAATGGGCGAAAATTACGCCATTAAAATCCTTTAATGACACAATTCCCGCGAAGTTTAGCGAGTATCAGTCTTCACTGATACGGCTACCAACAGCCCCTTGTTGGTTTTTATATTTTGCATCTTGGCGGCTATTATAAGGGCGATCTGCACTGCCCGATAATGGCTCAAAGCTCAGCGCCCCAATGACCATGCCAGGGCGTAATGCTAACGGTAACTTACCTGAATTATAAAATTCTAGCACGATTTGCCCTTTCCAGCCGGGGTCAATGCGATGTGCGGTAACGTGCACCATCAAGCCTAATCGGGCCAGTGATGAGCGACCATCAAGCCAACCCACAAGGTTATCAGGGAGCGTAACAGACTCAAGCGTCACTGCAAGTGCTAATTCCCCTGGATGTAAGAAAAATGGCTCGTCTTCACTTAACACGATCTCATCACTCATTACACGATCCAGAGCAGCATTTACTTCATCTTTTGGGCCACTAAGATCGATAAATGCCGCGGTATGTCCTCGAAAAACACGAAACTGATTTCCTAAACGAACATCTGCGGTTGCACCATTGATCCGTTCAACAGGTGGCCGTGGGCTGATCACTAATTTACCATCATCCATCCATTGAATAATATCGCGATCACAAAGACGCATGGCTGTTTCCCCCTTCATATTGTTAGTCTCTGCCTTGATTAATCTTGGCAGAATTCCCCGATCTTCGCTTTTAAGATATCAATTGCCACACGGTTTTTCCCACCGCGAGGCACAATAATATCGGCATATTGCTTCGATGGCTCAATAAACTGTAAAAACATTGGGCGAACCGTTTTATTGTATTGGTCAATCACGGAATCTAATGTTCTACCACGTTCATTTACATCACGTTTAATGCGGCGCATCAAGCAAATATCGAGTGGTGTATCAACAAAAATCGAAAAATCCATCTCACCACGTAGGCGTTTATCGGTTAACAATAAAATACCTTCAATAATAATGACTTTTTTAGGTTTGAATGTGATGGTTTTTTCTTTGCGAGTATGAGCGACATAGTCGTATTGCGGGATTTCTACTGCTTGACCACTTTTTAGTGATCGGAGGTGTTCAAAAAGCAAACTGTGATCCATTGAATTCGGATGGTCATAGTTCACTTTAAGTCGTTCTTCCATTGGCACATCTGTTTGGTCTTTATAATAACAGTCCTCTGGAATAACACCGATATTATGATCACCGACCTTTTCTCGTAATTCACGATATAGAGTGCTTGCAATTAAGCTTTTGCCAGATGCAGAGGCTCCCGATATACCTACAATGGTACAGTGATGCGCTATGTCAGTCATAAAATGATAACCTGGTTAAATATTTTAGAAATGAAAATACATAACATCAAAATGTTACGTTGGCGGAATTATAGGGGGTAATGGCGTGTTGTTCCAGCGTCCCTCGACAAAGTTCGCTAAAAAAAACGCCAATATTCGATAGAAAATGGGGAATTGCTGATTAGCCCTTTAATTTATAGGGCTAAAATGGCTTCTTACCTTCTAATGCAGCAATGCGATTTTCAATAGAAGGGTGAGTGGAAAACACAGAATCCCCTTTATTAAAAATATAAGCTGCTTTACGGTAAGCCTGCCCTGTACTGCTCTCATCATATTCATGCGTTTCATGTTGCCCAGATATTTTTTTCAGCGCGCTGATCATCGCTTGGTTATCAGAAGTGAGATCAACTGCCGCCGCGTCCGCCATATATTCACGAGTACGGGACAAATAAAAATACAGAATTTGCGTGATCCACGGCAACACAAAATTCAAGACCATTAAAATCATTTGGGCTTTATTAGCCACATTATTACGGCTTCGCCCTGCGGTACGAATAAAAATCTGACTAAATACGTTGGTTACCGTCAAAATCACGTTCGCTAAGATACCCACATACAGGGTCAGCTTCGAATCACCGTGTATAATATGGCCGACCTCGTGAGCCAGAACGGCTTGCACTTCTTGCCGGTTCAGTGTTTGAAGCAGACCACGCGTCACGCCAACCAACGCATTACGACCATTCCAGCCCGCAGCAAATGCATTTGGCTCATCACTTTCTAAAATATATAAACGGGGAATATAACCTAAACTCGCACTTAAACTAAGCTCTTCAATAATATTAAACAGCTGTTTTTCTTCTGAACTGGTGGCATTTTCTGGGTTGATTTCTTTCGCATTCATCCCTGCCAACATCATTTTATGGCCTCGAAAATGAATATAAATCAACCCAAGGAATGTCAAACCTAAAACGATAAATGTCGCAATTGGCATTTCTTTTAACGTCACAAATTCCATTGCATTATCAAACAAATCTAACTGTTCATTTGGATGCGTGGCAATATCCGCTAATAACCCAATGATAAGCATAATAAAAATATAGCTCATCACCACAAAACGAGTCCGAATATTATTTTTACGTATGACGTTACGAAAATCCATAAAATACCCTGCTTTCTATCACAGATAATTATCGGAACATCCTAAGCTGTTCCGATAATTTGCCAAATGGCGGTTAATCGATAATTAGTCGAAATTAATACGACGTGACTCTTCGGACTTAATCGTCTCTTCATCAAGGCGCCAGTATTCTTTTGATATTTTTAAGCTAGGAATAATGCCAACAATAAGCGCGGCAGGCATGGATGCAATATAAGCATTATAGGTTTCTAAAGTACGGTTATAACCACGTTTTGCAAAAGAAAGCTTATTTTCTGAAGACACGATTTCTTCTTGCAAATTTGCCATGATTGCATCAGATTTCAGCTCTGGATAGGCTTCAACTGCGACATTAATCGCCCCGCTGCTCACCATTTTGGATAGCGCATCTTCCGCTTCACGTGCTTTATCACCCGTCGCATTTTGAGCCTGAGTGCGCAGTTCGGTAATTTTACTGAACACTTCCGTTTCATGGCTTAAATATTTTTTTACCGTCGCAAGTAAGCTATCAAACACTTTTCCGCGTCTGTCTAATTGAACTGAAATTTCAGTTTCGCTGGAAACCACGGCTTCACGTAATGCCACGATACGGTTATAAAAATAAATAACGATCAGCACCACTACGACAATAAAAATTAAAAATTTCATAATCACCTTTTAGGGCTTACCCATAGGAAAAGAATTCAACAACACTATTAATTTATTCTACGCGATCCTTTCTCAATAGAGAAACAATCCACAGATAAATCAGAAAAAGGGAAATTACAGGGCTGGCGCTCAGTACAAATAAAAAAGGCTATTTAATGTTAAACACTAAATAGCCCCTATTGAATTACGCTAAATTACACCGCGCGGAATGAAATTTCCGTTGGGATTTTATCCCCTTCCCAATACATTAATGCAGAAATACCCGATGCGATTTCACGGTAAATATCCGCAAATTCACCTTCAGGGTCGCGCATAACAGTTGGTTGACCACGGTCAAGGTCTTCACGTAAAGAAATATGCAGCGGAACTTGGCCTAACAGTTTCGTGTTGTATTTCTCAGCCAATTTTTCTGCACCACCCGTACCAAAAATTGGCTCAACATGGCCACAGTTACTGCAAATGTGCGCGCTCATGTTTTCAATAACGCCTAATACTGGCACATTCACTTTCTTAAACATCACAATACCTTTCATGGCATCGACCAGTGCGATATCTTGTGGTGTTGTGACCACAACCGCACCTGTTACAGGGATGTTTTGTGAAAGTGTTAATTGGATATCACCCGTTCCCGGTGGCATATCGATAACTAAATAGTCTAAATCTGGCCATAAGGTGTCTTGCAACATTTGCATTAACGCCTTACTAGCCATCGGGCCACGCCACACCATCGCGTTATCATCAGTAACTAAATAACCGATTGAGTTAGTCGCTAAACCATACGCCATAATTGGCGCCATGTGCTGACCATCAGGTGACGTTGGGCGCTCTAATGTTGTGCCTAACATATTTGGAATCGACGGGCCATAAATGTCCGCATCAAGGATACCAACTTTCGCCCCTTCTTGCGCCAGTGCTAACGCGAGGTTAACGGAAGTACTCGATTTACCCACGCCGCCTTTACCTGAGCTCACCGCAAGAATATTGCGCACGCCATTAATGCCAGGCAAATCATTCGCGCGTTTTAGCGTTGTCACATCGTGACGTAATTTCCATTCAACCGCGTGAGCGCCAGTGAGTTGTTTTAGCTCTGCCGTTTTTTCGCTAATTAGCGTTTGGAAAGGGCCTTTCCAAACAAATGGCATGACTAATTCGACGTGCAGCACATTGTCCAACATTGCACAATGATGTAACGCTTTGATAGAAATCAGATTACGTTGCAGTGTTGGGTGTGTAAATGAAGCCAAAACTTTGGAGACTTGTTCAGTCAGCAGTTCTGGTTTGTTCTGCTCGGGGGATTTATCGTTCATCCCGGCTCCTTTATTTATATTTTTGAACTATAGATATCCTATATAACTCGATAAGCTACCTGAGATTAGACGGATATACTTTGACTGAGGTTAATCATAACAGAGAACACGAAAAATAGTGATTGCCAAGCGCAGGAAAAGCCACGAAGAGGCAAAAATTTCTTTTTCCAACAAATTTCCAATTAATCTTTTATACCCCTAGCAGCGATGGTTTTGATCGGTTAACATCAAAGACCCTTTTCAAATAATGGAAGTAAGAAAGTTACTATGTCTCAAGTCGCGAATAAATTACTGGTAACCTGTGCGTTACCCTATGCTAACGGTTCAATCCATCTTGGTCATATCCTGGAACACATTCAGGCTGATATTTGGGTCCGTTATCAGCGAATGCGCGGCAAAGAGGTTCATTTCATCTGTGCCGACGACGCGCACGGAACCCCAATCATGCTTAAAGCACAGCAGCTAGGTGTCACACCTGAAGCTATGATTGCTGAAATGAGCCAAGAACATCAGAACGATTTTGCAGATTTTTCCATTAGCTATGATAACTATCACTCCACACACAGTGAAGAAAATAAAGCGTTATCAGAACTGATTTATGGGAAACTGAAAAATAACGGTTTTATTAAAAACCGCACTATTTCTCAGCTTTTCGACCCAGAAAAAGGCATGTTCTTACCAGACCGCTTCGTTAAAGGCACTTGCCCGAAATGTAAAGCAGAAGACCAATACGGTGATAACTGTGAAGTGTGTGGCGCAACCTACAGCCCAACAGAGTTAATCAACCCGCGTTCGGTCATCTCTGGTGCAACACCTGTGATGCGTGATTCAGAACATTTTTTCTTCGATTTGCCAGCATTTAGCGACATGCTACAAGCATGGACTCGCTCAGGCGCACTGCAAGAGCAAGTGGCGAACAAAATGCAAGAGTGGTTCGAATCTGGCCTGCAACAGTGGGATATTACCCGTGATTCGCCGTATTTCGGCTTTGAAATTCCAGATGCGCCAGGCAAATATTTCTATGTCTGGTTAGATGCACCAATTGGTTACATGGGTTCATTTAAAAACCTGTGTGACAAACGCGGTGATCTGAGTTTCGATGAATTCTGGAATAAAGACGCGAAAACAGATCTTTACCACTTTATCGGTAAAGATATCGTCTATTTCCACAGCCTGTTCTGGCCTGCGATGTTAGAAGGCAGCCAATTCCGTAAACCAACTAACCTGTTTGTCCATGGTTATGTCACGGTTAATGGCGCGAAAATGTCTAAATCCCGCGGTACATTTATCACTGCGCGCTCATATTTAGACCATTTAGATGCTGACTGCTTACGTTATTACTACGCAGCAAAACTGTCTTCACGTATCGATGATATCGATTTAAACCTTGAAGACTTCGTCCAGCGTGTCAATAGCGATATCGTGAATAAAGTGGTTAACTTAGCTTCGCGTAACGCAGGCTTTATTGCTAAGCGCTTTGATGGCAAGTTATCTGCAAACTTAGCAGAGCCTGAGTTATATCAGCAATTTGTTGATGCAGCGAAAGTTATCGGTGAAGATTATTGCAATCGCGAATACAGTAAAGCAATTCGTGAAATCATGGCACTAGCCGATGTCGCTAACCGCTATGTTGATGAAAAAGCCCCTTGGGTGGTTGCTAAACAAGAAGGTAAAGACCAAGAGTTGCAAGATATCTGCTCAATGGGTATCAACCTATTCCGCATCCTAATGACTTACCTGAAACCCGTTTTACCGGGTCTGACAAAACGTGCAGAAGCGTTCTTGAATACTGAACTGTCTTGGGATGCGATTAACACACCATTACTTAACCACGATGTCGCACCTTTCAAAGCCCTGTTTAACCGTATTGAAATGACAAAAGTGGATTCGATGGTTGAAGCATCAAAAGAAAGCATCAAGCCAATCCAGCAAATGACTGGCCCGCTGGCGGATAACCCAATCCAAGATACAATCACCTTTGATGATTTTGCAAAAATCGATCTGCGAATTGCACTAATCAAACACGCTGATTTTGTTGAAGGGTCAGATAAACTACTGAAATTACAGTTAGATATCGGTGGTGAAACACGCCAAGTGTTCTCAGGCATCCGTTCTGCTTATCCAGATCCAAAAGCGTTAGAAGGCCGTTTAACGGTGATGGTCGCTAACCTTGCACCACGTAAAATGCGCTTTGGTATTTCCGAAGGTATGGTCATGGCAGCAGGCCCTGGTGGGAAAGATATTTATCTGCTCAGCCCAGATAGCGGCGCACAGCCGGGTATGCAAGTTAAGTAACTTGTTTTAAAAATCGATTAAACCCGCAGCCAAACATAATATGTTTGACCGCGCTCTGAAGTGGAGACCAAAAAACTCTCCACTTTTTTATTGTCTTTTTATTGTGATCGGTAGCACAATTATAAAGTTAATTGTATGATGAATAGATATCAAGTTACGGGACAAATCTCATGTCATTTAAACAGGTGCTGATAACGGGATGGCAGTATTTGCGCGCTTTCGCAATACTTTACCTCTGCCTGATTGTCGGAAACCTTATCTCTACCTTACTTCCTTTCGCTATTCCTGGCAGTATTGTCGGTATGCTCATTCTGTTTGCACTACTGGCACTGCAAATTATCCCTGCTCACTGGGCACAACCCGGATGCAGTATTTTATTGAAAAATATGACCATTCTGTTTGTGCCTATCGGTGTGGGGATCATGAATTATTATGACTTACTGAGCCAACAACTGATCCCGATTGTGGTTTCTTGCATGGTCAGTACCTTAATTGTGATGATAGTTGTCGCTATCAGTTCCAACTATATTCACAAAGAGCGCCCTGTCGTGGGCGCTAAAGCTGATGAAGTTCCCCTTCCCCCTGAAGAACCAATTTCTTCGGTGATTAATAATGATAAAACTAAGGGGAACGAATAATGTTAACGCACATTTGGTGGTCATTACCGCTGACAATTGTGGTGTTTTACCTTGCTCGCAAATTGTCAGTGAAATTTAAACTGCCAATATTAAACCCATTATTAATTACCATTGCGGTGCTTATCGCCATATTGGTTATTACCAATACCTCCTATGAGCATTATTTTGCTGGCAGTAAAATTCTAAATGATTTACTGCAACCCGCCGTTGTGGCATTGGCTTTCCCTCTTTACGAGCAAATGCACCAAATTCGTGCCCAATGGAAATCCCTATTTAGCATCTGCTTTGCGGGTAGCATCGTCGCGATGTTCAGTGGTGCAGCAATTGCATTTTGGCTTGGAGCAACGCCGGATATCGCAGCCTCCGTATTGCCGAAATCAGTCACAACACCCATCGCGATGGCGGTTGCTGATTCAGTTGGTGGGATCCCCGCAATTAGCGCCGCTTGCGTGTTGTTTGTCGGTATTTTAGGCGCAATGTTCGGGCACAGTTTATTTGATGCCCTACGTGTTCGCACCCATGCGTCTCGCGGGCTTGCGATGGGAACGGCTTCCCACGCATTAGGCACCGCACGTTGTGCTGAAGTTAATTACATTGAGGGGGCTTATAGTTCACTCGCATTGATGACCTGTGGGGTGATCACCTCGTTAAGTGCGCCATTTATATTTCCTGTCATTTTGCATCTTTTTAGCTAATCTTATTAGTTACACACCCCGTTAAATATGATGAGTAAGGGAAAACGATATTCTCTTACTCATCATCGAACACTAAAAACATGAGATACATCTCTCAATTAAAGAATTTGTTTCACATGTTTCATTTAAATTAGTGATTTAAGTCACATATTATTGTGTGCTTTATTGAATAGAATAAAAACAATTAAATAGGGAGGGTAACTCATGCATTCAAGATTTAAGGCCGCTTGGGCCGAGCTTCCAGAGAAGCTACAGTCTGTACTTAGACCTATCATTGATAAATCCGATTTCGCCGGAATGCTAACGGCTGAGCAAGTACAACACATTAAAGCGCAAAGCGGTGTTAGCGACTCAGAGTTAGCATTCTCACTACTCCCTTTTGCAGCGGCCTATGCCGTTACACCTATCTCCCATTTCCACGTTGGTGCAATCGCTTGCGGCGCTAGCGGTAATTTATATTTCGGCGCCAATATGGAATTTAGCCATGTTTCGATGGGGCAAGTGATCCACGCGGAGCAATGTGCGATCACTCATTCGTGGATGAAAGGCGAAAAGCAAATTACATCAATCACCGTGAATTACACCCCATGTGGCCATTGCCGACAATTTATGAATGAATTGCGCGAAGGCGGTAAAATTATGGTGCACTTACCGGGTCGTGAGCCTGCGGTACTACACCACTATTTACCTGATTCATTTGGCCCAGCCGATTTAAACATTACGACACTATTGCTTGATTCTGTTCAGCATGGTTATAACAACCAAAGCCGTGACAGGCTGTTAAGTGCCGCTATTGAGGCCGCTAATCAATCCCATGCACCTTATAGTGAATCCCATTCAGGTATTGCGGTGCAGCTCAAAGATGGTTCACTGTTTACAGGGCGCTACGCTGAAAATGCGGCATTCAACCCAAGCTTACCACCACTGCAAGCCGCGTTAATTATGATTAACCTTGCTGGTAAAGATATCCATGCCATTGAGCAAGCTAAGTTGGTTGAAAAGCAAGATGCGATAGTGAAACAATGGTGTACCACTGAAAATACCTTAAATGCACTAGGTTGCCGACAAGTGGAATTGGTTTATTTGGATTAATCCATTTAAATCATATTAAGTATCAAAGATTAAGGCGGTGGTTATTGAGGTTATTTCTCAATTTCAATAACCACCGTTTTTTATTGAAAAATTATGGTGTATGAATACAGATTAGAACGAAAATCTGGATGAAGAACTACCATAACCACCGTAGCTAAAGTCAGAAATACTTGGTGCTTGTGGCATTCTAAAATCTTTACCAAAAGAGTTCGCAGAATGGTTCATGGAAGACATGTTTTCACTAAGGTTTCCAAGCATATTTTCAAGGTGATGATTGCTTTGTATTCTACCTTCTAGAAAACTCGATGAAACATCATACCCACTAAAATTAAATTCCGTTGAGTGAGACATATTAGAAGAATTAGATAAATTCCTCATAGAAGGCATATTTTCAAGGTGATGATTACTTTGTATTCTGCCTTCTAGAAAGCTCGATGAAACATCGTGTCCGCTAAAATTTAGCTCTGTAGATTGAGAAGTATTAGAAGGATTGTGTAAGTTTTTCATGGAAGGCATATTTTCAAGTGGGTGGCTTGCTGGCATTATTCCACCACTTGTCACTGGCGCTTTTTTATCTGAACTTAAATTCGCTTCCCCGCTGAAATCCAAATCGCTTTTAGGGATAACTTCTCTTAACTCTCTCACTTTAGCAGTTATATATTCTGTTGCTGTCGTTCCTCTCTCTGCAAGGTATTCGCCAAAAACAGATCCTGTTTCTTTTATATTATCAACTGTAGATACCGTATTAGCCCATTCAACAAACAAATTAAATTTTTCTTTAGATGGATTTTTTATTATTTCCATCATCATTTCATCCATTAGATAAAGTCCAAACTCAACTTCATTTTGGCTATTTCCTGAATTTATTAACATTTCTTTATAAACTTCGTTGTGTTTATCAGCAGGGATAATCTGTAATGGAATTGATAATGTCCATGCATCTTTAGGTAAATTCAAATCACTAAATGAATCGTCATGTATTTTTTTAACTTCAACAATATCCATTCTTTCACGCAAAACTTTAGTATTATTATACTTGAATTTATCAAGTACTAGGTTACAATTCTTAATAGCTATTTTAAGTTGAACTTCTTTCAAATCATTGGAATCTAATATGATATTATCTTTTCTAGCTCTTTCAATTAAGAAATTTGTTGCCATTTTTCCTGCAAACGAATCACCTCTAACAAGCCCATTTGGAATCACACCATACCTTTCATTATTAGCTTCAAAGTAATTATATAAAATTTGAGGATCTCTTTTCTCTTCCAATTTTTCACACACATCCTGTACATCTTTTAAATGTAATTCAAATTTATCCTGTTCATTAACATCAAATAGTGCAGAACGCTTCTTTCTACGATTATGAATATTTTCTCTAACATCATTAATTAAAAATTTTAATTTTTCTTCTTTACTTTCCCAAAATAATATATTTTCATTTTTCATTAATAATGCAGCATCTTGGGTTAATAAATTTTCAGGATCTACATAGTGAAACGTCCATGAGATCACCTCACCCAGTTCCTCCTCCTCTGTTTTTATACTTTTATCTATCTTATTAATAAGATCTTTCAACTCAGGATCAGAAGCTATTATATCGAAATAGCCTTTAAGTTTATTCCCAGTTAACCCTCTGTACTCTGTGACATAGAAATTATTACTTAACCATTTTTTTGTTATCTCATTTTTATTTTCTGTACTTGAAATATGCTTTTTAAGCATCATCTCAAATGTTTTATAATGATGATTAACTTGTTCTTTAAATTCAGTACTAGAATTTAACCTGTGAGACCAAAACCCCTGCCTTTCGCTCAAAGAAAGTGATTCAAATACACCATTTAAATACCAATCATCAATACTAAACCAACTGACATCACAAGCTTTTCGATTAATTTCAACCAACTCTTCGTAGCTAAGATCAGTGAGTTCAACAAGTTTTCCTCCCGATTTATTAAGTTTATTCTCTAGCAAAATAAGATACTCATTAGCTAAATTAAAATCTATTTCTTCATATATATCATCAAGGAACTCCCTATTTAACCATAAATCTCTATTCGATGAAAAATATAATGTCGATCGTCCCCAGAAACCCCCTTCGCTACCACTAACTCCGGCAAACAATGCGTACCTATCGCCTTTATTAGCTAAATACTGATACATTTCTTTCGGGCTTTTGTCCTCTCTTAAATATTTTTTTATTGTATTAATATCATGCTCTGTAAACTCTCGGCTAGCACTGTATTTCTTATTATTTAACATTGAAATTCCTTTTCTATTTAAGATGGTTAATCACAAATTTCTTTGACTTGAATAAAATACGTTCCCATTGACTAATTTGATTCCATTTTATATCCGTTTGAAAATAAGCATCAATTTCTGGGATACGTCCATTTATATCACATCTATGATAGCCTCCTTTTAAAGTTAACCAATGGCATTTAATTATACTCATTACTTCATTTTTATTTTCAGCCCAATACACTCGTGTCTTATCTTGGTATGCTTTACCTTTATATTTTGTTGCATCTTTTTTTAAATATTCAACAAAATAGAGGTCAAGTTCATCATCATAATAAACATCACTTCTGATACCTAAATAATCACTGTTTATTAAATTATCCCTAAATTTATTCATTGTTGCTGTATCATTTGTCATTGGTTTTACTGCAATACTTATTTTATCTTCATTTTGATCTAACTTCATTCTATCGACGGGTTTCATCTCCGGCCATGTCATTCTTAAAGGCAATACAGTGAAATTAGCATCACACCCTGTTTTATTTTCAATAAACCTTGGATAAAAATAGCTATACCCCTCATACTCAGCAATAAAGTCAACATATTCCCGAGGAACTTCAACAACATTACCGTTAAACTTTCCACACACAAATCCGGGCCGATTGTTTGCATTAATAGCACACGAAAATAATAATAGTGGAAGTATTAAAAAAACATTAAATCGCATATTTTGCTTATACCTCAAGATTGATTAATTCATATATATGGTCAATACTTTGCCATGGATAATATTTTATCCATCCGTTTATGCCATTTATTAATTATGATTTTTTCTTTGTCGTTTGTTTTTTTTCCTTTTTCTAACATCACTTTCATTAAGCTGTATATCACCGATAATTCTTGCCCTCTATCGCCTGACGCTTCCATGATTTTTTGCCAGTAGAATTCTTTTTGTTTTTCGCCTAATACAGAAAACACAACGCCTAATACCCAAGCCTCTTCTGGAATTTTATTACGTAACATTACCAAATAATGTAATTCATCGGCTTCTTTGTAGGTCATATCGCGAGAGACATTTTCCCCAGAACTTTGCTTTATTAGCTTACTATTTAATACGGTAAGTGTTTCTAATGCATGGTCATAATGTAGTTTATCCATTAAGTCTTTATTGATAGGTTTACCTTTTTCTTTCATTACCAAATAAAAGTAATCTGCCACAATACGGCCAAATATGGGTGAACCATATTTATTCTCATAAAGATATTGGTCGACTGTTCTGATTGTTTCTGCTGAATTATAATTAGCCTTTGAATAATTTAAAATACTCAAGAAGAAAACCACTATTAATAACACCGTTTTTTTATATTTCAAAATTAAACCAAACACGGTAATGCTCCTTATTAAAAATAATTTAAGATATAACAGCGTTTATAATTTATGAAAAATAAAAACATGCAGCAATATATGATATTTTAAAATATAATTTTATTGCTATTTAGTTAAAAAAACATTTTCTAGGCTAAAGATAAAAATAAATTAACAAATTCAGGAAATAATAAAGAAAACTGTATTTTCACCTTTAAATTTAAAAAAATTGATTAAAACCATTATTTTACTAACCGTGATCTACCCACCGTAATTGCAACGTAAAAGTGCGCTTTAGTTTCATTCCTTAACTAAATTCTTTATTATGTCTACAAAATTTTTAACGATTTTGCATCATTATTTACTGTACATATTTCCTGTTTAGCTTAGGATCTACCCTGACTTTGTTGATTAATCGTCCGAAGAGTGATATTTCATGGAACATGAATACGAAACAAAACGCCCTCTCTATATCCCCTACGCTGGCCCAATTTTACTTGAATTCCCTTTATTGAATAAAGGCAGTGCGTTCACCGAAGAAGAGCGCGCGAACTTCAACCTGCATGGCTTACTGCCTGAGCAAGTTGAAACTATTGAAGAGCAAGTTGAGCGTGCTTATCGTCAATTAATTGATTTTAAAACCGATATCGATAAACACATCTACTTAAGAAACATTCAAGATACCAACGAAACCTTATTCTATCGCTTGATTGATGCCCACTTAACCGAAGTGATGCCAATCATCTACACCCCAACCGTGGGTGAAGCATGCGAACATTTCTCTGATATCTACCGCCGTGCCCGTGGGTTATTTATTTCTTATCCAAACCGCGCACATATTGACGATATGCTGCAAAACGCCACAAAACAAAACGTAAAAGTTATCGTCGTGACGGATGGTGAGCGCATCTTAGGCCTTGGTGACCAAGGTATCGGTGGTATGGGCATTCCAATTGGTAAACTGTCACTGTATACCGCATGTGGCGGTATCAGCCCTGCTTATACCTTACCAATTGTTATTGATGTGGGAACGAATAACCCGCAACGCTTGAATGACCCGCTGTATATGGGATGGCGTCATCCGCGTATTACTGGCGACGAATACAACGAATTTCTCGATGAGTTTGTGCAAGCGGTTAAGCGCCGTTGGCCAAATGTTTTACTGCAATTTGAAGACTTCGCACAGAAAAATGCGATGCCATTGTTAACCCGTTACCGTGATGAGCTATGCTGCTTTAATGATGATATTCAAGGGACTGCGTCCGTCGCATTAGGCAGCCTTATCGCCGCCAGCCATGCCGCAGGCAGTAAATTAAGTGACCAACGTGTAACGTTCTTGGGTGCAGGCTCCGCGGGTTGTGGTATCGCCGAGCAAATCATTGCCCAAATGAAATCCGAAGGGTTAAGCGACGAAGAAGCTCGCTCACGCATTTACATGGTTGACCGCTTTGGTTTATTGACGGATAAACTCCCTAACCTACTCGATTTCCAAGCAAAATTAACCCAAAACAGCGCTAATTTAGCCAGTTGGGATGTAGACAGCGATTCAATTTCATTGCTGGATGTTGTTCGCAATGCCAAACCCACTATTTTGATTGGTGTTTCAGGTCAAGCAGGCTTATTCACCGAAGAAATCATCAAAGAGATGCACAAGCACTGTGAACGCCCGATTGTGATGCCATTGTCGAACCCAACCTCACGCGTTGAAGCTCGCCCAGAAGACATCATCAATTGGACAGACGGAAAAGCCCTGGTTGCGACAGGCAGCCCATTCAGCCCTGTATCGTATAAAGAGCAAATTTTCCCAATTGCCCAGTGCAATAACTCCTATATTTTCCCAGGAATTGGTTTGGGCGTTATCGCATCAGGTGCAAAACGTGTCACAGATGGCATGTTAATGGCGGCTAGCCGCGCATTAGCAAGCTGTTCACCACTGGCAAAAAATGGCGAAGGGGCTTTATTACCCTTGTTATCTGATATCCAAGATGTTTCACGGATTATTGCGAAACAAGTCGCTAAAGAAGCCCAGGTTCAAGGCGTAGCAACTGTCACCTCTGATAGCGCATTGGATGAAGCCATTGAGCGCAATTTCTGGAAACCAGAGTACCGTACTTATAAACGTACTTCGTTCTAATTTATTGTTTATCAAATTGAAAGGCGCATAAAATATGCGCCTTTTTTATTTTTGTTATTTGTCTGAAAAAACATAAAAATTACACGAGTTCAGATAATGGTAAATTGCGCTAATGACTTAGCTTATTTAATATATCAATACAACGCAGAGATAGGATATTGAAATGGCTGACCCTTTAGAGACTCACACTCCCCATAAACCAAAGTTTTCCATTTGGGCCATGGCACTCACTTTATTGATAGTCGCCGTAAATATTACCGTTTATTTTTATCAGCTTACCTATGCTGCCCCCCTTGATTCCCAAGAAAATAACTTATTAATATTTGGTGCGAATGTTTACCAGCTCTCCTTAACGGGTGATTGGTGGCGCTATCCAATGAGTATGGTGTTGCATTCAGGGGGCTTTCACCTCGCCTTAAATACCTTGGCACTGTTTGTGATAGGGATTGAATGTGAACGAACATACGGTAAATTCAGGTACCTCGCTATTTACCTCTTTTCAGGTATTGGTGCGGCGTTCTTTAGTGCTTATTGGCAATATAGCGAAAGCATTCGAGAAGCCACCAGTCGCGCATCAATGAACTCATGGAACAGCTTATATTTACCTGATAATATGGTTTATATTACTGTCAGTATTGGTGCATCGGGTGCCATTATGGGGCTTGCTGCCGCCTCGGTTATTTACCTTTTAAAAGCCCTTAATAACCCCAATTTGTCTGGTGAAGAAAAAAGCCAATTAAAACGCCCGCTGTATAATATCATTGGGATGATCGCTTTAACTTTAGTGAATGGCTTACAGTCTGGTATTGATAATGCAGCACATATCGGCGGCGCTATTTTGGGTGCGGTTATTAGTGGTGCTTTTGTTCTCGCACCGCAATCCACACCGTTGGCGAAACACCTTTCCAGTTTATTAATTTCTGTGATTGCGGCGGGATTACTTATTTTCACATTACAGCACTATTCATCCTCACAAGATGAAGACCTAAATGATGAGCGAGTTTTTATTTACCAAGAAATGGAAAAAGAACTGAATCATTTAAAGAAATGGAATTTAGATTAGCTAACTTGCCCTATTATTTGCCATATAAATAATAGGGCTGTTTATTTAAAAAGAGAATAAATTCAGTGTCATCATAACTGCGCTACAGGCAATCAACAGCAAGGTAGTATATTGGAATGTCCGCTCTGACAGGTGAACCAGTAAATATTTCGCCACTGGCATCACAATCAATGCGCCCGCGCATAAAATAAGCGCCAGTTTTAAGTCAGTATACCCTTCCTGCGCATAGGCCAGTGCCGATGACCCAGACAATACCGTTGTGACAAAAATCGATGTCCCTATCGCCTGCTTAATATTCAATTGCATATAACGCAACAACATAGGCAAGACAACTACGCCACCACCAACCCCCGTTGCCCCAAGAACAATTCCTGCTAATACTGCGGGGAGAGCCATCGACTTCAATTGGGAAGTTTGCACCACTGTCATTTTTGCTGGTGCGGCGAAAAACATTCTCTGCACAAATAAATAAAGGGAAAAAATAATTGCTGCTGCAACGAGAAGGTTAATCCCCCATTCAACTTGTTTTTCATACCCCTCAAGACTACCCAGCCATGTCACTAACAAACTGGCTAAAAACGTACTTGGCAACATAATTGCTAAAACAATCATGGCCCCTTTGAATGGGATATTCCCGAGGCGAAAATGCATATATGAGGAAGAAATTTTCATCAACATCGATAAAAAGTTCGCCGTTGCCACCGCCGCCAATGCATTTAAGCCGAAAAAGTAGGTGAGTATTGGCAAGACAATCACCCCGCCGCCAACACCCGTGGTGCTAATGATCAACCCGATCACCGCACCGATGGCTAACTCCGTTAAAATCATTAATTCTTGCCTTGTATCAGGGCTCGCCGCCCTTTTTGCAGTGCTGCATCGGCATCACTGTCTGCGAGAGTGAGGTATTTAAAAAACAGTGTATCGAACGTCACCATCTGCAAAACTTGTGGGGTAATGACACCAAGCTGCGTGTGCTGTTCATCATAAAAGTACGGTAAAGTGAAATCGGCCAGTTTTGTCGCATCATCTTGCCCAAAACGGCATAAGGCGACAGTAGAACAGCCTGCCTCTTTAGCAGAACGAAGCATATTATTGATTTCTAGTGTGTTTCCACGCGCAGTCACTGCAATTGCAAAATCATCCGCACTTAAATTCGCAGAGTAGCTCAGTTGAACATGCAAGTCATAACTAAATAATGTGTGCTTGTTTACCCTGATCAGTTTATGGAAAACATCACTCGCCACAATCGCTGAAGAGCCAATCCCAAACAACACAATACGTTTGGCATCAACCATACGCTTGGCGACTTCATCAACCATTGATGGCTCTAATAGCTCAAGGGATTTTTCAATCGCTGAAATAAACATTTGTCCCGTTTTTGCAATAATTTGAGAAGTATCATCGCTACGACTCAAATTACCATACAGGCTTTCTGCTTTATGTTGTTTCTCATCAGAGAGGTAATCCACCTTAAATTCAGGATAGCCACGGTAACCCATTTGGCGTGAAAAGCGAATAACAGACGCACTACTAACCCCTGCCGCTTGGGCTAACTCAGCGGCATTCATAGCAATTAAGCTTTCGCGATTATCAAGTAAAAATTTCGCGATCCGCTGTTCAGTGCCTTTACCTCTTGTCTGCAAGCTTTCCAGTTTTACCGTCAGTGTCGACATGGCTATTCCTTATTTAATTATTTTTCAGGATCGGTGAAGCCTATTATCATACTGGCAATGAATCCGACAATCCATGCGCCTGCAACGGCAATGAGGAAATCAAGGATTTGGCCATCACCCACTAATGGGATTAACGATAACCCTGCGGTGCCAAATGGGATGATGATCCCCACATGGAAGAACGCCATTAACGCCCCGCCCGCAGCCCCTCCAATACAACCCGCAATGAAAGGTTTACCCAGTGGCAATGACACGCCAAATAGCAGTGGCTCGCCCACACCAAAGATCCCCACCGGTAACGCACCGACTAAGGTTTTTTTCAGGCGTTGGTTTTTAGTTTTTAAGAATACCCAGAAACAGGAACCCACCTGCCCCATACCGCCCATGGCTAAGATAGGGAATAAGTAATTTAAACCAAAGGTTTGTAAGATTTCTGCGTGAATTGGAATTAAGCCTTGGTGTAACCCTGTTAACAATAAGAACAGGAAGCTGCCGCCTAAGATCCCGCCCGTTGCGACCGCACCGCCACCACTATTTAATAACGCAACGGAGACACCTTGTGCCAAAATTTGGTTTAAATAATGCCCCGCAGGTTGGAACACTGCAATTGCCACCATCGCTGAAACTAAAATGGTCACAAATGGCGTCACAATCAGGTCTAAGCTCTCTTTGATGATGCTTCTAAACCACACTTCAAATTTGGAGGAGAACACCACCACCATTAAGACCGCAAAAATACCGCCGCTATTTGGCACTAATTTTGAACCAAATAAGGTGATATCCGCTAACCCTGGCATTGACAACAAGCCCGCCATCACAGCACCAATCGACGTTGATGCCCCTAACTCTTTTGCGGTATTAACCCCAATCATAATCGACAGGTAAGCAAACACTGCACTACCGATTAACTTCAATAATTTGAACAGTTCGGGGAACTGATCGACCACTTCAGGCGCGACTAATCGAACAATATTAATCAGCCCCATAATCAGACCACAACCAATTAGCGCGGGAATGGTTGGTACGAAAATCGCGGCGAGTGTATTCAGCGTACGACGAATTGAGAAACCTTTTTTCTTTTCAGGTTCTGTATTTTCTGTGCTCGCTGCGCCACTGCCCTGCATGCGCTTGTTCATCACCGAAAACACTTTTGCCGCGGTTCCCATACCAACAATCACTTGTTGTTGCTCGCCATTAAAAATAACGCCCTTCACCCCTTCGATTTGCTTTAAGGCGTCGGCATCAAATTTTTCATTATCTTTTAAGACTAAACGGATACGAGTCATACAGTGGGTCAATGTTGCCACGTTCTCAAAGCCGCCCGCATATTTTTCTATTTCTCTGGCGAGTACTTCCAGATGTTCTATTTTATTAGCCATATCGTTCCCCTAATGTTGGCGCAGCTATTTTGATAGCTTACCCGCATTTTTTTCCCATTTATTAACGGCGAGTTTCTAACAGGCTATCCAATGTAGTATTTGGATGCTGTTGAACGAGTTCCGTTGCTTGCTGTGCATTAATTTGTAATTCAAACATCAAAATTGCGCGTCGTGGATGGTAATCCACTTGCTCTAGTAACCGTGCTGCGGCTTCGGTATCAATACCGCAAACTTCACTGACAATACGCTCTGCGCGGCGTAATAACTTATAATTACTTGCGACAACATCAACCATTAAATTGGTATGAATACGCCCTAAACGCCCCATCACACATGTGCTAAGCATGCCTAAAATCATTTTTTGTGCGGTGCCGCTTTTCATGCGTGTAGAGCCCGATAGCACTTCTGGCCCAACGTCAGGAGCGATGGCTAATTTCGCCACATCACTGATTAGCCCATGACCCCGTGTGGTGATCGCGACAGTTAATGCCCCAATTTCATTGGCATATTCAATGCCTGCAAGGGTAAAAGGCGTTCGTCCGCTTGCTGCAATACCAACAACCACATCCTTTGCAGTGAGTTGACGTTTTTTGAGTTCATCAATTGCTGCATTTGTTGAATCTTCAATATTTTCAACCGCTTTAAGCATGGCATCATGGCCACCCGCAATAATGGATTGAACTAATTCAGGGGAGGTACCAAATGTCGGGGGGCACTCCGCACTGTCTAATACCGCCAAGCGACCAGAGGTACCTGCACCAATATAAAATAACCGTCCACCTTGTTTCATGCACGCAGCGATTACATCAACCGCCGCAGCAATATTCGGTAAAACTTGTTGAATTGCCCCTGCAACCGTTGCATCCGCTTGGTTAATCGCAGTGGCCATCGCTAACGTATCCAACCGTGAAAACTGTAGCGTCTCTTGGTTGAATTCATTTTTTAGGCAGTCGCTCAGTGTATTTTCCGCTAGAGACATTAAAACGCCCTCACATTGAAATTATATTTCATTAAAAATTACTACATGTGAATTTTAATTTCAAATCAAATCACAACAAATGAATATTTTCGTCAGCGAATATGATCGCTCTCACAGTTCATTCAAGGAAAAAACAGGTATTTGCCGGCCATAAAAGACCGGCACTTTGATTACTTCACAAATTTGCAGGTACCAAAAGCGGATGGAATATGGAAATCCGGTTTCACGGAATCGGGTTTAATCCAGCTAATCCATTTACGCACTTGTTTTTCTTCACCTGCGCTGAATTCGCCACGCAAAATGGCACACATTAACGTTTGCTTGTCTTTGTCTTGCCATAGATTTAAACGTGTGAATTCATCCAAATCGATTTTCCCCGTTAATACATAACCATTCGGTGTCATTTCGCCTACCGTTTGCAATGTTTCCCAATTCCAACTTGGGTCCACTTCACGGTAATAGTTGGCTTTTGCATCGAACGTGCGGCCTTTAGGGTCCATTTCTGCCGTGTAATAAGGTTTGAGCTCAGGGCTGGTAGCAAAAAATAGCTCAACACGGTCGGAATCTAATACCGCTTGGTCTTTATCGGCGTTATCACCTAGCTGAATGTCTTTATCATCCGCGATAAAGCGAAAATAAAGGGCATCATCACTCCAAAGTGCACGAAAATCGGTTTTTGGTGGTGTTTCTTTTTCCCATGGATAAATAAAGTCGGTTAATACTTCAGCTTGCTGCCATACCGCTTCGTTTTGTGCATCATTTAATGATTTTAATTGGTCAGTATGATTAATTTGGTACTCTTTCGCCGCAACACTGGCTGTCACTATCATCACGCTAGCGGCAAGTAATGTGGTCAGTTTCATATTTCCCTCACATATCAGATTTTCATATTTGTTTTATGGACTGATGACTCCCACTTAAAGAAATGAAATTTCATCAATTGAATTAAATATAGAATTAAAATTTCAAAACAAACAGCCAATCTCGGCAAAAAATTTCGCTCTGTGAAGCAACTCACTTTTTGAATAATTTTCACTTACCCATTTTTCATCCAATATCTGATTAATTTTAAATCAACTCTCAGGCTTAATAGCGGTCAACTTTAAACCCGACCTCAACATTGACATGACTTTACGTTGGGCGACTTGCGTCATTAATTTAAGTCAAGTAGCCTAGAAGTGGGTCTACTGAGGCCAACACTTTCTTATTATGATTTTTATTTTCAAGGCTAGGACATGAGGAAACGTCTGCTTATTGGTCTTCTTATTCTTGCAGGGATAGCAGTTACGACCATTATTCTACTTGATCGTTGGATTAGCTGGGATACCGCGCCCTATATCTATGAAGATGTAGCGCAATTGCCTGCCCGTGATGTTGGCATGGTACTTGGCACATCCAAATACTACACCTCTGGTGCCACCAATCTCTATTACACCAACCGTATCAAAGGTGCAGCAGAAGCCTATCACAGTGGGAAAGTAAAATATTTACTACTCAGCGGTGATAATGGTGCGCACAATTACAATGAACCCATTAATATGCGTAAGGATTTAATTAAAGCGGGTGTTCCTGCCTCTAAAATTGTGATGGATTTTGCAGGGTTTCGCACTTTAGACTCAGTGGTACGCACCAAAAAAGTCTTTGATACCGATAACTTCACTATCATCACACAACGTTTCCATTGTGAGCGCGCCGTTTTTATTGCTAAGCATAAAGGCATTGATGCACAGTGCTATGCGGTTCCTGCGCCTGCGGGGATGTTCAAAGTTCGTGTTCGCGAAGTATTTGCGCGCTTAGGCGCACTTGCTGATGTGTATGTTTTAAAACGTGAACCTAAGTTTTTAGGTGAGCAAGAATCCATTCCTGCCCCAATAAAAATGCCCGATGGTATCAAAGGCTACCCTGCTGTATCCCCTGATGAAGTCAGCAAATTAAATTAACGGTACTCATTCGTTTGATTTAACTTTTCCGTTAGCTTTCGCCACGCCCATTCCAGTGGGCCTTGGTTGAAAAATCGTAACCAATAATACGAAAACAGAATATTCGCTAGCCAAACAGGTGGAATAAAGGCCAGTAACTCAAAGCGGGTAAATTGTGCGAAATACCCCAGATGGTAAAAAATAGTGGTACAAATCAGTGTTTGTAAAATGTAGTTGCTCAGCGCCATCCGACCAATATTTTGTAACCATGAAACAACCACAGCATGCCGAATACAACCCCAAAAGCCATATACCAAGGCAATATAACCCAGTGACTGGAAAGGAATGACTAACTCATTAATGATGTAGCCAAGAATTGAAGTCGAAAAATAACTCCAACCAAACTGGCTCTGTCCATATAACGCAACCACTTGAATAATCAACGAAGGTACAATAAAAACCAATGCCATGCGACGATAATGTAGGGCACTAAATTGCCCGCGTAACCAACCATTTCGTATTAATAACGCACCAATAATCATCAATGCAATTAACTGCCAACCATACTGAATAAATAACATTTGCAGCATCGCTTGAATTTCTTTCATGCGATAAATAACACCCTCGATGCCACCCACCGTTTTTGCGCTGTATTCAAAATAGATTTGCTCATCTGATGTCTGCCAGAAGCCTTGAGGGTCAACACCCCAACCTAAAATAAGCAGAATTAATAAGCCGATTAAATAAATGGATATCGCTATTTTCAATAACGCTCCGTCGTCATATTGATTCAATAAATACGTAGTCACCAGCCCTGTTAATGCATAAGCCAGTAGAATGTCACCATCCCAAAGACCAATTCCATGAATTACGCCAAATAAAGCTAAAATAGACAAACGCCGATGATTCCATTTCAAGGTTCGCGCCTGCAATAGTGCCAGTGTCGCACCAAATAGAATCGAAAAAATAGCGAGGACTTTCCCTTGAAAAAACAGGTTAAAAATAATCCAAATAAAGGCTTCGGAAGGCGGCGTGCTAGCGGTGTAATAGGGATTTAAATAGGCCGCGAGTGGCAAAGCAAAACCAAAGATATTCAACAAAAAAATACCAAGAATTGCCATGCCACGAACGGTATCAAGCTGCTCGATGCGGCTTGATGGAGTGATGGTTGTCATAAATTACAAGTGACGAACCGCACGTAAAAACTCTTGTCGTGTATTTTGACTCGACTTAAATAACCCACCTAATGATGTTGTCGTGGTCGCACTGGTTGCATCACGAATACCACGCGCTTTAACGCAATAATGCACCGCATCAATGGAAACAGCGACATTCGTAGTTCCAAGTAAAGTTTGCAGTGCAACTAAAATTTGCTGTGTCAAACGTTCCTGAACTTGCGGGCGCTGGGAGAAAAATTGCACAATGCGGTTGATTTTCGATAGCCCAATGACTTTGTCTTTTGGGATATAAGCCACTATCGCTTTGCCATCAATAGTGACAAAGTGGTGTTCGCAAGTGCTGGTTAGCGTGATATCACGAACCGTCACCATTTCATCCACTTTCATTTTATTTTCAATTAATGTGATTTTAGGGAAATTGGCATAATCCAACCCTGAAAAGATCTCATCAACGTACATTTTTGCAATACGACGAGGTGTATCCGCGAGGCTATCATCGGTTAAATCCAAGTTGAGCAGCGTCATGATCTCTGTCATGTGCCCTTCAATCAGTTGCTTACGTTCCTCGCCTGATTTTGGCTGAATACGCAAAGGAGTTTCTAACCCTCTGGCTTCTAACGCAGCGTGAACTAATTCGGCCTCTTTACTGAGAGATGACATGTGATCCTCCACAAATGGTGTGACTATTTTTATAAAAATGCAGGTGTGCGCCGTACTCTAAAACAGCAGGTGCAGATAATCCAGTACAACCACAACAACGGGTGTGAAATATTTGCATTCCCATCAACAACTTTATTCACTATGGTAAACCCATTGCTGCAAATCGCCATTATTTATAAAATATAATTAATTAAATATTTATTAACAAAGCTATTTATTAGAACGACGATAAACCAAGAATCCGCCCACCACCAACGCGATAAGTGCGATGTATAATGCGGGTTCTAGTTTTCCCGTTAAAAAGGTAGAAATAAATGATAATGTTGGCCCAACTAGCTGACCGATAGCATAAAAAGTGGTCAATAACCCTGCCATAAAACGGTTATGATCAGGTGCCAGTTCACGGCCAAGCTGCAACGCTAATTGCACTGTGCACATAAACCCTGTGCCGACCAATACCGCCGAGATAACCAGCCCTGAAATCGAGGGAATAACCTCAGCTAGCAATATCCCCATACCTTGTAGCCATAAGCTAATGGCCAAACGGTTCCGTGTTGTCGATAAATTTCGCAATAGCATCGCTAATAAAATTCCAACTACCGCGGATGCCCCAAAAACAGGCCAAACAAACTGGGCAAATAAACTATCAGGGAAACGCTGCGCCGCCATTTGTGATAAAAAAGTGGCTGGCAAAATATACCCGAACCCCGCGAGCCCATAACACCAAACTAAGCGCTTGATTTCAGGAGTGAGCGTTAATTTTTTGATTTCTCCCGCAGGCCGTTGCCATTGCCCTGTCCGCGGTAAATAACGGCTGATGTATAGGCTCAAAACTAACGCGAGCACACCATAAATTACCCACGCTTCACTCGCTGTTAAATACCATCGTTGGATCCCCACCGCTAACATGCCGCTAACGAAAATCCCCGTTCCTGTTCCCGCAAAAACAGCCACACTGAGCGCAGGCCGATTAAGCCTCGCAAGGGTTTCATTGGCCCATGCCGCCACTAAGACCAACGCAATACCGCTCGCCCAGCCAATCACAAAACGGGCAATACTGTGTAATATCGGCCCATTAAACAATGCGCTCAGTAACGTGATAGCGACAGCGCCCCACACGCCCAACCACATGCGTCTTTCGACATGTGAACGTGCTCGCATTGCGTCAAAAGAACCCAGTAGGTAACCAAGGTAGTTACATGCAGCCACAATACTGGCACTCGATAACGTTAATTGGTGCTCTTCAATCATTAGGGGCACTTGAGGTGTTAACGTAAATCGCCCTATCCCCATCACCACAATTAATGAAAGAAAACCGGTAAAAGCAATATGAAACGCGGTAGCGCTGCGGCTTGGTGAGGTCATAATCGGCTTTATTGACACAATTTTCACTCGTTAAATTCTAGAAATATTGCAGCTAGAATAGTTCTTTTTCTTACTATTTAACATTAATACAACAAAAACAGCTTTATCGTTTTGTGCATTTGTTTGTTCTATAAATCGGTAATATCTGCCCAAAAGCTATCTGTAATCAATTTCTATTCATTCACCCAACCCATGATTTCTGCCATAATGTGCATTAAGAACACAATTTAAGCCTCAAGGCATATCACAATAATGAGGGTCATTATTTATGGATCAGTGTCATACTAACGATTTGATTTCTTTAGATCTTGCATTGGAAAAATTACTTTCTCAGACCAAAACCGTGACAAGCACAGAAATCATTCCACTGACTTCATCCGCGCAACGGATCATTGCCACTGACCTAATTTCCCCTATCAATGTCCCTCCCTTTGATAATTCAGCAATGGATGGATATGGCTTGCGTTTTACGGATTGGGATGGAAAAACACCGATGCCTGTGGCAGGCAAGTCGTTCGCAGGTAACCCGATGGAAGGTGAGCTAAAAGCTGGTTGTTGCGTGCGTATTATGACTGGCGCCCCTATTCCGCAGGGCGTTGATACGGTAGTGATGCAAGAATCAACCGAACAAACAGATGATGGCATCCTATTTACTCAACCAATCAAAAAAGGTAGTAACGTCCGTAAAGCTGGCGAAGATATTGCCCAAGGCAGTTCAGTGTTCCCTGCCGGAACTTTACTCACAACAGCTCAATTGCCATTAATCGCCTCACTCGGTATTGCTGATGTAACAGTTTATCGTCGCTTAAAAGTGGCCGTGTTCTCAACAGGGGATGAGCTACAAGCTGTGGGCCAACCACTCAGTGACGGGCAAATCTATGATACCAACCGCTTTACTGTTCGCTTGATGTTAGAAAAGCTCAATTGTGAAGTGTTAGATTTAGGTGTGATCCCTGACTCCCCTGAAAAACTAAAACAAACCTTTATTGAAGCAGATAAACAAGCCGATTTAGTGATCAGCAGCGGTGGTGTCTCTGTCGGTGAGGCCGACTACACCAAGCAAATTCTTGACGAGTTAGGTACCATTGGTTTTTGGAAATTAGCCATCAAACCGGGTAAACCGTTTGCCTTCGGTAAACTGAGCAATTCTTGGTTTTGCGGGTTGCCAGGAAACCCTGTTTCTGCCGCACTAACTTTCTACCAACTGGTTCAGCCGTTGATCGCCCGCCTTGCAGGCAATAGCCAATGGCGTGCACCACTACGTTTCAAAGTGCCAGTCATCACCCCATTGAAAAAAACACCGGGTCGTCTGGATTTTCAACGCGGTATTTTAAGTACCAATGAGCAAGGCCAGCTTCAAGTTGCTACAACAGGCCATCAAGGTTCACACGTATTTAGCTCTTTTAGCTTAGCGAACTGCTTTATCGTGTTAGAAAGAGAACGTGGCCGCGTCGAAGCTGGTGAAACCGTTGAAGTTGAAATGTTTAACTACTTATTAAAAAGCGAATAATCACCGTGCAAGAACTTAGCGATAACGAAATGCTCCGTTATAACCGACAGATCATCCTTCGCGGTTTTGATTTTGATGGGCAAGAAAAACTCAAAGCGGGAAAAGTACTGATCATTGGCTTAGGAGGCTTGGGTTGTGCCGCAACACAATACCTTGCGGCGGCGGGTGTTGGCCATTTAACGTTAGTTGATTTTGATACCGTATCGCTTTCTAACTTACAACGGCAGATTTTGCACCGTGATACCACAATTGGCGAACCCAAAGTTGATTCTGCAAAGTCGCAACTTTGTGCGATTAACCCCCACATTCATATTGATGTGGTTAATGCGCAACTTGAAGATGCGCAGCTGAGTGAGTTAATTACTCACCATGATGTCATCTTAGATTGCACCGATAATGTCGCCATTCGTGAGCAACTCAACCGTTTGTGCTTAGCGCAGAAAAAACCGTTAGTCTCTGGCGCCGCAATACGAATGGAAGGCCAACTGTCTGTTTTTACTTATGAAGATAACACTCCCTGTTATCACTGTTTAAGCCGTTTATTTGGTGAAAATAGCTTAACCTGTGTTGAAGCGGGTGTGATGTCTCCACTCGTTGGAACTATCGGCACATTAGAGGCGATGGAAACCATTAAACTGCTCGCCAACTATGGCAAAGTGAATGCAGGTAAAGTCCTACTGTTTGATGCGATGACGATGGATTTTCGCCAGTTTAAACTGAGCAAAGACCCACACTGTGAAGTCTGCCGCTAAGGTGAATTAATTGTCCAACTAGGCGAAATTATTTTCGCCTTTTTAATCTCTTCTTAGTTACTAAATTAAGATTAATCCGAAAAAATAATTTATTTGCCCTTTGAGCTTATACTATCTCTCTTTTGTGGTGCCTGTACGTATAAACATCACCACGTTTTATTATTTTGATAATGCTACTGAGAGTATGAATATGCAATTCCCTCCTTGCCCGAAATGTCAGTCTGAATACACCTATACTGATAACGATATGTATATTTGCCCTGAATGTGCGCACGAATGGAATGACGCAGAACCAGTGGCAGAGATTGATGAACTGATTGTTAAAGATGCCAATGGCAATCTGTTAGCGGATGGCGACACCGTCACTGTGGTCAAAGACCTGAAAGTAAAAGGCAGTTCGACCATGCTCAAAATCGGTACGCGTGTGAAAGGTATTCGCTTAGTCGAAGGTGACCACAATATCGATTGTAAAATTGATGGTTTTGGCCAAATGAAGCTGAAATCTGAGTTTGTGAAAAAGAACTAGGTAACCCAGTTTCTCATTTTGACAAACAAAAACCCCCAGTCACATTACGTCACTGGGGGTTTTGTTTTTAGGTAAAGTACGATTATAGAACAACACCTTGGCTTGTCAGGTATTCATCATAAGTACCTTTGAAATCAACAACTTTATCTTCTTTGATTTCTAAAATGCGACTTGCCAGTGAGCTAACAAATTCACGGTCATGGGAAACAAACACGAGTGTTCCTTGGTACATCTCAAGTGCTAAGTTCAATGATTCGATGGATTCCATGTCCAAGTGGTTGGTTGGCTCATCCATAATCAAGATATTTGGTTGTTGCATCATCAACTTACCAAATAACATACGCCCTTGCTCACCACCAGATAACACCTTTACTTTCTTCTTAATGTCATCTTGTGAGAACAATAAACGGCCTAAGATACTGCGCACTGCCTGTTCATCATCACCTTCGTTTTTCCACTGGCTCATCCAGTCAAAAACGTTCAGATCAGTTTCGAAATCTTCGGCATGGTCTTGTGCATAGTAACCAATACTGCTGTTTTCTGACCACTTAACCATCCCACTTGTTGCAGGCTGATCACCCATTAGGGTTTTTAAGAATGTCGTTTTACCGATACCATTCGCACCGATAACTGCCATTTTTTCACCGACTTCAAGCAGCAAATTAACATTCTTGAAGAGCAGGCCTTGGTCATAACCATTCGCAACTGCTTCTAACTCAAGGGCATTACGGAACAGTTTTTTCTCTTGTTCAAAACGAATAAACGGGTTTTGGCGGCTAGAGGCTTTAACTTCATCCAATTGAATTTTATCAATTTGACGCGCACGTGATGTCGCTTGCTTCGATTTAGATGCGTTAGCGCTAAAGCGGCTAACGAAAGATTGCAACTCAGCAATTTGCGCTTTTTTCTTCGCATTATCAGAAATTAAGCGCTCACGAGCTTGTGTCGCTGCAATCATATATTCATCATAATTACCCGTGAATAAGCGCAATTCACCGTAATCTAAATCCGCCATGTGCGTGCAAACCGTATTGAGGAAGTGCCTATCATGGGAAATAATGATCATGGTGCAGTTACGATCATTCAGGACTTGCTCTAACCAACGGATAGTATCAATATCCAAGTTGTTCGTCGGCTCATCGAGTAACAAAATATCTGGGTTAGAGAACAAGGCTTGAGCCAGTAGTACACGCAGCTTCCAGCCTGGTGCAACTTCACTCATTGGGCCATAATGTTGCTCAACAGGAATACCTACACCCAGTAGTAATTCACCCGCACGTGCTTCTGCACTGTAACCATCCATTTCACCATAAGCGACTTCCAAGTCAGCGACGCGGTAGCCATCTTCTTCGCTCATTTCAGGTAATGCGTAAATACGGTCACGCTCTTGTTTCACATTCCACAATTCGATATGGCCCATAATGACCGTATCTAGAACAGTGTATTCTTCAAATGCGAACTGATCTTGGCGAAGTTTACCAATACGCTCATTCGGATCCGTTGTGCTGACGTTACCCGCCGTTGGGGTTAAATCACCACCTAAGATCTTCATAAACGTCGATTTGCCCGCACCATTTGCGCCGATTAAACCGTAACGGTTGCCTGTACCAAATTTAACTGAAATGTTTTCAAACAGTGGCTTGCTGCCAAACTGCATAGTGATATTGTTGGTTGTTAACACTGCTATGCCTTAAATTAAACGGTGTAGAGTTACCTGTCTTAAAGAATGTTCATCATAGAAAAAACAAACAACACTGCTTTAAACAGTAAGAAAAACTGAGATTTCTATGACCTGTAATACGACGGGTATAAATAGCGGCGCATTATGCCATAATCGAACGCTTAGATCTTGTGCTGTTTTTGATAATCTTCATTTCACAGTCATTCTAATAAGGTACACCGCCAATGATTGTCGCCCTGTGCATAATACGTCTTTCAGGTAAATAATCTGCTGTCGCATAGTGTTGTGTGATTTGATTATCCCAAATTACCATATCATCTTTTTGCCATTGCCAACGCACCTGAAACTCAGGTTTATTAATATGTTGGAATAAAAAAGCTAATGTTGACTCACTCTCTTTTGGTGTTAACCCAATGATACGCGTAGTAAAACCTTCATTAACAAACAAGGCTTTTCGCCCTGAATGTGGGTGCGTTCTAACGACAGGGTGCAATACTGGCGGGTTATTTTCTTTCGCTTTCAACCATCTTGAATAACTCTTTTCTGAATGATTAAAACGGTACTCTGGGAATGATTTTGTAAAGTCATGCACGGCTTGTAAGCCAATCAACATATGTTTCCACCGAACAGACAATGCACTATAAGCCGCAACACCACTGGCCCATAAGGTATCCCCACCGAATTCGGGAATATGCTTTGCTGCTAAAACAGCGCCCATTGGCGGTGTTTCAATAAATGTCACATCGGTATGCCAATTGTCATTATCAGGTGGGTTATGTTCATCCGTATCAAGTACCATTATCTCTTTACATTCAGGTGTATGAGGGTAAATCGGATGTGTGTGTAATAAGCCAAACTGCTGCGCAAGTTGTTTTTGCCGTTTAGGTTGTATAGGTTGATTCCTGAAAAAAAGAACATGATATGCCTGCAATGCATAGTTCAACCCTGTAAACTGCTTATCATCTATTTCTTGAGCTAAATCGATACCACTAATAAGAGCACCTAATGCGGGTGAAATTCGTTTTATTTTAAATGGATATTCCATATAACCCCTAGCCATTTTCATTTTAATGTAAAAATGAAAATAATCTAATTTAGGCGTTTTAAAAATATCAAAAAAAATAAAGTTAATATAAAACAATATATTAAAAATATAATTATGTTAGTAATAGATGATAGCTAATTAGCATGTAAAAAATAGGATGAATCGGCCGTATTCGGCCGATATGCGGTAAATTATAACTTAATGCCCATGGTGCGAGTAATTTCAGATAAGCCTTCACGCTCATAAAAACGAATCGCATTATGGTTCTGCGCTAGTACAGATAACTCTAAGTGGCCAAATTGCTTGCTTTTCGCCCAATTTTTCATGCCATCAAGTAACTGGCGCCCTGTTCTCTCGCCACGAAAATCTGGGGAGACAATCAAATCAAAAACGTAGGCAAAATCCCGTGGAACCATGCAATTGTAAGGAGCCGCCGATTGGTGCTGAGCAATACAAAACCCTTTAACTTCACCATCAAATTCAGCCACTAACAGATGGAACTTATCATCAACAATGGCATTTTCAATAAATGCTTGCGACTGTTCAGCTGGTTTCATACGCTCAGGGTCAAGCAACGCCATTTCAGTAAATAAGGTCTGATAGAGGGATAAAACTGCCTGTAAATCATCACGTGTAGCTTCTCTTATCATCATTTTCCCATTATTTTTACATAGCTTAATCGTATGTTTTTACTGGCGGTGCAATATAAGATTCAAAGCTATCAATTAACGCCGCTGGCGAATCGTTAACAATCGCCATATGACGATACTTTTCGTGTAAAAAGCCTTCATCAGCCATTTTATTTGTCATGTCAATTAATGGCTGCCAATAATTATTGATATTGAACAATGCACAAGGTTTGGTATGCAAGCCAATTTGGCTCCATGTGAACACTTCTGCATATTCTTCTAACGTGCCATATCCGCCAGGTAAAGCAACAAAGGCATCCGCCAGCTCAATCATTTTGTTTTTGCGTTGATGCATTGTGTCAACTTTATACAACTCGGTCAGGTTTTTATGTGAAATTTCACGCTCTTCGAGCAATGAGGGGATAACGCCTATTGCCTTGCCACCTAACGATAAAACGGTATCGGCAATTGTGCCCATAATGCCAACACTGGCGCCACCATAGACTAGTGTAATATCACGCTTGACCATCTCTTTAGCAAACTCAATGGCTTTTTGCTGGTAGATCTCATGTTTGCCCATGCTAGAGCCGCAATATACTGCAATACTTTTAATTTTTCCCATTACGTCCTCGTTTTTCATTTTATTATGACTTTTTAGTGAAAAAAGGATTATACGGGAGCGTTAAAGAAGCTCAATCCCGATTATTTATCATAATAAAATTCTGTTAATCTCTTTTTATACCATTGCTATTTCACTAAACCAATATCGATTTTCCTTATAGCGCATTTGCATCCCCATCAGCGAGTGCTATGAGGCAATAAACAAATATAAAGCGAAGCTATTTTATGCGATAATCAGGCTGAATTATTTTTCATCGTAATATTTTAATTTTTATTTAACACGAATTGCTTTTACCCCGTGTTTGCTTACTTAGTGACGTTTTTCTGAGGTTTTATTATTTATGTCTGCCGATACCAAAAAGAGCGCATTTCCACTATTACCAATAGGGTTATTATTGCTAGCGATGACCTCAATTCAAAGTGGAGCGTCTTTAGCTAAAACATTATTTCCTCTTATCGGCGCTCCAGGTGTAACAGGTTTACGCTTATTACTGGCCACCATCATCTTATTTGTTATCTTTAAGCCTTGGCGTTTAAAGTTTAGAAGAAGCTCATTAGTTCCATTGTTAACCTATGGGTTATCCCTCGGAACAATGAATTACCTATTTTACCTATCTCTTGAACGCATCCCGCTTGGGATTGCGGTTGCACTAGAATTTACAGGTCCATTAGCGGTTGCGATGTTTTCTTCTCGTAGACCCATTGATTTTCTGTGGATTGGACTGGTCATTGTTGGATTACTCTTTTTGCTGCCAATCGGTGATAACATCAACTCCATCGACCCACTTGGTGCCATTTATGCATTAGGGGCAGGAGTATGTTGGGGAATTTATATTATTTTTGGCCAGCGCGCAGGGGCGGGTTACGGTGCAGCAACAGTGGCAATTGGCTCCTTTATTTCTGCTCTTATCTTTTTCCCTATCGGTCTAATGCAAACAGGCTTTGAGGTGATGTTCGACCCTGCCATTTTGCCTCTCGCTTTAGCCGTTGCTATTTTATCGACAGCGTTTCCTTATACTCTTGAAATGATTGCCTTAACACGCCTTCCGGCAAGAACATTTGGTACGTTAATGAGCCTAGAGCCTTGCATGGGCGCATTCCTCGGTATTGTTTTCTTGCAAGAGCACCTTACGGTAACCCAGTGGTTAGCCCTGTTGTGCATCGTTTGTGCCTCTATCGGCTCAACATCAACAGCCTCACCCAAACCAAAAATTGAAGAGGTTACGTAGAAAATCAAATAATGCCTTGTTTTTTGCGTATTAATTAGGTTAATAAGCTTATTCATTCAGTTTATTAACCTGTTACCTTGCCATTAACATTTCATATTTTTGTCATATTTATTTATTAAAGCTGCTTTATATTAATATTTATTTCACCTATCGCACTTATTGCAAAAAACAATTAATACTCAGCAGCCACAATAAAATCAAGTGTAATAAACCATATCGAATCCACCTATTAAATTAATCGTTTATTACACTATGACAAATTAAACTGAATATTTTATATTTATTAACAGATGAGGTTATTAACCAGTTTCAATATTTAAAAAGAGGATGAACCATGAGCACAGCTAAATTATTTAAAACATCTTCAACTGAACTTTTATATACACGTAACGACTTGGAAGATAGCGTAAAATTAGAAACCATTGGTATTTTAAATGTTATGGTAGTTCATTTTACAGACTTATCTTTAATGACTAAACAGGCTCACTGGAACATGCGTGGTCGCAATTTCATTGCCATCCATGAAATGTTAGATGGCTTTAGAACCACATTAGTTGAGCATTTAGACGAATTTGCAGAACGTGCCGTCCAATTAGGCGGGGTTGCGATTGGTACCACACAAGAAGTTAACCGATTCACTTCCCTAGAAGCTTACCCTATTAACATTCACAGCGTACAAGATCACCTAAAAGCACTCGCAGACCGTTATGCTGTTGTTGCAAATGATATTCGTAAAGCCATTGATGAAGTCGAGGATGAAGACACTGCGGATATGTTTACCGCCGCATCCCGCGATATGGATAAATTTCTGTGGTTCTTAGAAGCAAATATTGAGTAATGTCGCGCAATAGAGTCAATTTAAATTGACCTGAAGGCCACTTAATTGTGGCCTTTTATTTTAAGGGCATGTGGAGACTATTTTTTATTTATCTCTTTCGGCATTTCAGGTTGCTCAATTGGAAAAACAGGCAACGCATTTAATAAACGCTTCCCATAGTTTTTAGTCAGCAATCGCTTATCATAGATAATAATTTCCCCATAGCATTCATGACTGCGAATTAAACGCCCTGCTTGCTGAATTAAATTAAAAGAAGCACTTGGCAAACTTTGCACTTCAAAAGGATAGCGTTTTAAGGATTTTAACCAATCCCCTTCGGTCACAATAACGGGGTTCGTCACAGGTGGGAATGCAATTTTATGAATATGTACCTGTGTTAAATACTCGCCTTTTAAATCAAGCCCTTCTGCAAATGATTGTAACCCAATCAATGCACTCACTTGGCCTTTGTTCACTCTTTCACAATGAGTCTCAACCAAACGATAGCGTGGCTGGTCCCCCTGAACCAACAGCTGTAAACGCAAGTCTTTTACGTGCTCCAGAAACCCTTCCATCGCCCTTTGGCTACTAAATAACACCAAAACACCACGATGCTGCCCCTGGGTAAATTGCTCACGGAAAAAACTAGCCATTTCAGCAAGATGCTGTGGCTCATTGGCTATTACCGGTTCATATTCCATCTGAGGAATAATAATTTTTCCTTGCTCAATATGGTTAAACGGTGAAGAGAGTGTCACAAAATGGTCATCGCTCTTTTCAGATAACCCCGTTAATTCCATAAAGCGTGAATAGCTATTTAAGGAACGGAGTGTTGCAGACGTAATAACAATGTGAGGCACATTACGCCACAACAGATGCTGTAGCTGCTCACTCACACGAATTCCCGCACAATGCATAAAGATACGAGATTGATTCTTTTCATAGCGCCGGCTTAACCATTTCGAAACTGGTGCCCCTGAACTTTGCTCAAGCGCTGCTAATCGCCAAAGTTTTGCCATATTCTCAAAATAGCCCATCGCACGGCTCGTTGTTAATATAGAACGGTGTAAACGCACGATATCTTGTTTTGCAGTTTGCTCCGTCAAATCATTTAATATAGATTCCGCTAAACCTTTTAATGCATCCGTTTGTTTAAAAAGATCTTGGCAACACAGTTGCATTGCCTCTGGTAATACACCTAACGGGAAAAGGTACTCGCTTTCCTTTGACGTTTCAGGCAACACGGCATTCGCAAGCAATGAAAAATCACGGAACGTCTCACGCAATTTTTCGGCGTGTAGCTGTAATTTTTCTGGATTTGCCAATTTAGGGGGTTTAGCTGGGCGAAACTGCGCTAAATATTGCCCCACATGACTCATAAAATTGTCTACTTGGGCATTCAATTGCACTAATGTAATTTCACCTTCTACCTCTAAAGCATCCCGAGCAACATCAGGTACATGGTGCCCCTCATCCAAAACTAGGAGTAGCTTTTTAGGGTCAGGTAACACTGACTCGCTTTCCATTGCCGCCATCACTAAAGCATGGTTAGCCACAACGACATCTGCATCTTCAATCTCACGCCTTGCAATAAAAAACGGACATCGTTGATAAAATTGGCAATTGCGCCCTAAGCAATTCATTTTGTCCGTACTGACTTTACGCCATAAACTATCGGGAAAAGCCCGTTTGTGGTGATCCCGTAGGCCATCCCATACAAAGGCATTGAAGTCATTACGTAATTGCTGGCAAATTGCCCGCTCTTCACTACTGGCTATCTCCGTTTTATCTTCCACCAGCAGCATTAAATCAATTTGTTCCCCTTCCGCAGCGCAAATAGCCTCTAAATTTCGTGGGCAAACATAACGAGCACGGCCAAAGGCACCTGTGAATTTTAAATCTGGAATAATTTTGCTCAGTAGCGGTAAATCTTTACTAAAAATTTGGTCTTGCAATGCCACGTTTGCCGTACTCACAACCAGCGTTTTACCTTCTTCCCTTCCTACTGCAATGCCCGGTATTAAATACGAAAGCGTCTTTCCGACTCCAGTTGGCGCTTCTATAACCAAATGGCGGCCACCATCATCCGCTAAGTTTTTAGCAACTTCCGCGATCATTTGGCGCTGTGGCGCTCGGGAAACAAACCCATCAATTTGTAGTGACAACCCTTTATACCACTGAGTTATTTGTTCTTTAATTTTGTTTGATAGGGACATAAATTACGCTGATGACCAAATGTGAGAGGTAAGGTAACGAAAATAACAACGGCAGGAAAACGCGAAAAATAACATTTGCCAACCGCTTCGCAAAACTACTGTATTAAAACCCATTATACATAAAAATTGGGAAGCCTTTTGCAAAACACCAATTCAGAGGCAGAAAAAATCGCTTTTAACTTGTTTGCAACACTCATCCAGTTATACTTTGGGTTCTTATTTCTACGCAGGCTATATAAAATGAAAAAGGTTGTTATCGCACTTTGCGCATTATGCGCTTTTGGTTCCGTAGGCGGCATCGTCCTTGCAGGGATGAACATCTACACTCGTTCCACAACCCCGTTAGAGCAGGGGCAACCACAATCACCATCATTATTGCCTGCGCCAAACCAAGTTCAATAGCTGCGAATAATTTATCAACCCAGGATGGAGATAGCTTATGTACAACGATTATTTTGTAAGTCCTCAATGGCTTAATACGCATTTATCTGACGGTAATATCATTGTACTTGATGCTTCGTCTCCTCCACCGACTGCCCCCTATGACTGCCGTCAGCATTATTTAGAAGAGCATATTCCAAACGCGCAGTTTTTCCACCAAGATGAAATCGCGGATAAAACCTGCGACCTACCCCATATGTTGCCAAGTGCAGAAGTCTTTAGCCAAGCCGTTGGCGCAATGGGAATTGATAATGACACCCAAGTTATCATTTATTCGCAGAATAATTTATTTTCATCACCACGTGCTTGGTGGACATTCACAACAATGGGATGCAAAAACGTAAAAATCCTTTCTGGGGGGATTGAAGCTTGGAAAGCGGCAGGTTTTACCACTCAATCAGGTGAAATTACTCCACCTGCTCACAAGCTGTTTAAAGTCTCACGTAAAGATACAAATGCATTAAATCAGCAGCAAGTGCTTGAGGTTGTTAGTGAAGGTCAAATACAAATTATTGATGCTCGAGCAGCCCCCCGCTTCCATGCACAGGCACCAGAACCTCGTCCGGGTTTACGTATGGGCCACATTCCGGGAAGCAAAAATGTTCCTTGGGACTTGTTAGTGGCTAATGGCGAATTTAAATCACCAGAAACGTTAAAAGCCATCTTTGCAGAGCAAGGCGTAGATATCCAAGCGCCGTCAATAACCACCTGTGGGTCTGGAATGACAGCCGCGGTGGTTCTTATGGCATTAACGCTATTAGGTAACACGAACGTGCGTTTATATGATGGCTCATGGGCTGAATGGGGCCAAGATAATGGCTTACCAATAGAACCTTAGTATTTAAACTCACATAAAAAATAAGCCACTCCTATTAAGTGGCTTATTTCAGAATTTTTATTGGCTTATAAGCTAAGCACTATTTACCAAATAGCCCAGCTAAAAAGAGCACCACAATGGCACCTATCACCGCGACAACAAAGCTGCCAAAGTTAAAACCATCCACCTTACCTTTGCCGAAAAATGTACTGATATAACCACCGACAACAGCCCCAACAATCCCGAGCACGGTTGTCATAATAAAACCCATATGATAAGTACCTGGCATCAACCACTTAGCTAAAACACCCGCAATCAAACCAAAAATGATCCATGCAATAACGCCCATTTAAAGCCTCCCAAGACTAGGTTTTCACTCAAAAATGATTGAGAAAGTACTCAATCATCGGTATTAGATACGCCCACTATATATCTTAAGTAAAGACCCAATAAGTAAAATTCGCAAATAAAAATAATAACACAACAAAATTGTTTATAATTATTGTCTAACGCTTTGCATAATTACCGCTGCAATCTGCTCTGCATTTTTTAAGGCTCTTACTTGTGAAAATAGCGCATCCGCTTCTTGATATTCTTTGCGTAAATAACCTAGCCACTGTTTAATGCGAGCAGCATGGTAATGTCCTGTATCACCGAGCTTCTCTAGCTCTGTGTATTTCAGTAGCAAGGATTCAACCTGCTTCCAAGGCATCTTAATTTCATTATATTTAATTACACGGCTAAGGTTTGGTGTATTAAGCGCCCCTCGACCAATCATAACCGCATCACAGCCTGTCACTTCTAGACAACGCTGAGCACTGCCATAATCCCAGATTTCACCATTCGCGATAACTGGAATTGATAACCGACGGCGGATTTCACCGATGGCTTGCCAGTTAATACGCTCTGCTTTATAACCATCTTCTTTTGTGCGCCCGTGCACCGTTAACTCCGTTGCCCCCGCCTGCTGGACAGCATCCGCAATTTCATGAGCAAATGAAATACTGTCCCAACCTAAACGCACTTTAACTGATACAGGGAATTCGTTCGGCACAGCGTCACGCATCGCCTTGGCTGCCCGATAAATTAAATCTGGCTGCTTTAGTAAAGTCGCACCGCCACCATGACCATTGACTGTTTTTGAAGGGCAGCCACAATTTAAATCAACTCCCCATGACCCTAATTCAATGGCACGATGTGCATTTTCAGCTAACCACTGAGGGTGTTGACCAAGTAATTGAACGCGTACTAGGGTGCCCGACTGTGTTCGGCTTTCATATTTAAGCTCAGGGCATAAGCGGTAAAATGTTTTTGCGGGTAATAACGTATCAACGACTCGCACAAATTCACTGATACAAAGGTCATAATCATTAACCGCAGTTAATAAAGAACGAACAAGGGGGTCTAAAACTCCTTCCATAGGAGCTAATAAAACACGCATAAATGGCTCACACAAAAAAACGACAAAGGTAAAATTCAATTTTTATGGAATATAGACAGTACCAACCCATTCAACAGGCAAATAAAGGCACTAATTTAAGCCGACTATAATACCTTTTCTTGGCTAAATAAGTCGAAAATTAATTTTAAAAGAGGGGGAGATAACTCCAATCAAACGATTGGTTTAAGTGGGTGTTTAAAAATAAAAAAGTGGATTTTAAGGGAATAAAGCGGAGCCTTACCCCCTTAAAATTTAATGCAATCTTCTTTTTGCGAACAACCACATCATTTTTTATAACAATTAGCCGTCATTACGCCCTTGTTTCACTTTCTTTTGTGCATTTTTCCAAGGAGAGGAGGACGCTGAGCTTTTATTACCACCTGATTTTACAGCTGGCGAATGGCTACGACGTGGTGACTTAGTATTGTTACCATGGTTTCTATCACCAGAGCGACGCTCATTACGCTGTGGTGTTTTTTGAATTGGCTCGGCTTTAATGGATGGATCTGGCTCATAACCGTCAATCGCCATCAGTGGAATCGATTTTTTCAGCAGTTTTTCGATATCTTTAAGTAACTTAGCCTCATCGATGCACACTAATGATACCGCCATACCAGTTGCATCTGCACGACCCGTACGACCAATACGGTGAACATAGTCTTCGGCAACATTTGGTAATTCAAAATTGACCACATAAGGCAGTTGCTCGATATCAAGGCCGCGAGCTGCAATGTCAGTTGCCACTAAAACACGAATATCTCCTGATTTAAAATCCGCTAAAGCACGAGTTCTTGCACCTTGGCTCTTATTACCATGAATAGCTGCGGCTTTAACACCATCTTTATTCAAGTGTTCAGCTAAACGGTTTGCCCCGTGCTTTGTTCTTGTGAAAACAAGAACTTGCTGCCAGTTATCACGGCCGATCATAAATGACAATAACTCAGCTTTACGCTTTTTATCCACTAAATGAACATATTGCGTTATTTGCTCAGACGCTGAATTTCGTGGTGCAACCTCGATAGTAACAGGGTTATTTAGCAATTTATTCGCAAGCTGTTTAATGTCATCAGAAAAGGTTGCTGAAAACAGTAAATTTTGGCGTTTTTTAGGTAATTTATTGATAACACGACGAATATCGTGAATAAAGCCCATATCTAACATACGGTCAGCTTCATCCAATACAAACATTTCGACCTGAGAAAGGTCAACCGCATTTTGATGTTCTAAATCCAATAAACGACCAGGTGTGGCGATTAAAATATCAACCCCACCACGCAGTTTCATCATCTGCGGATTAATACTCACTCCACCAAAAACAACAAATGAACGAATACGCAAGTGGCGACTATATTCTTTTACATTCTCAGCAACTTGAGCCGCAAGTTCCCTCGTTGGCGTCAAAATTAGTGCACGGATTGGCCGACGGTTATTACCGCGAGGGTTAGAAACCAGCTTTTGTAAAATCGGCAGCGTAAAGCCTGCCGTTTTCCCCGTTCCGGTTTGCGCACTAGCAAGAAGGTCGTTTCCTGCAAGCACTGCGGGGATAGCTTGTTGTTGAATAGGCGTTGGACTTTCATAGCCTAACTCATTAATGGCAAGCAAAATTTCCTCGTTTAACGCGAGGTCTGAAAAAGTTGTCAAATTAAATTACTCCGGGCTTCACCGCTTCAAGTTGATTGTGGCAGTTCTGGGGGAAGTGAGTCAGAAGAAAAAGCACAAACTGCCGTGCGACATTGCAAAATTCTAACATTATTTGATGGTGATAAATATATTAATTTAGTTTGGGTAATAAATTAATATAAAATTCCCTCTATATAGTATATATACTTATACAACACTATGAGTTGTCGTTTATGACCCCTTTTAAACATAAAGAGCCAATTAGAGCTTATAAGATATGATTTAATTCTGATTTAAAGGAATGTTTATGAATATAAATTCGTCACCAACCTTGCGGGGAGAAAACGCAAAGTTACAATTACTACTTACAGCAGCAGATGTTTATGGAGAACAAGGGATTGATGGAGCTACCACCCGCAAAATAGCACAAGCCTCAGGGCAAAATATTGCGGCTATTTCCTACTATTTTGGTTCCAAAGAAGGGCTTTATTTAGCTGTCGCAAAAATGATCGCTAAAAATATTAAAGAGAGTTTTCATGATGTGTTTAGCGCCATTGACCATTTTTTAAATCAACCTGTTAATGAAAGAACACCTCAGGAAGCTCTTGATTTACTGCAAAAAACGGTCATCGCCTATAACTATTTCCAATTGGAAAAGAAAAACTTAAGCTTTTCTCGTATATTAGCACGTGAACAACTCAACCCCACAGAAGCCTACACCATCATTCATGAGCAAGCTTTAGGCCCTATCCATTCACGCCTAAACCGCTTAATCGCTGTTTATATTGGGGCTGACCCCAATCACCTCACCACACTTATTCATACTCATGCTATTTTAGGTGAAACGCTGTCATTTCGCATCGCGCGAGAAACGTTATTACGCCAAACGGGGTGGAAACATATCAATGAAAATGAATTTAAAATTATTAATCAAGTCCTTATTGAACACACAAATATATTATTAGCAGGACTACGTCACCGCAAACAGATTGAAAAGTGATATGATTAAATCATTAAAGTGGAAAAATTTTTTGGCGATTAACTAGGGTTAGCGATGAACAATAAAAGCCGTTCTATTTTTGTTTTTATTATTGTCATATTAATCGGCGTAACAGTTGGCGGTTATTATTACTATCAATCTCAACAAGATAAAACATTAACGTTATATGGCAATGTTGATGTACGAACGGTTAATTTGAGTTTTAGAGTGTCCGGCAAGCTCGTGTCCTTAGCCGTTGATGAGGGCGCGCGCATTGCAAAAGGCGATAAACTAGGCCAATTGGATGATGCACCTTTTATTAATGCATTGAATAAAGCTAAAGGTATGAGAGAAAGTGCCAAAGCACAGTTAGCGTTAAAAGAGAGCGGTTACCGCACCCAAGAAATTGCCCAAGTTGAAGCTGAAGTCGCCCAACGACAAGCTGCTTGGCAATACGCGGATAACTTTTATAAACGTCAGCAAGGCTTAGCGGCTTCTCGTGTCATTTCCGCCAATGACCTCGATAATGCAAAAAATAACCGTAATCAAGCCTTTGCTGCTCTTCAAGCCGCTCAAGACAAACTAAACCAATACCAAAGTGGCTTTCGCCAAGAAGAGATAGCCGCGGCAAGAGGGGAATGGCTGCAAGCAGAAGCCGCTGTTGCCCAAGCAGAACTCGATTTACAAGATACCGTACTAGTCGCCCCTTCCGATGGCACTATTTTGACTCGAGCCATTGAGCCGGGTACCAATGTTGGTGCAGGAAATAGTATTTTTAGTGTTACCCTTACGCACCCTGTTTGGGTGCGTGCCTATGTCAGCGAGCCACACCTTGGGAACGCCATTCCAGGAGCAAAAGTCACGCTCTACACCGATAGCCGCCCTAACCAACCGTACCATGGTACGATTGGTTTTGTTTCCCCCACCGCTGAGTTTACCCCTAAAAGCGTCCAAACCCCTGATTTACGGACTGATTTAGTTTATCGATTACGTATTATTGTTGATGATGCAGACGATGCTTTGCGCCAAGGAATGCCTGTTACCATTAACTTTGCAGATAACAAACAGTAAGAAATAGCCATGAGTGATGATTACAGCATCCGTCTTCAAGGGGTCGAAAAAAGCTTTAGTGGCTTAGATTCGCCTGCGGTTGAAAGCCTCACAATGGGCATTCACGGTGGGTCTGTCACCGGGTTGGTGGGTCCCGATGGCGCAGGTAAAACGACGTTAATGCGTATGCTCGCTGGGTTGCTTAAACCTGACGCAGGGCAGATTAGTGTCATGGGGTTAGACCCCATTAAAGACAGTATCGCAGTACGGGCAAACCTTGGTTATATGCCGCAAAAGTTTGGTTTGTATGAAGATTTAACGGTTCAAGAAAATTTGGACTTATACGCCGATTTGCGCAGTGTTATTGGGGAAGAGCGCGAAAAAACTTACCAACAATTGCTTTCATTCACTAACCTTGCCCCTTTTACTGAGCGCCTTGCGGGTAAGCTTTCAGGTGGTATGAAGCAAAAACTGGGTTTAGCCTGTACCTTACTGGGTAAACCGAAAGTTTTGCTATTGGATGAACCCGGTGTTGGTGTTGATCCTATCGCAAGACGTGAACTCTGGCAGATGGTTCACACCCTTGCTGATGATGGAATGTTAATATTGTGGAGCACTTCATACCTTGATGAAGCCCAGCAATGTAAAGAGGTTCTACTTCTCAATAAAGGCCAATTGCTCTATTCGGGAAAACCTGAGTTATTAACACAAAAAATGGCGGGTCGTTCCTATTTACTTGAAGTTCCAGCCGCACAAAAACGTACCGTACTGCAAAATGCACTCGTGCTTCCTGAAACCACAGATGGCGTGATCCAAGGCCGTTATGTCCGCCTAATTTTGAAGCCTGATGCGTCTCAAGAAAGCCTGTTAAATGCGCTCAACATGCAAGAAAGTAAGCTTATAGCCGCACAACCCCGGTTTGAAGATGCCTTCATTGACCTTCTTGGCGGAGGCCCTTCCCACCGCTCAGAATTAGCGGCTATTGTACCGCAGATCCCGCCTAACCCACAGGAAACCGTGATTGAAGCACGTAATCTGACTAAAAAATTTGGTGATTTTGCTGCAACGGATCACGTCAATTTCCAAGTCAAACGTGGTGAAATATTTGGATTACTAGGGCCCAATGGTGCAGGGAAATCCACAACCTTTAAAATGATGTGTGCCCTGATGAAACCCACTGAAGGGCAAGCTTTAGTGCTGGGTATGGATTTAAAAACCAGTTCTAATAAAGCAAGGCAACACCTTGGCTATATGGCACAAAAATTTTCGCTCTATGGCAATTTAAAGGTGGGGCAAAACCTAAAATTTTTCTCTGGGGTTTATGGATTACACCATAAAAAACAGTCTGGCAAAATCCAAGAAATGGTGGATGCTTTTAGCTTTAACCCCATTATTAATCAAATCACTGAATCCCTTCCTTTGGGTTATAAGCAGCGCCTTGCCCTTGCCTGCTCACTCATGCATGAGCCCGATATTTTATTTTTGGATGAGCCCACCTCAGGCGTCGACCCATTAACTCGCCGAGAGTTTTGGTTACATATCAATGGAATGGTAGATAAAGGGGTAACCGTAATGGTGACGACCCATTTTATGGATGAGGCAGAATATTGCGACCGAATAGGGCTGGTTTACCACGGTAAAATTATCGCTGCGGGCACACCTGATGAGCTAAAACAGCAAGTTGCCACTAATGATAACCCAGATCCCTCTATGGAAGATGCGTTTATCGAGCTCATTATGAATTACGACAAACAACAGGAGGCAAAATGACGCATTCCGCCCCCTATTTTTCATGGCGCCGGCTAAAAGCGTTGTGCTGGAAAGAAACCAAACAGATTGTCCGCGACCCCAGTAGTGCCCTAATTGCAGTGCTGATCCCATTGATGCTGCTATTTATTTTTGGCTACGGCATTAACTTGGACTCCAGTAAATTACGCCTTGGTATTTTAATGGAGCAACAAAGCCAGCCTGCACGGGAACTTGTAGATACCTTTACAGGTTCCCCTTTTGTTGACGCGACGGTCAGTGATAACCGAAAAGCGTTAACCAACAAAATGCAAGCCGGTGAAATTCGTGGAATTGTCGTGATCCCGGTGAATTTCTCTGCGCAGCTGCTGCAACCTGAAGGGCACGCTGCGATACAAATTATCACCGATGGGAGTGAACCAAACACCGCCAACTTTGTTCAAGCCTACACCAAAGGCGTCTGGCAAATATGGCAGCAACAACAAGGTGAAAACCATGCAGATGCGGTTTCACCATTAATTGAGCTCAATATGCGCTACTGGTTTAATGAAGCGGCAATCAGTCAACATTTTATTATTCCAGGCGCTATAAGCATTATTATCACTGTTGTTGGGGCGATTTTAACGTCACTGGTGATTGCCCGTGAATGGGAGCGCGGCACAATGGAAGCCTTGCTTTCAACTCAAATTACTCGCACTGAATTGTTGCTCTCAAAATTATTACCCTACCAAGTTCTCGGCACTTTTGTGATGGTGCTGTGCATGGTCGTGACAACCTTTGTTCTGGGCGTTCCCTATCGCGGGTCATTATTAGTGCTGTTTGTTATAACGAGCCTATACCTTGCTACCGCTCTTGGCATGGGGTTATTAATATCCACCATTACCCGCAACCAATTTAATGCCGCAATGGTGGCCTTAAATGCCGCATTTTTACCCGCGATAATGCTATCTGGATTTATTTTTGAGATTGATAGCATGCCTGCCATCATTCAGTGGGTAACCTATTTTATCCCAGCGCGTTACTTTGTCAGCAGCTTGCAAACGTTGTTCCTCGCGGGGGATATTTACTGGGTATTGCTGATTGATTTTTTATTATTGATTGCCTCAGCAATCTTATTTATTGGTCTGACGGCGCTAAAAACACGCCGCCGCCTTGATTGAGGTGCTCTATGTTTTATCGCTTATACACCTTAATTATGAAAGAATTACAGTCATTATTACAAGAACCGCAAACACGGGTTATTTTGATTTTACCTGTGATTTTTCAAATGATTTTGTTCCCACTTGCGGCCACATTAGAAGTAACAAACACCACCATTGCCATTTTTGACCAAGATGGCGGTAAACACGCTGTTGAGCTTACTCAACGGTTAGCTAAAGCCAGTGCATTTTCCCACGTGTTGCTGGTTAAAAGCGAACATGAAGTACGCGACACTCTCGATAACCGTAAAGCTCTGCTAGCCGTGCGTTTTAGCCAAAACTTTAGTGCAAATATCGACTCACATTCCCCTGCGAATATGTTGCTGTTACTTGATGGGCGTAATTCAAACAGTTCACAAATTGCGGCGAGTTATGTCGAACAGATTGTAATGCAATATCAGCAAGAGTTAACACAAAACCAAATTAAACCCAATAATAGTGAGTTGGTTATTCGCAACTGGTATAACCCAAACTTAGATTATAAGTGGTTTATTGTGCCCTCTTTAGTGGCGCTCATTACAACGATTGGCGTGCTGATTGTGACCTCCCTTTCCATTGCACGTGAGAGGGAACAAGGGACGTTGGATCAGCTACTGGTTTCCCCATTAACAACATGGCAGATTTTTATTGGTAAAGCGGTACCGGCGTTAATTGTCGCAACAGCCCAAGCAAGCCTTGTATTGGTTATTGGGATTTTTTGTTATCAAATTCCGTTTGCAGGCTCATTGCTACTGTTCTACGGCACAATGCTATTTTATGGTTTGTCATTAGTGGGGTTTGGCTTGTTAATTTCAGCCCTTTGCTCGACACAGCAACAGGCTTTCATTGGAGTGTTCGTGTTTATGATGCCAGCTGTACTGCTATCTGGTTATATATCCCCTGTCGAGAATATGCCTGTTTGGCTGCAAGACATCACTTGGGTTAACCCTATTCGCCACTTTACTGAAATCACTAAACAAATCTACCTAAAAGACGCTGATTTTTCAGTGGTTTTTCAAAGTTTATGGCCATTACTGATTATCGCTATTATCACCAGTTCTGCGGCGTATTATCTCTTTAGAAAGAAAATTGCCTAGTTCAGTTATCAAGGCGAATAGATTTAGCGTTGTAAAACACTTAACTAAATTCTGAATTACCAAAAAATAATAAACAAATTATATTCTTTGGTACGATTACCATGAAAAAACCCTTGCTACCGAAGTAACAAGGGTTTTGAATTTTACTGGTTAAAACATTCAATTAACGAATGCGTTACTCACAATTAGCGACGGTCACCGAAGATACGCAGTAACATCAGGAACAAGTTGATGAAGTCTAAGTATAGAGACAACGCACCCATAATGGAGTATTTACGCATTGTTTCTCTGTCATCTTCATTAATTTGAGCACCCATTTCCTTCAGTTTTTGTGTGTCATAAGCCGTTAATGCAGCAAACAATAACACACCACCGTATGTGATCACCCAGTACATCATTGAGCTTTGCAGCCAGATGTTAACTAAAGAAGCCACAACAATACCAATCAGTGCCATAAACAGGAAGTTACCCATCCCTGTTAAGCTGCGCTTAGTGGTGTAGCCGTAGAAGCTTAATGCACCAAACATGACCGCAGTGATAACAAAGGTCCCTGCGACAGATTCACCTGTATACGCGGCGAGGATGACAGAAATGGTCAAGCCTGTTAGCAATGAATAGAGCATAAACATGCCCGTTGCCATCATTCCGCTAATTCGTTGCAGTAAGAACGAAATTCCCATTACTAAACCCAGTTCAGCAATGATCATTCCGAAGAATAAAATTTTGTTAGTTGCAATGGTGTAATACAAACCACTGCTGACTGAATACCACGCCACAAATGCTGTCAACAGTAGACCAACTGTCATCCAGCCGTAAACCTGTGACATAAATGCCTGAACGCCAGTTTCGGCCCTCTGGACAAGAGAATCATTACGTTGATCAAACTGACCCATGATGGTTACCCTTTTGCTAAAATAAAAATCGACACAGTAAAAATACTGCAATCGGAGAAAATTAACCAAAGTCTAACACATTATTATGACATTACCATTCGGCAAATTCGTATTTTTCGGAGGAAAAAGTGCGATTACCAGCGGTTTGCTGATGCTTCGTCGCTATCTTTCGCTTCAACCCAGCGTTCGTTATCTGGCAATGTCTCTTTTTTCCAAAACGGCGCTTTAGTCTTTAAGTAATCCATAATAAATTCAGCAGATTGAAATGCTGCATTACGATGTGCGCTCGTCACCCCAACAAACACGATTTCTTCACCTGGCTGCAAAGTGCCAATACGGTGAATCACACTCACGCGCTGTAAAGGCCAGCGCTCTCTTGCCTCTATCACAATGTTTGCTAAGGCCTTTTCCGTCATTCCTGGGTAATGCTCAAGGGTTAAGGCTGCGACGCTATCACCAAGGTTGTGATTGCGAACTTTGCCTGTAAAAGTAACGACAGCACCATCACTGTCACACTCAGCAAGCCACTGATATTGTTCACCAACACTGAAATTGTGTGTTTGGACGGCAATATGGGTGTTTTCCATCATTATCCCCCTGTCACCGGTGGGAAAAAGGCCACTTCATCCCCTTCTACCAGAGGCTGTTCAAGGGAAACAAATGATTGATTAACTGCCGCCAGCAATTTGCCGTTTTCTAACGCCAGTGCCCAGCGATCACCTTTTTGTGACAGGGCAAGACGTAGAGACTCAACCGTGTGATATTTTTCAGTAACTTCAAGCCTATCCGTTCCCACTAATTCGCGAACTTGTGCAAAAAATAATACTGTGATCATCATTCCACCTTAAAATGTCCAGATTTTCCACCTGTTTTTTCTAACAAACGAACAGGGCCAATGACCATGTCTTTTTGCACCGCTTTGCACATATCATAAATGGTCAATGCTGCTACCGAAGCCGCCGTTAATGCTTCCATCTCCACCCCAGTTTTACCCGTGAGGCGGCAACATGTTTCGATGCGAACACGGTTATGTGCCTGTTCTGCTTCAAGGGTGACTTCCACTTTAGTTAGCAACAGAGGGTGGCATAATGGAATTAACTGCCATGTGTTTTTAGCCGCTTGAATACCTGCGATACGTGCCGTTGCGAATACATCCCCTTTATGGTGGCTGCCATCAACAATCATAGTTAAGGTTTCGGGGGTCATGGTGACATAAGCTTCTGCACGAGCTTCACGGACAGTTTCAGCTTTGGCTGAAACATCAACCATATGCGCCTCGCCCGACGCATTGAGGTGAGTCAGTTGGGACATATTTTCTCCTGAAAATCTGAAAAAGAGTTAACCGCCAATAACGGATAAATTAGGGGTAATGCCACTATCACCCATATGTAAAAAGTGCGTTTCCCGTTTATGATGCAAACCACGTTGTATCCGCGCTTTTAGCGCTTCATTTTGGTTATCATCCCCTAGCAAATCACGTAGAGGAATGCCATTTTCACCAAACAGGCACAAATGGAGATTACCTAAAGAAGAGACACGAAGGCGGTTGCAGCTTTGGCAAAAGTCTTTTTCATACGGCATGATAAGGCCGATTTCACCTTGGTAATCAGGATGACTAAAGACTTGAGCAGGGCCATCATTGCGTGACCGAGGAAGATGATACCAACCATCTTCAATTAAACGGTCGCGAATAGTTTCGCCAGAAACATGGAAACGCTGGAAAACATCACTTCCATCCCCAGTTTCCATTAACTCAATAAAACGCAGTTGAATTGGGCGGTGCTTAATCCAATTTAGGAATGACTTCAGCCCAATATCATTGACATTTTTCATCAGTACAGCGTTGACTTTCACTTTTTCAAAGCCAGCCTCAAACGCAGCATCAATCCCTTTCATCACTTGGAAAAATTTGTCTTGCCCAGTGATTGCCGCAAACTGACGTGGGTCTAAGCTGTCTACACTGACGTTAATCGCATTTAGGCCCGCATCTTTCCATGCTTGAACGTCTCTCGCCATGCGATAACCGTTAGTGGTCACTGCGATTTTTTTGATCGCGGCATTTTCATGAATTGCGGCAATGATTTCACTGAAATCTTTACGCATGGTAGGCTCACCACCTGTGATGCGCACTTTCTCTGTGCCTAATTCAGCGAATGCGCTGCTGACACGGCGAATTTCATCCAGTGTGAGGAATTCATGGCGGCCACTTGGTTGATAACCATTAGGTAGGCAGTATGTGCAACGGAAGTTGCAAACATCTGTTATAGAAAGCCGAAGATAGTAAAATTTTCGGTCAAATTGATCGACGAGTTGCTGCATAATCACACCTTTCCAAATACGGGAGATGCAGACATTTCTATCTTGCACCCTGGTGGCTCTATGGCCACGGCCAGAGCATCATATTTGTGAAAACAAACTTAGACGCAGAGGCTAGGAGTTTTATTTGGAACAAAGCCGCTAATTAATAACGAAAGCAAGCCACTCTGTTCACTTAATTTCTGTAAGGATTCTAGCGTATAGAATATGAAAAAGCGAACTTGAATTCGATATATAATATAATACACAACGACTTACAGAACATCCGATATAATCTCCGAAGCTCTTATTATCATAGACAATTTTCTTAAAAACTGCCTAGTCACAGATACAATTTCACTTTAAATGATTAACATCTCTTATTATTTAATTAAACATTTCTTGATATAGATCTAAAATGGGGAGCAAGCTCCCCATCCTATTGTTTACGTTATAAATACTATTACTATACGCTTTATTTTTTCTTTCAATACTCCGTTAAGCATTATGCCAATCAAAATCGAAAGCATATGCTCTAATTGATTGAATATATTTAGAAACGGAACTCAACCCCACCCGATATCGTCCTTCCGCGACCTAACGTATTTGCCAAACTTTCCCCGTAGCTCACCACATAGGCCCGATTAGTTAAGTTCTCCACATTCCCGCGGATAATTAAATCATTGGTAATTGAGTAGCTTGCGTATAAATCCACAAGGGTATATTTCGGCCAATCCGCTAAATATGGGTAGTTTGATTGCGCCGAATAATCTTGGAAGCCGGGGGTGAAACGGATAACCATTCCACCATCCAATTTTCTATCAAAGGCACGACCACCGAGTGTGAATGCCCCTCTGTCACCGGGGAGGTTTGCTGCGCTACCAAAGATAGAACCGCTATCACAGTTCACATAATTGTCTGCTTGCTCATCGGGCTCCGCATACCAATTACCGGGCCCAATACCTTCTGGGAATTTCAAGACGCCACCTAACCACGCACGGTTAGCACAGAATTTATTTTTGCCAATCATATGGGTGAACGTTAAATCTGCATAAACAAACCCTGCATCATAGTTGAGTTGGTATTCAAAACCTCTAAAACGTGTTGTATTTAAGTTATTGCTGTACGCGGCATTTCCAATACTTGGGTTAACCAACCCCGGCTTAGTTCGGTTAATAGCAAGGTTGATATAGTTATCAACTCGCGTATCAAAATAAGCCACTTTAGCCAATAAACGGTCTTCTTCGAGGACCAGTTGCGGGTAATTCAGGTTCATCCCGACTTCCCACGCATTTGAACGCTCTGCTTTCAAAAATGGGTTAGGGTACTGTGTTGAGGAGCTGTGAGCACTGCCCGTGGTGAGTGTTTCAGTGATCGCAGGCGGACGCCACGAACGACCATAGCTGGTAAAGAACTCCATCCACTCAACACCGGGACGGATAGCCAATCGAGCATTGGGTGAAAATGCCCCTTCTGATTTATCAACATTCCAATACTCTGTGTGCATCGTGCTAGGGCAATCACGTAACCGCCTGCCCGTACATGGGTTTTCTTTAGTATAGGGAAAGATGGGGTAACGCATACTGGTTTGCCCTTTAAGGGTATAGTAGTCGTAACGCACTCCCCCTTCGACGGTCAGCCAGTCATCATATTCGTAAGTTACATTAGTAAACAGAGAACTCAACGTACGTTTTCCATCTGGGGTTACGCCTGATGCGGACTCCCGTGTTGAAGCGCTGCTGGCTTTATCTTGAAAAGTTTCAAAGCCATAATGCGCTTTTACTACATTATTATGATTAAATTCAATTTCTGAATGGTTTTCGAGTTGTAACCCGAGTGTTTTAACCCGAGTATCCATCTGGTAGCCATTTTTAAAAACAGGGCTTGTTGAATAAGTTTCTGTATCGTCCTTTGTATCGACAAAATATACTTTCCCTTTAAATTCAGTGCTCCATGGGCTGTCACTAAATTGCGTATAATCAAGGGAGTAATTCTGGGTTGTCACATCACTAAACCCACTACTTTTCCACCCAAGCTTATAGGGCCATGTTTGCGTCAAATTAGTCAACGTGCCTGCATTGGGCGTTGCCACTTTGGTTTCTAAGTAGTTAAATTGTAAACGCTGTGACTCACTGATATTCCAGCCAGCTTTCGCTAAATAGGACGTCATTTGGTAATTGCTATCGTTAATTCGGCTATGTTTTAAGCCACGTACTAACTCGTCATAATGCCCTGTACCATTGTTAACACGGATGTCGCCAATACTGCCGTGCGTCCCCGGTTTATAGTCACCTAAGCGGCGTTCACTGGCGGCAAACAATAAGTCCCCTTTTTCATTTCCCAAGGCAAATGCACTACTGCCGATAAAGTGAGTATTGTTTGTCCCTGTGCTTGCGTGTAATTTTCCACCAAATGTTTTATCTTTCGATAAAAAATCAGATGCATTTACCGTATTAAATGTAGCAACACCGCCGAGTGTTCCCCCACTCCCCATCCCACTACTATTTCCTTTTTGAATTTCAACGCCAGAAAGTAGCTCAGAATCAATATACATTGAACCATTACGCTGCCCATGGCCGCTTTTTTGGAAATTTTGCCGCATACCATCAATATTCATGTTCACGCGCCCATAATCTTGGATCCCGCGAATATTCACTGATAGAGACGGGTCTTGCTGACTGACACTGGAATACACGCCCGTCGTGAGCTCCAATAGGTCAGCAATATGCTTCGGTGGCCTGTCTTCAATTTGTTTTTTACTGATCACACTCACCGATGAGGGACTGCTGTAAACCCAGTCCCCTTGCTGAATTTGGCTTGCAGTCACTGTAATATTATCTAGCTTAATGACTTTTTCACCCGTGGGGGAGTTGGTTATCCGATGAATAGAAATGCGATTATTGTGTATTTGGTACTGAACTGGATTTGCACCAACAAGCTGCTGTAACCCGTCTTGCAAGGTTAACTGCCCTTTGATGCCTTGGCTTTTTAAGCCATTCATTTCTTGGCTATTAATAATAATTTCAACTTTTGCCTGTTGGGCAAATTGCAATAATGCGTTCTCAAGTGAGCCAGCCCCAATCGAAAATGAAATTTTCTGCTGTGCGGCAGTTATTGGTTGATTCGCGTGTGCAATGTTAAACAATGAATATGCAGGTAGTGCCCCTAATACAAGGTAAACACAGAGTGAGGCTTTTTTATATTGAAACTTTTTTTGAGTCATTTCCCATCCCTAAAATGATAATGGTAATAAAAATCATAATCACTTAGATTAAGACGTGGAAATGAAAGAAACCCGTAAAAAAAAATTTAAATAATTGTGAAAAATAATAATATTATCTATCAGTAGATTAAGGTGAAGTATGGCACTTCATAAATCGTGAGCCCTTTTGATGACGTAAGGTGCTTAAGCCCGCTTTCTAGCGTGTTAATTTGCAATACCCCACTTAGCTTCTCCTCGCTATCGCTGGCTAAAATAATAATTTTCTTTTTATGGTAACGACTGATTTTAGCGGCGATCTCAGAAAGCGTTTGCTGTTGAAAAGTAATCTGGCCTTCGCGCCACCCTTCTGAATTCTGTTTGGCAATTGGCATTGTAGGGGAAATTTGCCGTTGGTATTGCGTAAATTGACCCGCTTTAACCACCTGCTCTTGCCCCGATAATAGCGATATTTTGACGCTGTGCTGATAAACACTAACATCAACATGATCCCCTTCAGTATCAATAACAAACTCGGTTCCCAGCGCTTGCGTTACCCCATTTTTCGCCTTAACTTGAAAAGGACGCAGTTCACTGCCAGTGATAGGCGCAACAGAAAAATAGGCGCGTCCTTGGAGCAAATTGACCTGCCGATATTGCCCGTCAAAAGCTAACTGTAATTGCGCACCGCTATCGAGGTCAACTTGGCTACCATCGGGCAATGTAATGTGTTGAACTTCACCAATTTTAGCTTGATAATCAATCGATTCTTGATTTTCATTCCACCAAAGCAGCATCGCCAAGCCACACACAAGTACGCTAGCTGCAATGGTTGTTTTTAGATAACTATTTGCCGCTTTAATCGGTTTTATTATTTTTTTAGGCAGCTGATTACATGAAGTTAATGCCCAGATTTGCCTTGCGCGGTAATAAGCATTTGCATGCTCTGTTGATGCATTCACCCAGTGCTGGAACTCGCTATTTTCTTGCGCATTTAGTTCTCTTTGCGTGGTTTTGACGACCCACATTGCTGCGGTATTTTCGATTTCAGATGGAGATGTTGATTTCATGATTAATCCTTCCATTGATGAATCAGGGCAGCCAATGCACTGGCTAAATGCTTTTCAACGGTACTGAGCGAAATATTCAACAATTGAGCCACTTCGGTTTGTGTCAATCCCTCCTCTCGATGCAAACGAAAAATTGCCTGTGTTCTCTCGGGTAGTGTTTGAATGATGGTTTGTATCTGGCTCAGTTGCTGGTCTCTGATTACCGTTGCTTCAAGGCTTTTTGCTTGTGCTGGTATTTCTTGCCATTGCTCATCACTGATGGCCATTGAAGGGCGAGCTTTTTGTTCCCTGAAGTGATCAATCATCAGGTTTTTCGCTACGCGATAAAGATAAGCATCAAAATCTTGGATCGCCGAGTGCTTCATCAATTCAGCCATTCTCACAAAACTTTCCTGCACAATATCCATACTTAAATTATGGTCTTTAAGGTACATGTTGAGATAGCGACATAATGAGGAAGAATGGCGTGCAAACAAGCGTTGCAACTCAGAATCAGACATATTGAGCCATAACACAAATAATGAAAATGAGAATTATTTACACTATATAGGTAAATGCGCAAAATGGAAACATTCAGGCATTTTTTTGTGAAGAGATTAAGGTAAATCTGGAATATTGCCTTTTATTGTTTTTTATCACAGTAACTCAGCGGACAATGATGTTTTATGGTAGATTAACGCCCAATTTATTTTAGATTTTATTTTTGATACGTTCGGTTCTGTAAACACGGCAAAATCACAGATAAAAAGCCCCCAAATAGTGGCTGTTTATTTGCCGAATATTGACTGATTGATATAGGAACACTATGCCAAATAGTAGTCTGGCGAGCCTGAAACATGTTGTTGCCCTTGGCGGCGGGCATGGGCTGGGCCGCGTAATGTCTTCCCTTTCCTCTTTAGGGCCTCGCCTAACTGGAATTGTAACCACCACGGACAATGGAGGGTCTACAGGTCGAATTCGTCGTTCTGAAGGCGGGATTGCTTGGGGCGATATGCGAAACTGCTTGAATCAGTTAATTACTGAACCGTCGATTGCTTCGGCGATGTTTGAATACCGTTTCGGTGGCAATGGCGAGCTGTCTGGCCATAATTTGGGTAACCTAATGTTAAAGTCATTAGATCACCTGAGTGTTAGGCCACTTGAGGCGATTAATTTAATTCGTAATATGCTCAAAGTGGATGCACAACTCATTCCAATGTCAGAATCCCCCGTTGATTTGATGGCAATTGATGAGATGGGTAATGAAATCTATGGCGAGGTCAATGTAGACGCCCTGCGCGAAATTCCGAAAGAGTTACGCTTATATCCTTCAGTGAAAGCTACACGAGAAGCGTTAGATGCTATTCACCAAGCTGATTTGATTCTTATTGGCCCCGGCAGTTTTTTCACCAGTTTAATGCCACTGCTGTTACTTGAAGAAGTTGCGACAGCCCTGCGCGAATGTAAAGCACCGATGATTTATATTGGCAACTTAGGTAAAGAAGTCGGCTCCTCCGCCGCAAATTTAACTTTGCCCGAAAAGTTGCAGATGATGGAAAATTATATTGGCTGCAAAAAAATTGATGCGTTGATCCTTGGCCCGCGCACAAAAACCAGTGATATTAGCAGTGACCGTAAGATTATCCAGCGTGTCCTCGAAGCAGATGATATCCCTTACCGCCACGATAGAAAGCTGCTCCTACAAGCCATCGAAGAAACCGTCCCGCTATTGTAATTTATTCCACCTTTGGCTCCCAGAGGTGGAATATTTCTCTATTTCTCTATTTCTCTATTTCTCTATTTCTCTATTTCTCTATTTCTCTATTTTAAATGTATTTTCTAAAACTAAACCTATTGATTTTCTAACTATTTTCATGCAAATCCTCTAAATAGTTCGTGTTGTGGGTAGGCGGCAAGCGAAAGCATCTCGGGGAGCATACATAAGTATGTGACCCGAGTGATTGAGCGTAGCCAACACCCCCACAACGCGAAATATGACGAGGATTAGGAATTGGCGATAAACTGAGACCGTATCTCTTGCAACTCATCACGCACCCGCGCTGCCGATTCAAACTCCAGGTCTTGTGCGTGCTTGTACATTTGCGCTTCAAGTTGTGAAATGCGTTGCTCCAGCTCTTTTGTCGACATACCTTGGATATTAATTGATATCTCGTTTTTAGCGTTGTCTTTTGAGCGCCCTTTGCCTTTTCCACCCACTTTATGGCCAATTTGCAGGATATCACCAATTTTCTTGTTCAGCCCTTGCGGCACAATGCCATGTTCTTCGTTGAACGCCATTTGTTTTGCACGACGGCGTTCGGTTTCTGCTATTGCTTTTTCCATCGAGTTGGTGATTCGGTCGCCGTAGAGGATCGCTTTACCGTTTAAGTTACGCGCTGCACGGCCTATTGTCTGGATCAAAGAGCGTTCTGAACGCAGGAAGCCTTCTTTGTCAGCGTCTAAAATAGCCACTAGCGAGACTTCTGGCATGTCGAGACCTTCCCTTAATAAGTTGATCCCAACCAGCACATCAAATTCACCGAGCCGTAAATCACGGATGATTTCCACTCGTTCAACCGTATCAATATCCGAGTGAAGGTAGCGAACACGCTCCCCATGCTCTTCCAGATATTCCGTTAAATCTTCCGCCATCCGTTTGGTCAATGTAGTGACCAACACTCGCTCATTTTTCTGTACGCGAATACGGATTTCAGACAACAGATCATCCACTTGTGTGGTGACAGGGCGAACTTCAATAATCGGATCCAGCAAGCCTGTCGGCCTAACCACTTGCTCGATAACTTCATTGCCCGATTTTTCTAGTTCATATTTGCCTGGTGTTGCGGAGACATAGATAGATTGTGGCGCTAGAGCTTCGAACTCTTCAAAGCGCATCGGTCTGTTATCCAATGCCGAAGGCAAACGAAAACCATATTCGACTAAGGTTTCTTTACGGGAACGGTCCCCTTTGTACATCGCCCCAATTTGTGGAATAGTCACGTGAGATTCATCCACCACCAGTAGGCCATCCGCAGGTAAATAATCAAACAATGTCGGAGGTGGCTCACCCGGTGCACGACCCGACAAATAACGGGAATAGTTTTCAATCCCTGAGCAGTAACCCAGTTCATTCATCATTTCTAAATCGAACTGAGTGCGCTGGGTAATACGCTGTTCTTCAACCAGTTTGTGGTTTTCCAACAACACTTTTCGTCTATCCACCAGCTCTTCTTTGATATGCTCCATCGCTTCCAAAATACGCTCTCTTGGGGTGACATAGTGTGTTTTTGGATAAACCGTAAAGCGAGGCACACGGTGCTGGATTTGCCCCGTCAGCGGGTCAAAAAGAGATAGGCGCTCGACTTCATCATCAAATAGCTCGACACGCAGCGCGTATTCATCAGATTCCGCAGGAAAAATGTCGATCACTTCCCCTCGAACACGGAAAGTACCACGAGTAAAAGCTTGGTCGTTACGACTATATTGCAGGTCAGCTAAACGCCTTAAAATAGAGCGTTGGTCAATGATCATACCATCCGTGAGGTGCAGCATCATTTTTAAGTAGCTATCAGGGTCGCCTAATCCGTATATCGCAGAGACAGAAGCCACCACAATCACGTCGCGACGTTCAAGTAGGGCCTTAGTCGCAGATAAGCGCATCTGCTCAATGTGTTCGTTTACAGAAGCATCTTTTTCGATAAATGTATCAGAGCTAGGCACATAAGCTTCAGGCTGGTAATAATCATAGTAAGAAACAAAATACTCCACTGCGTTATCAGGGAAGAACGCTTTCATTTCGCTATAGAGCTGCGCTGCCAAGGTTTTATTATGCGCCATTAACATGGTTGGGCGATTCTCTTTCGCAATAACATTGGCTATCGTGAAGGTTTTCCCCGACCCAGTTACCCCTAATAAGGTTTGGTGCGCTAAGCCGTCTTGCAGCCCTTCGCGTAATTTACGAATCGCTTCAGGTTGGTCCCCTGCTGGCTGAAAATCAGAATACAGCTTAAAATCCTTACTCATATTACCGCCTCGTCACTTATCTCTTTTGCTATAATACTGGATAAAAAAACAGCTTCAAGTCCTGAGTTTAATATTTTGTCTGTGCGACGTTCCAATGAGTTTATAAAAATGTTATCCCCAAAATAATGCTTGACCTTTGGAAAACTTTATATTTTATGCTATTGGTTTTTATTGCTCTATCGCAAATGCAAATTGAAGTATTGATTTTATTTAACCAGTTGTATTTAAATAAAATTATTTTTAAGTCCAGAATCACATCAAATAAAGGCAAAGCCGCTTGTCGCCTAGCATAGAAGTTGTTTTATAACGTTAATGCACAAGGTTATCCACAGAAATGGTGGATAACTCTTGAAGCCCTTAGGGCTCATGCTTTCTCGACATTGGTAAAATTTGATAAACGTGGACTAAATGACAAAATGATGGCAGTTATATGAAAAAATTTTTACGTAGTATCCGTTAATAAAAAGGGATTTTATCTGTTTTAGTTCGATCGTCAGACTATTTCTACGGTAAAACTTGACAAAAAATAGGTTAAGAACGTTACACAAGATCAACCGAACATTTAACAATTGATCTTTTTTTACGAAGGAAAAATGGGCTTTAACGATAATGCTAAGCCCTTTATTTATTTCACAATAATGAAAGATCCAAATATTGCCCTAATGTAGATTCATTAAGTTCAGGTTGATAAGGTAGGATCCCTAAGCAAGGCGGGTTAATCATACGTTTGAGTGTTGCAAGATATTCAGCTTGATAAGCCCCAGCAGGTTCCACTTCATTAGCAATCCAACCAGCAACCAATAACCCAGCAGCATGAATCGCCTCAAGCGTTAACAGCGCATGATTAATACAACCTAGCTTCACACCCACCACTAAAATAACCGGAAGCTGTTGTTCAACCACCCAATCTGCGTAGGTTTTTTCAGTGGATAACGGGGTATACCAGCCACCTGCACCTTCAACTAACACCCAATCACCTTGTCTCTGGATATCTAATAACCCTTGATTAATGACAGAAAAATCAATAGGCAACCCCATTTTTTCACTCATAATATGCGGTGAAGTGGGTGCTTCAAACACAATGGGGTTTATCATTGAATAAGGTAATTTTACGTGGCTATTGGCTTGCAATAATAAAGCATCGTTATTACGCAACCCTTCTGGAGTCTGTTCGCTGCCAGAAGCAACAGGCTTATAACCTATAGCATTAAACCCTTGCGCATTAGCGGCTTGTAATAAAGCACAGCTTGCTACGGTTTTCCCGACTTCCGTGTCCGTCCCTGTTACAAAATACGTTTTAATCACAATAGATGACTCCAAATACGGTTTGATAAGTTAACGGGAGTCCTTGATGGGCCATCGGATAAGCGCCAGCTAATTGCTGAAGGCGCTTACGTGTCATGAGGCCAGTTTGGCGCCCAGCCGTTAAATGGGTTGCACCGATCCCTTTTAGCGAATTCAATAAGCTGATTACATCAGGAAAATACAATGTATCTTGCTGAAAAGACACATCATGGCGCCATGCTTGGCAACTCGCGGTAATGTCTTGTGGGCCTAAAAAGGTATTCACATGAGAGTATCCATCTAATGACTGCCAAGCTTCCGATAATTCACTCAGCGAATTCTCTGCAAGCGTTGTAAAAACAATCACACCACCACGTTTTGTGACTCGGTACAATTCGCTCAATGCACCATACAAGCTTTCACACCATTGAATGGATAAATTGGAAAAAACCACATCAAACCGTGCTGAACTAACGGGGATCGACTCCATATCCGCACACACATATTCATCTGCGGTATCTTTGCTTTTGGCGACATCTAACATGCCTGAAGATAAGTCTAACCCAGTAACAATATGGCCTTGATTTTTCAACTTTTGACTAAAAAAACCCGTCCCACATCCTGCATCTAATACCCGTAAGGGCTTGTTAATCTGCTTAGTAACAAGGGTCGATTTCAATTTATTGAGCAGTTGTTCTCCTGTCCCTTGCTGGTAACTAGCAATTGCATCGTAGCTTGCCGCTGCTCTGCCAAATGCCGCCGCTATTTTTTGTTTGTCATGACAAATGATCGAAGTCATATAACGCCTCCAACAGTTTATCAAGATCGTCTTGTTGATGTGCAGCACTCAGCGTGATCCGCAACCTTGCACTTCCCGGCGGAACCGTTGGCGGGCGGATCCCTTGAACCCAAACACCTTTCTGGCGTAAAAATGCAGCTGCGTGTTGGCATGCTTCATTATCACCAATGATTAAAGGCTGGATAGCTGTGTTTGAATCGGCTAATTTCATCTGCTTAAAATTGGCATTTTCTCTTAAGTATTCAATATGATGATTAAGAGTTTCACGCGATTTATCTGCCAATTTAATCTGTTTAACGGCTTCTAATAATGCAACTGCCTGCGCTGGCGGCATAGACGTGCTGTAAATCAAATGGCGCGCAGACTGAAGCAAATAATCGGCGGTTTGCTCATCACAAAGCACGGCTGCTCCGCTTAAACCAAACGCTTTACCGAATGTGACGACTAAAATTTCAGGTTTAATACCATAAGCAGAGCAGCTCCCTCGTCCTTGCTCGCCCCAAATACCAATACCATGTGCATCGTCAACCATTAACCATGCACAGTGTTTTTTCGCTATATCATGCAAGGTATCAAGGGGAGCATAGTCCCCATCCATACTAAAAACGCCCTCGCTTATCACGAGGGTTTTCCCTGAAGCTGGCTTATGAATTAAATTTTCAAGTGAAGACGTATTGTTATGATGAAAGCGTCTCAATTTAGCCCCTGAATGTATCGAGGCTTCTATAATTGAGGCATGGCTGAGTTTATCGGCGAATATGTGGTCATTTGGTGTCATTAATGCCGTAATCACCGCATGGTTTGCTGCAAACCCCGAAATAAACAACAGCGCTTTTGAGTAACCCAACCACTGCGCCAACGCTGTTTCAAGTTCAGCATGGGCTTGGGTATACCCAGTGATATGCCCAGATCCCCCACTACCGACACCATAAATATCCGCACCGCGTTGCCATGCAGCAATAATGTTCGGGTGATGAGATAACCCTAAATAATCATTAGAGGAGAAATTAAGGTATTTCTTTCCATGTTGGTGCAATTCACGGCCATTAGCACCATCAATACATTGTCGTTGACGCCAAATCGATGCACGTTTTCGCAGCTCTTCCTGCTCTTGTAGAAATGTTTGCCAGCTCATCATACCGCTGCGTTATAAAATTGTGCATTATCTGCGGTTAACAATGTTTCTGCCAATTTAGCGGCTTGTAGGTTATCCCCTTCATCCGTGTCAATGCGCTCTGGATTGATATTCAGTTTTCTAAACAAAGCTAAGTCTTTGTTTTCGTCTGGGTTTGGCGTAGTCAGTAACTTACAGCCATAAAAAACTGAGTTTGCGCCTGCCATAAAACAGAGCGCTTGAGTTTGCTCATTCATATATTCACGACCGGCAGATAAACGGACATATGAGGTCGGCATCATGATACGGGCAACCGCGATGGTACGAATGAAATCAAAGGCATCAACATCTTCATTATCTGCCATTGGCGTACCTTCAACTTTCATTAGCATGTTAATTGGTACGCTTTCTGGTGGCTTTGGCAAATTGGCTAATTGCACCAATAACGCGGCACGGTCACTGACTTTTTCACCCAAACCTAAAATACCGCCTGAACAAACTTTAATCCCTGCATTGCGAACATTGCCCAGGGTATCCAAACGGTCTTGGTATGTTCTTGTGGTGATAATATTGCCGTAATATTCAGGGGATGTATCAAGGTTATGGTTGTAATAGTCTAAACCCGCTTCGGCAAGTCGCTGGGCTTGGGTATCATCAATCATGCCTAAGGTCATGCAGGTCTCCATCCCTAGGGATTTCACCTCTTTCACCATCATTTCGAGGTAAGGCATATCACGCTCTTTCGGATTGCGCCATGCTGCCCCCATGCAAAAACGTGTTGACCCTGCTTGCTTGGCTTTTTTCGCAGATTCAAGTACTTGCTGCACTTCCATCAAACGTTCAGTTTCCAAACCTGTTTTATAGCGAGCACTCTGAGCACAATATTTGCAATCTTCAGGGCACGCGCCTGTTTTGATAGACAACAAGGTGCTGACTTGCACTTGCTGTGGGTCAAAATGCTGGCGATGTGTTTGCTGCGCCTGAAATAACAATTCAAAAAAAGGCATTGAAAACAGTTCGTTAGCTTGTTTTGTTGTCCACTGTTTTAATGTATTCATGGAGATGCTCCCGTTGAAAAAGTTGTTGCCAGTTTAAATATTGTGGTTATCATGTCAACCAAAATGATCTAAAAAAGTTTACAATGGATAATCATGAATAGTCACGATATTGCGTTTGATAGCCAACACATTTGGCACCCGTATACCTCAATGAGCCGCCCTATTCCAGCCTACCCAATCGTTGCAGCACATGGGGTTGAGCTTGAAATGGTTGATGGAAAAAAATTGATTGATGGGATGGCTTCGTGGTGGTCCGCTATTCATGGCTATAATCATCCCGTGCTCAACCAAGCCGTTACAAACCAGCTAAGTCAGATGTCCCATGTGATGTTTGGCGGGATAACTCACCCACCAGCGGTGAATTTATGTCGGCAGTTAGTCGCCATTACGCCAGACTCACTGGAGTGCGTTTTTTTGGCTGATTCGGGCTCCGTTGCCGTCGAAGTTGCCTTAAAAATGGCACTGCAATATTGGCAGGCAAGAGGCGAAAAGCGTCAACGGGTTCTAACATTACGCCATGGATATCATGGGGATACCTTTGGTGCGATGGCGGTTTGTGACCCAGATAACTCCATGCATGGTCTGTACAAAGGCTATTTACCACCGCATATCTTTGTGGATGCGCCGCAATGCGGTTTTTATGATGAATGGGATCCAAATGATCTTGCGCCATTAATCGATGAATTAGCAAAAAAACACAGTGAAATTGCAGCGATCATCTTAGAACCGATCGTTCAAGGAGCGGGCGGTATGCGAATGTATCATCCCGAATATTTGAAAGGTGTGCGCCAGTTATGTGATGAATATGGGATCTTGCTGATTGCGGATGAAATCGCCACCGGTTTTGGGCGCACAGGAAAGCTGTTTGCCTGCCATCATGCCAATATATCACCAGATATTATGTGCTTAGGCAAAGCATTAACTGGGGGTTATATGACGCTTTCAGCGACACTCACAACGCGCCACGTCGCAGAAACCATTAGCAACGGAGAAGCGGGTTGTTTTATGCACGGGCCGACCTTTATGGGTAACCCCCTTGCCTGCGCAGTTGCCGATGCAAGCCTAACCCTGTTGCTCAATAGCCCTTGGCAACAAATGATCGCCAATATTGAACAACAATTAAAAACCGAGCTGCTGCCTTTAGCCTCTCACTCTGCTGTTGCTGATGTACGTGTTCTTGGCGCCATTGGTGTAATTGAAATGAAGCAGCCTGTAAATACCGCCGCTTTACAAAAGGTGTTTGTGGAAAATGGCGTGTGGGTACGCCCATTTGGCAAGTTAATTTATATTATGCCACCCTATATCATTACCCCTGAGCAGCTCACGAAGGTCACCTCAACTATGGCCAAAGTCTTAGGGTAATCAATGCGATACCATTAATTATTTGTTTTAAACAGATTTCAAACAAATAATCTCCTAAATAATTCGAGTTATAGAAAGGCGGAAAACAAGGGTATCCAGTGAAGCCAACACTGCTACAACTCGAAATTATAATAGGGCATTAATATCTAAAATCATTTGAGTTGTAGCAAGGCGGCAAGTGAAACTAAGCCCTAGGAGCATACATAAGTATGTGACTAGGGTTAGTAAGCGTAGCTAACGCAGCTACGGCTCAAAGGATGAAAGACAGTACCCACATAGGACCTTTCCCTACTTGATACCTGCCTATTTGCGTCAATTTTCCTGTGATCGGGTCAATCTCTGAGACCGAAATATGGTCAGACTTTTGCCCGCTGGAGATTAAAAAGCGCCCTGTTTCATCGATATTAAAGCCCCTTGGGTGTACCTCTGTTGGGTAACGCGCCTCTAATGTGAGCTCACAACCATCATCAGAAATTATATAGTGGCTGATGTAGCTTTCTGAACGCTCGCTGACATATAAATGGCGACCATTTGGCGTCTCATGGATATCGGCTGCCCAGCGTTGGCTTTCATTACCTGCAGGGTAGTTTGCCAGCGTTTGCATAGTACGATAACGGGTGAATTTACGGTAAACACTAATAGTTGAATCCAACTCATTTACGCAGTAAATCACTTTCTGTGTTGGGTGAAATGCCAAATGACGGGGGCCTGAATTAGGCGCTGTCGTGATTTGGTCTGCTGTCGCTTCTGTTAAATAGCCATTTTCATGTAAATCAAACAAGCGGATATGGTCTTCCCCTAAACAAGGTACCCAAAGCTGTTGATTGTCGACATCCACATGAGAAGAATGCGGGTGTCGAAGGCCTTCAAGGACTTGGATCACTTGACTAGGTACACCATCTTGATTGATCGACAACACAGATAAATTGTGTTGATGATAAGAAGGAACAAACAAGTATTTACCTGTGTTATCAAGAGATAAGTGAACTGGTGTACCGGGCACCGACGTTTGCGCTTTTAAGCGCAGTGTGCCTTTTTCTTCAATCGCATACGTTACGACACGGAAATTCGGGCGTACACCAATATACAGGTGCTTTTTATCATGGCTTAACACCATTGGTTGTACCTGTCCCGGTGTGTTCACGGTTTGCAGAAGCGTCAGCTCTCCCACTTCATTCATTGACCACACGTGAATTTGCTGACTTTCGGGACTCGCAATATAAACAACCTGATTCATCCTGACTCCTTAATTCATGATAAAAATGCTCAGCCGCATCGATAACCTAAATGTATTAGGCCACTATACCTTATATTTTTTAAATTACTGTGAGTAATTAACGCCAATGCCGCTATTAGCTTAAACCTAAAGCGTTAAACTAAAACGGTTCAGTTCGTTACTATTATCAGCTATGATGATAAAATGACCTCATTCCTATAGCTCGCCTATAGGTCACTTCTAAAATCACGTGGAGCCGTTTATGTCATACCGCGTTATTGCGCTCGATCTCGATGGAACACTGCTTGATCATCAAAAGAAGATCCTGCCTGAATCGTTAGCTGTCCTACAAGAAGCCCGCCGCCAAGGCGTTAAAGTGATCATCGTGACGGGGCGTCACCATGTCGCTATTCACCCTTTTTATCAAGCCCTTGATCTGGATACTCCGGCTATTTGCTGTAACGGCACATATCTATATGACTATCTTGGGAAAAAAGTGCTTAAATCAAACCCAATGACCCTCGATTCAGTCACTCAAATGATTGATAAACTGCGCGGAACTGATATCCAGCACTTAATGTATGTGGATAACGCGATGTTATATAACGCAAAAACAGAAGGCATTAAACGCACATTGAATTGGGCTGATTCATTACCCACAGCACAACGCCCAACCATTGAATTTGTCGAAGACTACGCGGATGTGATGCACAACTACGATTCAATATGGAAATTTGCGGTTAGCTCACAAGATAAAGAACAGCTGCACCAAGTCGTCAACGAAATCGAGAATGATTTCGGCTTAGATTGTGAATGGTCTTGGATGGATCAGGTGGATGTGGGTCGCAAAGGTAATAGTAAGGGCCAACGTTTAAAAGAGTGGGTCGAATCCCAAGGAATGACAATGGAGAATGTTGTCGCTTTTGGTGATAATTTCAACGACTTAAGCATGCTTACTACCGCAGGCCTCGGCGTTGCAATGGGTAATGCCGTCGATGAAATCAAACAGCAAGCCAAACTGGTCACCCGCGAGAATACCGAACCCGGCATCGCTGAAGTGATCCGCAAATACGTTCTGTAACCCCGTTTTTACTTATCAATTCAAAGGAAAGCCCCGCTTTCCTTTTTTATTTTCCCTTTTTTCTTTTCTATTAAAACTTTTACGCCAATCCTCTAAATAGTTCGCACTACAGCTAGGCGGCAAATGAAGCTATCCCAAGGAGCATACAAAAGTATGTGACTTGGGTAGCTGAATGAAGCCAACAACGCTATGGTGCGAAATATGACGAGGATTGAAGCCAACAACGCCACAGCGCCAAGGGCGACGAGTAATTATAAATGACGTGACAACGACACAGACTTAACCTGCGCATACACCTTGCGACCTTTACGAATTGACAGTTCATCTCGCGCCCAACGCGTAATACGCGCCCACAAATAGTGCTCATCGCCTAAATCCAGCTTCACATCAATTTGCTCGCCATCTTCAATCCATTCAACTACTTCGGCGGAAAGAATATTGCGAATACTGCTGATTTGCGGTTTTTCTAGCACCAACGAAACATCCGATGCATCGACACGGATACGTAATTCTGCACCTTGTTGGCTATCAACACGTGGGATCCATAATTTTTGACCACCGACAACCACCGCAGTCATGTTGTAATCCGGGTGCTGGCTGTGTACTGTGGCACTAACAACGCTGCTTAACGTTTCTTTTTGTAACCAAGGGCGTAGCGCGCTGCTCGCCCACACTTCTTCAAGCGGCCCAAACGCTTTAACTTTCCCATCCGCCATCACAATCACTTTATCCGCCAAGCGCAGGATTTCATCTAAACTATGGCTTACATACAAAATGGGAATTTTAACGTCTTGAGACAGCTTTTCTAAATAAGGTAATAGCTCGCGTTTACGTGGTAAATCTAAAGAGGCTAGCGGTTCATCCATCAATAAAATTTCAGGCGCTGTTAACAATGCGCGGCCAATGGCAACACGCTGTTTTTCTCCACCCGATAAGGTTATTGGATAGCGATTAAGCAATTGTTCAATACCCAATAATTCAACAATATCGTCAAAACGCGATTTCATTTCAGGTGCCATGCCATAGCGCAAATTATTTTTGACACGATAATGCGGGAAGAGCCGAGCATCTTGGAATACATAACCAATATGGCGCTTTTCAGGTGGCAAACAGATTTTCTTTTCGATATCCACTAACGTGCGACCATTTAACACAATCCGCCCTTTGTTAGGCTTTGTTAGCCCACCAATCACGTTAATTAAGGAGGTTTTCCCTGCCCCTGATAACCCAAAAACGGCAGTAATACTTTCAGTGGGTAACTGGGTATTCACTTCTAACTGTAAATCCCCTAACTTTTGGAAAAAGTCGAGTTCTAACATATTATGCTACCCCCAAACGTTTTTTACCCCAACGGGTTAGCCACTCTGAAATTAATAATGAAATCAAGGCTAAAACAATGGCAATGACACACAAACGGGCGGCATCAACTTCCGCGCCGGGTGTTTCAATCAGTGTATACATGGCAAGGGGAATAGTTTGGGTTTCACCCGGTATATTGGACACGAAGGTAATAGTGGCACCAAATTCACCCAAAGAACGAGCGAAAGCCAGCACAGTACCCACGATAATACCCGGTAAAGAAAGTGGAATAGTAATAGTGAAAAAGACGCGTAGCGGCGTAGCCCCTAACGTTCTTGCGGCTTGTTCTAGTTTTCGGTCAACAGCTTCCAGCGCTAAGCGGATCGCTCGCACCATTAAGGGAAAAGCCACCACCGCAGATGCAAGTGCTGCACCTCGCCAACTAAATGTGAAGCTAAAACCAAACCAGTTATACAGCCATTCACCAATAAAACCGCGTTTTCCCATGCTGATCAATAATAAATACCCCACTACCACCGGTGGCAGCACCAGTGGTAGATGGATAATACTATCGAGCAGTGTTTTACCCGGAAAGTTACAGCGAACCAACACCCAAGCCGTTAAAATACCGAGAGGTAAGCTGAGGATCACAGCAACACTGGATACTTTAAGGCTCAGGTAAATTGCTTCCCATTCATAAGGACTTAACATCTGCAACGAAACACTCTCTTAATTTTTATTTAGTACGTGGATCAAAACCGTAACGTTTGAACACTTCAGAAGCCGCTGGGGTTTTCAGGTATTCGTAGTAGTCACGAGTTGCTTTATTGTCTTGATCTTTAACGATAGCCATTGGGTATTCAACAGGTTTATGTGAATCTGCTGGGAAAATACCCACAACTTTTACTTTTTGGCTTGCAACTGCATCAGAGCCATACACAATGCCTAAAGGGGCTTCTTGGCGTTCAACCAGTGCCATACCACTACGCACGTTATTGGTACGCGCTAATAATGGATCAACAGTTTCCCATGCACCTAGGTTACCTAATGCTTCTTTCGCATAGATACCGACTGGCACGTGATCAGGGTCACCCACGGCTAAACGGCCACCATCCAACAGTTTTTTCCAATCTGTTTGTTTATTAATTTCGACTTTATCAATTTTTGAATCTTTTGGTGCGATCAATACTAGCTCATTACCTAATAAGGTGTAGCGCGTATTTTCGACCATTAATTTTTTATCAATAGCGTAATCCATCCACTGTTGGTCAGCAGAAATAAACAGATTAGCAGGCGCCCCTTGTTCAATTTGACGGGCTAATGTTGAAGACGATGCATAAGATGCTACCACTTCTACATTGGATTCTTTTTTGTATTGTTCTGAAATTTCGTTCAGCGCGTTAGTTAAAGAGGCAGCAGCGAAAACGGTAATTTTATCAGCGGCAAAGCTGTTGCTTGCCATGGTTAACGTTAATGTTGCACCCGCAAGAAGAGATACCAAACCTTTTTTCATTTTAATCCACCATAGTATTAGTTAACACGCTATATATATCAGGACACAGCGATAACTTAAAGTTAAACTACGTATAAAAGTGTGCTGGCTCAAGAAATGATGCAATTTTGCTGCACCTTATCGTAAAACGTTAAAAAAAAGGTTAATTCTCTGCTCTTACCATTTCATCGTTTTTGTATAGTTGGCAATTTATTTATCCTGTATTTTTATCGGCATAATCTGTGAATATTTGAATATTTTCATCATGATTTTTCATAACTCTATCGATACAGGGGATAATATGGCGGTAATTTCATCATCACCCATTCAAATAAGAAAAGAACCCATTTGTGGTTTGAGCCCACAATGCTTTGACGCATTATTTAATGACAATATCGATTTTACGCTCTTAGAGTTACTTGGCGATTCCGCAGCAAGTGGAGAGCTCAATAGTATTGATGCACTGCTTAATATTGCATTACGCAAAGACCCATCAGGTGAAAAAGCAGAAAATATTCTCTATGACTTATTTAGTGGTAAACAACCCACATCAGAAAAGGTAGTTAATGAAATACAAGAAGCCTGTAAAGTGCTTTCTCAGTTACCCATCAGTAAAGAAAAATTCAGTAAACCCTCGAAACTATTATACATTATCGGTTCAATACCAAATGAGCCGAACCTAACGAGCCAATTTATAAATAAAGAACATTTAAAGCCAGACAGATACCCATTAGAAGAGACTAATCTATTCTCCCTAGAACGAATGACCACAAACGATGAAATTGATCCTGTAAATAAAAATACAGAAATTTTGCCAGATAATGTGACGGTCAATTGCGCGATAGGCCTAACTCAAGGAGAGGCTAATTTACTGGGAGAAATAATTGAAGAAAAAATAAAGAGTGGCATCCCATCGAACCAATTGGAGTTATTCCCTCTCAATGTGAATAACAATCACTGGATTTTATTTGCACTTTACCCTGCAACACGTCAACAGACTCCATCAAACAATGTCGTAAAATGCGCCATATTTAATTCGTACGATAACCTTAGCGATGATATTCGAAAGGAAATCGCGTTTGCAGCAGAAAAAGCTGGTGTTGATAAAAAAGATATCACTTATATTGAAGGCAACATTCAACAAAATGTGCCCAATGGCTGCGGGTTATTTGTCCTTGAAGCAATAAAACAACTCACTGAAAACCAACAACAAAGCCCTGTTAAAACGCTTGAAGAATTTCACGAAGATTTTGCTAAAAAAACAGCAGAGGAACAAGCCCAGTTTAATATCCAGAGCCGCCGTCAACTGTTTTCAGCCTACTATGATGATGCTTATCAAAAATAGCCATCACTACGCTTTCAAAATAAAAACCCCCTGATTGAATTAACAATCAAGGGGTCTATGATCAATTCGAACTGTACTCGCTAAGCGTTACTTGTTCTCAGTGTTATGATGATGGGGTACGTGCGCTTTAGACAGCAAGTTAAAGAATGCGCCTAAGCCGTAAATCAAGCCCATGATTAAAAACATCACAACGGGAACCATCATCAGAGCGAAACCTAAACTTTTAATGAGTTCTAACATAAAAAAGCCTCTTCAGTGATACTGTACCCACCAGCCTACAAGATACGCTGACGAGGGAAAATTCGACTCTCAATACATCTATTATAAACACAATGATTATAAATCAAATCAAAATAATAACGCATAATAGCGTTATAATGCAGACTATTTTAGACAAAATATTATACTAACGACATACTAAACGTGCTTTTTAACTCTGTCACCACCAACCGAGCCGGAAGGGAGAAAAATATGCAGGCAGAAATTTTACTCACACTTAAATTGCAAGGCAGTTTATTTGCTGATCCACGCCGTATCGCGCTACTCAAACAAATTAAAGCGACAGGTTCTATCAGCCAAGGTGCCAAACTCGCAGGTATCAGTTATAAAAGTGCTTGGGATGCTATCAATGAGATGAACCAACTCACTGATGATATCCTGGTTGACCGCGCAACTGGCGGAAAAGGCGGTGGCGGCACCACATTAACTCATTACGGTGAAAGACTGCTCCAGCTATATGATTTATTAGCACAAATTCAACAGAAAGCCTTTGATGTTCTCAAAGAAGACAGTCTCCCCCTTGATAGCCTACTTGCCGCAATTTCACGCTTTTCACTGCAAACCAGTGCACGTAACCAGTTTTTCGGCACTTTGATTGCTCGTGACCATACTCACGTTCAACAACACGTGCAAATCCGTTTAGCGGATAACAATACGGTGATCAATGCCGCGCTAACTGAGCAAAGTGCTAACCGTTTAGGGTTAGTCGAAGGCAAAGAAGTGCTCGCATTAATAAAAGCCCCTTGGGTTAAGCTCAGTAAGCAACCAAACCAAACTGAGTTCGATAACCGCCTTGAAGGCAAAATCACTACACTAGAACGCGGTAAAGATAATAGCGAAGTAATTGTTACGCTAACTGGTGGTGAAACGCTTTGCTCAACCCTGCCAAATAGTGATGTTGATGCGCAATCTTTGCAAGTTAACGATACGATTACCGCGCTTTTCAATGCAGACCAAGTGATTGTTGCTACCCTTTGCTAAATTAATCCGCTTACTTGCTTGAGAAAGTAAGTAAGCATTCACCTTTTTTTCTCGCCTCCCTTGCTCAGTTGTTGACTTTATCCCCAATCCTGATTATTTCTGTTAGGTGACAAGGTAAATATTCATGATAAGGAAGCTTAATGAGCTCAATAACAATACAACATAGCAGCTTTAAGCTCAGCGAAACGCAAACACTTGATATTCAACAACTCAATATTAATAAGGGTGAAAGCTGGGCATTTATTGGTTCTAATGGCAGTGGTAAATCCTCACTGGCGCGTGTTCTGTCTAATGAACTCAAACCGCTTTCTGGAGTTGTCAAAAATACCTTTAACTCCCCTGTTCGCCTTTCGTTTGAACAACTACAAAAAATCATTAGCGAAGAGTGGCAACGCAATAATACAGACCTTCTCAGTGATGATGAGGAGGACACGGGTTATACTGCTGCTGAAATCATTCAATTAAACCATCAAGACAATGAATATTGCCTAGAGCTCGCCACCCGGTTTGGCATTCGTGATTTGCTGTCTCGCCGCTTTAAATATCTGTCGACAGGGGAAACGCGGAAAGTTCTGCTCTGCCAAACACTAATGGGTAATCCCGACCTATTAATCTTAGATGAGCCTTTTGATGGATTAGACGTCTATTCACGGAGTAACTTAAGTGAACTACTCTACAGTTTGTCTGAAAAAGGGCTCACAATCGTCTTGGTGTTAAACCGCTTTGATGAACTTCCTGATTATATTGAAAATATGGGGGTGGTCGCTGATTGTAAATTAACAATGTCTGGTGACAGAGAGTCAGTACTTGCTAACACCCTAATCAGCCAGTTACAGCACAGTGAAAAAATTAAACAGCTTGCCATTCCAGAAACGGAAGACCCAACACACGATGAAAAACTGGATGATACGACGCCTCGTATCGTGTTAAATAATGGTGTTATCAGTTATAACGACAAACCGATTCTGCATAGGTTAACTTGGCATGTTAACCCCGGTGAGCATTGGCAAATTATCGGTGAAAATGGCGCGGGAAAATCCACCTTATTAAGCTTAATCACGGGAGATCACCCCCAAGGTTACAGCAATGACTTAACCTTATTTGGTCGCCGCCGCGGCAGTGGAGAAACTATTTGGGACATCAAGCGTCATATCGGTTATGTGAGTAATAGCATTCACCAAGAATACCGCGTTGCTACTAGCGTGCTGAATGTAATCATTTCAGGCTTCCATGATTCAATCGGTTTATACCAAACACCATCAGACCGACAGATACAATTAGCATATGAATGGTTAGCGCTGTTGGGGTTCCCAACCCAAACGGCACAACAACCTTTTCATAGTCTTTCATGGGGTCAACAACGGTTAGTATTAATTGCACGGGCACTTGTCAAACACCCAGCGATGCTAATTTTAGATGAGCCACTTCAAGGGCTTGATGGCCTGAACCGATTACTTGTTCTACGCTTTATTGATGTGATGCTCAAGCAAGGCAACACTCAGCTGCTATTTGTCACCCACCATCAAGAAGATGCACCAGCCTGTATTACTCATCGGCTAACGTTCGTCCCTGAAAACGGAAAATATCGCTACGATATTGAAGAGCTTTAAATTCGTCTCATTTTGCCAATAGGAACTCAGCCTATTGGCTAATTCAATCTAGTGATTAATAATAAAAACAACCCCTAATTTATTGATATTAATAACCATGTAGAATAGTGCCCACCTTTTTCGTTAGGGAATTGATTAAAAATCGGTAAACTCTGCCGCTCTTAAATAATTTATATATAAATATAGGTATGATTTATGGCTTGGTTGATATTGGCCTCCTCACTTGCAACACTCGCGACACATCGGTTAGTTTCATTATTACTACTGCTTATTGCCATAATCACAGCAACAATAACTGGGATTATCAGTGGGTTCGCTCTCTTAATTCTTACTTTTATCGCTGTCGTTGCTTTCATTCATCTGCGCTATCAAAACAGGCTATTTTTAAAGATAGCCAGTGAAATTGTGTTAGTTGCTTGTGCTATTGGGCTGTTTATTCATATTTTTCCAGGGTTTAATAACTTAAAATATTTGGATAAAACCGTCGTTGGTGAGCAAAGTGCGCCCTTTACTATGTACTTTAATTTTGATAAAGCCTTAATCCCTTTTATCTTATTCGCGTGTTTACCGACTCTATTTATTTCATCCCCTACAAAAACGGCATCCTCTTTACAATGGTGCTTATTGCTCCTTTCTGTTCCTGTCCTACTAATTATCGCCACACTTGCAGGAGGATTAGGATTTGAATGGCATTTACCTACTTGGTTGCCCGCTTTTGTCTTGTGCAATTTGCTGTTTGTCTCTTTAGCTGAAGAAGCCCTATTTCGAGGTTATTTACAGCAACGCCTTGGCCAATGGTTAGGATCTCCCTACCTTGCATTAATACTCACTGCGCTCTTATTTGGGGGCTTACATTTTGCGGGCGGTCCATTATTAATCCTCTTTGCCACCCTTGCAGGGTTAATTTATGGTCTCACTTGGATGTGGAGTGGTAAATTATGGCTTGCTGTATCGATTCACTTCGGGTTAAATTTGGGGCATCTGTTATTTTTTACTTATCCTGTAAAAATGGTAACTGGGCAATAAACAGACAGGAAAATCACTTTTAAACCAAATTTTCACATAAAAATTTCTTTGACCGTGAGTTTTTTGATTTGGTTTAGATAAAACGCAAGTTGCTACTAGCGTTCGAGATGACTATCCCTATAATGTAACCCAGCAATGATTCATTTTTAATTTGAATGTACTGATAGGAGTTTTAGCTATGGCTGTAACTAAACTGGTTTTAGTAAGACACGGTGAAAGTGAGTGGAACAAAGAAAACCGCTTCACTGGTTGGACTGATGTAGAACTGTCAGATAAAGGCCGCGAAGAAGCGAAAGTAGCAGGCCAGTTACTGAAAGATGAAGGCTTTGTCTTTGATTTTGCATACACTTCTGTTCTAAAACGTGCTATCCATACTCTGTGGAACATTCTTGATCAAGTTGAACAGCAATGGCTGCCAGTTGAAAAAAGCTGGAAACTGAATGAGCGTCATTATGGTGCTCTGCAAGGCTTAGACAAATCAGAAACTGCGGCAAAATACGGTGACGAGCAAGTGAAACTGTGGCGTCGTGGTTTCGCAATCACTCCTCCAGATCTGACTAAAGATGATGAGCGTTACCCAGGTCACGACCCACGCTACGCAAAACTGTCAGAAAGCGAATTACCTGTAACTGAAAGCTTAGCAACCACTATCGACCGTGTTGTTCCTTATTGGGAAGAAGTGATCAAGCCACGCGTTGAAAGCGGTGAGAAAGTGATTATTGCAGCACACGGTAACTCACTGCGTGCGCTGGTCAAATACCTGGATAATATGGGTGAAGATGAAATTCTGAACCTGAACATCCCAACAGCGGTACCGATGGTTTATGAGTTCGATGAAAACATGAAACCAATCAAACGTTACTATTTAGGTAACCAAGACGAAATCGCTGCAAAACAAGCTGCGGTAGCGAACCAAGGTAAAGCGAAGTAAGTATTCACTTTATTTTGCTGATAAAAGGTTAAGCGAAAGCTTAGCCTTTTTTATTGCCCATAATTCTCCTCTTCATAAAAAACACGAACTCAAGGTGTCAGAAAACCCAATAACCGACTATCATAGGGAAAATTTTTTGAAAGGTTGATAAAACAACGAAATGAATAAATTTAATCTCTATGTTTGGGTAGGTTTAGTCCTCAGCGCCAGTATTTTAGGCTCGCTTCTGTATATGATCAATGCAGGGGAGCTGGTTATTGATGGTTCAAACGGCGCGGCTAATCATGAACTCATGAAAACCTTAATGATCATTGCTTGTGTTAGCTTCCCAATTCAAATTGTCAGTATGATGGTGCTGGCCTATAAGCCTAAACTTTCTATTGTTTTAGCGATTATCAGTAGCGTTGCATTGATGCCAATTACCATTGTATTTGCCATGGGAATGATTTTTTCGGCTACACGCTGGCGTTATCGCCAATTAGAGCCATTTGATACTAGCCTCAATATCGGTTTTACACAAAAAATTGAATTTAATAAACGCAATAACCGTATTGTCGTGATCTCCCTCGGTATTATCAGTATTGCCTTTATTTTACTGAGCCAAAGTCTAGGTATGTTTTTGTTTGTCCTGACCATTTTCCTTGGTTACTTTGGCAAAAAAGCCAGTGATAACCTCTACTTAGCCGTTAAAGATGCCCAGTTTTATATTCGCCCGAATATTTTTGCGTATTGTTATCGCATTCCACTAAAAGATGTCACTTATGTGAAAGGCGAGAAAGGGAAAGTATTCTTTGATGTGCAAACTACAGAAGGCGTTTTGCAATTAACGGCAACCCCTGCAAATGCGACACCAGAAGAGAAAGAGAAGCTTGAGGCTTTTTTAAACCATATTCCAAAATAATTTTGCTAATCCCCCCTACCAGTCACTTAACTGGCAGGGGTTTAGCCAAGTTTAGGTTATACCCTCTGTTGATTTGAAAAGAAAAAGTCTGTAATTGCACTCCCTATTTTTTTATCTTTTACTATTGTATTCAAACTTACTACCTGAGAGCTCGCTATTAAATTCGTTAATATATCTAGCCGGCTATTATTCAATGCTTTAATTTCATTTAGTTCAGGGGGGCTTTTTTTAGTAATTTCATTTTTAATTACACCCTCTACCATTTCAATAAACTTTAAATATTCTTTATTTTTATTTTCATAATAAAGAATATCCATTTTCACCAACTTAATATCATCATCTGAAAAGCCATGCGATTTATTATTTAACATTTCTTTTTTAGCTTCAATAAACCCTTCACATATACCTTTCATCTCTTTTGCGTAATCAGAATCTTTAATATAATCTTTCCCATCATAAATACCTTGAATTTCGAATAACTCAACCGTCTCCATCATATCATCAATAATATTTTTTATGCCTTTAAGCTCATGATTAAGTTGGCGAGTTTCTCCTTCCAATGCTTGCATATCTTTATTATTTTCAGTGTTTAATCTTCTTCCGATTCGTTGCACATAAGGATTATATCTAGGATAATCAATAGACTGGTATTCAACACCCTCATACAGAGCCTTCAATGACTCATAGTGACTTTGTGTTCTGTCATTGAGGTAAACCTCATAACTTTTTTGAAATAGCTCAAATTTTGAATTTATATCATCTACTTTTGTTATATAACGATTCATTGCATAGCTGTATTTCAATGTTTCAGTTTTAGGTGAATAAATAAAATTATTGATGAAATTAACAGGTGAATCAACCTTAAAATACTCAGATGTTTTTTCGTTATGCTCCTTTTTAATCTTCAAAAAGAAATTTATTTTCTCTTTAAGGTAATGACTATCATCAATCAGCTTAACTTGATAGTTTATATCATTGTTATTCATTTAAGTCCCTTTAAACCATGTTGGTTGGTGTAATGAAAATCCAAATAAATTAGATTATTTAAAATAATAAAATCTTAAAAATGCGAGAAATTAAAATATACCAAATAAAAACCAAAAACAAATTTAGTTTTGAAATAAATAATATTAAAACCATTTGTTTTAAACATAATATTTGATACATAGATTAAAAAGCACAAAATAAAAAAGCCAACTCATTTAATGAATTGGCTTTTTAGATATAAATATATTTATTTATTGCGACGAGCAATCACTGCATCGGATAATTGACGTAACACTTTTTCAGTATCTGCCCAACCGATACACGCATCAGTGACACTTTTACCGTACACTAATGGTTCGCCTGACTCTAAGTTTTGGTTACCTTCAACCAAATTACTTTCAATCATAATACCCGTAATTGAGCGGTCGCCATTGCTAATTTGTTCGCTGACATCTGTCGCCACTTCCATCTGTTTTTCGAATTTTTTACAGCTGTTGGCATGGCTAAAATCAATCATAATGCTTGGCACTAAGCCTGCTTTTTCTAAGCCTTCACGCACTTCTTTCACATGTTTAGCACTGTAATTTGGCTCTTTACCACCACGTAAAATAATATGGCAATCAGGGTTACCGCCTGTGTTGACGATGGCTGAATGCCCCCATTTCGTCACAGATAAGAAACAGTGAGCGGAACGCGCAGAGTTAATCGCATCAATGGCAATTTTAATGGTGCCATCTGTCCCATTTTTAAAACCAACAGGGCAAGACAGGCCTGACGCTAGTTCGCGGTGAATTTGCGACTCAGTCGTACGTGCGCCAATTGCCCCCCAGCTCATTAAGTCAGCAACATATTGTGGGCTAATCACATCCAAAAACTCACCCGCAGTTGGTAAGCCTTGGTTATTAATCGTTAATAACAATTCACGCGCAATACGCAAGCCTTCGTTGATATCAAAGCTATGATCCATACGAGGGTCATTAATTAAGCCTTTCCAACCAACCGTTGTACGTGGTTTTTCAAAATAGACTCGCATAACGATTTCTAACGAATCTTTTAATTCTTCACGTAACGGAGCTAAACGTTCCGCATACTCAAGTGCAGCTTTGGTGTCATGAATCGAACATGGGCCAATCACCACCACAAGGCGGTCATCTTTACCCGCTAAAATATTATGAATAGCAAGGCGTGCTTCATGAACGGTAAACGCAGCTTTATCGGTTGCTGGAAATTTTTCAAGCAGAGCAATAGGGGGTAATAATTCTTTTATTTGTTTTATTCTGACGTCATCGTTCTGATAGTTCATACCTGTATATCCAATGTTTATTATTTTTTACTGTTGTTGAGTTGCATACCTTTTTTATCTCAAGTTAGCGCGCAAAAATCGCCTGTAAATTCCCTCACAGCGCTTTAAAGATGAATTGATAACTTAAAAGATAATCGGCATCGAATTTTTAATCTAACCGTTCAGCGAACATCTGTAAACAGCCAAACGCACGCAGAAACAAGGGGTTTATTCACGGCTGATTATAAAATGAGGTGAAATAGAGATATCCAGCACAATAAATAGGCCAAATTCACATTTTGCAGTGTTAAAAATAAGTAAAACGGCTAAATAACGAGGATGTTACTTTAGCCGTTTTCTGTTTTTTTTCAGTCTATGGGCGAGACAAAGGCACTGAGCCATTCTCTTTTGCTGATTTTATCCAAAGTCGAGAGCCGTTTAAGGCGATACCCAGCAAAATCAGATATTCCAACGACATTGCATACACCCCTTGGATAAAGAAAATCACAATGCTTATCACATTGATGATCACCCAAAGCAGCCAGTTTTCAACGTATTTGCGCGTCATTAAAATCATCGCAACCACAGAAAGGACAGTCATTGCAGAATCCCAGAACGGGAATGCATCAGGCTCTATGATTGGCATCGCTAAATTGGCACCAAACAGATTCAAGATCTCAACAGCCCAAGTTGCAAGAACGCCAAATACCGCATCAATGTTAAAAGTAAGATAGAGCACCACTAATACGGAAAGTACGAGCGTGACAGAGGCTTTTGGTAAGCTTAACCAGCGAATTTTTAATTCCGCTTGTTGAGAACTGGTCACACGGCTCCATGCATACCAACCATAGATATTGGCAACAAAGAAAAATATCTGTAAAAGTAAGTTCGCATACAATTGAATTTGAAAGAAAATAACAGCAAACAAAGAAACGTTGATTAAACCAAACAGATAATTAATCGTTTTTTCTAAGCTTGCCAGTAAAATGCAAAGCAAACCCGCGATTGTCCCCACGGCCTCAATATACGATAAATCATACACTGAACCCCAAAGTGGGATTTGCACTAACGTATTGGCTGTACTAAAAAAATCCATCCCGAAACCCTTTTAAATGTTAGTCAATGTTGTATTGCTCAGTACTTCTTTTGATAACACGATTATTTTTATTTTAGACTCTGTGCAAAATCTAGCATTTTATTCAGTGGTAATAACGCTTTTTTACGTAAATCATCACTGACATGTATTTGATGGTTATTAGAGTTCCCTTCTAATGCCCCTGCAATCGCTTTTAAGCCATTCATCGCCATCCAAGGGCAATGGGCACAAGTTCGGCATGTTGCCCCTTCTCCTGCTGTAGGTGCAATGTATAAAGCCTTTTCTGGGCACGCTTGCTGCATTTTATAGAAAATGCCTTTATCCGTGGCCACAATCATCGATGGGTTCGGCAAACTTTGCGCTGCTTTAATTAATTGGCTTGTGGAACCCACGGCATCAGCAAGTTCGACAATAGCTTGAGGTGATTCAGGGTGAACTAGCACCGCGGCTTCAGGGTAAAGCGCTTTCATTTTTTCTAAAGACTGCGTTTTAAACTCATCATGTACAATACACGCCCCTTCCCAGCACAAAATATCTGCGCCAGTTTGTTGCTGTACATAGCGCCCGAGATGGCGATCAGGGGCCCAAATAATTTTCTCTCCGAGGCTATCTAAGTGCTCGATTAATTCAACGGCAATACTGGATGTGACAACCCAATCCGCTCGTGCTTTTACCGCCGCGGATGTATTGGCATACACCACCACTGTTCTATCGGGATGCGCATCGCAAAAGCGAATAAATTCCTCTTCTGGGCAACCTAAATCAAGGGAGCATTGCGCGTCTAGTGTAGGCATTAGAACATTTTTTTCTGGACTAAGTATTTTGGCGGTTTCGCCCATAAACTTTACCCCAGCAACGACCAATGTTGATGCTGGATGCTTGGCCCCAAAACGCGCCATTTCAAGTGAGTCTGCGACACACCCGCCAGTATCCTCAGCCAGAGCTTGAATTTCAGGATCGGTATAGTAATGTGCAACGATAACGGCATTTTTTTCAATCAGCAGTGATTTAATCTGCTCACGATAAAACGCTTTCTCATCCGAGCTTAATATCGCAGGTTTGGGTGGAAATGGGTAAACTGACTGTTCAAAATCGATAAACACGCTCATTTCTTGCCTCTGTTTAGCATAAAGCGATTTTATAGCTTTAATTAAGCTTAAAGCCGTAAAATAAAGCAATCTTTGTTTTATATACTAAACAAGATACTCCACTTTGTTTAATAAGTCTCCATCCATTTCACTTGTTGAAGCGTATTTTCAGACATTCTTTTCCCTTTTCTACTCTTTTTCCGCTTGAAGCTTCGCTTTTGCTGCACTTTATCTGTATCTTAGCGCATCCTGTGATATTAAATGGGCCAGTTATGGAATCACCTGCATCGTTAATAAATAAAATAATTTCTATTTCACTACTCGACCCGAGAATTGAAGCCGTAGTACTAACCGGTTCACGTGCTCGTGAGCAAGATATCGACCGTTATTCTGATATTGATATTGAATTAATCGGCCATGGCGTCACAGAGCTCTTTCAACAAAAGCACTGGATTGATAACTTTGGCAAACCATTAGCCGCGATTCATTTACTTAACTTAGAAGATGATGCGCCTGATTGGCCCACTTGCTTAGTAATTTATGAAGAAGGTCGCAAAGTAGATTTCACTTTTGCTGAGCCTGAGCGCCTAGAAAAAATGAAGCGTGAAGGTCTAGACTCTACATTCTCACGGGGCTTTGCTGTTTTATTAGATAAAACAGGGATCACTGATGGTCTACCTGATGATGCAAATACCACGGCGTTAATACCCTCCCCTTTGAGCCCTTCTGAATTTACTGAGATTGTTACCGATTTTTGGCATGAAGCCCATCAAGTAGCGATTGCATTAACCCGCGATGAGTTATGGGTGGCCTGGTCACGAAGCGCAGATATGAAGCAGTATTTTCTGACGCTGATTGAGCATCTGGCTTCCCTCCAAGGTGAAAACGTTTGGTATAAAGGCCGTAAATACCATGAATGGATGCCAGTAAAGTATATTCAAGCGCTAGAAACCATTTTTAATTGCGGTACAGCAGAGAAAGCCGCGTTGTCATTACAGTGTTTAATGCAATGCTTTGCCGAGGTCAGTCACGATCTCGCCAGTCTACAAGGTTATGACGATATGCATGATATGGCTGAAAAAATGCAAGAGTTAGTGATTGGTTTTTTACAAGATAACGGATTGCTACCTGAAGGATTGTAATTTTTGAATAATAAGCAGCAAGGGAATGCTGTTTTTGCCTTATTTATTAGAGTTAAGCATAGCTGTAATGCAACAAAAATGTTCCTATCAAAAAACAACTAAATAGAATAGTTACATTTATTTTTTAAATTTTTTTGACTTGGTAAACGCTAATATCCCTCCCGCTCAATGACTACACGAAGCTATTGTAACTCAAATAAGAGGATTTTATGTTTACTAATACACAAAAAAGCTCGAACCCAACATTTCTCCCCCCTCTCTCATCTAGCCCTGCAAATAAAAACTCGCCCTTATTAGATAATGCTTTATCTATATCGAACTTGCCCGCAGAAATAATCCAAAAAATTGCCTTTAACTTTAACTCGCAAGACTATAGTAATTTACGATCTTCAAGTGTATCTCTCTATTCTGCCTTAGATTCTTTCGAGTATATGGAAAAAGGACTAACCAGCGGTTTCTCTGGTAATTTAGAGAAGACTTGCGAAGCTATGATTGCAGATAAAAGCATCCGTGAATTATTTTTGGATAAAACAAAACACGATATTGGATTGATTTTAAAATGCTGCGCCATAACAAATTCACCAGACTCTCCTAATGAAGTCTCTCTCCATGCACCTTATTTTGCAGATAAGTTCAATAAAGATAGCAAAGAAAATGGCCGAGTTCTTGATGACTGTCGTAAAGAAATTGCAAATGAGTCTAACTATATGCTGATCCCTTCAGGGGCAGACCAAGCCAATATTCCTCCCTATGCTAAAGAAATCTTTGATTTATTCTCAAGAAAAACCCGAATGGTCGAAATGAATCTGGATATGACAATAAGCGATGAAGACCTGCCAGAAAACTTAACTGAAGAACAAAAAGTTGAAACGAAAAAAATAATGACAAAGAAAAATATCGATTGTGTATTCAAATCGTTCAATAACATATTCAACGAAAGTTCAAATAATGAACAGCATATTATCGCTATTTGTGCAGAGAAACTAAGACAACATTGGATTTCAACGCCTCCCAATGGAATTGGGCAAGATGATATTATTAACCTTTCATCTGAATACAAAGCATTATTTTCTAAAGGGAAGAATCTTATTGAGCGCCTATCAACTATCAACTGCCAACAATTAAAATAATTTAACCACCTAAACTTAAAGTTTAACTTAGCATAACGGATTCGCGTTAAGTTAAACTTTCATAATGGTAACAACGTCCCCCCCCTTCTTCGCATCTCCCTCTTCTTTATATTATTTTAAGTGCAAAGCAGCTACCCTGCATGATTCTAATCTGTAACCAGCTTGTCGAGGTATTGATACCGACTGAGTTTTACTTGATTGGGTATTGAGATGGTGGGTCGTGCAGGATTTAAATTCTACGAATTTAGCCTTCGGCCTGAACCTGCAACCAGCTTGTCGAGGTTTTACTAACCGACTGAGTTTTACTTGATTGAGTATTGAGATGGTGGGTCGTGCAGGATTCGAACCTGCGACCAATTGATTAAAAGTCAA
>NZ_JBEBNT010000009.1:0-140851 GCF_040396775.1 Providencia sp.
AGCGCTTGCATGGCATGCAAGAGGTCAGCGGTTCGATCCCGCTTAGCTCCACCATATTTCTTCCCTTTATTAATTTCCTTCTGCTTCCGTTTTTATCCAATTTATAAATTTAATAATTTCTGGTCTTTCAATTGTTTCAGACAACATCACCAAATAATAGGCGAACCTAGCGGGCCATGGCTTATCAAGTACTTGTACCAAACGTTTCTCTGCAATTTCTTGCATGGCATACTCTTTAGGTACCAACGCCAATCCTTGCCCTGCAATTGCTGCACGGATCAACAAATAATCATCATCAAATGCACTTCCGCGTTTTGCCTTTTCGTTGTATTCCACCCCATGAGCCGCCAGCCAAAGCGACCAATCCATACGGTCGTTATCTTGCAATAATGGGTAATTAAGGCAATCTTGAGGGGTTTCAATTGCTCCGTTAAGCGGAAAATGTGGACTCATCACAGGCAATAAAACGGGGCTAATTAGCTGCTCACTGACTAAATTTGGGTAATTCCCTAACCCATGGCGAATAGCAATATCCACTCGCTGTTGGTGCAAATTAACCAATGTTGAAGAGGCTTCAATATGCACTTCGATTTCAGGGTGTAACTGGGTAAAGCTCCCCAAACGAGGCACTAACCAAGAGGCCGCAAACGAAGGAACTGTGCTAAGGGTAATCGTTTGTTCTTGCTGTATATTTTCGAGCACATACATCGAGCCCTCGATTTGTTCAAACGCCTGCAACAATGCAGGGTAAACTCGCTGCCCCGCATGTGTTAATTCCATACTGTGATGACTACGCACAAAGAGTGGCACCCCCACCCGCTCTTCTAACAAACGAATTTGCTGGCTAATAGCCCCCGAAGTCACACCAAGAAAGCTTGCAGCCTGCTTGATACTTTTATGTTTTGCCACTTCAGTGAAAGCGCGTAAGGCAAGTAAGGGGAGCACTGGATTCATAGTTTAGATTTTCTAAATTTAGATTGAGTTTATATGGTTTTATTTTTTTCATCAAAAAACCAATAATCAAAAGGTAATCTCAATACTATCCAGATAATAACCAGAAGGCAATTATGTTTGAACTGTATACCGATAGCTCCCCAAATGGGTTCAAGGCAACCATAGCATTAGAAGAGCTAAACTTGGATTATCACCTTAACCATATACAGATTTCCCGTGGGGATCATCAACAGTCTGCTTTTTTACAGCTTAATCCATACGGTCGTATCCCTGTCCTTCATGACCCACAAGCGGATATTACATTATTTGAATCCGCGGCTATCTTACTGTATCTCGCAGAGAAAACAGGCAAACTTTTGCCTAACACTCCTAAACAGAAATGGGAAGCCATTAAATGGCTGCAATTTCATTCCGCTAGCCTTGGCCCGATTATTGGCCAGTGGGTCAATTTCGCGATTTTCGATAAATCAACCAAACCCGAGGTGGTTGAACGCTATTTCACAATGACACACAAAGCATTCAAGGTACTAGACCAACAACTGCAAAATAACGCATTTATTGCAGGAGATAGCTACACAATTGCAGATATTGCTAACTTTTCTTGGCTACATATCGCAGAGGTGATTGACTTCGACTTTAGCCAACACGCGCATTTATTTGAGTGGTATCAACGTATTGCAGCCAGACCTGCTGTCAGAAAAGGCATTGCGCTCCCAGCCCCTGCAACTGAAGCATAAAATAGGAAATTCATGTGAATACAACGGCTTTTTTACCTAAAAACAAAGCATTACCTTCTGCTTCATTTGCTAACCATATTGGTTACCGCCGCATGTTCACCCCTGGTAAACTGACAGTGGGGATCTTTCTTCCCTTACGCTTTTACCAAGGGGATGAACAAATATTAAAAGGGCAAATAGAATTAATTGAATACATTGACCAAAAGAATTTTGCTGCGGTCTGGGTGCGAGACATTCCCTTATTCGACCCAATGTTTGGTGATGCGGGGCAACTTTTCGATCCACTGGCTTATTTATCGTTTATTGCCGCCAGAACAAAGCAGGTTGCACTCGTCACGGGTAGCTCTATTTTTTCACTGCGCCACCCGATTGATTTGGCTAAAGCTGCCACCACTATCGACCAACTTTCTGGTAACCGGTTAGTGATGGGGATAGCCTCTGGGGATAGAGCCATTGAATACCCAGCCTATGGGATTGATTATGACCAGCGTGCAGCACGTTTTGCTCAATCGATTGATTACTTCCGCCAGCTGATGCAACACGGCTCTCTAGAAATTCAGTCACCTTTAGGCACAATAAGCCGCGCAGAATTGTTACCTAAACCCGTTGCGGGGCAAATCCCCTTAATTGTGACAGGCTCATCTGGCCAATCCAAACAATGGGTAGCGGATTACGCTGATGGCTGGCTATCCTACCCTGAAGCCACCAGCCACTCTGAAGGGGCAATCCGATTAGGACAGAAAATTGAGGCATGGCGCTCCCTCATTCCAAATAACGATTTCCGCCCACACATGACAAACGAATGGATTGACCTTGTAGATGACCCGAACTACCCAAGAACACCGTTGCGTGGAGGATTTACCCTGCGTACTGGCCGCCACGGTTTAATCCAATTACTTGAAGAATGGCAGGCCGCAGGGGTAAACCATGCCGCATTAGGTATTCAATATTCGCAGCGCCCAGCGGCAGAGGTTCTGCAAGAAATGGCTGAAGAGATTTTACCGCACTTCCCAAGCCACCAAGCAATACAAGGAAAGCCTGTAGACTGGTAGTGTTGAGGCGCCTTATCTTGCTACATAAGGCGCCTAAAAGAATCACTGTGCTGTATAACCACCATCAATGGGAATAAACGCACCCGTTATAAAGCTGCTGTCCGTAGATAATAAAAAAGCCACCACATTAGCTATCTCTTCTCTTTTCGCCATCCGCCCCATTGGATGTGTAGATGCCATCCAATCTTGCGTATCCCGCGGTAGCAATGCAATATTCGGTGTTTCAACATAGCCAGGCCCTACGGCATTAATCCGTATACCTTTTTTGGCATTCTCTAACGCAGCTGAACGTGTAAGTCCTAATACCGCATGTTTGGCCGCAGTATAAGGTGCAATACCCGCTATCCCTGTCACACCATTGCAGGCAGATAAATTGACGATTGCCCCACCGCCGCTGCGATGAATTGCAGGTATGGCGCATTTCAAACCATGAAATGTCCCTGTGATGTCTGTTTCAATCACACCATGCCATGCCTCTAATGGGTAATCTTCAATATTCACACCATGCGGGCCTGTCACACCTGCGTTGTTGACTAAAAAATGCAGCGCACCATATTTTGCTTCTATCTGCCCAATGGTTGATTGGAAATCCTTTGCATTTGCCACATCCATTTTTATTGCACTGATTCGCTCACCTGTTGGCGCAATTTCGTGGACTGCTCGCGTTAGGGCCTCTTCATGACGCCCTGTCATAACCACTGTCGCACCTAATGAGTGCATTTTTAATGCAATGCCAAAACCTACCCCTGTAGATGCTCCTGTCACCAACGCAATTTGGTTTGTGAATTGTTGCATAGCCACCTCAATTATAATTAACTTTAGTTAACTATGATTAATTAACTAAAGTTAATCAATCACTCGTTTTCTGCTTAGCGTCAAGGTATACTTTCCCCATTGAATAATAAGGAAGAATTTTTATGCCCCGTTCCCTTGAAGACGCATTATCATTGTTGCAATGCACACTAGTTGCACGCCGTGTCAGTTTTACACCAGAGCAAATTACGTGGGGGCAATATGATGTACTGGAGATTTTGAGGCTTAAAGGTGATTTAACACCAAGCCAACTCAGTCAATTGCTGGGCATTTCTCGACAAAACTTATCGAAGCTTTTACGGGTATTAAAATCTTTTGAGTTTGTCGAACAATATCAGTCTGAAGAAGACAAGCGGGAATTGATCACCCACTTAACAGACAAAGGGGCTCATTTTTTACAACGTGCGGCAACAGGCCGAGCAGAAAATGCAGTAAAAGTTAAAGCCGCATTAACACAGCAAGAACAAGACATTTTTATTCAGTTGAGTAAGAAAATTACTGACGCTTTAGGGCATGAGTGATCTCATCACTTAGCCCGTTTTAACGGCTTTACTAACCCTTCTAACCCTTCAATTTTCAAACCAAGGGCCATTTCCATCAACTGCCCAAGGCGCCCAGCTGGGAACTCTCCTTTCTTATAAAACCAAAGAAGGTATTCCTCTGGTAAATCAATCAAAATACAGCCTTTGTATTTACCAAATGGCATATAGGTATTTGCCATATCGATAAGATCTTGTTTTTCCATTATCGCTCCCATAAAAAACGGCGTCCTAATGAACGCCGCTCTTAATCTAACACTTTTTTGCGAATTACAATACTAATCCGACAACCGCAGCGGATAAGAAGCTGACTAAGGTTGAACCATACAGTAATTTCAGACCGAAACGCGCCACTGTGTTACCTTGTTTTTCATCTAACCCTTTGATAGCACCAGCGATGATACCAATTGAAGAGAAGTTAGCGAAAGACACTAAGAACACAGACAAGATACCAACAGAACGCTCAGATAAGCCACCTGCGATAGCTTGCAGACCATCCATTGCAACGAATTCATTCGTTACCATTTTAACCGCCATGATCCCCCCCACTTGCAGCGCTTCATCCGCTGGGATACCTAAGATCCAAGCAAATGGATAAAACACATAGCCCAGCATAGTTTGGAAGTCGATGCCGAAAATAGCAGAGAAAATACCATTAACCATTGCAATCAAGGCGATAAAACCAATCAACATTGCAGAAACGATAATCGCAACTTTAAACCCTGCAAGAATATATTCACCTAACATTTCAAAGAAGCTTTGGCCTTCATGCAGGTTGCTCATTTGAATGTCTTCTTCACCTTCTGGTGGGTACGGATTGATTAAAGACAGCACCACGAACGTACCAAACATATTCAGAACCAGTGCGGCAACCACAAAACGAGGCTCCAGCATTGTCATGTATGCACCCACGATTGACATAGATACTGTCGACATCGCGGTAGCCGCCATGGTGTACATTCTGCGTTCAGACATGCGGTTAAGCTGGTCTTTATAGGCGATAAAGTTTTCAGACTGACCCAGTAACAGTGAGCTTACTGCGTTGAAAGATTCCAGTTTACCCATTCCGTTCACTTTAGATAACACGGTACCGATGATACGGATCACAATTGGCAGGATTTTAATGTGCTGCAAAATCCCGATTAACGCAGAAATAAAGATGATTGGGCACAGAACTTGTAAGAAGAAGAACGCTAAATTCCCTTCAATCATGCCACCAAAGATAAATTTTGTCCCTTCTGCTGCGTAACCCAACAAGTGAGTAAACACACCAGCGACACCCAGAACAAAGGATTCACCAATATTTGATTTCAAGAACAGATACGCTAATGCAATTTGAATAACAAGCAGTTGAACAACATAGCGAGGACGGATCCCCCTACGGTTACTACTTGCTAAAATGGCAAGAGCAGCGATTACTACTAAAGATAAAACGAAATGCAGGATCGAGGTCATATGCGACTCCAACAAATTTAAGAATCAGTCTATGTGCATATTCTATGTAATAGGTAACATTTAAATGAGACAGATGTCACATTAATATGAAAACCAGGTAGGTGTATTTTGCAAAAAGAAGAAGGAGATCACGTTTCAAACAAAGGAAAAGGGACAGATGACCTTTTTTGCACAGAAATTTAATTGAAAATTTAGTTTAGGTCTTACAACACGCTATCTGTGGCTTAGTCACCTCAGTGAGATAACTAAGCCAAATAGAATATAGTTCACTATTCAATATTCAGCAAACGAATCAATTCCTCTTCATCAATAACAGGAATACCTAACTCATTCGCTTTTGCTAATTTCGAACCGGCAGCTTCCCCCGCAATCACCATATCCGTTTTTTTCGAAACACTCCCTGCGACTTTTGCCCCTAAAGCTACTAGCTTATCTTTCGCTTCATCACGGGTTAAAACACTCATCGAGCCTGTTAATACCACGGTTTTACCTGCAAATGGGCTATCGATTTCTGCACGATTAACCACTTTCACTTCAGGCCAATGGATATTCGCTTTGGTGATTAAATCGTTAATAACCACTTGGTTATGCGCTTCATGAAAGAAATTTACCACATGTTTAGCAACTACATGGCCGATATCTTGTACCGTTTTTAAAGACTCCTCATCCGCAGCCATGACCGCATCTAATGTTGCGTAGTGCGCCGCCAAATTGGCGGCTGTCGCTTCCCCAACCTCACGGATCCCTAATGCATAAATAAAGCGGGCTAACGTCGTTTGTTTAGACTTTTCGAGCGCATCAATCAGCTTTTGTGCAGATTTTGGCCCCATTCTATCCAACCCCGTTAACTTGCCTGCACTTAACTGATAAAGGTCAGCAGGAGTTTGCACATATTCTTTTTCAACCAGCTGGTCGATAATTTTATCGCCCATGCCATCCACATCCATAGCACGACGAGACACAAAGTGTTTGAGCGCTTCTTTACGCTGCGCACCACAAATTAACCCACCAGTACAACGCGCAACAGCTTCACCTTCAATGCGTTCAATGTCTGAACCACAAACAGGGCACTGGGTTGGAAAGACGATTTCACGGCTATCTGCGGGACGTTTATCCGTAACCACACTGACAATCTGCGGAATAACATCCCCAGCACGGCGGATAATCACCGTATCGCCAATATGCACGCCAAGGCGCTCGATTTCATCTGCATTATGCAATGTGGCATTGCTGACAATAACACCCGCTACTTGGACAGGCTCCAGACGTGCTACAGGGGTAATTGCCCCCGTACGCCCAACTTGGAACTCCACGTCTTTCAATAACGTAATTTGCTCTTGTGCTGGGAATTTAAATGCCGTAGCCCAACGCGGTGCGCGGGAAACAAAACCCAATTCCTCTTGAATCGCAATTGAATTAACTTTAATCACAACGCCATCGATATCAAACCCTAATTCAGGGCGAACTTGTTCGATTTGGTGATAAAAATCCAATACTGCTTTATGACCTTGGCGCAGTTGTACATAGTCACTGACAGGTAGGCCCCACGCTTTAAATTGCTGCAAGCGATCATAATGCGTGTCTGGCAATGTACCGCCTTCAATCAGCCCAACCCCATAACAGTAGAATGTCAGTGGCCTTTTCGCTGTGATACGTGGGTCAAGCTGGCGCAAAGAGCCCGCAGCGGCATTACGTGGGTTAGCAAAAACTTTACCATCGGTTCGACGCGCTTCTTCATTTAGCGCTTCAAACCCTTTTTGTGGCATAAAGACTTCACCACGAATTTCCACACGAACAGGGATATTATCCCCCGTTAAACGCAAAGGGATAGCGCGGATAGTGCGCACATTTGCCGTAATATTTTCACCGACAGTTCCGTCTCCACGAGTCGCAGCTTGTACAAGTTCGCCATTTTCATATAACAAACTGACCGCTAAACCATCAAGTTTCAATTCACAGCAAAATGTGAGTTCATCGTGGTTTTTTAAGCGATCTCTTACCCGTTTATCAAAAGCCAAGTAACTCTCTTCATCAAATACGTTATCCAAAGACAGCATCGGAATTTCATGGCGTACCGTTTCAAATGCGGACAAAGGCGCAGCACCGACACGCTGAGTCGGTGAATCGCTGGTGATAAGTTCAGGGTTCGCTTCTTCTAACGCTTTCAAGCGCTGCATCAACTTATCATATTCAGCATCAGGAATTTCAGGGGCATCAAGTACGTGATATTGGTATTCGTGATGGCGTAACTGTTTTTTTAGTTCTTCGATTTCGTTTTTGGTAGTCATGATCCACTCGTAAAGATAAAAAACCCCCAATCAAGGGGGTTTTGTGAAACGCTTGTTTAATTTAGTGTATTTCTGATCCGCGCATGATACACCTCTATTTTTTGTGGTGTCAGCATCTTACGCTCATCATCTAGCACCACTCCGCCTGCATCAGATGCAATGCGCTGCGCTGCTTGTAACATCAGTTTAAAGTTTTGGCTCGCATCACCGTAGGATGGCACCATCATAAACATGGAAATACCTGGTGTAGAGAAATCAGCCATGGTTTCAGGGTCAAAAGAACCCGGTTTTACCATATTCGCTAAACTAAACAGGACAGGCCCAGTACCTGACGGGTTTACGTGACGATGGAAAATTTTCATTTCACCGTATTGGAAGCCCGCTTGAAGAATACTTTGCAGTAATACTTCGCCCTGCAATTCTTGCCCCTGATGCGCTGCTACATGAAGTACCAGGACTGTCTCCTTGCTATTTGTTGTAGCAGAATTTTCCTGTGGCTCAGTTTTCGTCTCAACGTGCGGCGGCGTCTGTTCATGATGTATCGGTTGTGTCTCTTCGTGTAGATTATGGGTGTCGATATGCGGTTCCGATGCATTATGGTGCACCGGTTGAGTACGTATTTCAGGCTCAGCAACAACCTCATCATTCATGTTGATGGTGAGCTGCTCCGGTACGTGCGGTGCTTGAACACGCTGTTCAGCTGGTTCATGATGAACAGGCTGCGCTGGTGTAGCACTCATTTTAATTTCAGGTTCAACTGACGGTAATGGCTGTATATTAGGTTCAACTTGAGATTCATTTTTTACCGGATATACAGGCTCAGTCGCAGCGGGTTGATCTGACACCTGCTGTGTTGATTGATTTTCAGTAAATAATGCAGAATCATCATAATTCGATGAATTCTCCTGCGTATCATTTTTTCTACGTTTTACAGGTCTGTCGCGAAATAACTTTGATCGCTCTTTACGGCTGGTCCATAAACCATGCAGTAATAAAGCGACAATCGCTATCGCACCTACGACCACTAATATTAGACGCAAATCCTGCATCGCTGCTATCTCTAGTTGATGAATGAAAGTGCCATCACGGCGGAAACTACCTTAAGATTATTTCTCAATTGCTCTAAGTGCAACCCTCAGAACGATTTTCTTACAAGAAAGAGAATATTCCGCTTTCGTTTGCTGCTTTTTTAAGCGAATAATGGCTAGTCAGCCTAAATTCATATCTATATGATACAAGGTCAACCGAAAAGGAGAGAACAAGAAGTATGACCCAATCGACATTTTCGCCACAAAAAGACCACTCTGGTTTTTATTATTTTACACAAGGATGGCGACTAGTTACACGTCCTGGCATTAAACGTTTTGTGATTTTGCCCCTATTAGCAAACATTCTTTTCTTAGGAGGCGCATTTTGGTGGTTATACACTAAGCTTGGTGGCTGGATTGACCAAGTGATGAGCTATGTTCCTGATTGGCTACAATGGCTTAATTATCTTATTTGGCCCGTTGCTTTGATTTCTATTTTATTGGTGTTCACCTATTTTTTCAGCACCATTGCCAATATTATTGCAGCACCGTTTAATGGTTGGTTATCCGAAAAGCTCGAAGCAGAACTCACGGGTAAACCGGCTCCAGACGGTGGCATGGCTGAGTTGTTAAAAGATGTTCCACGGATGATCAAGCGTGAATTTGTCCGTATCGGTTACTATTTACCGCGGGCAATTGGCTTATTAATTTTATTTTTGATACCCGGCATTGGCCAAACCGTTGCCCCCATCTTATGGTTCCTATTTGGTGCATGGATGATGTCAATCCAGTATTGCGACTACCCCTTTGATAACCACCGTGTCGGTTTTAGCGAAATGAAGCAAGCCCTTGCTAAAGATCGCATGAAAAACATTCAATTTGGTGGCGTCGTCAGCTTACTGATGATGGTACCGTTTATCAACTTGGTTATCATGCCTGTTGCCGTGTGTGGTGCAACTTTAATGTGGGTTGACCGCTACCATAGCCGTTACGCACGTTATTAATCTCTCTTTGCGCAGGTTTAGCCGCCTGCGCACTTACCTATTTTTTATCTTATTCTTCCTTATTATTCCACCCGTTAGAACTATTGGATCTAAAATAGCCTTTTGTTATAAGCTTAGACCTAAATCATATTTGCATTAATTTCTTCTTCACGTATGTTGAATCCATACCCTACTTTATAGTGAATGCCGAAGACTATTTTATTGGCTAACCGATTTTTTAAGGATATCCCATGAGCAAAATTTATGAAGATAATTCGTTGACCATTGGCCACACCCCACTTGTTCGTTTAAAGCATTTTGGTAGTGGCAATATTTTGGCAAAAGTGGAATCTCGTAACCCAAGTTTCAGCGTTAAGTGCCGTATCGGTGCAAACATGATTTGGGATGCAGAAAAAAAAGGTATCCTGAATAAAGACAAAGAGTTAGTCGAGCCAACCAGCGGTAACACTGGGATTGCGCTTGCTTATGTGGCAGCGGCAAGGGGCTATAAACTCACACTCACCATGCCTGAAACCATGAGTATTGAGCGCCGTAAGCTATTAAAAGCATTAGGGGCTAACCTCGTGCTGACCGAAGGCGCTAAAGGGATGAAAGGCGCGATTGCGAAAGCAGAAGAAATCGTTAACAGCAACCCAAAAAAATACCTCCTACTACAACAGTTTAATAACCCTGCTAACCCTGAAATTCATGAAAAAACCACAGGTCCAGAAATTTGGGAAGATACTGACGGTAATGTTGATGTCATCATCGCAGGGGTAGGTACTGGCGGTACCATCACGGGTATCGCGCGCTACCTGAAAAAAACCAAAGGTAAAGATGTGACCATCGTTGCCGTTGAACCTGAAACCTCTCCAGTGATTACCCAGGCGTTAGCGGGTGAGGAAATCAAACCAGGCCCACATAAAATCCAAGGGATCGGTGCAGGTTTCATTCCCGGTAACTTAGACCTCGCTCTGCTGGATAAAGTCATTCAAATCAGCGATGACGAGGCAATTAAAACCGCACGTGAGTTGATGGAAAAAGAAGGTATCTTAGCGGGAATTTCTTCGGGTGCAGCGATTGCAGCCGCTACAAAAATTGCCGCTGACCCTGCTTACAAAGGCAAAAATATTGTAGTGATTTTACCGTCTTCTGGTGAGCGTTATCTCTCTACCGTGTTGTTCGCGGATATCTCTGCTGAGTAGCCTACTTTCGTTACACAATCGTTAAAAAAGCACCTAAAAGGTGCTTTTTTTGTGGCACGGATCAAAGTTTAGCACGGATAGGGATGATTTCTAATCTGGGGTTTAGTATTAAACATAGTAATTATTTTGCACCTCGAAATTAATCAAATTTTAGTCAAATGAACATACCTATTAAAATGTTTTTCGGCTAACCTAGTGAATCATGATTTTGAGGGTAAAACGTAAAAAGGATTGATACCGCACAAAGTAGGAAACCTTTTTGCGCGTTAATAATCTAACTTATACGCAAACCTAGTCGATTTCATCTACAATTGGCTGGGTAATTAAAAAAACTAAAGTTATTGAGGAAATACTATGTTCCAGCAAGAAGTCACTATTACAGCACCAAACGGTTTACATACTCGTCCTGCAGCGCAATTTGTGAAAGAAGCAAAAGCATTCACTTCTGATATTTCTTTGATTTCTGGCGGCAAATCCGCTAGCGCGAAAAGCCTATTCAAGTTACAAACTTTAGGTTTAACGCAAGGTACTGTTGTGACCATCTCCGCAGAAGGCGAAGATGAAAAAGAAGCCGTTGAATACTTAGTTAAACTGATGGGCGAATTGGAATAATTTCGCACGTAAGAGAACGCGTTTAATCGATTTCATTCTCTGTCCCTGAATGATTTCATTCGGGGATATCTGCATAATCAATAAAACGCAGCGCAGTCTCTGCAACATCAGAACTCCCAGCACTAACCGCAGTAAGGTAATATTATGATTTCAGGAATTTTAGTATCCCCAGGTTTTGCTTTTGGTCAGGCTTTGATCCTCAAAGAAGATCCTATCGTTGTTAGCACAAAAAAAATCTCAGACGATCAGGTCGAAAAAGAAATTCAACGCTTCATTGAGGGGCGAAATAAATCCGCCGAACAACTTAGCCTAATTAAAGAAAAAGCTGAAAAAAATCTTGGTGCTGAAAAAGCTGAGATTTTTGAAGGTCATATCATGCTGCTGGAAGATGAAGAACTTGAGCAAGAAATTGTCTCTTTAATCAAAGGCGACAAAAAAACCGCTGATGCCGCGGCCTATTCTGTGATTGAAGACCAAGCCCAAGCACTTGAAGCTCTTGATGACGAATACCTCAAAGAACGTGCCGCTGACGTACGTGACATCGGCAAACGCTTATTAAAGAATATTTTAAATATTCCTATTGTTGATTTAAGCGCTATCAACCAAGAAGTTATTTTAGTTGCCGCTGACTTAACCCCGTCAGAAACCGCACAATTAAACTTAGATAAAGTCTTAGGCTTTATTACAGATTTAGGTGGCCGTACCTCTCATACGTCCATCATGGCTCGCTCATTAGAGTTACCAGCGATTGTTGGGACTAGCGATGCCACCAGCAAAATTAAAAATGGCGATTTCATTGTCTTAGATGGCGTGAATAATACCATTCACTTGAACCCGTCAGATGCGGAAATTGATAAACTCAAAGCATTCCGTGATGATTATCTGCAAGAAAAAGAAGAACTGGCTAAATTAAAAGACTTACCCGCCATTACTTTAGATGGTCATCAGGTTGAAGTTTGTGCCAACATAGGGACTGTGCGCGATGTCGCAGGTGCCGAACGTAATGGCGCTGAAGGCGTAGGCCTCTATCGTACCGAGTTCTTATTTATGGATAGAGACGCTTTCCCGACCGAAGAAGAACAATTCCAAGCCTACAAAGCGGTTGCCGAAGCAATGGGCAGCCAAGCCGTTATCGTCCGTACTATGGATATCGGTGGCGATAAAGACCTGCCTTATATGAATTTACCGAAAGAAGAGAACCCATTCCTCGGCTGGCGTGCAATTCGTATTTGTCTTGATCGCAAAGAAATCTTACACTCACAATTAAGGGCTATTTTAAGGGCATCAAATTTTGGTAAACTGCGTATTATGTTCCCAATGGTTATTTCCGTTGAAGAAGTTCGTGAACTAAAAGCAGAGCTAGAAATGCTAAAAGCTCAGTTACGTGAAGAAGGTAAAGCCTTTGACGAAACAATTGAAGTTGGCGTGATGGTAGAAACCCCAGCCGCCGCTGTGATTGCACGTCATTTGGCTAAAGAAGTTGATTTCTTTAGTATTGGGACGAACGATCTCACTCAATACACCTTAGCGGTTGACCGTGGTAATGAACTGATTTCTCACCTTTATAACCCGATGTCACCAGCTGTTCTTAACCTAATCAAACAAGTGATCGATGCATCACATGCGGAAGGTAAATGGACAGGTATGTGTGGCGAGTTAGCCGGTGATGAACGTGCAACCTTATTGCTACTTGGCATGGGGCTGGATGAATTTAGTATGAGCGCAATCTCAATTCCGCGTATCAAAAAATTAATTCGCAATGCGAACTTTGCTGATACCCAAGCTTTGGCTGAACAAGCACTTGCTCAACCAACAGCGGATGAATTGATGAAACTTGTAGATACCTTTATCCAAGAAAAAACGTTATGCTAAGAACAGCACATTAGTTCGGTCCCATATAAAACGATTAGGAGAAGGTCCATGGGTCTGTTTGACAAACTGAAATCACTAGTTTCGGAAGACAAAAGTAGCAGTGGCAGTATTGAAATTATCGCCCCACTATCAGGCGAAATCGTCAATATTGAAGATGTTCCAGACGTTGTGTTCGCAGAAAAAATTGTCGGTGACGGTATCGCCATCAAACCTGCTGGCAATAAAATTGTTGCTCCAGTAGACGGTACAATTGGTAAAATCTTTGAAACCAATCATGCGTTCTCTATTGAGTCAGACGATGGTATTGAACTGTTTGTTCACTTCGGTATTGATACCGTTGAGCTCAAAGGCGAAGGCTTCAAGCGTATCGCTGAAGAAGGCCAAGCGGTCAAAAAAGGCGATTTAGTCATTGAATTTGATTTAGCACTGTTAGAAGAAAAAGCGAAATCTGTTCTGACGCCAGTTGTGATTTCTAACATGGACGAAATCAAAGAGTTAAATAAACTGACGGGTTCAGTGACAGTGGGTGAAACTGTCATTATGCGTATCAAGAAATAATTACTACGCATAATAATTGAAAAACCATCAGGTGCATAACCTGATGGTTTGGTTCGTTCTAGCATTTCCTAATGAAAGTCTGACCTTCCACCTAAAAACAAACTATTAAGAATCAAAAACACCTGTCGATAAGTAGCGATCACCCCTATCGCAAATAATTGCAACAATCACCGCACTTGGATTTGCTTTCGCCACGCGTAAAGCCCCTGACACCGCACCGCCTGAGCTTACGCCACAGAAAATGCCTTCAAGCCTAGCTAGCGCTTTCATGGTCTCTTCAGCATCTTGCTGGTTAACATCCAGTACGCTATCCACAAGTTCACCATCAAAAATCCCAGGAAGATACCCCGGTGACCAGCGGCGAATACCCGGTATTTGGCTTTTTTCAGCAGGCTGCAAACCAACAATATGCACGTCTTTTGATTGCGATTTCAAATAACGGCTAACACCCGTGATAGTGCCGGTTGTTCCCATGCTTGATACAAAATGGGTGATCTTACCGTTCGTTTGCTGCCAAATTTCAGGGCCTGTTGTTTTAAAATGGGCAAGTGGGTTATCCGGGTTATTAAATTGGTCTAAGACTTTCCCCTCCCCATTTTTTTCCATCTCTTTCGCAAGATCTCGCGCCCCTTCCATACCGACGGTGGTGCTGACCAAAATTAACTCAGCGCCGTAAGCTTGCATTGATGCTTGGCGCTCTTTACTCATGTTCTCAGGCATTAAAAGCTTTAATTTATACCCTTTTACCGCGGCAATCATTGCCAGCGCAATACCTGTATTACCACTCGTTGCTTCAATTAATGTATCACCCGGCTTAATTTCACCGCGTTTTTCAGCTTCGCTGATCATGGAAAAGGCTGCTCTATCTTTTACTGAGCCTGCCGGATTATTCCCTTCAAGTTTTACCCAAATTTCAGCATCAATCCCTTGCGTCAAACGCTGAAGTTTTACTAATGGGGTGTGACCAATAAATTGTTCCAGAGTTGACACTTTCGTATCCTTATAATTTTTATTTATCATTTAGAATTAATAGAAATAAGATATTACCCCAATAAGCCTATGAGTGGACATGAATTCTCTTCATATTATTATTAGAAAAATAGATTATCTTTATTACCCATAATGATATAGCTAATTGATATATTATATTACAATAAGTTTATAGAATTACCAGCTATATTTCTTATTTTCATGGCAAAAAAAGATTTTATATATCAATACATTAAAGAAATGAAATAACGAAAGACACCCATTGGCAATAATCAATGCATGGATGAATAAAAGGATATATAAATGATAGGAATAATAGAAATCAACACCGATAATGTTTAACTTATCGGTGTTATAAATAATGGAAAGTTATATTCAAGCACTTTGCGCTAATTGGGGAAACACTAATTCAGTATCACCTTGATATATTTTTGCTTCTTGACTGCCAAGAAAATAATGCTCACCGCGATTAGGAATTACCGTATTTGATTGCCAAATCACGGATAATGGGCCATTCCCCCACCCTATAGGTTGCACGGTCAGCTGCCAGAAATGTCCTCTTGGGCCTGATTCTATCACTCTAACAGGAAGACGGTGCAATGCATCCACTTCAGACCTCAATGAAACATCCCATGGACGTAAAAAGACATCCACTTCCCCTTGGTGAGCACTGGTATGATTTAACGAAAACTCATAACCATCAATCGCTAAAGCAGAGCCTTTGATCTGGGCAGATATCTGGTTAACCTCCCCCATAAACTCCAGTACAAAGCGGGTTTCTGGTCGCTGCCAAATGTCATTTGGTGTGCCAACCTGCTCAATGTGTCCTTGGCTCATGACCACAATTCTATCCGCAACTTCCATCGCTTCTTCTTGGTCATGCGTCACAAATACACTGGTAAATTTAAGCTCATCATGCAATTGGCGTAACCAGCGACGCAGTTCGATACGCACCTGTGCATCTAACGCGCCAAAGGGCTCATCTAGCAGTAAAATTTGCGGGTCAACGGCAAGCGCTCGCGCTAACGCAACACGCTGCTTTTGCCCCCCTGAAAGTTGAGCAGGAAAGCGCGAAGCTAAATGAGCTAATTGTACCATCTCCAGCAATTGCATCACTTTTTGCTTAATCGCTTGGGATGATGGTCGCTGCTTGCGTGGCAACACCGTTAAGCCGAACGCCACATTATCGAATACCGTCATATGGCGAAATAATGCATAGTGTTGAAAAACAAAACCAACATGCCTATCTTTTGCGTGAATTTGGCTCACATCTTGCCCGTGAAAGCGTAATATGCCCCCACTTTGCTGCTCAAGCCCTGCAATAATCCGTAATAAGGTGGTTTTTCCTGAACCGGAAGGGCCTAATAAGGCCACCATTTCACCCGATGCAATATCCAGTGAAATATCGTTGAGTACTTGGGTTTTCCCAAAGAACTTACCGATTTTTTCAATTTCAATACTCATGTTTAATGGACTCCTGATTCAGACTGCTGACGGCTTAAATGCCACTGTAATGCACTTTTAAGGATTAACGTAATAATGGCCATGAGCGCAAGAATAGCCGCAGCGGTAAATGCACCGACCGTGTTGTAGTCCTGATGCAATAGTTCAACTTGTAACGGTAATGTGTAGGTTTCACCACGGATAGCGCCTGAAACGACCGATACCGCACCAAACTCACCAATTGCCCGCGCATTAGTTAACACAACGCCGTATAACAGCGCCCAGCGAATATTCGGTAATGTGACTCTCCAAAACATTTTCCAGCCTGATGCACCAAGTAATACTGCGGCTTCATCTTCTTGGCTGCCTTGGCTTAACATCAATGGAACCAATTCCCTCACCACGAACGGGCAAGTCACAAATATGGTGACTAATGCCATTCCTTGCCATGAAAACATCACTTGAATATCAAAGCCTTCAAGCCATCCCCCAAGCCAACTGTTTGAGCCATAAAACAGCAGGTATAACAGCCCCGCCACCACTGGTGAAACCGCAAAAGGGATATCTACTAATGTGAGTAATAATTGCCGTCCAGGGAACCGAAAGCGCGTCACTAGCCACGCCATCATGGTGCCAAAAATTAAATTAACAGGAACCGTGATCAATGCAATTAATACTGTTAATCCAATCGCATGCAACATATCGGGGTTAGATAAATTAAGCAGAACTTCCCCTAACCCTTTTTGAAACGCCGTAATAAAAATCCAAATAATTGGGATCACTAACAACAGGATGGCAAAGAAAATACCTGCGGCGATAAGAAACCATTTCCCCCAGTTTATCTGTGACCGTTGGGCGGTTTGTAACGGAGTGATTTGTGCCATTATTTCCCCCCCAATCGTTTACCAAAGCGGCTTTGTACTAAATTGACACTGAATAACAAAAGTAGTGAGACGGCTAGAATTACCGATGCAACCGCACTTGCCGCAGGGTAATCAAATTGCTGTAACTGGCTGAAAATCATTAAGGAAACTACTTCTGTTTGCCAAGCAATATTTCCTGCAATAAAGATAATCGCACCAAACTCGCCGAGGCTACGTGTGAATGACAGAACGGTTCCCGCCAGCAATGCAGGGGAAAGCTCCGGCATGATCACACGGCGAAAAGTTTGCCAGCGACTTGCACCCAATGTTTGTGCTGCTTCTTCGTATTCTGGCCCCAGTTCTTCCAAGACAGGCTGAACAGTGCGGACTACAAATGGAATGCTGGTAAATGCCATTGCCACGGCAATTCCTAACCAAGTATTCACCACCTTGATATCAAACTGGTGAAGATATTGACCATACCAACCTGACGTCGCAAATAAAGTGGCCAGTGTTAATCCAGCAACTGCCGTTGGCAATGCAAAGGGCAAATCCACTAAACCGTCTAGTAATGTTCTACCTGGAAAGCGATAGCGCGTTAAGATCCATGCCAATAACATGCCAAACACCGCATTAAATAAGCTTGCCACCAAAGCAGACAATAATGTCACTTTATAAGCCGCAACGACTTGTGGGTAGCTAATCACCGCCCAATATTGTTGCCATGTCATTTCAGACAATTGGATCACTAACGCACTCATGGGTAACAGCAAAATCAAACAGGTATAAAACAAGCTGCTACCTAGCGTCAGGCCAAAGCCCGGCAAAAAACGCTTTCCAGACCGACTCATTAACGGCGCCCTTGTGCCATTAGTTCATCAAACTCCCCTCCCGTTGAGAAATGCACGTCCATCACTTTTGGCCAGCTCTCAAATTGGGATTCAACCGTGAATAATTTTGTTTCTGGGAATTTGCTTTTGTTCGCTTCCATCACTGCTTTGTCATTCACGCGGTAATTAAAGCTAGTAATAATTTCTTGTGCTTGCGGGCTATATAAATAATTTAAATAAGCTTTAGCGACGCCTTCCGTGCCATTTTTTTGCACATTTTTATCAACCCAAGCGACTGGGAATTCAGCAAGAATATCCACTGGCGGCACAATCACTTCGTAATCAGTTTCACCGTATTGTGAACGAATATTGTTCACTTCTGACTCAAAACTTATCAGCACATCCCCAAGGCCGCGCTCAATAAATGAGGTTGTCGCACCACGACCACCGGTATCAAACACTTCCACATTTTTAAGGAACTGCTTCATTTGCTCACGTGTTTTCGCGGTATCGCCTTTATTTTCTTGGTTAAATGCACCCCAAGCAGCAAGGTAGGTATAACGGCCATTGCCAGATGTTTTTGGATTTGGAAAAATCAATTTCACATCACTGCGAACAAGGTCATCCCACGTTTTAATCCCTTTAGGGTTATCTTTACGCACTAAAAACGCCATCGTGGAATAGTAAGGTGAGCTGTTATTCGGTAAGCGCGCCTGCCAATCTGCGGGGATCAAATTTCCTTTATCATGCAAAATTTGCACATCAGTCACTTGGTTATAAGTCACCACATCGGCTCTTAGCCCCTGCAAAATTGCTAAGGCTTGCTTTGATGAACCTGCATGAGATTGCTTGATAGTTAATTTGTCATCAGGGTGAGCCTCATTCCACTGTTTTTCAAACGTTGGATTAAGCGCCACAAATAACTCACGAGCAATATCATATGAACTGTTAAGCAGTTCAGCAGCGAATAAATGCGGGCTACCTAATAAAGACACGGTCGCTAAGCTGGCTAAAGCCGTTTTCTTAAAAAAAGTTGTTTTCATGTCATTCCCATTCGTCACTAAACCAAAATACCTGTATGGCTCCACTGTAGCGGTTTTGGTTATAACTGGGTAGTTATCAATCAAGTTTTGATATATCAAATTAGAATAACAAAGAAACAGAGGAAATAAGCACTAAAATTTTATTAAGTATTAGCAAGTTAAGTACGTGAATACTGTTCAGTTATAAAATTAAGCTTGGTGATACGTTGATAAATTGTCTCAAAAAACACATGACATCCACTTTATACTTGAGCAGTCATAACGTCGTGTGTATCGTGTGTATATCAGTTAACGAAATGGAGGGATCGTGAAAAGTTCGGAACTGATAAATATATTACAGAAAAATGGTTGGGAACTTGAGCGTATAAAAGGAAGCCATCATCAATTTTCCCATCCACATTTTTCAATTATCATTACAGTTCCGCATCCACAAAAAGATTTGAAAATAAGCACATTAAATCAAATTCTTAAGGCCGCGAAACTGAAACACTAATCGAAAGAAGCGTTCGTCACTGAGCGCCATCTTTATGGAGATGAACTCATGCTTTATCCTGCCTTTATAGAGATTGATCAGGATGGCAGTGCAAGTGGCTGGTTCCCTGATATTGCAGGATGCACGTTTGCTGGTGATAACGTTGAGCAGGCTTACACCGAAGCAAAATCAGCAATTGATGCACATTTTGAATTATTATGTGAAAAAGGATTCGATATTCCATTACCTCAATCACAGCAGTACCATGTTACAACAAACGCAAATGACTACCAGCAGGGTGTCTGGGTATTTGTAGATATTGATATGGATAAATATGATGGACGAGCTGAGCGAATTAATATCACTTTGCCACATCGGTTATTATATCGTATTGATAGGTTAGTAAAAATGACTCCTGAGTACGATAGTCGAAGTGCTTTTCTCGCCGAAGCAGCACGTAAAGAGTTGCAAAAAGCCATGAAAAATCACGAAAAATAGTAACTCAGTAAAGTGCTTTAAAGAAAAGGGAATCGCCGCATCCGTGCGGCAAGGAGTCATCTATAGCGCAAGCAAGGTTTCAATCGAAGGCGCGTAATAATAGCTACCAGAGACCGCTTTAGTCATACGCAGCAGGTCATCATGTTTACCGTCTTTTTCACCGAACATGCTTAACAGTTGCTGTTCAATATTGTGTAACCTTGCACAATAGGCAATGAAAAATAACCCGTGTTTACCGCTTGCTGTGCCATATGGCAAGCTGTGGCGCATCACGGAAAGCTCTTCACCATCTTCTTCAATCACGACACGAGAGACGTGGGAAGTGATATTTCGAGCATCTTCATCCAGTTCAACGCTGTCTTTCTTCGTGCGGCCAATCATTTTTTCTTGTTCATGTTCAGAAAAACGATCCCACTTTCTTAAATCGTGCTCATAGCGTTGCACTAAAACGTAACTTCCGCCTTTATCATTACCTTCTTCAATCAAGGTGACTTCGGCAATCTCTTCCCCTTGCGGGTTCTCAGTACCATCAATAAAGCCACTTAAATCGCGGTCATCAACCCAACGGAAACCATGAATTTCTTCAACGACATTGATGGACTTACCGAATGCTTTTAGTGCCGCTTGCGCTAATGAGAAGTTAATATCATGGCGTAAAGACTGAATATGAATGAACATATCGCGCTGAGTTGCAGGTGCTAGCCCTTTACCTAACGCTCTAAATGGCTTTAATTCAGGTGCACTGTCTGCACGCCCCATTTGCTTCCACGTATCAGAACCAAATGCAATCACGGCCCCTAGGCGGTCATCTGGGTATTGCGCCTGTAATTTTGTTAAAGCATCGACAAAGTTTTTGCAACCTGCTTTCACCTCATCCAGCGAACCTTCTTGCACCAATGCTTCAATAAAAATACCGAAACGACTATGTTCTTTCAAAATACCACTTTGAGAATGAGACATACGGTAAACCTCGTAAAATGAATATGTTATCTAACCTATCTATTATCTAGGACGATATCACTATCGTACCCTATCGTCATGTTCTTCACCTTGTTTTAACGCAAGGCTTTATAGGTTTCGCTCTCTATTATAAGAAAGAAAATTTAACAAAGGGGAAATTTCTTTAAGAAACTTAATAGAAAAAATATTGGAGAGATAAAAAAATACCGTAAATGATTTAACTACTTACGGTATTTTTAGAAAAATACTTATTTATGCCAAAGAATTTGAGAGATTTCCCACTCTTTTAGGTCGTTATCTGATGGCATTAAATCTTCAGGGCCTTGCCACTTACCTGTAAAGCGATACACCACTTGGCTAGATTGTGGTGAATTGCATTCCACAGTAGGGACATTATCAATGCGCTCACCTAACCCACAGACACCAAAGGCTTTTTCATAAATGTCACTAAATGGTGTACCGATTTTTGGCCCCCATTCCGTCACAACATTCGGGTCACTCACCACAATTCGTGAGACATAACCATGCTCAGGGCCAATAATTTCAACTTTAACTTTATCGTCATCCATACCTTGGAAAATCGTGACGACCTCGCCATTTTCCAATTGCATCCCATTACGAATGGCATAACGGTTATTCAGTTGTTCTTTAACAGCATCCGCCTGCATGGGGGTAAAATTAGTCACTTGGCCAAGGCCTGAGCTGGACACCATTAATGGGCTACTAAACCACGTTGATGGCGAAAAAGCTTTGAACCCCGCACAACCAGATAACATTAATATCGAGCCTAAAAGGGAAACTTTTAATGCCGGGGCTAGCCATGTTTGGCCATTGAGATTTGCATGTTGGGACATATCATCCTCTTTAATTCGTCGCATAATGCATATTGTGACAATCTATTTGCCGAAACATTCAAATCAATGAAGCAACAAATAGCAATTAACTTAGAAATCCGTTTCGTGGGTTAATTTTTTCGAGTAAATAAAACGCTCAGGCTGTTCTTCTTCATACTGCATTTTTTCAAACATATAGATAGCGGCATCAGATTCTTCGCTAACTAATAATTCTATCCTGCCACATCCACGGGCAATCAATTTCTTTTCAAGGCGGCTCACTAACGCATTTGCGATGCCACGCCCGCGGTAATCAGGGTGTACAGCAAGGTAAACGGCGGTGCCACGGATCCCATCATAACCGCCCATAATAGTGCCAACAACTTCCCCAGTTACTTCAGCAACTAAAAACAAGTCTGCACCACATTGTAATTTACGTTCGATGTCTAGCTCAGGGTCACCTGAGAATTCATTAAGGGAACAGCGCTCCCATAATGTCAGCACCTCTTCATAATCACCTTGGCGGAAGATCCGTATTTCCATAACATTTGCCCGTTTAAACTAATCTTCCTGCCATTATCACTGGTTTTACAACACAATCAATATTCAATATGCCTTTTTTACCTTAAAGGGGTATACTTTAACCATAATTTTTTCCCTTTGGTTTTATTAGAAAACAATGAATTACCCTGATATTGATCGTGTAAAAGCCTATTTGCAAAGCTTGCAAGAGTCAATTTGCAAAAAAATTACTGAACTAGATGGTAAGGAAACTTTTCTAGAACAAACGTGGGAGCGCGCTGAAGGTGGTGGTGGCCGTAGCCGTGTTTTAACAAATGGCACCCTCTTCGAACAGGCAGGTGTTAATTTTTCGCACATAAAAGGTGCACAACTGCCAGCCTCTGCATCTGCACACCGACCTGAACTGGCTGGTCGTAGTTACCAAGCGATGGGCGTTTCACTTGTTATTCATCCCTTAAATCCGTATATCCCAACGACTCATGCTAATGTGCGCTTTTTTATAGCCGAAAAAGCGGGAGAAACCCCCGTTTGGTGGTTTGGCGGCGGGTTTGATTTAACGCCATATTATGGTTTCACTGAGGATGTTATTCATTGGCATACGGTTGCACGCGACTTATGCCTTCCTTTTGGTGAGGATATTTATCCAAAATACAAAAATTGGTGTGATGAATACTTCTTTTTAAAGCATAGAAATGAGCCTCGTGGCGTTGGCGGTTTGTTCTATGACGACCTCAATCAAGGTGGTTTCGATAACTGTTTTAACTTTACCCAAGCTGTCGGTAATGGTTTTTTACACGCTTATGTCCCGATTGTTGAAAAACGCCGTGACTATTTATGGAGTGAACGAGAAAGACAGTTTCAGTTATATCGTCGTGGCCGCTATGTCGAATTTAATCTTGTTTGGGATAGAGGTACATTATTTGGTCTGCAAAGTGGTGGTCGAACCGAGTCGATTTTAATGTCAATGCCCCCCCTTGTTCGCTGGGAATATGACTATCATCCTGAGCCAAATAGCCCCGAAGAAAAACTCTATACCGACTTTTTAATTCCAGGTAAAGAGTGGTTATCACCTTAATTAATAATATGCGCTTATAGAGAAAGGTAGAAAAAATAGTTTTTTACCTTTCTAATAAAATGCAACAGTCATTAATTTAATTCCTTAAATATCAGATAGTTACAATCATAACATAACCGATTATGATTCCATCTCACTCAATTGAAATGGAGTTATTATCATGAATCATATCCTTGCTCGTTCATTATTATCCCCATGTTTAGTTTCTAATCTTATTACTGAAAATGATTCGACTGAGCTTAAATCTACACTGATACATATCAATGATATGATGAGCCGTATCTATACCGATGAAGAAGTCCAGCGCCAACGTAACTTGCTTTCTCGCTGTGAGGTTAATGCTGATAACAGCTATAATCGCGTTATTCGCGATGCTCAACAACTTGTTGCACACTCCAACCATCAGCATTCTGAACTTCCTATTTGCCAACTTGATGAACTGTCTGATGATGAACACATGCTCTATGATGACTATAAAGTTGTGATGAGTGAAGGAGATGCAAAAGCCCCATCAAAACCTGCAGGTCATGTTTTTGATTCAATTGGGACTATTCGAACATTTTTTAAGGATAAATTAAATATTGGTCAAATGTTTGGCTGTGCTGCTAATATCAATGCGATTATTCATTTTGGAACAAACTACGCCAATGCTTTCTGGGATTCTCAAGCTATTTTCTTTGGGGATGGAGATGGAAAAACTTTTGGTCCATTCTACAATGATATTGACATAATCGCGCACGAACTCGCCCACGGCTACATTAGTTCGGAAGCTAATTTTAACTATATATTTCAATCTGGTGCATTAAATGAATCTGTTGCTGACGTTATCGGCATCATGGTCAAGCAATATGTCAACAATGAAAGTGCTAGCACATCCAATTGGTTACTCGGTGAAAACCTTTTTATTGATAAAGTGAAAGCCCCTGCCCTGCGTTCTATGTCTAAACCAGGTAGCGCATATTATTTTTCAAAATACAATAAAGACCCACAAGTTGCTCATATGCAAGAGTATAAAGATCTACCTTATACTATTGATAACGGTGGTGTTCATATCAATTCAGGTATTCCAAATCGGGCATTCTACTTGTTGGCAACTGAATTAGGCGGCAATACTTGGGATGTTGCTGGGAAAATATGGATTGCTGCGGTTTCCGATCCTGAAATTACATCAAAATCTAACTTCAAACAGTTTGCAACCGCAACAGTGAATAATGCACGTAAACTATTTGGGGAAAAAGTGGCCTTACAAACACAAAAAAGCTGGGAAGATGTTGGGCTGGTACTCGATAAACCTTAATTGTTCACGACAAACCAATACATTAAAATGTAATTGATTATCCAATCGTTTTTTAGTTTTTATATAAAAAAGGCCGATGTTTAAGCACGGTAAATGCCCAATCACTCAGCCTTATATTGCAGTAAAATTTTAACTAAACCCACACGTTAACGTTTTTTCTTTTTACGACCCGGTTGTGTAAATTTTTTACGTGTAGGGTTTTCAGGTTTCGCTTTTGGCTTACTTCCTGTATTTTGCTTCGTACCATTACCACTATTACTGCTTGCCTGTGCCTTTTGTGGTTTTTTCGGCTTAATATCCGATTCTGATTTTTCCATCAGTTCAAATAGATCGATAAGCTCATCGTCAGTTAAATCTCGCCACTCACCAACAGGTATCCCTGCCAATCCCACATTCATAATACGAATACGTTCAAGCTTAGTCACCTCAAAACCAAAGTGTTCACACATACGGCGGATTTGACGGTTAAGCCCTTGCACAAGGGTAATGCGAAAAACAAATGGCGCTTCTTTTTTGACCTTACATTTTTTGGTCATTGTGCCAAGTATAGGAACACCTGCGCCCATGCCACGGATAAACTCATCGGTAACGAGTTTATTTACCGTCACAAGGTACTCTTTCTCATGGGAGTTGCCTGCACGCAGAATTTTATTGACCAGATCCCCGTGATTGGTTAAAAAAATCAGCCCTTGTGAGTCTTTATCTAACCGCCCAATCGGGAATATGCGTGTACTGTGATTCACATAGTCAACAATATTATCTTTCTCACCACTTTCTGTCGTACTGACGATCCCCACGGGTTTATTGAGGGCAATAAGAATTAAGTCATCTTCATTGCGCTCTTCAATCAGTTGGCCATTTACTTTGACCACATCACCTGCAAAAACTTGGTCACCGATGCCTGCTCGTTTCCCGTTGATAAACACATTACCTTGTTCAATATAACGGTCGGCTTCGCGCCTTGAGCAAATACCACTTTCGCTAATATATTTGTTAAGACGTGTAGAAGAACGAGTATCCATAAATTCCCTCAATCAGTTATGCCCCGCCGACACCATTATTATGAGTTATTGGCCACACGGATTTGCACTTGAATCACTAAAATTGTCAAAATATCATATAACAAAAAGCCGTAACAGCTTGATATGTTACGGCTTTAACGTCTGTTAAGGCTAAAGTACCTTAATGACAGACTAACGTTTTTTCAAATGCTGCATCAAACGCTTACGCTTACGTAACTGTGTTGCTGTCAGCTTGTTTTTCTTATCCGCATACGGGTTTTCACCCTCTTTAAACAGAATACGGATTGGTGTTCCCATTACTTGTAATGAACGGCGGAAATAGTTCATCAAGTAACGTTTATAGCTATCTGGTAAATCAGACACTTGGTTACCGTGGATCACCACAATCGGTGGGTTATGCCCCCCTGCGTGCGCATATTTCATTTTCACGCGACGGCCACGGATCAACGGTGGTTGGTGCTCATCTTCAGCCATTTTCATAATACGGGTCAGCAATGCCGTACCAACACGACGTGTTGCAGATTCATAGGCTTCTTGAACAGATTCAAATAAATTGCCCACACCGCTACCATGTAGCGCAGAAATAAAGTGAATGCGCGCAAAATCCACAAAACCAAGACGTAGCTCAAGCATGTCTTTGACGTGTTCGCGATCTTCTGGCTTCATACCATCCCATTTATTGACCGCAATGACCAATGAACGCCCCGCATTCAAGATAAAGCCCAGCAAAGATAAGTCTTGGTCAGAAATGCCTTCACGTGCATCGATAACTAATAAAACTACGTTAGCATCTTCAATAGCTTGCAACGTTTTGATGACAGAGAATTTTTCAACCGTTTCAGTAACTTTACCGCGCTTGCGCACCCCTGCCGTATCAATAAGAATATATTCACGCTCATCACGTTCCATTGGAATATAGATACTGTCACGGGTGGTGCCTGGCATGTCAAATACAACCACACGCTCTTCACCTAAAATACGGTTTGTTAATGTTGATTTACCCACGTTAGGGCGACCAACAATCGCTAATTTAATCGGTAGCGTTGTTGGGTCAAAATCATCTACTTCGTCCTCAGCAAGCTCACCTTCGGCCTCTAACTCAGCCCAATATGCCGCATTTTCTTCTTCTTCCGTTAACTCAACTTCTTCTTCATCTTCACCAACAAATGGTTTCAATGATTGTTCAATTAATTGAGTGACGCCACGACCGTGGGAGGCGGCGATAGGATGAATTTCACCTAGACCAAGGGAATAGAAATCACCAATTGCTGTGGTAACATCAATACCATCAGTTTTGTTGGCAACTAAATAGGTTTTTTTCTTACGGCTACGTAAGTGTTTAGCGATGCCTTCATCCGCAGGCATTAAGCCTGAGCGCGCATCAACCATAAAGAGTACGATGTCTGCTTCTTCAATCGCTTGTAAGGACTGTGCTGCCATGTGTGTTTCCACACCTTCTTCAGTCCCATCGATACCACCCGTGTCGATAATAATGAATTCATGCCCTTCAACTTCAGCACGCCCATATTTACGGTCACGAGTCAGACCGGGAAAGTCCGCTACTAATGCGTCACGGGTACGGGTTAAACGGTTAAATAACGTGGATTTTCCTACGTTTGGACGCCCTACCAGCGCTACGACGGGTATCATTCTTAGATGCCTCACAACTTTAATTAACTAAGGAATTCTGAGGCTTAAACTCAGAAAACAAAAAAACGAAACGGCTCCTGTTATCAGGAACCGTTTATTTTATCGGTAAAATGGCGGTTTGTCAGGAAATTAACGTGTTAACAGATAAACTGTTCCGTTTTTCGCCTGAACCATGAGCTTATCACTCGCCACAACTGGACGTGCATGAATACCGGAGCTATTCAATTTGTTTTGTGCAACAAAGCCACCAGTGTTCATATCCAACCAGTGTAAATAACCTTCTTTATCACCAACAACAAGGTAGCCATTATACATTTCTGGTGCAGATAACCCACGGTTTAATAGCTCTTCTTGCGTCCACAGAGTCACGCCATCACTTTTACGCACAGATAGCACGCGGTCATTTTGGTCTACCAGATATAAGTTTTCACCGGATAAAACCATGTTGTTTACTGAGCCTAATTCGCGTTTCCACAGAATTTGCCCTGAGCGCATATCTAACGCAGCTAATGTGCCGTTGTATGCAATCGCATACACTTTGCCATCGTCAATGATTGGTGACATATCGACATCATTCAAACGACCGATTTCAGTGGAGCTAGTCACTTGTGAAATACGTTGCTGCCAAATTAGTTGGCCTTGGGATAATAATACCGCACTCACACGGCCGTTATCACCACCGACGATTGCGGCACCAAAGGCGACCGCTGGCGCTGACTCACCACGTAAAGACAGTGATGGCGTATCCATGTTCACGGTCCATTTGATTTCACCGCTGTTAACATCTAACGCCTGCAACTGACCATTGCTGGTATGAATCATCACTAAGTCATTGCTAACCGTTGGTTTAGACAGTGCTTCACCAGCAACTTCCACATCCCAAACAACTTGTCCATCGTCTTTGTTCAACGCAATCACTGTACCACGTTCTGTACCAATAAAGATTTTATCACCATCAACGGTTAAACCACCAGACAGTAGCGCAGACAAATTAGCAGAAAGGAAGCCAGTACGCTTAGAGAGATCAACAGACCAAATTTCTTTACCGCTATCGAGCTCTAATGCTTTCACTAAACCTTTACGATCAGCCGCATAGACTGCTGAACCATCCCAAACAGGCGCTAATTCAGAGTAAAATTGTTCAACGCCATTACCAACAGATTTATCCCAAACAATTGATGGGGTAAATTGATTCTCAACCTGTGGAAGTGGCGCCATAATGATAGAATCAGTTTCGCTGGAACAACCGGCAAGTAAAGCTGAAGCGACGAGGCCTATCAAAAGAGTTTTGCGCAACTGCATGTTTGTCGTTTCCTTTCTTCTTATGAATTAGATACGTTGTTCAATTTCAGAGTCAAAATACCTCTAAGAGATTGAGAACCTTCACTTTCTAACCCCTGTGCGTAAGCCGCTTTTGCACCAGCTTTATCGCCCTTATGGAGTAAGGCATCACCACGAACATCCTGTGCCGTCGCTTGCCATGACTTACCTTTAATGTTCGCTACAGAAGCGATTGCGGCATCAGCGTTGCCTTGTGCAAGTTGCACTCGCGCTAAACGTAGATTGATAAGGTCTTGCATGTCAACCGTTTTCGCTTTTGCTAGCGCGTTGCTTAATGCTGTTTGTGCATTTGCCAAATCACCTTTATCCACTGCGATTTGTGCGAGCTCCAGCCCCATCATGGCACTGTAAACATCATCCGTTTCAGCCGCAAATTTTTGTGCAGCAATAACACCCTGCTCTGAACCTGAGCGTAATTGGGTGTTGATGGTTTCATATTTTTGCGCACTTTCTTGTAGAACATTGACTTTATGAGACTGCCAATAGTTCCAACCGAATACCCCACCCACACCAATGACGAGACCAATGACTAATGGCGCGCCATAATTCGCGAAAAAGCGTTTAATCGCGTCAACTTGATCATTTTCGTTTGTATAGACTTCCACTTGTCTCTCCTTAACCTAACAGCTCAGTGATACGTGATGCCATTAGTTGCTGTGAAATGGTTTCTTGCGCGCCAGTACGTAAATCTTTTAGGGTAACCTGGCTATTATTAATTTCATCTTCCCCCAAGATCAGGGCAATTTTAGCGCCTTGTTTATCGGCTCTTGCTAACTGTTTCTTGAAGTTTCCGCCACCGTGGTTAGTCATTAACCGCAATGTTGGTAATTCGTCACGCACTTTTTCTGCAACCAAAAGCGCGGCTTGTTGGCTGTTATCACCAAAAGAGGCCAAATAAACATCAGCAACTGAAGTGTCAGCTGTAAACTCAGGGTTCACTTCCTGCACTAATAACACCATGCGCTCCATACCCATTGCAAAGCCAACCGCAGGCGTTCCACGACCACCCAGTTGTTCAACTAAGCCATCATAGCGACCACCAGCACACACCGTTCCTTGTGAACCTAAGGCTGTCGTTACCCACTCAAAAACAGTGCGATTATAGTAGTCAAGACCACGGACTAAACGCTGGTTAACGCGGTATTTAACCCCCGCATTATCCAATAGTTTGCACAAGCCATCAAAGTGCTCACGTGATTCGACATCTAGGTAGTCAAACAGTTCCGGCGCGTCGTTCAATAAAGTTTGAACATCTTGATTTTTAGAATCCAATACGCGTAATGGATTACTGTACATGCGGCGTTTGCAGTCTTCATCCAACTTGTCTTTGTGTTGTTCTAAGAATGCCACCAGTGCTTCGCGGTAATTGGCACGCGCCTCTAAAGAACCAATGGAGTTCAGCTCTAGGGTGACATGTTCGCTAATTCCTAACGCTTTCCACCAGCGCGCAGTCATCAGAATAACTTCAGCGTCGATATCTGGACCCGCTAAACCAAACACTTCAGCACCTAGTTGGTGGAATTGGCGGTAGCGGCCTTTTTGTGGGCGCTCATAACGGAACATAGGCCCTAAATACCATAAACGCTGTTCCTGATTGTACAGCAGGCCATGCTCAATACCCGCACGGACACAACCCGCGGTATTTTCAGGGCGTAATGTCAGACTTTCTTCGTTACGGTCGTTGAAGGTATACATTTCTTTTTCAACAACGTCCGTCACTTCACCAATCGCTCTGCGAAATAGCGGGGTCTGCTCTACAATCGGGGTACGAATCTCACTAAAACCATAACCCTGTAAAATATTTTTTAATGTTGCTTCGATTTTCTGCCATACACGTGTGTCAGCTGGCAAGTAATCATTCATGCCGCGAATGGCTTGGATATTTTTTCCCACGTTCTTTCTCTATTTTCAGAATTACATTAGTTTGATTATAAGAGCGAAATATCATCAGGTTCAATCAACAAACAGCAAATCCTGATACGAATCGAGATTTATCCGTTGATTTGCGCAGTCCTTGACCGATTTAAAACACAAACACAGATAATAATTTGAATTGTGCACTAAAAATTCAAGCTACAACAGATAACGATGCAGCTTGAAATTATATGAGCAAACCTAGTTTTTTAAATTAATCTCAATTCGGTTGCTTTCGTCCATCATGGCCGCTTTAGCGCGAATTTTCGCTTCTAACTGGTCGATAATTTTATCATTATCAAAACGTTCTTTTTGGCGCTTGCCGTCTTCATAAAAACCGCTTTTGGTTTTAGCACCCGCAACGCCTAACGTTGAGACTTCGGCTTCACCAGGGCCATTGACCACACAGCCAATAATCGAGACATCCATTGGCGTAATCAGGTCTTCTAAACGCTGCTCAAGTTCATTCACTGTGCCAATCACATCAAACTCTTGGCGTGAACAGGTTGGGCACGCAATGAAGTTAATCCCTCGAGAACGAATACGCAGTGACTTGAGGATATCAAACCCAACTTTAATTTCTTCAACAGGGTCAGCCGCTAACGAGATACGCAAGGTATCACCAATACCTTCAGACAGTAACATGCCAAGGCCGATAGCAGATTTAACGGAACCCGCACGCGCACCACCTGCTTCGGTGATCCCTAAATGCAGCGGTTGGTCGATTTTATTTGCCAACAAACGGTACGAACCGACGGCTAAAAATACGTCAGAGGCTTTAACACTGACTTTAAATTGATCAAAGTTCAATCTATCCAAAATATCCACATGGCGCATCGCCGATTCCACTAACGCCTCAGGCGTTGGCTCACGATACTTTTCTTGAATATCTTTTTCCAGAGAGCCGCCATTCACCCCTATACGAATAGGTATGCCATAATGACGTGCACAATCAACCACTTGGCGAATGCGTTCTTCACTACCAATATTGCCTGGGTTAATCCGCAAGCAATCCACACCATACTCAGCCACTTTCAACGCGATGCGATAGTCAAAGTGAATGTCTGCAACTAATGGCAAGTTAACTTGCTGTTTAATCAGTTTAAAGGCTTCCGCAGCATCCATCGTCGGAACAGAAACACGCACAATATCAGCCCCAACACGCTCGAGGGCTTTGATTTGGCGGACAGTGGCTTCGACATCAGTAGTGCGGGTGTTAGTCATCGACTGAACAGCGATAGGGGCACCGTCGCCTATTGGCACGCTACCTACATTGATACGGGTGGATTTGCGTCTTTTTATCGGTGATTCGTTATGCATTTTTCTTTAATTCTCCGAACGTCCATGTGCTCTTTGTTACCGTGGTATAGTATTAACGATTGCTTCTATGCGTTCCACTATACACAAGAAAGCAAACTATAACCTATCAAAAAAGATGTTTTCGGATATAGTTTGCTTCTTCTTTACAATTTATTTTTAAGCTTCTGGCAGTTTAAATTTCGCAGGACGTTTCGCCTTAATAAAACGGCTTAAATCAACTGGATTTCCTTGGAATTGCACAGTCACGTTAGCTGGCGCACCGATGTTCAAACGGTAAGGCGCTGTGCCATCGAGCTCCAGTTTATCGCCATTATTTTTCGCACCACTAAACAAAATTTTATTGTTCGCATCACGAACTTCTAACCAGCACTGCCCTGTAAAATTCAGGACTAAAGCACGACTACTAACTGGTGCAGGCTCTTCTGTTTGTGTATTTTGCGTTCTATCTTGTGAAACAGCTGATTGAGGTGCATTCGGTAATGGAATGGTTCTCACACTCGCTTGTTCAGAAGCGGTATTTGATACAGCGCCTTCTGGTGCCAATGTTTCTGGCGTATTTTCCAGTGTCGCTGTTCCCACTGTGATGGAAGAGTCATCAATTGGGGTCGGTAATTCAACAGGATTTGTGTTGTTATCTTGTTGAGACAAAATCAAATCACTTTGATTCGCCATCGAAACTAATTCGTCTTTTTGCGCGTTATGGTCTTGCCACCACCAAATACCCACCATAGCTATCAAGATAATCACAATTAACCACGTTAGTTTCATTAACCAACCTTCGCGTTTTTTGCGTTTCTTACCCAGCGAGTAACTTTGCATTGGCGACACTTTAGCCAGCGGAACAGCCTCTTCCACTTTCATGAATGCCTTAATGTCACTTTCTGGCACACCGACCATGCGTGCATATAAACGGATGTAGCCGCGTAAAAATGTGGGCTCAACACCAGCAGGAGCAATATCTTCTTCTATCTCTTTTACCGTACTGATTTTAAGGCATAATCGTTCCGCAACAACATCTTGCGTTAGCCCCATGCGCTCACGTGCCTGCGCCAATAATTTTCCTACAGTGACACTAGTTTGTTCGGTATTATTTTCGATAGTCATTTGCTGGCAACACTATTTCCAAGTTAAAAAAATATAAAGCAAACATTCATAAGCTTTATTCGTCAGAATTTATCATAGTTTTGAAACAACAATTAAATTTATCTTATTGCTTTAACTATTGTAGGTGAACAAAGGCGTTTTGCCTAACGTAAAAACGCCTTGAAACATTACCTAACTCACTGATTGGATAATATCTATAAATCAGACTGATTTTACTTGGATAGGTTCCCCTGCTAAGCGTTTTTTCAACGTTCGCTTGGTTCTATCGATCACATCGCCAGCTAATTGGCCGCATGCTGCGTCGATATCATCACCACGAGTCTTACGAACTATAGTCGTAAACCCGTATTCCATCAATACTTTAGAGAAACGATCGATACGACTGTTCGAACTTCGACCATATGGTGCACCTGGGAACGGGTTCCATGGGATCAAGTTAATTTTACTTGGTGTGTTTTTCAAGCATTCAGCCAATTGGTGCGCTTGTTCTACGCTGTCATTCACATGGTCAAGCATCACGTACTCAACGGTAACGCGCCCTGCATTCGCATTCGATTTTGTCAGGTAGCGATTCACACTATTGAGGAAGGTTTCGATATTGTATTTCTTATTGATTGGAACAATATCATCACGAATATCATCCGTTGGTGCATGAAGTGAAATCGCTAATGCCACATCAATCATATCACCGAGTTTATCCAACGCAGGTACAACACCTGAGGTTGAAATCGTGACACGGCGTTTTGATAGACCAAAACCGAAATCATCCAACATAATTTCCATCGCAGGCACCACATTGTTTAAATTGAGTAATGGCTCACCCATTCCCATCATAACAACGTTAGTAATTGGACGACGTCCGCTGGATTTTAGTGAACCAATAATTTTTGCGGCACGCCAAACTTGGCCGATAATTTCCGAAACACGCAGATTACGGTTGAAACCTTGTTGCGCTGTTGAACAGAACTTACACTCCAGCGCACAACCCACTTGGGATGAAACGCACAATGTTGCACGGTCAGCCTCTGGGATGTATACCGTTTCAACCAGTTGGTCGCCAACTTTGATAGCCCATTTAATGGTCCCATCCGATGAACGTTGTTCATCAGCCACTTCAGGGGCGCGGATTTCAGCCACTTCTTGCAACTTGGCACGAAGGACTTTATTGATATCCGTCATTTGCTCGAAATCATCGTAGCAGTAGTGATAAATCCATTTCATCACCTGATCGGCACGAAATGGTTTTTCGCCCATTTGCGCAAAAAATTCACGCATTTGCTTGCGATTTAAATCGAGTAAGTTAATTTTTTGATTCGTTTTTTCTGGGGTGACAGAAATAGCGGAAGATGTTGCACATTGTGCATCAGTCGTCATATCGGACATGTGTATTGCCTCGTTGTTACACTTTCGGCAGTGCTGAATTCAGCACGACGTAGATTTTGGTAGTCTTAAAAATATAAGCGCCCTGCTAATTATAGCAGGGCGTGGCATTGTACAAACTTTACAACAATAATGCTAATGCACTTTGATGTTGAGTTTATTAACGTGGGCAGATTTCGTCAGCAGTGAAGAAATACGCGATTTCACGTGCAGCTGATTCTTCAGAATCTGAACCGTGAGTTGCGTTTTCTGTGAAGCTGTCTGCGTAGTCAGCACGTAAAGTACCCGCTAATGCGTTATCTGGGTTAGTTGCGCCCATCAGGTCACGGTGACGTTGAATTGCGTTTTCGCCTTCTAACACTTGCAGCATGATTGGGCCAGAAGTCATGAATTCAACCAGACCATCAAAGAAAGGACGGCCTTTGTGTTCAGCGTAGAAGCCTTCAGCTTGTTCACGCGTTAAATGCATCATTTTAGCAGCAATGATTGAGAAACCCGCGCTTTCGAAACGGTTGTAGATAGCACCAATCACGTTTTTCTTCACAGCGTTTGGTTTGATAATAGAAAATGTACGTTGAACAGTCATAAATAACCTCTTAGCGATTTATTAGGCCTTTATTCTTTGCTCTTCCCTGTAAGTTAGGATGCAAGAACGTAAAATAGGGGCATGTTGTAGTTTTTTATATTATTTCTAATTCGGATATTAGGGTTTTTGCCTCTAAAAATCAGCGCACCTAGGAAAAAGAAAAATAAGGCGATGATTATAGGGGCTCTGATTACAATTTCCTACAGTCACAACAACATTTTGTTAAAGTTTTTATAGCAAAAAACACTATTTTTTCGGGTAAGTCACGTTTTTCCTCTGTTACTTAACTCTAAAGTTTAGCGCAGTGACTTGCCCGCTTAAATCTAAAACAGATATTTGGTAGTTGCCGCTTTTTTCGAGCGTGAGCAAAATAGAGCCATTTTGCTCAGTGGAGTTCACTTGTTCGCCATTTAAGAACCACCACTTCTGCCCTTGCCCTCCCTGCGTAACTAAGCGCAAATCCAAGCTAGTTTTCCCCGGCAAACGCTGTAAAACTTCCCCATCACGCACACCCGAAATCAATAATGGCGGCATTTCTAATTTCAATGGCGGGCAGCTTAAATCCGCTTTTGGTAGCCGGCTTTCCCGTTTTTCGCTTGATGGTAGCCAAGACTCAACTGTAATTGGCCACAGATGCACCTCTTTTTCTTGGGCATTCGGGCAATCCGCGGCGACTTGTAAACCTTGGTCATTGACCCAAATTTTTTGCCTCAACCCCAATAACGACTCTTGATCACGCGCCATTAATGTTGGTGGGATAGTGTTATCCAAAACCCAACTTAAACGCCGCTGACGGCAGTTGCTATCATTTTTCAATAATGCAGTCCCCCCCGGCCAGCAAATCACCGCTTGGCTCACACTCGCTGGTTTGTTGTCTTTTGGTAGTGTTTCGTGGGAGAGGTAAATTCGGCTTAATAACATGCCATTGACTTGGTTCATAATTGGGATTGCCGTTGCAACACCTAATTGCCCTGCGACTGGCGTGGCATCAGGCCGTCCAACCCAAACCCCAATGGTATAACGCGGATTAACACCAATCGCCCATGCATCTCTATAACCATAACTTGTACCTGTTTTCCAAGCCAAGTTCAGTTGCCCTGATAAATTGGCCTCTGGGACAGGTCGTGCCTCCCCGCCCATAATACGACGGACAATCCAAGCCGCTCCCGGTGACATTAACGCCCTATCGCGAATTTCATCCGTTGGTTTAAAACGCAGTGGCGACACATTACCTTTACGGGCAAATGCACTGTAAGCCGACACTAAATCTTCCATTCGCGTTGCTGTACCACCTAAAATCAACGATAAATTCGGCTCGCTACCTACAGGGAAGCGTAATTCCGTACCCACGTTACGCAATTGTGCGGTAAAACGCTTACTACCATACACATCTAATAGTTGCACTACGGGCAAATTTAGCGAGCGCACGAGTGCATCACTCACGCTCACAGGACCATTAAAACCGCTATCGAAGTTACCCGGTCGATAATCATTAAAGCGCCGAGGCACGTCTTGTAACAATGATTCGGCGTGGATCAACCCGTCGTCCATCGCTAACGCATATAAAAACGGTTTTAACGTCGAGCCTGGAGAACGCCATGCGCTGATCATATCCACATGGCCAAAACGGCTGTCATCTTGAAAATCAATGGAGCCGATATAAGCTTTTACCGCCATATCGGAATGATCGACCACTAAAATCCCCAAGGAAGTTTGCTTGGGAAGCTGGTTTTTCCAGTTCATCGCCATGTCTTCAAGTTGGCTTTGCAAACTGGCATCAATCGTGGTTTCAATAATCGACTCTTGAGCGTCTTTGGTAACTCGTCGAGCCAATAACGGCGCCGAGTGTGGGTTTTTACGTGGTGCGAGCCAAATTTGCTCTTGCTTGATATCCGCCACTTTTTCGTGACTCCACACTTGGTACTCTTCAAGCCTATCCAGTACTTTATCCCGCGCGGCTTGTGCGCGCTCTGGGTAACGGTCTGGCCGCAAACGACTTGGGGCTTGAGGGAGCACCGCAAATAACGCGGCCTCACTGGCAGTGAGCTTGGCAGGGGATTTATTCAAATACACCCAGCTTGCGGCTCCAATACCTTCTATCGTGCCCCCGTAAGGCGCACGGTTTAAATACATTTCGAGAATATCATCTTTCGAATAATGATATTCCAACTGCGCCGTTCGCCACAGCTGCTTTAGTTTACCACCCAATGTACGTTCATGAGGGTCGATAAGCCGCGCCACTTGCATGGAAATAGTGCTGCCACCCGATACAATGCGCCCTGAGCTCACAAACTGCCCTGCCGCACGCACTAATGAAAATGGATTCACACCGGGGTGTTGGTAAAAATGGCGGTCTTCATAGGTTAATAACGCTTCGATAAAATCCGGAGAAACCTCATCAATTTTGACGGGAAAACGCCAAATCCCGTCTTTATCCGCAAAGCGCCACAGTGGTGTACCATCAGCGGCCACAACGGTTCGTGCCATTTCTATCTGTTTGATTGGCAAAGGCCAAATTTTGTCTGCCACGAAAAATAACAACGGCAGCAAAATGACCAGAGACACGAACGTAATGCCTGTGCGACGTAACCATTTTTTCATTGATGGGGGTACCGAAAAAGAAGTAAAAAAATGCCCTTATATTACACAATGTAAGGGCTCAGATGGCCGGCAAACCTAATCGATTTTTCAGCCATCTGATAGATTTTGAAAATAAACGAGGAAAATCAATTCATTGATTTTCGACTGATAACACAAAGCGGGAAAAACTACGCTTTTACCCCGCTTTGTCAACAAGCTCAGCCCTTATGTTACTCAATATAAGGGCTTAAAGTGATAACTAGCGAACGATTTCCACTTGGCCTTCTGAGTAGCCTGTTGCACGCCAATCAGGGACATACATTGACTCAACTTGTGGGACAGGGATGCTATACACACCCGGTGTCACGGCACGCGCTAAGTAAACCAAGGTTGTTGGGCGATACTGCTGAACTTCAACGGCAGCCACAAAGCGGTCGTCACGGTATTCCATATGACGAATTTGCGATTGTTGCATGTCATCAATCAGTTCTTGTAAGTTCGGCGCAGACTCACTTAAATTCGCGCTGCTATTGGCTAAATTCTGGTTTTCCAGCTCTAAGCCCGCAGGTAGTAAATCCACCACCAGCGCATCTGGCACGCTTTGTGACGCTTGAACTTCCAGTTTCACCACCACCATTTCACCACTTCTTAATCTATCCAGTGAAATACGGTTACCTTTCATATCAAAGTAGCTGCGTTGAATTCCCAGCACATTCGACATTGGCTTCGGTGAACGTTGTGGGTAGCCCACCACATTCAAGCGTGTATACAATGTGTTTGTGCCGCTGTTTTCAATACTATAGCCGTTTTGAATTTGGCCTTTACTTAGGAACTCGCTAACCGGTTTGTCCGAAATCATTGGCGGTTCTTGACCGTTAATTAACGCTTTCCACGGTGCTTCAGACTCATTCAAGTAGAAACGACCCGCTAAGAACAATGCATTGCTTTCTTGCGTTGAGAAATAACGTTGTGAAGTCAGGTTATTTGACAGCGTTTGCAGTTTTTGGTCACGGGATTTTGGCATCAAATTGTATTCGTTTAATAGCGCAATAATCATTGCATCATCACGAATGGTTGAACCGTAATCACCGATATAGTTATAACCGGTACGCTGTTTTTTCAAGCCCTCAATAATCGCACTTTCACCGCGAGATTTATCCCCCATCAGGTTTAATGCTACCCCTAACTGAACCAGTGGTAACCCGCTGATTGCATTGTTACTTTGGCTATACAGCTGGCGCAATGCCCCTAATGGCGCTTTTTGCTGTGATGCTAACACTAAACCTGCATACGCTTGAGTCGCAAAGCGCGCTGCTGGCTGGTTGTCAGTGTATGGGTAATTGATTTGATTACCATCTTGCAAGTAACTTAATAAACGCGTGTTGGCGTTGCTCAACGCGTCTTGTGGAACGGTAAAACCACGCTGGTTCGCTTTGTTTAAGAAGTCTGCGGCATAAGCCGTTAACCAGTATTCCTCACGTCCGTTTCTATCCCATAAGGAGAAACCGCCGTCACCGCGTTGCATGCTTAACAAGTGTGGAATGCCAATTTCAATCGCTTTATGGCGATCCGCATCTGTTTGCGTTTTAATGCCTAACTTATTCAGCTCCGCTTGCGTCGAGAACAAGGATGGATACAAGCCACTGATTGTTTGCTCAAGGCAACCATACGGATACGCAAATAGCTCACGAATATAACGAGAAATATCTAACGGTGGACGGCTAGTCAACAGCACTTGCCCTTCTAGAGTTTCAGGGTTCAATGCGGCAAGTTGGTTGGCTGGCAATGACCACACTGTGCCCGGCTCAATTGCTGTTGCGAAAGCAACGGTTTCCGCAGGCTGTGCAGGACGGACACCCACTTTCCAGCTATTGCTGTAATCCTTGTTTGCTTCCCCATCAATCTTCATGCCGTTAATGGTCATCGATACTTCACCTTGACCAAAGCCATAATCAGCACTGACAGGCAAGTTGATTGTCGTGCGCTTACCTTTTGGCAGCTCTAATTCACGGCTCGTCACACCATCTAGCTTCACCATGCCTGACGCTTTGAAATTCACAGTCAGGTTTTGCGTGTTGTCAGTCATGTTCGTTAGATCGAGGGCAAAATAGGATTTGTCCCCACCCGCCATAAAACGAGGCATCGACATCTGCGTCACTAATGGCGCGGCAACAATCACTTTGCTGTCTGCGTGGCCAAAATCTTTTTCATTCCATGCCTGCGCCATCACACGTAATTCACCGTTAAAATCAGGGATCGCGAGGGAGATTTCCCCTTCCCCATTTTTATCCAGCGTGACAGGTTTGGCTTGCTCAGCGATAATTTGCACTTCAGTCAGTGGCTTCATACCACCACGTTCCAGCGCTGCATCTTCGCTATCACCACCAAAGCGCAGGTTTGCAACTTTACCTTGCCCTTCAATCAGATGGCCATAAACGTCATATTGGTCAACGCTGTAGCGCTTACGACCAAAGAACGCGTCGTATGGATCTGGCGTTTTGAAATCAGTGATATTCAGTACGCCCGTATCCACCGCAGATAACAGCACATTCACTTTTTCAGGCAGTGGCTTGCCATCTTGCGCTGTCGCTTTAATTTTCACCGTTAAGTCTTGGTTTGGACGCATTTTGCCTGGCGACGTTAATGCTAAGGCAATTTTACGGTTTTCATCTGCAATCGGCAGATGCAGCACACCTACCGCACGTTTAACGGTGGCTTCTTTCGAGTCATCACCCGGGCGAACGACAACGGCTGAGATATATAAGTCGTGACGTGCCCACTCTTTATTCACAGGCACTTCAACGTCTAAGCCTTTTTCAGGCACATCAATCTCTTCCCACCACAGCGGGCCATTGCTCGACTCAAGTAGGACGTAACCTTTACCTGCTTTTGGTGATTCAATGCGAACTTTCGCTTTTTCACCCGGCAAATAAGCAGGTTTATTCAGGCTTAACTTCACTTGGTCAGGGCGTACAGAACCGCTTCCGCCCGTGTTATCTTGCCATGAATAGCCCGCCCAGAATTGCAGGCTAGAGACTAACTGGTTTTCTGGGTTCAGCACTTCAATGCGGAACGCGCCCCAATCCACAGGGAATGAAACTTTGGCGGTACCGTCTTTGGCAATCGCGATATTTTCATTCGCCATCACTAAATCTTTTTGGTCGTAATTGGATGACCAACCACCGCTTTCAGACCAACTCCAGTAATAATCACGGCGCTCATACACTAAACGCACGGTTAAGTTGTCAGCAGCTAGTTTATTACCCGCCGCATCCGCCATGACCAATTCGAACTCCGCCAGTGAATTTTCGTCCACATTATGGCGTTTTACATAGCGGTCGGTGCGGTAATCGTAGATTTCTTTTTTCGCAAATAATGGGCGAATACCCACCAGTTTTTCCGCTGGCCAAATTGCTTGTTCCGCACGGCGCGTCACAGGACGGCCACCCGCTTCTAATAAGCTAGCTTGTAATACCGCAGAAATTGGCGAGCGAGTTGAACTCCAATTGCTATTTGGGATAGAAATAACGGTTTCGCCATTACTATCGAGAGTCAAGTCAAATTCATCCAACTTACGTGGCAAGCCTTCTTCGTTGACGGCACCAAATTCAAAGCCGGGTAATTTTGCGACCGCTTCACGGTTGGCTTTCAGGAGTATTTGCCCTTGCAGCTCATTACTTGCTGCCGGTGCGCCATACAGATAACGGCCTTGAATATCAAAATCAACGGATTGATCCGTTAAGCGAGGCACATCACTGCCAACGATTTCTAATGCCATACGCTCTGGCATAAAATCTTCAACATTGAATTTGTAGTAACGCTGAGGAGAACCGTCCCCTAAATCGAAGCGTAATGACCAGCCACCTGTTTCCGCATTTTTTGGAATTTCAAATTGGTATTGATATAACCCATTTTGGTTTTCCTCAGGTTGCCAAACAAAGCTGCGTACCACTTGCCCATCGGTTTTCAAAATATCGACTTTAACTGGCTGTGATTTAACTGGATTACCGTCACCATCACGCAGTAAACCGTTCACGAGTAATAATTCGCCCGGGCGATACAAATCACGAGGACCAAAGGTAAAGAATTGTTTTGCAAAGCCTTCTGGCCCTGAAATATCGAATTCAGACAGGTCTAACGCAGGTTGCGTTAAATCAATCATACTGGTTTGCCCATCGTGGGTTGCCAGTAATAACTTACCGCCTGCCAGTTTATCTAATTGCGCATGACCGTCACCGTCAGTGGTACCTTTGGTCACTAGTTGGCCTTTTTCATCCAAAATGCGCAGTTCAACGCCTTTAATTGCGGAACCTTTCGCTAATGATTGAGTGAAAATATCCACACGGTCTTGGTAACTGTGCAGCGATACACCAATATCACTCAATGTGAACACTGTCGCTGGGAATTGATAGCTGTATGAGCCCGCTTTTTGCATGATCGCGAGGTACACGCCATCTTGCTGAAGTTCTTTGATATCTTTTAGCGGCAACAAAACAGTTTGGCGTGTATTTTTATCCGGGTTTAAATCAAAACGCCCGGTATAAGCCAGTTCGACCTTATCGAGAAACTCTTCCGAGTACCAATATTCGTAATTACTGCGATATTGCCACTGGGCTAAAAATTGTGGCAACTGTTTTTCGTCCACACGGAAGAAATTCACATCGACTTTATCAACATTCAACGCAATAACAGGTAAGCCCTGCGCCACTTTACTTGGCAGCAAAGAACCTTTACTTGCAAAGCCGACAGTAGGGATGATTTGCGCCGTGGTGAATTTTTTATCGAACGTTTCAGAAATGGTACGCTCATTAACCGCTTTAATACCCGGGTTAATGGTGAGGTTTAATTCTTTTGACGGCGGTAAATGGCGAAAACGCAGTTCCATTTGGTTATCAGACAGTTCCCAAGCACCATCTAATTTCCCTGATTTCACATCAATCAGGTTCACAAACTGCCCAAAATCTTGGTTTGCTTGTAGTGGAACCGAGAACGTAATGACCATCGCACTTGCGCCATCAAGTTGCAGTTCAGACGCATCCAATACCGTTAAATCTTTCCCTGCGTATTTTTTAATCAGCTCTTCAGTGGAAAGTTTAGGTGCCACTTTTTTCTGCTCGGCAACCGGTGCGGTTTTGGTTTGGTTTTCTGCCGACGATGCGACATTATTTTCTTTAGTCGTTGGCTCTTTCGCCGTGTCATCACAGCCAGATAGTGCCACGACCGATGCTAATGCGATTGCAATATAACGCTTTTTCGTTTTTAGACCCGCCAATGAAGCCCAACTTGATTGTTGTTTCATTACCGCCCGCCCTTTAATTAGTTAGAAATATGCTGTTTTTTTAAGGTTCTAACAGGAGGTTAAAACCCATTATGCATTTAGAATGGCTTTAAATTATGCATAAATGAAAACGATAGATATTTGTTTCATTCATCAACATAATTTAACAGAATGTTATAAAAAGACCTATCAGACAAAACGGAAAAAACTATCAGGGGCAAAAACAGTAAATTTGCGGGATATTTTATAAATAGAAAGGGGAATATAAGTGTAATTAATTATCTATTATCCATTTATGAGTGAGAAAATACAATTCCCCCACTCAATACGGAATTTTATTAGGTATTTTTTACTGGGATGGTATCTCGTAAAAAACTGCCTAAACGGCGCTGATAAAATGGCTGAACATGTTGGGTAATAAAATGGCTAATGCCTTTTTCATGTTCATTAACCACACAAAAATCAATTGATTCATCATCATTTAAATATTCACAAGCCAATGTACCCGCTTCATGAATAATTGTGTCGATATTCTCTGCGCCTGTCGTAAATTCTAATGCAATCATTAAGATAGGGCTTTCGTCACCCTCTTCATTTTCAAGCGCTGACACCATAAAAGCCCGTCTAACGACTTTATGTTGCTTAAAGAACTCAGTCAGTGCATCAACAATCGCTTGTGGTTCTTCGTCTAATACACTTAATTTTAGAGAGAAACCTTTCGGCACTGTTAACTCTGTAAATTGGATCTCAGTTTCTTGGTTAGCATTATTGTTCGATTGCTGCGACATGCTCATCCCCTACCATGAAAAATAATCGCCTATTATACGCGTACTTTCGTTGAGGTAAAAATTGTTGAGGTAAAAAAATAGGCACGAAAAGTTTCCCCTTCGTGCCTGATATCAATAATCGCGATTTATTTTGCTTTACTGATTAACAAATTCGCCAATGTACGCACACCAATACCGGTCGCGCCTTCAGCCCATAAGCTGACTGGTGATTTACGGTACGTTGCAGAGCAGTCAATATGCACCCAATTTTGACGGTAATTTTCGACAAAGTGAGATAAAAACGCCGCTGCGGTGCTCGCACCCGCTGTGTGTGACGGTGCTGCAATGTTATTTAAATCGGCAAAACCTGATGGCAACTGTTGGCGGTGGAATTCAGCCAATGGCAAGCGCCAGAACAGTTCAAACTCCACATCGGAAGCGCTCATTAAGTCAGCAACGAGTTTATCATCAAAGCTTAATACGCTGTGGTAATCACCACCAACTGCGGTTTTGGCTGCACCTGTTAAGGTTGCAGCATCAATGATGAGTGTCGGTTTTTCTTTGCTTGCATCAATCAGGCCATCTGCGAGGACTAAACGGCCTTCTGCATCCGTATTCATGATTTCAACGGATTTACCATTACGGTAGCGAATAATATCACCTAATTTAAATGCATTACCGCTGACCATGTTGTCTGCAAGGCACAGGAACATTTTGACGCGTTTTTTCAAGCCGCGTGAAATCGCCAATGCTAATGAGCCCGCCAGTGTTGCGGCACCGCCCATATCTGCTTTCATGGAGTTCATGGAAGAAGATGGCTTGATGCTGTAACCGCCTGAATCGAATGTAATTCCTTTACCCACTAATGCCGCGAATACGGGCGCATCTGGGTTAGCACCTGGGTTATAATCGAGTGCTAAGAATACCGGTGGACGGCTAGAGCCACGCCCTACCGTATGAATACCGGTATAGCCTTGCTCTAATAAGTCGTCACCTTTTACAATGCGATAGCTAATATCTTGCGCGCCAACGGTGCAGAGTAAATCGATAGCACGTTGAGCCAATTGTTCAGGGCCAAGCTCTTCTGCTGGTGCGTTAATCACATCACGCACCCAATCAACGGTACGAATACGGTTTTCTAATTCTTTACGGTCATCTTCTGGCAATACTGGCCATTCAATGGTTCTCGCCCCTTTGGGTGCACGAAAACCTTGCCAAAATGCCCAGCTTTTTTCTAAATCCCAACCTTCGCCAGTCAATGCAACATTGCGGATGCCTTGACCATCTAATTTGCGGCCCGCACTTTGCACTGCACAGAGTTTACCGGCATGTTTCAGGTGAATTGTCATCCCTTTATCGCCAGAGCTTAACAATGCGCCTTCCCCCCAACATGGTGCGGCAGGCTCACAAGAAATCATTACTGGCATAATTTGTTTTGTCATCGTTTCTCTCACTTTGTCTATTTTTGCAGACAGCAAAAGCCCAATACTCTGTCGGCAGATGTCATTACCTTAACTGATTAATAGCGCTAGGGATATCATTATAGTGCTGATATAAAATAAAAAACCGAGCACTATTTCTAATAGCCACTCGGTTTTTAGTGTTTATTGCTAATTATTCGAACTCATCCAGCCAAACTAATAAGATTGCCTCGAGGATTTTTTCGTTCGATTTTTGCGGATCATCATCAAACTCTTCTAAATCACAAATCCACTGGTGCATGTCGGTAAAACGTACTGTTTTTGGATCAACATCTGGAAATGCATCATACAAGGCTTCACCGATTTCACGGCTATTTGACCATTTTAAGCTCATGTTCTCTCACCTATTTGATTATCAAGCTTTCATCAGCACTTCAATGCTAGAAATATGACGACCATTTCGATTTTTTTAATAATTCATGTTCTCGCTAGGCGGCAAGTGAGACTATCCCTAGGAGCATACAAAAGTATGTGACTAGGGTAGTCGAAAGTAGCCAATACTGCGACAACGCGAAATACGGCAAACCATACTATGCTCTAAATAGTTCGTGTTGTCGGTAGGCGGCGATTGAAAGTATTTCGGGGAGCATACACAAGTATGTGACCCGAGTACTTGAAAGAAGCCAACACCGCGACAACGCGAAATACGGCAAACCATACTATGCTCTAAATAGTTCGTGTTGTCGGTAGGCGGCGATTGAAAGTATTTCGGGGAGCATACACAAGTATGTGACCCGAGTACTTGAAAGAAGCCAACACCGCGACAACGAGAAATATGACGAGCATTAGTGTTCGCGGGCGTGGTTAATCGTATATTTCGGCAATTCGACGACTAGGTCTTCATCCGTCACCATTGCTTGGCAACTCAGTCGGCTCTCGGGTTCTAAGCCCCACGCTTTATCCAACATGTCGTCTTCTAATTCGCTGCTTTCTTCTAGAGAATCAAAGCCTTCGCGAACTATGCAGTGGCAGGTTGTGCAGGCACAGGATTTCTCGCATGCGTGTTCCAGTTCGATACCGCTACGCAGCGCCACGTTTAAAATCGACTCGCCCTCTTGTGCTTCAACAACAGCACCGTCTGGACATAAATCACTATGAGGTAAAAAAACTATTTTAGGCATAATTATATCTCATCCACAGAATGGCCTGACAACGCTTGGCGAATAGAGGCATCCATTCGTCGCGCTGCAAAATCCTGCGATTGCTTATCCAGTTGTTTAATGGCATTTTCAATTACGGCGGGGTCTGTGCCCTCAACCGCTTTAATTAACTCATTGACCGCATTATCAATTTCTGACTCTTCGGTTGGCGTCAGTAAATTAGCATCTTGCTCTAATGCGCTCGTTAAACTTTCAAGCACTCTTGCCGCTTCAACTTTTTGCTCCGCGAGGCGGCGCGCAGTTAAATCATCTTGCGCGTTAGTCATTGAATCTTTAATCATGTTTGAAATTTCATTGTCCGTTAAACCATAGGATGGCTTAACTTGAATTGAGGCTTCCACTCCCGTGGATTTTTCCATAGCGCTCACACTGAGCAAACCATCGGCGTCCACTTGGAATGTGACACGGATATGTGCACCACCCGCTGCCATTGCAGGGATATCACGCAGTGTAAAACGCGCTAAAGAGCGGCAGTCTGCCACCATTTCACGCTCACCTTGCACTACATGAACACTCATAGCAGTTTGGCCATCTTTAAATGTGGTAAATTCTTGTGCACGTGCAACGGGGATAGTGGTATTGCGTGGAATGACTTTTTCCACTAAGCCCCCCATGGTTTCTAAACCAAGGGAAAGCGGGATCACATCCAGCAGCAGCATATCGCTATCAGGCTTATTACCCACTAAAATATCGGATTGGATAGCCGCGCCAATGGCGACAACCTTATCAGGGTCGATGGAGGTTAATGGAGTTTTACCAAAAAACTCACCTACTTTTTGGCGCACAAGTGGCACTCGAGTCGAACCGCCGACCATCACGACATTCAGCACCTCATCCGCCTCTACCCCCGCATCTTTTAATGCACGGCGGCACGCCATTAACGTACGTTTGATATGCGTTTCAATCAGCGCTTCAAATTGTTCACGGTGAATTTCACCCTGCCAATTGGCAAGCTGAATAGTTGCGGTATCTGCATCACTCAGCGCAATTTTTACGTCAGTGGCAATATTCAATAATTGGCGATTTAAATGGTGGTCACCTTGCAGTGAAACACTGGCTTGGTCGGCAATCCACTGCGCAAGCACTTGGTCAAAATCATCACCGCCGAGCGCTGTATCACCCCCCGTGGCTAATACCTCGAACACACCGCGGCTTAAACGTAAGATTGATACATCAAATGTGCCACCACCGAGGTCATAAACTGCGATAACCCCTTCTTGGCCTGAATCTAATCCATAAGCAATTGCGGCAGCTGTCGGCTCATTGAGCAAACGCAATACATGTAAACCTGCAAGACGTGCTGCATCTTTAGTTCCTTGGCGCTGCGCATCATCAAAATAGGCTGGCACCGTGATCACCACGCCATCCATTTCACCACCAAGGGTGTTTTCAGCGCGTTGTGCCAGTGTTTTTAAGATATCTGACGACACTTGGATCGGGTCAACTTGCCCTGCCGCGGTATGGATGAACGGTAATCCGTTTTCACTAGCAGTCAGTTGATAGGGTAAATCAGGATAGCGTTTTTGAATGTCAGCCAATGAACGCCCCATCATTCTTTTTACAGAAATAATGGTATTCACGGGGTCTTGTTCAGCCAGTTGCTTTGCATCCCAACCTACACGCTTTGTGGTGGCTTGGTAATTGACAATAGACGGCAGCAAAACGCGCCCTTGGCTATCAGGTAGTGCAGCAGCTTCACCACTGCGCACCGTGGCAATCAACGAGTGCGTTGTTCCTAAGTCGATACCCGCCGCCAATTTACGTTGGTGTGGCGCAGCGGTCATACCCGGTTCACTGATTTGTAATAAGGCCATAATCGTTTTCTCTTAAAATTCGTCCAGTAACCGTTCTTCGAGCTGCTCAGCTTGTTGCTGTAACTTATCGAGAAAACGCAGTTTGCGTACAGTATCAGCAGCTTTTTCCCACTGCATCGCATCCAATTCGTTGACCATTAACAGGCTTCTATCTTGCTGCATTTTTTTGACGTTTTTCATAAACACCGCCAATAAATCAAGCGCATTGGCACTATTTTCAATATTGTCGAGCTCTTCACGCAGCTCAAGTTGCTCCATCAAAAATGCCGTATCATGCATAGTATGTTGTTCATTATTAATATCGAAACCATGCAATGAAAGCAGATATTCCGCCCGTTTTAACGGGTGACGTAAAGACTGGTAAGCCGCGTTTATCGTGGCTGCTTTTTGAAGGGCTTGCATTTTTTCCTGCTCAGAAGAAGCAGCAAAACGATCAGGGTGGTATTGACGCTGCAAATCTTGAAAGCGCTGTGTGAGTTGTTCGCTATCAATTGCGTAATTTTGGGTTAACCCAAAGAGAGTAAAATAATCCATAAGTGCTTAGTGTCTCGAACCGGTTACCAATGCAACAAACACCTTGTTTAACAGTATCAGCTACATTGGTCGAAAATCATGCGTTTATGAAGGCATTATACGTGAAAACTTTCACCGCATCCGCATTCGCTATTGACGTTAGGGTTATTGAATTTAAACCCTTCGTTTAAGCCTTCTTTGACGAAATCCAGCTCGGTACCATCCAGATAAACGATGCTTTTGCCATCAACAATGACTTTTACACCTTTATCTTCGAAAACTGTGTCTTCTTCATTGATTATATCAGCGAACTCAAGAACATATGCCATTCCTGAACAACCTGAAGTTCTTACACCTAAACGCAAACCTTCACCTTTACCGCGATTTTGCAGGAAAGATTGAATACGCAGCGCTGCACTTTCTGTAAGAGAAATAGACATTGCAAACCTCACTTTAGAAACAAACAAGGCAGATGCTACACAATTGTCGCATCCGCCTTCAAATTATTTTTATACCTTTCACCCCGTTGATAAGTAATCACTTACTTAACGATATTCAACATGTTGGATGACCGATATTTTGACCAGTTATAGGGCGATAACTTTTTGTTATTTATTAATATGGGTTGCCCTATAAACTGATTTAAACCTTATTTGCTTTGGCGTTTGCTTTTGTAATCTGCAATAGCAGCTTTAATTGCATCTTCTGCCAAAATTGAGCAGTGAATTTTCACTGGCGGCAATTCTAACTCTTCTGCAATCGCTGTATTTTTGATTGACTCCGCTTCGTCTAAGCTCTTGCCTTTCATCCACTCAGTAACCAGTGAACTTGACGCAATCGCTGAGCCGCAACCGTAAGTTTTAAAGCGTGCATCTTCAATAATGCCGTCATCGCTAACTTTGATTTGTAGCTTCATGACGTCACCACAAGCAGGTGCACCTACCATACCACTACCAACGCTTGGGTCGCTGTTGTCGAACGAACCAACGTTGCGTGGGTTTTCATAATGATCGATAACTTTTTCACTGTAAGCCATTTTTAAACTCCTGAAACCGTCTGATTAATGGTGAGACCATTCGATGCTGTTAAGATCTACGCCGTCTTTAAACATATCCCATAAAGGAGACAGCTCGCGTAAGTGGCCAATTGCGCCATGAATCATTTTGATTGCATAGTCAATTTCTTCTTCTGTCGTGAAACGACCTAAAGAGAAACGGATTGAGCTGTGTGCTAGCTCATCATTCATCCCTAAAGCGCGCAGTACATAAGAAGGTTCTAGGCTTGCAGAAGTACATGCAGAACCTGAAGATACAGCCAAATCTTTTAATGACATCATCAGTGATTCACCTTCAACATAGTTGAAGCTGACGTTCAGAATGTGCGGCGCACCGTGTTCTAAATCACCATTGAGGTAAACTTCTTCGATATCTTTAATGCCATTCCACAAACGTAAACGCAGACTGCGCAAGCGCTCAGATTCCGCCGCCATTTCTTCTTTGGCGATACGGTAAGCTTCACCCATGCCCACGATTTGATGAACAGGTAATGTGCCCGAGCGCATTCCACGCTCATGACCACCGCCGTGTTGTTGTGCTTCAAGGCGAATACGAGGTTTACGGCGAACATATAACGCGCCAATCCCCATAGGGCCATAAAGTTTGTGTGCAGAGAATGACATTAAATCCACTTTTAATGCGCTTAAGTCGATAGGTAATTTACCGACACTTTGTGTTGCATCAACATGGAAAATAATCCCTTTGCTACGGCATAATTCACCGATAGCTTCGATATCCTGAACCACACCGATTTCGTTGTTCACATGCATGATAGAAATCAGGATAGTTTCTTCGCGGATAGCGTCAATCAGGTCTTGCATCGCAATTAAGCCATTGCTTTGTGGTGACAAATAGGTCACTTCGAAGCCTTCACGCTCTAATTGGCGGCAAGTGTCTAAAACGGCTTTGTGCTCCGTTTTACACGTAATAATGTGGTTGCCTTTCTTCTTATAGAAGTTCGCTGCGCCTTTAATGGCTAAGTTATCAGACTCAGTGGCGCCTGATGTAAAGACGATTTCACGTGGGTCAGCACCCACTAATTCAGCGATTTGGTTACGTGCAATATCAACCGCTTCTTCGGCTTGCCAACCAAAACGGTGAGAACGGGACGCTGGGTTACCGAAGTTCCCATCCATCGTTAAGCATTGCATCATTTTTTCAGCTACGCGCGGGTCAACCGGTGTTGTTGCTGAATAATCAAGATAGATTGGTAATTTCATTGCTCACATACTCCAAAGGACAAGTTAACTTGCCTTTAATTTTTTAAAGATACCGATGGCGGAACTTAGCTCTTCGTCTAGGTACTCACTACTCGGTATCGACTGCAATTTTTAATATAATATTTTAAGCACGTACATTAATAATGGATTCAGGCGTAATGCCGTTTGGCATGGTTTTGCGCTGTTCATTATCTTGTCTATCAGCAACAACCATCACTTCTTGATTTTTCACAAGCTCATCAAGACTGATGCTGCTGAGGAAACTGGTGATTCTGTCACTTAAGTCACGCCATAATGCATGAGTTAAGCAGCGGTCGCCGTTTTGGCACCCTTCTTTATTACCTTGGCAACGGGTTGCATCAACAGATTCATCAACCGCAGCGATTACCTCAGCAACAAAAATTTGGTCAGCGTCTCTACCAAGCAAATAACCACCGCCCGGACCGCGGACGCTAGAAACTAGCTCGTTTTTACGTAAACGAGAGAAAAGTTGCTCAAGATAAGAGAGGGAAATTCCCTGACGTTCAGAAATATCAGCTAAAGGTACTGGACCTGACTGAGAGTGTAACGCGACATCGAGCATCGCAGTTACTGCGTAACGTCCTTTGGAAGTGAGTCTCATAACATATTACTCCGTGGTAAAATATGGCTGAATTGTGACATTCCTGAGTAATTTAGTCAACTATTTACCTGACTATTTTACTCAAGTATTATTCACTGGCTTTCACCACGGATTTCAACTCACTTTTTCGCCCATTTTTCCATCGACGTTAAAATGCCGCGCAGGATATGTAGCTCTTGCGTCTCGATGTGTGCACGGGTAAATAAACGACGTAACTTATTCATAATTAAGCCTGGATGTGCTTTTCGAATAAAGCCCGATTCGTTTAATACGCTCTCAAGGTGCACATAAAAACGTTCAACATCTTCAGAAGGTGGGTATTCTACCTCATCATCATTTGAGGTCACGGCATTTTTTTCATCCATGGCTAAATACGCCATACGGATCTCATAACTCACCAATTGTACTGCCATCGCAAGGTTCAACGAACCGTACTCTGGGTTAGTTGGAATATACAAATGATACTGGCATTTTTGCAGTTCTTCGTTGGTTAGCCCCACTCGCTCACGACCAAAAACAATTGCGACTGGCGATTCTTTTGATTGCTCGACAGATTTTACGCCACATTCACGCGGCTCAACCATTGGCCATGATAATGTCCGTGAACGTGCGCTGGTTCCAATCACCAATTTGCACCCTTCGAGGGCTTCATCTAAGGTTTTTACGATGGTCGCGTTACCAATGACATCACTCGCCCCAGCAGAGAGCGCGATTGAATGCGAATCAGGTTCGACAAGAGGATTAACAAGATACAGGTTTGAAAGCCCCATAGTTTTCATTGCACGAGCTGTGGAGCCCATATTGCCAGTGTGTGAGGTTTCAACAAGAACGATACGAATATTATCTAACATGGTTTATACGTTTAATGAAAAATTATCGGCATAGCTTAACACAAAATTGCTTATTGTGACGAACATCTATATACTTCGGCTCTCAAGTTTTTTGTTCTTTAACATTCCAGTGGAAAAAGCCCATGCATCCGATGCTTAACATCGCCATACGTGCCGCACGTAAGGCCGGTAATCACATAGCTAAAAACTATGAAATGCCTAGCAATATTAAAGTCACTCAGAAAGGGACGAACGATTTCGTCACCAACGTTGACCATGAATCTGAGCAGTTAATTATTGAAATCATCCGTAAATCTTATCCAGACCACACAATCATCACTGAAGAAAGTGGTGAATTATTAGGTAAAGATGATGATGTTCAATGGGTAATCGATCCACTGGATGGCACTACCAACTTCACAAAACGTCTCCCTCACTTCTCTGTTTCTATCGCCGTACGCGTTAAAGGCCGTACCGAAGTTGCTGTGGTTTACGATCCAATGCGTAATGAATTATTCAGCGCTGTTCGTGGACAAGGCGCGCAGTTGAACGGCTACCGTGTGCGTATCGATGAGAAACGTGACCTTGACGGTGCTATCGTTGCAACAGGCTTCCCATTCAAACAAAAACAACACGCACCTGCATTTATGAACATCATGACAGCGATGTTTGATAAATGCGCAGATTTCCGTCGCACAGGCTCTGCGGCATTAGACTTATGCTATGTGGCGGCTGGTCGCGTCGATGCTTACTTTGAAATCGGTTTAAAACCATGGGATTTCTTAGGTGGCGAACTCATCATGCGTGAAGCAGGCGGGATCATGACTGACTTTATCGGCGGCCATAACTATTTAGCTTCTGGCAATTTAGTTGCAGGTAGCCCTCGCGTCGTTCGCGATATATTGTCTGTCATGAAAGATGAATTATCTGAAGCATTAAAACGTTAATTTCTTTTTTCGTTAAAAGCCCACTTTATATGTGGGCTTTTTATACCCATTAACCTACCCTAAATAAAATTACACATTTTATTAGTATTCGTAAGCTAATAAAACATTAGTCATAACAATCTCAAACTTATAACGATTAGCTCTAATCAATATAGCTTTTCATAAAAACCTGCCATTTTACTCCTTTAATTAGTTATTTTTATTCTTAAAGAAACAACCTATTTAGGTTGTTTCAAAAAAAACTATTTCAGTTTGAAACTGAAAACCATCATTATCAATATAAAAATTTTAGATATTAAAAATAATCACGCTAATGACAAAAACCACAGAAATATTCACATTAATATCTTAACACCCAAAATACGCTTATTGCGTGTATTTTTTCATTTAAAAATAAAAATGCATCTTCATTATTTTCATCAATATACAAAAGACGACAATCTCATTTTTAATTTTTTTGAATTTATATTTGAAAAATATAAAAACCATATCTAGCATAAAATAAGGCAGCTAATGATTAACAGGTTGCCATTCAAAGTTATATAACTTTATTCTCTTTGACCTTAATGGGGTTAACTATGTCTAGATATATACTACCTCTGTCTTTACTTTCTTTATCTGTTATATCAGGTTCAGCACTCGCGGCGACAAACAGCCCTGGAGGTATTATTTCAATCTCCGGTGCTATCAGTGATACCACTTGTACCATTAATGGTGGCAACAGTGCTGATATGTCCATTGCCTTAGATCCAATTGTTGCAAGTGATGCTGGAACAACGGCAAATACAGTGATAACCAAAAACCAAAAAACATTTGCATTAACGTTTTCAAATTGTGCTCAAGTTGGCGGCGGAACGCCTGCTAGTACGTTAAAACTGCACTTTTCATCCAGTAATATATCGCCTTCAGGCCTATATCTGGTGAATACCACAGCGAATGAAAACGACCCAGCTGTTGCACGTAATGTGGGTTTTAGTTTGTCACAAACCACGTCGCCAACCGTTGCTATCCCTTTAAATGCAACATTTGATACCGCCCTTACCGCAGCAAACACCACCGGTGCAACAGGTGCAACACTAAACCTGATTGCGAGTTATTATAAAACGAATGCAACCGCAGCCCAAGTTGGTGCATTGCAATCTAACGTCATTTACACAGTGTCTTATTTATAAAAATAAATTGAAACCAGACTCAAAATGGGTCTGGTTTTTTGGGGTGTTTATGCAAAATATATTAATGACAATTACCTTATTATTATTTCCGCAATTGATATTTGCGAATGTCATCATTACAGGAACTCGAGTTATTTACCCCGAAAGTGCAGATAGCATTGCTGTGCAATTAACCAATAATAGTCATACAGTTTCTCTTGTTCAGTCATGGATTGATAATGGCGATGAAAACTCGACTCCCGAAAATTCAGATGCCCCTTTTTACCTGTCCCCCCCTATTGTTAAAATTGAGGGTTTACAAGGGCAACAACTTAAAATTAAAAAAATAGATAAGGCGCTACCAAACCATATTGAAAGTGTATTTTATTTAAATGTATTAGATATTCCTAAAACACCCGATGCCGCTAAAGGTAAAAATACGATTCAGTTAGCCACACGTTCTCGAATAAAAGTTTTTTATCGTCCTATTGAATTAACAGAATTACCGGATGATGTGATTAATAAAATTAATTACCAATTAAACAATAACACCCTATTAATAAAAAATAACTCGCAATATCACTTTACGGTTGCCGCACTGACAACAACAAACGATAAAAAAAACTCATTGATTGATTCGGGAATGGTATCGCCAATGTCTTCCCTTGCGTTTCCATTAAAGCATGCATTAAAAAACCGTGACCTTGTTTTAGTTTATGTCGATGATTATGGCGTTTTCAAATCTCATAATATTAAACTTTAAAAGAAGATATCATCGTGAAAAAAGAAAACTATCTCTATTTCCTAATTCTATTAGGTCTGCAAAGTTGTCTCAAAAACGCGATAGCGGATGAATTTGAGACATCCCTATTGGTCGGTAAATCCGCACAGGGCGATATTTCACGATTTTATACAGACAGTAAAATTCCTTCGGGTAAACAGTTAGCGGACCTTTATGTAAATAATAACTGGAAAGGCCAATTTGAAATTGAGGTTGATAATGACGGTAAGCTCATCAGTCTTTCCTCTAACGATGTTGAAAAATTAAATTTAAACTTATCGCCGAGTGTGATTGAAAAAATTCAACAACAAAATGTTATTCCTATTGACTCTTTAGTGCCAAATGTTCATTACAAACTCAATATCAATGAATTACGGCTCGACATGACTGTGCCCCAAGTGGCATTAAAACAATCTGAGGCCAACTATGTCGACCCGAGTTTATGGAATTACGGCGAACCCGCGATTATTTTTTCCTACAATACAAACTATTACAGCTACAAAGAAAAGAAAAATACCAAAACTAGCAGCGATAATTTTTATGCAACTTTAAATTCCGGCATTAATCTAGGGGCATGGCAATTTAGTGATGAATCAAGTTATCGCAAGAGTTCCCATGGATCATCAAAATGGAAAAATAATACGCGTTATGCCTATCGGCCTATTAGCCAAATAAAATCAGGGGTTAAAGTGGGGGATTTTTACACCCCTGCGGCACTGTTTAACAGTTTACGTATTCGCGGAATTGCGCTGGCGACCGAAATGGGAATGTACCCCAATTCGAGTCAGAATTTTGTTCCTATCATTCGCGGCGTAGCTCAGACCAACGCATTGGTGAGCGTGTATCAAAATAATAACTTGGTTTACCAAGAAAACGTCCCACCAGGTGAGTTCTCTTTTAATGATATTCAACCCAGCGCAGGCGGGGGAGATTTATTTGTCGTTGTACAAGAGGCTGATGGCCGCAAAGAAACCTTCACCGTCCCCTATTCTGCGGTTCCTGATATGCTTAAAGAAGGTATTTACACCTACAACCTTCTTGCTGGGAAAACAAAAATTGAAAGCACGCACTACCAGCCTAATTTTACACAAGGTGAGATACACTACGGCCTGAATAACCTCGTCACTCTCTATGCAGGAATGCTGTTCAGTGAGAAATATTATTCTGGTGTTGTGGGGAGTGGTTGGAACTTCAGTTTTGGTGCTATTTCTGCCGATGTGACGCACGCGAATGCGAAACTAGATGCTGGATCTCAGAGTGGACAAAGTTACCGGCTAACTTACAGTAAATACATTAATTCAACCTCAACCAATTTAACGTTGGCATCTTACCGCTATTCAACAAGTGGTTATTATAGCTTTATGGATGCTATCTACGCCCAAGATAACTATCGCGCGTGGAAATCTTATCAAGATGACCTCTCTCAACAGCTGGGGAATAATGCACCTTCAGACCTATCATTAACCAATTTTGATGCCCTACGGGGGTCTCGTGCAAAAAACACCTTTACGTTGAATTTGAATCAACAACTCGCGGATGGTTATGGGTCTGTCTTTGTTTCTGGTACCCATCGCGATTATTGGAATACCCATGGCAGCAGCCGTGAATACCAAGCGGGCTATGCCAATAACTACAATGATGTGTCCTACAGCGTATCAGTTTCTCGTATTCGTAATTATGATAATAAAGAAGAAACACGGGTGTATGCGAATGTCAGTGTGCCATTCTCATTGTTTGAGAAACGCGCCAATATTAATCTCGGCAGTTACTTTACCGATTCACATTACCAACAAACAGCGTTGAGCGTTAGCGGCAATGCAGGTAAAAATGATCAAGTCAATTATACGGTTACCGCGACTAATCAAAGCGGTGGAAATAATTTAGTAGGTGCAAATGCCAGTTATCAACTTCCATCGACGACCCTTTCAGGTTCATATACCGAAGCCAATAACTACCGCCAAGCAGGTTTGGGGGCAAGGGGAACGGTAGTCGCCATTCCTGAACATATTGTTTTTTCAGGTGAAACAGGCCAAACCTACACCATTATCGAAGCGCCGTTAGCCAATAACATGATGGTCAATTCAGATAAAACCACCCTCACCAATCAGCAAGGTGTCGTATTGGTTGCGAATTCAACACCTTATCGAACAAATACCTATACCCTTTCTGATACCGACAAAACATCAGGCGCGGAAGTCCTCGGCAATATGGCCAATGTGAGCCCGTATCAAGGTGCCGTGAATTATATCAAACTCGAAACTGACACGCGTCAAACTTACATATTTAGAGCGTCACTGGCTAATGGGGAGTCCCTACCATTTGGGACTGAAGTGAATAATGCACAAAAGCAAAACATTGGTTATGTAGGGCAATCTGGAGTGATTTACATCAAAAGCGATCAGTGGCCTTCAGCCTTGTATATCAAGCTCAACCCTAAGGAAAAATCAGAGTGCGTGATTAAGGATCCCATTAATACCATGGACAGAAACCGTAACTTTTGTCGATAAAGGACGCTATGATGAAAAAGACGCTATTGGCACTCCTCTTACCCGCATTATTACTCGCAAGTTATGATGTTGCTGCCAGTTGCAGTAATTTGGGAGAAAAAAATGTGCCACCACTCAATTTTGATATATCCACGGAGCTCACAAGCACATCAACCACGGTCACCAAATCAACTCGAACAGGATTCACAGGCCAATATACTTGCGTACCACCAGGGATACTTCAATCAAATACGGTAGGCATTGATAGCCCATTTCGCCAATCCACAGTCGCGATTGGCTTTAATGGTGGGAAACAAGTGGTTTCCATCTCAGTCAGCGGTATTAGTCAATCAAGTGTGAATAATATTCCCCCGGGTACCTACCCCGCCTCTAATTTAGACACAAACTTTACGATTCAATTTAAATTACTCCCTAACCCACCATCGAATAATTATAAAGAAGTTGCAGGCAACAGTGTGTTAATCAGCCCAGTGATGATGGCAACAGATGTAACTGCATTAGGTCTTGTCCCTTGGCTACTACGCCTTATTTCAGACTTGGTCACGTTTCTCTTAACCCTAAACTGGCCAACACATGCTGAGGATATGTTTTACCAACCGATGCAGTTAACCTATAACCCTATCCTAACTACCTGTAACTTTACTAATCAAGGGCTAGTCGTTTCACTTCCGCCTGTCAGTATCAATACAGTCAAAAATGCGACTCGAGCAGGCTACACCCCCTTTACGCTGAATTTCACATGCAAAGATTTCCTCGCGGGTAGTACCGCTTCTCGCGATGTGTCTATGTTTCTATCCAGTGGTAGCTTACTGACAAATGATAAAGCCACGATAAACAATACCCTCTCCCAAGGTGCTAAAGGTGTTGGTTTTCGGCTCGTTAAAACGGATAATCTCACCACTCCTTTGCTCCTTTCAGACAGTGTAACGACACAAAATACCGCCACAAGTATTTTTACTGTCCTAAAAGGTAACCCCATTTCGCCGTCCTTTTCCGTCAATTTAGGAGCTTATTATTACCCTTATAACCCCAGTGTTGTCACTCAAGGGGCAGTATCTGGTACGGCAACCGTTGTGATGTCTTACAACTAAAAAAGGAAGCGAATGATGAAATACTTAGGGGGAATTGCCTTATTGTTAATAAGTTTACAAACACCTGCAAGCCTTGTTTTACAGGGAACTCGGGTTATCTTTCCTAGTGATAGGAAAATGGTTAGCATCCAGATGACTAATTACAGTGAACAGCCGACGTTGACCCAAAGTTGGATAGATGAAGGGAATATTAATTCAACACCCGAAACAACAAGCGCCCCCTTCATTGTCACACCACCTATCAACAAAATAGCCGCAAATGAGGGTGTTCAGCTGCGCATTCGTTTTCTTGGCAATAATTTGCCCATGGATAGAGAATCTGTTTATTATTTAAATGTGTTGGATATTGCGCCAAAACCTAAAAATACTCAGGGTATGAATACACTGCAGCTGGCGATTCAAACCCGGATCAAAGTGTTTTACCGCCCTATATCGTTGTTACCCCTTCCTGACACATTATTGGATAACGCTAAGTTTTATGCCGATAAGGGGTTATTAACCGTAAATAACCCAACACCTTATTTTCTTAGTATTGCCAATATCTACACTGCAAATAACGCCAATGATTCTATTGCTAAAAGTTTAATGATCGCACCATTTTCGACGCAGATAATCCCCTCGGGGAAAAAAGTGGTTAATGGAGAGAATATTACAGTGGTTTATATTGATGATACTGGGCAACAAATTGCGTATCAAGCCAAGCTATAAATGGCGATATGTCATCACATTTATAGCCCAGCGGGAGAAAAGTTATGACTGTGCAGCAACTTTAGGGCGTATAAATAACGCAGGTACAGCCAGTAGCGCCATCAAATAAAAGACCACACCGTGATGGGCAGGAACACGCTCATAAATATAACCAACGATAATCGTTAATATAGCTAAACCGCCCCCCGTCGCCAGTGCTGAATAGATGCCCTGCAATGGGATAATTTCACTTTCTTTACGCGCACTGATAAAACGCATTGCGGCAAGGTGACAAACAGTGAACGTTCCGCTGTGTAAAATTTGCACGATAATCAGCATAGGTAATGCGGTAAATGCCCCCATCATTCCCCAACGAATTATTCCACAAAATGCGGATAACAACAGTAAGTTACGCGCACTCCAGCGCCTAAATAAACGGTGACTCAGCATAAAAACGATCACCTCTGCAACAACGCCCAGTGACCATAAGTTACCAATTACTAAATCTGAATAGCCTGCTTCTTTCCAGAACAGTGAAGCAAAACCATAATAAGCTGCGTGGGCACCTTGTAATAAAGTCACACAAATCAGAAACCTGACCACATTTTTATCAGCAATTAGTTGTTTAACGGTGACTTTATCACCATTATCTGTTTTTGCAGCTCCTGATGGCATGATTGCTGGCCTCAACATAGCACCCAGCAATAAAGCTAAGCAACTGATAATCAAAGCAACCATGATTGATTTATGGCCCCATACACCTGCCAAATAGCCCATTAATGAAGAACCGATAATAAAGGCTATCGAACCCCAAACACGGATTTTACCGTAATCAAACGTAAACTGCTTTTGCCATGTTCCGGCGAGTGAATCCCCGAGCGGAACCATAGGTGCGAAAAATAAGTTAAAGCCAATCATCACAAAAAGTAGCCATGCCCAATGCGAGCCGAAGGCAAAACCAATGGAGAAGATCAAGGACGCTGCCGCTAATAACCGTAGTGCGCTAATTAACTTGGAAGGTTCTTTAACTAACGGGGTGATAAACATCGCCCCAAGAAAACGAGCCGCAAGACCTACCCCAAGTAAAACACCGATCATTTCGGCATCAATTCCCTCACCCTGTAGCCAAACAGACCAAAACGGCAAGAAAATACTGTATGCAAAAAAGTAGGTAAAATAATCAATTGCTAGCCAGCGTGTTGATGGAATGACCATCATCCCTCCATTTTTTCAATGCAAAAAACCCGCTCATACTTAACAGTAGAAGCGGGTTTAGGTAACTAAAAGTCGTTATATTATGCGTAAACTGGGTATTTTTTACAGATTGCTAATACTTTTTGTTTCACGCTCTCAATGGTCGCTTCGTCATTGAGGTTGTCTAGAATATCACACATCCAGCCAGCTAGCTCGCGCGCTTCAGCTTCTTTAAACCCACGACGTGTAATTGCAGGGGAACCAATACGCACACCGGAAGTGACAAATGGGCTCTTCGGATCGTTTGGTACGCTGTTTTTGTTTACAGTGATATTTGCACGGCCTAATGCCGCATCAGCATCTTTACCCGTGATATCTTTGTCAACTAAGTCAACTAAGAATAGGTGGTTCTCAGTTCCACCAGAAACAACTTTATAGCCACGTTGTTGGAAAACTTCGACCATTGCTTTCGCATTTTTCGCAACTTGTTGTTGGTAAACTTTGAACTCGGGTTCCATCGCTTCTTTCAATGCAACTGCTTTACCTGCAATCACGTGCATTAAAGGACCGCCTTGGGAGCCAGGGAATACCGCTGAGTTGATTTTTTTGTACAGCTCTTCGTCACCGCCTTTCGCGAGGATCAAGCCACCGCGTGGACCCGCTAACGTTTTGTGGGTTGTGGTTGTCACAACGTGAGCGTGTGGAACTGGGTTTGGATAAACACCTGCTGCAATCAGACCTGCAACGTGTGCCATATCAACAAATAAGTAAGCGCCAATGGCATCTGCAATTTCACGCATTTTAGCCCAATCAACTACGCCAGAGTACGCAGAGAAACCACCGATAATCATTTTTGGTTTATGTTTTTCAGCTTGCGCTTTGATATCGTCGTAGTCAATTTTACCGCTTTCATCAATACCGTAAGGAACGATGTTGTACAATTTACCCGAGAAGTTAACTGGGGAACCGTGAGTTAAGTGGCCACCGTGCGCAAGGTTCATCCCCAGCACAGTATCACCTGGTTGTAACAGTGCCATGTAAACTGCTGCATTCGCTTGTGAACCTGAGTGTGGCTGCACATTTGCGTAATCTGCACCAAATAATTCTTTTGCGCGGTCAATCGCTAATTGCTCAACCACATCAACGTACTCACAACCGCCGTAATAGCGTTTGCCTGGATACCCTTCTGCATATTTATTGGTTAGCTGAGAACCTTGAGCCTGCATGACTCGTGGACTGGTATAGTTTTCAGAAGCAATTAATTCAATGTGTTCTTCTTGACGTTGTACTTCTTGCTCCATTGCTTCCCATAATTTTGGATCATAGTCTGCAATATTCATTTCACGCTTTAACATTCGCTTCTCCTGCCTCAGCAATTCAATAGGTTGACAATCAATTCATCGCAATAGCACACAGTGTAAACTCTTTTTCGTTCTTGAGATAGCCCTAAAGAAAAAATATACGCAAACGATTGCATTAATTTTTTTCACGTCATTTAGCACTCTTCGCCTCATTATAAAATAGCCCAAATTTCAAATTTTGACGTATGAATATCTGGTATTGCGAGTCCCTTCTCATTATGTGTCTATTTTTGCCCTATTTTATTTGTTTGCGTCTTTACAGATACCCTTAAATATTATAAGTTGTATTTAAAATACATGTTTATAAATAAACTTTATGTTTCTCAAAAAAAGTAAAGATTTTTGGAGTTAAACTTAGCTATCTCGATGAAAACTCAGTGTTATGTTTTTTGATAGCTTAGAAAAAATACCAGAACTCTTCCTGCTCGAGAACATGAAAATAATTCAGGAGCACCTGTATGTTAGACAGCCAAACTATCGCCATTGTTAAATCAACCATTCCTGCTATCGCAGCTACTGGTCCTAAACTTACCGCACATTTCTATGACAGAATGTTTAATCAACATCCTGAGTTAAAAGATATTTTCAACATGACCCACCAAGCTAATGGTGCACAACGTGAAGCGTTATTTAACGCCATTTGCGCCTATGCGGTTCACATTGAGACCCCAGAGGCTTTAATTTCCGCCGTTGAGAAAATAGCCCAAAAACACGTCAGTCTAAACATCAAACCTGAACATTACCCAATCGTCGGCGAAAACTTACTGGCAGCCATTGATGAACTCCTCAACCCAGGTCAAGAAGTGCTTGATGCATGGGGTAAAGCCTACGGTGTATTAGCCGATATTTTTATTGGCCGTGAAGCCTCAATCTACCAAGAAAATGCAGACAAAAATGGCGGTTGGGAAGGTTTACGTGAATTTAAACTAAAACAAAAACAACCACAAAGTGATGTTATCACCAGCTTTGAGTTCGTCCCTGTTGATGGTAAGCCAGTCGCAAGCTATCGCCCAGGTCAATACATCACCATTTATATTAATCATGATGGATTTGAGAACCAAGAGATCCGCCAATACTCCCTAACAACAGCACCTAATGGTCAAAGTTACCGCATCGCAGTAAAACGCGAAGACCAAGGTGCTGTGTCTAATTTCTTACATCAACATATCAATGAGGGTGATAGTGTTCATTTAGCACCGCCATGTGGCGATTTCTTTATTGATATTGATAGCCAAACGCCTGTTACATTGATTTCAGCAGGTGTTGGCCTAACGCCAATGTTAAGCATGCTAAATCACCTCACACAACAAGGCCATGAAGCAACCGTCAACTGGTTACATGCAGCAGAAAATGGCGCAGTTCATGCGTTTAACCATGAGATTGAACAACTGATGGCAACACAAAAAGCTGGTCATAGCGCAATTTGGTTTAATCAGCCTCGTGATAATGACCGCCTCGGCTTTGATTACCAATATGAAGGGTTAATGGATTTACAGAAAGTACGTGAATGGATTGACCTGCCGAATATGCAGTTCTACTTCTGTGGCCCAGTTGGCTTTATGCAGTATATTGGCCAGCAATTAATTTCAATGGGCGTTAATGCAGATGCAATTCATTATGAATGCTTTGGCCCTCATAAAGTGCTAGCGCTCAATTAAGAGATAAAAAAATGCTCTTCGAGTAAGAAGAGCATTTCCTGAAACGTATCAGCCAACAGAAACTGTTCTAATGGCTCGGTGTTTGATGTTTTGTCACAACTTAGCGGTAACGGGCTCGCATAAAAAATACACTGTTCTAATCCCATTCCTGTGTGTTTTACCGTTACCGCATTTTAATTCAATAGGTTAAATCGCTTCTTCGTCCTGCTCTCCCGTACGAATACGGATCACTCGTGCAACATCATAAACGAAAATTTTACCATCACCGATTTTACCGGTCTGCGCTGTTTGCATGATAGTTTCAACGCAGTTTTCCACGATATCGTCAGGGACAACAATTTCAATTTTAACTTTCGGTAAAAAGTCCACCATATACTCTGCACCACGGTACAGTTCAGTGTGCCCTTTTTGGCGACCAAACCCTTTCACTTCAGTAACCGTCATACCTGTGATCCCGACTTCCGCCAGCGCTTCACGAACATCATCAAGTTTAAATGGCTTTATAATTGCATCGATTTTTTTCATAAATAGTTCCTGTTATGACCAGTTCTTGCGGCCAAAACCTGAGGTGATCGGATAACGGCGGTCTTTACCAAAATTCCGCATGGTAATACGCGGCCCGACAGGTGCTTGTCGGCGTTTATATTCGTTAAGGTCGACCAAACGCACCACTTTGCGGACAACGTCTTTATCAAAGCCTAACTTGATAAGATCATTCACGGATAAGTCTTTTTCAACATAACCTTCTAAGATAGCATCTAATATATCGTAAGGCGGTAAGCTATCTTGGTCTAACTGCCCCGGAGCCAATTCTGCTGACGGTGGCCTATCAATCACGCGCTGTGGAATAGCCGATGAAAGCGTATTGCGGTATTTAGCCAGTTCGAAAACCAGTGTTTTTGGCACGTCTTTTAATACATCAAAACCGCCAGCCATATCACCATACAGTGTTGAATAGCCAACTGCGGATTCGCTCTTATTACTGGTTGTTAAGACTAAACGACGACGTTTGTTGGACATCGCCATTAAGATAACAGCACGGCAGCGTGCCTGTAAGTTTTCTTCAGTGGTATCAACCGCTGTCCCTTCAAACATTGGGCTTAATTGCGCCATGAATGAATCAAACATCGGTTCGATAGAGACAATATCAAATTCTACGCCTAATAACTCGGCCTGTTCTTTGGCATCATGAATGCTTATTTCGGCAGTATAACGGAATGGCATCATTACCGCTTGTACACGTTCTTTACCAATAGCATCTACTGCAATAGCAACGGTTAAACCGGAGTCTATCCCACCAGATAACCCAAGAATTGCACCATTGAAACCATTTTTATTGATATAATCACGAGTTGACATCACTAAGGCTTGGTATACCTGTGCGATAGGGTCATTTTCAATAAATACGCTGCCTTCGCTCACCAACTCCAGCTCATCAAATTGTACTGTGACAACCTGTTCTTTGAATTCAGGTAGTTTAAAGGTTTGTTTGCCTTTATTTGCAATAATTTTCGAACCGCCATCAAATACTAATTCGTCTTGCCCACCCACTTGGTTAAGGTAAACGATAGGCATGTGGGTACGTTGGCAATGGTCAATCAGTAAGTCGCTACGGATATGTTCTTTATGAATATCATATGGTGATGCATTGATAGTTAATAATAACTCTGCCCCTGCGCCCTTCACCGCATCAACAGGCTCGTCATACCAAATATCTTCACAAATCAATAAGCCTAATTGATAGCCTTTAAACTCTACCACACAGGTTTTTTCAGCTGCACTGAAATAGCGTGGTTCATCAAAAACGCCGTAGTTTGGTAGTTCTTGTTTAAAATAGCGAGCATGCAATTTCCCTTGGTAGAAGAAAGAAAGTGCATTGAAGATTTCATCCCCTTCATAACAAGGGTGACCGACAATAATCGCCGTTTCTGTACTCGCCTTTTGTAAACGTGCAAGCTGAGCTTCACATCTGTCTTCAAAATCTGCACGGAAAATTAAATCCTCTGGCGGGTAGCCCGTTAGAGACAGTTCTGAAAACATCACAATATCGGTTTGTGAGGCTTGTTCACTCACTACTTGCAACATACGGTCGCAGTTACCTTCGATGTCCCCGACTAACCAGTTGAGTTGTGCGAGTGAAATATTAAGCTTACGGCTCATAACGTGTTTCTTCTCCCGAAGCGTGAATACGGTTTACCTTGTCCACGTGGACTATGTAGGTGAATAATAGTTAATTATTCTTTAAAGTCATTAGCTTCCAAATCGTGGCGGCCAAGTAATTTATAAAACTCTGTGCGATTTCGCCCTGCCATGCGTGCAGCTTGTGTGACATTGCCTTTCGTCATCTGCAATAACTTGCGTAAATAATTCAATTCAAATTGATTACGTGCTTCGACAAAGGTTGGCAATGCAGTATTTTCACCTTGTAACGCTTGGCTGACAAGGGCTTCACTAATAACAGGGGATGTCGTTAATGCCACACATTGCTCAATCACGTTAACCAATTGGCGTACGTTACCCGGCCAAGTTGCTGTCATTAGGCATTTCATCGCATCACTTGAAAAACTGCGTACAAAAGGCTTATGCCGAGATGCAGATTCCCTCAATAAATGATTTGCTAATAATGGAATATCTTCTGCGCGTTCATTTAGCGCAGGAATACGTAAATTAACCACATTCAAGCGATAATAGAGATCTTCACGAAACTCATTTTTTTCCATCGCTTTAGGTAAATTACGGTGCGTTGCAGATAAAATACGCACATCGATATCTAAGTCGCGGTTGCTCCCTAATGGGCGAACCTTGCGCTCTTGTAACACCCGCAATAGTTTTACCTGTAAAGGCATTGGCATATCGCCAATTTCATCAAGAAACAGTGTGCCACCACTTGCGGCAAAAAATAGCCCTTCACGGTTACTCACTGCGCCCGTAAAGGCACCTTTTGCATGACCGAACAATTCCGATTCTAAAAGTTGTTCTGGCAATGCGCCGCAGTTGATAGCAATAAAGGGTTTACGAGCTCGAGGGCTTGCTTTATGAATGGCTTGCGCTAACACTTCTTTACCCGTCCCACTCTGGCCGTTAATCAGTACGCTAACGTCTGATTGAGCCACCATATGGGCTTGCTCAAGAAGGCGTATCATTAAAGGGCTGCGGGTAACTATTCCTGAGCTCCACTCTTCATCACTCATCGGCGAAGAAGATAAAGCGAGAGCTTCATCGATGGCTTTATATAAAGCATCTTTATCAACAGGCTTAGTTAAAAAGCTAAATACGCCACGCTGTGTCGCAGCAACAGCATCAGGGATTGAACCATGTGCCGTCAAGATGATAACAGGCATATTAGGATGCGCTTTTTGAATTTCATCAAACAGCGCCATCCCGTCCATTTCATCCATACGTAAGTCACTTATCACCAAATCTAACTTGTCTTTCTGTAAGATTTTAAGTGCTTCTGGGCCACTTTCAGCGGTGGTCACTTTAAACCCTTCGCTGCTTAACCGCATCCCAAGTAGCTTAAGTAAGCTAGGGTCGTCATCAACGAGCAATAAACTTGCCGACTTACGGGTTGTCATTATTTCGCGTTCTCCGATGAAGGTTGTTCTACAGGAGGTTCTGCGGGTTTTGCTGCTTCAGATGAGGTTTCTTTATCGCCTTCAACAACACTTTCGACTTCTTTTTCCGTTTCATTGGTGCTTTTTTTCCGTGAAGAAAGTTGGCGCTCAATATCTGTTAAGTTTTCGAGTTTACGTGATGTTGTATTCAGTTCAAAAGCCAGCTTAGCGTTGTCTTCTTTTAAGCGGTCGAGTTTAGTGTCCATTTCTTGCTGTAGGCGTTTATAACGTGCACCCGCATCAGAAAGGTTAATAATTTGCACTTGTTGCTCTCGCCATAACTGTAATAACGGGCGCACCGCAGTTGGAAAACTGAGGCTGTAGGTATTAATGCTATCAAGCATTTTTCGCCGTTCAGCAATCGTTGGGTCTGCTGAGTTCAACAATATATTTTGTTGAAATGCATCTGACCAATCTGTGACCTCTATTTTGCTTGCATTTTCACGCGCTTGTGACGTTTCTGTGCGATCTGCACAGTCCATCATACGCAACCAAAAGAGCGCATTTTCACGAGCTGTGGGCTGGTCATTTTCCCAAATCGTATCGCATGGTGCATAACGATAATCAGTCACTCTCACTTCTGGCACAACCACTTGAGCCAGCGTTTCCAGTGGTGATTGACCATTTTTTGCCACGCACCCGCTTAGGATAAGGGTAAAGAATACCGCCCCAAAGCTGAACCCTGTTCGTCTCATCACAAATGGGTTTTTTTGATTAAGTTTATTTGGCAGTGCCTTACGATAAAGCACCGTCAAGAAATCTGTAGACCGATTGACCATTATTCATTCTCTGCTGTTAGAGGCAGTTCAATTCTAAAACAGACATCTGCTGATTTATATGGGACTAATGAGAGTTCTCCGCCCATTTGTTTTATACAGTCTTGTGCAATACTCAGCCCCAACCCACTCCCTTTCACCGCGCCTTTTCTTTGTAAAGACCCTTGGTAAAAAGGTTCAAAGATCATGCTTTGCTCAGATTCAGGAATTGGCGTACCCGTATTCGCAACTTCAATTAGCAGTTTATTGCCTGTTTGACGACTCGTGATCCAAATATTACCTGATTCGCCGCCATAGTGCACCGCATTGGAGTAGATATTATCTATAACCCGCCCAAGTAAGGTGGGTTCCGCTAAACAGCTTTCGACTTTTAAACGAACTTCCGTTTTGATATTTTTTGCTCTAGCAGGCAAATTATGTGCATTAACAATATCTTCAATCAATTTCTGCAGGTCAACTAATTGTGCTTCTGGCGGGTCATCAACCAACTTACGATTATAATCAAGTAACTGCTCAATAAGTTGCTGAAGATGCTTACTGCTATGGTCGAGAATTTCAACGACTTCCCTTTGAGAGTCAGTTAATGGCCCAGCGACTTCATCAGCAAGGAGTTCCGTTCCTTCTCGCATACTGGCGAGAGGTGTTTTTAACTCATGGGAAATGTGACGTAAAAATTCATGGCGCTGAGACTCAAGCCAAGCTAAGCGCTCACTTAACCATATAATACGCTGCGCGATTGTTCGCAATTCTCTTGGCCCTTTAAAGCGTTCAATATTGCTGGCAAGCGTTCGCCCAGTACCAAGGCGGTTGATCATTCGCTCAATCACTTTGACGGGTCCGATAATCATTCGGGTAAATAAAGTCACGAGCAATGCGCTGAGTAAGAATAGAATCAAACTTTGCCAACCAAATAACTGCCCTTTGTTTGCAATGGCTTTTTGCAATTGTTCACCACGACTAAAAATGACATCGCGAGTTTCTTGTACGAGTGCCGTGTTTTCTGCTGAGAATTGTTCTAAGGCCTGAGTGACTTTCGCGGTAGGCTCATTATTTTCACATGTTACTGTTCTAAGCTGTGCCAGTGTTGAGGTGAGCTTTGAGGTGTCCGATGTTTGAGGCAAAATGGTTCTTTGCCTTTCAAACATTTGTTCATAATCGGCAAATTGTTTTTGATACTGGCTTTTCAACGTTGCGTCTTGTAATACGCAATATTGCCGGTAACTACGCTCCATTTCCAATGCGAGGCTACTCATTACCTCACTGCGCCTTGCATCCAGTAAAGTAGTTTTATTGATATTTGCGGCTTGGTTACTCAGTTGTTCTAAGCTTTGATACGCCTGATATGCCAAAACTAATAAAGGCAACAAGACGAGCCAAAACGCCATCACAACCAGTTGACGCAAGGAACGCGGGAAAAAACGCCATTTGCTCAATACATTCATCTCATACCCATTAAACGTCTTTCAATGGTAGCAGAACTCTCTCCCGCACGAAAAGATGAATTCGGGTTCTGAGCTCCATAGCGTAAAAATCAGACTAAGTGTGACTCTATGACTGCAATCAACGTGCCAGTTTATTGCATAAAAATGCGTATTTTCAGTGGGGTATATTCTACATGTAAATAGATGAGTCGATTGAGGCAACAACGCTGCGATTCGAAGTATGACAGGCATAGGAAGGCGGAGTAAAGATATCGACCTTTACCCCGCCAGCGATGATTGACTACTTTTATATAATTATGTCTTTATATTAAAGATAATTATATAGGTGGTGCCTCACTCCACGTGTCGCCCTGTGTTTGATAAGGCCCGAAGGCGAATATCTGTGCTGTTGGACGGTAGGCACCTTACTTTGGCGTCATTCTTGCTTTATGTGGTATGTACCCAACTATTTTTGGACCGACATAATAAATTGAATGAGCAACTGAATATTATTATGCACAACCCATGCCAACTTTTCAATTAAATTTTTATCCAACTGAATAATATAGAAATTTAAATTTTTACTTCTTTTGACTCTTTCTGAATACGCTGAAACGGTTTATCCGATCTTTGAAACTGTCGCTAATTTAAGACACTCAAAAACTCAATTTATAAAAACCTTATTTATCATTGAGATAAATGTCTCCTTTTGGAGACACCACAAATAGGGCTTTGTCGCTGATTTTAGACACACCGTAAATCTTGAACTAAAAACAATCGCTCTAGATGACTTTACAGTTAAAATACATTAAAAAACTTTATATTTTAAATTGAAAAATAAAAATAAAGAAAACTATAAACAACCTAAATTACCTTAAAAACAAACAAATAGAACCAAAATCACATTAAAGAAAAAAAGATTTGTTATTTTAATTAATCAAACAATACTTAACATTGAATGCATTAATTAGATTTTCTTTTAACTTATCCTAGGAGTTTCTATGTTAAACACAGCGGCACCAATAGAGAAGAAATCCGACGAACTCAGATCAAGCCAGCACGTATTACAACAAGCTATCGGTTTTGCTTATCAAGCTGCATTACGAGCCGCTGTACAACTCAATCTTGCCGAGCACCTAGCAAATTCTCCCAAAACAGCACGACAATTAGCACAAGAAACGGGGGGCAGTGAAAGAACACTACACCAAATACTACGCCTACTTGCGAGTCGTCAAATATTTGAATCACTCAGTGACTCACGATTTAGACTCAATTCACAGGCTCAATTTCTTCTGGCAGACCATCCATTTTCATTACGCCAAGCAGTGTTAATGCTGACAGACCAAACCTTTTGGATGCCCCTTTATCAATTACATGATACGGCATTAAAGCAACCTGTATTTGAAAATTTATTTGGTAGTACTTTTTTTGAATATTGGGAAAAAAATGCTGACTTGCCTGATAATTTCCATAATGGCATGTCATCAATGTCGGCAATAGAAAACCATTATATTGTGAGGCACTATGATTTTCCTAAAAATGCAGTAGTTGCTGATATCGCAGGGGGGTTTGGAAGCTTATTATTTGAAGTTCTTAAACAAAACCCGTCAACAAAAGGCATTTTGTTCGATAGAGAACATGTTGTCAAAAATCATGTTTTACATGAATTAGGGGATGATCTTCGCTGGACACTTTGCCCAGGCTCATTTTTTGATAAATGCCCAGAAGCGGACGTTTTTTTACTAAAATACATCAGCCATGATTGGCCCGATGAGAAAGTTGTTGAGATCTTAAGAACCATTCGCAAAGCAATGAAAGATACCTCACGATTACTTTTAGTTGACTGTATTATTGGCGAAGACGATACCCCCTTCTTTGCTAAGGAACTCGACTTACTTTGCATTCAATTTTCTCCTGATGCCGGTGGGCATACTAAAGCTGAATTTGAAGCGCTTTTTGCCCAAGCAGAATTAAAGCTTAATCGTATTATTAGCACCGATTCACACGTCAGTATTATCGAGCTATCCATTAATTAAGTAAAAATAGCCGCTATAACTTCAAGCAATAAAATATATCCTTCTATTTTATTGCTTTTTTACTTTCTATAAGAAGCAGTTATCCGTTCATATTTATGGTTTCATAATATGCTTTTCTGATGACTATCAGAATTCTAAATGATGTTAGTAGCTTATCCCCTCTCATCTTGATATAAGATTTCTCAATACCCTACTCATCACAGAATATAACAACATGATAAAAATCGCCTTAGTTGATGACCACGTTGTTGTGCGCTCTGGTTTCGCACAATTACTAACCCTCGAGCCCGATATTTCCGTTGTCGGGCAATATGCTAGCGCTCAAGAAGCACTACCAAATCTCCTTAGTTTAGAGATTGATGTCGCCATTATGGACATTTCAATGCCGGATGAAAATGGCTTGCAGCTTTTATCGCGCCTTCGTCAGAAAAAGCCCGACTTTAGGACTATTATTCTCAGCATTTACGATACCCCCGCCTTTGTACAAAGTGCCTTAGACGCAGGCGCAAGCGCTTATTTGACTAAACGTTGTGGGCCAGAAGAATTAGTGCAAGCAGTACGTTCAGTTCACCAAGGGGGCTGCTATTTATGCGCAGACGCTATGCGAGCCCTGCGCCATTCACCGCGACAGCACCAAGGCATGCAAGAATTAACGCCTCGGGAGCGGGAAATTTTTGACTTATTGGTAGCAGGCCTCAGTGTTAAAGTGATTGCAGAACAGCTGGAGCTTAGTCATAAAACAGTGCATGTCCATCGCGCTAATGTGCTCGGTAAATTGCAATGCGAAAACACCATCGACCTTGTGCACTACGCACTAGAACATAACCTTATTTCAAGGTCTTAATGGCATGAGTAAAAGTCTACGTCTGACACTTCAATCCATTTTTCTGCTCTTTACCTATTCATTATTGTGGATTGGGCTGTGGATCATTGGCTTTTATTTAAGTGAAAATAGCTTTCAGGCAACGTTATTTTTACCCCAAGGATTGCGCCTTGCATTAATGATAATCCTCTGGCGGCGTTATTGGCCGACTTTGCTACTTAGCGAAGGTATTTTAAATTTTTGGTTATCTGGAGAACAACTGCTCTTCCAACCGATTTTGCTGCTATCCCCTCTGTTAAGCCTTGGTGTGGCTTTTGTTATTCAAGATATTTGGTGGCGCTATACCTTATATTGGCAACGCTTATTGTTATTGCTGGCGGGTGTTGCTGCAAACAGCGTCCTGCACGCATTACTGTTTGGCTGGCTATCATCCTATTCCATTAGCCAACTCTTTTTGACAACATTCACGGGTGGAATACTACTCTCTCCATTTGTTTATCTTATTTATGAATATCTCCATGAGCAGCACTACCAGATGTTACTTGATTATGGAACGCCAGATAAACAGTTACGCACCTCCTTGATTGTTTGGTGTTTTTTATTTTGTGTTGTCGGTCTTAGTGCCCAAGTCTTTTTCGCCCCTGAAATCGAACGTTTGATTGTGTTACTGGTTTTTATTCCGAATGTATTTATGGCTTACCGTTATGGCTGGCAAGGGGGTGTGCTCTCCGCATTATTAGGTAGTTTAATTATTACTTTTGCACGGCAATTTCATGGCGCATTTGCGGACTTAGAAGAACTGGAAATGTTCCTCAGCACTCAAGCTTTGATTGGCATTGGGTTGGGGATTGCCATTAGCCGACAAAAACAGCTCGCCAGTAACCTACAGCGTTATCGACAACGCTTAGAGCAAGAGTTAAAAGCGCGGCGCGACCTGATGCGACAGCTGGTTCATACGGAAGAAGACATCAAAAAAGCCATCGCCCGCGAATTGCATGATGAAATTGGACAGAATATTACTGCCATTCAAATTCAATCTATGTTAGTGAAAAAAACGGCGCCAGATTCATTAAGCCACCAAGCGGCCAGCCAAATTAATGAACTTGCTCAGCAAATTCACCAATCGACTCGCCAACTGTTGCGACAATTACGCCCACCAGTATTGGATGAAATGTCCCTTGAAGATGCACTTACCCACCTTATCGCGGAGTTTTCGTTTCCAGAAAATAATATTCAATGCCACTTTCGTTATGCCCTGCAAGAAACACCTGTTAATGAAACCGTTTTATTCACGTTATACCGTCTTGTTCAAGAATTACTGAACAATATCAGTAAGCACGCGAAAGCCACACAGATCCACATCTCTCTTGAGCAGCTAGGTGACTCGATACAGCTTATTGTTGATGATAACGGCGTGGGCATTCCTTTTAGCAAACGTACCAGTGGCTTCGGTTTGCGTGGTATTGAAGAGCGCGTTAGAGCTCTCGGAGGAGATTGGACACTCACCACACAAAACGGCACGCAAATAATTGTTAACTTGCCCACATTTTGAGATAAAACATCACAAAACTAGGAATTATTCCTAGCCCTCTAATACCTTCTCTCATCCCTTTTGTTAAAAACTTGATTACATTTTGCCAAACACGAGAAACACCATCATGACAGGTAAAAATACGTTGGATCTGGATAGCACTTATCGTTTTTGGCGTCGCCGACTGATGTTATTCATGATTGTTGGCTATGCCACCTTTTATCTAACACGAAAGAGCTTCAATTTTGTGATGCCCGTTATGCAAAGTGAATTGCTGCTTGATAAAAGTGATATTGGCTGGATTGCTACTGCGTTTTACCTGACTTATGGCATTTCGAAGTTTTTGTCTGGTATTTTTCACGATATCACAGGCTACCGCTGGTTTATGGGGGCAGGCCTTGTGATGACGGGGCTACTGAATATCATTTTCGCCTATTGTTTATCGTTCCCTGCTCTCTTGCTAGTTTGGACGTTAAACGGGTTTTTCCAAGGTTGGGGATGGCCACCTTGTGCACGAATTCTGACTCACTGGTATTCACGCAATGAACGTGGTTTCTGGTGGGGTTTATGGAATATATCCATCAATCTCGGTGGCATGCTGCTGCCTTTGCTCACCGCGTTGTTAGCAACGCAATACAGTTGGCAGATGGCATTGATAGTGCCAGGGGTGATTGGTGTGGTCGTTGGGCTTTGGTTGTGCAGGCAGTTACGGGGCACGCCACAAGAAGAACAGCTCCCCAGTGTTGGGCAATGGCGCCAAGATGTGTTGGAGCTACGCCAAGAGCGTTTGTCTCCCCCCACGCCAATGTGGGTGATTTTAAAAGACGCCATTGTTTTCAACCGAATGATTTGGTTATTAGGTTTCTCCTATATTTTGGTTTATCTCATTCGTATGGCGATAAACGATTGGGGAAACCTCTGGTTAACAGAAACACACGGCACCAATTTACTCAGTGCCAACGCAACATTGTCGTTATTTGAATTAGGTGGGCTACTTGGCGCACTGTGCTCAGGATGGGGCTCTGATATTTTGTTTCGCGGGCAGCGGGCGCCAATGATTTTGCTGTTTTCATTGGGGTTGTGTATCTCAGTCAGTGCTTTGTGGCTTACCCCAATTCATCATTACGCCTTATTAGCGGTGTGTTTTTTTGCTATCGGTTTTTTTGTTTTTGGACCACAAATGTTAATCGGTCTCGCTGCAACAGAATATTGTCATAAAAAAGCAGCGGGAGCGGTAACGGGTTACCTTGGGTTGTATGCCTATTTAGGGGCGGCAATTGCAGGGTGGCCGCTCTCTCAAGTCATCGCACATTACGGTTGGTCTGGGATGTTTACCTTACTCGCCAGTGCCGCTGCCTTGATGGGGCTACTGCTTATGCCGCTTTTAATTGCGAATGTTAGCAAGCGAGAGCACATGGCAGGATCTGTTTCACCCTCTGATAATTAAAATCTGATAAAGGATTGAAAATGAAACTGAAAACTCTCTCTACTCTCATCGCAGCAGGCTTATCCCTCGCCGCAATTTCGACCACTGCAAGTGCGGCGGGTCGCCTTGTGGTTTACTGTAGCGCAACCAATGCAATGTGCGAAACAGAAACCCAAGCGTTCGCTAAAAAATATGATGTGAAAACCACGTTTGTGCGTAACGGTTCGGGCAGTACTTTAGCTAAAATCGAAGCTGAAAAACGTAACCCACAAGCAGACGTGTGGTATGGCGGTACATTAGACCCACATTCACAGGCAGGGGAAATGGATTTACTTGAGCCATACAAATCACCAAAACTCGCTGAAATCATGCCGCAATTCCAAGACCCAGCGAAACGCAAAGGTAACTATTCCTCTGCAGTTTACATCGGGATTTTAGGTTTTGGTGTGAATAAAGACCGCTTAAAAGAGAAAGGCTTACCTATTCCAACTTGCTGGAAAGATTTAACCAAACCTGAGTACAAAGGCGAAATTCAAATCGCTGACCCACAAAGCTCAGGAACTGCGTATACCGCATTAGCCACATTTGACCAATTGTGGGGTAATGAACAAGCCTTTGATTACCTAAAAAAATTAAACTCAAACATCTCTCAATACACCAAATCAGGTATTGCCCCGGCACGTAACGCCGCGCGTGGCGAGTCTGCCATTGGTATCGGCTTCTTACATGATTATTCATTAGAAGTGGAAAATGGTGCACCATTAGAATTAATCGCACCATGTGAAGGTACTGGCTATGAAATCGGTGGGATCAGTATCCTGAAAAATGCCCGTAATATGGACAACGCTAAACTGTTCGTGGATTTCGTGCTGTCTAAAGAAGCCCAAGAGCTGAGCTGGAAAGAAGGTAAATCTTACCAAATCCTCACCAATACCACGGCAGAATCATCCCCAATTTCGTTAAAACTGAATGACCTGAACCTGATTAATTACGATATGGATAAATACGGCGACGCCGATGTCCGTAAAAATTTAATCAACAAGTGGGTTACTGAAGTCAAAATGAGTAAATAACTACCCTGTGCGGCGTGAATGCGCCGCACTGAGCACTTACTTAACTAAAATAAAAATTAATTTAATTAAGCTCTAAATAGCTTGGGTTGTGACGAAGAGGCCAGCGAAGTGATCCCAAAAGGATAACAGAGCGCAGCCAACACCGTGACAGCGCAAAATATGACGAGCTTAGGGGGATCTATGTCTCAAACCCTAGCTCTGACACCACCTAAAAAGCGAGATAGCACCTTTTTTTGGCTGCTATTGGCTTGGGTTGGTTTCGCCTTGTTACCGTCTTGGAGCCTAGATTATGGCTTACTTGACTCGACACAAGATGAAATCCTCGCCGCTTATGGGTGGAGCAGCCTGAATATTAGCTGGCTTTGGTATCTCTTGCCATCTGTGCTGTTTATTCGCCCGTTAACACCAGCGGATCGTTATCATAAAACTCGCCATTATTTCGATATTGCCGTTGCGGCACTCACTGCCGTTGTAGTGATAATCACCGCTTACCTTGATGGTAAGGGGCTTGGTTATTCAGCCATTGTGCTGTTTATTGCCTTAGGTATGGTGATGACGCACGCGTTAACCCGCCTTGAATGGCTGGGTGGCGACCAATTTGTCATTGGCTCGCTGATCACCGTTGTTGCACTGATCACACTGTTTATCGTCTTCCCAAGTGTGGCGATTTTCATTCCCATGTTTACCGATGGTAATGGGGATTTCGCGCCATTTGCCTTTGTGGCAATTTTAACGCAATCCCATATTGTTCAAGTTATCATTAACTCGGTCTTTCTCTCTTTAGCCGTAGGCGCGGGTTGTACCTTCTTTGGGTTAATTTTAGCTATCTACACCACGCGTATCGCAAAACGCTCTGCCATTATTGGTCGCGTGTTTTCTATCTTACCGATTGTGACACCACCTTTTGTTGTGGGCCTTGGTGTCACCTTGATGATGGGTCGCTCAGGTTATATTACTGAGTTCCTCGCAACGTACATGGGGTTAGAAAATACTAACTGGTTGTATGGTTTTACGGGAATTTGGCTGGCACAGGTTCTGGCCTTTACACCTATGTCATTTATGATTTTGGATGGTGCGATTAAAACCATTCACCCATCTTTGGAAGAAGCCTCTTATACTCTGCGTGCTAATCGTTACCAAACGTTCTTTAATGTGTTTATGCCTTTGTTGAAGCCGGCATTAGCAAACGCATTTTTAATTGTTATCGTTCAGTCACTTGCGGACTTTAGTAACCCGTTAGTATTAGGCGGTAACTTTGACGTCTTAGCCACGCAAATCTACTTCTACATCACGGGTTCACAGTTAGATTACCAAGCTGCCAGTACCTTGGGTGCATCGCTGTTAGTATTCTCACTGCTGGTATTCTGCGTGCAGTATATGTGGATTGGTAAGCGTTCGTATGTCACGGTTTCTGGCAAATCTTACCGTGGTGATGTCCAGCCGCTGCCATCATCTTTAATTACCACTGTGACTCTCTTCTTAGCGATTTGGGTTGCCTTTAACGTGCTGTTATACGGTAGCATTTTCTACGGAAGCTTCACGGTAAACTGGGGTGTGGACTACACCTTAACTCTGGATAACTTTATTAAGTTATTCGGCCAAGGTATGAGTGACGGCGCATGGCCTTCATTGCTCGATACCCTTCTGTATGCAGGGATTGCCGCACCAATTACGGCTATTCTCGGCTTGTTAATTGCCTATATCGTGGTGCGACAAGATTTCCGTGGTAAGAAGACCATCGAATTCACCACCATGTTATGTTTCGCCGTACCGGGTACCGTTGCTGGTGTGTCATACATTTTAGCCTTTAACGACACCCCGTTCTATTTAACCGGTACAGCCGCCATCGTGATTATTTCGATGACCATGCGTAACGTCCCTGTGGGGATCCGCGCAGGTATTGCAGGATTGGGGCAAATTGATAAATCACTAGATGAAGCCTCATTGAGCTTGCGAGCAGGTTCCATGCGTACCATTTTCTTTATCTTGCTACCACTCTTGCGCCCTGCCATTTTGTCCGCGCTGATATACAGCTTTGTCCGTGCCATCACCACGGTCAGTGCGATTGTGTTCTTGGTTACCCCTGATACACGCGTTGCCACCGCTTACATTCTTAACCGTGTTGAGGATGGTGAGTACGGCGTTGCGATTGCTTATGGCTCCATTTTGATTGTGGTCATGCTCGCAATTATCTTCTTATTTGACTATTTGATTGGCGAAGCCCGTGTTTCACGTTCCAAAGCCAAAAATGCACAGTGATCAGGGAGTAACTGACATGACACAACGTAATTTTGTTGAACTAAAAAATGTGACTAAACGCTTTGGCACCAACACGGTCATTGATGATTTAAGTCTTTCCATTCCCCAAGGCAGCATGGTGACCTTATTAGGCCCATCAGGTTGCGGGAAAACCACCGTTTTACGTTTAGTTGCAGGGCTCGAAAAGCCGACCGAAGGCCGCATGTTTATTGATGATGAAGATGTAACCGACCGTTCAATACAACAACGTGATATTTGTATGGTATTCCAGTCCTACGCTTTGTTCCCACACATGTCTTTAGGGGATAACGTGGGTTACGGCTTGAAGATGTTAGGCTTACCGAAATCTGAGATCAAAAAACGGGTTGATGAGGCTTTAGAGCTGGTGGATTTAGCTGGCTTTGCAGAGCGCTTTGTTGACCAAATTTCTGGGGGGCAGCAACAGCGCGTCGCCTTAGCCCGTGCCTTGATCCTCAAGCCCAAAGTATTGTTATTTGATGAGCCGTTAAGTAACTTGGATGCCAACTTACGCCGCAGCATGCGTGAGAAAATTCGTGAGCTACAGCAACAATTCAACATCACCTCTTTATACGTTACCCATGACCAAAGTGAAGCTTTCGCGGTATCTGACATGGTTCTGGTGATGAACAAAGGGAAAATCATGCAATTGGGTTCACCACAGGAACTCTATCGCCAGCCAGCGTCAAAATTTATGGCCAGCTTTATGGGGGATGCCAACATTTTCCCTGCAATACTGACCGCTGATTCTGTTGATATCTTTAATTATCGCTTGCCACGTCCTGCGCAAATTACCTCAACGCAAACGCAGGTCACTGTGGGTGTTCGACCAGAAGCTATTACCTTGAACACACAAGGTGATGATAGCCAACGTTGTACCATTACTCACGTTGCCTATATGGGGCCTCAATATGAAGTAACAGTTGATTGGCATGGTCAATCTATGTTGCTACAAATTAATGCTACCCAGTTACAACCAAGTGTAGGGGAAAATTTGTACCTGCAAATTCACCCTTACGGTATGTTTGTGCTTGAATAATCAGCCGTTACCTTAAACACCAAACCGCCACACTCGTTGGCGGTTTTTTTATGCTTCAAAACAAAAAAGCAGAAGCATTATCGCTTCTGCTAAGAATAAATTATCAATGGTAATTATAAGAACGCTTTGTATGGCAGCTCGGGCTCATTTTTAAAGATGTCGTTAAAGCCACGGAAGTGCTGATAATGCATACGGTCTTTATCGGTTGGGTAAGTATATTTGCCGCCCACTTGCCAGAAGAACGGGGCAAAGGTGTATTGCAAACGCTCTTTTTTCATATTCCACAACACTTCAATTTCACGAGGGTCATTTTGGAAGTTAGCCCAAATATCGTGGTGGAATGGAATAACGCGTTCGCAATTTAATGATTCTGCGGCACGCAAAATGTCCGAAGAGGTCATTTTATCCGTCACACCGCGTGGGTTTTCGCCGTAAGACAGTAATGCGACGTCGATATTGTAACGGTTACCATGGGCTGCATAATAGTTTGAATAGTGGGAGTCACCTGAGTGATAAAGAGAACCGCCTGTCGTTTCAATTAAGTAATTCACTGCGCGGGTGTCCATGCCATCCAAAATGGCTTTATCGTATGAAGAAACACCCTGCGGCAACGTCACTAACGCTGTGCGGTCGAAGGAGTCTAACACCCGGATTTTCATGTCCCCGACTTCAAGCACATCGCCCACTTTTGCCACTACACAGCGCTCAGCAGGTACGCCCCATTTTGTCCATAAATCCACACACGCTTGTGGGCCAATAAACTTAACGTGGTCGCCGCAGTTTTGTAGCACGGCTGCCGCCACGTTCACATCAATATGGTCAGCATGGTCGTGAGAGGCTAAAATCGCATCCACGTCTTTGATTGCAAATGGGTCAAGGGGGAAGATTGCCGTACGTAAATTAGGTTGTAGCGCTTCGACTCCCCCCATACGCATCATTTGATGTTGCTTATTCATCAGTGGATTTTTTTGCGTTTTCTTCCCTGTGCCACACCAAAAATCGATAGAAATATTGGTATTACCCGCACTTTTCAACCAAATACCTGTGCAACCTAACCACCACATTGAAAATGTGTTGGGCTCAACAACGGTTTTTTCAATTTCTTCATTTAGCCACGTTCCCCACTCAGGAAACGTACTTAAAATCCAAGATTCACGTGTAATTTCATTGACTTTGCTCATAGTGATAATACCTTTTTCCAGAATTTTAGATGTCGGGAGCCCGATGCCTTAATGAAAAAATTAAGGCATGAAGGCAAATTTGTTTAAATTCAATAAATCAGGTAGTCGGCTAAACTAGACGAGGATCACGCGAGTTCCTTGCGCTTCAATCCCTTTAATCACCTCAGGGTTTGCATTTCTTCCCGTGATAAGTACATCAATCTTATTTGCTGGACAAAATAACATCCCTGTTCGATGGCCTACCTTGGAACTGTCGACAACCACCACTAATTTATCGATTTGGTCTAGCATCTGCTGCTCAGCCACGGCGGTTAGCATATCGGCTTTATATAAACCGGCTTCCGTTAGCCCCTTCCCTGACGTGAACATCCAGTTACCTGCGTAGCCCATCAGCGTATTGAGGGCTGGGTTTAAAAAGATGTTTTGTGCCTTGTTATACTGCCCACCAATTAAAATGACGTCATCATGGTCTTCATCAATCAAATAACTGGCTAGCGGGAAGTAATTGGTCACAATCTGTACATTTTTACCGCAAAGCTGTTGCCCTAACATAAAGGCTGTTGAACCACAGTTAATCACTGCGCTTTCCCCTGGGAGACAAAGCTCCGCGGCTTTGATGGCGATTTCTGATTTTTCTTCGTAGTGGTCAGTGCTATTAATATTAAGCGGTGTCCACTTACGCTTTTTCTTTTCAATTCGTTCTGCACCATTACGGACTTTCCGTAACTTACCTTGCTCATCAAGCTTTGAAATATCACGACGAGCGGTGGCAGGAGACACATTAAACTGCTCAGTAATATGAGAAACGTTAATCACCCGCTGCGTTTCTAATAACGACAAAATTTCATTGTGTCTTTGCACTTCATTCATAACTATCGCCTTATTAAGAAATAATCACGCCAATGACAACTTATGATTGAAAATGATTATTGGTGATTAGTTTTGATTCTATTTATCTCACCTAATATTGTCAACCTTTGCTAACGCAAAAATTGAATATTTGACATAAATAAAATTACAACTTTGATTTTATTGAACATTTAAAATTTTACGTGATCAGGTCGCCATTTATTTATTTTTTTACTGGTAAAAAAACAGACAAATGCAAACAATCATAAAAGAGCAATTCGTGATTACATTTGATCATAATTGATTTTTGCGCGACCGTTTATCTGTTTTAAATGATTATATCGCAATAACACCAGATACGATCAATATGATTAATCTCTGACCCATATAAATTACAAATACAATTTGATTAGAGGTAAAAATATGGATTTTTTATACGACGCTTTCTATATTTTTTACAGCCAAGTAATGACTAAAGCGCCTCTACTACTCGGCTTAGTCACATTTATTGGTTACTGGCTATTAAAGCGTGATGGTACGACAATCCTCAAGGGGACAATCAAAACAATTGTCGGCTTTATGTTAGTGGGTGTTGGAGCTAGCACCTTGGTATCCAGTTTTAAACCCGTCATCGAAAAAATGTCTGAATACCACGGCCTTACAGGTTCAGTGATCGACCCATACACTTCAATGATGGCCACCATGGAAACTATGGGGGATAACTATTCGTGGGTCGGTTATACCGTGTTACTCGCCCTTGCGATTAACATTCTATTAGTGCTATTTCGCCGCGTCACGGGTATTCGTACCATCATGTTGACGGGGCATATCATGTTCCAGCAAGCTGGCTTGATTGCTGTTTTCTATTTTGTACTCGGTTCAAGTATGTGGGAAACCATTTTGTATTCCGCGGTCTTGATGGCACTGTACTGGGGGATCTCCTCCAATATCATGTTTAAACCAACACAAGAAGTGACTGGTGGGGCTGGGTTTTCTATCGGCCACCAGCAGCAGTTTGCTTCTTGGATAGCCACCAAGGTTGCCCCAAAATTGGGCGATAAAAAAGACAGTGTTGATAACTTAAAACTACCAAAATGGTTGCATATTTTCCACGATAGCATCTCCGCAACCGCCATTGTGATGACGCTCTTCTTTGGTGTTATTTTGATTTCTTTTGGTCTGACTAACCTGCAAACCATGGCAGGCACCACGCACTGGACTATCTACATTATTGAAACAGGCCTGAAATTTGCCGTTGCCATTCAAATCATCGTGACCGGTGTACGGATGTTCGTCGCAGAGCTTTCTGAGGCATTTAAAGGTATTTCTGAGCGCGTTATTCCTAATGCCGTGCTCGCCATCGACTGTGCCGCTATCTATGCTTTCTCTCCAAATGCGATGGTATTCGGCTTTATGTGGGGCGCAATCGGCCAGTTTGCCGCAGTATTGGGCATGTTAGCTTTCAATTCGCCAATTATGATCATCCCCGGTTTTATTCCGATGTTCTTTTCCAATGCCACCATCGGCATCTTTGCAAACCACTTTGGCGGTTGGAAAGCCGTGATGAAAGTGTGTTTCGTGATGGGGGTCATCGAAATTTTAGGTTCGGCATGGGCTATCGACTTAATCAACCGCCAAGGTACCGATTTTAGTGGCTGGATGGGAATGGCTGACTGGGCGCTCGCATTCCCAGTGATTATGCAAGGCCTATCATTCTCAAAAATGTTCTTCTTTGTCATTGTCGCACTTTCCCTTGTCTACATGTACTTCGCAGCGAAAAAACTGCGAGCAGAAGAGGATGCTGAAGGAGCCCTTGAATCGGCAATTGAAACAGTAGACGAAGTTGAATCAGCCCATATTGAGCACAGTGGCGCCAAACCGGTGCGCATCTTAGCGGTATGTGGTAATGGCCAAGGTTCCTCCATGATGATGAAAATGAAAATTGGCCAGTACCTTGAGAAAAAAGGCATCCCACACATTATGGATTCCTGTGCAGTGTCCGACTATAAATCGAAATTAACAGCAACAGACATTATCGTCTCGTCAAAACACTTAAGTTCAGAAATGGACCCTGGTGAAGGTAAGTTCGTTCTTGGCGTACAAAATATGCTCAACCCTAATTCATTCGGTGATGAGTTGCTCAATATCATTCATACCAATTTTATTCGTCACTAATCATGTTGATGCCTCGATAGATACCCCCTGCTTCTATCGAGGCAAATACCATCCAAGAGGAAGTCATAATGGGATTCAAACAATCATTAATCGACAACAATTCTATCCAACTCCACGCCAACGCAACAAATTGGCGCGACGCGATTAAAATTGGTACGGACATGCTAATTGCCTCTGGTGCCATCAAACCCGATTACCATGAGGCCATCGTCAGCAGTATCGAAAAGCTGGGCCCGTATATCTGCATCGCCCCGAACTTGGCCTTACCCCATGCACGCCCTGAAGATGGCGTTATTCGCACCGCTTTTGCGTTGGTGACCTTAGAAAAACCCATTATTTTTGACGGAGAAGATGAGCCCGTCGACGTTTTAATTACACTTGCGGGTAGCTCTTCGGACGAACATATGGAAGGATTGATGGAGGTCACCCAAGTTCTTGATGATGAGGACAGCGAAACGGGTGTCGATCTTAACAAACTGCGCCAATGCCACACAGCCGACGATGTGTATCGCGTGATTGATGAGGCACTCGCGAAAAACGCTTAAAAAGGATTAATTGATATGTATAAAGTGCTCGCATTAGATTTAGATGGGACGGTTCTGACGGCTCAACACACTATCCACCCAGAAGTGAAGTCTGCCATCCAAAACGCGGCAAAACATTGTCACGTAATGATTGTGACAGGTCGTCACCATACCGCTGCGCGCCCTTATTACGATGAGTTGGGGTTAACCACACCCATTATTTGCTGCAATGGCACCTATATCTATGATTACCAAAATGAAAAGGTGCTCACACAAACCTCAATTGCCAAAGAAGATGCCTTGGCCTTTATTGAATTGGCACAAAAAAACCAGTTCAAACTGGTGCTGTATACCACCAATGAAATGACCTACTCAAAATCACAACCTATTGACTATATGAAAGATATGGAACTGTGGGCGGCAGACCCAAGCCTTGCACATCCCCCAAAAATCTACCGTATTGATTCATTTGAAGAACAGGTTCGTGATACCGATTACGTTTGGAAATTTGTCGTTGAAGGCGACCCGAATGCCATCGAGCAATTAATGGACGCCTCGTGGGTGAATGACAAATTCACGGCTGAACGTTCGTGGGTTAATCGCATTGATATCGCCTGTAAAGGTAACAACAAAGGCATGCGCTTAGCACAATACGTTAACCAGCTCGGTCTCAAGCCTGAGCAAGTGATTGCCGTTGGCGACAACCATAATGATATTTCCATGATCCAATACGCAGGGCTCGGTGTTGCTATGCCACATGCTGATGAGGCAGTCAAAGCACAAGCCAATGCTATCTGCGCCACTGATAACAATCACGACGGACTTGCCCGTTTGATACGAGAAAAAATTCAAGGATAAAACCATGACTAAACCGTTGATCCAAATCGCGTTAGACCAAACTAACTTACCTGCGGCACTGGATGTTGCTGAAAATGTGCACACTTTTGTTGATATCATTGAAGTGGGCACAATTTTAGCGTTTGCCGATGGCATGAATGCCGTGTCGACGTTACGCCCAAAATATCCAAATCACATTCTGGTTTGCGATATGAAAACCACTGACGGTGGCGCTATTTTATCGAAAATGGCATTTGAAGCAGGGGCGGATTGGATCACGGTGTCAGCGGCGGCGCATATCGCTACTATTGCGGCCTGTAAAAAAGTGGCTGACGAATTTCAGCGTGAAATTCAAATTGAAATTTACGGCAATTGGACATTTGAAGATGCCAAAAATTGGGTAGATTTAGGCATTACTCAAGCTATCTACCATCGTTCCCGTGATGCCGAGCTTGCCGGTATTGGCTGGACCAATGAAGATATCGAAAAAATGCGAAAATTATCTGATTTAGGGCTCGCATTATCCATTACAGGCGGTATCGTGCCTGAAGATATCCACTTATTTAACGGAATTAAAGCCAAGGCCTTTATTGCAGGACGCGCCTTAGTGGGTGAAAAAGGTAAGCAAACCGCAGAAGCATTGCGCGAACAAATTGATCGTTTCTGGAAATAACCCCCTGATTTACGCCCTATCCGCTTTGCAGATAGGGCGCCATTCATTTAACCACCAATATCCCGCGCTTTACCCAGCTATTTTTTGCCTTTATCTTTTATCCTCAATGATAAAATTAAATCTATACCTCCTTTTAATAAGACATAATCAGATGAAAAAATTATTGATTGCAGCACTTGCCGTTTCTGCCTTAACTTGGCAAATTTCCGCTTCAGCGCGTACAGACCAAGTTAAAATTCATGATGGTGGCGAAGTATCCTGTGAGCAATGTGGCAAAGGCGCTGCTGTTAGCTGGATTAGTGTGGGTGATGCGTACTTTGGTATTGGCTCACAAGTTCATGAAACTAACCGTTGGGCGCTGTTGCGTGAAGATGCAGGTATTTCTTGCCCCGCGGGTAAATGGTATTTTATTGATAAGAAAAATAAACGCTTAGAGTTAGAGGAAGCTACTGCCATCGGTGCTGATTGCAATGAAATTGAAGCCGTTAAACTCACTGAAATGGATGATGGGCTAAAAGTCAGTGTGAAAACTTACAATGGCTTAAACCAAGAGTTTATCTTGAACTAATCTTCTATTTTTAAGCGATAAAAAAACAGGCCAGTGAGCAAATCAGCTGGCCTGATATTTATTCAATTAGCTTACTGATTATTAGCCTAATTGCTTGCGTGCGTTACGGAAAATACGCATCCAGGGGCTATCTTCCCCCCATGTTTCTGGGTGCCAAGAGTTGCTCACTGTACGGAAAACACGCTCAGGGTGCGGCATCATAATGGTTGCACGGCCATCTTTTGATGTCACTGACGTAATACCATTAACTGAACCGTTCGGGTTAGCAGGGTATTGTTCCGTCACTTGCCCATAGTTGTTCACAAAACGCATAGCCACCAAGCCGTTATCTTCTAATTGCTGAAGATGTGCCGCGGCGCGAGTTTCCACTTGCCCTTCACCATGAGACACCGCAATTGCCATACGAGAGCCTTCCATATCTTGCAGTAATAATGATGGGCTAGTGGCGATTTCAACTAAGCTAAAGCGGGCTTCAAAGCGCTCGGAACGGTTACGAACAAAACGTGGCCAAAACTCTGCACCTGGGATCAGCTCATGTAAGTTGGACATCATCTGGCAACCGTTACACACACCCAATGATAAGGTATCTGGGCGGTTAAAGAATGCAGCAAACTCGTCACGCACTTGGTTATTGAACAAGATAGATTTCGCCCAACCTTCCCCTGCGCCCAATACGTCACCGTAGGAGAAACCACCACACGCCACCAGCGTTTGGAATTGCTCAAGAGATACGTTACCCGTCAGCAAATCGCTCATATGCACATCAACGGCATCAAAACCTGCGCGGTCAAAGGCTGCTGCCATCTCAACGTGGGAGTTAACCCCTTGCTCACGCAGCACTGCAACTTTCGGGCGTACACCGGATAAAATAAACGGAGCGGCGATATCGTCTTCGATATCATAAGTTAACTTGGCATTTAAGCCCGGGTCTTGGTTATCTTGCTTTAGTGTATGCTCTTCGTCTGCACATACTGCGTTATCACGCAAGCGCTGCATCTGCCATGTGGTTTCTGCCCACCATTGACGCAGTAAACTGCGTGACTCGCGGTAAACGACAGTATCACGGCTATTGATGATCACGATATCATCATGAATTGCTGAGCCTAAATAATGCACACAATTAGATAACCCTGCCTCTGCAAAGCACGCTTCAACGTACTCTTTATCAGCGCCATTGATTTGAATAACTGCACCTAGTTCTTCGTTGAATAATGCAGCTAAAGTGTCTTCATCAAATGAGCTGATGTCGACATTGATTCCGCAATGACCTGCAAATGCCATCTCCGCTAAAGTGACGAATAAACCGCCGTCTGATCGGTCATGGTAAGCCAGTAATTTTTGCTCAGATAACAGTTTTTGAATGGTATTGAAGAAACCTAGTAAACGCTCAGGGCTATGGACATCCGGTGCTTTATTGCCAAGTTGGCGATAAACCTGCGCAAGGGCTGAACCGCCTAACGCATTTTGTCCTTCACCTAGGTCAATTAATAACAACGCGTTATCTTCCACCGTTTTTAATTCAGGCGTTACGGTTAAACGGACATCTTCAACGCGACCAAATGCGGTGATCACCAATGACAATGGCGAGGTCATTTCACGCTCTTCGCCATTTTGCTGCCAGCGGGTTTTCATCGACATAGAGTCTTTACCCACTGGGATCGTTAAACCTAATGCCGGGCAAAGTTCTTCACCCACGGCTTTTACTGCTTCATATAACCCAGCATCTTCGCCCGGGTGCCCCGCTGCCGCCATCCAGTTTGCTGATAATTTCACACGTTTAAGGTCTTGCACATAAGAACAGGCAAGGTTAGTCAGCGCTTCCCCTACTGCCATACGCGCAGAAGCAGCAAAATCCACTAATGCCACTGGCGTTCTTTCACCAATTGACATGGACTCACCGTAGTAGCTGTCTAAGCTTGCTGTCGTCACGGCACAATCAGCTACGGGGATTTGCCAAGGGCCGACCATTTGGTCGCGGGCGACCATCCCAGTTACCGTACGGTCACCAATGGTGATCAAGAAAGTTTTCTCTGCGACTGCGGGTAAATGTAAAACACGTTTAACCGCTTCATTTAAATTGATGGCCGTTCTGTCTAATGCGTCAGGTTCTGCTTTAAGGGTTTTCACATCACGCAGCATTTTTGGTGTTTTACCCAGCAATACATCCAGTGGCATATCAATCGGTTGATTATCAAAATGCGCATCATTTAAGGTAAGATGGCGTTCTTCTGTCGCTTCACCAATCACTGCAAATGGCGCACGTTCACGCTCACAAATCGCCGTAAATTCCGCCAGCTTCTCAGGTGCAACTGCCATCACATAGCGCTCCTGAGATTCGTTACACCACACTTCTAATGGGCTCATGCCCGGTTCGTCGTTCAAAATTTTACGCAATTCGAAACGGCCACCGCGACCACCATCGCTCACCAGTTCTGGCATAGCATTGGATAAACCGCCAGCTCCCACATCGTGAATAAATAAAATTGGGTTATCGTCACCCAGCTGCCAACATCTGTCGATCACCTCTTGGCAACGGCGTTCCATTTCAGCGTTATCCCGCTGAACTGACGCAAAATCGAGGTCGGCATCTGATTGACCTGATGCCATCGATGATGCCGCACCACCACCTAAACCGATGTTCATTGATGGGCCACCTAGCACGATCAATTTGGCACCCACGGTGATCTCACCTTTTTGAACGTGATCCGCACGAATATTACCAATACCGCCCGCCAACATAATTGGCTTATGGTAACCACGCAATTCTTCGCCGTTATGACTATTCACTTTTTCTTCATAAGTGCGGAAGTAACCCAATAATGCAGGGCGACCAAATTCGTTATTGAACGCAGCACCACCCAGAGGGCCTTCCATCATAATATCCAGTGCGTTCACAATACGTTCAGGCTTGCCAAAGTCCTCTTCCCAAGGCTGTTCAAAGCCAGGAATACGTAAGTTAGAAACAGAAAAGCCCACTAAACCTGCTTTTGGTTTTGCGCCGCGCCCTGTCGCGCCTTCATCACGAATTTCCCCACCAGAACCTGTCGCCGCCCCCGGCCATGGCGAAATAGCCGTTGGGTGGTTATGGGTTTCCACTTTCATTAAAATGTGAGTGTCTTCTTGGTGATAGCGATACGTACGCCCTTCAGGCTCAGGGAAGAAGCGCCCCACCAAAGAGCCTTCCATCACGGCCGCGTTGTCTTTATAAGCCGATAACACGTGTTCTGGCGTTTTTTCGAAGGTGTTTTTGATCATCTTAAACAGCGATTTTGGCTGTTCTTCACCATCAATGACCCAATCTGCGTTAAAAATCTTATGGCGGCAATGTTCAGAGTTCGCTTGCGCAAACATATATAATTCAACGTCTGTTGGGTTACGTTTTAAGCCTGTGAAGGCCGCTTGCAGATAGTCAATTTCGTCATCCGCCAGTGCTAAACCCATTTCTGTATTTGCGGTTGCCAGTGCTTCACGCCCGCCATTGATGATATCAATGGTTTTCATTGGGGCAGGCTGTTGGTGTGCAAACAAAGCATCTGCTTGTTCAAAAGAAGAAAAAATTGTTTCCATCATACGGTCATGTAACAGTGCAATCACTTCATGCCACTGCGCTTGCGTTAATGCATCTCCCTGAACGTAGTAGGCAATACCGCGTTCAATGCGTTTAACTTGGCTAAGGCCACAGTTGTGAGCAATATCCGTTGCTTTAGATGACCAAGGAGAAATTGTACCCGGACGTGGAGTGACTAAAATCAGCTTACCGAAAGGGTCATGCTCTGTCAGAGAAGGACCATATTTTAACAAACTGCTCAGTTTGCCTTGCTCACTGTCACTTAACGGCGCTGATAAATCAGCAAAGTGCATATATTCAGCATAGATATCTGTTACAGGCAGTTGTTTTTCTGCAAACAACGCCAAAAGGCGGGTAATACGAAATGCTGATAGAGCAGGTGAACCACGCAAAATTTCCATAGTCTTAATTTCTCTCTTTTAAACGCCAGCCCTGAACATGAAAGCAGGGAAACCGGTGCCCATTATAGAGCAATGTTCATCAATACGAAACCGTTTGCGTGATTAAAAATAAAGCGATTAGTTAAATATTATTCTGTGCTAAATACGATAATATAGGTTGCACCGATCATAATTGTTGAGCAAAATACCCAACCACTGGAATTATAACCATTACTTAGCCATACTCTTTTTTAGACACCACACAACACCAGTGATTGCACGAGAAATTATTATTTGAATAACTTAAAAGTTAACTACTTAATCATCGTGGTTATCGCGCTACTGGCTTCAATGGTCATCGGCTTTAATATCCGCTGGCCCAATACGCAAGATTCACAAATTAATAAAATACTGTCACAAGGTGAATTACGTATTAGTGCCGTCAGCTCGCCACTTATCTATATAGATGAGCAAAAACAGCTTCGTGGTTTTGATTACGAACTTGCTCAAGGCTTTGCTTCGTACCTAGGAGTCAAACTTAAAATCACTATCCGCCCGACATTCGAGCAGATTTTTGACGACCTCGAAAATGGTGATGCTGACATCGCTGTTGCTGGGCTTTTGTATAATAAAGACCGATTAACTAAGACAAAAACAGGCCCAAGCTATCTGACGGTGACTCAGCAATTGGTCTATCGTAAAGGCTCAACACGGCCTAAATCGTTTAATGATATCAGTGGTAAGCTGCTTGTAACCTCTGGGACAGCCCACGCTAGTACCTTAAAAGAGCTCGCCAAAGAATATCCAAACTTAAAATGGGAAGAGACGTCCAAATACAACACCAATCAGATCCTTGAAATGCTTGCTGATGGTGAAATCGACTATACCCTTGAAGACTCCATCGCCGTTGCATTGCAACAGCGTATTCATCCACAAATCGCTGTCGCCTTTGATTTACTCGATGACCATGCTGTCACGTGGTATATGCGTCGTGGTGAAGAAAATAGCTTAGATGCTGCCCTACTCGACTTTTTCAATCAAGGCAATGAAACTGAGCTATTGGCGCGCTTAAATGAAAAATATTTTAGCCATGTGGAATCGTTCGATTATTTCGATACGATGGCATTTATTAAGGCAATAGATAATAAGCTACCTGAATATCAGCCGCTATTTGAAAAATACGCTGAAGTCATTGATTGGAAACTTCTCGCCGCAATTGCATGGCAAGAGTCCCATTGGGACCCTCTTGCGACTTCGCCAACCGGTGTACGGGGCTTAATGATGTTAACGAAACCGACGGCCGCTACGATGGGTATCGCTGACAGGTTAGATGCGGAAGAAAGCATTAAAGGTGGCGCCGCGTATATTGCTTATATCATGGAGAGGTTGCCAGAGACCATCGCGGAAGATGACCGCATTTGGTTTGCACTTTCTGCTTATAACATGGGCTATGGGCATATGTTGGATGTACGAAAACTCACTCAGATGCTAGGCGGTGACCCAGATAGATGGCTTGATGTTAAAGCACGACTTCCACTGTTAACCCAGAAGAAATATTATTCGCAGCTCACTTATGGTTATGCCCGTGGCCATGAAGCTTATCGCTACGTAGAAAATATTCGCCGATATCATCAAAGTTTGGTGGGATACCTTCAAGCGCAAGAGCGTAAGCAACATGCACTCGATATTGCCCAGCAATCTTTAACCTATTTGATTTTACCTGAGAATTTAAAAACGGATGAGTCAAAAGCTATTGAAAATCAATCACCCATCCCTGAAAAAGGCAATATTAGTCATCTAGGGGGATTGAACTCATCGAAGCTACCTCAAAATAGCAGTGAAGAGGCTAAAACGTCACTCGGTCAATACCTCATTTCTTTGCATCCAGAGCCACAAGAAACTGAATCCGACCAAAAACCGATATTAATCCCCCCGCTTAAAGTGCCTAATCCAGCTCTTTAAACACCACGCTTAAATAAACTCATAACGCGCTAATTCTGTTGGCGCTTTTGTTCTTTTTTCTGTGCTCTGCGCATTTTAAAAAAAGCACTCAGCATTGAAGAGCATGCCTCTTCTAAAATTCCACCTGTAACTTCCACATAATGGTTTAGACCCGCTTGTTCCATGATATTGATATAAGAACCGCAAGCACCCGTTTTGAAGTCTTTTGCGCCATAAACAACCCGACCAATACGGCTATGGATCATCGCTCCTGCACACATTATACAAGGCTCTAAAGTCACATATAACGTGGTATCAAGCAGTCGGTAATTACTCAATGCTTGCCCTGCTTGTTGCAGAGCCATAATTTCAGCATGAGCAGTCGGGTTATGGTCGATAATCGAACGATTCCAACCAGAGGCGATCAGCTGATTATCTTTAACTAACAATGCCCCTACAGGGATTTCACCCACTTCTTGCGCTTTTAATGCAAGTTCAAGAGCTTGCTGCATCCAATATTCATCAATTTCTATTTGTGTCACTCTTACCTCTGGGCAATTAACTCGAAGGCTAATTATTACCAAATGTCAGAGTGACTGCAATTTTAAATCTTAGTCAGGTGGTTAATCTAATTACTCAATGCAAGCTTTGCTGCAAAGCCCATAAAGAAGGCTCCAACGGTGCAATTACCCAATTTAGCGAGAATTTTTTTCTCACGTAAAAATTTAGCAATCAAATAACCACTAAAGATCAGTATGCTTAAATATAAAAAGCTGACTAACTCTAAGATTGTCGCCAAAACAAGGTAGGGTACCCATGCATTTACATAGTTAAAATCAACAAACTGAATAAAAAATGAGATATAAAATAAAATTGCTTTTGGGTTTGTAAGGCTTAACGCTAAAGCGCGAACAAAATGATTTTCTGACTTGATTATCACTGCAACCTCTTCACCCTCCCCCTGTGACTTGCGCTTTAATGTGCTATATAAAATTTTACAACCAAGATATAAAAGGTAAGCCGCACCAAGATAGCGAACAATCATAAAAAGGGTTGGTGACGCTTTAATCACAGATGCGACGCCAATAAAAGATAAAAAAATCAATATGGCATCACCTGTAAATACCCCTAACGCAGCCCGATAGCCATACCGAGCACCGCTAGAGGTACTCGTTTTGAGCACATAAATCGAGTTAGGCCCTGGAACGATAATAATGAAGACTAACCCAGCAAGGTAAGTCCAGAAGTTAAGAACCCCAAGATTTTCAAACATGTTTACGTTCCTTTATATTTTTTTATTATTACTACCATAGATCTTGTTATTTGTGAACAATATCGCTTTTCATTTTTTTACATATAAAACAATAGGTTAATCATAAATCCAAAGAATGCTTATTAAATTCCTTTAACTACAAAATTTATAAAATGAAATTCCGTTCAAAAGAGATAATTATAAAAATCTTTTTTGATAATCTAATAGCTTCAAAAACAATATGGGTTCAATACCTTATAACATCACCATATTTATCATCTTTTGTTATCATGATATTAATCATGGATAAAATATTGTATTGGTGTAATTTATTCGACTCCGCAGCTCAGGGCGTTTAAAATAGTCTTATTACCACGGAACCTAAACACACTGGCTAATACATATTTTATATATAGGATGTAGTAGTTCTGCATTACAACCTTCTACTTTTCAATACGAAATATAGCTTAAGTAAAATCTCAACTGGAAGTAACGGATAGGTGCAAGATATAAGTTACTGATTATTAACTTAATTGAATGCAAGTTATTATAAATGGCACTGTTAATTACCAAAAAATGTATCAATTGTGATATGTGCGAACCCGAATGCCCTAATGATGCAATTTTTATGGGCGCTGAAATTTATGAAATCGACGCAAAACTATGTACAGAGTGCGTTGGGCACTATGATAAACCGACTTGTCAATCAGTTTGCCCTATTACAAATACCATCATTACTGATCCGCAGCATATTGAAAATGAAGAACAGTTATGGGATAAGTTTGTCACAATTCACCATGCTGATAAAATTTAGGCCAATCGACCCCATGCTTCATTTTTATTCTTAACGCTGCCAGACATAGCACTGACAGCGTTATATTTTACCTGTTAGGCGGAATAAGGCTCAATCACCAAGGCGCTCAATGATTACTGTCGCAGATGCATAATGCCGTTCATCTGTGATGGAGACATGAAAACAGGTTGCATTTAAGCTTTCAGCAAGCTTCAACGCCTCCCCCTTTAAATGCAGTAATGGCTTACCTAGTTCGTCATTTGTCACTTCAAACTGGTTAAATGCCAGGCCATTACGGATACCCGTCCCCAAGGCTTTAGCGGCGGCTTCTTTAACTGCGAAGCGTTTTGCCAAAAAACGAGCTGGTTTTGCTTGCTGTTGATATTGCAAAAACTCTTTTTCAGTCAAAATTCGCTTTGCTAAGTTATCGCCTGTGCGTTCAATAACCGCCTCAATGCGCGTTATTTCGACGATATCCGTTCCTAACCCAACTATTGCCATTATTTGCGCGCTTCTAACATGATTTTTTTCATATCAGCAACCGCCTGTGCCAACCCACTAAACAGAGCGCGACCAATAATTGCATGACCAATATTTAACTCATAAATTTCAGGTAATTGGGCAATACGCTGAACATTATGGTAAGTCAAACCATGCCCTGCATTGACCTTGATTCCTTTACCTGCCGCGTAAGTGACGCCATCGCGAATACGGCGAAACTCTAACTCTTGTTCCTGTTCCGTTTTAGCATCCGCATATGCCCCTGTATGGATTTCAATAAATGGCGCTCCACATTCCTGAGCAGCATCAATTTGAGCATGGTCAGCATCAATAAATAAAGATACTAAAATACCCGCTTCCGTTAAGCGCTTCACAGCATCTGCCACTTTTTGTTTTTGGCCTGCAACATCCAAGCCCCCTTCTGTCGTGACTTCCTCACGTTTTTCAGGGACAAGGCAGCAAAATGCAGGTTTAATACGACAAGCAATATCAACCATTTCATCCGTCACGGCCATTTCAAGGTTCATACGCGTTTGTATTGTTTCGTTGAGTAGCGCAACATCCCTATCAGTAATATGGCGGCGGTCTTCACGTAAATGTACGGTAATACCATCTGCGCCTGCTTGTTCAGCAACAAATGCGGCCTGTACAGGGTCTGGATACTGTGTTCCTCGTGCATTTCTGACTGTCGCAATGTGGTCAATATTAACGCCTAATAAAAGCTCTGCCATTTTATACTCCCTTCAATAAACGGTAACCGATATTTCGATTCCACTATCCTACTGTAATTTTCAAAGTTCGGGGAATAAATCTCATATCATTCGGGGCAAATTCCAAAACAGCTGGGTTATTGCATGTAATGGACAAAAATTTTGCGAAGCGCTTCGTAAACTTTATGATGATTCGCAAAACTTAATGGTTTAACGCCATAAAATTAGGTACAACAAACACAGAGACAAGCGAAATAAATAGGAAAGGTGTAAAAAGAAAAGTGAAACCAAATACAACAGCTAATACATAAATAAAATCAATAATGAGTGATTAGTTTGATTTGTTTGAAGTAGCAGGTGAAGCAGTAAATTGCCGAAACAACTCTCTGCTTTTTAATGGTTTGCCGCCTAAATAAGGTTTTAATGCGATACGTGTAAAACGCTTAGCAGCCTTTAAGCTATCAGCATCAGGGAAATCACGACTTGCTAGTGCTTTTAATTGTTTGCCTGTAAAACTAAGTTGGTCAACAACTAAACTACCTATAAAGCCTTTTTCCTCTCGGTAACGGTACGTCATTGTGTCAGAAACAGCTTCCCCGCTACCTGCACAATGTAAGAAGTCCACGCCATAGCCGAGGTAAGATAGCAACGCTAGCTCAAACTGACGTAAGGCAAACTCAGGGGTTCGTTCACTCGCAGCTAGGACTTGTAAGCATGAAAGATAATCAAAAAATAGCGCGGAATAAGGTGTACCAAACTCAAGGACACGTGCGGTTAATTCATTAAGATACAGACCGCTATAAAGGACAGTTCCACTCAAAGGAAGTGCCAACGAAACAGGGTCTGCATTGATTAGGGTTTTGATTTCACCTTTGCCGCTCCAACGGATTAGCAAAGGTGTGAAAGGCTGTAAACAGCCTCTTAAAGGGGAGCGATTTCGGCGGGCACCTTTAGCCAGTAAGCGAATTTTCCCCTCACCTTCAGTGAAGAAATCAAGTAACAAACTTGTTTCACTGTAAGGCCTTGAATGGAGTACAAACGCACGTTGCCAGCCACTCACTTCGTCACCTACTATTTTAGATCGTCAACATAACCCAGACTGCGTAATGCCCTTTCGTCATCCGCCCAGCCTGATTTAACTTTGACCCAAAGCTCGAGGTGAACTTTGTTATCAAACATGCGTTCCATATCGATACGCGCTTCGGTACCGATGGTTTTCAGTTTGCTACCTTTGTTACCAATGACCATTTTTTTCTGGCCTTCGCGTTCAACAAGAATTAGGCCATTAATATGGTAAATACCCGTTTCAGTAACTTTAAACTGTTCAATTTCAACGGTAACAGAGTAAGGTAATTCATCACCCAAGAAGCGCATTAACTTCTCACGGATCATTTCTGATGCCATAAAACGCTGAGAACGATCTGTAATATAGTCTTCTGGGAAGTGATGCGTTGCTTCTGGAATATGTTGCTTCACAATTTTAGCTATTGTATCCACACCAGTACCTTTTTCTGCACTGATTGGTACAACATCTAAAAAATTCATTTTTTGACTGATAGCGCCAATATGTGGTAATAAAACCGTTTTATCCGTCACGTTATCAATCTTATTGATAGCTAAAATGACAGGACAACGTAAGCTTGATAGCTTAGTCAGCACCATTTCATCGTCAGCGGTCCAGTTGGTACCTTCAACGACAAAAATAACCAGTTCAACATCACCGATCGAGCTTGATGCCGCACGGTTCATTAAACGGTTAATCGCACGTTTTTCTTCAATATGTAATCCTGGGGTATCAACATAGATAATTTGGTAATTATCTTCTGTGTGGATCCCCATAATACGATGGCGAGTCGTCTGTGGCTTTCTCGACGTAATCGAGACTTTTTGCCCCAGTAATTGATTTAATAATGTCGATTTACCAACATTCGGCCGTCCAACTATGGCAACGAAACCACAGTGGGATTGTAATTCACTCATTCAAGCTCCAAAATTTTCAATGCTTGCTCTGCTGCGGCTTGCTCTGCTTTACGACGACTTGAACCAACACCATGGATGGGTTGTTCGATGCCACTCACTTGGCAGTGGATCGTAAACTCCTGATCATGAGCCTCACCTTTTACTTGAACCACTAAATAGTTCGGTAATGGCAAGTGACGCCCTTGCAGATATTCTTGTAACCGTGTTTTCGGGTCTTTTTGTTTATCACCCGGACTAATTTCAATTAATCGGCTTTGATACCAATCTAAAATAATTCTTTCAATCGTCTGAATATCGCTGTCTAAGAAAATACCGCCAATCAGCGCTTCTACTGTATCGGCAAGGATTGATTCTCGGCGAAATCCACCACTTTTTAATTCACCTGGACCTAAACGTAAACATTCACCGAGTTCAAACTCACGGGCAATTTCTGCCAATGTATTTCCACGAACGAGTGTTGCACGCATCCGGCTCATATCACCTTCATCCACTTTTGGAAAACGGTGATACAGGTCATTTGCAATCACAAAACTTAAAATTGAATCCCCTAAAAACTCTAGGCGTTCATTATGTTTGCTACTTGCGCTTCTATGTGTTAGCGCTTGAATCAACAAATCATGTTGTTTGAATTGATAACCAAGCTTACGTTGTAATCTTTCTACTAAAGAGGGGTTCATGTGCGCCCAACCATTTTTATTTGATAAAAAAGCACACGCAACAGACCTGTAAAATAATCTATTTTACAAAACTGTTGCGTTTGCACTGACTCCTTATCTACCCACATTTTTTGCAGCTCAGTAAAACTAATGATTAAAATCTTATTAGTTACAATGAGTTATAAAATAAAGGAGTTATAATTGGGGAGCCAATAATATTAACTAAATTATATTGTACACTGGGTAAAATAATAATGCTTCGGTTAATGCGGATTTTCAAATGAAAACCCGCACCGTCACTGCTGGCATATCCAATCTATGAAATTATAGTGGACCAATTCGACTAAAGCGAATGCCTGTTGGCCATTCGTTTTCTTGCTTATCGAGACTTAACCAAATAAACACCGCTCGGCCAACTAAATTTTGCTCAGGCACAAAGCCCCACATACGACTATCAGAGCTATTATCCCGATTATCACCCATCATAAAATATTGTTTTTCAGGCACAATCCATTCATTTAATGGCATACCTGGTTGTATATATTTTGCTTCAGTGATTGCTTGACGAATAATTAGAATTTGATGTTCAACCGTACCTAATTTTTCGCTACGCTCATATTGGCGCAATGCATTACGCGGCAGTTCTTGATCTAATGGAACTTCATAGTTCCCTTTTTGGCTATCAACAACCGATGCAACATCGAAAAACATTGTCCATTCACTCGGGTCCAATGGCCCATAAGTAATTGGCAAATTCTCTGTACATTTGTTATCGGCACAATTTGGGTAAATCGTCAGTTCCTTAGCATCCGGATTATAAACAATTTTATCGCCCGGAAGGCCAATTACACGTTTAACAAAATCAACATTTGGGTCACGGGGATATTTAAATACCGCAATATCTCCACGTTTGGGTTTACCCGTTTCGATTAGTGTCGTCTGTGTAATAGGGTCTTTTAAACCATAAGCAAATTTCTCAACCAACATAAAGTCGCCAACTAATAGCGTTGGCATCATTGACCCAGAAGGTATTTGAAATGGCTCATAAATAAATGAGCGTACAATCAGTACAATAGCTAACACAGGGAAAATAGATGTCCCTGTTTCTAGCCATGAAGGGCGGCGGACCGCATTTGCGACATCCGCTTCGCTCACCGCACCATTTGTTGCATCCTGTAACTGCTTAAGTTTTGCTTTGCGCGCTGGCGCAAATTTAAACTTATCTAAACACCAAATAATCCCAGTGATTAAGGTTGCCAGTGTTAGGATCAAGGCAAAGGTGTTAGCCATTGAGACTCCTTGTAAACTTAGTTGTCTTTACCAACATGCAATATAGCAAGGAACGCTTCTTGTGGTAGCTCAACGTTACCCACTTGTTTCATACGTTTCTTACCATCCTTTTGCTTCTGTAACAGTTTCTTCTTACGGCTAACGTCACCGCCATAACATTTGGCAAGTACGTTTTTACGCAGCTGTTTAACTGTAGAACGAGCAATAATATGGTTACCAATCGCGGCCTGAATCGCAATATCAAACTGCTGGCGAGGGATTAGTTCTTTCATTTTTTCAACTAACTCACGGCCACGGTATTGAGAGTTTGCACGGTGCGTAATTAACGCTAATGCATCGACACGTTCGTTATTGATAAGCACATCAACCCTAACCATATCAGATGGTTGGAAGCGTTTAAATGCGTAATCCAATGAGGCATAACCACGGGATGTCGATTTCAAACGGTCAAAGAAATCCAATACCACTTCAGACATTGGAATTTCATAAGTCAATGAAACTTGATTACCATGATAGACCATATTAGTTTGAACGCCACGTTTCTCAATACAAAGCGTAATCACGTTACCTAAGTATTCTTTAGGCATTAACATGTGACACTCTGCAATTGGCTCGCGCAATTCTTCAATATTGTTTAATGCAGGTAGCTTTGATGGGCTATCTACATAAACAATCTCACCATTGGTCTGCTGAACTTCATACACTACCGTTGGTGCCGTAGTAATTAGGTCAAGATCGTATTCACGTTCTAGACGCTCCTGGATGATTTCCATGTGTAATAAGCCCAGGAAACCACAACGGAAACCAAATCCTAAAGCCGTCGATGTTTCTGGCTCATAGAATAAAGAGGCATCGTTTAAGCTAAGTTTACCTAGCGCATCACGGAAATTTTCGTAATCATCAGAGCTTACAGGGAATAGGCCCGCATAAACCTGTGGTTTGACTTTTTTAAAGCCTGGAAGTGCTTTTTCCGCAGGATTACGAGCACCTGTTAAGGTATCCCCTACTGGCGCCCCTGTGATGTCTTTAATTGCGCAGACCAACCAGCCCACTTCACCACAGCTTAGTACATCACGGTCGACTTGTTTTGGTGTAAAAATACCAAGGCGGTCTGCGTTATAAACCTGCCCTGTACTCATGACTTTAACTTTATCGCCTTTTTTCAGTGAACCGTTTTTAATACGAATCAATGAAACAACACCTAAGTAGTTATCAAACCACGAGTCAATAATCAACGCTTGTAGAGGTGCATCCACATCTCCAGCAGGCGGCGGGATCTCCTTAACTAGGCGTTCAATCACATCTTGAACACCAATACCCGTTTTTGCAGAACAGCGAACTGCATCGTGGGCATCAAGGCCAACAATGTCTTCAATTTCATCAGCAACACGCTCTGGGTCTGCCGCTGGTAAGTCAATCTTGTTTAAAACAGGAACGACTTCTAAATCCATTTCAATCGCGGTATAGCAGTTAGCTAATGTTTGTGCTTCAACACCTTGCCCTGCATCGACAACTAAAAGCGCCCCTTCACACGCCGCAAGAGAACGAGAAACTTCATAAGAGAAGTCAACGTGGCCAGGTGTGTCGATAAAGTTTAGTTGATAGGTTTCACCGTCAGAGGCTTTATAATCGAGCGTGACGCTCTGCGCTTTGATGGTAATTCCACGCTCACGTTCCAGATCCATTGAGTCCAGAACTTGCGCTGCCATTTCACGATCCGTTAAACCACCACAAATCTGAATAATACGGTCAGATAACGTGGACTTGCCATGGTCGATATGAGCAATGATAGAAAAGTTTCTTATATTATTGATTTTCAAGGTAATATCTTCTTTTAAATTGCCTTACAAAATCAGCTTTGTGCAAATATCGCGACAAAACTAAAATGCTATGATTATCACAAGATTGTTAATTAGCAGCATTTTACATATAAGACCCCGCTAACACAAAGATTCAATGTAAAACAACTGTAAACTTGCCAAAGGTTAATGAGTTAGAACACTAATTTAGCGCTAATTTAACCCTCAAAATACTCATTTATTACGAACAATAACGAGTCTATTTTGATTTTTATCTCAAAAGAGGCTGAAAAATCAATTAATTGGTTATTAAACTCAATAAACCACAAAAGGAAAACATCACGTTTTCCTCTTTTTTAGCATGGTATCAAATAATGAATTGAATATATTGATATTTAACAGTTAACCTGTACCGAAAGCTCGGAAGGTGGTAAGCCTATTTGCAAGACGACAGGTTGAAATGCGTCATCATCACGCCAATGAGAGGCTAACTTCCGTGCAGTATAAAAACCAACCACTCCGCCTAACGCACCAGAAACAGCTACTAGAAATTGGCTAAAATCAAACGATTGAGCTAACCCTGCAAAAACAAACAACCCTAAAATCGGCGTTAAATACACCAGCATTGCCGAACGAATTAAACTCCCCTCAGGAATGCCAACTTCGATTTTTTGCCCTTCGACTAAAGGCTGTTCAATCGCAATTTCCAATTCATGTTCCGTGTTTGGCCCTATTTTGCTCAGCGCATAAGAACCGCACGTTTTACGAGCACCGCAACTTCCGCATCCTGATGAAGAACCATAACGCAGTAATGCTCTTCCGTTTTGCCAACGAATGACAGTTGCCCACTCTTTTACCATAACCTACTCCCGAAACTGAACACTACCTGCAATAACTTGTGCCGTTGGCAAAGGTAATTCGCCAATTACAGTGATGACATTTTGCTTTTGTGTCATTGTATAAATTGAACGGCGCCCATTTTGCATGGGTTGGTCTAACAATGGACCTTTTGCCGATTTCGTCACATTCACTGAGAAGGTAAATAACCCATCGCTGAACATTGCGCTTTCCACAACGTCGTCCTCACTTAATTTACGTATCGAACGCGATGTTTCTTCAAAACCCGGTGGAAGCATACCCACTTGCCATTTGAAGGATGGCGCTGCATTTTTAGGGTATACCAACAACGGCGGCATATTTACCTTACTCAGAGCAAGTAATGAATCATTTACTGTTTTACTGTCTAGTACTGTTGAGATGACACGAAATTGCTCTAATGTTTGACTGTTGTTATCCAGCAAATCAATACGTAATGGCAGTTTCGTTTCTTCATCTATTAATAGTACATAATTAAATCGGGAATTGTCTTTCGATATTATGCGGATCACTAAAGCAGGCCGATCACCGATATGCGTGCGGCCTGCATCAATAAAATTGTAATACGGTTTTATCTGTTCATAATTCGCAAATAAAACAGAAGGTAAGTTATCAACGATATTTTTACCATTCAAACTAAATGCATCGAATCCGGGTTCAAAGTAGCTAACACTGTCACCTTTTTGAACAATTTCTCGGCGCGATGAATCCATCTGTATCATTTGTGAAACAGAGACACCGTTAATAATTGCGTGGCGATATCTTACAGGTGTAATTGTTTGCGGGCTGAAAGTCATAAATGACATTTCATAAGAGAGGTTTTGGGCAGCATTCCCCATTTCTTTAAAAAGAACATCGGCACCGAGTTCAGATGCCGAAGCTTGATTAGAAATAATCAGGCTGCCCGTCAGGCAGATGACGGATAACCATTTTTTCATTATTTCAGCTTAACTCCTGCTGTAGATGCAGGTTGTTCAGACTGTTGATATTGTTGGTTCAGCATCGAGCGTCTTTCAATTTCGTATTGTTGCAGCATTGCATTAATACGTTGATTTTGCTGTTCAACCTGTTGAAGTTGCTGTTCGTTACCAAATAGTTGGTTATCTGAAATATTCAGACTTACAGGTGCACCACTTCCAACAGGAATGGTATTGAACATTGGCTCGTCGACGGTGGAATCAACAGCATTACTTTGGTTGTACTGTTGTACGCCCACAATAACAGCTAATGATACACAGGCCGCAACACCAATTTGAGTTATTTGGCTTGCCCAAGGACGGATTTTGCCCCAGAACGGGAAAGCACCCCAAGTCGCAGGTTCAGGCTGCGATTCGACAACTACCTGAGGATTAATACGCACAGCTTCATTCTCTAATGCTGCCGCAACTTTACTTGCAATATCAAAATGCATGACATCACCAGTATCATTACGCAGAGTATCACGAATAAGATGATAGCTCTCCCAACGTTGCTTTAACGTTGAATCACATGAAATGGCATTCACAAGCTCTAAATCTAGAGCTTCGCCATCCATCATTGCGGAAAGTTTCTCTCTTTGCATGCCCAATTACCTTCAGTTAATTGCATCACAATTATAATTAATCTGCTGATTTAATAGCATTAGTGCTGTTGAATCAGAGGTTGTACTTTATTATCAATCGCTTCCCTTGCCCTAAAAATACGCGAACGTACAGTACCTACCGGGCAATCCATAATTTCCGCGATTTCTTCATAGCTTAAACCATCAAGTTCACGGAGCGTGATTGCCATGCGTAAATCTTCAGGTAACGATTCGATGGTTTTAAAAACAACTTTCTTTAATTCTTCAGACAACATTAAGTTCTCTGGGTTCGAAATTTCTTTTAAAGCACCGGCGCTCTCAAAGTTTTCAGCATCACTCGCTTCAAGATCTGACGCGGGAGGGCGCCTGTCTTGTGCGACTAAATAATTTTTAGCCGTATTCACCGCAATACGATAAAGCCAAGTATAAAATGCGCTGTCACCACGAAACGAGCCGATAGCACGATACGCTTTTATAAATGATTCTTGTGCCACATCAGGCACATCCGCTTGCGGCACATAACGGGATACTAAACTGGCAACTTTGTGCTGGTATTTAATTACCAGTAAGTTGAAAGCTTGTTGATCGCCTTTTTGTACCTTTTCAACCAATAATTGGTCTGTTAATTGCTCGCTCATTTCGGAAAGCATCTCCCGAATTCAGGCTGATAATATGTTGACTTGTTCATGTTCTCCCATCCTAAAGCAAGCACTACTTTGAGTTATAGAAATCATTGAAGTTCAATTTAATCTAAAAAAATAGTCAAAAACTTACAAAAGTGCTGTTTTTTCATTTTCGAAGATCCCAAAGATCCTCATTAAAACAATTGTGTACAAATTACTTAAGGCTAAGAATACAGCATACGGATTTTGCAAATGAATGCTATAGCTATCACATTAATACAACATGAATAAGTAAATAGACCTAAGTCAAGATAGTGACTGTAAACATCTACCCAGCAATAGTAATCGACAATCTGATAGGCTAACATAAAAAAACACACTACATACTATTATATACAGCAAACACACATGAACGGATCCACACAGCATTACACTGATATTTTAATCATTGGCAGTGGTGTCGCAGGACTATCCGCCGCCTTACGCCTAGCCCCTTTTCACCAAGTGACTATTTTGAGTAAAAGCCGCTTGAGCGAAGGTGCTTCTTATTACGCCCAAGGCGGTATTGCCGCCGTATTTGATGATACCGACAGTATCGAATCCCATGTTGAAGACACGCTCATTGCGGGTGCGGGTATTTGCCATAAAGAAGCCGTTGAATTTATCGCTTCAAACGCAAAAGATTGCGTACAGTGGCTTATCGAGCAAGGAGTCCTATTCGATACAGAAATCACAGAAAAGGGTGAAACTCAGTACCACTTAACGCGAGAAGGCGGCCACAGCCATCGTCGCATACTTCACCATGCCGATGCGACAGGAAAAGAAGTCGAAACCACCCTTGTTGACCTTGCTTTTGCTCATCCAAATATCCATATAAAAGAACGCTATAACGCCGTTGACTTAATTCTATCCGAAGACAACGCACCTTCACGTATTTTAGGTGCTTATGTTTGGAATCGAAGGCAAGAGCAAGTTGAAACGATCCGCGCCAAAACCGTTATTTTAGCCACAGGTGGCGCAGCAAAAGTCTATCAATACACCACTAACCCAGACATTTCGTCAGGGGATGGTATCGCCATGGCATGGCGGGCAGGTTGCCGCGTTGCTAACTTAGAATTCAACCAATTTCACCCTACCTGCCTATTCCATCCACAGGCACGAAACTTTTTACTTACCGAAGCATTACGCGGTGAAGGTGCCTATCTAAAACGCCCTGATGGTAGCCGTTTTATGCCTGATTATGACGAACGCGAAGAACTCGCACCTCGTGATATTGTTGCCCGAGCGATTGACCATGAAATGAAACGCCTTGGTGCAGACTGCATGTACCTTGATATCAGCCATAAGCCAACCGATTTTGTGCAGCATCATTTCCCAACCATTTATGCCAAACTTATGACGCTAGGATTAGATATCACCAAAGAGCCTATTCCTATCGTACCTGCAGCGCATTATACCTGCGGAGGCGTGATTGTTGACCAAACAGGCATGACCGATATCGCTAACTTATATGCTATTGGCGAGGTCAGTTATACTGGCCTACACGGTGCGAACCGTATGGCGTCTAATTCATTGTTGGAGTGCCTTGTGTATGGCTGGTCAGCCGCAGAAAATATCAAATCAACACTGCAAAATATTGGTGAAGTACCGCACTTACCTGAGTGGGATGAAAGCCGAGTACATAACTCCGATGAACAAGTTGTCATCCAACATAACTGGCATGAGTTACGCTTATTTATGTGGGACTACATGGGGATTGTGAGAACAACTAAACGTCTCGAACGTGCACTTCGTCGCATTCATTTATTGCAGCAAGAAATTCACGACTATTATGCTAACTTTCGTATTTCTAATAATTTACTGGAGCTACGAAATCTGGTGCAAGTCGCAGAATTAATGGTGCGATGTGCGTTGGAACGTAAAGAAAGCCGCGGACTGCATTACACATTAGACTACCCCGATATGTTAGAAAATTCAGGGCCAACAGTCTTAAAGCCTGAATAAAACCACAAAACCAACGGGATCACCGTTCCGTTGGTTTTAATATTTAAGGTAAAATGGCTGGATCAATGCACGAAAATCCTCAGTATATTCACCGTGTTGCTCTTTTAGCGCTAAATTGCTCACTTGAGCGTGTGAATTCACCAATCGCAAGCCTAATAACATACGGTGAAATGATGTTGCTGGTTTATCACTCACATTGACTCTAAACGCTGTAAACCACCCACTTTCTTCGGCCATGGCTTGCACTTTTTCACCGACTTCATACGGTAACACTAAGCAGAATAATCCATTTTTCTTTAAACAACACTGCGCACATTTCAATAATACGTCATGAGTTAATGCACCTGTGTAGCGTGCTTGGTCACGTTGTTCATCTCGGCACGCCACCGCAGGTTCAAAATAAGGCGGGTTACTTACGATCAAATCATATTGAGTAAGTGAATGCTGACTATAGTGGATAATATCCTGATTAATAATTTTTAACCGCTTCGCCCACGGTGATTCGGCAAAATTGGCTTCAGCTTGATGTGCGGCCTGTACATCCAATTCAACCGCATCAATATGTGCATTTTGGTGGCGCTGCGCTAACATTAACGCAACTAACCCACTTCCACTGCCAATATCCAATGCAGATTGAACATCATCAACAGGCCCCCACGCCCCTAACAAAACGCCATCGGTGCCCACTTTCATAGCACATTGGTCATGGGCCACAAAAAATTGTTTAAATGTAAACCCGCCCTTGCGGTAGCTTTTTTTCTGCTCGCTCATCCACACACTCTGTTTATCTAAGCCCTGCTATTTTCTCATATTGAGCAAATAAAAGTCATCATTTAACCTATTTGCTACAATATAATTCTTATAATATGAGAATTATATTTGAGACGTGAAAATTTTACTGCTAAGTTCGAAAAAAAGGAGATGCGATGAACAGCATTAATAGAACCTTAGATGTCTTGTCCTACATCACAAGTTGTGCATCCCCAGTGACTCCACAAGTTATCTCAACCGCACTGGATATTCCATTATCAACGGTTTATCGCTTGCTAACAATTCTCATAGATTGGGAATTTGTCTCTCATGCAAAGCAGTATGGTACTTATTGTGTCGGCTCGCAGAGTATCAAAAATCACGAAAAATACTATCACCACAGTTTATTGATGGAAGCCACTAAATCAGAGCTTCAATCATTAGCAAAAAAAACACGCGAAACCGCAGCAATTATTACCTCAAATCTGCGAGAAACAATTTGTGTAGACATGATTGAAAGTGAACAAGCCTTGCGCTGCTCATTTATCATCGGGCGTGGTAATACCCTTATCAAAGGCGCCAGTGCCAAAACATTGTTGGCTTTTCACCAAACACAATACCAAGAACAAGTATTTGAAATACATGCAAAACAACTTACTTCTGACATAGATAGACAGAGGTTACAACAAGACTTGCAGCAAATCCGCAAACAAGGCTACGGCACGTCAACCAGTGAGATTGATGAGGGTGTATTTGGTGTTTCCGCCCCAATTTTTAAAGGAAATGATGTTCTGGCAGTTGTTTCTGTTATGGCCCCTGAATTTCGTTCAACTCACCGTGTTGACGAGTTAATTATACATACACGTCAAGCGGCGGATAACATCACTAAATTGATTAATTTGGAGTAACTATGACACAACCTTTCCAATGGCAAGGGCGCACGGATGGTGAAACACAAGAACATTTGCGTATTCATCAAGTGATTAACAAAATCTCACCCACACAATTTACGTTGATAGGCTTTGCCTCTGATGAAGGTGTTAGACGCAATAAAGGCCGTCAAGGGGCAAAAGCAGGCCCTGATGCCATTCGCCGCCAACTCGCTGGGTTACCTATCCACCAGCCACTGGCGATTAAAGATATGGGAACCGTAAGTTGTGATGATGGCGACCTTGAATCCGCACAACGTCATTTATCCGATAAAATTATTGAAAGTTTAACCGCAAATGAGCACCCAATTGTCTTAGGCGGTGGTCATGAAGTCGCCTTTGCCAGCTTTCAAGGGCTATTTGATTATGTCGAACAAAATCAACCGGGCAAAACCATTGGTATTATCAATTTTGATGCCCATTTTGATTTACGTGAAGCACCTGAAGCAACCTCTGGTACGCCTTTTTTGCAATCTGCACAATTATGTGAAAAACATCAACGCCCGTTCCACTACCTGTGTTTGGGCATCGCTGATCATGGCAACACCAAGGTACTATTTGATACCGCAGACCGATTAGGTTGCCAATACCTTCGTGATAAACAACTGAGTTTTTCGCAGCTTCCACAGGCCATAAAACAACTCCAAGCATTTATTGATGGTGTTGATTATTTATATGTCACGGTGGATTTAGATGTGTTCTCTGCCTCGATTGCCCCCGGTGTCAGTGCCCCTGCACCTAAAGGCATCTCTACTGAAGCGTTTGATGAACTTTTTGCTGTGATTAAAAACAGCAAAAAAATCGCACTCTTCGATATCGCCGAGTGCAACCCTGAATTTGATATTGACAACCACACCGCCAAGCTCGCGGCTTATTTGATTTACCAATATTTATTCTAATAAAACAACACAACAATTCGACTGATAAATAAAAATTACCTTTATAGCAACTCAGTAACAATGCCATAAAAATAATACATTGATGAGTTGTAGATGACATGAAATTTATATGTCATCACTAGTTTACACAGAAATGCTGAACTTTGATTTCAAAGTCTTTTTATGCCTTTAGATTTCAAGTTACAGCTAGGCGGCAAGCTGGATTATCCCTAGGAGCATACTGGAGTATGTGACTAGGGTGAGCCAGAGAAGCCAACAACGCTGTAGCTAGAAAGATAAAGGTATAACACAAAGGGAAACTTATGATTCTACACCTAGACGCACTATCCACCTTATTCCTCACCGTAATCTGCCTCCTCATGGGCATTCACTTAAAAAAACGCATTGAGTGGTTACAACGGTTTTGTATCCCATCTCCTGTAATTGGTGGATTTTTAGTGAGTTTAATCATTTGGGGATTGAAATCATTCAACCTCGCTGAAATAAATTTCGACACCAGCTTACAAACCTTCCTGATGGTCGCATTCTTCACCACAATAGGTATTGATGGCAGCTTCCGTATTCTCAAAACGGGTGGGCGTTTATTATTTATGTACCTGTTTATTTGCTGGTTTGTGGTGATATTTCAAGATACCTTTGGCGCAGGGTTAGCACATTTATTAGGTATCGAACCCGTCATTGGGATTATGGCGGGGGGTGTGTCACTTACAGGTGGCCATGGTGGAGCAGCTGCCTTTGGCGGAATGGCTGAAGGGCTTGGTGTACAATCGGCAACAGTTGCGGCCATTGCAGCAGCCACCTTTGGTTTAATTACAGGCAGCTTATTAGGCGGCCCTATCGCCACCTATTTGATTAAAAAATTCAATGTCCGCATTCAAGCAGATGAGAAAGTCGAAAAAATTCAAGTCCCTGAAACTATCGCAGGGAAAATTGAATCTATTGATGCACATGCTTTCTTGAAAATGCTCGCCTTGATCTTAGGGATCATGGTGATTGGCCAATTTGCTTCTGCACAGTTTACCAAAGCCACTGGTTTTTCATTACCTAGCTATGTTGGTGCGATGATCATTGCGATTGTCATTCGTAATATCAATGACCAGGTCGAATTATTCCGTATCAACCAAAAATCTATCGACCTGATTTCAGAGGTCTCGCTGGGCCTTTTCTTAACCATGGCCATGATGTCACTGAAGATTTGGGAATTAAAAGCGGTGGCACTTCCACTCTTCACCATTTTGTTGGCACAAGTTATCGTTTTAATTCTACTCGTCGTCTTTGTGATCTTTAGATTGTTAGGGAAAAACTACGATGCGGCAGTCATGTGTGCAGGCCTAATGGGTCATGGTTTAGGTGCGACACCAAATGCAATGGCGAATATGTCATCCGTGTGTGAGCGCTATAAGCATGTTTCCATGAAAGCCTTTATGATTGTGCCATTAAGTGGCGCGGTACTCATCGATTTAGTCGGTATCCCATACCATACTTGGTTGATTAATATGCTTAGCTAATAAATATATAAAAAGGAGAGTTTCGGCTCTCCTTATTTCTTTTGTCATTTCACTGATTTTTCCTCGAGTTATCACTCCCTGTCTGGTCTGAAAACAGTTACACTTGTGAAAAGCGGATTTTTTCAGGTGAACAATTTTGCTAACCTGTTTATAATCAGCGCCCCAAATAGAGGTATATCATGACTGCATCCACATTTTCTGAACTTGATCTCGATGAAAGCCTAATTGACGCGCTGTCAGACAAAGGCTATCAACGCCCCACGGCTATCCAAGCCGCTGCTATTCCAGCGGCAATGGATGGTCGTGATGTTTTAGGTTCAGCCCCAACAGGAACAGGTAAAACTGCGGCGTTCTTACTGCCAGCAATTCAACATTTACTTGATTTCCCAAGAAAAAAATCAGGGCCACCACGCGTTCTGATCGTTACGCCTACCCGTGAATTAGCTATGCAGGTTGCTGACCAAGCAAAAGAATTATGTGCACATAATCACCTAGACATTGCGACAATCACCGGCGGTGTTGCTTATATGAATCACGCTGAAATTTTCAGCGAAAACCAAGATATCGTAGTCGCCACAACAGGCCGCTTATTACAGTACATTAAAGAAGAAAACTTTGACTGCCGTGCTGTTGAAATTTTGATCCTTGATGAAGCTGACCGTATGTTAGACATGGGTTTTGCGAACGATATCGAAACCATTGCAGGCGAAACACGCTGGCGCAAACAAACCATGCTATTTTCAGCCACCCTTGAAGGCGAAGCCATCCGTGACTTTGCTGAACGTTTGCTGGAAAACCCAATTGAAATTGATGCTGACCCTTCTCGTCGTGAACGCAAGAAAATTCAGCAATTTCATTACCGTGCAGATACTGTCGAACACAAAACGGCACTGCTTTGCCACTTACTAAAACAAGAAGACGTAACAAAAGCGATTGTGTTTGTACGCAAACGTGAACGCTTACGCGAGCTTGTTCAATGGCTACGTGAAGCGGGAATCGAACCTTGTTATCTAGAAGGTGAAATGCCTCAAGCGAAACGTAACGAAGCGGTTCGCCGCCTTGTTGATGGCCAAGTGAAAGTCCTTGTTGCGACTGACGTCGCATCACGCGGTTTAGACATCGATAATGTCAGTCATGTTTTTAACTTCGACTTACCAAGAACCGCTGATGTTTACCTGCATCGCATAGGCCGTACTGGCCGCGCAGGTCGCAAAGGTACTGCAATCTCTTTAGTTGAAGCCCATGACTTCCCATTGTTGGGTAAAATTACACGCTACATTGAAGACCCAATCAAAGTGCGTGTTATCGATGCTTTGCGCCCAACAACAAAAGCGCCATCTGAAGCCATGCTAAACAAGCCAAAACCATCAAAGAAAGTGCTTGCGAAACGCAAAGAGAAAAAGAAAGAAGAACAAGTTAAGAAAAAAGAAAAAGTACGCCATCGCGATAAGAAAAATATTGGGAAACGTCGTACTCCAGTTAGTCCAGCAGCATCAGCGACTAGCGATAAAACACAATAATCAATCAAACGGGTTTCGGCCCGTTTTTTATTTAGTTCATCATATGAATAATTTTTTCTCGCATTTTTTTCCCTTCCTGCGTTAATGCATCATACTTAATAATATGATTATTAATGATATCTTTGCAGTCAAAACCCTGGTTGTTTTTTGTCCGCCAATCAGCACCACTTACCAACAATAATTCAGCCACATCTAAAGCATGGCTATTTAAAGCATCATGGAGTGGTGTATTCCCTAAATTATCTTTTATATCAACCATTAACCCATTGTCTAACAATATTTTAGACTGCATCACTCGGCCACTTTGAGCCGCTAAATGTAGAATACTTTTTTGCTGGGTTAATTGTGTATTTTTAATCGTTTGCCCATACGGTGAATCGATCAGAATTTGCATAAACTGCCCATTCATAGCTCGCGCTGATTGGTTCGCTAAAAAATCGAGGTCACATGTTTTATTGTGACATTCTAAAAGGTTTGAAAACTCAACAATATTGCCTTTTTTGATGGCACTTTTACAACTTTCTTGCCAATTAATTTTTTGTTGCTCTTCGATGATTGGGAATACTTTGAGCGGAAGCTCTACCGCTTTATCGTATTCCCCTGTAATCGCATTCCAATTATTCCACGGTTTATGTTTACACATCACCTTAATAATTTTCACCATCGTATGAGCAATAAAACTTCTTGTTAATAACCGGTGTGGTAACCAATTTTTCCAAGAACTCTGTTCGCTATAAGCCATTTTAATACGCGTTCCCAGCGCTGAAGGGATAGGTAAAGTATTTTGTAATGAATCAAGCCAGTCATATTGCACAGTGTAAAACCGTATCAGCCCTTCATTCGCCGTTCGTTCCGCAACATCGTAATCAAGTCCAATCTTGTTTACAGTATTTTTTGCCAGCCCTGCGGGGCTAAACACAACGGCAGGGCTATGACTCGCCAATGCGGCGATTGACGCAAGTCCACCGCCTAATGAATGACCTGTACAAATCAGATTTCCTTTTACTGCATTAAATAAAATATTCGTTAAGCCAACGGCTTGATAGTACTGAGGTTCATACTGTCCCAAGCCCTGACGGATACTGGCATAAAAATCCACAATATCGTTTGTGCCTGCAAAACACAGGATATATAAATTATTAAATCGACAGATATTCGCTTGAAATCCCGAAGCTCCATCACCAAGTAACTCGGCATCGATACCTAATGCATTAAGTTGTACATTATTTAGTCTCTCTACACCCAATATCTGTTGCCAATCAGTGTGGTAAGCCCCATGTGATAACATGGCTAAAATAAAGTCTTTTTTTTGTGCATCATGGCCAAAAAAATGTTCTTTTAACGTATTTTTTGACCAGCGTTCTCTTTCACATAATGAAATATCTAAACTGTGATTTTGCAAATAAATATCTAAGCCTTCCCTAGCAAGCGAAAGGTCATCCACTGAATTTAGTGTTGGTTGTATTGAAAAAGGCATAAATTCTCCCTAACAAATGCGTATGTTGGAAGAGTATTGGAAGCTAAATAGCGTTGAAGAGAAATAATCTACTTTATTAGAGACAAATAAAAAGCCATTGATATCAATGGCTTTAGAATTTATTATACTGTACTAGATGTAATAGTGTTTAAACTTTATTACAGGCTTTCAGTGAAAGTACGGGTAATAACATCACGTTGTTGTTCAGGGGTTAACGAGTTAAAACGAACGGCATAACCAGAAACACGGATAGTTAATTGTGGATATTTTTCTGGGTTTTTCACTGCATCTTCTAACGTTTCACGGCTCAATACGTTAACGTTTAAGTGCTGGCCACCTTCTACACGCACAGTAGGTTTCATTTCCAGTGGCACTTCGCGGTACTCAAAAGCCCCTAATTCGTCTTTAGCAACGATTTGGCCTTCATTATAATCAGCTTTAGCACAAACACAGCGAGCTTCATTTTTCTCGTTATCCAGTAACCAGAAAGAATTCAGTAATGCTGCATTATCAGTTTTAGTAATTTGAATACCTGTAATCATGTCGACCTCCACGTTCGAACTTGATTGCGCTTGATTTTTTGTATCAATCAAAGCTGCATTAACCATCAATCTTATGTAAATTTGTAATTGGATATTTGGTCTAACCAATGTCTATAGGTATTTTATACCAGCTCAATAGGTCATTTTCTTTGATATTTATCAATTATTCCGTATAGCAATTAATCAAATCCATTCAACTTTATGATTTAAATCAATATTCATCACGCTGATATTTTAATTATTTTTATAAGTTTTAAAATTAATTTGAAGTAAATTATAAAGATCAGGGCTTTATCTCTGTCCAACGAACCAGTAAGCTTATTAGCATCATTTGGTTCAGTTATAAATTGCGCCAGCCAACATTCATTGTTATGGAACATTTCATGTCAAATACCATTACATGGCACGACGTCATTGGCCCTGAAAAATTAAAACCGTATTTTAAAGAAACGTTAGCCTATGTCGCGCAGCAACGCCAAGCAGGCAAAGTAATCTACCCTCCACAAGATGATGTTTTTAATGCATTTCGTTATACCGAACTTGCTGATATTAAAGTGGTCATTTTAGGCCAAGACCCTTACCATGGTCCAGGCCAAGCACATGGGCTGTCTTTTTCAGTTTTACCTGGTATTAAGCCACCACCATCCCTTGTAAACATGTATAAAGAACTTGAAAAAGACATTCCGGGGTTTACACGGCCACCACATGGCTACCTCCTCAGCTGGGCACAGCAAGGTGTATTACTACTCAATACAGTGCTCACTGTTGAGCAAGGTAATGCACATTCTCATGCCCATTTAGGATGGGAAACATTTACAGATAAAGTGATTGAAGCGATTAATGAAAACACGGAAGGCGTGATTTTTTTACTTTGGGGCTCCCATGCTCAGAAAAAAGGCAAAATCATTGATACTAAACGACATCATGTTTTAAAAGCGCCTCACCCTTCTCCACTTTCTGCACATCGTGGCTTTTTAGGTTGTGGTCATTTTTCACAAACTAATGAAATTTTAGCTCAGCAAGGCAAAACACCGATTGACTGGGCACCTGTCATCAACGAATAATTTCAGATTGTAGATAAAAAAATGGGATACTCACGTATCCCATCCCATCAATTATTTAGACACAATAACCATGGCAGGTCTGAGTAAACGGTTATTTAACGTGTACCCTTTTTGCATCACATTAATCACATGATTAGCTTGGTGATCAGGTGATTCAATCATTGTCATCGCTTGGTGAACTTCTGGGTTGAATGGTACATTCACATCTCCAACAGCTTCGATACCAAACTTAGCGACAGCATCTAAGAACGTTTTCAGCGTTAAATCTAATCCTTCTAACATCGCTTTAGATTGCTCATTATCGCGATCAGCGGCATCGATAGCACGTTCCAAATTATCAATCACAGGCAAAAGTTCATTTGAGAACTTCTCAAGTGCAAATTTATGTGCTTTCTCAATGTCTTGTTCTGTACGACGACGAATATTTTCGATTTCCGCATGGGCACGTAACATCGCTTCGCGCTCAGTTTTTTGTGAAGCAGCTAATTGCTCTTCAAGCTCAGCAATACGCGCTGCTAACGCTTGTTCGTTTGCTTGTGCATCTTCTACTTGTTGAGCGTTCATTTCTTGTTCTGTTTGCACTTTTTGTGATTCATTTAGCTCAGAAGCTTGCTCATCATGCATGTTTTGGTCTTTACTACTCATGAATATCTCCGCGTATTTAGCATTAATCCCATATATGAGAGTATTATGGGGATCTAATACAGGGATTCAAGGGAAGTCATACAATGAGAGGCCAAAAAAGTATGCGAAAGGATAATAATACACCACAATCTCACTTTAAAACGATAGGCATTGTGGGGCACCCAAGGCATCCTGAAGCTTTAGCAACCCATGAACTTATTTATCACTGGTTAATTTCCAAAAATTACCATGCCATTATCGATAAGCAAGTTGCTAAAGACTTGAAATTAATCAATGCCACCACAGGTACATTAACCGAAATTGGCCAACAAGCGGATTTAGTTATTGTTGTTGGCGGTGATGGCAACATGTTAGGTGCCGCCCGTATTTTGTCTCGCTACAATAACAAAGTCATCGGTGTAAACCGTGGAAACTTGGGCTTTTTGACTGATCTCGACCCTGATAATGCCTTACAACAGTTATCTCGAGTACTCGAAGGCGAATATCGAGAAGAACAACGGTTTCTCCTCGAAGCGAAAGTCATCAAACCTAATCAAAAAGCCCGAAAAAGCAGTGCGATTAATGAAATCGTTCTACACCCCGGAAAAGTCGCTCATATGATTGAGTTTGAAGTCTATATTGATGAAAAATTTGCATTTTCACAGCGTTCTGATGGCTTGATTATCGCTACGCCAACAGGCTCAACAGCCTACTCTCTATCCGCTGGGGGCCCTATTTTGACCCCTAATTTAGATGCTATTGTCTTAGTTCCCATGTTCCCCCATACCTTATCATCACGCCCTTTAGTCATAAGTAGCGATAGCAGTATTCGCTTAAAGTTTATACGAACCAATATTGATTATGAAGTCAGCTGTGATAGCCAAATCATGTTGCCAATTCAAGATGGTGAAGAGGTTATTGTAAAACGTAGTAATAAAAATCTGAATCTAGTTCATCCTAAAGATTATAACTATTTCAATACATTAAGCTCAAAATTAGGGTGGGCGAAAAAAACTTTCTAATTTTTTGACTCTGCCTCTTTACTGTATAAAAAAACAGTTTAAACTGTATAGAAACACAGGTGTTTATTTCCACAGGAGAGCGCAGATGCTTACTCAATTAACCATCAATAATTTTGCTATCGTTCGTGAGCTAGAAATTGATTTTCGCAGCGGTATGACAACCATCACCGGTGAAACGGGTGCGGGTAAATCTATTGCAATTGATGCGCTCGGCCTGTGCTTAGGTAACCGAGGTGAAGCCAATATGGTCCGTCCAGGTGCACAACGGGCCGACCTTTGCGCTCGTTTCTCCCTCTCTGACGCAAAAATAGCGGCTAATTGGTTGGTAGAACACCAACTAGATAACCAAAGCGAATGTTTATTACGCCGTACTATTTCCTCAGACGGTCGCTCTCGCGGGTTTATTAATGGCGTCTCGGTTCCGCTCTCCCAGCTCAGAGAACTAGGCACCTTATTAATCCAAATTCACGGCCAGCACGCACATCAATTATTGCTTGATAGTACACATCAGAAATCCTTACTTGATGCCTATGCGAACCAGCAAGAACTGCTTGTACAAATGAAGCAAGCATGGCAATCATGGCATGATTCATGCCAGCAACTCGCGGTATTTCAAAAACAAATGCAAGAACGTGAATCACGTCAGCAATTATTGGATTATCACTTAAAAGAACTCAATGAGTTTCTACCCGTTCAGGGGGAATTCGAGGAGATTGACCAAGAATACAAACAACTTGCAAATCACGGTCAATTTTTAACAATTGGGCAGAGTGCAGCGCAAATTTTGTCTGAAAATGATGATGCCAATGTTATCAGTCTGCTCAATATGGCGAAAAATGAATTAAACGATCTTGTTACACTAAATCCAAAATTCTCAGGGTTGCTTGATATGCTAGAAGAAGCATCAATACAAGTCAGTGAGGTCAGTGATGAAATAAAACACTACTGTGACCAATATGAACTTGATCCTAATCGCTTGTTTGAACTAGAGCAGCGCATTTCTAAACAAATCAGTTTAGCGCGTAAACATCACATTATGCCTGAAGCTCTACCTGAATTATTTCAACAACTTTTGTCTGAACAAGCGCAAATCGCCAACCAAAATGAAGACTGTGAAACATTAAATTCACAGGTTCTTGCTGACCACCAAAAAGCGCTCGCTTGCGCGGAACGCTTACATCATGTTCGTTTACATTATGCACAAGAACTCAGCACACTCATTACTAACAGCATGCACCAACTGTCTATGCCACATGGCTTATTCACGATAGATGTAAAATTTGTACCTGAACAACTTCAAATTGATGGCGCTTGTAAGATTGAATTTAATGTCACAACCAACCCAGGGCAACCACACCAATCACTTGCAAAAGTTGCCTCAGGGGGTGAGCTTTCACGTATTGCCCTTGCAATTCAAGTGATTACTGCTAAGAAAATGGATACTCCCGCATTAATATTTGATGAAGTAGATGTCGGTATTAGTGGCCCTACCGCCGCTATTGTAGGTAAATTATTACGTGAACTTGGCGAATCCACGCAAGTCATGTGCGTCACTCACCTGCCTCAAGTTGCGGGGTGTGGGCATCATCACTTTTATGTGAGCAAAGAAACAAATGGCGTTGAAACCGAAACACATATGCAATTACTAGATAAAAAAGCACGATTACAAGAACTTGCAAGGCTTTTAGCGGGTTCTGAAGTCACAAAAAATACGCTGGCTAATGCAAAAGAACTACTTGCAGCATAATTTTTGACAACTTTTTTGCATTCATGTGGTCTTAGAGTCGATAAGGAAGGTTTTAAAATGTATCAATGTCGATTATCATTGATGTTCTGACTCCAAAAGGAATGAGATATCCATGCGTTATAAATTGTTAACTGCTGCTGCACTATCACTCGCATTAATGTCTACGGGCTGTTCAATGATGGAACGTCTTGTCTATCACCCGGACATTAACCAAGGTAATTACCTCACAGCGAAAGATGTTGCTAAGATTCAAAAAGGAATGACACAGCAACAGGTCGCTTATACTTTGGGCACACCAATGTTATCCGACCCGTTTGGTACTCAAACCTGGTATTACGTATTCCGCCAAGAACTGGGGCATGATCCAGTCAAGCAAGAAACGCTGACACTTATTTTTGATCGTAATGGCATCCTTACTGATATCAAAAATGAGAAGAACCTCGCAGCTCAGGAATCTATGGAAGCTGCTGAAACTAAAGCAGCTGACTAATAATGCATATGCATTGATATATAACTAAAAATGTAGCTACCTATAACTGAATGTTTGTAGGTAGTTATTTGTGTTTTTATTAATATCTGATAATACCTTCTGAGCTCTAACCTTACAGCTACAGATGACAGAAACAAAAAAACCGAGCAAGTTGCTCGGTTTATCAACTCACTAAAGTCTAATTATTTTTCGCTTCTTTCGATTTTTCAGCACGCTTACGACGCAACTCCTTTGGATCTGCAAGTAAAGGTCGATAAATTTCAACCCGCTCACCATCTTGTACCGTATCGGAAAGCTTTGCTGGACGGCTATATATTCCCACTTTATTCTTTTTTAAATCGATATCATCACGTAGTGCAAGGATACCTGAAGCAACAATTGCGTCTTCTATTGTGGATCCTTCTGCAACTTTTACAGATAACAAAAATTGCTTTTCAGGAAGCGCATATACCACCTCAATATTGATATCAGACACTATAAACATCCTTAGCTCTTAGTGTAAAAGCTTGAACCATATTATTAGCAAGTTCTTTAAAAATTTTGCCAAATGCTAGCTCTATCAACTTATTGGTAAATTCAAAATCAAGGTGAAATTCAATTTTACAAGCATCTGCACTTAGAGGAATAAATCTCCACCCTCCAGACAACTTACTAAACGGGCCTTCTACCAATTGCATATGAATACATTTATTGTCTTCAAGCACATTTTTAGTGACGAACGTTTTGCTAATTCCCGCTTTTGATACCTCAACAGAAGCCGTCATTTCCTCAGCACTGTGGCTGATAACACGGCTCCCCACACACCCAGGTAAAAAACTTGGGTATGAAATCACATCATTTACGAGTTTATACATTTGTTCTGCGCTAAAAGGGACTAACGCAGAGCGACTAATCTGTGGCATATCAATTCCTATCCCTAAAAACTGGGCATATAATAGCACTATTGATTGGTTAAACAAAAAACAAAACCTTTACAGGGCAAGAAATGCACAATCAAAAAAATATCAGCTCAGAAAGATTTCTTTCGACTCAGCTTACAGTATAATGATTGCACTATGACAAAGAAAAAACCATATAAACCCGGTTCAGCAACAATTGCTATGAACAAGCGTGCTCGCCACGAATATTCTATCGAAGAGGAGTTCGAGGCGGGTTTGTCCCTACAAGGTTGGGAAGTTAAATCACTACGTGCTGGCAAAGCTAATATTGGTGACAGTTACGTATTACTTCGAGATGGCGAGGCCTATTTATTTGGTGCTAACTTTACGCCTCTCAATGTTGCATCTACTCATGTGGTCTGTGACCCAACACGTAGTCGTAAACTATTGTTAAACCAACGTGAATTAGATACCCTTTATGGTAAAGTTAACCGTGAAGGCTACACCGTCATCGCACTTTCTCTCTATTGGAAGAATGCATGGTGTAAAGTAAAAATCGGTGTTGCTAAGGGTAAAAAAGCCCATGATAAGCGTTCTGATATCAAAGAACGTGAATGGCAGCTCGATAAAGCACGTATAATGAAACATTCTAATCGCTAAGTCCTAGCTTTATAGGATAATTTTCTGTTATACTGCGTTCAACAACTTGGGGCTGATTCTGGATTCGACGGGATTTGCGAAACCCAAGGTGCATGCCGAGGGGCGGTTGGCCTCGTAAAAAGCCGCAAAAAAATAGTCGCAAACGACGAAAACTACGCTTTAGCAGCTTAATAACCTGCTTAGAGCCCTCTCTCCCTAGCCTCCGCTCTTAGGACGGGGATCAAGAGAGGTCAAACCCAAAAGAGATCGCGTGGATGCCTTGCCTGGGGTTGCAGCGTTAAACTTAATCAGGATAGTTTGTTGGTGGCGTGTCTGTCCGCAGCTGGCAAATGAACTTAAAGACTAGACTAAGCATGTAGTACCGAGGATGTAGAAATTTCGGACGCGGGTTCAACTCCCGCCAGCTCCACCAAATTTTAACTGTCAGTGATGTGACAACAGCTTTAAAAACAGTAAGTTAGTAAAGTTGAGCAGACAGTAACATTACCCAGAATGGACTTCGAAATGCACGTGAAATGCACGCGCACTAGAAAAATAGAAAAGCTCACTCCGGTGGGCTTTTTTATTGTCTTTTAAATACAGCCTATATGGCGCAGCAGTATATTCCCCTGAAATAGTATCATATTGATTTTAAATGTATTTTTATTTATGATTGATTTAAGAATTTCAATTATACATTGTAACCTATTGATTTATATTGTAGTGATAAAGAGTTTTGGGGAATCCCTTTTATCACAAACATAACACATCCCTCCCCCTCACTTCACATCACAATTTCTACACATTTCGTCACAGTAATTCACTCTCGATGCCATCATCATCAAAAAACCATACATGGTAAACCACAATGAGCAAGAAAATCCTCGGCATATTCATCAAACAAAAACGCATCGAGAAAAATATTTCAATATCTGAAATTGCAAATCATCTAACAATCTCAGAAGCTATGTATATTCGCGTTAAAAACGGGAATGACTCAATCTATGTAGATGACTTAATGACTATAGCTGAAATGCTCGGTGTTGATGAGCGTGAAATTTTGAAGATGGAAGATGTATGAAAAGAAATAACAACTAACTGCACGGATAAAAAATACCTAATGTGATGAAAAACCATGATATGCGGCTTCTATGCTAGAAAAGATTAGCAATACAATATCTATAAAAGCAATGAATTACACAAAATTACATCATTAGCAAAATACCTTTCTTATACACCTAACTTCTTATAGGACAAAAGCTTTCCATTACTAGATATTCCTTCTAACAAAATATTTTGCTTACAATCTTAAGCCTATTTAATATAATTACTGCCAAAATGAATGAACTAAAGTTTATGTCTACCAGCTCTTACCTTAACAAAACTATAATTTTGTTAAGGTCGATAATCTAAGAAAAGCAAATCTAAAAAATTTCTGACTAAATTTGATATTCAATAAAAGTCATTTCACTTAAAATTTCACTTCAAAATATTGGAGACTTCATGAATATCACTCAATTATTTCTATTAGCTCTAAATTGTATCAATGAGCATCGGGAACCATCACATACTGAGCAATCAATAATTTATGTATTCTATAGAACAAACATTGCTGGATTGATTTCTATAGATGAATTTATGGACAAATTCGTTGAGCTATCCGTTTACTGCGATTCATCAAAACAAAACAAAGCGTTTGCTATCAAACTTATAGAAAAATATTTACATCTATCAGCAAACAAACTGACAGCGATAAAAAGTATGCCTACCTAATAACAGACACTCCAAAGCTGCTCTTAATAATGAGGAATGTCTAACTAATTCACTTAATAGTTAACGCTACTGAATTTCCCACATCACCTCATTAAAAAATTCTTTAATATCAACACGTAAAATCTTAAGAGCTGAAACCAAAGTATCTATATCTATTTTATTTATTCCTCGTTCATAACGATATAACTGCTGTGCGCTTTTACACCCTATCAGTTGAGCAAATTCAACAGCAGTATATCCAGCGTCACGTCTCAGACCTTTAATCTTATTTCCAATCAATGTTGTTACTAAGACATCAGAACTCATGCTTCGATACTCCATTCATATAATTAGACACAATCTATTATGCTCTCAAACCTCTGGATTATTCACTTTTCCAACTTCTAAATCACTTATAGAGAATCGATAAGTGATAATTGTAATTTGTAAATTTAAAATCTCCCTATAACTTTATTGACTTTACTAATATTTCTTATTATTTGTAGACTACAGATTTATTTCAATAGGCGTTATCACTAGAAAACGAAGAGGAATATTTATGAATAAGTTTCTAATTTCTGCTTGCATGATTGCATCAAGTGCTCTGTCCTTTAATGCATTAGCCGCAGACAAAATGACCTCAACTCCCGAAAATATGACATGTAAAGAGTATGTGGACTTAAACCCTAAAAGCTGGGCTCCAGTTGCCTTATGGGTAACATCACAAGATACTCAGTTTAAAAGTGGAGACTGGGTGGCATTATCTGAACAGAGCGTTGCGGAAGCTCCTTTAATCCTTGAGTTTTGCAAGAAAAAACCTGAAGGAACTTTAAAAGATTACCTTGCTAGCAAAAAATAAAGTTTTTTAACTGGTAATAGCCGCAGTTTAATTTCTGCGGCTAATTAGATTACTCGCAGCAATTCTATTTTCTGTACCCTGATTCTTGATACCAATACAGTGACAGTTTTATTAACTTCACTGCTTCAATGAGTTAAATAGAATCACTCAATATTAACTGAGACTGATCTTTTTATTGCTTTGATGAGTGTCCCCTCTTCTTTGAATATTTCAGCTCGCTTTGTATTTGTAGTACTCGATACAACGACTGCATATGCACGCAAAGATACAAATATACTTCCTCCAAATCCTGTGGTTGGAATGGGAATATCACTGCTCATTAATAAGCTATATGGAAATAAATGAAGAAGAATTATGTTTACAAGCGATAATCATCGCGGGATGAATTGTAGTCTTGCAACCGTTTTTATGGTACGTGATATATCTAATTGTCACCTTCACATCTTTAACCGCCGCTTTGAGTGTAGTATACAAAGAACAAATCAGTCTTCGATCTTTTTCTGTCGCTATTACCGTAGTTTGAGGCGAGTATTTAACTCCATTGATGATAATTTCTACACGAGTAGAGTGAATCGCGCCGGGCACAGATCCCTCCGCAGTGAACTGCATCGTTGGCATCAATAAATCAACATCATAAGGCATTCCACCCTTATAAATTACCGATGTTTCTATGATTTGGTCATAACGCTTACCATGAATCTCGCTCTTAGATACCTCCTTATAAATTGTCGCGGTTGCATTATCACCAACAAGTTTGTCTACATAAACAGTTCCTCTAAATTCACCATCTCTAGCATAAATCTTTCCTCTAAATATCCCGTCATTAAATTCAGGGGTACCATTTTTATTAATTTGCCATCCTGATTTACCCGAAACGAAATTATTCGACTGAATCACACTTCCTATCTTGGCATTGCTAATCGAGGCATCGGCGATGAATGATTCGCGCATGAAAATTTGTCCATTTTTCATGAACATCAAGGGTTCCATTTTTCCTCGTGTTGGATTAAAGAAAGCAAAATTATTTGCATTAAATCCAATGAACGATTCAATTTTCCCCGCCTTCACTTCAGCACTAATAACCATACTCGCGGCACTATATTTTTTCCCATCCACCATGATTGTGATGTTTGTATTGTGCATCGCGTACCCGGCATTTTGTTTAAATTCCGCCTGCATCTTAGAGTTAATCAGCGCACCTTGATTATCCAATTTCGCCTGAACTTGCTTCTGTGATTCACTGAAAGACCTGTCTAAATTCGTAACCGCTTTATCAAGCCGAACAACGCCTGCGTTTACCCCATTAATTGATGCGGTCACTTGTGCGTATTTTTCTGCCCACGATTTTCGTTCATCCGCAAACGCACGCTCTAACGTTTTATGTTGAGATTGTGACTGTTCATGGTTTACCGTAACCTCTCTCTTCACTTCTTTAATTGCTGCACTATTGACTAACACCGACTCATTCAGCCAATCAAGTTCTTGAGAGAGCTGTTTCCCAGCATCTGTCGACATGAAATGCTCGTTCAAATCCGGCAAGATGGTATTCACATCAAACTCTGATTCTCCTCGCACCCATTGAGTCCACTCGGATTCATTACCCGATTTATCAACAAGTCTTGCTCTGAAGTAAAATACGATACCAGCGGCTAAACCTGCCATCTCATAGTTTCTTGACGGATAAGGGACATCAGATAACAGCATCAAATCTTCACCATTAGGGGTCTTACTGTACTGAATTTCCGTTTTCAATGTGTCACTAGTATTTTCATCAAACCCCCAATCCAACTTAATGCCAAACACCCTTGGCGAGGCTTTAAAATTGACAGGTTTCGGTGGATTACCCACTTTTCCTGTCAGGCTAGTTTCGGGGGCATTTGTCCAAGCACTAGAAATTTCAGACGCATTAACCGCTCGAACTCGCACTTGATATCGACCAGAATAAACGCCCTCAATATCAAACCCCAGTGATGATGTCCTTGGTGCATTGACCCAGTTCCCGTTATCACGACGCCATTGCGCTTCATAAGCAATCGCATTTTCAGCCGCGTCCCAACTGACACTGAGCGTAGTCAACGCCATGCCTTGGTCAACTCTTGAGTAAGACGTGATTTCGACCTTTTTCGGTGCAGGCTGAACGCGAGGCGGAATAACCGTTACGGGACGTTCGTCATTGCGAGCACCTGAATCGATATGGTCATAATGGTCAGGATTATGGATAGCACCGCTAATGGTATAAGTGTTATCGCCGTTATCGCTGATATTAATCACTCGATATAGCTGGACCGCTAAGTCATCAGAATCCACCACCCACACGGTCTCTTTCTGTGGTATTTGGGAATATTCAACAGAAACTGTAACCACTTTTTTATTTACTGAAGTAACGGTTCTCCCTTCTGATTTTCCGTCTGGTAAGTTGATGATCAGGCGATCACCCGCTTTAATTGATGTCTCTCTATCAAGAGTAATACTCCTTCCTTTCGCGGAAGAGATACGCCCACCGTTATCACGCCCAGCTAAATTTGAATCAGCTACCGCGATAATATGACCCGGTGAGGGAATTGCCCCTTCTAACCCCGTGGCAAATGTGATCATGCGGTCATTTGCGTTAGTCAGTAATGCCCAGCGACCACGTCGATTCGCTTCACTTCGACGGGTACACCCAATTGCAGAGAGTTCTACTTTACGCACGCCATAACGATGCTGAAGTTTTAAATCTGCGACCGCCTCGATATCATCTTTGCTGTGGTTATCCGTATCCGTAAATGAAACTAAGGCTTGGGTGTAGCGATTTTGGATACTGCCCCCCGAGTAAGACGGTTTTCCCCCAACGATATTGGCATTGGTAAATGTACGAAAAATACTGGCTGGCATATCGGCAACCGCATTGACTTTATTGTCCGCCCAGAAGGTCATTCCTCGAAAAATAGCCGCAATATCCCGTAATACGGTATACGCTGCCTCTTGTGATTGAATATACACATCACATAAAAAACGAGGCTCTTTTCCCTCGCCTCCTCGTCCATCAGGCACCCATTCATCACAATACTGTGCGATTTTGTACAAATCCCACTTTTCAATCTGATGGGGTTTGATTCTGTCACCACTGCCATAACGATTGTTCAGGACTAAATCATAAAATACCCAGGCGGGGTTATTGGTTGCCGCCAGCTTAAACGTTCCATCCCAAACACCCGCGTACGTTCGATTCACAGGGTCATAATTTGTCGGCACTTTAACTAACAATCCCCCTTTCGGACGAACACTAATTTTAGGGATACGGTTGTTAAATTGACGGGCATTAAATGTCACAAAGAGAAGCGCCGTATTAGGGTAACGTAACTTGGCGTCAATCACCTCGGTGACCGCAGCAATCGAGACTTTATCGGCAATACGAGCGGTATTCTGATTTTTGGTGAGTCGCCGAACGCGCAATTGCCAACCTGTCGTGGCTGAGGGTAAATCGATACGATGGGTGCGCTGATATTCACTGGTCGTTTTACCATCAAATGCAGACTTAACGAGTTCTTGATACCCAGCACCGTCTGTAGATAAATCAATCGCATAGACAATGCGATATCCCGTTGTATCACCATTATCGTGTTGACGCATTAACTGAGGCACTGAAAAGCGAAGGCGAATAGCGGATAACTGCGTATTATTAATCATTCGGATATACGGCTGATCGTCTCGCAGCTCTACACCCACGGCGTTGTCATTATCAACCGACGGTATCCCTTTGATATACTCTTGTTGCTCGCTACCGGGGCGAAACTCCCATGTTACCCCTTCGAAGTTTTTCGTTCCATCCGCATTACCAATTGGCGTCTCATCTAAAAAAATACGCGTATCATCCAAGCCCCCCGCAATTTCCCCCTCAGAAATGGCTAACAGAATTTTTGCAGTCGATTCTGAAAGCAAATTATCTTTGGCTTCTACGGGCGTATGACCGCCCCCTCCGCCACCTTTAGCGCCGTATATCGTTTCCATATTTCACCCATAAAAAAACGGCACTCAAGCCGTTTTCGTATATGATAAAGATTAATTTTGTTATTTTTGGTCTTCGGTATAGATACCCGCGGAGATAATCGCACCTCCGACTTCACGGCGGTCTAGTCCATATAACAGCGGCACAGGATTGCCCTGCGCCGTGGTATTTACAGCACCACCAAATGCATAGGATGGCTTATTATCCGCATCTTGTCGCATGGATAAGCCTTGAGGCTGGGGTGAGAGCATTTGCACCAAACCACCGATTGCCATAGCAGCACCACTCAACGCCAATGCCCCTCCCCATGTCCCTGCAGCGGTAAATGCGACAGAGAGACCTCCCGATAAAAATGCGGCAGCACCAATTAGTGCAACCCCTAAAATAGTTTGGAAGAACCCCCCCGTTTACTCCCTTTAATTACCGGAGCAATGCGAATTTCTTCACTGGTATCAAGATGCAATTCGTCTTCAGCAATATTGCGCTGACCTTTAAATACCGCAAATTCCAGCCCTTTCAGATGCGCATTGGCAAGGAACTGCTCGAATCCATCATAGAGTACCGATAACGCTTTAATCGCTTCACGCGGAGAATCGATAGCAAGTTGATGTTCGCGACCAAATTGGGTACCCAAAACACCATAGAGTCGTATTGTTTTTAAACTCATGCCAACTCCTTACGTCTGACTATTTTCACTGTCCTATCACGCCAATAATCACTGTATGGAACGATGCGGCTGAGCTGACCGTATAAGTGGTGAAGCAGCATACCATTCACGATTACCCCTGCATGGTTCGGAACATGAGCTTGCACTTGCATAATGACCATATCGCCCTCCTTTAAGTCACCGGCAAACTCGACAAAGCCCGCTTGCTGCCAGTTATCCATATACAAGTTTTCACCCTCTTCCCACCAGTGTCTCTCAACGCTGTAATTATGCAGCTCAATCCCGTGCATCTGTCGGTAATAATCCATAATGAGCGACCAACAATCTGCGTGACCAAGCACAAACGGACGACCTTCTAACTCACGCTCAATTCTAGGCTGGATTATGCGGATATCACCTTCCGGATAGGAAGCTATCACCCACGGTAGTCCCGAAGCATCACATTGCAATTTGTCTATTTCGCTCGGTTGAGACGTCACTCCATCCCCGCAATGGCTATGAACAATCGCTATTGGATTGCCCCAATCTTCGGCTGCGGCATAGTCTTCTGGGGAAAGTTCGAAATGATCAGTTGGATTATCGGAAAGATTTCGGCAGGGAAAATATTTTTTGACTCGACTTTTTTGGCAAATCACGCCACACGCTTCTTTAGGGTATTCCGCTTTGACATGCTGAAATATTACCTCTGTTAATTTCTTCGTGATCATCGTACTAACCCCGCGGCAGGGAATCCTCCAAAATCCAAAGGTTCATTTTCGCCAAATCGTTTTTTACAATCGCTAATGAGTCCACCGCACTTATCTAATGCCGGATCATCAACCGGTTCACCACGCTCATCGAAATATTTATTGTCCGTATAATTGCAACCTCGCCCGCTTCGATAATCGCCTTTCATACACCAGAAACAGAGGTTGTGGATTTGGCGACCGGGGATCATAACCCCTTGCAAGTCGAACGGACTCGACAACTCAAATTCAACTGCTTCTCCCGCGACTTCGCTCATTTTTCTGTCGATGAAATAAACCTGTTTGAAAAATTCTTCAGGGTTAGCGGTAGGATTTCCCTCTGGAAAATTCCTAGCATCTAGATAGTGAGCGAAGGTTTCATAAATAGTCACTTTCGCCAGTGCCATATCATCGAATTGCAAGCACAACGAGGATATCAAACCATCAATATTAGCCACTCTTAATAAGGGTCTGGCTGGACTACCATCACTATTTTTAGCCATGCCCTCGATTTCATAAGCCCATGCGCCATATTCATTTCCTTGCCACCAAATAGATTTTGGTTTGATACCTCCCTCTGCAGCGTCAATTTCTTCGGGTGCATGCGGCAAATTGTAAGCATGGAATCGAAGAGTTGGTCCATCAAACTCACTACCGTCCACTTCAATTAATTGAACCTTACTCCCCGGCTCTAATTTTTGAATGTCAGATGTTATATTCATACACTAAACGCCTGTTCAAAGGTTGCAGTTATAGTGATAGAGCTACCGCCAATTGGCTTTAATGTGATGGAATCTGCCTTCACCCGATACAGACCTTTATCACCAAATGGTGGAACCCAGATAAATGATTTTGCTGTGTGCGACCGGATAAAGGAAAAAATAGGCATTACCTCAGATTTATGACCTGTATAGGTAAATCCCCATGATTGAGATTCAGTATTGAGACCATCGCCTGAAACTTGCTTATAGCCATCACCAAATGCCACTTCTTTTATTCGATGCTTAAATTCGCCAGTTGGCGAGTCTTGGATTTGAGTTCGCCACTTAAACTCTTCAATCATTATTACCCCTAAATAAAAAAGCCACCCGAAGGTGGCTATGTGAGGATCAATCTAGATAATCTTTACTGATTTAATAATTTGATAGTTTTCCGTGCATGATCTTTAGCTTCGTCAAAGTATTCGGCTAGCGGTTTACTAGAGTTCAAGTTTGTTTGGTAGACTATATTTGCCAATACGAAATCAACACTATACTCATCACCTTTATAAACATCGACAGGAATGCTGATTTGCTCATCTTCTGGGTTAATGATTACAGTTCCAAGTTTTAATTCCATTACTACCTCTCATTAATTTTTTAATACTGTTCTTATCTTCCAACAGAAACAGCTTTGATTATTTTGTACAAATCACCACCTTCACGCCCCTCTATTGCCATGAAGCGCTTAAGCTTATTATTTAAGGATTGCTCCGCAGCTCGGATATCAACATTCTGCATAGAACCTTGCTGTTGAGCACCACTTACAACGCTGATGCCACCAAAATTAAGATTGACGTTAATCCCACCAGCAGGATGAGTGCCGTAAACTTGCACTCGAGGCTGACTCACTGACATTGGCTGAGAGCCACCTACATATCCACCAGATGCATAACCTCTCTTTCCTGCATCCATTAACCGATATAGATTAGCTTTACCTAATTTAGCCGTACTCTCTTTGTCAAATACAAATTCGCCTCTATGCACGATACCAGCTACATCATATTTACCGCCGTCACCAGTATATCCGCCTGTTGCATGACCTTTTAGCCCTAAGAATTCACCAACAACAGTCCCACTAAAAGCAGCTTTCATAGCATTCAGCATCGCCATTTGCATAAGCATTTTAGTCGTCATTTCTAAAAATGAGCGAGTAAAGTCACCAAAGCTAGCTTTGCCCTTTAAAACAAAATCGACAACGCTATTACTCATACCTTGAAATACTGATTGGCTAATTTGAGATACGTTACCATAAACATTGGAGACTTGGTCTTGAAATTCTGCAAATCCCCTTTTAACTCCAGCCTCCCAATTGGTACGTAACGAATCTTCTTTACTGTAATAATCCTCTAATGCCTGCTTCTCTGCTGGTGATTTAGCTTGCTCAAGTGCGATGTCACGTTGGTACATACGGTCAGATTTACCAGTGCCCATATCCAGCGCTCGACTCTTAGCTTTTATTTCTTCAACTCGTTTTAGTTGCCTATCTAACTCTCTATTATGTTGCTTTTGACGCTCTATTTCATCGCCAACTACTGCTAATGCGCGTTGAGAAGCTAATACATATTCTTTTTTAGCCAATAACGATTGCTCATCATTGGTAAGCTTACGTGTCGCTTTTGCTTCTTCTAATACAGCTATTTTGGCTTCCATATCCCAAAGCTTTTTACGCTCTGAGCTAATCACATCAGCAACAGTTTTATGCTCTTTTAATACTTTAAGTTGAGCCTGTAGAGAAACGAGAGCTTCATTGGCTGACTCATCCGCACGAGTGCCATAGTCAGGTCGATATGCTGTAGGTTTCTTTTTCCCTCTCAGTTTTTCTTTCTCATACCGTTCCTTTTCACGACGAATCGCTTTATCCTTTACAGCCTGAGAAGCGTATTCTTTATTTTTTATTTCACTTAATTTGCGTTGGTGTTTCTCCTCCGCGGTCTCATATTCTCGCCTTAATGCTTCATCAGCCAAAATCTGTGACTTTTTAACCTCTTCCTGTTTTCTAGCCGCCTCTTTTCTCGCATTCTCTATATCCCTCTGAAACTTTTCTTCGTTTAGTAAATCCAGTTCTCGCCTTAAATCTTCAGGTGTCTGACCTGTTTTATAATGATGCAGTCCTTTAGCAGCAGGGTCTAACTGGAACTCAAGAAGTTTCTCTTCATAGTCTTTAATCTTTTGGTCTAGCGTTCTTTCTCGTCCTATATTAAGCATTGCATCCCATGCATCGCTCGCCATTTCCTTAACGCCTTTCCAAGCTGATTCTAAAAAACCTAAGTTGTTTTCAATTTGCTGACTACGCTCCTGCATTGCATTGGCATAAGACTCCATTGCTATCTTTGCAACCTCATGCTCCTTCCCCTGCTCTTGCAGTGCCATTATTTGCTCTAACTGAGTAGCCGTTAAGAAGTGAAGGGATTTATCTAGTTCAGTAACAGCTTAACTGGCTCCTCTTTTAAACGCTGAAATTGCTTGATTGTTTCATCAACTGACTGACCAACAGCCTTTTCGATTGCGGCTGCTGTTTTAGAAACCATCTCAACTGTATCGCCGGAGAATCCCCCTGAGCCAACAACTTTTGATATAGCATCAGCCATACCATACTGGGTAATACCATTTCCTGATAAGTTTCTAACAAGAGTATCCAGTTGTGCCGCAGTCTTCCCTGCATACCTACCAGTAAGAATCAGTTGCTTGTTATATTCACTAAATTCCTTAGAGCCTTGATATGCAGCAAGAGCTACCGCAGAGGCGGCACCAACAAATCCAAACATTGCAACTCTTGCTGGGGTAATTAGCGATGCTAACGCCTTCAATGAGTTTCCTATACCACCGAAGGAATCTTTTATCTGACCACCTTGCTGTATCATCACCATCCATACAGGCATCCCAGATGCCAACGATGTGACAATATCCGTCATTTGAGCGGGTAACTGACGCATAGCGTTTCGATATTGACCAATCGTGATTGAACCATTTAAGAATGCTTTTTCTTGTTCTTTCAGCTTGGCAATCATTGGCGCAGCTTGTTGCGAAACTCCCATTTGCGCTGCTTTCAACTCTAAAATTTCAGTTTTGGTTTTTCCTATAAAATCCGTCTGATTTTTAAGAGATTGTAAGAATTCATCTGCGGCTTGCTTTGCTTTATTCGTTGCAGCCTCCTGAGCTAATAATGCTTGCCCTTCTGCAGTCAGAGACATGTGCATTCTTTGCAGCTTATCTCTAGTTTGGTCTAATATGCTGCTATAATCTTTGAATTGATCTTTGGGAAGTAACCCTTTTTTACTTGCTGCTACAAGCTTTGTCTGCCAGTCATCTAATCGTTCAAAAGCTTTATTTGTAGGGTTCAGCTGATTAAGTAACTCATGAAGCTCTTTACGCTGTTTCTCCGCAGCTTGAGCTGCTTTTTTCTGGTTATCAACGCCGCGTTTAAATTGTTCGTTCAGGTCTTGAGCTGAGCCATTTACCTTTTCTGCTGTGCTGCCAAACTCCTTTAATTTTTGAGTCCCACGCTCTAAATCAGACGTATCAGCTTTAAGCGAGATGGTTGCTATATCTGCCATTTACCTTTCTCCAGATATAAAAAAACCACTCATAGGTGGTTAAATTAGCTTGTATGTAACTTTTATTTAAATTAACGCCATATTATTCTAGAATTTCATTTTCCAACATTCATCACTAACCAGATAACCTTTAAACACACAAAGGATTATTAACATGCTTAGAAAATTGACACTCATCGCAGCCCTTTTCATCGCAGCCAATGCTCATGCTGGAAACGAGTTAACTATCAGTAAGTTAGCTAGTAATGCAAAGACTAAAACAGCATTCCTTCAAGTTGTAAAAAATAACGACCTCCCATCATGGGTCTTAACTGGTGGTACTGAATCCCCATCAAATACTGTGACTTTAAACGGTAATGAATACCAAGTAGCAACAGCGTGCAAACCTCACAATTGCCCAGCAGAGCGAATTGCGATTATGTACTCTAAAGAAAAGAATGTTATGGCAGGTGTATTCTCTTCAAATGATGAAAAGAACAATACTGAGGATTTACTCTGGTTTAATATCACCGATGATTTATCAATCGATGGGAAAACGGTTTTATTTGCAGCACTTACGGGCAGCCTAGATAATCACCCTAATGATTTTAACTATAAGTAATTAAACTTAAAGTAGTTATTTTCAGAATTAGCCCACCAATGCCAATAGAATGGCGTTAAAATAGAAGCCCAAGGACGGGCTAGATTAATTACTTTGCAGTCAATTTGTAACTCTCATCAATCAACACTTTAAGCTCATCTTCAGGAAATCCACTGTCCAACTTTATAGTAATCCAGTGCTCTTTATTCATGTGATATGCTGGATATACCCCTTTCTTTAACCTCAACGAACCAACTAATTCAGGAGGTGATTTAAGGTTTATAATATCTACCATCTCATCACTCTCGCTTTCATATAACTTCTTTGATGATATTGTCAGAATGGCAGCAAACCATTTTGAGTTATTTTTATGCCTATAAATGATGTAACTAGGAAACTTAGCCCATGGATACTCAGCGACAGCACCATAATTACTCTGGATATATTCCATAAGTTCATTTTTGTTCATCTCACCATCCCACGAATAAGTTTTAGCTATGCTAACTTAGTGGGAGTGCAAATTGAAGCAAACAAAAAGGTCGCATAAGCGACCCAATCAATACTTTTGCTACTTTTTATTACTTATTGACGTAATTTGCATACAGTATAAGTAATATTGGCGTTGCAATAATATCAGCAGCAATAGTAAATGGTGTAATCATGACATTACCAGCCAATTTACCAGCACTAAGTGATGTGTATTCCTCTGTAGTATAAAACTCAACCTTATATGATTGATTTAGCTTAGCATTGGGTACTAATGGAAGAGTTATTCCATTCCTATCAAATAAATATCCACTTAGCGGGATTGTTTTAACCCATGACTTATCATTATCAAATCGCCTCTCACTAAAACCAAAATCCTTAAGGCTTTTCTCTTGTTCTGGACTTAACCTGTACTTTTTATCTATATAAACAAAGTAACTGTCATTAAATTTTACTAGTCCTTCTCTGCGCTCATCTGGCTTTATCTCGATTCTAATAACTCCCTCCGGGTTATTAAATGCTGACAATGGAATTACTTTAACCAACTCATTTAATTTCATTAATTCAGCAGAACCATTCGTCAGTATATAAATATATTTATCACCTAAAAAACCATAACCTGAAGTAGGAAGCTCAATCTCTTTTAATTTTTGATTAGTTAGTTTATTTTTAACACTAATATCTTTATATTCAAAAGCAGATACAATATTATCTTTTAAATCAACACATTCCCTTATATTGGTCTCTTTTGCCGTGTTCGAATCCCAAACCGCCGCAGTTACGCACCCAGCAGAACTTAAAATCGATACGCTCAAAAAGCACGCTAGTAATTTATTCATTCCATTGCCTTAATAAGTTTAATTTAAGTCCAATGGATATTAGGATAGATGCAAACTTCAGGCAATAAAAAACCCACCGGAGTGGATTATTAACACTATTTATAGTTGAGCACATGTACATTACAAGTTACGAATATTAGCAATCTCTTCTTGTGTGACTTCTAGAGACTCTAGAAATCTCTGGTATTCATTGGGTTCCATTCCTTCAAATTTTTGATGTCACTCTCATCTATTCATGTTTTTTTAAAATAAATCTATTACCTATAGACGGGTCAACTGTTTTCGTATTTGCAATCAGCTAAACCGACACTAATTTCTTGACCTTTGTTGCTATTGTGCAAAATAACTTTAATACCCATTCTGTCGTATATCATATAAGCAAATGTAACCCCTGAATTTTCACTAAAATACACAGTAGCTTTAGCATCAGTTGAAAGCAACTCAAGCTTTGGTGATGTTATAACTACCCCTGTATCAAAGGTTATATTTATCATTGCATTGTTATAATCTGCATGCGGAGTTACTTCCAACTTAACAGTCCCGATTTGCACTCCGTTATATCTATTGCTATCACTAAGGTCATCAGGTATGGAATAAACTCCACAGTTATACTTTCCCGCCAAAGCCAAAATATTATAGTTATTATCTCGATATAACCCCATATCATTCTCGTTATTAGCAGACAGGGTATATCCAGAAAATCAAATAAACAGGGCGCAAATATACTTAATCATCTTTAACCTCATTAATAAATTAGCCCCCTGAATATACCTGAATAGCTTTACTACACATAATCGAACTCTTTAGTTAAAAATAATTATGTGATCTAGAATGCAAGCTCATCCTTGGGCTATGTGTAGGTTAGGCAACTTCCTTCCCGTGAATAATATGGCGTAACGCGCTAATACTGTTCTCATTATAACGGAACGCTTCAACCTGCTTTGATGAGTAAGCTGACTTGTCCAAAAAGAACTTACCGAATTCGTCAGTTTTCAATCCGTTCTTGTTTGCAATACGACCAATTTTATTTGCTGACACTTCTAACCATATTCTTAATCACAAAGAGGGCTTCTGATTTAGAAGCCCTCTAGTATTAAACTCGCTTAACTACATAAATTTTACATTAATGACCGGACGTTTTAGCTTCTCGACAAGCCTCGAATAAAAACCAGACACGGCGTTCTGTTTCATCAATCCAGTTTTCTATTAGGCTTGTAGTGGAATAATCGCCATGTTCTGCGCATACTTCATGTGCTTTTCGAAATTCTGAAGCCAACATTTTATTATCTTCACAAAGCTCAGCAAGCATATCTAAAGGTTCTACGTATTCCGCATTGTTATCGCTAATCCTTTGCATTTTTGATATTTGCCCTATAGAACGTATAGTCACACCACCTATTTTACGAACTCTTTCAGCTATAGGGTCTGTCATGGAGTATAGTTGTTCACTTTGTTCATCAAGTAATAAATGATAATCGCGGAAATGTGGACCACTCATGTGCCAATGAAAGTTTTTAGTTTTTAAATAAATAGCAAAAATATCAGCCAAAATTGCATTCATTGCTCCACTGATATCTTTTGTTGCTTTTGGAGATAAATCTGTTGGCGTTTTAAGTGGGCGAATTTGTAGTTCTTTAGCTTTACTCATAATTAACTCCTAAAGATAGTCACATCTGTTTTGATATTAAAGATGTTAAAACAAATTATTACACTAATGTTCTTTCTATATATCTCTTAATTGGTTATGAAACTATTTAGCCAACATTGCTTTTCAATATGTGCTGATTATTTTAATTATGTACTTAATAACATCATTCATTGATCTATATCAAATTCTAATGCATTGAATAAATTAACTAAAAAACAAAATTGAATATCAATCTTTATGTGACTACCTAATTAAATCCGATCTTCAGACTTTAAACCTAACTTACTGAATTTAAACTCTTGTAATCCTCGATATTCTATTTTCCATGCTAGATTTTAGCTACAGGCAGCTCATTAAAATTTGTCGTGTACGCTGGTGATAACATTTCGCGCTTCATCTGATATCCACTATCGCTCCCTTTCGCAGCAAACCAGACTTTACCTAAACCACTATTATTTATTGTATCTAATGTTTTCATAAGTTCATCGCCGTTCTTAAATGGTTTTTGAGTAGAAAACATATCAAACTGAGTAACATCTGAATCTGTGAAGTCAGATAACATTATCCCGGCTTTATAGTAGCGGTAACCATCTCGCCATATAGAATCTAAACCACGCATAACAGCATTAATGATGTCTCGCGTGTCGCTGCTAGGGTATTCAAGTTTGATACTGATACTATTAGCGTAATCTTCACCAAATGCGTGTCTGCTTGTTTGAATGAATAAACCAATAACTCGACATCGCTGTTTTTCTTCGCGTAGTTTCTCCGCTGCTCGTTCTGCATAGTCACAAATAGCCTTGCGCATAATGTCGATATCTAAAACTTTCTTACCGAACGAGCGAGAGCATAATATTTGCTGCTTAACTTTTCTGACTTCTTCAAGCTCAATACAGGACTCACCGTTAAGTTCTCTGAGTGTCCTTTCTAGCGTTACGCCAAACACTTTGCGTATTGTAGTCACTGATGCATTAGCCAAGTCTAAAGCGGTATAAATGCCCATAATTCTTAACTTGGCTGAAATCCTTCGTCCTATTCCCCACACGTCTTCAATCGGAATAAATGACAGTAATTTTCTTTGCCGACTTCTATCAGATAGCTCAACCACACCACCAGTCTTCTTCCACGTTTTAGCGGCATGATTCGCAATTTTAGCCAGCGTTTTAGTCGGACCGATGCCAACACTTACTGGCAAGTGAGTTCGCTGCAATATCGTTGATTGAATTTCTCGCCCATAATCTTCTAAATTAAAGGTATGAACCAAGCCAGTGAAATCAAGAAATGCCTCATCTATTGAATACACTTCCAAACGCGGAGCATACATTGATAGTAGAGACATCACTCTGTTGCTCATGTCAGCGTATAACGCATAGTTCGAGCTAAAAATGTTAATATGATTTTGCAGGTAATAGTTTCTTCTCTCATAGTAAAGCTCCCCCATTTTTACACCGAGTTTTTTTGCTTCAAAAGAACGAGCAATTACACAGCCATCATTATTACTCAGAACAATTACTGGCTTTCCTGCTAAGTCTGGTCTGAAAACTTTCTCACAGCTCGCATAAAACGAATTTACATCAACTAAGGCAAACATTACTGAGCCTTATGAATAATGAATGTGACTACGCCAAATATCTGTAAATCCTGCGTATCACCAATATGTATTGGTTGAAAATCAGGATTCATCGGTATCAACATCGGCGGATAAGACTTTAATCTCTTAACTGTAAACTCCCCATCAACACTGGCGATAACAATATCCCCGTCCTTTGCTACCAATGCGCTATCGACAATCACAACATCGCCATCGTTAATGTTAGCGTCAATCATAGAATTACCTTCGACGCGTAACATATACGTACTATCTGGATGTTTAATCAATGTGCTGTTAAGGTTTATTCTTTCTTCCATGTAGTCAGCCGCAGGAGATGGAAATCCCGCTGCTACTCTATCTAAGAATAATGGAATGTTGAGAATTGATTCGGAATCGATAGGCTTTAGCTTCATAATGCACCAATATTACTGTATTTATATACAGTATATTTCACTCATTTTCATTGTAAAGATCATTTTCAAGTATCAAAAGACTAGAAATATGCAATCCCCTCCTAGAAAATCAGACCTACAGTGTCGTTATTCCTCCTTCATTTACTTTTTATAAAGTAAACTTATGGCTTATAACTATTAACTGCATTGCCGAAAATATGAAATATACATTATTGTTACTGACATCAATTCTAATGGTTGGATGTCAAGGAAGAAGTTATTCAGAATTAACTCCAGCAGAAAAAGCTGAAGTCAGAGCTGCTCATGATAAAAGTGCCAAAATATCTAGAAAATGCAATCGTATAGAAAATCAATCTAAACGTACTGATTGCTTTCTCGATAGAGACGACAATGACTTTAACCGGCTCTATTAATTTAAAGTTAATACTGGGGGCATTACAGCCCCTGACTACTCGTTTATCAACTCAAGAGCCTTTAGCTCCATAACCCTTAAGTCATCAAATATGGTCGCTTTATTTTTGATGTTAAGTAGCTCTAAAACATTGGGAATAACGCTATAGTCGAGTCCCGTAGCACCATTCATACCAACTCTCCACTGTGTACTCATCGCAGAAAATACCAGATATGACTCCCATACATCAGGAACAACTTCAACATCATCAATATCAGGCGGAAAGCCAAAAGCTCGCTCAAAATTTTCAGCCTCTTGCTTTGTCATTCCCCCATACATTGCTTCAGCGACCGATATTAGTTTTTTTCGCGATTACCTAACAATTCATTGTAATACGTTGTCGTAATAGCCCCTGCAGCTGATGGATAGTTGTCAAATAACAACTTCAAATTATCTTCGTTATAAGGCTCTTCAATTGCCCAATCAGCAATTATTTGAGTAAAAAATTTGTTTACTGGCTCATTTTTTAACTCGTCCAATTTACTCATTGGTAAATGTTTAAACGTAAATGTCACAACCTCCGGCTCGCTTTTGCCAGCCACTCGGATTTTTACATCAGCTTTAAATATTGGATTGGGATTCAGAGTAAATTTCGCCATTAGGTTTCCTTAAAAGCCCCAAAGGGGCTGTTATTATGCGGTAGTGTAAATTTGCATATCTGATTTAAGAGAGAAACGTGCAGATACGTTTTCAACCTCGTTAATTGCAGTATTAGGAACGCGTTGGAATGACACACTAGCTGAGTAGTAACGGTCTTCACCAGCCCGTTTATTATAAAAACGAATCGCTGTTAACTGCTTTGTATCATCCAAGGACATTAATAACCCTCGAATAGGTAATTTCGCATCATGAGCAAATGTATAAACCTGCACAATACCCGATTTATAGGTATCAACTGTTTCTGCTTGCTCATCTTCTAAGAATTGAATTTCTTGTGTTTGCTGCTCACCACCTTCTGTTGATAAGGTCATGACTTGGGGCATTACTTCCCATTCTTGAACTGATTTTAGCGTTCCTTTGCCGCCGCCAATCGGAAAACGTTCTGTATCTGTCGTATCAACACCATCAAGCGTGATACTTGTGTTTTCTGCTGATTTCACACGAAAGACACCAGACATTTGTTTCCACCCAGATGTGATGAGAACAACATCTCCGGCTTTAATGCCACTTGATGCTGCGACAGAAAGTACAGCTTCAGTGGCATTACTTGCCGCCGTAAACTCAACATCTTTTCCGTATTTACTCGCAACATAAACACGTGAGCCATTAGGAATGTTATAAGCCATTATGAACCTCATTTTTATGCATAAAAAAACCGCCATTTAGGCGGTCGTTTATCGGATTGAATAACATCGATAGGATGTACGTATTGGAATGATGTAGTTGATATCACTAGTAAGTGGCGGTAGCTGATTTGGTTCACCGTCTAGATACAGTGACTCCGTGAGTGTTAGACCATTTTCGAGCTGCTCTTTGACGGCATCAACCAAGCTAATAACCGCCGAATCACCATTACCAATCTTTTCAACAACATTAAGTTGAATAACACCTTTTTGAACTGGCATATCTAACGCTAGACCTAGATTTTCGGTTATGGCTGGCATTATATGTAATTGCAAATATGGAGTGCTAATATCGTCAAACTCAATATTTGACCAAGCCACCTTCACCCCTTCTTGCTTAGCAATTTTTGCCACCAGCGCACGAATAGACTGATTGATTTCAGATTGTTTCATTTACTTCATCTCTGCGATA
>NZ_JBEBNT010000010.1:0-125314 GCF_040396775.1 Providencia sp.
GCCAGTCGTACTGTTTATTTACGTCAAACGATAACAAATTAAATGTGCCTTTTTCCGCTTATCTTTCCTTTAAAAATGGCAGTGGGGTGAAGGAATCATACCGCGCAAGTTGTGATAGTAATGAAATCTCATTGAAAAATGCGTTATGGGCGGAAACGCCATGGGATAGGCCAAATGAAGACCTCGGTTCCTTTTATCGCACTAATTTAGATTTATCGTTCCCAATGAATGATGCCAATTCGTTTTTCACATTAGACGGCATTGATTGGCTAGGAACAGTTTCAGCTAGTGGGACGATCACCGTCAAGGCGATTTGGACAGGGCCGGATATTCAATAAATCTTACAACTATTTTGTGGCTACTTGTAAAGATACAAGTAGCCTTTTTATTGGCGCCAATTCTTCCTTCAATTCAATATCGGATTTTTATTATGAAACGTTTTTCTTTGCTTAAAATCCTATTCTTGATGGTATTTTTTTCGTTCTACAACAACGCGTTTGCGTTATATATCAACTCAGATATTTCTTCGATGGATTCGGGACAAGAGTTTTTTTCGAAGCCATACGTTAATGACACAAAAAAGACGAATTTATATAATTTTAGTGCTTATAAAATTGATAAACCAGGTGGCCAAGAACAAGGTGAGCCGATACTCAACGGTGAAATTATCTTTACGCCACTGAAGAAAATTTTATTACCGGGAGAGCAAGAGTTTTTTAAGATTTTTTATCGAGGGCAAGCGGATGAAACCGAGCGCTATTATAAGATTATTATTAGCGAAACGCCCTTAGATATGCGAAGCGATGATGGGAAAAAAAAGCAGCCATTATTTTACCCAACGGTTAGTTTAGAAACCTATTTTGTTGTGAGACCCAAAAAACCTGACTTTAAATACAACCTCAATTCAAATGAAGGCGTGTTGAAAAATACAGGGAATACTTACTTTAGAGTGCTACTGCATGAAAGCTGTGATGCTGATGATGACTCGGAACCTTACGTCTTTTATTTATTGCCTAATCAAGAGTTTAACGATACGCGCTTAAAGAAAAAAAGCCGAAAATACATTGTTATTTTTGATAAATATTACTCAGTTGGGAATTGTGAATAATTAACGAAAAAGAGGCTTTTAATAAGTAAAAGCCTCTTTTTATCGCTAAGGGGTGGACATAATAATTGTTGCCGCAGAGTTAAACTGGCCTTCTGTTAGCTCATTTGGTGATAGATTTGGCTTTTTCACTAACGTAAACATTAATGTATCTCGGCCATGGCCGTTTTCGATTTTTGAATTGAAGTGCCCATTCATTGGCGAAACACGTTGGCCTTGATGATAAACCTCTACACCTAGTCCGGGCATAATTGGGCCTTGGCTACCGATATCACCGGTTCTAATGAGTAGAGCATCCGATGAAAAGGTTGAGGTTTCCCCGCTCAAGATCATTTTTATTGGAGCTGTTAAGTTGTTATCTTCACAGCTGTATGTGATCTCAACATTGCGCTGAAAACGGCTCGCGCTACCTACGGTTGAAATACCTGATGCATTGACTGTTTCAAAATCAACAATAATGATTTGGTTATTATTGATATCGCATGTCCCTGTTCCGACAACCACATCATTTCCAGCATAGAAGTTCCACTTAAAATAGGCGTGGTCAATATGTTGGCTACTATTTACATATGTCGCGTACTTATGGAGATCCAGCGTCATCAATAAATCGCCTTTTCTAACTAACACGGAAGGTGTCGGCTTAACGTTTACTTGTAAATATAATTTGATTTGTAAAGGTTCAGAGGCGGTGGTTAAACGAAAAACTTGGATTTCTTTCCCACTAAAAGGGGCCAGATAATAAGCGCCACGTACAACGACACCCGCTTTTAACTCAGGGTTATTTTTAAATGCGGGGCCTAAATCAGCGCCTGTGACATTGAGGTAATCGACGTACGCATTGGGTGCTTCATTACGACAGGTCATAAAGTCGCTTACATCTGCAAATTCATTAATTCGATTAGGTACCGCAAAAATATCATTATCAAGAGGAACATCATAAATACTTTGTGTTCCACCACCGACCTCTTGGCCCCCATTTGTTTTACATTGGAATGCTAAAATGGTGGGGGAAAATAATAAGGTTGCGAGAAGTAATATTAATATCTTCATTGTTACTGATACCTTAATCATAAATTAAACTAAAAATAGCGGTTGCAGTAAAATGGCCAAACGCAATACTTTTATTTTTGATTGCATCAGGTTCCCCTTGTACATTCGCATTAAAACTTAATATATTCGTACCATTCTCTAGATTGTATGCGGGCGTCGTACTATTAATGGGAATTTTTTTTCCGCTGTATTCTAAAATTTCAATACCTATACCTGAAGCCATACTGCCTGAATCTAATGCAAGAAGGCCCGGTAGATTGGTATTTTCGGTTCCTGTAAATTTAACGGTTACCGTTTTAAAGATACTATTATCACAGTCATCTAAGTGAATATTAAAATTTTCCAGAGGCGTTTTTTGGTTGATATAGAGATACTTATTGACGATAGTACCAAAGTCTACAATGATATTTTCATCACCGGGTCTTACCGTACAAGCTTCGGCAACAAGCTGCCCTCGAATTTTAATTTCACCGATTTGACCATTTTTTGCATGGCTCGGTAATGAAAAAAATAACAAACTTAATAGCATGGAGAGTATTATTTTTTTAAATTTATAAAAATTGAAATTATTCATATAAATACCTTCAATGCTACATCCGCAAAATTGAGTGAGCTTATTCATAGGTTATTTGAAAAGAAATAACGCTTCGGTACGCGCCTGCCTGTAATTTTTCGGCAACTCTAATGGGGGCTACGTAATAGGTTAAAATATTTTGCCCAGACGAAATAAGTTGTGGTTCGCTGTATTCACCAAAAGCGATTTCTTTTCCTTTTGGGTTAGTGATTTGTAGTCCTAATCCTGTGACGCCTTCTACACTGGCAATATTAGGGCGAAACGGAATGACGGGGGCAATAAACCGAATTTTCATCCCCGGCTGAGAAGTACTCCATGTAACATTGCCTGATTTATTATTTCTTAAGATGGTTGGTGTTTCGATACAATCCAGTAATTCAATATTAATCGGGGTCTTATGGCCTTGTGCGCCAATTGCTTTTAATGACGCAGTTTCAACATTCCCCAAATCAACAGATTGAAATGCAGAGTCCATCGATAAATGGCAAGCACTCTCAGTTAAGGAGCCGTAAACAAAAATTTTTCCGTTGGCGCCTTCGACATCCCAATTCCCTGTGGCGTTATGAAAGGCATTCGAAGACGCCCCATATATGATAGACGATGGAAATATTAGAGATAACCCGAGAAGCAAGGTAAGACTTTTTTGATTAATCATCTTTTCCTCTCTATTTATTTTCAGGAATAACCTGACATGTGCTGGCTTGGCATTTGAATTGCAATTTAGGACGGCCACCGTAGTCATTGATGTAGGTGAGAACAGGGTTCGCACCTACAGTAGAGCTTGGGACACCTAGATTTTCTTGGCTAAATGGTGCGACCATAACGGCTTTAAAGTTTTGATTTACCGGTGAGTTGATACGCTCCGCGGCGCCAATAATAGTGATGTAAAAGGGCGTTGGGTTTTTTATAATATATTGGTCGCCTTGCTTAATAAGCTGTGTTTTTTCTTGCCAAGGGTTATTCAACATTTCAGTTTCGCTTAGCATGATGCTTTTGGGGCGATAAAATAATTTAATTTTGCTTTGTAATGCTAATTGCAAAACATTGGGTTTATCACTTTTAGGTGGGATCTCTCTTAAGTTAAAGTAATAAACACTTTCTCTATCTTGCGGTAATTGGCTTATTTCAGGGAGTGCCTCAACACGCACTTGGCTTGATTTTTCCGGCTCAACTCTTTGCACGGGAGGTAATACGGCAAAAGGTGAGGTAATTTTCACCCCTTGAATATTTTCTACCCAGCCTTGAGCTAAATAAGGCAGTTGGTTATTTTTATTGGTAATAGTGATTGATACACTTTTTTGATCGCCATTAAAAATAATGCGAGTTCTATCTAAAGCAATTGCTGAGAAAGCACTTCCGCTAACTAAACTGCTTAATAAAATAGTACTGATATATAAATTAGTTAATTTTTTCATCGCAATCACTCATCTACAGATTATTATCTGTTTCATTACGTTTATTTGATAATGGTTTACAAGGAATGAATAATCCTTGGTTAATTGTTTCTAAATTTTCAGGAAAATGAATTTCACATTGAGCTGCGCCACCCCAATGAATAATCATGACTTCATTCGGGTTGATTCCACTCACGTAGGCATACCCATTATCAGTGACTATTCCTGTCTCTTTTCCTGCTAAATTGGTAACCTGAGCACCAAATGGTGGCGCAGAACCATCAGACATACGCATTGAAAGCATCATCTTTTCACCAGATAACACATTAAATTTACGGTAGCCAATCGCGCCTTCTGTTAATGTTGCTTGAACAATAGAATCAGTCACTTCGGCGTTATTCGGTAGAGCGTTTAAGTCGACTTTAACTTTACTGCGGTAGTAGCTATTTAAGTCAGGTACAACCACTTTACCAAATGCATTTGATGCAATAGGGATACCGCGGTCTGATACGGGGATTTTAGCTACGCCGTCAGTGTCGATAAGTAAACGAGTGCCGCCAATATTTGAAACTCGGTGAGCATCCGCACCTTTTAACGTCATAGTGAATCCGCCTTGAGCCCCTAATCCAAATGACGTGTAATTATTGTGAATATAGCTGGCATTTGCGGTTAACTTCGTATTATCGCCGTAATGAGTAATATAGGTGCTTGCGGTTCCGCCTTTGTTGGTTGACCCTGCGCTGACTTGGTAATTGGTTCTATCAGACAGCTTGTCATAATAAGTTGCCCGGTTAACGGTGTCGTCCCGTGTTGCTTGTAATGAATAGCCGATATTGGCGCCATTTCCCCAAGGCATTGATGCTGAGATATAAAGGCCGTCATCATTTGTTTCGTTATATTTATTGCGATAAGCCGATAACGAAATATTAATATTTTTCAGGCTCCCCCAATCTAAGGTTTTTGTGACCATTAAATTGTAGCGATTACTTTCTGGCTTATCCCAATACGTTTGGTGCGAATAGTTTAAATAAGCCGTAATTCTTGATTCCCTAAAGTTTTTATTTAGGGAAATCACATACATTTCCTTATTACTGCCTTGGCGTTCACCGGAGTCTTTAGCCGTTAAAAAATCAGTCACTGTCATAAAGCTACGCTCAGAGAAGCGGTAGCCTGCGAATTGGACTTGGCTATCATAGTCATCAAAGCGCTTCGAATAGTTTATTCGATATGAATTACCAGTTAGTTTTTTATCATTCGGAATATTTGCAATAGAATGTGTAATATCGAAAGATAAAGCACCAAATGCTAATAGGTCTCGGCCTACACCTACGTTGAATGCATTATAGTCTTGGCTATTTAATGAGCCTGCGAGTAATGACCAACCATTGGTGACACCCCATGACATTTCACCACTTGCGAATGTGTCTCCATTAACATGGTGCTCCATATCCGTTGGTCGGCCCATTGCTAATTTATATCGAACACTGCCAGGTCGTGTTAAATAAGGGATATTAGCTGTTTCAACTTGATATTCTTGAACTGAACCATCTTGCTCTTCGATTCGAACATCCAGTTTACCTGTTGTTGCATCACTTAAATTTTGGACGCGAAAAGGCCCCGCAGCGACTTGTTCTTGGTAAATAATTCGCCCCTGTTGGCTAATAATGACGGTCGCATTGGTGGTCGCAACACCTGTAATTTCAGGCGCATACCCACGTAAGTTAGGTGGTAGCATTAAGATATCAGAGCGTAAACTAACACCTGTAAACCGGAAGCTATCGAATAAATCCGTGTTGAAATAGTCTTCACCCAAGGTCAATTTAGCTTTAATACTGGTTAATGCTTTGTAGGCGTATAGCCGGCTCCATTGGAAATCATGCTCATTTTTACTATTTGAGCCAGTTTCTCGTTGAGCACGCCCTTGCCAATCTCCCCTGAAGCGCCAAGCACCAAGGTTCACACCCGCAACACCGTTTGCCGTTACATTATAGTTACTGTTGTTATCATGGGGTTTATTGGCTCTGGCGTTAATGTTGTAGTCGAAAAGCGCCCCAGAGATCCCTTCATCCCAGAGGGAAGGTGGATCCCAGTTAGCTGTTCTATATTCAAGGTAGGCTTGAGGGATGCTCAGGTATAATGTTGAGTCAGATAAATCTCCTCGAGCTTGAAAACCGGGCAAGCTGAGTAAATCAAGGCACTCATTATTATGCCACCACGTGATTTTCTTCAGCGAATCCGCCGTTAATCCCAACAGTTGGACTTGTTCTTGAGTAATACACACAAGGCTCGCTTCAGGGTCATTCTTCGGCGCATAAAATGAAAATCGTTGCTCAGGTAGCGTTTCTTTGTTTAATTGTATTTTCAGAGGGTAAGTGCCAGGCATAATATAGCCAGCACGTGAGAATTGCTTAATATCAATGTTTTTTTTGTCTTCTAAATCAAATAATGCTGTATTAAATTGTATGGTATCAGCAGCATATAATTGAGTAGATAATGACCCAAAAGTGAGTATTATCGTTGTCGTTATTATATTTATTTTGTGTTGTCTAAAAAACATAAAAAACATCCCTAAAACACCAATATAACTTTTAGAATTAATAATAATCGACCTTGAACCTTAATAAGGTTTGGTAATTACCCGCTTTAACAGGGTGATAATTGGTGACTAATTGCATTTGATATTTCAATATTATTGTGCCAGGTGTAATTCCTAATGCAGGTAACGGTTTCCCTGGTGTAATGGAATATCCAGATATATCATGCAATGCCAATTGCACTCCTTTTGCTTCACCCGAGAGTGTGAAAAAATCACCTTCTGATGGACCATCAAAAGTGACTTCGAGTGAATTCCATTCGTTATTATCTTTTGAATATTTTTCCCAACGGCAATCAACGAGTTTAATATTGAATTCTTTTATGGGGCCTTTCCCAACTTCACGAATATAGCTTGTTGGAAGCACCCCCATATTAATAGTCTGATCCCTAGACCCGATATCTATTGCACAGGCAGTATCGACTATCTCACCATTCATTGTGACTTTTCCCCATCCATGAGGTGATGCCGCCATTTGTGGCGAAAGAAATAATGTAAGAAGAAATAGAGATAATACATTTCTTGGCGAATAGATAAATCCTTTCACTTTAACCTCTGACTTAATTAGGTGACTAATAGAGGAATACGAATGTATTCCTCTTTAACTAATCAATTAGTTATAAGTTAGGGTAAAGTTAGTTACGCCTTCGAATTTACCTAATGGGATTTTATCCACTGCAACGTTTGCACCTTGTACATAAGCGCTATAACGCAGAGTGTTATCACCAGCTTGTAGCTGGTGTTCTTGCGCAGTCGCTACACCCATATCTAATGCAGCACCGTTGGTATCTGTTAATTGAATACCGACGTTACCTGCAATAGTAGGATCCGTTGCATCTAAGCCAGTTACACCTAATAATTTAGCGTTGAACGCAGCACTAGAACCCGAGAATGTGATGTTGACTTTGTCATTATAGACTTTGTCATCTGCATCTTTAGGGAATACACAGTCTTCTAATTCAATGTTGAATTGTTTAGCAGTAGAAGTGCCGCCATTCGCTAAAACGGAGTTAGCGATTTGGCCTAACCATACTGTTTGGTCAATAGAGTCAGAACTAATTGAGCAAGGTGCATCGATGATTTCACCTTTAAATGTAACTTTACCATGCCCTTGATCAGCGAGTGCTGGAGAAGCGATAGCGGCAGAAACAAGTGCTGCTAAAAATACTTTTTTCATTTGAACCTCATTTATATATAACAACGTGATGATTACCCAACAATTAAGTGGGCATAGTTAAAATTTTATATTTTTTAAATAACTATTTGCTGTATAAAGAATTTAAAATAATTTCTGTTTGCCGATTAAAAATATAGTGACAATTATCTTGTTCATCGAAGAGACTTTCATTGTTATGAATAAATGAATTAGCAGTTGGATGTTCTTCATTTATTTTCAATGTTATACTTTCGAAAAACGCACTAGGGTTAGTATCTAGATAGAATAAGATTGAAAACAGCATTGCACAGTTAATGCTACATATTCCTCTTTCATATCGAGAAATTTGTTGTTGTGATATCTTTAATTTTTTAGCTAGCTCTTTACCACTTAACCCTTTTTCTTTTCTAAGATGGAATAATTCCAAACCAATTTGTTCAGTCAGTATTTTCTGAAAGTTATCTATACTGGTTTTTAACTTATTATTTTTCATATCTCACCAATAAAGCGTTATGTCAGTTAGACTACGGTCAGACCTGCCTGCAAAGTAAACAACTTGATTATTTTTGACTCAAAAAACGCAACAAAATAAATCAAAATGTTGCGTTAAATTGGTTTTAGCGATTTTGTTTTATATATTATCGTTGTCAGGATTAAAATCTTTAATTTGTGTATTTTGTTAGTAAAATTAGATTATTTGGCTGGGTTGTTTTTGTAATAAAAACATCATGGATGGTAACTTTTTGTTGTAGATAATAAATTTTTACATTAATTGCTGGTTATCTCTAAAAGGTATTACATCAACAGAGTTTTATGCTGTTTGATTTTGGTTAGTCTCAGAATTATACTTATTAGGCATTTTAAACATTTTGATTTATTATGTTGCATTACCATTTGATTTTAAATGATATTTTAATTACATTGTTGATTTTTATTCATTATTGTTAGCTTTATTTATTATTATCTTATTTTTTGTTTCATTCATAATATATATATTGATTATTCCTTTTTAAGTGTAGTTTTTTGATATTAAACTCCAGAATTATTTAAATTTCATTTTGAATATCATTAAAAATCTTTATGCGATTATCTTAATATGAATGATTGTGTGATTTTTTTGTGTGTGTATTGATAATGGTTTGTTAATTTAATAAGGCTGTGGTTATACTCATATTTTGAGTATTTAAATCATGATAATTGGTAAAATAAGAATAAATAAAATTATTAACTAATCTTATTTTAGGGTTTTGGGAAATAACCAATTTGTAGCTTCATTTAGTGGTATTAAAATTAATCGTTACACCCACTATTTATAAGAATACCTCAGTTTTATAAAACTAATTGGTTAAATAACTGAGGTATTCTTGGTATTTAATTCATTTTATAATATTGAACTTTGGTTTCATGTTGACACAAGTCATTAAATTGTCTATTGATTAGACCAAATACCGCTAAAGCGTTTTTCATTACTTGCGGTATAAATTACAGTGTGGGCAATATTTCGATGCCCTAAATAGTCTTGAATTAATCGAGTATCTCTGCCGAGGTCAGCTAATGCATATCCACACGCATGCCTTAACATATGTGGGTGAAGCTTGACGGGAAGTCCTGCTATCTTGCCGTATTGTTCAAATAAACGATAAATTTGATAGCGAGAAATTTGGCTCCCTTTTTGCGAGATAAACAAGCAATCTGAACTGGATGTTTTCCAAGAGTCTCTCTCAATTAACCATCTTTCTATTGCTGTAAATTCTTCTGGAATTATAGGTTGAACAGTGGATAGTCCCCCTTTTAATCGTCTGATGTAGATGACTTTTTGGACTAAATCAATATCAGACATGGTAATATGAGTAAGTTCACTGACTCTCAAACCATGTAAAAAGCTCATTAATAACAAACAATAGTCACGATTAGGATATCGCCCCTGTTTGGTTGCATGTAATAGAGCGTTAACTTCTGTGCGTGTAATAAATTTACGTTTAGTCATTATGATCTCATTTATACCTAGTTACATTTCGCTATATACCCACAATAAATTAACTAAAAATAATTAATTTTCCTAAAATTAAATATAATATGTCATAAACATACGTGATGATACCTAAATACGAGTGATTAATCATGATGACTGTTCATACTCTTTAGTCGTGTTAAAAAGAGTAAGTGAGCAAAAAGTATGGAATTGTTGAAGGATAAAATGCATCTTTGTGAAACTAGTTTCGTTCCCAGAGATAAATTGATTTATGAGAGAATGTTGTTGCGTTGGCACTAAGAAGAGGTGGGCGGTAAAGGGCATCTACGGGTAAAAATTTGCCAAACAACACCATAAATGACGCTGCTTGGCGGTTTTAATTTACGATTATTCTTTCTTCTCTTTTTCTTCTTCTAATACTTCACGATACCAACGAGGATGGTGTTTCCTTGCCCATCCACGTGTCACCCAGCCTTCAACCATGCTACGAATAGAGCCTTTTACCCAAAAGGCTGCATAAGCATGAACAACAACCGTGATAATCAGAACTATAGCAGACAGTGAGTGCGCTAGTAATGCCGCGCGGATTATTGAAATCGAAAAATAATCCGCGAAATAAGGGCGCCAAATAATAATCCCACTGACTGTAAGGACGATAAGGCACAGGCTGAGAACCCAATAAATCCCTTTTTGCCCAAGGTTATAATGGCCGATATCGCCAGCTTCCTCATTACGTAATACCTTGTGGATATTTTTAGCCCAAATAAGGTCTTGTTTATCCACAAAGTTATATTTTAAGTATCTAAAAAACATGAAGATAAATAAAAATGCCATGAGGCTACCGACAAAGGGATGCAGTATTCGAGATAACTGGGGTGTCCCTAAAATACTCATAAACCAGTTTAATGAGGGGAAAAAGAAACCTAACCCACTGAATGCCGTAAAGACAAAGGCAATGACGACTAACCAGTGATTAATACGCTCAGATGCATTATGGCGTAAAATTGTATCGCTGTTTTTTTTCATTAGTGTTGCTCCTCGTTGTGCTCTGATTGTGCAGTTTGAGAAGCCGCTTCTTTATCTTTTCGCGCTTCTTCCTCATCTTCTTCTGTGGTGTGGTTTGGCCCGATACCAAAATAGTGGAACATTGCGCCAGCAAAGGTTGCCGCAAAGCCAACTGCTGCAAGCGGTTTCCAAATTCCTTTCCAGAATTTTACCGTTTCACTGATTTCGGGATTGTCAGGGAGCCCATGATAAAGATTGGGTTTATCTGCATGATGAAGAACGTACATCACGTGGGTTCCACCAACGCCTTGGGGGTCATAAAGCCCGGCATTTTGGTAGCCTCGGGTATTCAGTTCAGAAACACGCTCTTGAGCAAGATGTTTCATGTCTTCTTTACTACCAAAATGGATAGCACCTGTTGGACAGGTTTTTACACATGCAGGTTCTTGACCTACTTCGACACGGTCGACACACAATGTGCATTTATAGGCACGGTTATCCTCTTTATTGATACGAGGAACATCAAATGGGCAACCTGCGATACAGTAACCACAACCAATACAGTGCTCAGATTGGAAATCGACAATACCGTTAGCATATTGAACAATAGCGCCTTCTGCGGGGCAGGCTTTTAAGCAACCCGGGTCAGCGCAGTGCATACAACCATCTTTACGAATTAACCATTCCAATTTGCCATTTTCTTCAACTTCAGAAAAGCGCATAACCGTCCAAGACTTTGCCGTTAAGTCGATAGGGTTATCATAAACACCAATATTAGTGCCCACTTGGTCACGAATATCGTTCCATTCGGAACAGGCCACTTGGCAGGCTTTACAGCCAATACAGACCGTAACGTCAATCAGTTTCGCAACTTCTTCTTGATGGTTGCGCACTTGTGGTGCTGGCGTAAGGCTATTCGTTGCTGAACGGCGAATAATATTTTGAGATTGCAGTGACATAATTTCTCCTTACGCCTTTTCAACATTAACTAAAAACGCTTTATATTCAGGCGTGAATGCATTTGCATCACCAACTGATGGCGTCAATGTATTGGCAAGGAAACCTTTTTGTGTTGCTCCCTCAAAGCCCCAGTGGCAAGGGATCCCAATGGTTTCAACCACATTACCATTGATGGTTAATGGGCGAATTCGTTTAGTGACCACAGCCTTGGCTTTAATAAAGCCTCGTTTCGCACTGACTTTAACTTCATCACCTTGCTTAATGCCTTTTTGGGAGGCTAATTGCTCACCAATTTCGATAAACTGGTCAGGCTGTGCAATGGCATTTAATAATGAATGTTTCGTCCAATGACGGAATAACTCAGTGATGGAATAAGTAGTTGCCACATAAGGGAAATCTTTTGCATTTCCTAAGTGATCCTTATCATAGCTATATAAACGGGCTACTGGGTTACGCGACACTTTTGGATGCAAAATATTATGTTCTACTGGAGATTCAAACGGTTCGTAGAATTCGGGGAATGGGCCGTCAGCCATTTTATCCACGGCGAATAAGCGACCGACACCCTCAGGCTGCATAATAAATGGCCCGACACCGCTGTTTGGCGGGGCATTACCAAAATCAGGGACATCAAATCCCCCCCATTGAGTACCATCCCACTTAATGAGTTGGCGTTTTTCATCCCATGGTTTTCCACTTGGGTCGACTGACGCTCGGTTATAGAGAACGCGGCGGTTTTGCGGCCAAGCGAACGCCCAGCCCGGGGTACAACCTAAACCGGATGGATCCGCATTATCGCGGTTCGCCATCTGATTGCCTTTTTCTGTCCAGCAACCAGAATAGACCCAGCAAAAACTGGCTGTTGAGCCATCGGATTTCAATTGGTGGAACCCATCCAGTTGTTGCCCTTTCTTGAATAATAGCTTGCCGGCTTCATCATAAATATCCTGCATCGCTTGCCCATTCGCTTCCCTTGCCACTTCTTCAGGTTGTGGGTCATAAGGGTCTACATAATTCCAAGAGAGATTCATTAATGGCTCAGGGCAAACACCACCTTCTTCTTGGTATAGTTGGCGTAGGCGCATCAATAAATGACCCAAAATTTTACCGTCATGCCATGCTTGAGCGGGTGGTCGGGCTCCTGCCCAATGCCATTGTAACCAGCGGCCAGAGTTTGCAATCGAACCATTCTCTTCAGCAAAACACGAGGATGGAAGGCGGAAGACTTCGGTTTGAATATCTGCTGTATTGACGTCGTTCATCTCACCATGGTTTTGCCAGAAGTTTGATGATTCAGTGACCAGAGGATCGATAATAACCAGATATTTGAGTTTCGAAAGTGCTACGCTACATTTGTTTTTATCTGGGAATGCGGCTAATGGGTTAAAGCCTTGAACGATATAGCCATTCATTTTGCCATCAACCATCATTTGGGTTTGCGCCATGATGTCATAGCTCTTATCCCATTTAGGTAGCCAGTGATAACCCCATTCATTGGCTGCGGTGGCATTGTCACCCCAAAAGCTTTTCATTAAGCTAATGAAAAAATCGGGCGTTCTTTTCCAGTAGTTCACTTGGTCAGGCACGATTGAGCTTGGTGTGATTTGCGATAGATAGGTTTGTAGTGAATCCTGTTTCTCGTTGGGTAACGGCATATAACCCGGTAGATTCAAAGAGAGTAACCCTAAATCGCTATAGCCTTGAATGTTGGAGTGGCCACGTAGCGCATTGACACCACCACCCGGCATACCAACGTTACCCAGCAATAGCTGGATCATACCTGCGGTACGAATCGTTTGTGCCCCGCCTGTGTGGTGCGTCCACCCTAAAGCATACAAAATGGTCGACGTTCTGTCTTTGCCAGAAGTCGAGGCAAGTTGTTCACAAATATAGATAAAATCTTCAAGTGGTGTACCACATAATGTCGTGACGACTTCAGGTGTATAGCGGGAAACGTGTTGCTTTAATAGGTTCCAAACACAACGAGGATGTTGAAGTGTTTCATCCTTGAGCGCATGGCCATTTGCATCGGTTTCATAATGCCAAGAGCTGCGGTCATATTGTTGTTTATTATCATCAAAGCCGCTAAAAAGCCCATCATCAAAATGATAATCTTCACGAACGATTAATGGCGCATTAGTATAGGCTTTGACATACTCATGTTGAATTTTATCATTCTCAATAAGATAGCGGATAACACCGAGTAAAAATGCAGTATCTGAACCCGCTCGAATTGGTGAATACATGTCTGCGACGGATGCGCTGCGGCTAAAGCGTGGGTCAACAACAATGACTTTGGCATTATTTTTGATCTTAGCTTCGATAACCCATTTGAAACCAACGGGATGAGCTTCCGCTGGGTTTCCACCCATAATTAAAATGACGTTGGCATTTTTAATATCAACCCAGTTGTTGGTCATTGCGCCACGACCAAATGTTGGGGCAAGTGCGGAAACGGTTGGGGCATGGCAGAGTCGGGCTTGGCAGTCGATAGCGAGCATGCCTAACGAGCGGGAGAATTTATTATCGAGAATACCTGTTTCATTGCTCGCCGCAGATGAACACAACATGCCTGTTGTCAGCCAGCGGTTAACTTCTAGGTCTTTTTCATTGTGCGTAACGAAATTTTCATCACGGTCTTTTTTCATTAAACGTGCAATTTTGTCTATCGCTTCTTCCCACGAAATACGCTCCCATTTATCGGAGCCTGGTTTGCGGTATTCTGGGTGTTTTAGGCGGTTTTCACTGTGGATATAGTCAATAAGCCCCGCCCCTTTTGGGCATAATGAGCCTCGGCTAACCGGGTGATCAGGGTCGCCTTCAATGTGATAGATACTTTTTTCTGCGTTTTTTGCGCCGTCGCCTAAGCTGTACATCAAAATACCGCAACCCACAGAACAATAGGTACAGTTATTACGTGTTTCGACAGAGCGTAAGAGCTTATATTGGCGAGAACCTGCGAAAGATACATTTGGGGCAAAACCAAGTAGTGCAGCGGAAGTTCCTGCCATACCACCGGCACAGATCTTGAAAAAAGACCGTCGACTGACTTGCATCAGCGTCTCCTTGTTAATTGATAAGAAAGCCCAAGGCTAGGTCGTTAAAAACAACCTATCCGCGGCGAATTTCATTTTTCAATCATTCAAGACAGACCTGAGCATCATGTACGAACTCAATGTAATGAACTACTACATAAAATGATGGGCGCTAATTATAATTACTAAAAAAAATAAATCCATAGTAACAATATGGAAACAGTTAGGCAGGAAATTGCATAAAAAAGTGATGCTACCAAAAGATAATCGATAAATTCGCTCTTTAGCGGGCAATATGACTCAATCTGTATTGTTTAGGAAAATATCTTAATAAACTAAGTTATTTTTTTGGAACATATTGTTTTAATGAAATAATTGTAGCATCTCACAAATTTACCTCCCTGTGTTCTACATAAAGGCGCTATTTGGCGTATAATCAGCAAATTGATTATTTTGTGCTATTTCATCATTATTAATCATCATCACGTTGTTGGCCCCTGCGGTATAATGGGATTTTTCGGCAAAATTGGTCAGGTGGGATATGTTGGAATTTTTAAAAAATTACGATAATTTAACGATCAGTGAAAAAAAGGTTTTAAAATACCTAAATGATAATATTGCCGATATTCCATACTTAAATATCAATGATTTAGTGGCTAAAACGTATGTGTCTAAAACAGTCATTATTAACTTATCTCAGAAATTAGGCTTCAGTGGTTTTAAAGAGCTTAAATTTCAAATTAATAATTATATTTTATCCAAAAATAAAACAGAAAAAGTCACGCCCGCTTCCTACAAAAAACAACTTGAGAAAAACATTAATAAAAGCTTTACGCTGATTAATGAAAATCAAATAAATGACTGTGCGAATATCTTACATAAATCGCGAAATATTTTTATTGTCGCGAGGGGAACCAGTAAGGCTGTGGGTTATTATCTTGAGCACTTACTCTTTGCATTAGGTCTGCACTGTTTTTTTATTAATGACTACAATTTGTCTGATTCTTTTACTCGGCTCGTCAGCAAAGACGATACGGTGATATTTATTTCCCTTTCTGGCGGCACAAAAAAGATTATTGAAACCGCTAAAATTGTTCAATTGAAAGGGGCGAATATCATTAGTATGACGGCATTCAATACCAATGAATTAACCAGTTATACCGATAACACACTTTTTTGTTTCGCTGATAGTTACGATACTAAAAGGGATGATACCAAGTCCCGTATCGGTTTTTTTATCTTAGTTGATTTACTTATCAATGAGTTAGAAAACTTACTTTAGGCGACTTTCTTAACCTACCCTTCCTATATTACCGTCTTTTTATTGTTATTTTTAACAATAATGATGTTTCAAAATGACTTAGGTCATAATTTATGACCTAAGATAATTTTTAAAACCGGGACATCATTTCTTTTATAAAACCCCCAAGCTAGTATGCCTTTAATTCTAATAATAGAAGTCATAAGGAAAAAGTATGGCCAGAAGAAAGTTTGGTGAATCTATCCAACGCTTTGGGAGAACATTACTCCTTCCGATTGGTGTGCTTGCACCGATCGGTATGATATTGGGTATCAGCGGTGCGTTAGTGCAAACGTACATGATTGCACGCTTTCCTTTCCTCGGAAATGAAACGGTTAACGCATTATTAGTTAGCATTCGTTCTATTGCAGGGGTGATTTTCGATAATATCCCATTGCTGTTTGCGATGGGGGTCGCTTATGGAATGAGTCAGAGAGATAAGGGGATTGCCGTCTTTGCGTCGGTGGTTGGTTACTTATCCTTGATCATTACCATGAATATTTGGTTGGTACTCACTGGCAAACTCGCTGATGCAGCGATTATGAGCCAAGTGGGGCAGATCAAAGTTCTTGGAATACAAACCCTTAATATCAGTGCCGCTGGGGGGATCATCACAGGGTTAATTGCCTCATGGGCGACTGATAAGTTCTATAACCTTGAGCTCCCAACTGCGTTTGCGTTCTTCTCGGGTAAAAAATCAGTCTCTATTATCATGATTGGTTTGATGATCATGGTTGGCGCGTTATTACCGTTTATCTGGGAAGTTTTAGTTCAAGGCTTAATGAAACTATCCGCCGTGTTCTTGAGTCCAGTCGGGCCATTCTTTACCGCGGGTGGTGAACGTTTATTCATTCCGTTCGGATTGCACCATGTTTGGAACGTGTTGTTCCGATTCACGGAAGCTGGCGGTACTTATATTATTGATGGACAAACGTTTGTGGGGGTTGTCCCTGCATTAACCGAAGTGTTATTCAAACAAGGCCCTGACAGTGAATATTGGGCAATGATGCCAAGCCTGACCCGCTTTATGGCACAGCAACAAATGTTAGTGACATTGTTCTTATTCCCAGCGATTGCGCTAGCAATTTACAAAACGTCGAAGAAAGAAAACCGTGCAGAAGTGAAGTCGATGTTGGTGACAATGGTGCTGACTGCGATGTTGGGTAACGTGACAGAACCGCTTGAATTTACCTTCGTATTTATTGCGCCACTATTGTATTTAATTTACGCGATTATTGTTGGTATCGGTGCGGTATTACTTTCGTTCGCGGGTGTTGCTATCGGTTATATCCGAGGAACGGTATTCGACTTCACGATATTTGGATTGCTATATGAGCACACCAACTGGATATTCTTGGTCATCATTGGTAGCTGTTTAGCCGTCGTCACTTACTTTATTTTCTACTGGGCGATTATTAAATTTGATATCAAAACACCGGGTCGTGAAGAGTCTAGCAATCTGAAAAATACCTTAATTAAAGAAAAACGTTATGGCGAAATTGCAGAAATTTTAATCCAAGCGTTAGGTGGCAAGCAAAATATTCGTAACGTGGATAACTGTATTACTCGTATGCGTATTGATGTTGGCGAAGTGAATCAAATTGATAAAGATTTAATGTTGGAATCAGGATGTACCGCATTCTTCTTTCCATCGGCAAACCACGTCCATGTCGTTTATGGGCCGAAGGTTGAATTCGTTCGCAATGCTGTTGATGAAGCAATGAAGAAATAAAGAAGGGATACGAAATGAGAGCATTATACGATTCTAAAAGTAAAACAATTGATGACCGAGGTATTAAGGCGCTTTTATCTGATGAAGCGAAATATACGATTTGGTTAATGTTTGAATCTATGTTGGCTCAAGCACAAGCAGAGCAAGGGTTTATTCCCCAATCTGCGGCTGATGAAATCAAAGAAAAGGCCATTATTGAAAATATTGATTTCGAAGAAATGAGCCGTATTTACCAAAAAATTGGCCATGGCTTTGTGCCTTTTCTGAAAGTATTAGTGAATGCATGCTCAGAAGAGAGTGGTAAGTATATCCACTATGGTATTACCACGCAGAATATTCAGCAAAGTTCCCAGCTGTATATGATGAAAACAGTACACAACAAATTTATGTTGTTGCTGAGTGAAATTATTGAGAACTTATCGGGATTGGCAGAAAAAACCAAACATATGGTCATGCCAGGTCGAACCCATGGGCGCCATGCCATCCCGATCACTTACGGCTATAAAGTGTCGGTGTGGATCAGTGATTTTATTGATTGTTATCAGCGTATGAAAGAGTGTGAAAAACGCGTTTTCACCATCATGATGGGCGGTGCGGTTGGTGCATTTAACTCTATGCCGGGTATTGGTTTAGAAGTACAAAAACGCGTCGCAGAGCTAACGGGCATGCATGCGATGGAAGTTCCATCGAGAAACTTAAGCACCCATAAATTAGAATATATGGCGAACTTGGCGCTGATGGCGAATATCTGCCATAAAATTGGCGAGGAAGTTTACAGCACCACATTGGAAGAAATTGCTGAGGTTTCTGAAGGGTTTACTAAGGGGACGGTGGGCAGCAGTACTATGCCGCACAAGATTAACCCAAAACTAGCGAAAGGTATTATTGCGAACTCACAGAAATTGTACTCTTTGCCAAGCGTGGGTATGTACTCTGCGGTGCGCCCTTATGAAGGTGACAGCAGTTCTTATATGTTATTCGATGGCTTAATTGAAGAAGCGTTAGAATTAACGACGGAAATCCTATTAAGAACCGAGGAGCTTTCAAGAACTATCGTTCCTCATGAAGATAGAATGCTGCATAATGTATTGAGAAATAAAGGGTTAGATAATACTGAATACGTCATGATGAAAATGGCAGAAAAACTGGGAAAAGACAAAGCCCATGAGCTGCTATACGAAGAGGCGATCAAGACTGCGGCGGATGGTGAGGATTTCTATACCAATCTAACCAAAAACAGTGTGATTTCAGCCGCTTTTAGTGATGATGAAATTAAAGCAATGCTCGACCCACGCTCCTATATAGGTTTGTCTGTTGAAATAGCGGAAAAAGAAGCAAGACGTGGCTTAGCGATTTCGCAAGAAATTAAAAAAAGCTACCAATAGCAATCATTAAAAAATAATAAAAGAGCGATCTACACATTAGGTCGCTCTTTTTTGCAAAACGCTTACTCGCCTGCTAATGCCCTTGGGAACAGTAAGTTGTTTTCTAAGTTAATATGGTTCATTAAATCATCAATTAACTCATTAATCCCATTATAAAGTACGCGCCAAGTGGTGCAGGCTTCTGCTGGAGGCGTTACATTATCTGTGATGCCTTTAATCGCTTCTAATAAATCCCCAGCATCATCATGTTCTTGTTCCATGACACTAATTGGACCTGCGGCATTTTGCCCTAAACCATTTTTAATCATTGGGAACAATATGCGTTCTTCTTTCATCATATGGCTGCTTAATTCTTCGAGCAGCGCTTCAAGGTATTTCGCTAAACCATTCGGAACGGTTGGTTTATTCGCATGAACACGCTCAACTTTTTGCGCTTGTAAAATCAGTTCAGGTAATTGCTCTCTGTGCCTATCGTGATAACGGACAATAATAAAATCGATAATTTCGCCTAGTGGGGCTGCTCGCCAGTCTTTCTCTAATGCTTCGTTTGATAATTCCGCTAATTGTTTTTCTAAAGCTTCAATGTCTAAATTCAATTTTTCTGCACTTCGGCTGAGCGTTTGTTTTCCTCCGCAGCAGTAATCCATATTGTATTGGCGAAAAAGCGTCGATGCTCTTGGAATCGATAAGGCAAGTTGGCCAAGTGTTTTATCTCTTAATTGCATGTGAGGTGTCCTCTATAAAATCATAAAATTCTTACTGTGTTTTGTCAGTACACTTATGCAGATAAAGCCCATTTACGCGCAATATCTCGGCCATATTCACGGCAGCTTTCTAACGTTGTGGTATCCGGTTTCCATTTTGCTTTTAATGATAGGGCGGTATCAAACCCTGCGTCCATGAGCCGTGTTTGTACCCGATCAACAGCGCCGCCATTCCAACCAAAGCTACCAAATGCGGCTGCTTTTTTATTTAAAAATCGTAACCCTGTAATTTCTTCAAGCATGCCTGCAATTTTCGGCATCATCACATTATTCATGGTTGATGTGCCGACAAGGGCGCCTTTAGAGCGGAACACGTGAGTAATAATGTCATTTTTATCACTTCTTGCGACATTGAAGATCTTAACTGCAACATTAGGGTCTGCCTCATTAATACCTTGTGCAATGGCATCGGCCATTAAACGGGTATTATTCGACATGGTATCGTAGAAAATGGTGATGCGATCTTCCTGATAATCTGCCGCCCATTTCAGGTATAACTCAACAATTTGTGTCGGATTATCTCGCCATACCACACCGTGTGACGTTGCAATCATATCGACTGGCAAGTTAAAGCCCAAAATCTCATTAATTTTCGGGGTTACTAAGCGGCTAAAGGGTGTCAGAATATTGGCGTAATAGCGCTGACATTGATCAAACAATTCATTTTGATCAACTTCATCGTTGAATAACCGCTCATCACAATAGTGTTGCCCAAATGCGTCATTGCTGAAAAGAACGGCATCGTCAGTAAGGTAAGTCATCATGCTATCTGGCCAGTGAAGCATGGGGGTTTCAATAAATATCAGCTGCTTATTATTACCAATATCTAGGGTGTCACCTGTTTTGACGACATTAAAATTCCATTCAGGGTGATGATGGTGACCATTGATTGAGTCAATAGCGTTTGCGGTGCAATAGATAGGTGTGTTAGGAATATAGCTCATGAGCTCAGTTAAGGCACCTGCATGGTCTTCTTCCGCATGATTAATCACAATGTAATCGATATCATTTAAATCAATTTGGCCTCGTAGATTTTGCACAAATTCACGGCTAAATTTATGGTCTACCGTATCGATAAGGACATTTTTTTCCTCACAAATTAAATAGCTGTTATAGCTGCTTCCTTTGAGTGTTTTGTACTCAGTCCCATGAAAATCACGCACTTCCCAATCACGTTGACCTACCCACTGAATATTATTTTTTACATGAATCGCCATATTAATTTTGTCCTATATTTCTTTGGAATATATAGAGACATAATCAATATCCATGCCATGTTTTTATCTATTTGATTTTAATTGAAATAGTGATTTTAAGGTAAAATGAATATGTCAAAATGACTATATCAAAATGAGTCATTATGACTATAATGATAGTCAAATTGACTATGAGGAATGATGATGGGTTTTTCTGTCGATGCATTAGCACAAATCGCGATTGAACTGCAAAGTGGTATTGAACACTCAGATCGCTTTCAACGGCTTATTACCACATTGAGGCAATCCCTAAAATGTGATGCTTGTGCATTGCTCCGTTATGAGTCAGGCCAATTCATACCTTTAGCAATTGATGGTTTAATGGCAGATGTGTTGGGAAGACGCTTTTTATTAGAAGGGCACCCACGACTCGAAGCGATTGCACGCGCTGGGGATGTGGTACGTTTCCCCGCTGATAGCCAACTACCAGACCCTTATGATGGCTTAATTCCACATCATCAACACCTTAAAGTTCATGCCTGTGTAGGGCTACCTTTATACGCAGGGCAGAGTCTTATCGGTGCATTAACCTTAGATGGACTGTCTCCTGACCAATTTGATGCCTTTAGTAATGAATCATTGAGGTTAATTGCGGCACTTGCCGCGGGGGCATTAAATAATGCCTTGTTGGTTGAACAGCTTGAAAACCAAAATATTTTGCCAAACCAACCCGCTTTATTTAAACCGACAGGGCAAACTGAAATCATTGGTTTATCCCTGCGAATGCAGCAATTGAAAAAAGAAATCGATATTGTCGCTGCATCTGATCTGAATGTACTGGTGGGAGGTGAAACGGGAACAGGGAAAGAGCTTGTAGTTAAATCCATACATGAAAAATCATTGCGCGCAGATAAGCCATTGGTGTATTTGAACTGTGCGGCATTACCTGAAAATGTGGCTGAAAGTGAATTATTTGGGCACGTAAAAGGGGCATTCACAGGGGCAATAAGCCACCGAAGCGGCAAGTTCGAGATGGCAGATAATGGCACTCTGTTTCTTGATGAAATTGGTGAGTTATCATTATCATTGCAGGCAAAATTATTGCGTGTTTTACAATATGGTGATATTCAGCGGGTGGGAGATGACCGTAGTCTACGGGTCAATGTGCGGGTATTGGCAGCTACTAACCGTGATTTGCGAGAGGAGGTATTAGAGGGGCGCTTCAGAGCAGACTTATTTCATCGGCTCAGCGTATTCCCATTATTTGTACCACCATTAAAAGAGCGCGGTGAAGATATTATTTTGCTTGCGGGGTATTTCTGTGAACAATATCGCCAACGTTTTAATTTATCGAGTGTGGTATTAAGCTCATCATTACAAATGTATTTGCTAAATTATGTGTGGCCTGGAAATGTCAGGGAATTAGAGCATGCTATCCACCGTGCTATTGTACTTGCTCGGGCATCTACCCATACTGGCGATGTTATTTTACAGCCGCACTATTTTACGTTTAACCATCGTGAATCTGAGCTGGTAACTGATCAGCCACTAATGCTGCCAGCGAGCACTAACTTGCGTGATGCCACAGATGATTTTCAACGTAAAATGATTACGCAAGCATTGGAGCAAAACCATTATAATTGGTCGGCAAGTGCTCGCGATTTATCATTAGATATTGCAAATTTACACCGATTAGCCAAGCGATTAGGGTTAAAGTAATTAGGAGTAATAGGTAATAAATTTATTACTGCATTGATAAAACAGGTAGTGATATTTTTTCTGAAGAAAGCAGAGGAAGTGGAACAATTTTATTTGTCATCATAATTAACGCCTCGTCTTTTTCGATTCTTACACTAATTCCTAATGGTTTTTTACTCATCGCAATATGATCTGGAATGTTTGCCTTAAAATAAACAGCACGGCTGATTTTATTGGTTTTAAAGTGATAACTATAGGTTTCATTATTAGAAACATTCATCTCCAACGGACTAATGGATAATGTTATTTCAGCATTATCAGGAATATTGGTATGTGAATATATATCCCCTTCAATACTGTAGTCAGAATCAGGTAGTCTGTTTTTCGAAAATTGGCTGCAACCAAACAGTAAGCCAACAAAAGCGAGAATAAATAAAATGTTAATATATTTTTTTAATGTATTGATAAAAAGCATGATTAATTTCTTCTTCGTATGATTTTATTGGAATGAGCGAACAAAAATTTTTTGGAAAAAACATCGAATATAGGAATAAAAATTTCTTCTATCTTGATAATCTCTTGATAAAACAGGTAGTTCAAATTTCTCTCCAGTATAGAGAATACCAATTCTCGGTAATGTCATGATAAGGTTTTCATCTAATTCCACTTTTTTGAAAGATTGGCGTAACTGCCTCACCAGCTTGTAGTAGCTACTTTCAGTCACAATGGTTCCTCTCTTTTCCCAGATTTCGTACATGATCTCTCTTTTATTACTTGTTTTTACTAGTAATAATTTTAACAGGCAAGACTCATTTTCTGTAAGGCTGATGAATTTCTTTCCTTTGGAAAGCGTTCTTTTTAATGGGTTATAAACAACTTCTTCGGATAACAAAATCATGGGTTCTATTTCCATGTATTCCATACTACTCATATATTTTCCTATAAATGATAATTGGGTAAGAAATTAGTTATATCCTAACTTCCACGAAAATATGCTTCAATATAAAAAAACGGGGCTCACTAATAAATGAAAAAAATTAAGTCGTTTTTTTATAATAACGCTGGATTTATTGTTAGAATAAATTTAACTCATATCGGTAGGATATATATATCAAAAAAATATACATAATTTTTATTTTTTAGAGGGGAAATAGAGAGGGAATATAAAAGAGGTAAATAGTTATCAAAGTATGTATAAACTTTACCTCTATAAAAGCACATCTAATATTGATGGTGATTATCATTTTTAAGCTTAATCATCATCATCGTTACCATCGATATTGAGGCTAGATATGTTTTTGTTTAGTTGCTCAGTAAACGGTTGATTCATTAAATTTATCGCCATATAACGCTTTAAACCTTTCGTGAACTTATCATAGAGTGATGGCGTTCCATCACTCGGTAGCGATTTGAGCATTTGAGCCGTGCCGGCAATAAAATTTTCTTTTTCATTTTTTTTAAGCCGAGTGAGAGTACTGAAAATAGCAGAAAAAAAGTCTTTATCTGTTTCTTTTGACTGTAATTTTTCAATAAATTTATCTATTTTTTCTTGTGTCTTAGGTGGAATATCCACCGTGTGTTTCGTTGTGCTTGATGCGAAATGTGTCGTGCCTTTTGTGATAAGGCTTATTTTATCTTGGGGATGGCTTATTGGCACGACAGAGTTTGTTGGTATTAGTGTATTTATGGGCTTATTGGGGAGTATCTTCATTATTCTCTTTCTCTGCATTTATTCTTTCAATAAGTTTCTGATAGGCCACTTTTTGTTCATCAAGTATTTGACAACGGACGGGGATGGTAAAAATTTGTGGTAACGTATTTTTCGTCGCAATTGAGGGTGAAAAATAGCAAATTTGGTTATTAACTTCTAACGCAATTGATTCATAATCATCATGAGTTAATATTGTAATGCTTTGTTTTATTTCATTTAAATTTACATGTATCTGCGTCGGCAAATGTAAGGTTGTTTTTGATGTTATTTCAGGGGACTGAGCGAAATAATGCGCAATGATATCTTTCAAACGGTTATCATTAAACATTGACATCAATAGGTTCTCTAGTCTTGTTTGGCTTTGATTTACCTGTTCTTGAAAGGCATTTTTACTGTGTTCTAGCCCTGCAATAAAATCATGTAAAAGTTGTTTTATGCCATCATCGTAGCCTTGTTGGTAAGCCATCTTGCGTAAGTGAGTATTATTTTCTTGTGCATGCTGATAAAGACCTGCTGTTTTCTTTCTCGCATAGTGCAGGAGATTTTTTTCATATTTTTCTGCGTTCAGTACCTGTCTTTTAATGAGTACTTTTTCTTTTGCAGTCGCCATCATTTGCGAACCTACTTCATTATTTTTGATTTCTGCTAACATGGTGACACGCCTCCTCGATAAGGTTCCAAGGTAATGTCTCATCGAAATATGTAGGAATAAGTTGTTGAGTTTTTGGGCTGAACATATATTTTGCGCGTAAAACATAAATATTGCCGAAAGGGGCAAGACAAGCTAGAAGTTGCGCTGCACCAAAGGCAGACAGTGCCTGTGGAATATTTTCTATGGGTAGCATATTGTTATTGAATGGTTTTTCTTTCCATAAATTACCTAGAGTTATTGCAATGGTAGGAAATGCTCCCCAATTGTTTGATAATACGCGGGGTAATACACGGGTATAACTATCTGGCATTGTTAATTCATATTTTTTAATCAAATCTTGATTATGTTGCCGCTGCAATTTTTCAGGTAACTGGTGATAAATAGGGGCACTAAATTCATTATGAAAATAGCTTCCTGGCGCTAAAAAAATATTTTTCTGGTCAAAAAGAAGCTTATTTAGTAATAACATCTAATTTAATCTCAGTAATATCATCTGATTTTTTTCTATTTGATTGCCGTTTCAGGATAAAAGCTAATAAGCTAAAGAGAAAAACAATCATGACAAAAATAGTCCCTATCAAGATAGGCTGAATACTATTTTCAGATGTCGATTTTAATTGATATTGAAGTGGTGGACGATTAATAACAACAACCGAGACATTATCGTAAGTTGTTTCTGAAAAACTACTATTTAAAAATAGTTTTATCTTACTCATCATCATTTTAGGGTCTTCATTTCCAGAGTAGGTCACCAAGCTGGAGACCTTTTGTATTGGCTTTACCGTACCATTGCCATTTAATGGGTAACTAACATGCACCCTCGCATTGACTACGTCGGGGATAGACAACAATGATTGTTCTAAACGTTGTTCAATTAAAGATAACAAACGGGTTCGCTCCGCTTGCGGTGAGGCAACGAGTGAATCACCAGGAAAGGCCTGAATAATCTCAACGGGGTCTTTCGAGGGGAGGTTATATTTTTGCAGCAAATCAACTGCAATGACAAAATTATCGCTTGAGACACGGATGGTATCTCCGTTTTTATTATCATGCTTGCGGATCGCATCTACGCCGTGTGCTTGTAATATTGCGAGAACTTCATTACTTTGTCTTTGGCTTAAGTTACTGAGCAGTAATTGATTATCACAGCCTAATAACAAGCCAATAAAACCGACTAATAATATTTTCTTTAAAATGTTCATAAGTTATTGAGCTTTTAAGATGACATCTATGGCCGAAACACTTTTGTGAGTGAGCGTGCTGATTGTACTCATCGCAAGATTATAATTACCAACTTGGTTTTGAATTTTAAGTAATTCAGCGGGGTTGCTGACATCAATATTATTCGCCTTATTGATTAAATCCGCTTTTTCACTTCCAACAGCCACAGTATATTCCGCAAATAATTGCCTCACTTTGTCTTCAAATGAACCCATAGGGACAGCTGTTGTGATGTCATTGTCAATTTGGAAAAGAGTCGAAGGTGTAATTGGGTTAATCATAAAAATATCCTATAAAAAAGAGCACCCATTTATAGGGTGCTTAGTTAAATATTAAACGTTACGAATAATAGCTTGTGCAGCGTCTTTAATTGATTTCATAACATTACTTTGTAATTGACGCGCCATATTGTAGTTACCGCTCAAAGACGTAATTTGACCAAGCACTAATGGGTTATCAACTTCAACATTTGGGTTGTCTAATGTATCTTTTAACTTGTCTGCAATGATTTTAGTACGTGCGCTTAAGCCTGCTGATGCACGATACATCATCCCCCATTTACTATCTGCACTTCCGCTTGCTTCAAAGGCAGAACCATCCCATTCACCCGTGCTAACTGCTGAGCTACCTGAGCCTGTCGTACCCATTCCAATTGTTGCCATGATATTGTCCTCATTGTTTACTGATTAATGTGTTTTTGGATTGAATTTCCAATGGTTATTACCTAATAAAATATAACCATCTTCATTTGTGATAAAAGATTTACCTGCTAATTCATTATTAGCTAATGATATTGAAAACTGAATTTGTCGCTCCCCCCATTGCTGATTAAATGAATTAACAAAGTTAATTAATGAGATAGTTTGCTTATCGTTTAAACTATCCTTAATAATAAATATGGATTTATTATTTTTAGTGATTTTATGCCATTTGACGTTGCTTTCTGTTAATCCTAGTTCGGCATTTTTTAGTAATTCATCGATATTGATAACGCGTGAAGTATAGTTTGTATAGCAACTAAAGTTACTGGAAAATGTTCTGTTAAAAAAATCATTGTTTTTCACTGTCTGCTGATTAGATAATGACTTAATCACTGGATGGCAGGGATCAGTAAGGTCAATTTTTAATAATTCAGGAATATTATTCGAGATCTTATTCTCTATCTCATTTTCTAATTGGCGGCGGATTTTGATAGAAAAATTGTTGCGAAATTTTGTCTTTAACAATTGTTGCATCGCCCAATCATAATCACGTTGAGATTGTACTAATATTAGTGCGGTATTTTTATTGTCTTTGGTCACCACAACTTTTTGTGTGCTGCCTATCAGTATTTTTTCAATAGACTGTAACTGGACATCTTTTTTCAATTCAGAATTGTTAGGAAAAAAGTAAGAACCAACAAGAATGAGAGCTAATAATGATAGACCAGCAAAGAGTTTATAGTTGTATGGCGATTTATTAAATTTATTATGATTTTTTTCTGTTTTAATAGGTTGGTGTTGCTTCTCTTCATACATTAGCGATGTATTCCAAGGTGTATCAATTTTTTTAAGCATAAATGGAAATAGCTCTTTTAAAACAATTTCTTGTAGATTGATTAAGATGATCTCACTTTGGTTATTTGTGTGTAGGTCAATGGCAATTTGGCCTTCATGTGAAATAATGGAGAAAGTAAAAGCGTCTTGATGGCTAGGTATTGAGTAGTCAGTAAAACCCTCATCCGTTACGTTAGCCTTATATGTATCTTCCTCACCAATAATAATCAAGTTGGCATTTAAATTAATTATTATTTCATGGTCATGCATCTCACCATTCATGATTTTCATCACGTAAGTCTGATTATGGATATCTGTCACGTATATAATCTCTTTAAAAATAAGTTGAGTGTATTAAACAGAATAAAAAAAACACTGTCAGCTGAATTAATCTTATTCGTTATGACTAGGGAAACATTTTTTTAAGTGCAAAGTATTCCTTTTTATTCCTTTGAGTTTGTTGGGCATATATTTCAAGCTACTTTTTGAAAAAATACATAGATAGGGCTTATATATCATGACAAAGAAAGATATTGCTGCGCTGTTAGAAAATAGAAACTTCTGTTTTTCTTTGCAGGATAAATTGTTTTTGGCAGTACCAGGTGATAGTGCAACGGCGTTTTTTTATAAATCGCCATATTCAAATTTAAATATTTCATTTGAACAATCCTCTATATTTATTGCCAATGATGAAGTGTTAGAGAGCAATAAAAACCCATGCTGGGAGCTCTATTCAATAGCATTGTCAGAGTTGATTGAGATTCTTGCGGTGATTGATACGGCGATGGGGCAGTCATTTCTTTCAAAGAAGGAAATTTACAGCTTAAACGAACAAGTCACTCAAGAATTTATTTCATTGGATGAAGAGCTTTCTGCCAGTGTCTCAATTAGAAATGTTGTTATCGATTTAGTTATTAAAATACATCCGTCATTTAACGGTTGGTGCAATGTATTACGTAAATATGAAGCTTACGGAATGATGCGTTTTATTTTGGAGGCTGCACAGAGTGATAAGAATGCCAATATCAATCAGCTTTGTGCTCGCTATGGTGTATCAGCCTCTTATTTTAGACAACTTTATCGAGAAAACTTTAATAAAACAGCAAAACGTAAAATTATGAGTGTTCGTATGGCGAACGCAATTTTACAGTTAATTGAGAGTGAAAGTTCCATTTTAGATGTTGGGTTAGAAGCGGGTTATTGCTCAGCCTCCCATTTCACCAATGATATCAAAAAAGAACTGGGGTTAACGCCTTCAGAAATAAGACATCTTGGAGCAAATTTATATGAGCAGTAAAAGAAAAGGAGCCATATTACTGACGCTCCTTTTACTGGGTTCTAATGTTTACGCGGCTCAGTCTGAAATATTTATTGCAGAGCCTGTGGCACAAGAAAGAAACCATGAAACCTTTGTCGCGAATAATATTGCGGTGGGTAAGGTTTTTGAGGCTGTGGCTGAACAGTTAAATAAACCCATCATTTTGAGTAAGTTAGCGGCTCAGAAAAAGGTCACGGGTAATTTTAACCTGGCGAATGCGGATGAAATGTTTAAAGCTCTGACGCGGCGCATTGCACTGGTGTGGTATGACGATGGCGCGAGTATTTATGTTTATGATAACAGTGAAATGCGCAGTGTGATTGTACCAACACACCGTGTGAGCAGTGGGCAAGTATTGAGCTATATTCAGCGCAATGGGATTTATGATGAACGATTTCCAGTGCGTTCCCAAGGTGCTGATAATCTATTATTTGTTTCAGGGCCCCCGCTGTATGTCGAGCTTATTAAAGCTGCCACGCTGTACCTAGAAAAGCAGTTAAAGCAAGAAGAGTCAACCAGCAGTGAGGTGGCTGTTATTTCATTGAAACATGCCTCTGTTACTGACCGGACGTATACCTCTCGGGGGCAGAGTACAACAGTGCCAGGAATGCTCACGGTGATTAGCACGTTGTTTAAAGATGGCGGTAATACCGTAGAGGAAACCGTTAACATTCAGCCTGCAAAACTTAATGTATCTGGGGATTCAATCGATGAATTAATGGATGCCCCGATAGGTGAAGAAAAGCAGGAAAAAAAGCAGGTTATTGTTAATCGTTCATCGGGCAAAAATGCGCTTTCATTAGTGGCTCATCCAGATAGCAATAGCTTAATTGTGAAGGGCAGCCAAGAACAAATTAATTATGTAAAACAGCTAGTTCGTACACTGGATGTACGCCGACGCCAAGTCGAGCTCTCATTGTGGATTATCGATATTACCCGTTCTGAGTTAGATAACTTAGGTGTGAGCTGGGAAGTTGGGACATTTAAAGCGGGTCGAGGTGCAATCGCTTTTAACCGTAGCACGCTATCGAATAGTCAAGATTTTTTACTGCAAATTGATGCACTTAGTAAAAAAGGCAATGGGCATATCGTATCCCGTCCTGTTTTACTGACACAAGAAAATATTCCCGCATTATTTGATAACAACACCAGCTTTTACGCCAAATTACAAGGTGAGCGGATTGCGACGTTGGAGCAAGTCACTTACGGCACTATGATCAGCGTTATGCCACGTATTTCAGCTGGCCATCAAGTTGAAATGGAAGTGAATATTGAAGATGGTGCACAAAGCCATGGCAGTGATGGCAAGGCTTCCAGCGTTGAAGGGTTACCGCCACTAATATCTGCAGCAGTATCTGAAAAGCCAGCGTTAAATCCACCTTTGAGTGGTGAGACAATGCCAGAGCAATTAATGTCTGCTTTATCACATCTTGACTTAGATGAAACAGAAAATGCAGCTGCAGCCGTAGTTGCTCACAAACCGATGATTGCTAATCAGCTATATTCTATCTTTGAAAATGCAGAAAAAAAGACGATTGAAAGTACTAAGGCCTCAAAGCCTCGTGAATTTATTGGCATTATACCGATCATAAATCGGTCAGAGAAAAAGAATTAGGTGAAAAAAAACCTGCAATTACAGATTCTGATGAGATAAACATAAAGTACTATCAAAACTGGTCAGAACCGAAAGACAGCGCGTGGAAAATCTATGAAATTAAATATGATAAAGCTGTATTTGATTTCTGGAAAAAGAAACTCGATGACCAAGGATTTAGCGTAGAAACACGAGGGAGTGGTAGTGATAAAGTGATTCGTATTTACCCTGACCTCAAGCCACTTCGGGAAATCATGAAATCGGTTTATGATATTGATAGCACCTCTAAAGGTTGGGCGAGTAAAGGGGTTGATTTACTTGCGCAAAGTGTACAAAGCATGCAAACCGCCATTGATGCACAAAAAAATGCCGTGAATAATTCAGTCTCACGCTTATTAGAAACCTTCAGGCAAGATAATAGCCACTTTGATACATTAACTCAGTTGTTGGTTCAATTAATTAAAGATCTAAACCAATATAATAATAGTTTAATCAATATATAAATTCCGTTTTTTTAATAGATTAAATTTATAATAGTCTTCTATAAGGATAACTCATGCCTAGAATTCAGAATGAACCTAAATCACTACCCAATATTAATACGCTGAATCATCCTAAGATGGTTAATAATGATAGTCAATTAGCACCTAAATTGAATTCGGTTCACTCGTCAGGAGTAGACAGTGTATTACCTAAAAGTAATATTAAAAATGAAATCAATATTTCTGGATGTGCTGATCAATTACACGTAAGTAATCATCAGCAACAAATAGAAAATATTACAAAAATGTTTGTTCAATCAGGTGAGGATATTACGCATGATATGGTGGCAAAGGCATTAAATGCGGGTGGGCATGGAAGCGTTCAACAGCAGGAGTTAAACCTGAGACCAGAGAGTGCGTTGGTGATTTTAACGTTACTTGAGTCTAACGATATTTCACCAGAGCTACTTTCTGCCGCGGCAGAACTAGTTAAGACTATAAATAGAAAAGATTTAAATAATGAAAAAGATGTTAAAAATATTCTAAGTAAAAAGCAAAAAGATTTGGATAAAAAACTCGATGTGTTTTTATCTAACAAGGGGACGGCGGGGTTGAAAGATATAGCATCTCGTTACCAAGATAAATATGTTTCTCCTGCTATTAAAGCACTGCTTGGTGAATATTTTTCTAATGAGGTGATTGAAAGCCAGCCAGTTGATAAATTCTTAGTCACGAGTGGAAATGCACAGTTAGAAGAGTGTATTAGTAAATCAATAGCCGCATATCATGATATTGATGATAAGCATTATGGTGATAAATATCAGCATCTAAATAATATATTTCGTTCTTTGGAGAGTAAAATTGGCGTTATTAGCCCATTAAAAGTAAAGATGAACCTAAATGAGCCAGTGAATCAAGACGCATCTAAAATACCAGAAAATAAAATGAACGATGATGAAGTGGATAGTTTTCCTCATCAATCAAATGCGAGTTCAGCGGGAAATATTTCAAATAGCTACAATACGACCACGATAAATAATTTTTATGGCTCGTCATTCCCTGAAAGTATTAAGCAGGTTTCGCAGCAAGAGAGTACGATTAATCAGGAGCAAGAGCAAGGTTCATATTCATCAAATAAAACTGAAAATGTGAATGTTAAGCCGTTTGAGAATGATGAGTTTTCATCCCAAAACATAATAAAACTACCGCATGTAGTATTAGAGACACCAATAAAAGAACCTTCACCAGACTACGATTTTCCTAATAACCGAGATCAAAATGACCAAGAGATTGACACAGTCAAACCACAATATTTTATAGAGCCAAGTAATGTAAGTGGTCCGTGGAAACCATCATCCATTCTTGAAGAAGAAACAGTCCAGTCGACTATAAACCGGTTTAAAGCTAGGTCTGAATCAGCGCAAAAAAATAGTCAACGGGTGGACGATATTAAACCCAAGATGGGCGGTCACTATGGTAGCTATTTAATCGATAATAAAGTGCCTAACGGTGTTAAATTGACGAATAACAGAGAGTTTGTACAGAATAAGTCGACGGGACAGACAGAGACTGAATCTAATTTAGCGATCAAAAATGCTTCCCATTATAGAACATCATACATTAGTCAGGACGATAAAGTGGTGTTATCCGCCGAAGGGCTAATGACGCGTAATCTAAATGAAAAATTAGTGTATGGGAACAAACCATAAGGTGAATATAATGAGTGCATCATCAGATATTCATTGGCAGTGGTTATCAGAGCAAATTCAGCAAATCCGAACGTATTCAGGTATTGAGAATGATTTTACCGTGGATTCAGCATTAATCGCAGATGTGCATATTGATTCACTTGAAATGTTGGAGCTAATAACTACAATTGAGCAATACACTGATGTCCCTCTGCAAGATGACGTCTGGATGAAATGGTATTACCTTCAGGATATTGTCAATTACCTTGCCAGTACTTCATCTTCTTCCTAATGTTTAAAAAAGCCGTGATTCTCTTCAGATAGCGGCTCTTAATTTCCCATTAAGTCCTCATAAAAAGAGGATTTTTTGATTTATTTATTTCGAATGTGAATAAATAAAAATAAACCCCATTCTTTAAGTTATATTCAATTTGAGTTTAGTTGCATTTATATCAATAAGCTAACAGCAAAATTAACTATTTTTTATAAAATAAAATTAACATTAATTTTTCATGCCTTGAAATCGATCACAAAATAAATAGTTCACTAAATGTAATGTTCGAAATAATAATTTCAATTTAAGGGGTTGAAATGGACGCTATTTCGAGCAGGTATCAGTTTATTCAAAAAGTGGCTATTGATGCAGGTAAGTTAGCGGTCGCTTATTATCATCAACGTGGGCAATTAAATATTGAAAAGAAGCAAGGTGATGGGCAAGACCTTGTTACCGTTGCGGATCAAAATACAGAAAATTTTATTCGTGAGAAAATTAATCATCATTTTCCTGATGATGCGATTTTTGGTGAAGAAGGCGGTTTTTCACAAGGGAAATCAGGCTACACATGGGTAGTTGACCCCATCGATGGCACCAGCGCTTTTATTTTTGGCCTTGCGTCTTGGTGCGTTTCCATCGCATTGCTTGATGAGCACAAAAATACGGTGATTGCGGCGGTGTATGACGCCGTCCATGATGACTTATTTCATGCAATGCAAAACCATGGCTGCTATTGCAATGCAACACGCGTGAATGTTAACCCTGTCCATTCTCTGAATGCGGGTTTATTAGGTGTGGGCATTTCAACCAGAATGCCACCTGAAACTATTATTCCATTTCTCGATAAGTTACTCCATGCGAACGGTATGTTTGTCCGTAATGGCTCGGCGGCATTGATGTTAGCTTACGTTGCGGCTGGCAGGCTGATTGGCTACTTCGAACCTCATCTCAACTCTTGGGACTGCCTAGCTGGCTTGTTATTAATCCAAGAAGCGGGCGGCACAACCAATGATTATTCTTCGAATCCCGATTTTTTGATGAAAGGAGGCTATGTTTTAGCGTCGAGCCCAGATGTCTATCAGCAGCTCGATATGTTTCTTAAGTAACTAAAAAATAAAATATTAAAATAATTAAGAACGATAAAAGGGTAATAAAATGAGTTCTAAACTTTCCTTTTTTGATATTAAAAGACTCCCGATTGGCAAGGTCCCTCTCTCTGTACAACGTGATTTATGGCTACGAAAATTTATGGAACCCTTCTTGGTGATGTGTCTCGCCTACACCGGGATCTACTTTCTACGCTATAACTTCAAGGCAGCAACACCATTTATTATTGAACAAACGGATTTTACGTTAAGTGATTTAGGCACAGTAGGGTTCGGTTTCTCCATCACTTATAGCTTAGGGCGGGTATTGCTCTCGTATTATATTGATGGGAAGAATACCAAGAAGATACTCAGTTTCTTGTTATTGCTGTCCTGCGCTTCTTCATTTGCTATTGGGATGTTTTTATTGTCTTCAGGGCATTCGCTGGGGATATTTATTTTCCTCTGGGCGCTGACTGGGCTATTTCAAGCACCTGGTGGGCCTTGCTCAAATTCAACGATTAACCGCTGGACACCAAGAAAGAACCGAGGCCGTTATATTTCATGGTGGAATGCATCTCACAACATTGGTGCAATTTTAGCAGGGCCAATTGCCTTATTTGGGATGGAATACGCCTTTAACGGCAATGTGGCAGGGATGTTTATCTTCCCTATTTTATTTGCCGCCGTTATCGCGACTTTTGGTCTATTCTTCGGGAAAGATGACCCATCGGAGTTAGGGTGGAATACTCCAGAAGAGATTTTTGATGAGCCTGTTTCTAAAGCGGATACTGCGGCAGAAAGCATGTCTAAGCGTGATATTTTCGTCAAATATGTGCTGAAAAACCCTGCTGTTTGGTTTTTATGTTTTGCGAATTTATGTGTGTATACCATTCGGATTGGGGTCGATAACTGGAGTGTGGCGTACGTTAAAATGGCGCTCAACTGGGATGATATTTCTGCGATTGGTACAATCACCGCCCTTGAGCTTGGTGGCTTTTTAGGTTCACTAACATGGGGTTATGTTTCGGATAAAATGGGGGGAAGGCGTGCACTGCTGGGTATGTTGTGTATGATTTCAGTGATTTTCCCATTGATAGCTTATCAAAACATGACCAGTGTGTGGGGGATCTATATCGCATTGTTTTTTGAAGGGTTCTTTATTTTTGGCCCTGTGATCCTGATTGGTATTTCTATCATTGGTTTTGCGCCAAAATGTGCCACTGCGGTGGTGAACTCAATCCCTGGCTTCTTTGGTTACCTGTTCGGTGATGGGATGGCAAAAGTCCTCGTTTCCCGCATTGCAGACCCAAAAGGAGATGGTATTTCACTGGGGGGTCTCACATTGCACGGTTGGTCAGACACTTTCTATTTATTATTTGCTGCAACAGCGGTGGGTATTGTGATGTTAGGTGTTGTCGCCATTTATGAAGAACGGAAAATTCGTTTAGATAGAGCGGTAGAATAACGGTTTTTAGAGACTCAACCTCTCGTGCCTTAGTGGGTTCGGGAGGTTTTTATTTCTGTTTTTACCTTCAGTCATTTATTCCTATATTTTCAGTCATATAAATTTCATATTTCTATCATCAAGTGATAACGCTCACAAAATAGGATTACCTCGTTTGCTTAATTCTACGCGCATAGACTATGCTTTAAGTAAATAAAACCACAAGCTACATTTTCTTGATTAATCGGCTTTGCGCCAACACCAAGGGTTTATGACTATGGTCACACAATCAAATGTTGATACTAATCAACAAGCTGCACAAGAGCGGTTAAATACGCCTGAAGGGAAGAAAGATTTCCGTCGGGCGATTTTTTCATGTTGGTTAGGAACAACCATGGAGTATGCGGATTTTGCTCTTTATGGTTTAGCTGCAGGTATCATTTTTGGTGATGTTTTCTTCCCTGATGCGACGCCGATTATGGCCTTGCTCTCAAGTTTTGCTGCCTATTCTGTTGGGTTTATTGCTCGCCCGATTGGCGCACTGTTTTTTGGATGGCTCGGCGATAAACATGGGCGCAAGATGGTCATGGTGATCACCATTGCGCTGATGGGCCTATCCACTACGCTTATTGGGGCAATCCCTAGCCATGCCCAAATTGGTGTTTGGGCTCCCGTATGCTTGGTTATTTTACGTTTTGCTCAAGGTTTAGGGGCGGGCGCAGAGCTATCGGGTGGTACCGTGATGCTAGGGGAATATGCGCCAGTGAAGCGCCGCGGTTTAGTGTCTTCAATCATTGCATTGGGATCAAACAGCGGCACATTGTTGGCATCGATGATTTGGTTGATTGTATTGCAATTAGACAAAGAGAGCCTAATGTCATGGGGATGGCGCATTCCGTTCCTTGGCAGTATTTTAATTGCATTAGCTGCGTTATTTATTCGCCAACATATGCGCGAAACACCGGTGTTTGAACGCCAAAAAGAATTGCTGGCAGAAGAGCGCCGCAAGGCATTGGAATCAGACACTATCATCCATGCCGTTGATAATCGTTCATTTTGGCAGAAAACCCGTGCATTTTGGACAATGGTTGGCTTGCGAATTGGCGAAAATGGCCCGTCTTATCTTGCTCAAGGCTTTATTATTGGCTACGTCACAAAAATATTGCTGGTGGATAAGTCCGTTCCCACTACTGCGGTGTTAATCGCATCAATCTTGGGGTTTGCCATTATTCCATTCGCGGGTTGGTTATCTGATCGATTTGGTCGCCGTATTATTTACCGTTGGTTCTGCTTCTTATTGATGCTGTATGCTGTACCTGCATTTATGTTGCTCGATTCCCGTGAGCCAATGATTGTTATCCCAACGATTGTGGTTGGAATGGGGTTAGCATCACTGGGTATTTTTGGGGTACAAGCAGCGTGGGGTGTTGAACTGTTTGGCGTGCGTAACCGTTATACGAAAATGGCATTTGCCAAAGAACTTGGCTCCATTTTATCTGGCGGTACGGCGCCTCTGGTCGCTGCGGCATTACTGTCTTGGACAGGGCATTGGTGGCCAATTGCGATTTACTTTATGGGAATGGCGTGTATTGGGCTTGTGACAACATTCTTTGCACCAGAAACGCGAGGTCGTGACCTTAACTTGCCTGAAGATGCCATATAAGTGGTATATAAAAGCCCAGACGACTGCTATTCTTTGGAGAAAATAAGGGTAACAGAATAAGGAATGCAGAGTGTCTGATGCAAATAGCCGTAAAGTGACGCGGGTAGATGTTGCCCGCGAAGCGGGAACATCGGTTGCGGTGGTCAGTTATGTGATTAATAACGGGCCCCGCCCTGTTGCGGAAGCGACAAAACAAAAAGTGTTAGCGGCAATCAAGAAAACGGGGTATCGCCCCAATGGGATTGCCAAAGCACTTGCATCAGGCAGCACGCAGACTTATGGGTTAGTGATCCCCGATATCTCCAACCCTTTTTTGGCTTCGATAGCTCATGCACTACAACGGGAAGCCTTTAAACATGGCCACGTTTTATTACTTGGGGATGCTGGCGACTCGAGGGCTCGTGAAAAAGAGCTAATCAATAATTTGTTGTTACGGCAGGTTGAGGGCTTAATTTATACCAGTGTTGATAGGCACCCTTATGTTGATATGATTCAGGCATCAGGCACACCATGTGTAATGCTAGATAGGGTGGAAGCCTCAGAGGGTGTGAGTACGATCCAAGTGAATGAGAAACTTGCCGCTTATCAGATCACCCGCCATTTGATAGAGCATGGTTATAAAAATATTGGCATTATTTGCGGGCCAAATGAAATGCTCAATACGCAAGACCGTTTGAGTGGCTGGCAAGAGGCGCTAGAAACATCCAGCCTTGAAGTACAGCAAAAATGGATTTTAGCGGGGGAGTATTCCCGTGATTGGGGATATCAGGCGGTTTATCAAATGCAAAAGATAGGTTTGCCAGAGGCCATTTTTGCGACGAATGAATTACAGGCTTTCGGTTGCTTAAAGGCATTAGCGGAGCTAAAAGTACGTGTTCCAGAGGATATTGCACTGGTGTGTTTTAATGGCACCGTTCAATCTGAGTATACGGTTCCTACGCTGACAACCGTCCGCCAACCCGTTGATAAAATTGCTGAAAAAGCGATACACATCTTACAAAACTGGCCATATAAAGAAGCCGTCTGTGAGGTGGAGTTTGAATTACAGATTGGGCACTCTTGTGGGTGCTAATGATTTACTATTTCAGGGAAAATTATGCGTGTAATTATTGATTGTGATCCGGGAAATGGGGTTGCTGGCGCGAATGTTGATGATGGGCTCGCACTGGCACTTGCGATTGCGGCACCTGAAATCCAGTTAGAGATGATCACCACGGTTTCTGGTAATACGCCTAGCAACGTGGGGTATAATGTTGCGAGCCATTTGGTACGCTCATTAAACGAAAATATCCCCGTTTATCGCGGTGCATCATCTGCCCTGATTGAAGCCAGTGCGCCATGGCGGGAGCAACTAGACAACGGTGCACAAAGAGCCAAGCTCACCCATTTATGGGACAATCTTCCTTCTGTGCCCGTGTTACCTGAATCGATTCCTGAAGCGGCTTTACGCATTGGCAAATTAGTCTGCGAAAACCCCAAAAAAATGACTATTATTGCCATTGGCCCTCTTACTAATATCGCGATGGCGATGCAGCTATTCCCTGAGCTTGCTGAAAATGTGGCTGAAATTATTATTATGGGTGCGGTCTTTAATGTGCCAGGTTATGTGAAAGACACTAACTTTGGTTTAGACCCTGAAGCGGCTCATGCCGTATTAAACAGCGGCGCGAATATTACGTTAGTTCCTATGGATGTGACGGTACAAACCCAGATGGTGCATAGCGACCTCGATAGGTTTGCTGAGTTAACCTCGCCATTGAGCCAGTTTCTGGTGAGTACCATGCGCCCATGGATAGACTATTCACGAGCAACGCGGCAGCTTGCAGGGTGTTGGATCCACGATGTATTAACCGTCGCATGGTTATTGGATAAAAGCGTAGTAACTTATGAGTTGCAGCAAGTGGATATTGAGTTACAAGGGGCACTAAGAGGGAAAAGCTACCGTCTTGAGCCGTTGCGACTACGAGTGGGAATTCCAGCATTAACAACGAAGCCTATTAGGGTGCTGCAATCAGTTGATAACCAAAAATTATTAGATTTAATCTTTCAAGTTATTAAAAATTACCCAACAACAAAATAGCGCCGATTGGCGCTATCAGACTGCTGGCAAGCCGATTAGGTTTGACTGCAGGTTGGATTGGTTTTGAAAAAGACTAAGGAAAATCAATTCATTGATTTTCGGCTGATAACACAAAGCAGGAAAAACCACGCTTTTATCCTGCTTTGTCAACAACCTCATAGCACCGATTGGCGCTATTTTGTATGGTGCGATGGTGCGTTACGCAACAGACTTTTGCAGAAGGCCATGGGCAAGGTTGCCTTTATGGAAGCTGGCATGCCTTGGTGAAATACGTGCAACCGCTTCAGCGGAGCAAGACGCATCAACTAACACAAAGCTCGCATCGTCCCCTTTTGCAGGCCATACTTGCGTTCCTTTTTCATCTAACGGCAGAATATTGCCCGTCGCGATCGCCAAAGAACGTGATAACGAAAGCTCGTCAGGGCGGGTATAAAGCTGCGCGTATAAATTGGCTTTTTCCAGCATATCCCCAAGGCCAAATGGCGACCAATGGTCAACCACGCTGTCGGTTCCGGTCATCACAAATACGCCATTTTTATTGAGCGTCTTCAATGGCATATGCAGTGTGCCAATTGGCACAGTCGAGGCAATGGTGATTTGTTGCTCAGCTAACTGTTTAGCCGTTTTTTCAGCTTGTTCAGGGCTGAGTGTGGCAAGTGCAAACGCATGGCTGATGGTGACTTTTCCACGTAAGCTGCGGTTTTCATCCACGGTTTTAATCATATACTCGATAGCGGCAAAACCCGCAGGGCTGGTTTCATGTAGATGAATATCCACGCCTTTATTGTAATCCAAAGCAATTTGGAACATGGTATCGAGGGATTTTTCCATCGCGCCATCGACATTGGTTGGGTCTAAGCCACCCACGTAATGAGCACCTGCTTGCATGGCTTCACGCATCAATGGCTCTGATTTAGAGAGTAATAACCCATGTTGCGGGAATGCGACAATTTCGCAGGTCAAATCGTGTTGATGCTCACCCAATACTTTTTGTAGCGCTTCTAAATTTTTCAACCCAGAAACGGGTTCGATATTGCAGTGGCTGCGTGCAATGGTGGATCCTTGGGATTGGATCAAGTTGATCAGCGCGTGCGCCCTTTCTTCGGTGAAGGGTTGCAACTCGGGCAACATTTTTTGCTCAAGCGCTATCATATCCATAATCGTTTTACCTTCACGAGAAGCAGGGGCTTGCCATGGGCCACCGTAGAAGGTTTTATCGAGGTGAATATGCATATCGCGAAACGCAGGCAACATTAGTTTACCTTGTGCGCTATAGGCATTTAAGGCGCTATTGGCGTGTTGTTTATTCGGTAAAACCGCAACAATTTTGCCTTGATCGATTTCAACGGTTTGCAAGGCTGTTTCCGTGCCGACTACCGTTGAATCACGAAAGTTAAACCCTGTTTCAAGTAACACATCATCGAGGTAGTAGTGCTTGTCGGTGATACTTTAAATAGCGGATTGCCCTGCGGGTTCGTTTTGTGCATTGGCGATACTCGACATCGTGCCAAACAAGGTGCAAGCGGCAGCCACTTTTGCGCCTGTGGATAGGAACTCTCTTCTGCCGGATGGTCTTTCTGCTGTCATAGAAACTCCTTTTTTGGATGGCACTTAACCGCCCAGATCATGTTTAAACGATCTGGGAGGCAATTTTACTGTGAAATGGGCAGTTAATTCGCAGATCCCGATAAGAAGATCCGCGAACCCAACGTTTACCCTTTAACGATGTGGGTACCTGTTTCGCCGCGTAAGGCTTCAGGTAATTTTTCAGGGGTAGTGATAATCACACGTTTACCGCCGTTGGCAATAAATGACAGGCTTGCTTCAATTTTGGGCAACATGCTACCCGCAGGGAAATGGCCTTCTTCCATGTAGCGTTGCATATCGCTGGTGGAGGTTTCTCCGAGGGCTTTTTGCTCTGGTTTGCCAAAGTGAATACACACTTTCTCAACGCCCGTGGTGATAATCAAAATATCGGCGTTCAGTTCTTTGGCGAGCAACGTGGTTGATAAGTCTTTATCAATCACCGCATCAACGCTTTTGTATCCACCATTTCCGTTATCAATGACAGGAATTCCTCCACCGCCAGCCGCAACGACAACATAATCGTGCTCTGTTAAGGTGCGGATGGCTTTTGATTCAATGACTCGCTTTGGTTCTGGAGAGGCAACAACACGGCGATAACCACGGCCAGAGTCTTCCACAAAATGCCACGTTGGATTAGCTTGTTGCAGTTCGTTGGCTTGTTCTTGCGTGAAAAATGCGCCAATTGGCTTCGTCGGTGCGCTAAAGTTCGGGTCGTTTTTATCCACTTCCACTTGTGTGACAACTGTGATCGCTTGGCGGTTATGGCGCTTTGCGAGTACGTTAGTGAGTGCTTGCTGAACTAAATAGCCGATCCCACCTTGTGTGTCTGCAACACAGTTAGCGAGGGGGGTTAATGGCAAACCTTCGGTTTCGTGTGCGATTTCTGCACGGCGTAAATCCAGTCCAACGTGAGGTCCATTTCCATGAGTCAAAACAATGTTGTAGTCGCCTTCAAGCATGTCACTAATATGGTGCGCGACTTCTTGGACGGCTTTTTCTTGAGCTTCGATAGACTGGCTGTTGTTATCTTTGATAATACTGTTGCCCCCGATGGCAACAACCACGAGTTCTTTCATTGTTAATATTTCCTGATACAGAGAGTTCGGATAGTAGGTGTACAGCGCACACCTACTAGGCAAGGTTGGCTACGTTACACTGACTTGCTGAGCTTCTCAGACTTTTCAGCCTGTTGTTCTTCAACCGATTTACGGCTATCTAAAAAATGCTTGAGTACAAATAAAGCCGCCATCATGAGGTAAGCGTAAACAAACATCAAGGTTGAACCGGTTGCAATTCCTACCGCTGGGGAGTGAATAATTCCGAAGAACACTAATACGGCTCCCACTGCTGCGGCAATCGCACCACGTAATGGCTGATTGAGGATAGCGAAGATAGCGATACAACCCCACAGCATACTGGCTAATGGAGCCCCGTTACCTAAGTGCACAAGACCTTGGTAATAAACGCCTTTATGTAACAGAACTTCCGTCCCAATCGCGCTTGCAGAAGTGCCTGCGGCGCCCATCACACTGTTCACCATTGTAAGCGCCCAGTTGGCAATCCACGGGAACAGACAGATAAAGATGACAGGGACTTCCACTTTCGGCGTTTCTCGCACCACTTGGTTAGCGGTAACAACCCCGATAAACACCAGAATTGGTACGATAGCGGTCATTGGAATAATGGCTAACATGAATGCGCCGATACCGAATAACGGAACGATAAACATGGTGATACCCGATGCTAAGGTATAACCCACGCTTGCGCCCATTGCTTTCCAACCTGCGTGGCCCACGTAAACAGTGACAGGGAATGGGTTACCCATAAAGCAACCAACAGTGGAAGATAAACCGTTCGCTAACATGACTTTACGTGTGTTGTATTCATCACCCGCGGCGTGCGCACTTTCAATGTTCTCAAGGTCAAAGATATAGTTTGCTAAGCCCAATGGTACCGCAGATGCTAAGTATGGCAGTGCGTGTGGTAAGCCTTGGAAAAAGCTGTCAATGTGGATGCCCGGAGGGTTAAAACCAAATGACGCCATAGAGTCTTTAATCGCTTCGGCACTTTGTAAGCCAGAAACCCATGCTAATACAGTACCTGCAATCAACAGCAGTAAACCGGTTGGAACGCGAGCAAAGATAGGTTTTTTACCGAACCAGTTAATAAAGATTAATAGTAAAACGATAAAGGAAACGGTCGGCGCTTCAAATGCTTGCAGCATTGGGTTCATCGCCAGAAGCAGTAAACCTAAGCCAGACAAACAGGATAGCAGCACGGTACGTGGGATCATCTTACGGATGGTTTCACCTAAGAATGAACCACCCACTAAAATCATGGATTCGACAAAACACCAAACCAAGGCAATTTGAATGGCAAACTCGGCATTCTGTGTGGTCTGGTACACGGGCATGATAACTAAGAACGTCACGGTGAAGATGGATGGCGCACTTGGGCCTGAAGGCAGTGCGGTCACATCATTACGACCGGTTTGTTTGATCATTTGCTGACCAAAGTAGGCATAACTGATGCTGGCGAGTAAAACGGCGAAGCCAAAAGCGGGGGCGATGCGGCCATAAACAATTTCGGATGGGATCCCAACGACGAAAATCAATAGGCCCATCATAGTGAGAAGGTTGGTCAGGTTATTGGTCATTAGGCCGAAGTAGGCCGCCAAGTCACCGCGTTTCCACTTTATATTAAGTATACTCATTTTAAGTGTTCCCCTGTATACCCGTCATACTTTGAACTGCAGCGTTGTTGGCTGCATTCACTCGCCCTAGTCACATACTGATGTATGCTCCTAGGGTCTCGTTTACTTGCCGCCTAGCTGCAATTCAAATTATTTAGGGTATGCCCCTCTATGCTTTGAGTTACAGCACTGTTTTTCAAATAAAATTAATCAGGGTATATGTCTCTTTAACTTTATTACCTAACCGAAGTTAGGCGTTATTTTTATAAATGGAAACTAGGCGTATTTTTCCGCGTAGGCCAACATGGCTTTTTCAAAGCAATCAAACGGCGGGTGAACAATACCTGCTCCAATCATACCGATACCTGCATCTTTATGGGCAATTGCTGTGTTGATGACAGGTAAAATACCGCTGGCTGACACTTTTGTAATATCAATGGCAGTTGGGATACCCATAAAGCCGAGTAATGGGATAGTCACATTCGGGTTTTCGCCCAGTGTGATTTCGCGCATCTGGCGAGAGAAATCCACCGCTTCTTCTACGGTACCGCCGACTAATGCGACGATTGCGGGTGCTGTTGCCATTGCAAAGCCGCCGATACCATAGGTTTCAGTGATTGCAGAGTCACCGATATCTAAGCCAGAATCTTCAGGTTTGTAACCTGCGAACATTGGGCCGATAACTTGCTGAGAAGGGCCTGTAAACCAATGGCCCGGTAATCCACTGATACGTAAACCGAATTCATAACCGTTACGTGCCATGGTGGTGACGACGGTGCTGTATTCGATACCGTGTGCTGCATCCATTGAGGCTTTACACATTGCCATCCATGTTGGGCCTGAGAAATAATCGCTACTTGCGACGAAATCAAACACGTCTTTTTGCTGCGCGACAGAGAAATCGGTTTGGATAATCCCCGTGGTCAGCGCTTGGATAAGCAATGTGGTACCCGCGTTATTACGGTTATGGCACTCATCACCCATATGCAGTGCTTGTGCTAACATTAAACGTAGGTCAATTTCGCCAACAATCTTCATGGCGTCACGCAGCATTGGGCCTAATACATCGCGCATCCAATTTAAACGGTCTATAACGCTTTGGTCATTTGCACCCATGCGCAGGATTTTAGCCATTTGCTCACTGAGGTTCGTGAACGCGCGGTTGCCGTAAGTTTTGTTTTCAACGATATGCATAAACATCGATGCAGACGTCACACCAGCCATAGAGCCCACGCAATCATGTTCGTGGCACGGAGAGAAAATAATCTCACCCGATGCGGCAACACGCTCAGCATCCGCTAAATCTTTCGCGAGACCTTCAAAGACCAATGCACCTGTTACTGCGCCTTTCATCGCGCCACACATGTCTTTCCATTCTACTGGTGGGCCTGCGTGTAAAATGGTGTTTTTCGTCATACCTGGTACGACATTAATGGCTTGGTCATAACCGATTAACACTGGTTGAGACTGAATAATGCGTTCGAGGGCTTGTGCGTTAGCCGCTTCAATTTTCTCTTGCAGCGCGGCATTTCCTTCGATTTGGTCGAGAGCATGAATAACCGCAACGTTGCCTTGTCCTGGTGGTGTCCATGTTAAATGTGTCACCGGAACATGTTGTTTTTTCAGGTCATCGCTGAACATTTCAATACCCACATTGATGACACTTAATGGTTGCTTAAATAATGTAGTCATTATGCTTTCTCCCCTTTCCACACAAACTCACGTCCTAATAAACCAGTATTGGTGCTGCTGCTAGCCCAAATCACACCTGCGTCAGTCAGCATTTTGACCTGTGCATCCATATTTGGCGTATCTTGGTCGGTGCCCAGCACATAGCCTAAAATTTCTAATTCACGGCCATCTTTCTTGGCGATATTTTTGGCTTCTTTGATAGCGTCAATCATCACGCCAACAGGGTCTTCGTGAGAACCAAAGCCAAGGACAAAGTCCATCATGATGACGCCAACTTCTGGGTCGCGGGCTTCTTGCAGTAAACGCTCAATACGGTTTGTTGGGTCGATCATTGGGTGTGGTTTACCGTTGGTAAAGTCATCATCACCAAAGTCGAGGAAGGTGTGGGCAATACTTTTGTTTAAATCTTTTAAGCGATATTCAGGATTTGGCTGGATATTACTGTAAACATCGTCATATTTTTCCAGTGCAGCAAACATGGCTTCATCACACAGCGTACCGCCACAGAACAGGCCGCGAATGTATTTTTGCTCAGGTTTGAGTTTGGCTCTTACTTCATCGATTAATGGCAGATTCAGTGGGTGCAGGTCTAAATCTTCTTTGCGAATACCTGTCAGCAGAACCGCTTTCAATGCTGCTTCTTTGGTGCCTTGTGCAAAGGTTAGCCCTGGTTTGTCTTCTGGCAGCGGCTGGCTACCTAAGAAACAGACAACAACGGGTTTATGGCATTTTTCAGCTTGCTCAAGCACTTTTTTCGCAACCGCCGGTGCTGGTGGCTTAGAAATCAATGCGATAACTTTCGTTTCTTCATCCGCATCAAGCATCTTCAGGGCATCAATCATCATGATACCGCCGATTTTTTCGCTTAAATCACGGCCGCCAGTACCGATTAACTGAGAGACACCCGCACCGAATTCATGGATACGTACGCTCAATTCTTGGCTGCCTGTTCCCGATGCGCCGATAATACCAATGCTGCCACGGCGTACATCGTTACCAAAGCACAGTGCGGTGCCATTGATAATTGCGGTTCCGCAGTCAGGACCCATCATTAATAAGCCTTTTTTGCTGGCGAGTTGTTTCAGGGCTAATTCATCTTCAATGGAGACGTTATCTGAGAACAGCATGACGTTAAGGTCATTTTCTAACGCAATGCGCGCTTCACGAGCCGCAAATTGCCCATTCACAGAAATCACCGCTAAGTTGGCATCTGGAATGTGCGTTTTCGCCGAGTTGATGGTGGCGTATTTGGCTTCATGGGAGCCGCCACCTTGGTTTTTCTTATTAAATAATTCTTCGATAGCAATTAATGTGGCATCGTTGGCTTCATCACTTGGCCCTTTAATCACAATCATTAAATCGCCATTTTTGGCTTCTTCTAATTCAGTGGTTAATAACCCTAAATTACGCAGAACGCCTTTGTTCATCTCCGTTGCCATTGCAACAAAAGCTTGCTCAACATTATCGAGCTGATTGGCTTTAGTTGAAATTGACATCAGTGACACGGAATCAAAATAGGTATTTTTCTTTATGACAACTTTAGTCGACATGTCTTTCTCCGAAATAGTGAGTGAGGTACAAAGCGTCGCGAAGGCCAAATAGCATGTCGCTGCCTGAACTCGACCCGATATTTAAAATCTCTAAAAATTGTGGATAAATATTTGTCTCTTGCGCATCAACTAATGACTGAATTAATTGCTGCATATTTTCTCGGTATTCTTGGTTTAAGGCTTTTTCTAATGTGATGGCGCTAATGGGGGTCGTTTGGCTTTTGCTTTGTGTTATCCCTTGATAAAACGCAGGGAATAAAGCGGAAGCGGGGTGACCTTTTAATAACAAAAATGCCATTAACCCAACTAAATAATCATCACCAGAAGGCGTAAGCCCAATACCTAACCCAACAAATTGCTTAATAATCTTGGTGATACTTTGTTGGTCTTTGTTAATTAATGATTCAATGAAATTTAAACGTAATTGAACCAATTGTTTTGATACGGTTAGATAAAACAAGTTGGTGCCCTGATAATTAAATAGGGAACTTGAGTTATCCTGTAAAATAAAATCCAAACGTTTAATTTGGTTTGTTATATATAACAAATAGTTTTCGTTAATTAATTTTTTAGAATCAAAAATAATTTTTAACGGTTGCCAGTGTTTACATAAAGAAAATGAAATTGTGTAGTTTTCACCAATATTCCATTCTTTATTTGATAGATAAATAGGATCCCCTTCTTTTAATGTTAAAAGAGAAAAGTCAGTATTTATTAATCGGCAACTATTTGGTGCATTATCTAACGAAGAGCAAAGTAACGTATAAAGGGTATTTTCTACCGTAAAATTAATCGCTTTATTGAATACCTGCTCTATTTTTCCTAAAGGCTGCGGCTGATGTAAAAGGTTGAGAAAATGGTTATCAGCCGTGAGCCCGTATAATATTTGCCGATGGGATGTGAATGTGTTCACATGCCTCCTTATCGGTGAAAGTTTTGCGGCTTATGCGCCCGCAGCAACCAGTAATTCAGCAATTTCGTGATAGCCTTTCTCACGTGCGAGTTCTAATGGTTTTTTACCGTATTTATCCGTCATATGCGGGTTTGCGCCATGCTCTAGTAGCAGCTTAACGATTTGCTGTTGCTTCTCGCCACCATCATTTAAGACGATAGCTTCAAGAAGCGGAGTCCAGCCCACAAAGTTGGTGTGATTGACGTTAATTTCTGTTTTTTCGAGCAGTTCGCGGACTATTTCAACGTGGCCTTTTTCGCTTGCAGGCGTGATACCGACACCACCAAAACGCGTTAATAAATCTAAATTCGGTTTTGCAGGTAACACAAGGCGTAATAACGTTAAGTCGTCATTCAAGCAGCTTAATAAAAATGGGTTAAAACACGTTTGGTCTTGTTTATCAATATCCGCACCTGCACTAATCAGAAAAGAAACACATTCATAATGTTTGTTTAGGCTTGCGTTTACAATTGCAGTGCGACCTTGGCGATTGGTGGTATTAATATCCACACCTTTTTCAATGCAATTTTTTAATAACTCTAATTGCCCTTTTTCAGCAGCAGTTAAAAATTCTTGAGTGAGTGTGCTGGTGGTCATTCTTTTCCCCTTAGGTTGGCTTATTGATATTGCCAACATAGATAAAGACAATTTAAAGATTATTTATGATGGTTAGAGCATACCAATTGCGATTAATAAAAAGAATCCATTTAAATTTCATTCATCAATGGGAGGCTTTATTGTTGAATGAAATTCAATAATCAGCCTTTTTTGTGCGTGTACGCATTATTTTTCATCCTTTTTTGACGTTTTTTGCCTGTTTTTCACGCGTTTTTGTCGATTGTTTTTGATTAATAGGAAAACAGAATAATCCATTATTCTGTTCTGTGACGTACATCAAATTGAAGGTTTTATTATTGTTAAATTTGTGATTAATCTGGTCGTAATCAGGGTAAATGTTAATACTTGGTTTGTATATTTAATTCAATAATATTAAGTATTTTGATTATTAATAGTCCCTTAGCTTTTGTGGTTAAAGCGTCGACTTAAGGTAAATGAGATTAAAACACTTCTTCTTGGCAATTATTCTGTTAAGCTATTCATGAATCGGTTGAAAAATAGCCTGATTTTCAATCTATTGAATAATATTCACATAAAAAGCCAATTTGATTAAAATTAGAACACGTTGGGAAGGCGAGTATGAACTCAATTTTTACTGAAGAAAATTTATTGACCTACACCACCGCAGCCAAATTTGCGAGCTTCAGTAAAGCCGCAGAAGCGTTAGGCATTACGACATCGGCCGTGAGTTATACCATTAAACGCATTGAAACTTATTTAGATGTTGCATTGTTTATTCGTGACACTCGCAATATTGAATTAACGGAAGCGGGTTATTATTTTTATCGTAAAGCAACGGATTTACTGAATAACTTTCATTCCATTCAAAAAAGTATTTATTCTATTGAGCAAGGTATTGAAGCGCGGGTACGTATTTGTATTAACCAACTTTTATATACCCCTTACCATACGGCTAAATTACTGCAAATATTAAAAAGGCAATTTGCCACTTGCCAAATTACCGTCACAACTGAGGTGTATAACGGTGTATGGGATGCAATTATTAATAACCATGCAGATATTGCGATTGGTGCACCGGGGACATTAATGGACGGCGGTGGAATAGATTATACGGAAATCGGCGCGATCCATTGGCAGTTTGCCATTGCGGCAACACACCCGCTCGCATTAATGCCAGAGCCTATTGCCGAAAGCCAGTTGCGCCTTTACCCCAATATCATGGTGGAAGACACCGCAGACACGATAAACAAACGGGTTGGTTGGCTATTGCACGGGCAAGAAGCGATACAGGTGCCAGACTTTAATACCAAGTGCCAATGCCAGATATTGGGCGAGGGGATCGGGTTTTTACCAGACTATATGGTGAGAGAGCACGCGAAGAGTGGCCGGTTAGTGGTCAAAAATATTCAAAACCCGCGCCAAGATTCCAATATGCTATTAGCCACACAACATTCCGCCACTGGGCAAGTGACCCAATGGATACGCAAGTCGTTCACGGATAATGGGGTTTTAGCTGACCTTTACAGTGACTTGCTAAAACCTATTAGTGGGTAGTTAGTGCGTGGCAACCGCCAACGCTTTATTGATGGCATCGGGGATCACGCTTCCGTGACTTTTGCCCTCAAATAAAGTGAATTCGCAGGTTCGCTGGTGGGTTTGAATTTCAGTGCACACTTGGTGGGTGCTGATCCAACTTTTGCGGTTTTGGTAATTTTGGACTTGTTCTTGCGTTAATTTGGATAAATCAGGGGTCTCTTCTAAGCCACCCAAGGTGACAAAAATAGGCGCAGCATCTTGTTTTTGCGTGAGTTTCTTAAGCTCTACCATTTCCCCTTTCCCCCACCACAATGACGGGCTTGCCGAAACATAGTACTGAAAATCATCGGGTTTTTGTTGGTAAGCCATTAAGGTGAATAACCCACCAAATGAATGACCGAATAAGGTTTGTTTTTGCTTATCAATAGGAAATTGTTGTTCAGCCCAAGGGCGCAATGTTTGGCTGATAAACTGGTACAGCGCAGGCGAACCGCCACCATGGCTAAAATCTTCCCCAGATACAGGTGGGGTATAGTCATAGGTGCGCAAAGCCTTTGGAAAGGCTTCATCAACGGGGTAGCCGATGCCGATAATAATCGGGAGCGAGTCTTTATTGAGTGTTTCCACCGCACGGTTGACGACTTTTGGATATAACCCATTTCCATCAAGCATATACAATATAGGGCGCTTCGCAGTGACGTTATACGGCACGGCACTGTAGATGCGTAGCGCTCGGTCGCCATAAGCCATATCCGTCTGTTTAATATCGTAAAATTGTGCGACGTTATCATCCAAAGGCGGAATACTTTGGCTAGGGCGAGCAATGGCACTGGTTGTTATGCACAGTAGTAGGCTGGAAATTAGGAATTTATTCATTTTTTCTTAGAGGTTAAAAACGGGTGACCTCAATTGAGGTAACCCGTAAAAGATTAACAAGGTGAAAAATTAGAAACTGACGTTAACGTTCGCCCAATAACGGCGACCATCTTCCACATCCCAGTTTCCATCTACTTTATCAATTTTAGGGCCTTTTTCATTACCAATATTGAGCACCGCAAAGTTCAACTTGGTATTTTTCAATAACTGATAAGTTGCACCTACATCCATGGTGGTATAACCGCTACGGTAACGAGGTACTTTTGAACCGTTGCGCTGTGCAGCCCACACTTGTTCACCGGTATATTGTGCACGCGTATACAGATTGAGATCTTCGTTAAACTGCCAATCTAATTTTGCGTTAGCCATATGTTTTGGTGTTTTATCCAATGGATAGCCTTTGAGTGAAATGCCATTACCGAGTTTTTCATCATCACTTTTACGTTCTGAATCAGTGTAGGTGTAGTTGGCGCTTAGCTTCCAGTCTTTAGCGATTGGAATACCTGTTGCGACTTCAACCCCTTTAACATTTGCCTTGCCGACATTGTCATAAGTATAGAGATTCAGGTTTGAAAGCGGGTCTGGATTGCCAGTGTTATAGCTGGTTAACTTGTTTTTAAAGTCAGTGTTAAATAGTGTCAGGCTCGCATCAAAGCCAGATTCATGGTTATAGGCAATGCTGATTTCTTCACTAACGCTTTTTTCAGGTTTCAGGTCTGGATTACCATAAATAATCCCATTTCCACCTTCTGTAGAAGTACCATAACCTTTACTTACTTCACGTAAGGTTGGCGCACGGAATGCAGATGACACGCCACCCTTAATGGTGATTTCGTCAGTTAGATAATAAACTGCATAACCGCGAGGGTTCCAGTGGTTACCGTAAGTTTCATGGTGATCTAAACGTAATCCACCCGTTAGAATGAGGTCATCAGTGGCGGTAAATTCATTTTCAACAAATAATGCGGATTGGTCGACGCTCATGCTGCTATTCTCAAATTTCCCTTTTGAAACAAGTGAGCTGTCTTTGAGTTTTGAGTATTGGTATTGACCACCGACTGTTAAGATATTGTCTGGTAAGAATGCGACAACTTTACCATCTACGACAGTGTTGGTAATTTCAGGTACACGGTCTTCATAGCGGTATTCAGTCAGCTTAGTGATGGCATCCTTAATTTCTGTTTTGGTTTTTTTCTTTGTACTTTCTTGATAGACACTTAACTCCGTATTAAACGAATCCCATTCACCTTTATAAGTCAGTGCTGCGTGGTTTCGGTTATTGTAGAGTTCGGTTTTTTTATTATATTGCTTTGATTGTCCGCGCATTTCATATTCAGCAAGAGATTTGCCCGGAGTTTCTTCTCTTTCTTGTAGTGTTCTACCTGCTTCTAAAAGGAAGGTTTGGTTTTCAGTTGGTGTAAAACTTAACTTAGCGGTAAGGCTTTTGTTGTCTTTTTTGTAGTGACCATCTGTAATTTTATCTTCCTGACGATAATCACCGCCGCCGTATAGTTGCAAGCCTAATTTATCTTTAACTAATGGGCCTGACAGATAGAAGTTACCGTCGGTGGAATTACCACTATCACTGTTTTCTTGAATAATCACACCTGTGGTTACGCTGCCGTGCCACTCATTGGTGGTTTTCTTGGTGATGATATTGATAACACCACCCATCGCATCGGAACCATACAGGGAAGACATTGGTCCACGGATCACTTCAATGCGTTCAATGGCTTCGACGGGCGGCATAAAACCTGCTTCAAAACCACCGCTGCCATTTGGGCGTGATTCACGGCTATTTTGGCGGCGGCCATCAACCAGTATTAAGGTGTATTCACCGGGTAAGCCACGGATATTAATATCTTGTTTATTGGCTGCACCCACAATGCTGACACCTTCTACGTCTTTAACTGCATCAGCTAGGTCGCGTACAGGTTTGTTTTGTAACTGCTCGGCGGTGATCACCGTGATACTGGCAGGGGCATCGCGTAATTGTTGTGAATAACCCGATGCGGTGACAATAAGTTTGTCTGAATCTTCTGCTGCTGTCGTACTAAATGAAGCCAAAGCCGCGCAAATACCTGCGGCGACAAGTGTGTAGTGATGTTGCGTAGTCATAGTAATCCCTAGCAAATAGAAATGAGAATGATAATTATATTGTTTGCGAATAGTATCACTAAAACATATCTGAAATAAATAATTGGCGAGCTAATTTCTGGTCAATATTTGATCTCAGTTAATAATTTTCCCGTATGGCAAAAATGTACTTGATGGTTTTTGCCAAGCTTAACGAAAAATTAAGGTTTAACTTTGGTTTATGGTGTTTAGGGTTCAGCGAAATTACAGTAGCGCGAGCGTCTACTCGGGAATTTTATGACTTATGAAACACATCTTTTTAGCCATTTCATTATTTTTCATTTGCTTGAATACACAGGCAGAGGAAATTCGCTTAAGCGTTACAAACCCAAAAAATGTGATGGCAGTCGATGTCGTCAGCATTCCTGGCCAATTTGTGGCAAAAAATGAAATTTCGATTGGTTCTCCATTGCAACAGCAAATGGTCACCGCAGTGTTTGTGGAGGAAGGGGAATGGGTTGAAAAAGGGCAATTGCTCGCGACATTGGAATCACCTATCCAAAGTGCAGGGGTTAATCAATTAAAAGCAGAAATTGATAAAGCTGCCGCATACATTAAGCAACAAGAAGCGCTCAGCTCTCAATCTCAACAAGAACTGCAACGCTTATCACCGCTGGCAAAAACAGGGGTGATTTCGGCGAATGAATTTGGCAAAGCCAAATCAGAAGCTGCTGCACAGAGCGCATTGTTAACAGCAAGCCGTGCTGAACTGCGCCAACTCAAAGCCCAGTTAATGCGTGAACAAAGCCAAGAAGACAAATCGAAAATTATCGCGCCTGTTTCGGGGGTGATCAGTGAACGTCATGCGATGAATGGCACGCTGTCGGATAACAGTTTGTTATTTAAGCTGATTGAAAATAATGAATTAGAGTTTGAAGCGCAGGCACACCCTTCAGAGCTTTCTCGCCTTGTGGGCAGTAATGGCGTCGTGATTAACCTTGATGAAAACCAATCAACATCGGGGAAATTACGCTATTTGTCGCCAAAAATAGATGGGTTAACTCAACTTGGGAAAATTCGTGTGGCGCTTACAGAGCCAACCAAACACGTGCGTCTTGGTGAAACGGGCACGATGGTGTACAGCAATTCACCGCGTGAACAACTATCACTACCTTATAGTGCCATTCGTACAGAACCCAATGGTGAACGTTTTATTTTTACCGTGACAGACGGCAAAGTGGCGAAACAAAAAATACAAATTGGCAAAATTCAGCAAGGGCGAGTGGAAGTGTTAACACCATTAGCGCTGAGTTTAGATGTCGTGGCTTATGCACAAGCTTTTTTATCAGATGATGACATTGTTGTGCCTGTAAAGGATAGCCAATGAAATTACAGTTATCTTCTTGGGCGATTACGCGGCCTATTCCCACAATAGTGATGTTTTTAGCATTAACTATCGCGGGGTTATTTTCATTTAATCAATTACCCGTGACTGCCAACCCAGTGGTGACGTTCCCGATCGTCACAGTGACAGTGACCCAAGATGGTTCATCGCCAACAGAGCTAGAAAATGCAGTCACAAAGCGAGTTGAGCGCACGGTGTCTGGGATACCAGGTATTCGCCATATTACTTCTTCTATTAGTGAAGGCGCATCGACCACCACCATTGAGTTTGACCTCAGTGTCGATGCCCATGTTGCCACCAATGATGTGCGCGAAAAAATGGGGCAAATTCGTGGAGAGCTACCCCAAACAATAGATGAACCGCTAATTAACCGCATCGATGTCGAGGGTGGTGCGATTCTACGTTACGCCGTTTCGTCTGAAACTGAATCCCTCGCGGATTTGTCTTGGTTTGTGGATGACACGGTCAGTAAGCAATTGATCACGGTGCCGGGGGTGCAAAAAGTCAGTCGCTTAGGGGATACCGAACGTGTGATCCGCATTGAACCCGATGCGAATAAATTGGCTGCGATGCAAATCTCCATAGCCAGTATCAATGAATTACTGAAAAATAATCACCAGAACTCAGCGGGTGGTAACTCAAAATATAATTCATTGCAGCACACCATTCGCGTGTTAGGTGAAAAATCGACTGCGGATGAGATTAAAAACATCATGTTACCCGTTGATAACCAGCAATCGGTACGGTTAGGCGAAATCGCCAATATTTATGATGGCCATAAGAATGTGAAATCTATTTCGCAGTTCAATGGTCAGGATGTAGTCGGTTTTGCAGTTTATCGAGCCAAAGGTTCCAGTGATACTAAAGTGGGGCAAGGCGTCGCTGAAGCGGTCGAAAAATTACAAAAAGCGAACCCAGAGATTGATATCCGCCTGATTTCCTCAACGGTTAAATATACGGAATCGAGCTTCTTTTTAACCATTCAAACCTTATTAGAAGGGGCGTTTCTCACCGTTATTATTGTATTTTTCTTTTTGAAAAGCTGGCGTGCAACCTTGGTGGCAGCCGTGGCATTACCGTTATCGATTTTGCCGACCTTTTTTGTATTGGCTCTGTTCGATTACAGTTTGAACAGTATTACATTACTGGCTTTGACATTGGTTATTGGGATATTGGTGGATGATGCCATTGTTGAAATTGAAAATATTCAAAAGTACATCGAACGTGGTGAACGCCCCTATTTAGCGGCACTAAAAGCGTCTGATGCTATCGGTTTTGCAATTGTCGCAATCACATTGACCATTGTGGCGGTGTTCTTGCCCGTCAGTTTTATTGGGGGCTTTGTTGGTCAGTATTTCGTGCCATTTGGTGTGACAGTGTCTGCAGCAGTGCTCTCTTCATTGCTAGTCGCTCGCTTGGTGACGCCGTTAATGGCGGCTTATGTGCTGCTACCGCAAAAAGGCGCACACGACGGCGTAAAAATTCCAAATTGGATAGCGCGCTATACGCAGTTTTTATTACTCACGTTAAAACACCGAAAATTAGCGTCTGCATTGGCGGGGGGCTTTTTAATCGGCTCAGTGGCGGTGACCAGTTTGTTACCCGTCGGCTTTATGCCTGATGGTGATATCAGTATCAGTCAAATCAATATTGAGCTGCCACCGGGCACGCCGGTTGAGCAAACGCAGCACAAAATGAATGAAATAACAAAACAGTTAAAAGATAGGCCTGAAATTCTTTCGACGTATACGGTGGCTGGGATCGCGGACGACTCTGAGGGGGTTGCTCAACACAAAGGTGAAATGATCCTCACCCTCGTCGAACCGAGTGAACGTGAATTATCACAAAAGCAATTTGAGCTTGAAATATCAAAGTGGTTAAGTGAAAAAACAGATGCACGTTATACCTTTAGTAACAGTAATGGTGGCAAAGAGTTCTCTTTAATGTTTACAGGGACAGATCCTCAAGAGCTTGAAGCATCAATGCAAAAGCTGCGTGATGCCATGGCTAAAGTGGAAGGGCTCCGTAATGTACAGGTGAGAAAACCACTATTACGTAAAGAGTTGATCATTAAACCTAATTTAGTAGATATTGGCCGAACGGGGGTCAATGTTGAGGAAATCGCCAATACGTTACGCATTGCGACCATGGGGGAGGCCAATTCACGTAGCGCCAAGTTTAATTTGCCCGACAGACAACTGGCGGTACAGGTTATTTTACCGGAGCATCAACAAAACAATATTGATGTGCTGAATAACCTATATGTGAATAGTACGGGGGAGCAAGCTGTACCGTTGAAATCGGTCGCTAAAATTGATTCCAGTGATGGGCCTTCACAAATAGAACGAATTAATCGACAAAGGCAGATGTCGATAGAAGCGAATTTGGAAGGGTTGACGCTCGGTGAGGCGCTGGAAATTGTGGCACAACTGCCAGAATATCAGCAATTACCCCACAGTGTTTCACAAGTGGAATATGGCGATATGGAATATATGATTGATATGTTCGAGCGCTTTGGCACCACAATGGTATTCAGTATTTTGTTAGTCTTTGCCATTTTAATCGTGCTGTTTAAAGACTTTATGCAGCCGATTACCATACTTGTCGCATTGCCGTTTTCCATAGGTGGCGCCATTATCGCTCTGGTTTTATACGGTGCGATGATTGATTTACCTGTAATTATCGGTATTTTGATGCTAATGGGGATTGTGACCAAAAACTCGATTTTGCTGGTGGAGTTTATTCTTGAAAAGCAACGTTCAGGGATGCCAAGGGAAGCAGCAATCATAGAAGCGGGTCAGGAGCGTATTCGCCCAATTATCATGACGACATTTGCCATGATTGCAGGGATGATCCCCCTTGTCTTAACCAGCGGTGCGGATGCTGGATTTAGAGCACCAATGGCGATTGCGGTCATTGGCGGCTTACTGAGCTCGACAATTTTGAGTTTGTTATTTGTACCCGTGATTTACAGTTTGATGGATGATTTAAAACATAAATTATTGCCACAGCTGGCAAAGCTCACCTCCGTGACGCAAGAAGACCGCAATATTAAACAGTGGTAAATACAAACCGGCCAATGTGCCGGTTTTTGCCTTAAACATTGCGACTGCTGGAAAATTGTCATCAGTCTATATTTAGGCTATATTTAGTTTGTGAGTGTCGAATTGATTAGGAGTCGATCATGAAAATAGAGACTATTAGCTATATTAAAAAGCATGCTGCAGGGCTTGAATTATCAGAGCCTATTTTAGTAACTCAAAATGGCATTCCTGCATATGTCATTGAATCTTATGAAGATAGAAAAAAAAGGGATGATGCAATCGCATTACTTAAATTACTTTCTATTTCAGAAAAAGACAGTAAAGAAGATAAATTATATTCACGTAGCCAATTATTGGATACGCTCTAAACGACCCATGATTGGAACGATTGGATGATAGTCAATTTTAAGTATACAGAAACGTTTATTAGCTCGTTAAAGGAATTAGGTATCGGGAGAAAACAGGCTAATTTACTCCTTGAAAAATATGAAAAACATTTACACCCATCTCCAGAGTGTTACTCAATACCAGAATATCTTCAAGATATTGGTGTCACAAGGTATAGAGGATATTTATCACCAGAAAACTATACCATCCTCTATACGTATGAAATAGCCGAAAATACAATTATATCCCATGCCATCATTCATCAACGTCAAGATATGATGAGGTTATTATTTAATCGAATGATAGAACGCTAAATATTTTAGTCATATTTAAAATACATCAAAAAAAGAATAGTTATTATCGAATTAATGTATTCAATATATTTAATTGATATTAATTTTATTCAAATTGAATAAAAGTTATCTAATTATGAATAGTTTTATTTAAATAAATCATAAAATGAATATATCTTTCCTGATGGTTAAATTTTTTATTTATTTTAATTTTATCAACTGGTTATTTGTTTTTCATGGTGATTATTTTATTTGTAAAAGATTAGCTCTTGCTTTATTACATTTACTTCCCGAATATAGGGGGAGGATTAATAGTGATTTTAGGCCTTGAGAGTTATTATGAGTCAATCAGCCCATTCAGAAACAAATAATCAAAAAACGAAAAATGAAAAACGTAGAACAATATGGATGTCTATCGCCACAATAATTATCATTTTATTATTTGTCGCTTATGGCGTTTATTGGTTTTTAGTTTTACGTTTTCAAGAATATACCGACGATGCTTATGTCTCGGGTTTGCAAATCCCGATTATTGCGCAAACAACAGGTAACGTGACCCAAGTTAATTTTGAAAATACCGACTTGGTGAAAGCGGGTGATGTGCTGGTGGTGTTGGATAAAACTAACGCTCAGTTGGCATTCGAGCAAGCTAAGCATGATTTAGCCACCACAGTACGTAAAACCAAAGAGTTATACATCAACGGTGATGAGTATCAGGCGCAAATACAGAAAAACCGTGTCTCACTTGCGCAAGCGCAAAAAGATTACCAACGCCGTGCTGCACTTGGGCGCAGCGGAACCATTTCAAAAGAAGACCTACAACATTCCCAAGAAGCCGTGCAATTAGCCCAAGCGGCGTTGGATATTTCCATTCAACAGTATAATGCGAACCGTGCTTTGTTACGCAACACAGCATTAAGAAAACAACCTGCCATCCAACAAGCAGCTGATAGCGTGCGCAGTGCGTGGATTAATTTGCAACGTACTGAAATTAAAAGCCCAATGACAGGCTATGTTTCACGTCGTAATGTGCAAGTCGGTTCCCAAGTGAGCCCTCAAAGCTCTTTAATGGCGATTGTGCCTGTTCAACCTGTTTGGGTGGATGCAAACTTTAAAGAAACTCAGCTTGAAAAAGTGCGCATTGGCCAGTCAGTCACCATCAACAGTGATTTTTATGGGGATGACATTGTGTATAACGGTACGGTGGTTGGCTTAGATATGGGAACGGGAAGCGCATTTTCATTATTGCCTGCGCAAAATGCGACGGGGAACTGGATCAAAGTGGTTCAACGTTTGCCTGTACGAGTTGAGCTTGACCCTGAGCAAGTGGCTAAACACCCATTGCGCATTGGTTTATCGATGAACGTTACCATTGATATTAAAGACCAAAATGGCCCCGTATTAGCTGAAGTTCAGCGTACAACGCCGGCATTTGAAAGCGATGTGTTAGTGCTGAAATTGGCGGATGTCGACCACATTATAGACAGCATTATCAGCGATAATGCGGACTAGCTCGTAAGGAATAGCTGTGGCAGATATCCAACCCCTAAAAGGCGCGAAGCTAGTTTGGGCAACTATTGCATTGTCCCTGGCGACCTTTATGCAAGTACTCGACTCCACCATTGCAAACGTCGCTATCCCGACAATTGCGGGTAACCTTGGTGTTTCCGTCTCACAAGGGACATGGGTGATCACCTCGTTTGGGGTGTCGAACGCCATTTCAATTGCTATTTCGGGGTATCTCGCTAAGCGTTTTGGTGAAATTCGTGTTTTCTTATGGGCGACGGCGCTTTTTACTTTATTTTCATTGTTTTGTGGTTTCTCTGATAGTCTTGGAATGTTGATTTTATATCGCGTTCTACAAGGGGCTGTCGCAGGGCCTGTTATCCCGCTATCCCAAAGTTTAATTATGCGGTGTTACCCACCGAAAATGCAGAACATGGCATTGGCCTTTTGGTCGATGACCATCATTTTAGCACCTGTATTTGGTCCAATTTTTGGCGGTTATATTAGTGATAACTTCCATTGGGGCTGGATATTCTTTATGAACGTGCCTCTTGGTATTTTCGTGATTATTGTGGGCTCTATTATTCTTAAAGGAATGGAATCGACGGTGGTTAAAGTGCCATTCAATGTGATTGGCTTAGCGTTATTATCAGTCGGTGTTGGTTGCTTACAAGTGCTGTTGGATAAAGGGAAAGAGCTGGGTTGGTTAGCGTCAAATGAGATTGTGATTTTAGCGGTCGTTTCGGCTATCGCTTTGGTATTCTTAGTAATTTGGGAACTGACCGATAAAAACCCGATTGTCGAGCTGTCTTTGTTTAAATCACGTAATTTCACCATTGGTACCATTTCGGTCAGTTTGGCCTATATGGCGTACTTTGGGGCAATTGTATTGCTGCCTCAATTGCTGCAAGAGGTGTATGGCTATACCGCAACATGGGCAGGGCTTGCACTTGCACCGATTGGCTTGTTGCCTGTTTTATTTTCAGCCCCAGTGGCGAAATTATCCGACTTTTTGGATATCCGCTGGATAGTGACCTTTAGCTTTGTATTTTACGCGATTTGCTTCTTCTGGCGGGCGTATACATTCGAACCGAGTATGGGTTTTTCAGCTGTGGTTTGGCCGCAGTTAGTACAAGGCATGGCAGTGGCGTGTTTCTTTATGCCATTGACGACATTGACACTTTCGGGGCTCCCCCCAGAAAAACTGGCATCGGCCTCCAGTTTGGCAAACTTTTTCCGCACACTCGCGGGGTCAATTGGTACGTCAATCACGACCACGATGTGGAGCGACCGTGAGTCTGTACATCACAGCCAACTCACTGAGTTTATTACGGATTATAACCCTGAGTCGTTGGATATGTACCAAGGCATGGCAGCGCATGGGTTAAGTACGGAGCAAACCTCGGGGTTTATTGCGCAGCAAATTACTAGCCAAGGGTTAATTATCGCAGCGAATGAAATTTTCTGGTTATGTGGTTGGGTATTTATCGCACTAATCATTACTGTTTGGTTCGCTAAGCCCCCATTTGGTAATAATACGAAGTAATTGTGAGGATTAGGGCTCCTCCTTATGGGGGCCCTAGTGAGTTATAACTGAGATTTTGGGATAATATTCTCAAACTGAAGCACAGGGCGGTTGGCTTCGACTTCTGTTAATGGCTCAATTTCTTTAAACGTATTTAAACAGCGCGTAACGAGGCGCTGGTAGTCTTTGGTACCGTTACTTTTCCACGTAATTTCTTGTTCTGATAGCGTTCGTAACACTTTGGCAGGCGTACCGACTATTAAGCTATTTTGTGCAAATATTGCCTCTGCTTTGACAAAAGTACAAGCGCCAACAATCGAATTTTCACCAATCACCGCACCATCCATTATCACGCTATTCATCCCGACTAAAGCATTACGTTTGATATGACAGCCATGTAAGATAGCCCCGTGACCAATATGGCCATCTTCTTCAATAATGGTGTCAAACTGCGGGAACCCATGCATCACGCAGTTATCTTGAACATTCGCCCCATCTTTGATGATTAAACGCCCAAAATCGCCACGTAGGCTGGCATTGGGGCCAATATAGACATTTTTACCAATGACGACATCACCAATAACGACTGCCGTAGGGTGAACAAAACTGTCTGGACTGACAACAGGAGTAATTCCATCAATTTGATAAAAAGGCATAAAGGCTCCTTAACGGTTAATTTAAGCGGCAATTTCCCGCAGTACTCCACCAAAACGCCGATAATAAGCGCTAGAAGGTTGAGGAAGTTCACCCACAGTTGTTTCGCTATTCTCTGAAACATATTGCGTCGCAGCTTGGTCGATACGTTGATAAATATTGGTACACAAATGGCGCGCAATATGGCCTTCCCATTGGGGAGGTAAAAGTTCGTCAGGTAACAGTGGGTCTTTGAGCGTGACACGGCGATAAAAGTGAATTAAAAGCAGCCGTAACTGAAAACAATGCTCAGGGCTGATTTGTGTTCCCGCATTATCCTTGAGCAATAACGCAAGCGGCCTGAATAATGAAATAAATTGGTGATAATGCTCTGAAATTTCTTGCAGCGACCATGCCTGAGAGACCAAATCTTTCAGGTTTTTTTCTGAGCGGCGGTAGGGGTAGTCTGCATGAAAATAAATAGCTTGCTCAGTGGCATTGAGCTCATTTAATAACGCGGGTACATCGCTTTGCGCGCAGCTTGGTGCAGCCATTAAAGACGTATTAAATTGACCAAACCCTAACCAACCAAGCTCTTTCTTTAATCGAATTTTTTCTTCTTTATCAGCGGCTTCCAACAACAATAAGTCCCATTTACCATCCCAGTCAGGTTGCTCTGCAAGGTAAATTTTTTGTTCAGCACGCCGAAATCGACTTTGTCCACGGGCTGAAATTCGGTAGTAGCTGCGTCGACCAATCTTTTCGATATCTAACCAGCCTTCTTTTTGCAAACGAAAAACGGAGGTGCGCACAAAGCGGTCAGTAAACCCCATGGGTTCTAATAATTTGGTTAGGCTACCTAACCAAACCTCGCCTCCTCGGTGATGTAGCGCATCACCGTACAAGGAGCTAATGAGCGACGTGCCACTAATGGGCTGACTAGCAATGGCATGCTGGATAAATTGGTCGAGTTTGGTATTCATTTATGCTTCATCCATAAATTTTATGTATCAAAATGCTTTCTGAATAGTAGACATAAAATGGAATATTGTCTCGTTTGGTTTTTTGCTAAAAATGAGCAGGCAAGTAAGGCATATTAGAGTAACAAGTATTCAATATGCCTTAACTTACTGGTTTAAATAGCAATTCTTGTGTCGATGACACGCTCTGCCTTACCTTGTGAACGTGGAATATCGCCGCAATTTACAATACTGACCCGCGTGCTAATCCCTACCATTGATTTGATACGATGTTTTAAGTGATGGCAGATATTACAGCGTTCATCATAAGTGAGTTGCTCTGGGCTTTTGAGCTCGACACGTACTGATAGGTTATCCATATTGCCTTGGCGACCGATTTCAAGTTGGTAGTGCGGGGATAGCTCTTTGAACTGCATAATCTGTTCTTCAATCTGAGAAGGGAACACATTCACACCGCGAATAATCATCATGTCATCAGAGCGACCTGTGATTTTACCAATTCGGCGCATGTTGCGATTCACGCCATTCATTAAGTGAGTTAAATCCCGTGTGCGGTAGCGAATTACTGGCATAGCCTCTTTTGTCAGGGTAGTGAACACTAACTCACCGTGCTCGCCATCCCCTAATGTTTTGAGGGTTTCGGGGGAAATAATCTCAGGGTAAAAATGGTCTTCCCAGATGGTTGGGCCGCTAGCCCCTGAGTCAGCACACTCCATGGCGACACCTGGGCCCATGACCTCAGATAACCCATAGATATCTAATGCTTTGATGCCTAAGCGTGTTTCGATTTCGGTACGTAGGGATTCCGTCCAAGGTTCAGCACCGAATACGCCTAATCTAAGTGAGCACTTACTAGCGTCTCCGCCCATGATTCTTTCAAGTTCATCGATAATACTTAAGCAATATGATGGCGTCACCATAATCACATCAGGTTTAAAATCAGCAATCAATTGCGCTTGTTTTTCAGTTTGCCCACCTGACATTGGAATAACGGCGGCGCCAAGGCGCTCTGCGCCGTAATGTGCCCCTAAGCCGCCAGTAAACAAGCCATAGCCATAAGCCACATGGACCTTATCACCGCGAACGGTTCCTGCTGAACGCAAACTACGTGCAATTAAATCAGCCCAATTGTCGATATCACGTTGCGTGTAACCAACAACCGTTGGGCGCCCAGTCGTTCCCGAAGAGGCATGGATACGAATGATCTGGTCCATTGGCACGGCAAACGTACTGAAGGGGTAGTTTTCGCGTAAATCTTGCTTGGTGGTATAGGGGAATTTTTCGATATCGCTTAATTGTTTAAAGTCATCAGGGTGCACGCCTGCATCATCAAATTTTTTCCGGTACATTGGCACGTTTTCATAGGCGTGAGTGAGTGTCCACTTCATTCGAGAATACTGTAATGACTCGATTTCATCTCGTGAGGCAAATTCAATTGGGTCGATGCTATCTTGTATCATGCTCATAATTGCCAGTCCTCATAATTATTATGGTAACCAGTTTTCGTCGATAACGTTGCTGGTTTTCGCCTGAGCAGGTGTAGGGTTTCAGGCGGTTATTATTGATATGAATACGTTGTTCAGACTCGTTCGATAATCATGGCGATGCCTTGGCCTACGCCAATACACATGGTGCATAAGGCATAGCGGCCTTGTTTGCGATGAAGTTCATTGATTGCGGCGATGGCAAGCCTTGCTCCGCTCATGCCTAAAGGGTGACCTAAGGAAATCGCTCCGCCGTTGGGGTTTACGTGTGGCGCGTCATCGGGTAAGCCTAACCCCCTCAATACGGCGAGGGCTTGTGCGGCAAACGCTTCGTTGAGTTCAATGACATCCATTTGGTCGATAGTTAATCCTGCCATTTTTAAGACTTTTTGTGAGGCAGGTAGCGGGCCAATCCCCATTAGCCGTGGTTCAACGCCACAAGTGGCGGTAGCAACAATGCGAGCCCGAGGGGTTAAGCCTTGCTGTTTCGCGATTTGCTCGGATGCAATAATTAACGCAGCAGCGCCATCATTCACACCAGATGCATTACCCGCAGTTACCGTGCCATTTTCACGAAACGGCGTTTTCAGCTTTTGTAGTTGCTCAAAGGTGGTTTCTGCACGAGGGTGTTCATCTTCGGTGACCCGTATTTCGCCTTTGCGTTGTTTAATGGTGACGGGAACAATTTCTTGCGCAAAAATACCATTAATTTTAGCAATTTCAGTGCGTTGTTGGCTACGCAGCGCAAATGCATCTTGGTCTTCACGGCTGATTTGGTAGGTTTCTGCCACATTTTCTGCCGTTTCTGGCATTGAGTCAGTACCACATTGTTGTTCCATTAATGGGTTGATAAACCGCCAACCGATTGTGGTATCAAAAACTTGTGCTTGGCGTGAAAAAGCAGATTCCTGTTTTCCCATTACAAAAGGCGCGCGGCTCATCGACTCGACGCCGCCTGCAATCATTAACCCAGATTCACCTGCTTTAATACTTCGTGCGGCAAGTGCGATAGCATCCAACCCTGAGCCACATAAGCGGTTGATGGTCGTGCCTGAAACGGAAATGGGTAAACCAGACAATAAACCCGCCATGCGGGCGACATTGCGATTGTCTTCACCCGCTTGGTTTGCGCAACCTAAAATAATATCATCGGTCAGTGACCAATCTAACTGTGGGTGCCTTGCCATCAAGGCTTTTAATGGCAAAGTTGCAAGGTCATCAGGGCGCAGGGAAGAAAGTGCACCGCCATAACGGCCTATTGGCGTACGAACACCATCACAAATATAAGCATCAATCATGGTGATTTTCCTCTAAATGGTGCCCTAAGCGATGAGAGCGACCTTGGAATAAGGCGAGTATTTTTCCGTTTTGGTTAATTATCTCGACTTCGTATAGCCCATTGCGCTTACCTTGGTGCTTCATTGTTGCGGTCGCTGTCAGTAAGTCCCCTTCAAAGCCTGGGCGGACAAAATCAATTGAGCACATCGACGCAACAGCAGCATACCCTTGGCTATTGCAGGCGTAAGCAAATGCGGTGTCGGCGAGACTAAACAATTGCCCGCCATGGCAGGTTTTATGACCATTAAGCATCTTTGCTGTGATGGGCATTTTTAATTGCGCAAAGCCATCTTCGACTTTTTCAATCGACATACCCATTGCTTTTGCGCATGCATCATCACGATACATAATGTGAGCGGATTGCTGAGCAGTGGTGATATTCGGTACTGAGATCATAGCAACTCCTTGAAAGATAAAGACTGATAACCCGCAGCTAATTGCTTAAGTAATGGATTGGGCCGATAACGGTTATCCCCATAAAACTGTGCGAGTTGCTCGAGTACCGATAACACGCGTGACCAACCCAGTTGAGCCCCCCAAGCCAATGGGCCTTTGGGGTAGTTCACGCCAAATCGCATGGCATTGTCGGTATCTGGCACGGTCGCCACCCCTTTATTCACCACATCGAGTGCTTCATTGCATAACATCGCAACGGTTCTCATTGTTAAGAGAGCTGGGTAGTCAGGTAGCACAATCACGTTTTTTCCAAGTGACTGGAAAAAGGCAACCGCGTGCTGGTTTTGTTGCGCACTGTTTTGTGCTGCGAAGGTTAATGTGATGGCTGTTGCGGCAAGGTAATTTGCTGATAAATCAAAGAGAACTACCGCTTGATTAGTTTGTTGCGCATAATATGACGCCAGTTCACCATTTGTTAGCATAATAATAACGTCATTAACAATGAGGGTGGGGGATTGATTTGATTGTTGTGCTAATCCTTCGAGTGAGATCCCACTTTCAGATAAAAGCTGCGCAAACTCAGGAAATATCTGCCAATTGCCACGAATTTCTACATCTTGAGGGTGGCTAAGGTGCACTTTTGCTGCAAATGACGCGGTAGAGTGTGGTTTATCATCATAGTGATAGAAACCTTGTTTTGATTTACGGCCAAAATGCCCCGCTTGTACTAATTCCAATTGCATTAATGAGGTCTGAAAGCGAGGGTCATAACCGAATGCCTGAAATACAGATTCCGTCACGGCATAATTAACATCATGACCAATTAAATCAGTGAGTTGTAATGGCCCCATCGCGAAGCCACCGGCATCGCGCAGTGCGCTGTCTAGCGTGGCAGGGGTGCCAACTTTCTCTTCAAGGGCGCGTAAGGTCTCTGCATAAAAAGGCCTCGCAACACGGTTAACAATAAAACCGGGTGTTGAGCGGCAAATTACAGGTACTTTCCCCCATGAGAGAGTTAATGCTTTCAATTGTTCAATCACTTCAGGCGATGTTTCTAAGCCACGGATGACCTCAACTAATTTCATCACTGGGGCGGGGTTAAAAAAGTGCAATCCAGCAAGCCGTTCAGGGTATTTCAATTGGCAACCAATCGCCGTAATCGACAATGAAGAGGTGTTACTGGCAAATATCGTTGATTCGTGGCAAATATCTTCAAGTTCACCGAAAATAGCTTGTTTTATTGCGAGTTTTTCCGCAATAGCTTCAATAACAAGCTGAGCGCTCGAAAACTCAGATAAGCTTTTAACAACATGAATGTTGGCTATGAGCGCTTCTGCGGTTTTCGACTCAGCTTTCCCTTGTTCGACTCGTTTACGCAAACGTTGCGCCATGGTGTTTAGTGAACGGTTTAATACATCTTGGTTCACATCAAACAGTAAAACGGTGAGGCCCGCAGTGGCGGCCACTTGTGCAATACCAATACCCATGGTGCCAGCGCCGATAACGGCGACTGTCTTGATGGCATAATTCAAAGGGAGTGTCATGGTTATCGCCCCTTAAACTGTGGTTCGCGTTTGTTTAAAAAAGCATTTACCCCTTCGCGATAGTCTTCGCTACGTCCCCCTAAACGCTGCAAATCACGTTCAAGGTCTAGCTGTTCGTCTAGGGTGTTGGTCGCTGCGCAGTAAATGGCTTTTTTGATCAGACCAAGGCCGTAGGTGGGTTGTATCGCAAGGCGTTGAGCAAGTTGCAAAACGGTATCGGTGAGCGCTTCATTTTCAGTGACCTGCCAAATCATTCCCCATTGCAGTGCTTGCTCTGCACTGATTTTGTCCCCCAATAATGCCATACCCATGGCTCTGGCGTGGCCAGCGAGTTGGGGTAAAAACCAGCTCCCGCCTGAGTCAGGAACCAGACCTAAGCGGCAAAATGATTGAATAAAACTCGCGCTTTTGGCAGCGATCACGATATCCCCAGCCAATGCGATAGCCGCGCCTGCCCCTGCGGCGACACCATTGACGGCACAAATAATCGGTTTTGGTAAGGCGGTGAGGCGGCGGATCAACGGGTTATAGTAGGTTTCCACAGAAAAGCCTAGATCAGGCGCTTCGCTATCCACGCTGACATTACGATCGTTGAGATCTTGCCCTGCACAAAAGCCGCGGCCTGCACCCGTGATCACTAAGCAACGTACGGAGTCGTCACGTTCTGCAATTTTGACGGCATCACTTAGCTGGCGGTGCATTTCATCGTTAAAGCTATTGAGCCTATCAGGGCGGTTTAAGGTGATGGTGAGAACGCCATTCTCCAGTACGGTGAGGATCATCGCTTCGTTTGTCATGGTTATTGTCCTGTAAACTGAGGTGGGCGTTTTTCGAAGAAGGCATCGATCCCTTCTTGGCGATCTTGCGTACCTGCTAAGGCCACAAAATATTGGCGCTCTAGCTGTAACCCCTCAGTAAGGTGACTATCTTGGGCGTGAACTAAGGCTGCCTTTGCTGCGCGTACGGCTAAAGGTGCGTGGGTTGCAATACGTTGTGCAAGCTGTTGGGCACGTTCGACCACGAGGTCATCGACGCAAATTTCGCTGATTAAACCCGCTTGGAGTGCATGTTTGGCATTAATCGGTTCCCCTGTCAGCACCATTTGCATCGCTAAAGATTTGCCCACAGTGCGGATTAAACGCTGTGTACCACCCGCTCCAGGCATTAAACCTAGGGTAATTTCGGGTAACCCAAAACGGGAGGATCCCCCTGCAATCACCATGTCACAGGCGAGGAGCAGTTCGAAACCCGCTCCAAGTGCATATCCATTGGCGGCAGCAATAATAGGTTTTGATATCATGGATAAACGGCGCCACATTTGAGGGCGTTTATCCATCATCGCATTGGCGATAGTTTGTTGTTGCAGCTCTTTAAGGTCGGCGCCTGCTGCAAAGAATCGTGGGTTGCCTGCGATCACTATCGCCCCAATTTCTGCGTTGTTATCAGCCGCTTCAAGGTGCTTTACCAGTAGTTCAAGGCACGGTGTGCTGAGCGCGTTGCGCACGTCGGGGCGGTTCAACGTTAGTGTGAGAACGTGCTGGTTTTGTTGAGATAAAATCCACGGATTTTCCATTACGCCTCCTATACGTCAAAGTCTAAAACAACGCCATCGCCCTTCGGCCATGCTTGGCAGCTTAAGATGTACCCATCGGCGATTTGGTCTGGTTCGAGGCTGTAATTGACGCCCATTTCCACTTCCCCTGAGCGCAATTTGCATTTACAAGTTGCGCACACGCCCCCTTTACATGCGTATGGCAGGTCGGCACCTTGTCGCAATGCTGCATCCAAAATGCTGTCATCTTGGCTGTCCATACTGATATCTAAGGTGCGCCCATCGAGGTGAATACTGACTTGGCGTGTTTCATTAGACTTCGCTGAAGTCGGTTTAAATTTTGCCCCTGATGTGTTGAAGCGCTCAGTGTGAACGAATTCTTTTGGCATGCCGTAATTGACAAGGGTGTCATGCACTTCATCCATCATGCTTTCAGGGCCACAGATAAACGCACGGTCAAATTGTTTGAAATTTAACAATGTATTGCCTAACGCAGAAAGTTGTTTCTGGCTAATGCGGCCGCTAAGAAGTTCGCTATCTTGAGGTTCTTGGCTAAAGAGATAAAGCACTTGAAAACGCGCAGCAAAGCGGTTTTTTAAGTCCGCAATGCTCTCTTTAAACATTACTGAGCGGCTATTACGGTTACCATAAATCAACACAAAATGGCTTTTAGGCTCGGTTTGCAATGTGGCTTTAATGATGGAAAGCAAAGGGGTGATCCCAGAGCCTGCTGCAACGGCGAGGTAGTGCGCATGGGTATGTGTTTCAGGCTGGTAACCAAACTGCCCCTGCGGGATCATCACATCAAGGCTATCGCCGACATTCAGTTGTTGGTTGATAAAATTGGAAAATCGGCCTTCATAAATAGCTTTTACACCAATTTTTAGTGTCTCTTCGTCGGGGGAGCTGCAAATGGAGTAGCAGCGGCGCAAATTTTCACCATTAATGGCGGCTTTTAAGGTGAGGTGTTGCCCTGGGCGATAGCGATATTGTTCGCGCAAGGCGTCAGGAACATTGAACGTCACTGCAACCGCATCGGGGGTGTCGCGCTCAATAGCTGCAATGCTTAAACGATGAAATACAGTCATATGAATGCCCCTAAATACATTTAAAGTAATCAAACGGCTCTAAGCATTCGGCGCATTTATACAATGCTTTGCATGCGGTTGAACCAAATTCACTAATTTTTTCAGTCTGTTCGCTATCACAGCGTGGGCAGCGAATCGCCCCTTTGTGTTCTGGGTGCTCGCAAGCGGTGCCTTGTGGCGGTGCGATACCAAACTCGCGTAAGCGCTTTTTGGCATCTTGATTCATCCAGTCGGTTGTCCATGCGGGGGTTAGCACCACCTCGATATCAATTTGTTCAAAGCCTGCGTCACCCAAAACCGTTTTAATTTCATTGATTAAAAACTCGGTGGCTGGGCAACCTGAATACGTGGGTGTAAAAATAACTTTCCACCCGTGATGGCTTGGAAGCACATTGCGGATCATGCCAAGATCAGTAATAGAGAGTGCAGGCAGCTCAGGATCGGGAATTTGATGCAGCTGTTGCCAGATCTGATGAACTTGGGGTGATTGAAGCTCGTTTAGTTGCAGTCTCTGTTCCACTGCATCACCACTGGCTATTTGGGTAAGCGCGTTGCATAAATTGCAATTGCGTTAAGAGCAGGCCGAGATGTTCAGTATGGCTGCCTTGCTTGCCCCCTAAACGGTAAGCGTTTTTCTCAGGTACGCTAAGTGTGGCGTTATCAAAGGTTTCCGTGATGGTGGCTAACCATGTGTCTTTCAAAGAACGTGGGTCAACGGCAAGACCCGCTTCACTGAGGGCAATTTCAATGTTATCTGCGTGAAAAAGCTCACCGGTAAAGCGCCATAATTCATTAATGGAACGTTGGATCCGTCGGTGGCTTTCTTCGGTGCCATCCCCTAAACGGATCATCCAATTACGGCTAAAACGGAGGTGGTAAATAGCCTCTTTGAGGGATTTTTCTGCGATAGCCGAAATTTGTTCATCGCAACTATGAATCAAGGCTTCATATAATGGGACGTGATAAGCATCCATAAAGAACTGGCGCACTAATGTGTCGTCAAAACCATTATTTGGCTGCTCAACGAGTAACAAATTGCTGAATTGACGTTCGTCACGCAAAAAGGCCAGTTTATCTTCATCACAGTCAGCGCCTTTTAACTGGGCAGCGTAGCTTAAAAAATTGCGAGCTTGCCCCAGTAAATCAAGGCCAATATTGGATAGCGCAAGGTCGATTTCAATTTCAGGTGCATGTCCACACCACTCACACAAGCGCTGAGCCAGAATTAAGGGTGAGTCACCGAGTCGTAATGTGTAATGATGGAGCTGTTCTTGTTGGTTCATGGACAACTCCTTACATGTTCTTAATGCCATCAGGGATGGTATAAAACGTCGGGTGGCGGTAAACCTTGGTGTCCGCGGGGTCAAAGAATGTACTTTTATCTTCTGGCTGCGATGCAATTAAATGCGCCGCTTTGACGACCCAAATGGAGCACCCTTCGCTGCGTCGAGTATAGGCATCACGGGCATTTTCCAGCGCCATTTGGTCATCTGCGGCATGCAAACTTCCCACATGACGATGGGCTAAGCCTTGTTTACTGCGAACAAAAACTTCATATAAAGGCCAATCTTGGTTACTCATGGTATTTTCCTTTTTTGGGCATCAGTCAGTCATTTAAGCAGCGGATTTCACGGTTTTTTGCTTGCGGCTATGTGCCATTGCGCCTGCACGTACCCATGCACCGTCTTCCCAACCTTTGCGCTTTGCACCAAGGCGCTCATGGTTACAAATGCCGTTACCTTTAATCACTTGGTAAAATTCTGCCCAGTCAATTTCCCCAAAGCGGTAGTGACCCAGCTCGTCGTTCCAAATCAAATCGGGGTCAGGGATGGTCATACCGAGTGCTTCAACTTGTGGCACCGTGTTATCGACAAACTTTTGGCGCAGCTCGTCATTACTGAAACGTTTGATTTTCCACGCCATACTTTGAGCACTGTGCGGGGAATCAGAATCATTTGGACCAAACATGGTCAGAACAGGCCACCAGAAGCGGTTTATCGCATCTTGTAGCATTGCCTTTTGTTCATCAGTGCCTTGTGCCAGTGCCATAGCCGCTTCGTAGCCTTGGCGCTGGTGGAAGCTCTCTTCCTTACAAATTTTCACCATGGCACGTGCATAAGGGCCATATGAAGCGCGGCACAGCGCCACTTGGTTCACAATTGCGGCGCCATCTACTAGCCAGCCAACTACCCCGATATCTGCCCAACTTAAGGTGGGGTAATTAAAAATGGAGGAATATTTCATTTTTTCATCAAGCAGCTTTTGGTAGATATCTTGGCGAGTGCAGCCAAGGGTTTCTGCGGCGCTATAGAGGTAAAGGCCGTGGCCTGCTTCATCTTGAATTTTGGCCAGTAATATCGCTTTGCGACGCAGTGTGGGTGCCCGCGTTAGCCAGTTGGCTTCTGGAAGCATTCCTACGACTTCAGAGTGAGCATGTTGGCCTATTTGGCGGATAAGATTCTGTCGGTATGCATCGGGCATCCAATCCTTGGGTTCGATGGAAATATCTGCTTCGATTTTGGCTTCGAAGCTAGCCTGATTGATATCGTTCATTGATTTTTCCATTAAGTGATTCGTAAATTTTAATTTAATTTAAAATGTCGAATCATGTTTATTTAACATTAATGCTAGGAATACTTAACAAAAATATCAATATTCATTAACTTGGTTTTGCGATGAGCTTCACAAGGTTTTAAACTAAGCTTAATTAAATCAAGGTGATAAAAATACCTTTTTTTATGTGGATTTAATGGATAGACAGGTTTATAACGCATTTGTTCTTAATTTGTTAAATTTAAATTAGCATCTATGATTGTTTTTATGATACATATTTAATTATCAATTTTGTTTATTGCCTTTGTTTCTGGAGACGGATATGCAGCATTTAACAAGTTACATTATGGGGAAGTGGGTACAGGGTAAGGGTAAGGAGCGGACGATTTACCATGCACTTACTAACCAAGCTTTATATGCAGTGACAACAGAAGGGCTCCCGTTATCCGAGAGCTTGGCCTATGGGCGGAATGTGGGGGGCAAAACGTTGTCTGAGATGACATTTCAGCAGCGGGGCCAGATGTTAAAAGCGGTTGCCAAGTATTTGTTGGAACATAAAGCCGAGCTCTATGCGATTTCTGCGCAAACTGGGGCAACAAAAGCAGATAGCTGGGTGGATATTGAAGGGGGGATCGGGACGTTGTTCGCCTATTCAGGGTTAGCAAGTAGAGAGCTTCCCGATGACACTATTTGGCCTGAAGGCGATATGATTCCCTTGTCTAAACAGGGGCAATTTATTGGCCACCATATTTTGACATCCCGCCGTGGCGTGGCTTTGCATATTAACGCTTTTAACTTTCCGTGCTGGGGAATGTTAGAAAAGCTAGCTCCTACATGGTTAGCGGGTATGCCAGCCATCATCAAACCCGCAACGGCATCAGCCCAAGTTACCCAAGCAATGGTGAAATTGATGACCGATAGCGGCCTTGTCCCTGAAGGGGCTATTCAGCTAGTTTGTGGCGGTGTTGGGGATATGTTTGATTACCTTGATTTTGAGGATGTGGTAACGTTCACAGGATCTGCCTCAACAGGGCAAAAGCTTAAATCGCACCCCCGAATTATTGAGAAATCAGTGCCTTTTACTATGGAGGCCGACTCGCTGAACTGTGCAATTTTAGGTAATGACGTCCAACCAGGACAGCCTGAATTTGCCTTGTTTATTAAAGAAATTACTCGCGAAATGACCGCGAAAGCGGGGCAGAAATGTACGGCAATCCGCCGTATTATCGTGCCGAAAAATCAACTAGAAAATGTTAAACAAGCACTACTCAAACGCTTATCAGGTACCACAATGGGTGACCCTGCGGTTGATGGGGTTCGTATGGGGGCGTTAATTAATTTAGAGCAACGGCAAGATGTGCAAGCTAAAGTGGATTATCTGCGTAGCAATGGTTGTGAGGTGCTCTGCGGTGGGCAGTTCGAACAATTAGATGTCATTGGTGCGGATAGCCAAAACGGAGCTTTTTACCCACCTACCTTATTATATTGCGCGGAACCCTTTAAATCTTTAGCTGTTCATGAAACTGAGGCTTTTGGCCCCGTTTCCACACTGATGAGTTACGAAAACCTTGAGCAAGCGGTGCAGCTCGCCATTTTAGGGGGCGGTAGCCTTGCAGGCACATTAGTGACAGCGGATGCGCAAGTGGCTCAATCTGTGATCCGTGCGAGTGCGCGAGCACATGGACGCATGTTGGTGCTAAACGAAGCATCAGCAACAGAGTCCACAGGGCATGGTTCGCCATTACCTCTTTTAGTACATGGTGGGCCAGGGCGTGCAGGCGGTGGGGAGGAGCTTGGTGGGTTGAGAGCGGTGAAGCATTATATGCAGCGCACAGCCATTCAGGGGAGCCCATCAATGTTAACCGCCATTAACCAGCAATGGCTCCGTGGTGCAGATACCGTTGCCGATGTTGTTCATCCTTTTAGAAAATATTTCGAAGATTTAGTGATTGGCGATACCTTGCTCACCGCAAGGCGCACTGTGACAGAAGCAGATATTGCAAATTTCGCTTGCCTGAGTGGTGATAATTTCTATGTTCACGTGGATAAAATCGGCGCGGCGCAATCCTTATTTGGTGAGCGCATCGCACACGGTTATTTTGTGGTTTCAGCGGCGGCAGGCTTATTTGTTGATGCAGGCGTTGGCCCTGTTATCGCGAATTATGGGATGGAAAACTTGCGTTTTATTGAGCCTGTCAAAATCGGTGATACCATTCAAGTTCGCCTAACGTGCAAGAAAAAAATTAAAAAAACCCAAAAAATCGCAGAAGATAAACCGAATGGTGTCGTTGAATGGGATGTGCAAGTCTTTAACCAAGATGATACAGCTGTAGCGCTTTATAGCATTTTGACGCTGGTGGAACGTCGTCAAGGGGACTTCCATTAATCAATAATTGCTATAAATTTGTGGTGAACAAATAGGTGCTTTTTCAATCATTTTCTGTTGTGATGGGGAAATGACCAACAGAATGTAAGGAAACAGAGATGAAAACGCACCATCAAGCGGTTTATCAACAATTTGATGAGCAAGCCAACGCCTATTTAACCAGTGCAGTCCATGCCCAAGGTGAGGACTTACTCGCCTTGCAGCAGCGGCTACAGGGTTGTCAGGATGAAAGCATCCTTGATCTCGGTTGTGGTGCAGGGCATGCGAGTTTTTGTGCGGCGCCACAGGTGAAATCGGTCACTGCATATGATTTGTCTGACTCGATGCTGAGTGTTGTGGCGAAGAGTGCGCAGGAGCGCCAGTTAACCAATATAACGACTTGCAAAGGCACGGCAGAGCAATTACCGTTTGCGGACAATCATTTTGATTGGGTGATTAGCCGCTATTCTGCGCACCATTGGCATGATGTTGAAAAAGCGCTGCGTGAGGTTCACCGTGTGCTGAAAGTCGGTGGAAAAGGTATTTTTATCGATGTCGTCTCGCCAGGCCATCCATTATTGGATATTTACCTGCAAACCGTTGAAGTACTAAGGGATACGTCGCATATTTGTGATTATTCCGCAGGGGAATGGTCTGGGATGTTTAATAATGCAGGGCTATTTGTTAGTGCAGTGCAAAGCTTTCGCTTACCCCTTGAGTTTACCAGTTGGGTCGAGCGGATGCGAACGCCACAACCATTGGTTGAGGCTATTCGTCAATTCCAAAATACACTGAGCGATGAAGCAAAACAGCATTTTGCAGTACAAGCAGACGGTTCATTTACCTCTGATGTAATGCTGTTTGAATTTCATCGCCAATAAGCCCTTATTTTGCAATAAACTGCGCTTGGTTGAGTTGGCTGAGCGCGGTATTCACTGCAAAAATTTCACCCCTGACATCAGGCACACCAAAGGCTTTTAAACGCGCGCTATGTTTGGCTAAGTAAGCTTTTGCCTCTTGTTCGGAAGCAAACAGGTAAACACCGCCCGCCATTTGGGTTTGTTGGTTTTCAGTCCAAATTTTCCAGATAAAACCGGGTTCTTGGTTGATTGACTCAGCCAAATCATTCATTGCCGCAGTCATTTCTTCGCCCCATGGGCCTTGGTATGGGAAGTCTACCTGTAAAATTACGCTCATCGATTGCATCTCCTTATCATTAGGCCTGCATAATACCCCTTAACACAAATAATAACTTTGCTATTTATCGTATTTAAGACTATTGCGTTTACCTGCTTCAAACGCTTCTAGCGTGTTTAAACGCGCTTGTTTGTGGTCGACAATAGGCTTCGGGTAATCAATGGCTATATTGTTTTCTTCTGCCCATTCGTGTGGGGTATGGATGTGTTTATCAGGGACATCACTTAATTCAGGGAGCCAATGGCGGATAAACGTGCCTTGTGCATCAAACTTTTTCCCTTGTGTGGTGGGGTTGAAAATGCGAAACCAAGGGGAGGCATCCACACCTGTAGAGGCTGACCATTGCCAACCGCCGTTATTGGCCGCTAAACTTCCATCAATGAGTTGGGTCATAAAGTATTTTTCCCCTTTTCGCCAATCGATGAGTAAATCCTTCACTAAGAAGCTTGCCACAATCATCCGTAACCGATTATGCATCCAGCCAGTGTTATTCAGCTGCCGCATGGCCGCATCAACAATTGGGTAACCCGTTTTCCCGCTTTTCCATGCTTCAAAATCGGTAGGTGAATCATTCCAATGAATATATTGCGTCCATTGAATAAACGGCTGGTGGCGGCACAAGTGAGGAAAGGCCACTAAAAGGTGAGTATAAAATTCACGCCAAATTAATTCATTTAACCAAGTGAAAGCGCCGCTATCAGGGTAGTCAAGAACCTGTAGATTTTCAGCTTGTAAGCGATTGAAGCACTGGCGAGGTGATAGCGCCCCAATGGCGAGATACGGCGATAACTGGCTGGTACCATCAATGGCGGGAAAATCCCTATCGTGTTGGTAATCTGCAACTTTTTTAGCACAGAACTGCCTGAGCTGCTTTAAAGCGGCTTGTTCGCCCGCAGGAAAAGATTGCCCGATTTCTTGATGCTCATGAGGAAATAGCGATAGATTTTTTTCAATATTTAATGGCTTTGAACGTTTGTCAGGGGCGCGTAATGAACGGCAGCCAGTGACGGTGAGTTGAGTGAGAAAAGCACGGCGGAACGGGGTATAAACTTGGTACATTTCGCCTTTTTGGTTAGTGACTGCGCCTGGAGGGAGTAACAACGCATCATCAAAAGCGTGGATATGCATTGGTGGTGCGTGTTCTATCAGCCATTCATCGCGTTTTTTTTCATTCCATTCATACTGCCGATTGAAAAACAGGGCATCGGCCTGCTGTTCTTTGGCGTAATCCAGTACCCATGTAGCAGCATCGGCAAAATGTGCGGCGGTATGGCAAATAAGTGGAATGCCTAGCTGGGCAAGGGAGCGTTGTAATTCGACGAGGTTTTGGTGAATAAAAGCGATTTGCCGCGCAGAAACATCATGTTGTTGCCATTGCTCTGGTGTTGCGGTGTAGAGGGCAATAACATTGGCCTGCGGGTCAGCGCAGGCCGAGGAAAGCGCTTTATTATCGGTAACGCGTAAATCATGACGAAACCAAATAAGATGACAAACCTGCTTCGCTGCCATCGCTTTCCTCCTCGCGTTGTGATGTTAATCCAATTTAGGGTGCTGATTAATTAACGACTGGCGTTTTTTCTCAAGTTCAGCAATTTGTTGCTCAATATCTTCGACTTTTTGCTCAATATTGTCAAAGTGCTCACTTAAGATTTCCTTCGCTTCTGCTTTATCCGATGCCGCTGGCGTCGCACCACGTAATGGCTTGTTTGCTGTTTCTGGCATACGAATACCCGTGTATAAACCAATCAATGCAATCACCATCAAGTAATAGGCTGGCATATATAAATCCGTGGTGGATTCAACTAACCATGCTGCAACAGTTGGTGTCGCACCTGCAATTAATACCGAAATATTAAAGGCGATGGCTAAGGCACTATAACGAATATGTGTTGGAAAAATCGCGGGTAAAATTGATGCCATGACCCCAGTAAAACAGTTCAGCAATACCGCTAGGATCAGTAACCCAACAAAAATTAACCCAACTGAGCCGCTGTTAATTAGCATAAAAGCAGGGTAAGCCAAGAATACTAAACCAACACTACCAATGATGACAAACGGACGACGGCCAATTTTGTCACTGGTTAAGCCAATTACAGGCTGAACAAACAGCATCCCAATCATAATGGCGATAATAATTAGCACACCATGGTCAGTTGAATAATTCAGGTTATGTGATAAATAACTTGGCATGTAAGTCAGCAGCATGTAATACGTGACGTTAGTTGCAATGACTAAGCCAACACAAATTAATAAGCTTTTCCAATATTTAGATACCACTTCGCGCACAGAAACTTTTGGCGGATTTTGAATATTGGCTTTATCTTGTTTTTCCAGTGATTCAATGTGCTGTTGGAAAGCGGGTGTTTCTTCAAGGGAATGACGTAGATATAACCCAATGATCCCTAAAGGTAAGGCTAAGAAGAATGGAATTCTCCAACCCCAATCATGGAAGTTCGCCTCCCCAACAATACTGGAAATCAGGACAACCACGCCAGCACCCAGCACGAAGCCCGCAATAGAACCGAAGTCTAACCAGCTCCCCATAAAACCACGTTTACGGTCGGGGGAATACTCGGCAACAAAGATTGCAGCTCCTGAATATTCACCGCCCACAGAGAAGCCTTGCGCTAATTTGGCAACCAATAACAAAATGGGTGCCCAGATACCAATGCTTTCATAAGATGGGATGAGACCAATACAGAAGGTACTTATCGCCATAATAATAATGGTCATCGACAACACTTTTTGTCGGCCATATTTATCGCCTAAGATACCAAATACCACCCCCCCTAATGGCCTAACTAAGAAGGGAACGGAGAATGTTGCTAGTGCAGCAATCATCTGAACGCTCGGTGATGCGTCCGGAAAGAAAACCTGACCTAAGACGTAGGCTAAAAAGCCGTATACACCAAAGTCAAACCATTCCATCGCATTACCCAGTGAAGCAGCAGTAATTGCTTTTTTTAATTTACCATCATCAATGATTGTAATGTCATTAATATTTAAGGGTTTTTCTTTTTTCTTTTTGAACTTCATAAAACCATCCTCTTATTTGAATTTCAATAACCAGATCAATCGCATTTAAGGTGTGGATTTTCATACTTTAATAACGTAAAAATCTTATTATTTAGAATAGACGCTGTATGAGTATTTGATAAGTATTAAGTATTTATAGTGACGCTAAATAAAGGGGCGATACAGCGGGAATAGAGGGCAAAATAGGAAATATTCTTTTGTAAGTAAAGCAAAATAACCACCTGAAAATAACCAAACAGGTCACCTATGATACATTAAAATCTTGAAAATGTAAAATTGATGGCTTTTCATTCTGAGTTAACTGATTCTTTAGCGTTTTATTTTAGATTGTTAGATTTATACCAACCCGTTATTTATGTCGATAATATACGAGGCTCATAACTCTTTGGTGTAACTATAAAATCATTAATAATCATCTGGTTAGATTTTATTTTTTCTGAGTTCTTCTATGCTAAATATTCTGTGAGTATAGGAGATAATGATATGAATACTTCAGTGAAAGTATCTGCGATTAATGTTTATCACCCATCAAAAGTTAGGGGGAATGATTATTTCATTGGGAAATATCCAGAAATAAAAAATACAGAGAGAATGTTAGCGTCATTTGGTCGTAATAAACGTTATATTGCGGAGTCGATAAATGAAAATGTCTTAACCATGTCAATTAAGGCTGCTAAACCTATTATTCAAGATGAGAATATTGATATTATTCTTTTTGCATCTACAACGCTTGAGTGTATTTCGCCAATTCATGCTATTCGTTTACATAAAGAATTAAACATTAAGCATAGTTGTGTATGCATTGATATGAACAGTAACTGTTTAGGAATGATAACGATATTTGAGCAAGCATTCATGATGTTAAAATCTAAAGCTGCTTATCGTAAGGCATTAATTATTTCAGCTGATCTTTTTTCTCGTTTTACGAATCCAAATGATTTAATGCCTGAAGCCTTAATGGGAGATGCGGCTGTTGCTATGGTTTTAGAGAAAGTTGAAGATAATTCAGGTGCTGGGTTAATTGATAGCATTTATTTTACAGATAGTCAGTTTGTGGACACCATTGTTTTCCCTCGTCATGGCGTTTCTCACTGTACAAATATGCAGACAGAAAAGCTTTATTGGAATAACTTTACGGGTATTCAAAGTTTAGGCTTTGCTATCGAAGGTATTAAATATCAACTTGAAAAACATCACCTTAAATTACAAGATATTCGCTGTTTTTTCTTTTCTCAACTATCAAAAGTGAATATTGAAAAGATAAAAAAAGGATTGAATATTTCTTGGAGTAATATTGAGTATATTGGCGATGAGTATGGTTATACGGGGGGAAATAGCCCATTTGTTGCCTATGCACACCGTTTAAAAAAAGGGCTACTTCATGATGGTGATTTTATTATTTTCTGGTCATTAGGTGCAGGTTATCAAACTAGTGTTTTATTGTGGAAAGTATAATGTAGCCGTTCGGAAACTGATTAGATAATTATATCAGTCATTTTGCGATATTCTTATTTTGGTCATTTATATAGAAAATAAACTCTTGATTTATTCCGTTATTATCATCTTCTTTTGATAATAACGGAGGATTGTGTCGTTCTGTTTTATAATGGGTTTGATAAGTAGGAATGGATAATTGACTTGGTTACAATCAAATAAATGATTGTAAATAAGTTTGATAATCAGAGAATGCGATAAGATTGAAAATAAATTTTATTGGGTTTCTAAAAGGGTACGTGTGGTATTTTAGCAAACAATAATATTGCATGTATGACCTCCGACTGAGAAGAGTGCCATTATGAAAAAACAGAGTGTTGCATCCTATATTGCAAAAGTGCTTGATAATGCAGGTGTTAAACGTATTTGGGGCGTTACTGGGGATTCATTGAATGGCTTAACCGACAGTTTGCGCCGCCAAGGGGCAATTGAATGGTTAGGCACTCGTCATGAGGAAGTTGCTGCATTTGCTGCGGGCTCAGAGGCCCAGCTTACAGGGCAGTTAGCCGTTTGTGCAGGCTCTTGTGGGCCAGGAAATATGCATCTTATCAATGGATTATATGACTGCCATCGCAACCGAGTTCCGGTATTGGCGATTGCGGCGCATATCCCGTCAAGCGAAATTGGCAGTAATTATTTCCAAGAAACACATCCAACAGAGTTATTTCGTGAATGTAGCCATTATTGCGAAATGGTATCGAATCCAGAGCAAATTCAACAAGTGCTTGGCATTGCAATGCGCAAAGCAATCTTGAACAAAGGGGTATCTGTTGTTGTCATTCCGGGGGATATTGCATTAAAAGAGGCACCTGAGACCGCTAAAGACACATGGTATCAACCACAAGCGCCATTGATCATGCCACAGCGTTCAGAAATCGAACAATTAGCACAAGTGCTGAATGAATCTAAAAATGTTACATTATTCTGTGGTAATGGCTGTGCAGGCGCACATGATGAAGTGATCAAGCTGGCAGAAACGTTAAAAGCGCCCGTTGTTCACGCACTGCGAGGTAAAGAACATATTGAATGGGATAACCCTTACACTGTAGGGATGACAGGTTTAATCGGCTTTTCATCGGGTTACCACGCAATGATGAATGCTGACACTGTTGTGTTACTTGGAACACAGTTCCCATATCGCCCTTTCTACCCAAATGATGCAAAAATTATTCAAATTGATATCAATGCAGGGAGCTTAGGTTCTCACTGCCATATCGATATGGGGTTGATTGGTGATATTAAAGCAACTCTGGATGCTTTGCAGCCGCATCTACAAACTAAACAAGATAATAAGCACCTTGAGGGCGCGTTGAAACACTACGAGGAAGCGCGTAAAGGGTTAGACGACCTAGCAAAGCCGGGTCATGAAGGATTAATCCATCCGCAGTACTTAGCAACTAAAATTAGTGAGCTGGCTGATGATGATGCAATTTTCACTTGTGATGTAGGTACGCCAACGGTGTGGGCCGCACGTTATTTGAAAATGAATGGTAAACGTCGTTTAATCGGTTCATTTAATCACGGCTCTATGGCAAATGCGATGCCACAAGCCATTGGTGCTCAAGCGGTCGATAAAAAACGCCAAGTGGTTGCCATGTGTGGTGATGGTGGGTTCAGCATGTTAATGGGGGATTTTATTTCTCTCTCTCAAATGCAACTACCGGTTAAAATTATCATCCATAACAATGGGGTACTGGGCTTTGTGGCGATGGAAATGAAAGTCGCAGGTTTCTTAACTGCCGGGACCGATTTGCAGAACCCGAACTTTGCAGCGATTGCGAATGCAGCGGGTATTAAAGGCATTCGAGTTGAAAAAAGCGAAGATCTCGACGGCGCACTTAAAGAGGCCTTTGCCCACGATGGCCCTGTGGTGGTGGATGTTTTAACCGCAAAACAAGAGCTTTCAATGCCGCCAGAAATTGCCGCGCAAGAAGCAAAAGGCTTTAGCTTGTACATGTTGAAAGCCATTATGAGTGGGCGCGGTGATGAAGTCGTTCAATTGGTGAAAACTAACTGGCTGCGCTAATTCGAGCTGTTAGTTAGACTAGGAGCCCAATCAATTGATTGGGCTTTTCTTCTTTATAGACGGCTACTTAATAACCTGCGGCTGATTGACTACGCCATAAGTGGGCGGCAACGAGTGCTCGCCATGGTGAAAATTGCATCAACCATTTTTCTGTTTCTTTCGCTGTCGGCTGCTCTTGGCTGGCTAATAATGTTTGCAAGTTACGTCTTACAGCCACATCACCATGTAAAGAGCCATCGAGATAATTAAAGCCACGTAAGAGCGCATAACTAACCGTCCAAGGGCCAATCCCTTTAATTTTCAGCAGTTGCTCTGTCACCGCATCGGCATTGTCATGGGTCACTTGCATTGATAAATCAATCTGTTGGGTTTTAATCGCTTCACAAAGCGCTCTAAGAGCAACAATTTTCCCTAGCGAAAAACCCGTTTGTCGGAGTGTATCATCACTGACTAAATCCACTTGTTGGATGTCAGGAAAGCACCAAATCCCCGATGAGTGCTGTATGCCCACAGCTTGTATAAACCGCCGACGGATAGCGATAGCAGCATGAACACTAATTTGTTGCCCAATAATTGCCCAAACTAAGGCTTCGAAAGCGTTAGAGGATTGGTAAATCCTTAGTCCCTTTTGCTTTTCAATAAGTTGGCCAAGCACTGGGTCTGTTAGGTAGAGCGTTTCAAATTCATTAACGGGTTGATGTAAGCCCAATAAGTGTTTCCCAAGGGTGCTGATTTCTGTTTCAGTTGGGGAAATATTGGAAGAATCAATATCCAAAGAAACGGTCGCTTGTTGGTTTTCAATCGCTAGCTGAATTTTGGCTGGGTGGTTTTGCCAAATTAGGCCTTTTTGCAAACAATTATCGACAACAATCTCCGCCACATTTTGTTGGTCTCTTAAATGAAAGGCAAAAAAATCATCAGAGCGATAAGGTTGTGGGAGCGGTAAATTAACAGTAAATGTTTGCATTATGATGACCTTATAAGATTTTTCTTTAATCCCAATATATTGTGTATTCACGCATTAGGTAACTCATATTTTCGTGAACAAGTATGTTATCTTAATGAGATTGATTATTTCGTAAATGACATGGCGTTTATATTTAATAAGGAAGTGAAATGAAAACTGAAGATTGCAGTTCATCTCATAACCCTCCAATCCCTTCTAAGTCTGTACCTGAATTAACAGGGATTGGTGGTTGGCTAATTTTACCCATGTTGGGAATTGTGCTATCCATTATTATTCTTCCATTTGCAATTTACGGGCAAAATATTCAGGTTATTGAGTATTGGGATGAGCTAACTAACCCTCAATCCGAGACATTTATTCCCTTGTTTAAAGAGCTTATTTATTTTGAGCTTTTAGGGAACGCGATTTTATACGCTTTACTGCTTTTCTTGTGTTATGTCTTTTTTACGAAGAAAAAACTCACGATTAAAATTTACATTTTCTTCCAGCTATTTGCTTTAGTGTTGACTGTTTCAGATATTATACTGGCAGGCACATTATTAGATTTAGAGGTTGAAGCATCAGATATTCGCGACATTCTTCGTGCTTTAATTGGCTGCGCAATTTGGATCCCGTATTTTTTGGTTTCTAAGCGTGTAAAAAATACTTTTGTGAATTAAATACCGTCATAGAGGTGACATGATGATTTATTGCAAAAGAGTGTATGACACAACAACTGAAAATGATGGCTACCGTGTCTTGGTCGATAGGCTCTGGCCCAGAGGGATTAAAAAAACTGATTTACAGTGTGATGAGTGGAACAAAGAGGTCGCTCCCTCTAACGAACTACGTAAGTGGTTCCATCAACATACCGATCAATTCGAGCAATTTGTGCAGCAATATCACGAAGAATTGAATAGTACACAGGCGTGGAAAACGTTAGTTGAGCAGGCGGAGAAAGGCAACTTGACGCTATTGTATAGCGCAAAAAACACAGAACATAACCAAGCGATTGTACTCAAAGAATACATTGAAGCAAAAATACAGGATAAAAAGGTTCGTTAAATGGAGAATTCTCAATCCACTGTTCAATTAGAACAGGTAGCCGCTCAAGTCGTCCCACAACCTGCGCCGAAAAAAACACTTGAAGGGCTAGGGGGTTGGTTGATTTGGCCAGTCATTGGGCTGTTTTATATGTTGTATAAAATGGCCATGATGCTAATGCAGGAAGTCTCCCAAGTGAAAACAGTATGGCCGCTCGCTACGCAGGTTGATTCCGACTTTTATGTGTCAGGGTTTTCAACGGCTTATTACCTGTTACAAACGGGTTATGGGGTAATCATTGCATTACTATTGTGGAATTTTATCGCGGCAGTTAAATGGAAAAAAAGTGCTAAGTGGTTGTTTATCATAACCATGTTGTTATACACCTTGATGGTGTTTGTTTCTCGCTTTGTCTTTCCTTATGCATTCGGCATGGAAATCAATTACTCAAATGTTATCACTGCAATTAATGGTAGTTTCTATTGTGTGTTATGGATACCGTACCTTTTAGTCTCTAACCGCGTCAAAAACACGTTTATTCACTAAAAATGAGCCGCCTTTCTTGAAGGTGGCTCATAATTCTATTCACTAGAAAGATTTAATGTGTGGGTAATATTGCAGCGCTCAATAAAGACGTCATCATGGGAAACCAGTAGCAATGTACCTTGGTAATTATTCAATAAATCCTCCAGTAATTCCTTCGATTCTAAATCCAGATGGTTATCTGGCTCGTCGAGTAACAAAATCGCTGGTGGGTTCGGGCTATGGGTCAGTGCTAATAGTGTGGCTTTGAGCTGTTCGCCGCCACTTAGTTGTTGTAGTGGTAATAAGGATTTATCACCCCGAATCCGCAACATTCCCAGTTGTGTTCGCCACTGCTCAACAGTAAATGAGGGTTGATATTGATGTAGCGCCTCGCCAACAGGTTGCGTTTTATCGAGCAAATTTAAGTGCTGATCTAAATAACAAAAACGACCACTTAAACGAGATTCACCTGATTGAGCGTGGAGATGCCCTGCAAGTATCTTAAGTAAAGTGGATTTGCCACAACCATTATCACCTTGAATATGCCAATGTTCCCCACTGTATATGGTGAATGACAGCGGTGATAAATGGCCATAGGGTAAGCAAAGATCTGAAGCGAAAACAGTCACTTTTTTCCCCTCGCTCTGGTAGTCAATGACCATTTTTTGCTGCTTGGTATGGTGTATTTTTTCTTGGTTTTCTTGTTGTTGGCCTTGCAAGTTATCCATCACTCGTTGATGACGTTCAGCAACATTAGACTGCCTTTTTTCCGCACGGTTTTTCTGCATATCGAGTAGCAACAAGGATTGAGAACCACCATAACGGATTTTTTCTCCCTGCTTTTTCCGCTGAGCGGCCTTTTGTAACGTGGCTTGTTGCTGCTTTTTCTCTTGGTTAATACGCTTTTCTAAACGCTCAGCTTGAGCATCAATCGAGGCAATTTCGAAATTCTTCTGGGTGTCATATAACCCATAGTTCCCTCCGTATTCTTGCAAGCCTTTCTCGGTGAGTTCAAAAATTGTGTCCATTTCATTTAACAGTGCTCGGTTATGAGAGATAACAAGGCTACCAGCTCGGTGCTCAGTCAGTTTTTGGCTTAGCCACTGACGGCTAGTTGCATCCAAATGGTTATCTGGTTCATCAAGCAGTAAGAAGCTATCTTGCTGTAAAAAGGCACGGCATAGGGCAAGGCGTGTACGTTCGCCACCGCTAAGATGGGTGATAGGGGTGTCCATCGAAATGGGTAACCGAGCGGAATCCAATAAACTTTGCCATTGAGATGGTAAATGCCATTTGTCGTCTACTTGCTCAAAATCGCGCTGTGAGCCATTACCTGATTCAATGCGAGAAAAAGCATGATACAGCTCCGTAATACCTAAAGCATCAATCAGCGTTTCGCCGGTTAAGCGGGTGAGCTGATTAATATGGATAAAAGGCATATTCCAATGCACATTTCCCTGTGTAGGTGATAGAACTTGAGCGAGCAGCTTCATGAGCACCGATTTACCTCGCCCATTATGGCCAATTAAGGCATTTTTTTGGCAAGATAACGTCCCGCTTACAGGGGGGAACAGGGCGGTTTGGTTAAATTCGATATTTAGTTGTGAAAAGTGACACGCTATTGTCATAGGCACCTCCAAAAATAAAGGGTGCAGACAACGTCGTTGACTTATCAAGAAGCGTCGATGAATAGCGTTGCCTGCCAGGAACAGAAAAATGAATACCAAAGTGGTATTGGAAAATATTTTCTGGCAGTGCTTAATTCATCGTAGGGAGTACCTGCTAAGTTAAGTGATGGAATAAAAGACGTGCATATTATAGGCAAAGAAAATCAATTTAAGCAACCTATAGGCTTTGAATATAAAAAAGCCAGTCACTTGACTGGCTTTGTACTAACAACGAGATTTTTACGATTATGCAGAGGTATGCTCTGACAACCATTGTGCAATGCGTTGTTTTTCTGAATCATTCAGCCACATGCCCAATTTAGTGCGACGCCAGATGGCATCATCTAATTCTGTTACCCACTCATTTTTCACTAAGTAACGCAGTTCGGCTTCATAGACGTTGGCACCGAATGATTCACCAAGATCGCTGAGCGAATTCGCGCCTTCTAAAATGAGTTTGCTGTTGCTGCCGTAAGTTCTTGCATAACGCAGCGCAATGCCTTCTGGAAGCCATTGATAATGCTGGCGTAATACGCGTGCATAACCATCACGGTCACAACCTTCGATATCACCACCCGGTAATTGACCATTTTTAGTCCACGGGCTACCTGCGTTCGGGTAGTAAGTGGCCAGTTTGTTCACAGCGGCTTCAGCTAATTTACGATAAGTAGTTAATTTACCACCGAATACAGACAGTAATGGTGCTTGGCCTTGCTCATCGTGAATATCTAATGTGTAGTCACGGGTAATCGCTTGTGGTGAGTCAGATTCATCATCACACAATGGGCGAACCCCTGAGTAATCCCATACCACATCTTCAACCGTTAACTGTTTTTTGAAGTGGTCGTTATACACTTTAAGCAAATAACTGACTTCTTTATCATCAATCTTGACGTCTTTTGGATCGCCCTTGTATTCCACATCTGTTGTACCGATGATTGAGAACTCATCCATCCACGGAATAACAAAGACAATGCGGTTATCTTCGTTTTGCAGGATGTAAGCTTGCGGTTCATCGTGAGCACGTGGAACAACAATATGGCTACCTTTGATTAAGCGAATACCGTATGGCGATTTTAATTTCAAACCATCGTCAAAGAATTCTTTTACCCATGGACCCGTTGCATTAACCAGTCCTTTCGCTTTCCAAGTATGAGTTTCACCTGTACGTAAGTCTTGTGCCTCAACGACCCATAAGCCATTTTCTCGATAAGCACGCGTTACTTTTGTGCGAGTACGAACTTCACCATGCTTACGTACTACTTCTTGAGCGTTTAGAACAACCAAACGCGCATCATCAACCCAACAGTCTGAGTATTCAAACCCTTTGGTTAATTCAGGTTTCAGGACAGAGTTCTGGTTGAATTTTAAGCTTTTGCTACTTGGTAGGCTTACACGTTTACCTAAATGGTCATAAAGGAACAGACCAATACGGATCATCCAAGCTGGGCGTAAATGAGGTTGATGTGGTAAACGAAAGCGCATTGGAAACGCAATGTGCGGTGCCAGTCGTAATAGGACTTCGCGCTCAGCTAGTGCTTCGCTGACTAATCTGAATTCATAATGTTCGAGGTAGCGTAAGCCACCGTGGATCAGCTTTGAACTCGCTGATGAGGTTGCACTCGCTAAGTCTTGAGCTTCGAGCAGCAATACCGATAATCCACGACCTGCAGCATCAGCTGCAATACCAGCGCCGTTGATCCCGCCGCCGATGACAATCAAGTCTTTAGTTTCCATGCATCCCCCTGAGATGTTCGAAACACTTTCAATAATGTTCGTTTTCGCTCATTTGATTGTAATCAAATTCCATTAGTATGCCAACTAATAATGTATAAAAATAACAACTGCGTGATGTCGATAACAAATTTTATACACGTCATTCTTCCCACCACAGCGTTGTTGGCTGCACTTGCTAACCCTAGTCACGTACTTGTTGTACGCTCCTAGGGCTTAGCTTCATTTGCCGCCTAGCTGTGATGCGAATTATTTTGTGTATAACGCGTTAGTTAAATAATGATTAGAAACGAATTGAGAAATAGAAAGAAAAATAGGGGGATTGTGAAGAACGGTGATATTCAAAAACATGATAGCAGCGCAAGGGCACTGCCATCATGAAATTAATGATTTGATTAGCAAAGTTCGAGCTGGACGTTATGTTGCTCAATCACTTTGAGAATGCTGTCTGGTGGTTGTTTGTCGGTAAATAAATAGTCGATTAAGTTCATGTTACCGAGGTTGACCATCGCATTACGGCCAAATTTAGAGTGGTCGGTGACTAACATCACGCAGCGTGAATTCTCAATAATAGCGCGTTTAGTTCGTACTTCATGGTAATCGAACTCCAGTAGCGAGCCGTCCATATCAATGCCGCTAATACCGAGGATGCCGTAATCCAATCTAAATTGAGAGATAAAATCGAGGGTGGCTTCACCGACAATTCCACCATCACGCGAGCGTACTTCACCCCCCGCTAAAATTAGGCGGAAGTCTTCTTTTGGCATCAGTAACGTGGCAACGTTGAGGTTATTGGTCACCACTCGCAGGTTTTTATGGTTAACCAGCGCATGGGCAACGGCTTCAGGTGTCGTCCCGATATCAATAAATAACGTCGCGCCATCAGGAATTTGGCTAGCGACATGCTGCGCAATACGGGCTTTTTCGTCTGACCACATGATTTTACGGTCATTATACGCCGCGTTTACGGAGCTTGAAGGCAGTGCTGCGCCACCGTGGTGCCGCTGAATTTTATTTTGCTCAGCGAGGTCATTGAGGTCTCGTCGGATGGTTTGAGGGCTAACCTCAAAGTGCTCGACAAGTTCTTCAGTACTGACATATCCCTGAAGACGCACAAGTTCAACGATTGCATCATGTCTCTGGGTTTGTTTCACAGCGTTAGCCTCTAATTATTAAAATGTATTATCTGGAACTCTGGTGTTTTATAAAACTGTGCCTATTATCCCACACTCCCATCAATAAGCCGATAATTAACCCTGAAGTGTGTGCGGCATTAGCAATATGCATACCTAAAATATCGAAGTAACCGAAAAAGAGCCAGATAATTGAGAAGATCATTAACCCTCGGGGAACCTTCACACCGCTTTCTGGGTTGCGCTCACCCGTCAACCAAACGTAGCTGACTAAGGCATAAACGACACCCGATAAGCCCCCAAAGTTGTTTTCGCTAAACAGCGATTGCCCCCAGTTACTAAACAGGGCGGAGACTAATAAAATGGTAAAGAGCTTCCCTGTTCCTAGCTTGCGTTCAACTTGGCCTGCCAGAAACCACCATAGCGCAAGGTTAAACCCAATATGCGACAGTGAAAAATGGACAAATGCAGGGCTTATCCAACGCCAAAGTTCGGATTGTTGGTCGCCAATTGGCCACGCTAAGTAACGTAATACTTCCCGTGCATCGGTCATTTCTACCCAAAGATATACAATAATCGATAGCAGAATAACAGCAATTGTTAGTGGGCCTGATTGTTCTTTTAGGTAGCCCCAAGTGAGGAAATTGCGGTATTGAAATTGTGTATCGGCATTACCCGTTTGCCAGCTGGCAGCAAGGTAGCGCGGGTCATTAGGGTTTTGCAGGAAAGTATCAAGTTCTTGACGGACTTGATTAAGATATTGGTCATCTTCCAACCAAAGTTCATATAGCGCTTGTTCTTGAGATGGCTGAAGGCTTAAATGAATATTTTGCCCTGCCATATAGTCAACAAATGCCTGCGCCATTCTTGGGTTAGCAAAGGAAGTGATGTGGATCATGAATGCGTTTTCTCGTCTAGAGCGCCGTGACGGCTTGTGGATATTCCCTTAACCAGGCTTCAAACCCGCCATTAATGCTGTAAACAGATTCATAGCCGATATTGATTAGATACTGTGCTGCGCCTTGGCTGCTGTGCCCGTGGTAGCACATGACCATAACGGGTTGTTCATAATCTGTTTGTTCTAAAAATTGGCTCAGCGACTCATTGGTGAGGTGATAAGCGCCGCTGGCATGACCTGCGCGGAAGCTTTGTGGATCACGTACATCAACAAGTACGGCAGTGCTTTCCAACCAGTGTTGATAAGCTTGCTCTGGTGTTAGTGTCTCAAAATGGTCCATAAAATACCGAATATAGTGGGGAAAACCCCATAAAAACGAATTCGGCACCTGTAAGCAGAAAAACAGGTGCCAGATGTCAGTGGCAATTAGTAGAAAGAGTGTTCGCCACGTTGGTGTTCAGTCAGGTCTTTAACGCCTTTTAACTCACCATCAAACATTTTCAGTAATTCTTTTTCGATACCTTCTTTTAAGGTGACATCGACCATAGAACAACCGTTACAACCACCGCCAAATTGCAGGATAGCAAAGCCTTCATCGGTGATTTCCATCAGGGAAACGCGACCGCCGTGGCTGGCTAATTGTGGGTTAATTTGTGACTGTAAAACGTACTCAACACGCTCGATTAATGGTGCATCGTCAGAGACTTTGCGCATTTTCGCGTTTGGTGCTTTAAGGGTCAGTTGTGAGCCCAGTTGGTCGGTAACGAAATCAATTTCCGCTTCTTCCAAGAAAGGTGCGCTAATTTCATCAACATAAGCAGATAATTTCTCGAACTTCAGTTCCTTATCTGTTGCTTCAACGGCACCCGGTGGGCAGTATGACACGCCACACTCAGCTGTCGGTGTACCCGGGTTGATGACAAATACACGGATTTGGGTTCCTGGCTCTTGATTTTCCAACAACTTGGCAAAATGAGCCTGTGCTGCTTCAGTAATATTAATCATAATCATTTGCTCAATAATAGTTGACTGCTTTAGTTGGTTATAATACGCCCATTTACCCCTTTCCTACAAGGTGCGACAGAGTGACCACGCATCAACAGTGCGTGCACCCGCACAAATCAACAATTGTGCTGCCGCATTCATTGTCGAACCTGTCGTGATAACATCATCAAGGACAGCGACATGTAGGCCAGAAACCGCAGTTTCTAAGGTAAATGCTCCCTTTAGGTTTTTTCGGCGATGTTCACGTTTTAGTGTAATCTGCGCCAGTGTATCACGACTACGGAGTAATGAATTTTGCGAATAGGGGATATTTAACCATCTGGATAAATTTTCGCCTATTAATGCCATGTGGTCAAATCCTCGCCACCATAATCGGTGACGATGCAAGGGAATGGTGATGATGAGGTCGGGTTTTTGCCATGCATTTTCGCGGTAGCCTTGTAGCCAAAACAAAACAAAAATGCGCGCTAAAGCAAAAGCGAGCTGTGATTGTTGATTAAACTTAAAGTGATGAATAAGCTTACGTAATGGGTTCTTATAGGGCGTGACGGTAATCAACTGTTGCCAAGCTGGGGGCTGTTTTAAGCAGCGACCACAGTGCAGCATATCGAGTTCACTGGGCAATGCGCAGCGTGGGCAGCACGTCGGCATCGTTGGTAAGCCTTTAAGGCAAAAGCTGCAAATACCTTGGCTGCTTTTGCTAAGTGATTGATGACAAAGCCAACACGCCCCTTCCATTGATAGCATGATGATATTCCGTTAAAAATGTTGATTGAATAAAGAGAGTGTAACCATGGCAAAGCTATATTGGCAGACCGTCGGCGAAGGAAAACAAGATCTTGTGCTGCTGCACGGATGGGGGTTGAACGCGCAAGTTTGGCAAACCATTATTCCTCGAATCGCTTCGCATTTTCGTGTTCATCTCGTTGACTTGCCGGGTTATGGCCGAAGCCAAGATTTTGCGCCAATGAACATTCAATCCATGGCGGATATTCTGTGGGAACACGCCCCGAAAAACGCCATTTGGTTAGGGTGGTCGCTGGGGGGGTTAGTTGCCAGCCGCATTGCACTGGATCACCCTTATGAAGTTCAAGGGCTGATCACCGTGGCATCTTCCCCTTGCTTTAAAGCCGATGGGGACTGGGCGGGTATTCGGCCCGAAGTGTTATTGGGCTTTGAGCAGCAGCTCGCCGCAGATTTTCATCGCACTGTCGAACGTTTTTTAGCATTGCAAACCTTAGGCACAGAAAGTGCCCGCAATGATGCGCGTACCTTAAAATCGGTGGTGCTTGAACAGCCTATTCCAACGGTGGAAACATTAAATGCAGGGCTTGAATCATTACGAACAGAAGATTTACGAGAAGAATTAAAAAGCCTGCCAGTGCCGTTCTTACGGATTTATGGTTACCTTGATGGCCTTGTGCCCCGTAAGATGGTGCCTGTATTGGATGAGCTTTACCCAAACTCCCCGTCCGTTATTATGCGCAATAGCGCCCATGCACCGTTTATTTCACATCCCGATGAGTTTTGTGAATATTTGCTGGATTTTCAAAGCCGATTGGCAGAGTAAAGCGCGCCATCAGCCACTAAGGCTGCTTTCCATTGTGTTTATTTTACTCATCATAGCCCCATCCCATTGTGGGGCTTTTTTGTCTTCGCTGTTTTTTTCTTTTATTTAACCTTTTTTTGGAATTTTATATATTAAATCTGTATTTATCTTATTAATTGTCAGGGGGTTTGACTGATTGTTAGTGATAAATACGGGTTATTCAGTACGATATTTTAGCGGGGTTAGGCTACCTTATTTAACTTAAGTTTTTAATGAGGAGATATAGGGATGCCAGAAGATAATTACATTGGCCATGGAAGTAGCCGAACGAGTGATGGACCTTCAATGAAGGTCGTTTATGTCAAGGTGCCGAAGTTACGATTTTTTATGGAGCCTAGCGCATTATCGTTCGCTCCCGCGCAATCAATTCTTACCCCCTCTGGAACGGCAACAATACCTAAGCCTACCTCTTCAACGTTTCCAAAAGATATCGGCATAGTTTCTCAGGTGGTTAAAGCGCCTAATCCGATAACCGTTGCGCTAATGGGGTTGTTTTATTCACCAAGCGTAGGGAATGCCATGCTTGACCGAATCGTTATTGGGCGCCCATTCGAGAAGCGGTCGATTGTGGGCGGTTTTTCGCGTTCTGCCTCTACGGTATCAAAATATGATTATACGTCGGAAGAATTTCTCCGAGAAATCGCTGAGGCAAAAAGCCGAGTCACCACACGCGTTCGTTTTCGGGTGATTGAGGACGAAAAAAATGGGAGCCCGAGAATTGTTGGGTATGCGGTGGATGCAAGCAGTGGGCTAGATCGTGTGCGTGTGCGTTTTGCAGAGCGCCATGAGGATGGTTCTGTGACCTTTTCTGACCAAGGTTTTAAAGGGCAGTTTATTTGGAATACCCAGAATAATACGGCAGAGTACAACGATTATACCGCTCAGGAGATCGCAAAAAGTCCAGATTTAGCTTTTCAAGCGGTAAAATTCAGTCTCGATAATGGGCAGCGAGGCTCGATTATTCATGATGGTGGCGGTGTTGGGAATTATTTACCTCCGACGCCGCTTCCTGAACAGCAAAAAGTGTGGAGTTTACCGAACCCAATACCCGAAATTCAAAAGCCAGAGTTAACCCCTAGTCCGATACCAGAACAATCAACAGGTTGGATTGAATCACTTCCTATTCAGGAAACGGATTTTAATGATTATGTCATTGTCGACCCATTGGGTGAAGTGCCCGCTATCTATGTGTTTTTTCAAAAAGACCCTGTCGATGATTTGGAAGTAGATTATTACGATAATTTTAAAGGGCGCCCTCGTGGTGGGTTGTATGAAATCGATCACCTTCCGTCTAAGGCGGCGATTAGGATGTATTTAAAAAATAAGTACCCCACATTAACAGAGATACAATTAGATAAAATGTCTAATCAAGTGGCTTCAATTGCGATACAGAAAGAGATACATCAAAAATGCAGTGAAACCTATGGGGGACGTAATAATAGTTGGGTTGATATTGAGGGTGGTTTATCACTTCGCCGAAAAGAGCTGGATGCTAAAAATTTATGGGAAGCGGTTGAACGGAATTGGGCTGCTAACAGAGAATGTCTGGAAAATGAAGGCTATGATAGTAAGTTACTGGATGAAAAATTAGACAAAATTCATGAACTCAACGAAGCAAAAGGATTATACAAATGAGCGTCAATATTGAAGCGTTAGTGCAACGATTAGGGGATACCTATGACGAGCTTTATCTTGATGGGTTGATCCCTTATAAAACTAAGCCCCAGGGGAACTCTGGTGATGATGTATTAACCCTTAGAATGTCAAAAGAATATACATTCTTAGCATTTGAAAATCCGTCCCAAAAGTTATCGCAAATTACCATGACGCTGCTCCCTGATAACGTCAGAAATCAATGGGTATTTCCGAATAAAATACCTTTTGGATTAGAGCAAGTGATGCCTGATGTTTGGTTTTATGAACATATAGGTAATCCAATAAGGCAAGCTCCAGAAGATATCATTTTAGGCATACCCATAGGAAAAACAGAAGTGTTTAAGCTAAACATTACAACTCGCGCTATGGAGTCTATAGCTATGATCGTGAGCTTTCATCCAAAGATGAAAATGCTTGCTCAAGAGGTTACTTTTGAATTATTAGACAGCTTGGAAAAGAGATGGAGAGTTAGTTATTAAAAATGAGCGTCAATATTGAAGCGTTAGTGCAACGATTAGGGGATACCTATGACGAGCTTTATCATGATGGTTTGATCCCTTATAAAACTAAGCCTCAGGGGAGTTCAGGGGATGATGTTGTTACATTGGTTATGAAAAGGCGCCTTGCAACCTTCTGTGTGGCTTACTTTATCTTATAAACAAAATGGGCGCAGTCGGTGCTTTCTGGGCAGCCTTTGCAGCTAGAGCCCGTTAAGCAGGCGCTTATATCCACCTGCTCAATTTTCCCCAAGCTTTCCAACTTTTCCACCATCGCTTTTATCATTGGCGTTGGGGTTTTGAGTTGTTCACTGAGTAACGCGATGTCAGCTTGCCCGTATAAAGCAATCAAATCTCTTACTTGCAGCAAGCTGATCATCGTTTAGTCCTTAGTGGCAGGAATTGCTAGAGCAGCCAGAGCACTGCTGTGCGGTTTTGCTTTTAATATTCAACGTCACGCGGCTACGTATGCGGCGTAGGAACATGAACAGGGCAATATTAAATACCACAACGGCGATGATGGTAATTAAGCTACTTTGTGGGTGCTCACTGAACGTCGCGGTTTGGTAAAACAGTGCTGACAGGCTATAAGCCACATTCAGTCCCCAGAAGATGGAGAAACTCATCCAGCTTTTGTTTGTTTCGCGAGCAATCGCCCCCATGACTGACACGCAAGGCACATACAGTAAGACGAAAATCAGGTAGCTATAGGCGGCAATACCAGAGCCAAATTTCGCGGCCATGGTGCCCATCGAGCCTGATTCCATTTCGCCATCACCTTTGCTGGCTTCGATTGGGTTCGATAACGCGCTTAGGGTAAAGGTTTCTTTTAAGCTATCCCATGTTTCAGATACCGCATCTTCCAGCTCTTCCCATAAATTGAAGGACTCTGCATCGAACGGCTCCGAGGTAATCGCTTCGGCGGTGTAGAGGGTGTTTAACGTCCCAATAACCACTTCTTTTGCCATCGCACCGGTAATCAAGCCCACGGTTGCTTGCCAGTTATCGGCATGAACACCGATTGGCTGCAATGCAGGGGTGATCACCTTACTGACGGAAGCCAGAGCGGAATCATTAATGTTATCAACAGGTTTACCGGAGAACGAGAAGCTATTGAGTGCGCCGATAAAAATACTCGCCACGACGATAACTTTACCTGCACGCACCACGAAGCCTTTTAAGCGCTGCCATGTTTGAATTAACAACGTTTTGACGTGTGGTACGTGGTACACCGGTAATTCCATCACGAATGGCGATGCTTCACCACGCATGAGGGTGTGTTTGAGTAAAAGCCCCGTGAGGATAGCCACCACAATCCCTAAAATATACAGGGAGAACACGACGCTCGCGCCATTTTTACCAAAGAAGGCTGCGGCAAATACCGCGAAGATTGCCAGCCTTGCGCCGCAAGACATAAACGGTGCCATTAGAACGGTAATCAGCCTTTCACGTGGGGCATCAAGGGTACGAGCGCCCATAATCGATGGGACGTTACACCCAAAGCCGACGATTAATGGGACAAACGATTTGCCCGGTAGGCCCAGCGCTTGCATCAATCTGTCCATCACGAAAGCTGCTCGTGCCATATAGCCTGAGTCTTCAAGGATGGAAAGGAACAGGTACATCATCCCGATTTGTGGCACCAATGGTAGAACGGTATTAATACCGCCACCGACACCTTGAGCTAAGAAGATAGTGAGCCAATCAGGGAAACTGAAGTAGGCACCAACCCACTGAATACCATGGATAAATATCGCCTCAGAAGCCCCTTCAAAGAACGGCTGAAGTGCCCCACCAATATTGATGGCAAGGACAAACATCAGGTACATCACAAATAAGAAAATCGGTACGCCTAACCAGCGGTTGAGGATAAATCTATCCAGTGATTGTGTGAGTCGGTTAGGCTCAGCCGCACTATTGTTGATCGCCGCTTGGCAGATGGTTGCAATAGATTGATAACGCGCATCAGCAATCAGCAGCTCAGGTTCTTCATTTAATGTTTCATTGAGCTGTTGGCGAGTCGTTTGTAATTGCGTTTCCGAAATTTCAGCACGCTGGCGGCTATAAATATCCCCTTCTAAAATTTGCAGGGCTAACCAGCGGCGCTGTTGTTGGCTAAATTGTTGCGTTGAAATTTGTTCAGATAATGAATCAACAGCTTGTAATAGCTGGGGTGGATATTCAACAAGGGCTTTTTGGTTATTTTGCGGGTGAGTATCAATGGCTTTTTTCAGCTTATCAATGCCCGTTGCACGGGTTGAAATCATTGGGATAACAGGGCAACCCAGTTGTTTTTCCAGCTCAGCAATATCGATATCAATATGTTGGCTTTGGGCAATATCCAACATATTCAGGGCGACAATGCATGGGACGCCTAACTCAACGAGTTGTAATGTCAGGTAGAGGTTGCGTTCTAAGTTCGATGCATCCACAACGTTAATCAACATGTCGGCTTCGCCACTTAAAATAAAGTAGCAGGCAATTTGTTCGTCGAGGGAGGTCTGTTCAGAAATGGTGGTGAGCGAGTAAGTGCCAGGGAGGTCGACAAGCTCAATTTTGTGGTCATCCGTGTGGAAGCGGCCAACCTTGCGCTCAACGGTGACGCCAGCCCAGTTACCGACGCGCTGTCTTGACCCTGTTAGCTGGTTAAAAAGGGTTGTTTTACCTGCATTGGGGTTACCAATTAAGCCGATAGTCAATCGTTTCATAGTGTTTGCCAATAATCAAAAAAGAAGACTTAAGCGGTAGGCGCTTCATCAAGGTTTAGTAGGGCGAGGTCCTTTTTGCGTAGCACTAAGCTGACGCGGTGAGTTTCGATTTGCACTGGATCGCCAAAAGGCGCTAAACGCACCACTTTAAAAACGGAGCCCGGTAATAAACCGAGAGACAATAATTTTTGTCTGTATGCGGGGCTTATCTCGGGGGAAAAGCCCAGAATTTTGTAACTGCATTGAGGAAGTATAGCCATAGTGTCTTCCTATTATCTTCCTAACGATTCAATTCATAATGATACTGATAATTATTGTTAGAAAAGTTTCTATCTACAAGCAAAACGCTGAGAAAAACAAAAATAAATCTAATTAACAATGAGAATCATAATCATCCACCTTTTGTTATATTTAGCCTCTTTTTTCGTCAATTTGACTTGATGTGGATCAACGAAGCATGGAGTTAGCGGTGTTTTTTAGATAGGGATAGGATCAGGCAGAAAGAATTGAGAAGGTTGCTTTTTGAACAATACATTGAATTTGTTTATTAATTTAGCGGTGAAGATATTTCTAGAGAATACTAAATACCCCAATGAATTTATTGGGGTATTTAGCTTAATCAAACTAGCGCTTCTTGCCAAATGCAGCAGCAAGGGCGTCGCCCATAGCACTGTTGCTTGATGAATTCGCGTTTTGGCGCGAATTACCACGAGGTGCAGGGGCTTTACGTGCGTTTTTATCTTGTGCAGGTGCAGCTTTGCGAGGTGCACTGTTGGAATCACCTGCTTGTTCATCCAAGCGCATGGTGAGGGCGATACGCTTGCGGGCAATATCGACATCCAACACTTTCACTTTCACAATATCGCCCGCTTTCACCACTTTGTGTGGGTCTTCGACGTAACTATTGGAGAGTGAAGAAATATGCACTAAGCCATCTTGGTGTACACCGATATCCACAAATGCACCAAAGTTGGTTACGTTGGTCACTGCGCCTTCTAAAATCATGCCAGAAACGAGGTCATTCATCGTTTCTACACCTTCAGCAAAGGTGGCGGTTTTAAACTCAGGACGTGGGTCACGACCCGGTTTTTCTAACTCTTTGATAATATCCGTAACCGTTGGAACACCAAACTGCTCTGTTGTGAAATCACGTGGGCTTAGTGCGTTGAGCGCTTGTGAATTACCCATAATATCTTTCAGCGGCTGGCGGACGGTTTGCAGAATTTTTTCAACGATAGGGTAAGCTTCAGGGTGAACCGTTGATGCATCCAGCGGGTTTTCGCCATTGGTGATACGCAAAAATCCTGCGCATTGTTCAAAGGCTTTAGGCCCAAGGCGAGCCACTTTCAGTAACTGTTTTCGGTCATTGAATTGGCCGTTTTCATCGCGCCAATCAACCACGTTCTGCGCGATCATTTTGCTCAGGCCTGCAACGCGAGTCAGCAAGGCGACTGAGGCGGTATTTAAGTCTACACCTACGGAGTTTACGCAGTCTTCGACAACGGCATCTAACTTGCGGGCAAGTTGAGTTTGGCTGACGTCATGCTGATATTGGCCTACCCCGATAGATTTCGGGTCGATTTTAACCAGTTCAGCCAGTGGGTCTTGCAGACGGCGAGCAATCGACACGGCGCCACGCAAAGACACATCTAAGGTTGGGAATTCTAGCGCGGCTAGCTCAGAGGCGGAGTACACTGACGCACCCGCTTCACTGACAATCACTTTTTGCGCAGTGACTTCAGGGTACTGTTTTTGCACTTCTGCAAAGAAGCGCTCCGTTTCACGGGATGCTGTACCGTTACCAATTGCCACTAACTCCACGTTATGTTTCTGGCATAGTGCGGCGACGATGGTTGCCGCTTTCGCTGCTTGCCCAGTGTGTGGGTAGATAGTGTCGGTGGCAATAAGTTTCCCTGTTGCATCTACAACAGCAACTTTCACCCCAGTACGCAGACCTGGATCGAGGCCCATCGTTGCACGCATTCCTGCCGGTGCAGCCATCAGTAAGTCACTGAGGTTACGGGCAAAAACGTTAATTGCTTCTTCTTCGGCTTTTTCGCGCAAAGAACTCATCACTTCCGTTTCTAAGTGCAGTAATACTTTAACGCGCCATGTCCAGCTGATCACCGCTTTACGCCATTGGTCAGCAGGGGCGTTATTCAAACGCACATCTAAGTGGCGAGTAATAATCTCTTCACAATAACTTTCTTTTGGTGGCTCATCGAATTGAGGGTCGCAATTTAACGAAAGCTGTAAAACCCCTTCGTTACGTCCACGGAACATGGCCAGTGCGCGGTGTGAAGGCACTTGTGAAACGGGTTCTTGGTGTTCGAAATAGTCACTAAATTTGACGCCTTCCGCTTGTTTGCCTTCAGCTACTACAGAAACAAGGTGGGCATTTTTCCAAATATAGTCACGAACTTTGGCTAATAAGGCTGCATCTTCGGCGAAACGCTCCATCAGGATATAACGCGCACCATCTAAGGCAGCTTTCACATCCGCAACGCCTTTATCTGCATCGATATACGTTTGAGCAAGTGTTTCAGGGGATTGGCTAGGGTCTGCCCATAACGTATCCGCTAATGGTTCAAGCCCTGCTTCAATAGCGATTTGCCCACGGGTGCGACGTTTCGGTTTATACGGTAAGTACAGGTCTTCAAGTTCGGTTTTATTGAGCGTGGTATTAATCGCAGAAGCGAGTTCAGGGGATAATTTCCCTTGCTCTTCAATCGATTTGAGAATGGTTTGCTTACGGTCGTTCAGTTCGCGTAAGTACCCTAAGCGGCTTTCCAGCTGGCGAAGCTGAGTATCGTCCAACCCTCCGGTAACCTCTTTACGGTAACGCGCGATAAACGGGACAGTATTGCCTTCATCCAATAAGGTGATGGCAGAAAAAACCTGTTTCGGTTGGGCATGCAGCTCAGCTGCAATAATTTGGCTTAGAGTTTCATTCATGTCGTGTTTAAATACCTACTGAAAGAACAGTTAAAAAATTTACTGCACTGTTATACTTGGTGGTAGCGAGAATTTCCAGACTGAATTTCGGTCTATTGGTAGGAAAGTCTCAGATTATGTTCTATAAAATATTATAATTGTTGTCTTTATTGACTAATATTCTAAGGTTATGGCGAAAAGTCTATTAATAACGCGTGAAGGTTGGGATACGCTCGACAAGGAGCTGAAGTATCTGTGGAAAGAGGAACGGCCTAGAGTCACTCAATCCGTGTCAGAAGCTGCGGCACAAGGCGATCGCTCAGAAAACGCAGAATATATTTACGGTAAAAAAAGGTTGCGTGAGATAGACCGACGCATTCGTTTTTTATCTAAAAGGTTAGATCAACTCAGGATTATCGAGCCCGATCCTCGCCAAGAAGGCCGTGTCTTTTTTGGCGCATGGGTTAAACTTGAAGATGAGAATGAAAATATCAGAATATTCCGCATTGTCGGTGCGGATGAATTTGATCCTGCAAAACAATGGATTTCAATTGACTCTCCCGTTGCTCGCGCCCTAATAGGCAAGCAGGTTGAAGATGAAATTACGGTGAATACACCGGGTGGGGAAGTCACTTATTTTGTATTAGATATAAGCTATAAGCCACTAACCGCCTGAAGTGTAAAATGATTCATTAAATCTATGGTTAATGGTAAATTAGTGAACATTAAACGTGTTTTTGTTCACTTTTAGAACAATAATTTGAAAGATGCACATCTTGAGGGCTACAAAATGCAGGAAAGTTATAAAGTTCTTGTCGTCGATGATGATATGCGTTTACGTGCACTGCTGGAGCGTTACCTCACTGAACAAGGTTTTCAGGTTAGGAGTGCTGCGAACGCTGAACAAATGGACAGGATCCTGACGAGGGAATCTATTCATCTGATCGTGTTAGATTTAATGCTTCCGGGTGAAGATGGCCTATCAATTTGCCGCCGTTTACGTAGCCAAAATAACCCAATTCCTATCATTATGGTGACGGCGAAAGGCGAAGAAGTTGACCGTATTGTTGGTTTAGAAATTGGTGCGGACGACTATATTCCAAAACCGTTCAATCCGCGTGAATTGCTTGCACGTATTCGTGCGGTATTACGTCGTCAAGCGAATGAATTACCGGGTGCACCATCTCAAGATGATGCAGTCATTACCTTTGGTAAATTTAAACTGAATCTCGGAACGCGTGAAATGTTCCAAGGCGATGAAAATATGCCATTGACCAGCGGCGAGTTCGCAGTATTAAAAGTGCTGGTTTCTTACCCAAGGGAACCGTTATCTCGTGACAAGCTGATGAGCTTAGCGAGAGGCCGCGAATACAGTGCGATGGAGCGTTCTATCGACGTTCAAATTTCACGCCTACGTCGTATGGTTGAAGAAGACCCTGCTCACCCACGTTATATTCAAACGGTTTGGGGCTTGGGCTATGTGTTTGTTCCGGATGGAAGTAAAGCATGAAGCGACTGAGGTTCTCTCGACGTAGTACATTTTCTCGTTCGTTGTTCTTATTTGTTGCGCTGCTGTTCGCAAGTTTAGTGACCAGCTACATGGTTGTATTGAATTTTGTTGTGATGCCAAGCTTACAGCAATTCAATAAAGTCCTTGCGTACGAAGTAAGAACATTGATGACTGAGAAAATGGTGCTGCAAGATGGAACCTCAGTGCGGGTATCTCCCGCTTTGCGTAAGAAAATCTACAACGAATTAGGTATTACGTTCTATGCCCACTCGGCTGCAATGGAAGAGGGGCTGAACTGGGCTAAAGAGTATGACTTTCTGAGTGACCACATGTCGCAATACTTAGGTGGAAAGGCGAGTGTTCATCTTGAACTTGGCCGTGAGTATCCGATTTTGTGGTTAACGTCTTACCTCGCTCCCGATATCTGGGTGCGAGTTCCCCTGACTGAAATTGGTCAAAATCAATTTTCCCTTGTCTTCAGGTATACCTTAACTATTTTCCTCACAATTTTTGCGGGGGTATGGCTGTATATCCGCTACCAAAACAAGCCATTGCTTGAATTGGAGTACCACGCAGGGGAGGTCGGAAAGGGCTTTGTCTTGCCCCCGATGCAAGAAAAGGGGGCAACGGAAGTTAGAGCAGCAATTCGGTCTTTTAACCATATGGCCGCAGGGATTAAAACCCTTGAAAATGACCGAACTGTCCTGATGGCAGGGGTCAGCCATGACTTAAGAACACCGTTAACTCGTATTCGCTTAGCCACAGAAATGATGAGCCCAGAAGACAGCTATCTGGCAGAGTCTATCAATAAAGATATTGAAGAGTGTGACGCGATTATCGGCCAATTCATGTCTTACCTGAAAACAGGTCAAGAAATGGATATGGAGTTCTGCGATCTCAACGCTATCCTTATGGAAGCGGTTAGTGCTGAAAGTAATGTTATCGGCGAAATTGAAACCGCGTTAGAACCAGGCTCTATGATTGTGAACGGTAACCCGCTGGCGATTAAGCGTGCAATCACCAATATGATTGTGAATGCTTATCGCTATGGGAATGGCTGGATCAAAGTCAGCAGTGGAAAAACCGAAGATTTCGTGTGGTTCCAAGTGGAAGATGACGGCGCAGGGATCAAAGACGAAGATATCCACCGTTTATTCCAACCGTTTGTGCAAGGTGAAAAAGCACGAAGCAACAAAGGGACAGGTTTGGGGCTAGCGATTATACGCCGTATAGTGGATGCCCATGAAGGGAGTATTGAGATCCACAAAAGTGAGCGTGGCGGGTTTGCGATTAGGGCTTTGCTCCCTCTCAAAGAAAAAGAAGACTGATATCTCGTCATATTTCAAGCCGTAGGGGTGTTGCCTACACTCAGCTCCCCTAGTCACATACTGGCGTATGCTCCTAGGGATATCTTCGTTTGGCGCCTACCTACAGCTTGAACTATTTAGAGCTATCTTCCTATTTATAGAGTTCGAATTGTTTTGCGTATTATCTGTATTCAGGCTCCTTGGGCGCCTATCGATAACTTGAACTATTTAGCGCTATCCTTTTTTGCCTAGACTAAAAATATTTTTCGCTTTTATGACAGTCTGTCATTTTTCTTTTTCAAACGTATTTTGATGCGATTTTTATTTAACTATTTGAATTTAATTTATTTTTATTTTTATCCTTCCTGGCTTTATCTCGTCCTCAGTGAAAAAATAATCAATTGTCATAAAACTGTCATAAAAACGACATGTTGTCGTAACTAAATTGTCCTATTTTTCCTACCGTGACATACACCCAACAATTTTATACTTGATTGTTTCTATACATCCCCGGAGGGATTATGAAAATGACGCGTACCACCTTAGCAAGCGTAATGGCAGCAACTTTATCTCTGACTGCAATGTCTTCTTTTGCTGCTACCAGCCTGACCGGAGCTGGCGCGACCTTCCCTGCTCCTGTCTATGCGAAGTGGGCAGACTCTTATCAGAAAGAAACAGGTAATAAAGTGAACTATCAGGGGATCGGTTCTTCTGGTGGTGTAAAACAAATTAATGCAAAAACCGTTGATTTCGGTGCATCTGATGCGCCATTAACTGACGAAAAATTAAAAGAAGATGGCCTGTTCCAATTCCCTACTGTTATTGGTGGTGTGGTGCTGGCGGTTAACGTAAAAGGCATAGAGTCAGGCCAACTGACTTTAGATGGCAACACATTAGGTGATATCTATTTAGGTAAAATCACCAAATGGAATGACCCTGCTATCGCAAAATTAAACCCAAATGCAAACTTACCAGACCAAGCCATCGCGGTGGTAAGACGTTCTGACGGTTCAGGTACCACATTCGTCTTTACAAGCTACTTAGCAAAAGTCAGCACAGGTTGGAAAGATGAAGTTGGTGCAGGTTCAACCGTTAACTGGCCAAAAAACAGCGTAGGCGGCAAAGGTAACGACGGAGTTGCAGCGTTCGTACAGCGCCTGCCAGGCTCTATCGGTTATGTTGAATATGCTTACGCAAAACAAAATAATCTTGCGTATACTAAGTTAGTTTCTGCGGATGGCGAAGCGGTATCACCAACAGGTGAAAGCTTCAGCGCAGCAGCGAAAAAAGTTGATTGGTCTAAGTCGTTTGCACAAGACCTGACTAACCGTGACGGCGCAAACGCATGGCCAATCACGTCAACGACGTTCATCTTAGTACACAAAGAACAAGCGAATGCTGAGAAAGGTAAAGCAGTTCTCGACTTCTACAACTGGGCGTACGATAAAGGCGGCAAGCAAGCAGAAGCACTGGATTACGCCGTTTTACCTCAAGAAGTTGTAACAGCCGTTCGTGCAGCATGGAAAACAGAAATTAAAGATAGCCAAGGTAAAGCATTGTTTTAATGCCCCTCGGGTTGGAAATGGCGGGTAAGTACTGAGGAACAGGGCTTACCCGCTCATTGTTGTAACGCAATCCTACAAACCAAGTAGGAATGGAAAGAGAACAAAGCGCATGGCCGAAAAAACAACGGCATTTAGAGCTCCCAGCAAATCAGGTGATGTAATTTTTGGTGCACTGGTAAAGATTGCCGCGCTAATCACTTTATTAATGCTCGGTGGCATCATTATTTCCCTTATTTTTGCATCTTGGCCAAGTATGCAGAAGTTTGGGTTTTCGTTTTTATGGACTAAAGAGTGGGATGCGCCAGCGGAACAGTTTGGTGCCCTTGTGCCGATTTACGGTACCATTGTAACCTCGCTAATCGCCCTGATTATCGCGGTGCCTGTCAGTTTTGGTATTGCACTGTTCTTAACGGAACTTGCACCAAATTGGCTAAAGCGTCCATTAGGGATTGCTATTGAATTGCTTGCCGCCATTCCCAGTATCGTTTACGGGATGTGGGGCTTATTCGTTTTCGCCCCCCTATTCGCAGAATACTTCCAAGAGCCAGTCGGCAACGTGATGTCGAGTATTCCGATTGTCGGTGAGTTATTTTCAGGCCCTGCTTTCGGGATAGGTATTTTAGCGGCGGGGATTATCCTCGCGATCATGATTATTCCTTACATTGCGTCTGTTATGCGTGATGTGTTTGAACAAACCCCGGTGATGATGAAAGAGTCAGCCTACGGAATTGGCTGTACCACGTGGGAAGTGATTTGGAACATTGTACTGCCGTATACTCGAAACGGGGTAATAGGTGGGGTGATGTTAGGGTTAGGCCGTGCATTGGGTGAAACCATGGCAGTGACCTTCGTGATTGGTAATACTTACCAACTCGATAGCGCATCTCTCTTCATGCCAGGGAACAGTATTACCTCTGCATTGGCGAATGAGTTTGCGGAAGCAGAAAGCGGCTTACATACCTCAGCGCTGATGGAACTTGGGCTTATCCTGTTTGTTATCACGTTCATTGTGTTGGCAATTTCCAAGTTGATGGTAATGCGTCTTGCGAAGAATGAGGGCCGTTAATATGTCTGAATCTCAACCTTTTATCGTCAATGAGAAAGAACGCGCCCGCCGTCAAGCATGGCGCCGCCAAGTGAATAGAATGGCGCTGTTTGTCTCAATGCTGACCATGGCATTTGGGTTGTTCTGGCTAGTGTGGATTTTATTTTCGACGGTGACCAAAGGGATTGACGGCATGTCCCTCAACCTGTTTACCGAAATGACCCCGCCACCAAATACCGAAGGCGGTGGTTTAGCGAATGCGATCGTCGGTAGTGGTTTATTAATTTTATGGGCAACGGTGATTGGAACGCCTTTAGGGATTTTAGCGGGAATTTATTTAGCTGAATACGGCCGTAAATCATGGCTAGCGTCTGTGACCCGCTTTATTAATGACATTTTGTTATCAGCACCATCTATCGTTGTTGGCTTATTTGTGTACACCATTGTGGTGGCGCAAATGCAGCATTTCTCTGGATGGGCTGGGGTGATTGCACTGGCATTGCTGCAAATTCCCATTGTTATTCGTACCACTGAAAACATGCTGAAGTTGGTACCGGATAGCTTGCGTGAAGCGGCTTATGCTCTTGGAACACCAAAATGGAAAATGATTTTATCCATTACATTAAAAGCATCAGTATCCGGGATTATTACAGGGATCTTGCTAGCAATTGCGCGTATTGCGGGGGAAACCGCACCGCTCCTGTTTACTTCATTGTCGAACCAGTTCTGGAGTACAGATATGAGCGAGCCAATTGCTAACTTACCTGTGACTATATTCAAATTTGCAATGAGCCCATTCTCGGAATGGCAAGATCTCGCTTGGGCTGGGGTGCTGTTAATTACCCTGTGTGTCCTGATCATTAACATCATTGCCCGCGTTGTGTTTGCACAGAAAAAACACTAATCGCCCGGATAAATAAAGATTTAGAGAGAAAGTAACCATGATTAATGCAAACGAAATTGCGAACAGTAAAATTAAAGTCCGTGACCTCAACTTCTATTATGGCAAGTTTCACGCACTGAAAAATATCTCTTTAGACATTGAGAAAAACAAAGTTACGGCGTTTATCGGCCCATCAGGTTGTGGTAAATCCACATTATTACGTACTTTCAATAAAATGTATGAGTTGTACGGCGAACAACACGCACAAGGCGAAATCTTACTGGATGGTCAAAACATCCTGACGGATAAACAAGATATCGCATTATTACGTGCAAAAGTGGGCATGGTGTTCCAAAAACCAACGCCATTCCCAATGTCTATCTACGACAACATCGCGTTTGGCGTGCGTTTGTTTGAAAAACTGTCTCGTGTGGAAATGGATGAGCGCGTGCAATGGGCATTAACTAAAGCGGCACTGTGGAATGAAACCAAAGACAAACTGCACCAAAGCGGTTACAGCTTGTCGGGTGGTCAGCAACAGCGCCTGTGTATTGCGCGTGGTATTGCGATTCGTCCCGAAGTGTTATTGCTGGATGAACCTTGTTCAGCCTTGGACCCTATTTCCACAGGTCGTATTGAAGAGTTAATCAGTGAATTAAAATCAGAGTATACCGTCGTGATTGTTACCCACAACATGCAACAAGCGGCGCGCTGTTCTGATTACACAGCATTTATGTATTTAGGTGAATTGGTTGAGTTTAATCATACCGATAAGATGTTCACCACCCCAGAAATGAAGCAAACTGAAGATTATATTACTGGCCGCTACGGTTGATATGGAGCCGACGATGGATACGCTGAATCACAACAAACATATATCTGGGCAGTTCAATGCGGAACTGGAACATATCCATACTGAATTAATGACAATGGGAGGGCTGGTCGAAGAACAGCTCACCAAAGCCATCACGGCAATGCATAATCAGGATGAAGCTCTAGCGCGTGAAGTTATCGAAAATGACCACAAAGTCAATATGATGGAAGTGGCTATTGATGAAGAGTGCGTCAAAATTATCGCTAAGCGTCAGCCAACGGCGAGTGACTTGCGACTGATTATGTCAATTTCCAAAACTATTGCGGAATTGGAGCGCATCGGTGACGTTGCCGATAAAATCTGCCAAACCGCATTGGAGAAATTTTCGCAGCAACATCAGCCGCTTCTCGTTAGTTTAGAATCGCTAGGCCGCCACACAGTGCAAATGCTGCATGATGTGTTGGACGCGTTTGCGCGTATGGATCTCGAAGAAGCCGTTCGTATTTACCGCGAAGACGAAAAAGTGGACCAAGAGTACGAAGGCATTGTGCGTCAGCTAATGACCTACATGATGGAAGACCCGCGCACCATTCCAAGCGTGTTAACGGCGCTGTTCTGCGCACGCTCAATCGAGCGTATCGGAGACCGCTGCCAAAATATCTGTGAGTTTATTTTCTACTATGTGAAGGGGCAGGATTTCCGTCATGTGGGTGGGGATAATTTAGAAAAAATGCTCACTAGCAAATAAATGCTCGTCATATTTCGCACTGTAGCGGCGTTGGCTGCACAACGCCACTCTAGTCACATACTTATGTATGCTCCCAATTTTCGTCATCCTTCGTGCTGTGGCGGTGTTGGCTTCATTCGGCTACTTGGGTCACATACTTGTGTATGCTCCCCAAGCTATCCTCATTTTGCCGCCTAGCCACAACGCGAATGATTTAGAAAATTAAATGGTTGTTTTTTAGGTACAACGTATCTAAAAATTTAGCTTAAGATTTTTATACGGACTTTCTTCTTGCTCGATAAGAGTCTATTGATGGTGAAAACCATATTCGGGGGCCTTTGTTATAGCATTTGCCCCTTTTTTGTACTTTCATATATTCCATTTTGTTATAAATATATTATTTAATATTATTTCAGGTGCTAAGAGATAGTTGATAGCGTGTGGTGGTCGATTTACATAAATTTACCACTAGGGGTATTCAATGAAAGCTCGTATTCTGACGACTGTTTTACTTACAGGTTTGGCGCTGACAGCGAATGTCGCTAGCGCAGATAAATTAGATGATATTAAACAAGCGGGTGTGATCCGCATCTCCGTATTTGATAGCAATCCTCCGTTTGGTTTTATTGACCCACAAACTAAAAAGCTAGCGGGTTATGACGTTGATATCGCGCAAGAAATTGCAGATAGCTTAGGTGTGAAACTTGAACTGCGCCCAACAAACCCTGCAAACCGCATTCCACTGCTGACCTCTGGTAAAGTTGACCTGATTGGGGCGAACTTCACCATTACCGATGAGCGTGCAAAACAGGTTGATTTCTCTATCCCTGATTTCGCCACTGGCCAAAAATTTATTGCTCGTAAAGGCGTATTAAAAACCCCTGATGACATCAAACCACTGCGTATTGGTGCCGATAAAGGAACGGTGCAGGAAGTTACACTGCGTGAACGTTTCCCAGATACCAAAGTGATTTCTTATGATGATACTCCGCAAGCATTTGCGGCGCTGCGTAATGGTAACGTCCAAGCGATTACCCAAGACGATGCAAAACTGGTTGGCTTATTAGGTAACTTGCCAGAAAAAGTAAAAGTAGATTTTGAAATTTCACCGTTTAGCTTAACCAAAGAGTACCAAGCTCTGGCTGCCAGCAAAGGCGAAACGCGTTTAGTTGAAAACGTGAATGAAACCCTGCTGAAACTGGAAAAAGACGGTAAAGCCGAAGTGATTTATAACCGTTGGTTTGGTCCAGACACCAAAGCTGCTCAACCACGCGGTGACTTTAAATTTGCCCCACTGAGCGAACAACAACCACAATCTTAATCGATAGTGGCAAGAATTGAGTGATTTGAGACCCTGCACTGTGTGCGGGGTTCTTGGTTATACGGGGTGAGTTTTTTAGTCACAGGATGTGAAAGAAATAGGTCGTGAACTATGTTTGAGAAATTTGTCAGCGGTGATTTTTGGTCTGCGCATTTACTCGCGCCACAGTACCTTGAATGGTTCGGCTATGGCTTTGTTTTAACAGTCTGGATCTCGATTTGCACCATTATTGCCGCCACCTTTTTAGGCTTTTTAGTTGCATCAGCAAAGGATAGCCAGATTGCTCCTCTGCGCTGGGGAGTGAGCATCTATATTTCTATTTTTAGAAACACGCCTTTGTTGGTGCAGTTATTTTTCTGGTATTTCGCCTCGGGGGAAATTCTCCCTTCTGCGGCGATGGAATGGCTAAATACACCCCATGAAATCAACGTATTTGGGCTCACTGTAGGTTGGCCTTCTTTTGAGTTTTTAGCCGGTTTTATTGGGTTAACGTTATACACCGTCCCTTTTATTGCGGAAGAAATTCGCGCGGGGATCCGTGGGGTACGCCAAGGGCAAAAATATGCCGCGTTTGCGCTGGGACTGACTTCGTGGCAAGCGATGAAATTGGTGGTATTGCCTCAAGCGGTCAAAATCGCCATGCCGCCGTTACTTGGTCAGTACATGAACGTGGTAAAAAATTCGTCTTTAACCATGGCGATTGGCGTCGCGGAGCTCTCTTATGTGTCTCGCCAAGTGGATAGCCAAACCTTACAAACCTTCACTGCATTTGGGGTAGCAACGGTGCTGTATATCGCCATTATTGCGTTGATGGAAGGTTGGGGACAGTGGCGCTTGCAACGTAACTTGGCTCAGGGGGTGTAACATGGATTTTTCAGTGATCGAACAAAATTGGCAATATTTACTGTTTGGGACTTTCCCTGACGGCCCATTAGAAGGGGCAGCACTGACGCTGGTAATTAGTTTGTTAGCAGGGGCAGCATCCATTGTTTTAGGAACCTTGGGCGGTATTGCATTAGCCATGTTACGTGGCTTTTGGGTTAACCTATTTGCAGCAGTTTTAGGCTTTTTCCGTGCAATTCCTGTCATTATGTTGATATTTTGGACCTATTTCTTGCTACCGATTTTATTAGGCACAGAAATCCCCGGGATCACCACGGTAGTCTGTGCACTCGCCTTGATCACTTCCGCTTACTTAGCCCATGCTGTGAAAGCCGGGATCTTAGCGATAGGCGCAGGGCAATGGCAGGCAGGGTTGTCCCTTGGTTTCAACCGCTGGCAAGTACTGTGGAATATCGTTTTACCCCAAGCATTACGTATGATGGTGCCGTCGTTTATCAACCAATGGGTGGCGCTGATTAAAGACACTTCATTAGCCTATGTTGTTGGTGTGGCTGAATTATCTTTCTTAGCAACTCAAGTGAATAACCGCGAAATGGTTTATCCACTGGAAGTTTTCTTATTCGTGGCATTTATCTACTTTGTGATGTGTTTTGCGGTAGAAATCATTGCCAATGTGGCGGCGAAAAAACTCAGTGCGCAAAATGACCCATACAAGCGGGCGGCAAAACGTAGCTTATTATTTTGGCGTAGACAAAAATTGTTAGCACTATCCTAAATAGGAATGGCGGTTTTTATACCGCCATCTTACCAAAACCCATTTTTATTCTTTTTCATAATTCATCGCGTTGTATCAGTTAGTTAGGACATTTTGCCTGTTGAATTTTACGCAATCGTTTTCTTTTTCGATTTTTAATTGTAGTATAGGGCGAAAAAAACTTTTTTTGGGCGCGATATCTAATGAGTAATCAATCTTCTAGCTCGGCACAATCGCAGAGCTTGTTTCAGCGTGTTTTTAAATTACAAGAACACGGCACAACCGCACGAACTGAAGTTGTCGCTGGCTTCACAACCTTCCTGACGATGGTGTATATCGTCTTTGTTAACCCTCAAATTTTGTCAATTGCAGGCATGGATATCAAAGCGGTGTTCGTTACCACCTGCTTGATTGCGGCAATTGGCAGTATTTTGATGGGCTTACTCGCTAACTTACCGATTGCGGTCGCACCCGCGATGGGGCTGAATGCCTTCTTTGCATTTGTAGTGGTTGGCGCGATGGGTTATTCATGGCAAGTGGCGATGGGCGCTGTTTTCTGGGGCGCAGTTGGCTTGTTTATCCTGACATTATTCCGCATTCGTTATTGGATTATTGCGAATATCCCTCTGAGTTTACGTGTGGGGATCACCAGCGGTATTGGTTTATTTATTGCGATGATGGGGTTGAAAAACTCCGGTATTATCGTGGCAAACCCAGATACATTGGTGTCTATCGGTAACTTAACACACCATAACGTGTGGTTAGGCGCGCTGGGTTTCTTTATTATCGCCATTTTAGCGGCGCGTAATATCCATGCGGCGGTGTTAGTGTCTATTGTCGTGACCACCTTAATTGGTCTGGCCCTCGGTGATGTGCAATACACGGGCATTTTCTCTATCCCACCAAGTATCACTAGCGTCGTAGGTCAAGTGGACTTCGCAGGCTCATTAGATTTAGCGTTATCTGGCGTGATTTTCGCTTTTATGTTAGTCAACTTATTTGACTCATCAGGCACCATGATTGGTGTAACTGACAAAGCTGGGATCACCAATGAACGCGGGACTTTCCCTCGTATGAAGCAAGCTTTGTATGTTGATAGCTTAAGCTCAGTCGCTGGCTCAGCAATGGGAACCTCATCGGTAACGGCCTATATTGAAAGCTCTTCAGGAGTGTCAGTCGGTGGGCGTACAGGGTTAACGGCAGTCGTGGTTGGTATCTTGTTCCTATTGACCATGTTTATCTCTCCACTTGCGGGTATGGTTCCTGCTTATGCAACTGCGGGTGCATTGATTTACGTGGGTGTGTTGATGACTTCAAGCCTGACTCGCGTGAAATGGGATGACTTAACGGAATCCGTCCCTGCGTTTATTACCGCAGTGATGATGCCGTTTAGCTTCTCAATTACAGAAGGGATTGCGTTAGGGTTTATTGCGTACTGTGCGATGAAAATCGGGACAGGACGCTGGCGTGATCTGGGCCTGTGCGTGATTTTAGTGGCAGCGATGTTTTTGCTTAAAATGATTTTAGTCGACGCCTAAAATGCTCGAATGCTCGTCATACTTCGAGCTGTGACGTTGTTGCCTACACTTGGTTACTCGGGTCACATACTTGTGTATGCTCCCCGAGATAACCTCGCTTGGCGCCTAGCCACAGTTCGAATTATTTAGAGCATTAATAAGTCACATTAACTGTGTTGGCTTCGTTTGCTAACTCTAATCACATACTTGTGTATGCTCCTAGAGCTAACTTTGTTTAGCTGCACAAATTTTTTAAAGTCATTTAATGAGTTAATCATTTCTCTTTCTTCTATTCGAATCCCTCTACATGCAACGCGAATTATTTAAGGTATAATCAGTAAAGTACTGTTGCGAAGGCAGGGTGGAATAAAAAATCCGCTGAAATTGCAAACTAGTGCTTTCCCCCTTTATGGGATCCTGCTAGATTTCGCAGCAGAAACTGACTTTATCAAGGTATCAGACCATGAATGCACCAAAAAAACCGGCAGCTAAGCCAAAGAAAAAATACCGTAAAACTAAAGAAGAATTAAACGCGGAAGGCCGTGAACGTAAACGCGAGAAAAAACATCGTGGTCATAAATCTGGCAGCCGCTATGAAGAACAAGCATCCAACAAGCAAAATGGTGGGCAAAATGCCTCCGCTGATCCACGTTTAGGTAGCAAAAAACCGGTTCCTTTGGTTGTGGATGAAAAACAAATTACAAAACCTGTTGTTGAGAAAAAACAGCCAGTTGTTAAAGAAAAACTGACGCCTGAAAAAGAGTTAGAGCTGTTAGAAAGCGATGACCGTTTAGATAGCTTATTGGCTCGTTTAGAAGATGGCGAAACGGTTAATGCAGAAGAGCAAAAATACATCAACACTTGTTTAGATCGTATTGATGAACTGATGAATATCTTAGGCATTGAATATGCTGACGAAGAAGAAGAGGAAGAAGACGAAGATAAATTAGATGACATCATGCGCATCTTAAAAAGCAAATAACTTCGTTTAACCATCCCTCGTGTAAGCGGGGGATGCGTCTGTTTTTTCTATAAACACACTTTTCTTTGATGTTGCATCAAGTCTCTTTTCTCTAACATCTTTATAATACTCGTCATATTTCAAGCTGCAGCATTGTTGGCTACGTTCATTCGCACGAGTCATATACTTATGTATACTCCTAGCGACTCATTCACTTGCCGCCTAGCCGCAACTTGAAATATTTAGAGTCTATAACGTTATGTATGCGATAAAATTTTTACACCACCGAATAACAAATTAAATAAGGTGCAACCCGTTGTAATGGTTTGAGCTTTTGGTCAATTGAGGAATGTTATGTCAGAGCAAAATATTGTTTGGGATCTTTCTCTCATTCAGAAATACAATTATTCAGGGCCGCGGTATACGTCATATCCGACCGCCTTGGAATTTAATCAAGACTATGATGAACAAGCGTTTATTAGCGCCACGGCGCGTTATCCCGAACGCCCGTTATCGCTATATGTGCACATTCCTTTTTGCCATAAACTCTGCTATTTCTGTGGCTGTAATAAATTAGTTACTCGCCAAAAACATAAAGCGGATGAATATTTAAAAGTTATTGAAAAAGAAATCATTCAACGCGCATCTTTATTAAAAAACCGCACGGTCACGCAAATGCATTGGGGCGGTGGTACACCGACTTATCTTGATAAAGCCCAAGTTAGTCATTTAGTTGGTTTATTGAAAAAACATTTTCATTTTGCCGATGATGTGGAAATGTCCATTGAAGTCGATCCGCGCGAAATCGAACTCGATATGATTGACCACTTGCGCCATGAAGGCTTTAACCGCCTAAGCATGGGCGTGCAAGACTTCAATAAAGAAGTGCAGGTACTAGTGAATCGCGAACAAGACGAAGACTTTATCTTTGCCTTGATTAAACGTGCAAAAGAAACGGGTTTTACATCAACCAGTATTGACCTGATTTATGGTTTACCAAAACAGACCCCCGAAAGCTTTGCCTTTACATTGAAAAAAGTGGCGGAGTTATCACCAGACCGCTTAAGCGTATTTAATTATGCTCACCTACCAAATCTATTTGCTGCGCAGCGCAAAATCAAAGATGAAGATTTACCGAGCGCGGAGCAAAAACTCGATATTCTGCAAGATACCATTGCGACGCTAACCAAAGGGGGCTACCAGTTTATTGGGATGGATCACTTTGCCCGCCCTGAAGATGAGCTAGCAGTGGCGCAGCGGGAAGGGATTTTGCATCGTAACTTCCAAGGTTACACCACCCAAGGGGATTGCGACCTGCTAGGTTTAGGCGTTTCGGCAATCAGTATGCTAGGGGATAACTACGCGCAGAACCAAAAAGATTTAAAAACCTATTATGCACAGGTGGAAGAGCAAGGGCATGCCTTATGGCGTGGCTTGGCTTTAACTGATGACGACTGTCTGCGCCGTGATGTGATCAAAACCTTAATCTGTAATTTCCAACTGGATTTTTCACAAATAGAAGCTCTATATCCGATTGATTTTAAATCTTATTTTAAAGAGGATTTAGAATTATTGAAGCCAATGGCAGATGATGGGCTGGTGGAAATCTCAGACACAGGTATCAAAGTAACTCCGCAAGGGCGCCTATTAATCCGCAATGTGTGCATGTGTTTTGATGTGTATTTGCGGGGGCAGATGAGGCAGCGGCAGTTTTCCCGCGTCATCTAATACTCTGCATATTTCAAGCGGTCGCGTTGTTGCCTGCTCTCGGCTACTCGGGTCACATACTTTTGTATGCTCCCCGAGATATCCGAATTTTTGCCGCCTTGCTCTAGCACGAACTATTTTGAGTATTGAAAGCGGGTCATATTTCGCGCAATAACTGTGCTGGCTTTAGAATTAAGCATCAATTCTGGTTATCAATCTTTTCAATTAGTTGGTAAACGGCATTAATACGCTCGGGGATTGGATACCATTTATTGGCAAGGATCACCACAGCGACTTGCTCTTCAGGGATAAATACTGCGTAGGTGGCAAAGCCATTGGTTGAGCCCGTTTTATTATAAAAAGCACGGGTTTCTGGTGGTAATGCGGGTTGAATCGCATCCACTTTTTGCGGCTGCAATGCCATTTCATCGCGGTTGCCTTGCTGTAATTGCGAAAGCGATACTGGCCATGGGTAGCTTTCCCACATCATATCTTGCACAAATGAATCGGTTAAATATAACCCGGTATGGGTATCTTCCACCGCTTCTTGCCACGGTTTTGCCACTTTTACCGTTTGCATATTAATTTCAAGAAAACGAATTAAATCTTTCGCGTTTGATTTTAAACCATAAGCTTGCGCATCTAAAATTTGTGGGGTGACTCGTACAGGTTGGTCTTTTTTATTGTAGCCTTGTGCATAATTTTTTTGCTGGTTTTTTGGCACATGAATATAGGTGTGCTTGAGGCCAAGGGAAGGTAGCATCAATTTTTCCATGGCTTGTTCAAAAGGCATTTTTAACTGTTTTGCTGTCACAATACCTAATAAGCCCGTCCCTAAATTAGAGTATGAACGAAACTGGCCAATCGATTTTTCAGGGATCCAATTTTGGTAATAACGGGTTAATTCCGCTGAATTTGTAATCGAATCAGGAACAAATAAGGATAAACCCGATGTATGGGTTGCAAGATTCATTACCGTAATATGGTCGAATGCAGAGCCTTTTAATTCAGGTAGATAGTGGCTCACTTTTTGTGAAAAATCTAATTTACCCTGTACTTGTGCATAGGCGGCTAAAGTGGCAGTGAATGTTTTAGATAGTGAGCCAATTTCAAACAATGTGTTGTCGTTAACAGGTTCTTGGCTCTGTTTGGATTGTACGCCATAGTGATAAATGTAGCTTTTGCCCTCCATGGAGATGGCAACAGACATCCCTGGAATACCTTGCTTTTTCATCAACGGTTTAATGATGTTATCAACATCCTGTTGGCTTAACGCGTTGGCTGAAAGGGTCGTAAAAGCCAAACTAAGAGCGACAAAAATCCGCCCCTGACGAAAAATATTTTTCATAGAGTTGTCCAATTAAATAAAAGTTTAAGTTATTGCTAACTGGTTTTGAAAAATGCTTCTGTGCGACAGATAAGTGCCGTAATATCACAATTAGCGGGTTAAAGTAGTTGTTGGGCAAGAGTATGCGTGTTTTAAATTATTTTTTAAAACGATATAAAATTCGATGAGCCAAAAGAAAATCTTATGTCAGGAAATTATCGTCATCGCCTTCCGCTTAATGCACTTCGTGCATTTGAAGCCTCTGCAAGGCATTTAAGTTTTACGCGAGCAGGGTTGGAGTTGAATGTGACTCAAGCTGCGGTGAGCCAGCAGGTTCGCTTGTTGGAGGAGCAATTAGGGTTAGAATTATTTATTCGCCTATCAAGAGGTTTGGCGTTAACAGATGAAGGCTTAGCTTTGTTGCCCGTATTGAGCCGTTCTTTTGATCAAATCGAGTCATTACTAACGCAATTTGAAGATGGCCATTATCATGAAGTGTTAAGCATTTCGGTGGTAGGTACCTTTGCGGTGGGGTGGCTATTACCACGTTTAAGCAAATTTTCTGATTTGTATCCTTATATTGATTTGAGGATTATGACCCACAATAACGTAGTCAATTTGGCGGCTGAGGGTGTTGATTTCGCCATCCGCTTTGGGGAAGGCTTATGGCCATTAGTGGAAAATACACCTTTATTTTCGACATCCCATACGGTGTTATGCACAGAAAAAGTCGCTGCTAATTTAGTATCACCACTGGATTTAAAAGACTGCAATTTACTGCGTTCTTACCGTAAAGATGAGTGGGAAAAATGGTTTCTTGCTGCACAAGTCGAGCCATGGCGAGTGAAGGGGCCAGTGTTTGACTCCTCGCGCTTAATGGTTGAGGCTGCAATATTAACGGATAGTGTTGCATTAGTGCCAAGCTGTATGTTTGAGCACGAAATTAGTGCTGGAGCACTGGTGCAACCTTTTGATATTGGCGTTACATTAGGTGGCTACTGGCTTAGCCGTTTAAAGTCAAAGCCGATGACTTCCGCGATGAACATTTTCCAGCAATGGATATTAGAAGAGGCTCAACATTGTTAAGCCAGCACAATGATGTAGCTGGCTTAGGCGGGGTTATTTTGCAGTTTATCTGAATACCATGTTTTAAAACACAAGCGTTTCGGCCTCATAGAAACTTTTTTTGTCATGAATAACGTTATTGGCATGATGTAATGGGTTATAGTCAGAGAAAAAGTAGGCGGGGTCGATATCGAATATTTGGCAAAGTTGAAATAGCGTATCAACATGGATATTCACCTCTCCATTTTCATAGCGAGATTGATGTTGTTGGCTAATACCTAACAAAACACTGAGTTCCTTGCCACTCATACCGTAACTTTCTCTTAATGACCTAATTTTTACACCTACTGATGTGGATATTTTTTTGCTCATAATATGCCTTAATAAATAATTTATTAATATTAATTTAGGTATTTTTACTTATTTTAGTTCCGCTAATTCTTTTATATCTTTATTAGATAGTAAATCATAAAAGTTAATTTCAAAGTAATTAACATATTGTGCTAATCTGTCTAAGTTAATACGGTTGATTCCCCGTTCGTATCTTGATTGTTGTTGTTCACTTATTCCAAAATCATTGGCCATTTTAGATAATGGAATGCCTTTCATTTTCCGATAGTAAGTTATTTTACGACCGACTAATTTTGATGCAGGGTAATTTTTCTGCATATTAAACTCCTTTTATATCTAAACAAATATTTTAAAATGACTACTTTGACATAAAAAAGAATTTTAAATAAAATTGGTTTTTATATTAATTTATTACTCTAACAAAGAGTAATTGGTATTAGAATAGGCTTTCATTATTAAATTTTGAAAAATTAACTTGATATTGAAATTTAACTTAATTGATTTCAATTTGAAACATAATGCTCACTATTTAACGAGTATAAAAAATTCTTATTAATAGCTAAATACTGATGAGTATAATTTCGATTATTCATATCTGATGTTTATAGTCGCTATACTATTCGCCGTGCCTGGTGTTATTTTATTCGCAGTTTTAACATAACGTGCTTTCCAATTGAAGTTATAATCGCCATTTGCAACATTATTTTGCAACGTGAATGTTGAATTGAGTTTTATCGGGTTACTATTTTTGTCTAATAACTGAATTGCTACACCTGTTGCTTGGCCTTGACCAGATAGCTTAATTTTCCCTGTGTTGGTATCAACATATCCAGCACTACTCGTGACAGTCACTTTTAGGTTTGTACCCGCAGCACAGCTTAGGGTGACAGGGATGTTGTAGCTGTTGCTAAAACTCCCGATGCTTGAAAATTGTGTATCATGCCAAGTCCCTAAGTTGACATTGTAACTGTTGGCTTTTGTCGAACACTGTAATACATTAATTTTTATTGTGTTTGCTGGGATATTTAACGATGTGAGATTCCAAGTACTGTTATGTGGTGCTGGATTTCGCTGTGTTAATCTACCAACAAGCCCTGATTTTAAGCTGCCTGCTTGTGTGACTTGACCTGTTTTTTTGATAGTAATCGTCCAATATGGATTAGGTATGCCCCAAGCGGCTGGATTGTCTGCAGTGGGTGGTCCATAGCGTGTATTTAAGAAGCCGATTTCTGTTGCCTTCACTTGAATACTGATGCCGGGTATATTACTGGCGGCAATTTTATTCCCATTTGGCACCCAACCATTGACATAATCAGCATATAAATAGGCATTCCCACATTTACCATTACTCATTGGGCCGGAATATGTATTGACTCGTGAACTTTTAAAGTTGACTTGAATAGTCGCTAAATCGCGAGCTCCTGTGTCATCATATTGGAGCGAATATGTTCTTGCTGGTACATTAACCACAACATTGTTTAAATTAGGGTTTTGAATACAAGCAGCATTAGCGTAACCTACATTTAATAATATGAATGCAGGCAGTGTTTTATAGTTAAATATTCTTTTTTTGATCTTCATTGCTATTTATACATTAATGAATAGGTTTCAATTATTTTCATTTTTTCTTCATTTGAAAAATTAAAGAAATTAATCAGTTCTGTTTCGAAAAAAGTTGCATATTGGTTTAATCTATCCAGATTAATACGATTAACCCCTCTTTCATAACGGGACTGTTGCTGCTCGCTAACGCCAATTATTTTGGCAAGGTCATGCAGGGACATGCCTTTCATTTTTCGATAATAAGTTATTTTATTTCCAATAATTCTAGATACTGGGTAATACTCAGACATTTAACCACCTCTAATCAGAAATAGAAAAGGCACTATTTTTCAATACGATTAATGATAAACAAAATTAAATTCTAGATGGCTACGAAATGAACCGGGCTCCATACCACTGCCATAACCGGCTACGCGAGCTGAAAATGGAAACTCCACACTGCGAGTTTGGCTGTTCACAGGAATAGTGATTTTTGCATTATTTTTAAGAGTGGTTTTGCTGGTGCCATCAGCCAAGTTCAAAGCGACATTTTTTGCTGTGCCATTATTAATAAAATAGTCTGGTGTAGTGGTATCAGGTGTGCCAGATAACGTCATTACCGCTTCTTTAGTTGCTACGGGGCAATTTTTTAATTTCACCGAAAAATCCACCCAAGGGGATTTTTGAGTTGCCTTAATATTCCAAATATTAATTTTTTTAAGATCAATCACATAGTTTGTGGTTTCTAATTCACACGGCATTGCTGTGACATAGCCACGGACATTAATATTGATTTGCTGGTCGGCTGCAAACAAGGGGCCAGATACCAGCAATAATGAAAGTGCTAATTTTTTCATTAGTTCATTCCTTTTCTTATAAATAGGTAATCGTGGCGGTAATATTGGCTAAAATTGACCCTGGAACCACATTACCCACAGCACTGTAAGCACGGGTACGCAATGGGATGGTAATATCGGGTTGCCCATTTAGTGGCACCTGTAAGACTTTTAAATTACCTAAGGGGGTTACCCCGTCATTACTTTGTAATTGCACGGCAACATTTTTTGCGGTACCTAAATTTTTATATAAACTACTGGTGGTATCGCCAGTTTCAGCCGTACCCGTAAAGGTCAGTTTGATTTGGTTTACAAATGACGAGCAATTATTTAATTTAATATTAAATGTATTCCAAGTAGAACCTGTTTGTGCGCCATTAAATATATCAATGGGCAAACGTTTTAAATCAATATCAATATTATTACCGCCAGAAATATTACAAGTAGCGGCTTTAATGTTGCCCGTAAAATTAACAGTAATATTCGTACCTGCAAAAGAGGATAAATTCACGACGAATAAATTTATCGATAAAATAGCGAGTAATATTTTTTTCATAGCATTATTCCTACTCATAGCGAATATTAATAGTAGCGGTGCCATTTGCAGGGCCGGGGGTAATTTTATCAGTAGTTTTAATATATCGCGCTTTCCAGCCGAAAATATGATCACCAGCCGCTACTTTATCTTTGATTGTTCGTTTGCTGTTTAAAGGGATAGGGTTTTTATTGGCGTCGACAATTTGTATTGCAACCCCAGTGGCCTTATCTGCCCCCCCTGATAAGGCTAATTGGCCTTGTGCGGCATTAATGGTGCCACTGGTTGCCGCGACGGTTGCTTTAATATTGGTGCCTGCCATACAGGTTAAAGTAATCGGGATATCGACTTCCGTGCTGGTGCTACCAACCGTAGGGAACTGAGTATCATACCAGTCACCTAAGTTAATTGTTGGGACTGGGCTTTTTAATGAGCAGCTTAATACGTTTATACGAATGGCATTAGCAGGCATATTTAGAGTTGTTAAATACCATGTACCTGATGCTCCACTATTAGTTTGGGTTAGTTGTGCAATGCTTCCTGAGCGAATCACACCCGAGCTAGTCACTTGCCCAGTTTTTTTGATTGTAATATGCCAAACGGTGTCATAGATAACCCAACCTAACATCCCTGAGGTTTGAGGCCCGAGTCGGCGGTTAAAATTGCCACCAATACCCCCAGTTGCAACTGTAATGGCAATTCCGGGTATATTCGAAGGGGCGATATAATTGTTAGGTGTCCAACTGTTGACGAAATTTCCGTATAAGTAGGAATTACCACAGCTGGTATTTTCACCATAAGTATTTGTTGATGAAGCGGATAAGTAACGTATATTGAACGAGCCAAGATCTCTTGCAACAGTATCATCATATTGAAGGTTATAGGTTGCAGATGGAACATTAGCCTGTATATTTCTGAAGTTAGGATTTTGCGTACAAGCCGCACTCGCATACCCTGAATATAAATATACACAACTAGCCGCTAATATTGATTGATAAATTAATTTTCTCATAACCTATTTCCTTATTATCGGCAAACTGCGGTGGTTTTATATAAGCCCATATAATCTGAAATTCCTGCTAAGTTATAATTCACTTGGCATTGTTGTTTCTCGTTATATTGAATAATAAAATGGCCACTTTCCGCTAAACCGGATAAATACACTTCACCATCATTGCCGACTAGGCTATTTAATTGGTTGTTATCGTTAAAGATGGCCTGCGCTCCAAATGGTACCGGCTTACCGTCTGCAAAGGTTAGCGTCATAATCGCACGGTAACCGACGTTCGCCGCAAAGCTCGCTTTTACTAAGGCGCCACGACTTGGTGCAACGGTTTGGCTGGTTAACTCCATTTCGGTATTATCGGGTAACGCTGAGGTATCGATATCCACGGTATTTTTGCGGTAAGCCGTCACGTACGGCACTAATGCATAACCTTGGTTATTCGTCACCACGCCCGCTTGGTTCATAATCGGTACATCACCTGCATTCGGGATTTCCACAATGGCGGCGGTCTCACCCAACTGCTGCCCTAATACTAACCCGTTCGAGTGTGCGACTAAGCTGCCGTTCACTCCGTAATACAGGTTGTAGTTGTCTTTGCTGTAACCCGAACCACCAGAAACTTCACCGTATTGCCCTTTATAGGAGGCATTCAAGTTACCTGTTGTCCCCGTTTCTTGGTTGGTAAAGCCTTGTTGCATACTCCAATTTAAACGGTTGTTAAGCTGAGATGCAGAAACGCCTATACTACCTGTGCTAGAGTCCCGGCTGCTGTGGTTACTGACAAAATTGATGTACGCAGTATCATCAAATAAACTAAACGGAATATTGACCGAGAATGTGAATAGGTGATCTTCAGCACTCTGATTTTTCGTTCCCGTTGTGTATGAATAGCTGCTGGTATCCTTGTTATAGGTATAATTCAGCCCATAGCTGATCCCTTGCCAGCTATTGTTATAACCCAGCGTAGCGGACTGTGTTTTGCGGTCGCTATTCCAATAATCTTCGTTGACGTAACCCGCTGAAATTGAACCGTAAGTATCTCCCAGATTTTGGCTCAAGGTAATTTCCCCGCGATTACGGCGGCGTTCAATTTCAGGTACATAGTTGGTATCACGGAAGGTATCGAACACTTCCGATAAGCTGTAAAACCCTTCTGTGGAATAGCGATAACCTGCTAAGGCGATATTGGTGCCGATATCATTTAGGTTTTTGTTATAGCGAAAACGGTATGATTGTCCGCGCTCTTTGATGTCGCTACGCAACTTAGCGTAGGACTGGGTGACGTCAATAGACACTGCTCCAAACCGACCTAAGTTTTGCCCCGCACCCACTGAATAGGATTGATAATCTTCACTTAACTGGCTACCACCGTAGGCGGTCACGCCATGGGGTAAGCCATAAACTAAGGTAAACTGGCCAAATTTAGTTTTATCTACGTGGCTATCATAAGAGCGATATTGCCCCGCAGTGGCGCTATAGGCTAAATACCCTTCGCGCTGCAACACAGGGAGTGATGCAAACGGCACGATTTGCACTTGTTCACTGCCATTCGACTCTTTTATTGTCACATGTAAGTCACCGCTGCTTCCCGTTGGGTACAGATCACTGATTTCAAATGGCCCTGCGGCGACGTCAGTTTGGTAAATGGTATACCCATTTTGGCGAATGGTGATTTGTGCATTACTGCGCGCTATTCCGCGCACCACAGGGGCATAGCCGCGTAAACTTTCAGGGTACATATCGTCATCGGTGGCGAGTTGCGCCCCACGAAATGGTACGCTATCAAACACTTGTGATGGCGATATACTGTCTCCAAGGGTTAACTGGCTTTTTAGGCTATTGATCCCACGGGAGGCATAGGTGTAAATGGTGTCCCACTTATTGGATTGCCCGCTGCTATTTGACCATGTGGTGTAGTTACGCAGACGCCATGCCCCAATGTTAATGCCCGGACGTAGGTTCACGTAGTTTGACGTGGTATCTTCGCCGCCTTTACGGTCAGTATTTTTCGAACCGCTGTAGCTGTAATTGAGTAGTAGGGCGGTGATTCCATTGTCGATATCCGCTAAGTCCACGTAACCCCGAGGGTTTTTCGCCAGCGCGATTTGTGGAATGCTTAAATACAAACGTTGAGAATCAAAATCAAAGTTACTTTTGGCATCGGGAATAACCGACAAATTGACACAGCTATTTTGGGTATTGTGTAATTCAGGGTAATCCGCAATTTTAATATCAAAACTTTTTAAATCGTCCAGCGTTAAACACGGTGCTAATGTATTGTCGCTAT
>NZ_JBEBNT010000011.1:0-121946 GCF_040396775.1 Providencia sp.
AACCAATCCATATTATCCCGCCAAACATTAGTTGCCTGAAATGGAACGGCTATCAAATTAGTATTGGGGGATTTTTCAGTGATAGTTACTTCATGGGAATAAGTCCACTCAGCAATCTTAGCCACGCTCCAGTTGTAGGCGTCCCCCAGATTGCTGATGTTGGACATTGACACCTCACTCTGTCAGGTGAAAACTGATATTTTTATTTATTATCAGATAGATATAACACATTGAGGTGACAACTCATTTTAAAAATTGTCACCTCAATGTCGATATTTACAAATTAAATCAATCGGTTAACTCACCTGCTGCTGACAGCATGAAAAATTGAAAATGAGCCGTTTCCCGCGAGCGCGCCGCCCCGTGGAAAGGGTGCCCCCTCGGGAGTACCTTTTGAATTCCTCACAGAATTAATAATCACAATAAAACAATAATTTCAATTAATTAGCCTTAAATTCGTATAACTAAACTGCACCTTCCATAAAGTTGCATTTTAAATACTTTTTATTATTTAAAAAATATTTTAATATGATAATTCAAATATGAATTTATACACAGGAGATAGCATATGGACCGGATTATCATCCCGACAAACTATATCCATATACGTAGCACACCACTCTGGACAAAAGAAACTGCACCTAAGTCTATCTGGGATAGACACTTAGACAAAGGTACTCGCCAAGGCGTATACCCTAAACTCTCGGTCATGCAAGGAACTATTATTTATTATTCTTATGCCGATGAAATTAGCCCCCTACCAACCGATACAATGACCATCAAAGCTGGTCAATTTGGTGTTTTCCCCCCAGAAACTTGGCATCGAATTGAAGCAGTAACTGATGATACTGTTTTTAATGTCGACTTTTATGTTGCTCCAGAAATTTTAACTGAGGAATAGCGTACAATGAACGAAGACAACAAAGGCTATTTATTAGAAATAAGTAATGATAGTAATGGCCAAAAGGTAGAAAAAATATTCCTTAACCCCAAAAAATTATACATTCCTGATATTGCAGTTGAAGAGATAACATTCTTAATCAAAGAGTTAGAAAGTATTGATGTTATTGGTAATTCATCACTAACTGTCTCGATGACTAACAATAATAATGGCGTCTCCGTCGATAAAAATATAAGCTCTGTAAGCGAACTTTCTGAACCGCTAAACCTTGCGCAAATTATTAAAGATTTAATTAATATCATTCGTGGATATGATATAGATGAAGAGTCTAACGTCTGCGGATGGTAGATAAAACGTAATTTGTTATAAAGCGATTATCTATCTATTTAGAAAGTCGCTTTTTTGTACAATTTCCCGCACTGCTTTCTGTACATACGCTACAAGCTGAGTTTTGGCTTGATATGTTTTGCATGCATCCTTAAATAAGAGCCATTTTTAACGAACTCAATAGCCGCTTAAGCTGCCGATAGTTCACTGTCAACTAATTGGAGTAATCCAACTGCACTTAATTCTGTAATGTAATCGTAATCATTTAATTATCTTATCTGTATATGCCACTTAATTCCCCCCCCCCAATTGTAGACTTCTTGTTCATTTAATCTGCTATCAATTTAAAATACTTAGAAATAATTTTGCATAATTTGAAATATCTACTATGTTTTAAAGTGATATTCAATTGTATGAAGCAACATCTATTCGCCTACCGCTGTGTAGGCTTTTTTTTATTAAAAAGGCCCAGTAATCCAAGGACAGTCGTTCTTTATTACTCTTTGTTACAATAACTCATCATTTTCATCTGTATCATTCGTCATTGTTAACCTAAGTATGTTATTAAAAATTATTTATCCTTTAGCCTACTCGCAAAGTAGGCTTTTTTAACACTTTTTGACTCAGTTTTTCTTATTTTTCTTGATTTTTCATAACTTTCTACATAAATAAAATGTCATCAGTGTTGGCTGATGGCTATGTATATTTTATTAAACTATACTTATATTGCTTCGCAATAAATTTCTTTACTTACTTTTTTCTAATTAATTAAGGGTATCAAAATGCAAAGAAAAATAATTGTTGCTGCATTCGTGGCATTGGTTGCTCCAGTGATTGCAAACGCTTCATGTGATAGTGTTGTGGAAGAAATCACCCAAAAAATCATTAATAATGGTGTGCCTGAAGAGAGCTTTACCATTACTGTCGTTTCAAATGAAGAAGCCGCCTCGCAGCAGGGTGCTGTTGTTGGTAATTGTTCAAACGAAACACAGAAAATTATTTATACAAAAAAATAATTTTAATGAGAGTGGGTTAAAATAAGGCCCACTTTCTTATTCATTTTGTTTATCCTAATAATATATTGAACGTCACTAACTAAGTAAATACATCCAAGATAAAACACTTACCACTTAATTGGTGTTTAAAAATCGATCAAATCGCATTAATATATTTGACTTAAGTAGCACAAAGACACTTTAAAGTATTACGTTTAATAATTTCATCGAGTGAATAAGTAAAATGAATTCTCAACAACAAATTAGTATAATAGACATTCTCGTTAAGCTAACTAATGGCTCAAACAATGAGGTAAAAATAACCGCAATATCAGCACTCGGTGATTACAAGGCAACAATTCACTACGATATCGCTTTAAATAGGCTTATCGATTTATGCAACGAGCCGAATAAAGATGTCGTTACTGCAGCGATAAAATCGCTAAGTAAGCTATCGCCACATTTTCGCTAATTTGAACTCAAGCATTCTGCTCTAACATAACCTTGCAAGCCTAATACCATTTGTGTTAATTCTGCAATTCGGTTTCTGAGTAACCAATAATTTCTGACAGCGGTGTCAGTAGGTCTGGCGGAACCTCCATCATCCAAGCTGGAGGTGGAATTGGTTTCGCCTTTCGGACAACTGGCTCTGATGTACACCCGCTCAGGATTGCGCTCAGCAGCAATGCGCAAATTATCAATTTCACTCTTTGCATTTGCTAGTTCCTGAATATGTTTAGTATCGAGTTTATGAAGGGATTGGATGCGTTCTTGGTAATCTTCATTGATTTTAGCTTGCTCTGTCAGCTCAATGAACAACTCGGCATTTCTGGTATTTAACTCGCCTATCTTCTCGTGTTGTTTCCACATTCCCCATATGGCACCCCATACAGCGATAAATAACAATACCCTTACTGTATTCATAGTTATTACCATACAGATAATTAAAAGTTAACTTGTCTACCTTTGTAGTGTTCAATAGCTTTTTGACCACGTTTTTCTAGACTTATCTTATCAACACTACAGGTATCGTCTCGGAGTACATATACGCCAGCTGCCAAGTAGATGGTGAATCCGATAAAGAATAAGAATAAGCTGAGCCGAACTTTCCAAGGCAAACTGCATTTTCTATCTCTCTGCGTGTTATCAGGCCTTTCCACTCTTTACCCCCCGCATAAGTCCAGCGTTTCAATTCATTGCAAGCACCAGCGATATCACCTGCATTCAGTTTATTCAGCATCGTAGATCGCGCAAAAGCACCCGTACCCACGTTGTAAGCAAAGGAATAAATAGCAGCTCGGGTGTTATCATCAATATCGACTTTGATTAGAGGGTCTACGCCCTTTCTGACTTTGCTGAGGTCTTTTTCAAGCAAAGCTAAACATTCTGATTCTGTATAGGTTTTGGAGGGGATAATGTCAGTGCCCGTATGCCCAAAACAAACCGTGGTGACATTCACGACATCTTTATAAGGCTTAGTTCCCATGCCTTCAAAATAAGCAATCATGCTTACAGTCAATGCAATTAAGCCACCAGCTGCGCCCGTTTTTATTTTATTTGGTATCTTTGCCACTGTTAGCCTCTCTTAACTTGAATTCTTTCCGTTTGTAGTACCAATTCACCAAGAAGGTAGCGACTGTGCATATAATCCCGATGAGTACCGCCCACTGGTCTAGTGATAACGCCCCTGCCGCTGTAGTGATTACTCCTAATGCATAAGAAAAGGGGCTTGAGTATTTTTCGTGCATACGCATATCCACCCCCTGCGGAGTGTTCCGATGTTTAGTTAATAGAAAGCCACCAGCAATAGCAGCCAGATTTAGATTAATGGATTTAATCAGTATTTGAGATAAGTTAGAGATTCAGCCCTATGTGACTTACCGAAGGGATGGCTAATTAACTTCGGTGTGAGAAAATTCAATGGGTGATGAATACGATATTAAAAAAGTTCTAGGTGAAGCACTTAATACTGACCAAAAAATTCTTAAGGGGGATCTTACTAGCCTTGTTATTTTACAAGAAGTTATCAAAATTTTAGACACGATAACGAAAAAAGAAGGGAATGATAAAGTCGCTTCTAATCATATCATTGAGCAGCTTCAACTAAGGCTTGAAGCCCTTCCTGCAATTGGTGCTGGTCATGACCTATCAACAGTTGGGGCGTATGATTCAGCAGTCAGTATAGTTAAATCAACACAGAAAACTAAAGCTTAACTGAAACTGCATCGTTCATTTTAGTCATGTGCTCCAAGATAAATCCCATATGATCCCCATTACAGCTCATTGCCGCTTGCATGTCAGTGAGCTGTTTTTCTAATGCTGTTACTCGTTCTTCTAAACCACGGTCAGCCTTTACCTTAGAAATACGGGGAATTCGTGCTTTTTTGATGTTTCGACTCATAACTACCTATCTTAAATAGGTAGCCGACCGCAACATCATGGCAGTAATTAAACATATTTAGTTTGAATTGTGGCGGCTATATACGAAAAAGGCCACGCATTGCGTGGCCCTTCTATAATTGATAGCTTAATTAAACATTATATCTATTAGGCTCATTATTTTATAAATAAACTATTCTGCGTCCTTTTCTTTTGTTAAGCAGTACCGTAGGTTTTGCCTAATTGCTTCGATGGACCAAATCCAAAATGCTGTACCTACAAACTCAGATATCAGTGCTTGGTAACCAGCAGTCCAGAGCCAGCCAGACAATCCTAATAATGGCACAACTAAACCATGAGCAAAAACAGAAACACCGATACCAAAACATATACCGTGTAATAATTTCACCTTAGGTAAGTATTCAGCGATAACACAATATATAACTGCTATAACTATCGAAAATAATATATGAACACCATTTCCTCCCCAGTTAATACTATATCCCATCCAATGATAAGTCATAGTATCTATATTGATGCCTAGTTTCTCTAATAAAACTACTGGTGGAGGGGTTGTTTCTAGCGTTCTCGGTGGAATCAAGCCTTCAAAGCCGGATTTAACTAAAGCGGAAAATATACCCGCAATAATACCAACATATATCGCTACACAAATATGCCTAGAGTTTTTCTTTGTCAATTTAAATAGATCAATCATTATACATACACGCCTTATGAATAGATATTATGAGTATAGTAGAGAAAAGGGCGATTGTTTATTATTAGTATAATTATTATTTTTAATGTGTTGAGATGCTTGAAGAATAATAACAAAAGACGGTTCATTAAATATAAATAAAAAATCAACGAGAATAAAAAATTTCAATCTACACCCCTGTAATGGACAAGCTCAGGTCCTTGAGTAATTGCCATAGGGTTTAGTCAATCAGCCTTGACATTCTCCATAATGAAAAGACAACTTCCAATTTTGCGGATGGATATCAGGAACGACAACCCTTCCACTCAAAACTATTTTGTCATTGCAGAAAATAAAAAAGCCGCACTTGGCGACTTGTCTTTTGCTTGTAACTTAATGCCTTACACTACTGTTAACGCAACACGGGCATGTTTTCACAATCGTATAACCTGAGTTTTTAGCTGCCTGAATAGCTTGTATAACATTAATAAAGTTACCAAGGTAAAGTCTATTCAAAGCCATAGGCATACTTTTACATCCAACTTTATGTATTTTGTAATCTTCCCGTAGCTTCATTATCGTCTGAATATAATAATTCATATGTCTCCATTACATTTTACAAAGGATTAGTAACTAGCATGAACTGCAATCTAAGCATCTGAGCTCGAAATTTAATTTTGCTGAGATTAATTACTCGTCCAATTAAGACAATGACTGAATAAATTTACATCCAGTAAACCAATGCAACTGTCACCAAAAGCAAGCCTGTAATGGTTAAGGCATTTTGTGCAAACGATAAAATTCGCTGAAAAAGTGTAGGTAGGTTCATAGGTGATCCCTTAGGAAATAACTTCCTTTGGATACCGCATCTATTTTTTAGATAAAATCTAGCGGGTGCAAGATCTGCTATTATTGCAATGAGGTATATGCGAATCCCATCATAACACACAATACAGAACAAATACGTTCCATTAGCTTCAAGTATGACAAAACCCCGCATTGCGAGGTTTTAAGTAATAACCTAATTGGCTATTAACATGCCTGTGCTTTCATCACACTTTTGCAAAAAATACATTTTGCACCATGTGGATTGCTGACCGATATATCAAACTGTGAAGTTCTATATTGGGAACCGCTACAGCAAGGGCATTTAAAATAGAGATAGATTTTTATAATGTTTTTAAAGCGCCACCACGTTGCCAGCAGCAGGACCTTTCATTCCATTCTCAATTGTGAATGAAACTTGTTGTCCTTCAATTAAAGATTTGAAGCTATCGCTCTGAATCGCAGAAAAATGAACAAAGACATCTTTACTGCCATCTGCTGGAGTGATAAATCCGAAACCTTTATTATCGTTAAACCATTTTACTGAACCAGTCATTGTATTAGACATAGAATTTCCTTTAATTTTTTTGATTGCCATAAGGCATAAATGAGGTTTGTTTTTTATTTTTACTTATGGGAATTAATTAGAAGGAATTCGCAATGAAGAGGTATCTGAGATAACGCTAAATGGTGAAAATCTTTAAACTTACTAGCATAAATAGGCCTGTACTTCCAAACCGATGAGCTGATTAAGCCACATAAACTCTAAGATAGCAAATTTTATTTTAAATAATAGCATAAAGCACACGCAACAATACCGATTCATGTATTGTTTATCATCGAACTTGTTACCCAGTGCGATACCATCTGGTAAACGTGACCACGTAACATAGAAACTATGAGGACACATTATCTCAGTAGGCGCATAGTAAGTTCTGGTAAAACAATCCTCTTCATCGACCTGAATGTAGCCTATATGCAAGCCTCACACGGGTTAAGTACAATGACTTCTCTAGCAACTAAATCTTCGGTTGGTAATTCACTAGCAGGTCTGAACAACTAATTCAGCAAATATTTGCATTATTGGGCCTCAGAAAACAAAAAGCCGCACTAGGCGACCTCTTAAAAAATATGCAATTTAATCACCCTGCACTGGTGACACCGTGTATGGGGTACTATTCATCTATATGAAAATATTATTTGAGGTTAATGTTATGCCAAGTTTTCCACAAACAAGACCAGCAATGAAACGACAAAAATCACCACTAAATATTGCATTCCAACCATAAAATCTAAAAAACGATTAACTGCTTTCACAAATCCCGACTCATAAACAAGGTTCCATAAGGTAAATTGTAACTAAAGCAGCATCAAATATCCACATAAAGATAATGTATACATCTAATGTAGCCAACTAGCTCTAATTGTAGAATATTCACCTTATCCAGTGTGGAATAGCGACAAATAGAAGAACTAATACCAGTGCAGCTACCGCTACCTGTAATACATTAAAGATCCCCATAAATACAATCCCTTTATGACTAACAATTGTTTACTACTTGGTTGTTATATAAAGGTAGCAACATTTTACGCATAGTAAAGAATTGTACATATCAAAAGCAAAAAACCCGACATTACTGACGGGTCTATAGCACAATCACGATTAAGGGGGCTATGGAACATTTCCACTTCGGGTAGGCATTCTTTTCAGGACTCACCAAGTAGTATTAATTCAATTTGTACCCATACTCTGCACATTGCTCAATAACACTGCGATACTTATATTCATTATCACCAACCAGAACAACTCGTCGTAAGTCAATGTTACCTATAGGCTCAGGCATTGATGTGATGAAAGGGATTGATTCTTTATTTGATTTAGCGACTGAACCACAGTATGCATCAAACGGATTAGCAATCATTTTACCGAGTTTAAACTTTGCAGATGCTGGTAATTTCAGGTGGTTTTTTATTAAGTTAGTAACCTTAACCTCTTCATCCTTAGTTAGGCTTCTTTCCGCTGCAAAAGTACTGCTCGATATAACCATAATCGAGATAGCCAGTAATACTGAAAATGATTTACTCATTTAATTATCCTCCATTAAATATAAACATCAGATATCTATTTAATTTAGGAGGCTAATATTAATAAAGACTAAATAATGAGGCAATCAAAAACCCCGTATTGCGAGGTTTCATTCTATAAGTTCGGTTACAACGTATTCACTCTTATCACATTAGCACCCAAAATTCGTAACGAAAAGCATTTAGCTATCAATTACTGTTTTATTTGCCCATTCATCCATTTCTAAGACTGCGCCAGCCATAATTAAACAGGCATCAATAAAGGTTTCAGCAATCATGAGCTTTTGTCTAATCTTGCCTTCTGAGCACTTCATTTCCCTTGCTATTGCTGATTTTGATATGTCTTTAATGTAGTGTTTTTCTATCAGGTAATATTCATCTTTTTTACCGGCTTTAATTAACTGCCCAACAGCTGAGTCGATAAGTATTCCATCATCATCACAACAAGAAAGCCGCTCACCGTTAATGTTAGGGAGCAATCCTTTAAACCCTGCTGCAATTGGTGAATAACCAACACGACTTTTACCTTCGGCAGCCCAGCCACCCCAGCGCTCTAAAACCAACTGAATATCTCTCATGCAAAAAGTCTCCTGCGTTCCGCACAACGCATTAACCGAAAACACCTAGTGCCGCTGAACGGTCTAGGAATCGAATTAAAAAAATTAATTGGCTACCGTGCTCCCTTTCCCATCCGTTTGGATCCTTATGCAACTCGCTGTGGTGAATGCGACATAATGGGATAGTGAACAAATCATGAGCCTTAGTGCCCATTCCACCCTGACTATAACCGATTAGGTGATGTGCATCGTGCGCGATAGAGTTACAAACACAACATGGCTGTGATTTAACCCACTGCAGGTAGTTATCATTAATCCAGCGCTGTAATTTAGGCTTCAACATCAAGCTAGCTGGTGGTTCGGGATCGACGGTTAAATTTAACACAGGTTTTGATACCCGCTCACCACTCGCTATGTCGCTGAGGTATTGGTCAGAAAGAGTGATAAGGCCCGATGCTTTGTGCTTTAGCTCTTGTGGCAAAGTCATCAGTAGCATTCTGCCGTTGAATGTATGCATATGTGCACCAGGCTTAAATATTATGGCTCCGATTTCTGGTACCAGTATTGGTGTTAATATCCATTGGTAACTCATTCTATTCCCCCACATTTACGCAACCGTACTTGCGCTTTCATGCATACTGATTGTTATTTCAAAGCGCCCCCCCTTGACTACTTCACACCATTCCATTTCAACTCGCTTAACTTGGTCGTCATCCTTCCAAATGTTGGCATGCGTTAATGCGTCGAATGGTGCTTTTAAATAGTTATCTATGTCCCGCTTGTGGTTTGTTGGCGGGTACATTTTTACTTTTACTGTAACGGGCTCTGTTATCGCTATCGGTTTACGCCTTAATTGCTCATAAATGGCGACAATCGCACTGCCACGAAATTTACGGCCTTTCTCGCTAATTAGCGTTTTGCCATTCACATTACGCCAACATGCATTAACACTTGGTGGAAATGGCAATACAAGTGATATGCTCATGCTCTTACCCCTACCAATAATGCATCAAACTGTCGAACTAAAGCGGACAAAGCTGTCTCAGCAACAATCCCATTTGAACTCGCTGAAGTATCATGAGAACGAAACTTTCCATCCCTTAGCATTTTTTCACAATCATCAGATACGTGATAAAGACCATCTTTGCCTTGATACACTAAGCCATAGTTGATTAAAGATTTGATGATGGTTGTCGCTCCTGAGTGCTTTTTCATATGGAACTCGTTGAACAAACCATCACGACTAAACGGTCTGCCTTTGAAGTGCGTTGTAAACTCGATATACCGACGTTTCTGTGAAGAAATCATACTGTCATCTCCTTTGCTGCTTGTTCTGCTGCTTGCTGCCAAATGCCTGCCCATGCTTTGCGACCAACAAAATCAGTCATACGACGAACACCCAATTTACCTGCCAACTCACTTGCGATTTCCTCGATACGATTTAGAGGTTTTGAGCGAGAACCGATAATTCTGGTGAATGCCTCGTCACGTTCCACAGGGTCAACACTCACCTTCAGCTCACCCGATAAACGCAGTGTCAAATCATCCCATTGGTTGCGAAGTGTTCTTGGGCACTGAACATTTTTCTTCCAGAATTCATCCTGGCTAATGCGTTTGTAGAATTGGCAAATTTCCTTGTGGCTATGTCCATCAACACCGACCATCAAGCGAACTTCGTTTGCCCAGTCAGTAAGATTTGGGGCTTTGGGTTCTTTCAGGCCAAGTTCTTTGAATACCTCACAGCGACGGTCAAATAACCACTCTGCGCATTTGAGGTCATTGGCTGAGCCCCATTTTTGGAAGTTAGCGCTGTATGTGACAGCCTCTGGATAACGATTTAAAAAATCAATTTTTGACTGGTCGCTGGATTCGTTAGAATTCTGCGACGAAGAGTTAGTTATTGATGGATCTTGTTTTGAAGTTACTAACGGATCGCCCCCAGATTCTGGCGGGTCAAAACGGTTATTTTTGCTCGATTCTGACGGGACAGATTTTGATGCGACAGATTCTGACACATCAGGTTTTGAGGGAACAGATTTTGACGGGACAGATTTTGATGCGACAGATTCTGACACATCAGGTTTTGAGGGAACAGATTTTGACGGGTCAGAATCTGCGGGTTGAGGACATGCAATACGTGCTGCTGAAGCTAGCTTTTCAACATTCAGTTGATAGATGTTACTTGCGTTACGGTTGCCTTTACGACGCTTCTCTCTGGATAACCATCCATCGTTTTCTAAGTCTTTAATTGCTGTACGCACAGTACTTTCACCTGCGCCAATTTGACGGGCTATTGTTGGAACTGAAGGCCAACAAACACCTTCATCATTAGAAAAGTCTGCGAGGCGTGCCATGATAGCAACTGAGGTTATCTTCAAACCTGCACTCGCACAGCCATCCCATACATAACTTGATAGTTTTACGCTCATGCTGTTACCTATTCGACTCGTGTATATTCAGCTTTAAATCTGTACAAAGGGGCGAAGCATTCATGTTCATAACCGTCACGCATGAAAATGACCCACTGCTTGACTCGGTCATAACGTATGACACGAACACGAATACCGCGCTTATCCAGATAAATGCGATTGAGATTGTTGGCATCTTCATTGGACATGATCCCCTCTCCCGCAATTGGCATTAAATTCATCTACCAACCACTGCATAAATGGGTAGTTGGTTTCTTGGTAACCATTTGGTAATTTAATCTCATAGACGAAACGGTTATCGCGGATTGAAGCGCGTACTTGTGTTCTACCCCGTAAATTCGTTACACTGCTCATGCTAGTTACTCCACACAAGTTGTTATTAGCACCCGACGCCTCGGACCGCATATCTGGGGCGTCAACCTTTCTTATGTAATTTAATGAGCGCATTGATAGCCCCTCTAGTGCTTGCGATTGCCCTATCCAACATGGTCAGAATTTGTTTTTCTTCATGCTTATCAACAACACCGTCTTCCAATGCTTTACCAATAAATACAACTAACTCACCGCGAGTTGTTGATGCACGAGTTTGTAATTTGAATAATTCGGGTTCGTCTAAATCCTCTGGGCTTATCTTTTCCACCAGCAGCAAATTTCTTCTGTTTGCGTAATACCCAGCAAGAAATGAGGTGTTAGATAAATCCTCCATTGCCTCAAGCTCTTCGCGCTCAAAAAAACGACACCCGTTTTTTTCATACAAGTTGTTATTGAACGTGGTTTCTGTCATACCCAATGCGCCAGCCATCGCTGAACGTCCACCGGGGTACGACTTACACATCTCTTTCACGACTTCTTTTAATGTTTGTTTGCACATATCTACAATTCCGTTGTTTTGTTGGTAGTTAACTCAGCTGCTTTCCTCTGATAAATTCCATAACAACTTTTAATTGTTATGGATATAAATCAGGACGTAATTTGCTTCTAGAAACCCCTGATGCCTGTTCAACAACAAGGACTTTGTCTGCTGGAACCCTTTTGTTTCTATTTAGCCAGTTCCAGATTTGTTGCTGCCTGACAGGCTTATTCAGAAGCTCGCTAATACGTTTTGCTAGCTGTGTTTGCCCACCAGCCGCAACAATTGCTGTTTGTAATCCAGCAACGCATAATTCATTGGTTACATGCCCCATAACTCCCCCGAAGTTGTAAATAACAACTTTATATTAATCCACGCCAACAACTTTGACAACTTTTAGATGTTGGAAATATCAACACTTAAAGTTGTAAAATACAATTTCGAGGGAGGGAAAGGTATGTCGATAGCTAAACGGTTGTTAGAGGCAAGGGTAAAAGCAGGTATGAGCCAAGCTGATCTTGCTGAAAAGGTTGGTGTTAGCCAGCAATCAATACAAAAAATAGAGTCAGGGCAAACCAGTGCTCCTAGAAGAGTTGCTGACATAGCCAAGGCAGTAAATGTTTCAGCCCATTGGCTACAATTTGGCGCCCAGGACGAAAACGGCAAAAAAACCGAATTTGAAGTGAAAGAATGGGAAGATATCCCTGTCTATAATGATACAGACTTTGTGGATATTCCTGTGCTTGATATTGAATTAGCTGCTGGTTGCGGATCGAATGCTGAAGTTATTGAATCAGAAGAGTACACATACCCATTCCGCAGGGATGAACTGCGTAAATATGGTGTCAGTGCAAGCAATGCTAAAATTGTTAAAATAGTTGGTAATAGCCTATTCCCTGTATTGAATGGAGGGGATCTGGTTGCTATTGATGTCAGCAATAAAAAGATAAAAGATGGTGACCTTTACGCGATAAGAGATGGTGTTTTGTTGCGCGTTAAGATTTTGATTTATCGACCTGACGGTGGGCTGATAATACGAAGCTTTAATAGGGATGAGTACCCTGATGAACAGCTGCCAAGAAGCGAAGCAGTCACCAGAGTTCATGTGATTGGCCGAGTCTTTTGGTCATCAAGAAGCTGGTAAAAATTTCATTAAAATATCTTCTGTTGTTATTTTAATACTAGACTTACCACTATCTCTGTCTTCAATCGCCTTCTCTATTTTTCTTCCGTGGCTGGAGTATCTCCAATCACGGGAGGATAGAGCTCCAATAACAAGGTAATCAGCTGACTGAGTTACTCTATCTATAACCTTACCACCAGCGTCCTCTATCATTTTTGAAACTAATGACCTTTTTCCTGTCACAAAATTACCAGTCAAACAGACGCTAACCCCAGATATATCAAAATTATCAATATCATCGCACGGTAAATGACATGACAGCCCATCAACTACACCACTATCCAGATCTGTTCCGGAAAAATCGACCAGCGCCTTATAGAGCATTTCACTTTCATTTTTATCTATAATGCCATCCTCTTTGATGGTTTTGATTAGCTCATACAAGTGTTTACCAGGATAATTCCTTTTTAGCATTCCATTTTGAGTGAGCCACCAATCAAGATAATTAATCTCATCAAAGCCTAGTTGCCTATCTGCAATAATTCCCTTACATAGGCCGTTAAGTAGATTGATATCTGACTCTTTTGAATACAAATCAATATTTGGCATATCCATTATGGAGCGCTGAACTTCTAGTAAAGTATTTTTTAGTTCTTCTCGCTCATCTGCTGTAATCATCCCGTCTTCCAGCACTCTTGCGATCCTTTCTTGTAAAAGCACCACAAACGGATTATCTGAAATTTGTTCTGAGTCCGAAAGCCATGTGGTTATGTAAATAATCTCAGAATCTGATAGTTCATTATCAGATAGAACGCCATCAATAATGGAAATTAGGTTTGCGAATAGCTTATCTCTGTTCTGCTTATAGTTAAAAGCTGGGTTGATTTTCATAGTCTCTCCTATTTTATCTATCCTTAAATTTTCTTTAACTTAAATCAAACAACATAAAGTTGTTGACAGAGGTGTTTTATACAACTAAATTACAACTTAAGGATGTTCACTGAACAGGTTTTGATAACAACTTTCACAACTAAGGGTTAAACAATGCAAACTAATTCAAATGAACCAATCGTTACTTTTAGCATTTCTATGTCGCAAGAAGATGCTGCGGCATGGATTATGGAAAAAGCCGCTGAACTTCAAAAGCTGGCGGCACTTAAAGCTAAGCAAGTCGACCTGCAGCGGCAACTAGAAAAGCTCGATGAGCAAATTTTCGATCAATCTGAACGCTGCCAAGTCATTATTAATGCTTAATTGGGCTTAATGTTTGGAGTGATGGCTATGGATAATGAATGTAAGTGCCAAGAAATTAAACAAGCATTACTTGCTAGAATTGAGCGTTTAGAAAGCTCTGCAAATAGAGGAAAGCAATTTGCTGGGCTGGCAATTGTGCTTTCCGCAAAAGGTAGGTTTATTTCGCAAGAGCACCACGAGATGATGCTAAAAAATTATGCCTCTTTTAGGCTAATTATCCACGAGTGTTTTGGATCATACGAATAGATTGTAATTCAGACATACCAGTACCTTGAACAATTACTGAAACACTTTCACCGGTAGTTTCATTGTAAAAAGTTTCATCACCTTCTATGTCTAAATTGCCGCGGATAATATGGCCTTTTTCTACATCATATCCGCCTTGTAATTCAGCAACAGTATATTCGCCGTCTGAGTTCTGAATAACGATAAATCCTATTCGATGTTCATGGTGGACAACAACGCCCTTAGTTGAATTGCACATATAAAAGATTCTCTTGGTTGTGTAGGGCTTCCAAGAATACCACAGCCGCCTGATGTGGATAAGTTAGTTCAGGCAACCTTATAAACTGTGTGGAGTGCTTAGTATGGGAATGCTTTTTCTTACTCGAAAACCAACCAAAGTTGTGGTTATTGGTGATGATATTAAAGTTACAATTTAGGAGTAAAGGGTAACCAAGTGCGGATTGGTATTGATACCCCAAAAGATATTAGTGTCCATCGTGAAGAAATTTATAAATTAATTTTTGCTAATAATAATAAGTCCGAGTGATAGTTATTTATTGTATTTAAATTAAAGCCAATTCAATAAATAAAAAAATACCGCCAATAAATTCAGCGGTAAATAATTAACACACAGGGATCAGTTCATTCTATAGGAATATAAGTAACTGTAGAATTACTTAAGCTTAGTCCAAAAATATAAAGAAACAAGAAATTAGCAAAAAAAAACCGACATATAATATGCCGGCAAATAATAGCAAGTATCGCGTGTTGCTTAATAAGTATAGTCATAAATTAAAAATCTGTATGCGGCAGAATGTGGAGGTAATTATGCAAATGCTAACTTTGGAGGAATGGGCGAGCGAACGTTATAGAAGTCGCCCTCCTCGCCTGGGAACATTACAACGCTATGCTAGGAATGGCTTGTTCTATCCACCAGCACAAAAAGAAGGTGGTATTTGGCGCGTGAGAGAAGATGCCGACTTAGTCGGTAATTTGACATCACCGGTTATTAATAAGAATGATAACCCAAAATTACAAAGGATTTTAAACGATGGCTGCCCGACCACGTAAAAATAACGTCAACATTCCTAATCTCTACCCGCTATATAGCAGAAAAGCTAATAAGGTTTATTGGCGTTATCGACACCCTATAACTGGAAAATATCACGCTCTCGGTGATAACGAAGCTGAAGCGCGTGAAATTGCTATTGAAGCTAATAATCGACTAGCTGAGCAACGCAGCCGACAAGTTATGGCGATCAGCGATAGAGTAGCAAGAATTAAAGGAAAAGAGATCACCGTAAATACTTGGCTAGATCGCTACTGGGTAATACAAGGGGAACGCCTTGCTGACGGTGATATAAAACAAAATACATATAAGCAAAAAAGAAAACCTGTGGACCTAATGCGCCACTCTCTCGCAATGAAGCCTTTACCCGCTGTTGATGCGAGAGATATCGCATCAATACTTGATGAGTATAAATCTAATGGCCAACATCGTATGGCTCAGGTTATTCGCTCAGTATTAATTGATGTGTTCAAAGAAGCTCAGCATGCTGGTGAAGTTCCACCAGGATATAACCCTGCACTCGCAACTAAACAGCCAAAAAGACGAATTACCCGCCAGCGACTTAATTTAGAGGAGTGGCAAAAAATATTTGAAGTAGCAGATAAGCAACATAAGTATTTAGGCAATGCTATGTTATTAGCTGTGATAACTGGGCAACGGCTTGGTGATATTTCAGCAATGAAATTTAGTGATATTTGGGATGACCATTTGCATGTAACACAAGAAAAAACAGGAAGTAAACTGGCTATTCCACTAGCATTAAGATCTGATGCGTTAAACATGTCGCTAAGGGATGTTGTTTCTAGATGTCGTGACCGTGTTCTCAGTCCGTATCTAGTCCATTACTTTCGCACGACTTCTCAAGCAAATCGTGGTGACCAAGTCACTGCAAATACAATAACAACAAATTTTAAGAAAGCGCGAAATAAAACTGATATTGATTGGGGTGAAGGAACGCCAGCTTCATTTCATGAACAGCGTTCTTTGTCTGAAAGGCTGTATCGCGAGCAAGGGATAAATACTAAAGATTTACTGGGCCATAAATCACAAAAAATGACAGACAAATATAATGATGACCGGGGTAAAGATTGGCTAGTTGTAAACATTAATCATCCTTAACTAGCCAACCTTTATCAAATGATGCTTTTTCAAACTTTTTCATATGGCGAATAATATTAATCATGCATTCCTCAACTGTGTATTCATTAGCAATGATAGCATCCATATAAAATATAATTCTAAGCCATGATTTGAAATTTTGATCATCAAGAGTAGCAACTACAGGAGTTAAACATCTGACAGTTGCTATTTCTCTTTCACAAAAATTTTTTAGCTTATTTTCATCGCTTTTTGATAATTGATTTCCCTTAAAATATTTAATTAATAAATCTAAATATTTTTGATTTCTTTCATAATGTACCCCATATAAAAATTCATCTTTATTGTTTGAATTTTTAGGATATTTTTTATTTATTTTAAGATCTTCTGGTAGATATATATCAATATGCCTTAGAAAAAAAATCAAAATCTCTCTTAGTCTTTTTTCTGAAACAATCTTTCTATTCATGTCCTCTTTTTTTTGTATGTAATCAATAAAATACAATATAACAATAAATTCAAGACATACGCCCATAAGTTCAGGAAGAAGGCCATCAGAGAAAAATGGAAAAAAACTGTCATTAGATATTACATATGAATAAAAATAAAAAAACAGCAGCACAAAAAAAATCACAACAAAACTAGATTTCATCTTATTTTTAGTAAAAATCTTCACGGATTCGCCTATATTTTGATAATTCGTTTTGATAACTTTTTGATAACCGTTTCAAATGTGACAATAAAAAACGGGAACTATTAAGTCCCCGTTCTTAATCACACCACGTAATAAATTACATATGTGCGATCATTGCATCGCCGAATTCGCTACATTTCAGTAATTTAGCGCCTTCTAACTGACGTTCGAAATCGTAAGTTACAGTTTTAGCCGCGATTGCGCCTTCCATACCTTTAACGATTAAGTCAGCTGCTTCAGTCCAACCCATATGGCGTAACAGTATATTCCCAATTAAGCATTATCACATTGATTTTAAAAATATTTCATTTCCATTTTTGATGAATTTAAGCGTTTCAATTATACATATAACTTGTTGATTTATATTGTAGTGATAAATAGTTTTGGGGAATGATTTTTGTCTCAATTAAGATTTGCAATTTGATAATTTACTGTATATAAATACACTGTATAAATTAACAGTTAAATAGGAGGTTACATTATGCCTCGTATTGAAATTCTCTTTGATAAAGAAAATAGTAATAAGCCATCTGAAAAAGTACGCAACGCTCTACGAGAACAAGTGATACACAAGATTGGCGACAAGTACGGCCCGCTAAACGTCAGAGTGGCTTTAAGTTCGTCAACATCATTAGTGGTCACTGGAGCTAAAAGCGAAGATGCGACCAAAGAAATAAATGAAATTATCGAAAATATATGGCTTGATGATTCGTGGGTACCGGCATGAAAATAGACTACAGAGAAAGCAACGTTGATATTGTTCCTAGAATTACAGAGGTGAAGGTAGGTATTAATAGCCCTTATGAGGTTTTAGTGTTGGAAATTACCTTTGCCGATGGTTCGATCAACAAAGAAACGCATAAATGGGAAGATATTGATAGACCCGCACAACGTACCTATTTATCTCGTGATATTGCAGAACATATGTACGCTAAGATCGGAGAGTATTTAGAAAAAACGGATGATGATTATCCAGAACCAATTAAAAAATATTTGATATAAAAACGAGCCGCAGATATTGCGGCTTTGATTTGATAACAACTATATATTCATATTGTCATCTGTTGACGCTTGAGTAAAATCTTCATCTAGCTGTTCAAAAAATTCTCTAACATCAACATTTAATACTTTTAATGCTAGTATCAGTGTGTCTATATCAATTTTATTTATCCCTCTCTCATAGCGGTACAATTGTTGCTCGCTCTTGCAACCTATGAGTTGAGCAAATTGAAAAAGCTTATAACCAGATCCTAGTCTTAACTCTTTAATTTTTTTCCCAACTAATACCGTATATGTATTTTTAGCAATCATTCATGCGACTCCATTCAAATAATGCTCTTGCTGTAAGCAAGATTGGTTTAATGCCCCTTTAATAAGTATATTAAAAGGAGGTTTTTTATTCACTATAGAATGATGCCGTTTTGATATTTGATTTAAGCCGATACTATCTTTTTAACTCCATTGTCAGGTGCTATATAATCAAATGTTGTATTGCTAATTTTACACAGTTTCCCGCCCTATCGTTTATGTCTCCTCTGCAGTACGTTTAGCTTCTTCTTGCACTAATACCATAACCTAAATATCGACATAAACTGGAGCACTCAAGATAATCTGTCTATTGATGGTCTTGGGAAGAATGAGAAGAAAACTTACATTGAAGAAACGCTAGAAGAAATATTTAATGAAGGTGATTGGCTTCCTGAAACCCAAGAAGCCGAAGTGGAATATTTTGATAAGTGATCTAGATACGCCAACTACTCGAGCTCGCGCATTAGTTTTTATTACTGCTCTGTCTATAAATTACTTGCTTAGTCTTGTTTCGTTTGAAGCCTGTATGATTTTTTGTAAAATACCCTCTCACCCTAACTAACTTACTCTGTAACTGGACTGATTGAGAGGGATATGGGAAATAAAGCAATCGGCAGCCTTATAAAAAATAAGCGGTTAGCCAAAAATATTTCAACCAGAGAAATAGCAAAAGGCTTAATAGCCTCTGAAGAAAAATATATACAATATGAAAGTGGTGAGTTATCAATATACATCGATGACTTATTCGTGATAGCCAACATTCTTGATGTTAGTATTCAAGAGCTACTGAATGCGTATAGTAAGTGAAGCCGCAATATGCGGCTTTTTTGTCCTAATTACAGCAATGCGTCATTGTCACCAAGGCCATATTGTTTACGTTCCACAGCCTCCTACTCCGCCCTTTCCACTTCCTCTGCTGCACGTTTAGCTTCTTCTTGCGCTAATCGCTCTGCTTCTATCTTAGCGAGTCTCTCTGCTTCAGCTTGCTTTTGATTGTAGATAGAGTTTGATGGCATGTTTACACGAACATCAACCCAGTGGCCCACAGGAATATCACAAGGCTCACCCGGTGTTAATTCTACCTTTTCCCCGTCGACTTCTTTTAAGAACTCAGGGTAAAGCTTGAATCGCTCATATTGAATGTTCTGAGGTAAATCATGCTTACGATAGGTCGTGTATAGAACGATGTCGCCATCTTCATCAGGTTCAACGATACGGCCATCGAATGGATGTTGTTTACCCTTTTCAAGCACATCATAAAGCGCATACACAAGTGGAAGCTGATTAATACCACATGGAATTGTGATACCACCGTTAATACCGCCCCAGCTCGCATCAGAGTGCAGGCCAAGAACACCATGTAATTGGTAAATACCCGTATGCAGTTTTTTGAGTGTGACGCCTTCCGCTTCTTCATTTGGATCGACATGGTCAGCAAATACTCGAATAATCGGTGATGCTGCTTTTAAGTTACCGTTTGAGTCTTTCGTTGTGTTTGCCTCAGAATATACTTTAGCAATTTTCAACGCCCCAGCATTAGTGTCATCTCTTGATGTATATGTATATAATTCATTGCTTGTTAATTTAACAAAATACCCACATCTTATTGTTGTGCTGTATGCTATAGCAGCCCCAGCGCCATGACTAGTAAAAGCATCATTACCTGCCCCACCACCTTGCCTAAAAAAAGTATTAGTGGTTGTTTTAGTTAGTGCTGTGTTATCTATTACTGGACTAATACTACCCAAGCCAAAATCACCAGACTTTATTATTTCAGCACTTCCAATCAACGCTTTTCCATCCGCGGTCAATTTAAATGTGATGCCAGAGCGCGTATTACTAATAGCAAAATCATCAGTTGTGTTTCCGTAGCCAACAAGCCCTCTTCGATATCCAGAAGCATCTAAGAAACCAATATAGTTTGCTTGGCTTTCTCCTGCCACCTTAATTGCTAGAGCTTGGTCATTTTTTGTTATTTGACCACCAGCTTTATCAAGCTTCCCATCTAGCTGCTTATCCATTTCTGCAACCGTACGAAGCTTAATTTTCTGCCCAGTTGGCAATTCAACATCAATGGTGCCCTGAGCCGTCATCCACTGATTTAAAATTTCTGTGTAGACTTCACTTGCAATAACCTGAGCTGTCGCTTTGTTAACACCATCAGAAATGGAGTCAATCATTGTTGTTAGAATGATATATTTCGCATTAGTCAGCTTTGCTGAAACAGGAAAAGCCAACGTTAAGGCTGTGTTGCTTTCAATGGAATAAATGCTATTGATGAGTAAATTGGAACCATTTTCAATCAGCACAATTTGTCCGACTGAGACAAGTGTGGTGTTATCTTTCCAGCGTGTGCCTGTCCCTGTGATTTTTGGACTATTTGCTGTAGTGGTAACGGTACCGATATTATACATAGGATTGATTCTCCGAAATTTGGACGTAAAAAAACCGCAATTAAGCGGCCTAGTTGTAATTTAATAACTTTTTAGAAATTAAAAGTAATCATCTCGATTTAAAACGATGGTGTCGCACTCAGAATAAAACTCATTGCCTGCCCCTGTTTTGTGCGTTCCACTCAAAAAGTAAGTTCCTCTAGCAATGCTCACTCGACCACCTTGCATTTTTAGCCCGCCATGCCAACATCGAGCATTACCCGTTGACCCTGTGAAAAATACACCATACCGCGCCAGTGGCACTAGTGGCCTTTCGTACACTTTAGATTCATTTCTTCCTATATGAATAGTACCAGGCGCTTTGATTGGTGGGTAATGATTCGTGATGACGGGCTGCCCGAGTTTATTAAATAAAAACAATCCTTTATCACCATTTTTTAAAGGTGGAGTAAACCCGCTCTGAATAATGATAATGTCCATTTGAACAGCATTACCATTTGTTGTCACTCGATTTGTAACATGGTCATACTCAACTACCGCGCTGGAATGATCCCAATACGCAAGAACTAATTGAGAATTACGGTTAGGTAAGTTGCTGGGCAATGTTAGCGCGTTTGTTACCATCCCGCTAAATGACCAGACAATAAACCCGAGCTGGGTATTGCTAGTTATTGCAGTAAAATCAGTTGCCCCCCTAATATAAACTCCCCAGCCTGAATGAGCCCCCTCATTATGCGTTTCAAATACATGCAATCTAGCCGCTGGATCTGTATAACCTCGATAATCATTCTTATAAAAATACGATGTTCTTAAGCCGATATTGACTTTATTATCTGCCACTCGTATGTTTTCAATAACAATATGATTAAACCAATCCATATTATCCCGCCAAACATTAGTTGCCTGAAATGGAACGGCTATCAGATTGGTATTGGGGGATTTTTCAGTGATAGTTACTTCATGGGAATAAGTCCATTCCCCTAGAGGGGCTCTTGGCACATCAATAGTTCTTAGATAATTGAAGCTACGTGTACCCGAAAGCCCATAGGGATTTTTCAAACCAATTTTATTAAACATATAAACGTCATACGCCAAAATTCCCCCCTTTCCAGTTACCAATGAACAATTCCAAATTGCCATCTTTGTCATACATCGAAATTTCATTATTTTTTTGAATCATAGAGCCCTCACCATCTGATCCATATACTTCTGAAATTCCATTGGTTAAATCTATACGTGAACCTGTTCGCTTTACTGGGTCATAGTTTTTAGAGCGCATATCACTTCCAATAACAATTTGTTGAATTGTTGCCTTATTAATAAGCGCATCACTCATTACAACTTGCCCGTTAACCACAACAAATGCAGGCTCTAACTTGCCGTTCGATGGATTGAAAATAACGAATGTATCGGCACTGAAACCTATTTGCGTAACAACTTTTCCATTTTTGACCGTCGCACCCATCATCATTTGTGCTTCATAGTACTGACCATTGAGCATAACCGCTGATTTGATGCTAAATACCGATGATGCATTTCCCTTATGATCAACTGAGGTCTCCGCCCGTTTTTCAATTTCCGCTTTAGTGTCCTTGATTTCGGAATGAATTAGCTCATTAGCGGCTGCTTGAGCCTTTTCATTGTCTGAAATCGCTTTTTCAATTTGAGTCACACGAGCATCGCTTTGTTCATACTGTGCATTCAACTGGGTAAACTTTTCAGCGTGGGCTTTTTCATTAGTCGCAATAAGTTTGTTGGTTTCAATGATGCTAGCCTTAATTACCCTTGCATCATTGCCTTGCTTCATATTTTGCACAGCAAGCTGTAAGAGCGTTTCCGCTTGGGAAGACTCTTTGTCTGTTTCTGTTTTTTGCATATGAGCAATATCAGCTTCATTCCCCTCAAAGCGACTGCTTGTTTTCTCCTCGTTTTCTGCAATGGTTTTATTAGTGTCAGCTATCGCATTAGTGTTTTTAGTTACCGCTGAACTGACGTTAGAAAGATCTTTACCTTGCTTATCAATGACCTTTCCTTGTTCATCGATTTGCTGGCCTTTCTCATCAATGTTTTTCTGTAACTGCGCACGAGTTTGCTCAGTGTGCTGGGTTTGGGCCTTATCTTTCTCAGCTATTGACTCAGTAACACGAACAAATGCGGCTTCCGTTTCTTCATTTAAAGCAGAAACTTTTTCGGATAACTTCGCTTGGGCTTTATCCAGTGTGGCTGTTGCTTCTTCCGTACGCTCAACTTGTGCCTTGATTTTGCGATTATCGTTACGGACTTTACTCACTTCCGCTGTAGTTTGAGATGTCGACTCAGCCTGTGATAATGCCTGATCTGCCTGCGTTTTACGTACCTGTGCAAAGTTAGCATGCATTTCTTCATAGATACTTTGCTGATTTTCTTTCGTTTCTGTTGTCGTTTCTTCCAAATTAGCAATAGCCGTTTTTTGAGAATCAACAACACTACTCACATCCGACAGTTCGCGCCCCTGTTTATCAATATCCTCCTTCAGTTGGTCATCACCCGCTTTAATATCCGCAGTGAGCTGCTCTCGGGTTTGAGCGAGTGCTTTATCTTGTTCAACTTGAACCTTTTTGATTTCAGTGATATTTGCCGCAGTATCATCAATATGCGCTTTAAGCTGAACACCCGTTTCTGCTATTGCTTTGTCAGCCGTCGCTATCGCTTTTTCATTCCGTAAAATGCTGGCTTCAGAGGTTCGCAGACGGTCAGTCATCTTGCTAAAGCTAGCAATGGTCTGCATAGCCGTTTCGGCTTGGGCTATTTCCTTGTTTGTGTTCGCAATTTCCATGCGAGTAATTGCGCCGTAGATGTCACCAAACTCTGCAATTGTTGACTGCTTGAACTCGGCTTGTGCTTTTTCCAGTGTTGCAGTGGTTTTCTCAACCGTTGTGATACGCCCTTTGGCTGCGTCAACTTCCGCTGTTACTTGGTTGATTTTCTCCGCTGTGGCTTCTTCAAGCGTGACTTGGGCATGTTCAACGCGAAGAATCGCAGAAGTGTTGTGATCCACTCTAGCACTGATTTGCTCTTGAAAACGCGCTGCTGCAGCATCTTGCTGTGCATTAACTTCTTCAAGTCGGAATATTTTCCCTTCGGTTCTGACTGTCTCACGCTTGAATTCATATCGTAAGTTCGTTGCATAAATTTGATTTTGCAATGTTGTTTCATTAACGATTGCTAAATCGGTATTAAGGCTTAATACCTTGTTATCGATCTCAATTGTTTTGCTATCGATATCGATAATCTCATGCTTAATTTCAAGCTGTTCGAGTGCAATATCTTCAATTTGAGATTCCATTCGTTTACCAGCTTCAGTACTGAGAAACTTATCGCCAACCGCTTCAAGAATCCCCTCAACATCAGTTGATGATTCACCTAAAACAAGGCTTGTCCATGCTGATTGATTACCGCTTTTATCCACCAGCCTTGCACGGAAATAGAAACGTACGCCCGCTTTAAGACCAGACATGCGATAAGATTTCAGAGGATAAGGTACATCCGCCAGTAACTGCATAGAATCAGCGGTGTTTTCGGGGGAATACTGTAGCTCTGTTTTCAGAGAATCGCTGGTATTTACATCAAAGCCCCAGTCCAATGTGATACCCCAAACCTCTGATGTCGCCCGCAAGTTAAGTGGCGCTGGTGGATTGCCTTCTTTACCGTTGAGTTGGGCTTCTTCCGCACTGGTCCACACGCTGGAAATTTCTGACGCATTAATTGCCCGCACGCGGACCTGATAACGCCCCGCATAAATGCCATTGACTTCAAAACCCAGTGTCGATGTACGTGGGGCATTTATCCAGTTACCGTTATCTCGACGCCATTCGGCTTCATACGCAATCGCACTCTCAGCGGCTTCCCAATCAACACGCAATGTGGTGAATGCAATACCTTGGTCTACTTGAGAATAGGAAGAAATACGCACGTTTATAGGTGCTGGCTGCACATTGGGTGGAATAACCGTAATTGGCCGTTCATCAATACGCGCCCCTGAATCAATGTGGTCATAATTGTCAGGGTTATGAATGGTACCGTTAATAGTGTAAGTATTGTCAGCATTGTCACTGATATTAATCACTCTATACAGTTGTACGGCTAAATCGTCAGAATCCACTACCCAAACGGCTTCTTTTTGTGGTACCTGCGAATATTCAACAGAAACCGTCACCACTTTTTTATTCACCGTCGTGACCGTCCGCCCCTCAGAACCGCCATGGGGTAAATTAACAATTAAACGGTCACCCGCTTTAATTGAGGTCGTTCTGTCGAGGGTAATTTTACGGCCTTCGACTGTTGAAATACGACCACCCGTATTGCGCCCTGCAAGTGATGAATCAGCAACAGCGATGATATGACCAGGAGAAGGTATTGCTCCCTCTAACCCCGTCGCAAAGGAAATCATGCGGTCATTGGCATTGGTTAATAATGCCCAGCGTCCACGGCGATTGGCTTCGCTTCGACGGGTACACCCAATAGCGGATAACTCCACCTTACGCACAGTCTTGTAACGTCGCTGAAGCTTTAAATCGACTACGGGCTCAATATCATCATTGCTGTGGTTATTAATATCCGTAAAAGAAACCAGTGCTTGTGTATAGCGATTCTGAGTACTGCCGCCTGAATAAGAGGGTTTACCGCCCACAATATTCGCATTGGTAAAAGTACGGAAAATACTGGCTGGCATATCAGCAACCGCTTTGACTTTATTGTCCGCCCAGAACGTCATACCACGGAAAATTGCGGCGATATCACGCAGGACGGTATAAGCAGACTCTTGCGATTGAATATACACATCACACAAGAAACGGGGCTCTTTACCGTCACCACCATGTCCATCTGGGACTAATTCGTCACAATATTGTGCAATTTTATACAAATCCCATTTATCAATTTGTGACGCCTTGATACGGTCACCACAGCCGTAACGGTTATTGAGTACCAAGTCATAAAATACCCATGCTGGGTTATTCGTTGCAGCCAGTTTAAACGTTCCATCCCACACACCCGAATAGGTCCGATTAATGGGGTCATAATTTGTTGGTACCTTAATCAACAAGCCCCCTTGTGGGCGCACACTGACTTTAGGAATACGGTTATTAAATTGACGGGCATTAAAGGTAATGAATAACAGAGCCGTATTTGGATACCGCAATTTGGCGTCTATCACTTCCGCAATCGCGGCGATATTAATCCGATCCGCAATGCGTGCATTATTCTGGTTTTTCGTTAAACGGCGAACACGAACTTGCCAACCTGTAGAAGCCTTGGGTAAATCAATACGATGCGTTCTTGGGTACTCGCTGGTGGTCTTACCGTCAAAGGCGGATTTAACCACGTCTTTATAGCCAGCACCATCCGTGGAAAGCTCAATGACATAATCGACACGGTAACCTGTGGTGTCGCCGTTATCGTGCTGTTGGAGAAATTGAGGCGCAGACAAACGAATGCGGATCGCCGATAACTGGGTATTATTAACCGTTCTTACATATGGCTGGTCGTCTTTTAACTCCATCCCCACCGCAATTTCATTATCAACGGAAGGGATACCTTGAATATATTCCTGATGTTCACTACCAGAACGAAATTCCCACGTCACACCGTCAAAGTTTTTAGAGCCATCCGCATTACCGATTGGGGTATCATCAAGAAAAATACACGTATCATCTAACCCACCAGCAATTTCCCCTTCAGAAATAGCAAGCAGTAACTTTGCCGTTGATTCTGCTAATAGACTATCTTTTTGCTCTACGGGTGTCCGAGGTTTGGAACTCCCACCTTTCGCGCCTTGAATTCTCATATTTCACCCATAAAAAAACCACCCGTAGGTGGTTAAGTTGAATTACTGTTGTGTTATTCCCAGTGCTCATCGCCCGCAACTAAATTAAGTGCATAGAATATCGTTTTCTTTTGTTCATCCGTGAATGTGTGCCACATTTGCTGCAATTCAAGTGGTGCATAGTTTCGCCAACAGTGAACTTTTTCTCGCTTATCCCAGTGTGGCTTTTCCCAGTCACAACCTTCAGCAGCGAAATCGACTCGACTGCGAACAATGAATGTCATTGCTGATCCTCCGTGTATATCCCCGCAGAGATAATTGCGCCGCCGATTTCACGGCGACCGAGCCCGTAAAGTAGTGGTACGGGATTGCCTTGGGCTGTGGTATTGACTGCGCCACCAAAAGCATACGATGGTTTATTATCCGCATCTTGACGCATTGATATTCCGCTTGGCTGAGGTGACAACATTTGCATTACGCCACCAATCGCCGTTGCCGCCCCAGCCAGAGCGAGTGCGCCCCCCGCAAAACCGCCAGCACCAAATGCTGCCCAACCAACAGGCCCCATCATCATAGCGGCACCAATCATGGCCACACCTAAAATAGTCTGAAAAAAGCCACCTCGCTTGCTGCCTTTAATTACTGGTGCGATGCGAATATCTTCGCAAGTATCAAGATGTAGCTCATCTTCAGCAATATTGCGCTTACCTTTAAATACGGCAAACTCCAGCCCTTTAAGATGTGCGTTCGCAAGAAATTGCTCAAATCCATCATAAAGTACGGATAATGCTTTTATGGCTTCACGAGGGGAATCAATCGCTAATTTGTGTTCTCGCCCAAACTGGGTACCGAGTTGGCCATAAAGGCGTATCGTTTTAAGTTCAGTCATGCTAGCTCTTTCCTCCGAACAATTTTTACCGTCCGATCCCGCCAATAATCGCTGTAGGGAACACGTCGACTCAGTTGACCATATAGATGATGAAATAACATACCGTCAACTATCACCCCTGCATGGTTGGGAACATCGGCTTGCACTTGCATAATCACCATGTCACCTTCTTTAGGCTCACCAGTGGCGTCGACAAAACCCGCTTTCTGGTAATTATCCATATACAAGTTTTCACCTTCTTCCCACCAGTGCCTATCGACGCTGTAGTTATGCAGCTCAATGCCGTGAGCCTGTCGGTAGTAGTCCATAATTAAAGACCAACAATCCGCATGACCCAGCACAAAGGGACGTCCTTCTAGCTCACGCTCTGCTCGAGGCTGAATGAGTCGAATATCACCTTCTGGCCATGATGCGATAATCCACGGTAACCCCATGGCATCACACTGTAGCTTATCGATTTCAGAGGGTTGAGTCGTCACACCATCACCACAGTGACTATGCACAATCGCTATCAAATCGCCCCAATCTTCGGCAGTGGCATAATCTTCAGGGGAAAGTTCAAAATGTTCGTTAGGGTTATCGGAAAGGTTACTGCAGGGGAAGTATTTTTTGACTCGGCTTTTTTGGCAAATAACACCACAGGCCTCTTTGGGATATTCCGCTTGTACATGCTGAAATATCGCCTCGGTTAATTTCTTTGTGATCATCGTATTAATCCTGCTGCAGGGAACCCTCCAAAGTCCAAAGGCTCATTCTCACCAAAACGTTTTTTACAATCACTGATAAGCCCACCACATTTATCTAACGATGGATCATCGACAGGCTCACCCCGTTCATTGAAGTACTTATTGCCCGTATAGTTACACCCTCGACCGCTCCGATAATCGCCTTTCATACACCAGTAACACAGGTTATGTATCTGGCGAACGGGTATCATCATCCCTTGCAAATCGAATGGGCTCGATAGTTCAAACCCAACGGATCCACCAGCAACTTCACTAATTTTTTGGTCAATGTAATAAACTTGAGAAAAGAACTCATCAGCATTAGCCATGGCGTTCCCGTCTGGAAAGTTTTTAGCATCAAGGTAATGCGAAAAAGTTTCATAAATAGTGACTTTCGCTTGTGCCATATCGTCAAAACGCAAACACAGAGATGAAATTAATCCATCAATATTAGACACTCTCAGTGTTGGTCTTGCGGGGCTTCCATCACTATTTTTTGCCATCCCATCTAATTCATAAGGCCATGCACCATATTCGTTACCTTGCCACCAAATTGGCTTGGGTTTTATGTTATCCCCAGCGGCATCAATTTCTTCTGGTGTATGAGGGATATTGTAGGCATGAAAGCGAAGAATAGGTGCATCAAATTCACTACCATCAACTTCTATTAATTGGACTTTATTACCTGGCTCTAGTTTTTGAATGTCTGAGGTTATATTCATGCGCTAAATGCCTGTTCAAATGTTGCAGTGATAGTGATCATGCTGCCACCAATAGGTTTCAATGTGATGGAGTCGGCCTTTACTCGATACAGCCCTTTTTCCCCGAAAGGGGGCGTCCATATAAATGATTTTGTCGCGTGCTGCCGAATAAAAGCAAAAATGGGCATAACTTCTGTTTTTTGCCCCGTATAAGTAAATGGCCATAACTGAGACTCAGTGTTAATGCCATCGCCAGAAACCTGTTTGTAACCATCACCAAACTCAACTTCTTTTACTCGGTGGCGAAACTCGCCTGTTGGCGTCTCCTGTATTTGAGTGCGCCATTTAAATACTTCAGCCATGGTTTTACCTATAAAAAAGCCACCTGCTGGTGGCTGTTATTTACCGTTTATCTTTCGAGATAAATTTGATGCGGGATTGCGAAGCAGTTTATTAACACCCGTTTCTACCATTTGTTCGAATTCGCGCGCCACGGCACCATTACTAATTTGGCTTGATGAGGCTTGCTGCTGAGAGTTACCAAAATTAAAGTCCCCCATACTAATATGGACTTGAGGTCCGCCAGCAGGTTGCATTCCATACATACGCTGAACAGGTACATTCGCCATAGGATGATTGTTTCCAACGTACCCACCAGAAGCATAACCCTTTTCGGCACTTTTCATTAATGACATTAGCGAGGTAATACCTAAACGACTTGTGGCTTCTTTTGTGAAAACAAACTCACCTTTATGGACAACGCCTGCTGGTTCGTGCTTGTCACCTGACCCCGTAAAACCGCCACGCGCAAAGCCTGGCTTAATACCTAAGAAGTTACCAAAGCTAGTGCCGCCAAATGCAGCTGTCATCGCCTTTAGTGCTGCAGCCTTTATCAGCATATCGGTAACCATCCGAGCAAACGAACGCCCAAAATCACCAAAATTAGCCTTGCCTGTCATAACCCAATCTGTAAGAGAATTAGTCATCCCAACAAAAGCAAACTGCGAGGCTTGAGCGACTTTTCCATAAGTGTTGGTTGCGTCTTCTTCAAACTCCGCAAAACCCTTCTTGATACCGTCACGCCAGTTTCCCCGAAGTTCATCTTCCTCACGGTAAAACTCTTCTAACTTGGCTTTTTGCTCAGGTGAATCCGCCTTTTCTAATGCGATATTACGCTGGTATTGTCTATCGGTTAATCCTGCACTGCCTTTTAAAGCCTGAATACGATTTTCAATCTCTTTAATACGTTTAGCTCTTTCCTCAAGCAGCTTGTTTTCACGGTTTTGCTTTTCTAAAGCATCACCTTTAACTGCAAGTTCTCGCTGGCCAGACAAAATAGACTCACGTCGCATTAGCAGTGATTTTTCATCAGCCGTTAATTGACGCTCACCTTTTTTAACAATCCTATCCAAGATAGTGAATTGTGCCTCAGTAAGCATAAGTTGCTTACGTTCATTACTCACAATGCGGTCACCTGTTTGTGAGAAATCACGAGCCACTTTTGTTTGCGCCTCAAGTGCTAAAAGCTGCTTTTGGAGATCTTCATCGTGGCGGGTGCCATAATCAGGGCGGTATTCCTTACCTTTTGGAACACGCTTATCCTTGAATTGTTCCTCAATACCCTTTCTTGCGGTATCAATATCACTTTGCTTCCAGAGTGTTGCAACACCTTCTTTAGCTAGTTGTTTATTCTGCTGTATTAATTTATTAAGCTCTTTCTCTACTTTAGCTCGCTTTTCTGCTGGGGTTAATCCACTTTCGACAAGCTTATTAAAAGTCTCTTGATTTTTAATAGCTCGTTCTTGATCTGCTTTAGATAACCGCTCTCGCTCAGCTTTGAGTCCTTCTGCAGCCACCGCTTTATCTACAAGCTCGTAGGCTTGTTTTTTGAGTTCAACTTCACGCTCAGCTTCTTTTAAACGCTCTGCATCTCTCCTTATGCTCGGATTATCTCCTTTGTATCCTTCGCTATAGCTTAAATTTTGAGCTCGCCTTTTGTACTCTTTTTGCGCTTCCTGTAATTCAGTAAAAGCGGTCTGCCTTTCGAGTGCAAGACCAGGGTTTCTACCCACACCTAGCATAGCATCCCAGCCTTTAGTCGCTGCGTTCTCAATCCAATTCCACGCACGCTCTAAAGTACCAAGGTTATCCACGATAGACATTGAGCGCTGATTCATTGCCTCGGCATAGGCTTTAGTTGCAAGTTCAGCCGCTTTTTCCGTGCGGCCTTGCGCTTCTGCTGCCGCAATTTGCTCATACTGCTTAGCGGTTAAAAAATGCAACGAGTTATTTAACTCTGTTACCGCTTTAACTGGATCATCTTTAAGACGTTTAAAGTGCTCAATCGTTTTATCGATATCCTGCCCGACTGCTTTTTCCATCTTTGCAGAAATATCAGCAACAATACCGACTTGATTGCCTGAGAATGCACCAGAACCCACCACTTTCGCTAACGCATCGGCCATACGATATTGCGTAATGCCATTACCAGAAAGCTGCTTAGCCAATGAATCAAGTTGCGAAGCTGTTTTTCCTGCATAGCTCCCCGTTAAAATAAGTTGCTTATTGTACTCAGTGAATTCTTGGGATCCTTTATAGGTAGCTATCGCCAGTGCGCCTGCTGTGCCCACCAGCCCAAACATCGCAATGCGCATTGGTGTAATTAATGACAACACCGCTTTGAATGAATTTCCAACGCCACCAAAGGAATCTTTTATTTGCCCACCTTGCTGAACCATGACCAACCAAATAGGCATGCCTGAAGCCAAAGAGGTCACAATATCAGTCATTTGCATTGGCAATTGACGCATAGCATTACGATACTGCCCTAATGTAATAGCACCATTGCGGTAGGCCTGATCTTGCTGCTTTAACTTCGCTAAATACGGTTCTGCCTGTTGGCTCACACCTAATTGAGCCGCTTTCATTTGCAGCAATTCAGATTTTGTTTTACCTATTGCGTCCGCTTCATTTTTTAACGCTTGAATAAAGCTTTCTTTGGCTTGAGCCTCCCTCGCTTCTGTGGCCGCTGCTATTTGTTGCTCTCTGGCTAACTCTCTTGCCGCTTGAGCTGCTTGTTTTTGCTCGGAAGCCAGCCTTGCCGTGCGTTCTTCCTGCTTTTTCATCTGGGTAATGATGGGAGCAGCTTCTTTTGAAATCCCCATCTGAGCAGCTTTGTACGACAACATTTCTGTTTTACTGGCACCATACAGAAAAACTTGCTCATGCATTTTTCGTAGAAAGGAATCCTTTAAAACAGAAAGCTCTTTTTCAGCGACAGATAATCCACTGGTACGATTGGTGATATCTTCAAGTAATGCCTGATACCGCTCGGTATCAATATTGCCTTTTTGGTATACTTGGGTCAGATTCTCTCTGATTGCGGTCAGTTTTGCTGTTGAACCCGATACTTTTTCAATACTTTCAATTTGCCTCGCGAACGAGTCAGCAACTTTTGTATTACCTGATTCCGTCTCTCTTACCGCTTTTTTAATCTGATTTTCCAGTATGGAAAAATGTACGCCGCTAATTCTTCCACTTTCATACTGGCTATTCAGTTTTTTCAGGATTTCTGCAAATTGATTGCTCGCATCACCCGCTTTCTTTATGGATAGAATTTGGTCTCGCAGTGATGAGGCATTTTCCTTGAACTTCGCATTCATGTTATCAACAGAGATAACCGTTTCTCTTTGTATTTTGGTTAACTCAGAAATAGAATGGGCTGCTGCCTTGTGTGCTGGTTCAGACTGTTTAAACGTGCTATTTAACTCATCAACGGATTGATCTGTCCTGCTGGCAGCTTGTTGTAAATCATTTAGCGCTTTAGAACCTTTTTCGAGTTCGCTAGTGCTGACCTTAAATGAAATACTGGCTATTTCTTGTGTCATAACTTTCCTCGGGTACAAAAAAACCACCCGAAGGTGGTTATGTGTGACTGTGGATGATTGTTACATCAACCATTTTAGTTTATTGGGTTCGTACTTAAATTGCATCATGCCTTTGCCAAATACAGGGACTTCTATGTAGATAGTTCGTGAATCGGCTAAATCATTTGCAAATTTAAAAGCGCCAATTATTGAAGCCTCAGATTGTCGAACTTTATCAACTTCGACAAGCAGCTCTTTGATTTTATGATTATTAATCTTTATAAGTCCTGAACACAGCTTACCCAATTTGCAATCAAAGTCACCACCTTCTAGTTCAAAATGGAAATCATACACCTCTTGATTATTTTGGCTTTCAGCTTTAATTATTAACTTCACACCTTCGTTTTCTTTTTCAGGTGCTAAACTTGCAAAGTATTGAGTAGTTCCTCGCATTTCATCAACTTTCTCAGAATACTTCCAGTCAGCAGCAGCCCCAAATCCAACAGAGCAAAGTAAAAGTCCTAATAATAGTTTTCTCATCTATCCATCCCACCTGTTAGTTTCAGTAATGTTAGCTTAGCGAGGATGCAAATTGAAGCAAACAAAAAAACCTGCCGTAGCAGGTTGGATACATTAATAAATTGTTCAGAGTAAATACCTATACCATCAATGGATACTCATCCTCAATCTTCTCGGCTAAACTTTCTTCTTTGTCATTCTTTTTATTATTCACCATTGATAATAGACTTTGTGTTTCTCTGTATTCTTTTGCAATGGCGAATTCGTCAAAACTAGCATCAAACCCTAATTCTCTGACTTTCTTCTCTATTGATGATAACGGAACATTAAAGAATTCTTTTCTATTATTCACCATGTTAACGCGATGATTTATAAACTCTTGGTGTAAGCTAGTTTCTAATGCTGGCGCATCATCAGAGTATATTAACGCATGTATATCGAATTTAAATGGAACTGAAGCCGACCCTAACTCATTTACCCTTTCTTCAGGTTCCAATCTACGAGTTAAGCCAATTTTATAGATATTCTCACCGAAAGCACCAATATTAGATATAACATAAACGTGCCCACTCCTAGTAAGTTGAGCTTGTGATTTTGCTCTTTCTGATAACGCTTGAGCTTCAGCTAACTTACTTTCTAATTCTGCTATTTTAGACTCGATTCTCTCTTTTTCTTCAGCATTAGCTTTTTCGAGTTCTTTTCTCGCTTTCTCCATTGCCTTTTGGAAATCTTTTTCTGCTTTTTGTTCTTCTTTTATAGCTTTTTCATATTCGCGCTGAGCCTTTTCCTCTTCTCGCTGAAGCTCTCTCTCCTCACGTAAAATATCTTTTTCATCTTGAATTTTTTGTTCTTTTTCATGAGTTAACAGAATTTCTTCAAGTCTGACAGCCAGGTATTCACCAGTGATTCTAATTCCAACTGTTTGCCCAAATTTGTTTAATGACTCAAATGCATTTTCAACGCGCTTAATTAATTGCTCAACATTGCCAGCCCTAACCTTTGCCAGCGCTGCATCACATTCACTATTGAAAGCCCTAACTAACAATTTTACATATTGCTTAGTCATTCTCTTACCTTCAGACTCACTTCCATTAACAGTCCAACCAGAAGGCGTGTAGCATGCATCATTACTTCTAATTAATCCTTTTTGTTGTTCTTTATTTATTAATATTGCTTCTTGATAAGCTATAGAGTCATGGTAATCAAAACGAGGCTTATAGATTCCAAAGTCAAGCATTTCAGCACTATCATTAACCAAAGCTAGCTTTTCGGTTAGTGCAATCAATTGCTTACGCTTTTCATTGTAGTTTTCCTTCAAAATCAGTAGTTCTTGTTTTTGGTTATCAATTTCTACTTGTGATTTATGCTCCCTACTTTCTATTTCGTTAATTTTTTCTTTGATCTCTTCATCAATAGCTCTTCTTTTTTCTGCCACCTCAGCATTAATTTCATCTCTAGCTATCAGTTCATCAGTTTTAATTTTTTCTAGCCTTTCTTTTTCTTCTTTTAAGGCAGTGTCTAAAATCTTCCTAGCCTCTTCCTCGGCATCATCTATTGGCTTAAAACGCAATAATTTTAATTCATAATTTCTCTTTTCTTTGTGTTTAAGTGCAATAACAATAATAAGTGCAATAAACAAAAGCACTGCAATACCTATTGGTACTAAATTCATTAGCGCATCCTCCATAATTAGTTATCTACATTTAACCATTTGTTTTAGGGAAGGCGTTACTGATCTTATTTACAGCAAGGAGGGATATAACAACTCAGAGGGTTCATGTGTTCTAAATTGTAACTCGTTACAACCCACCAGCTGGTGGAAAATAAAATTAGAGCAATAAAAAACCCACCGAAGTGGGCTAATCTGATTTAAATCTGAATATCGAACAGTATTCAATGCCTACTCGCTCTTTGCAGAGTTGCCTTGAATCAAAATCTCTTGACCAATTACACAACCAACTGTCCAATTCATCAAGCGAATATTCTTTGGTTGCTAATCCGCGAGCCATTTCTACCACTTCATCCTCTGGGGCTGTTAGCTCATAGCCATTAAGCAATAAAAAAACGTATCCCGCCATCATGGCAGTTCGTTTGTTAGCATTGGCAAAAGGATGATTTTGTATCAGACTTTCAATTAATACCGCAGTAAGAACAAACATGTCATCTGTCTGTTCATAATATTTCACTTGGCTGGGTCTTGATTGGGATGAGCTAAGGTTATTGAAGTTCAATACTTCGATTGGCTCATTGGGAGTTTGCAGCTCTATCAATATTCTATTGATGTTTATTAGATCATCAGTAGATAGATAGTTAATTCCTTCAACAAACTCCCCTGTGATATTTATCACTCACTATACCTTAGCTAATTTTTCCATGGCTTTTTCATAGCGAGTGAAACCAAAGTCAAAAGCATTCTTGACTTGATTATCATGATTTCCTTGCTCGCTCATGGCAGCTCTTGGTGCTGCAATTTTACTTTTGTCACGAGCAGGTATATTTAAGCGATTAGGCTTTTGCAGTGCGTGACCCATATTAACCTCGTTATAAACCAATGAGTTATAAATTGCATCTAGGTATACGATCCGTATTACCTGTGGTTATAATGTAAGTTAAGTTACATTAAGTCAATAGCGTTGCTTGTATTTTACATTGTCATACGTATAATTCGCGCCCCGCGAGATTGCCACGTTCCACTTTGTGCTGCAATAGAAAGCTATTGTTCAATGCAAATCTAAACGTTAAATATCGCTGCACAAACAACTGTATAAATAAACAGATTTGATTATTTAGGGCATTGTAAGCCCTATTTTTTATGGAGCAATTCTAACGCTTTTGATTCCATCAGTTGAATATCTTTAATCACGGTTGCCAGATCACAAATACCGTAAGCACTGGCCAGCATGGGGATAACGTTATAATCAATCCCAGTAGGACCGTCCATACTGACCCGCCATTGTGTTGATAGCGCTTGGAATAGCGTGACTGAAGCTTCAATATCTGGGGTAACCTCAACATCATTGTCATCAAGATCCCCCAGCAAATCTAATTCAATCGCTGACAGTGGCTTACTGTAAAGTGCCTGCGCAACCGCTAGGAGTTTTTTTCCCGAATACCTAAGAGCGCTTGGCGATAGGACGTAAAAATTTCGAAAGCTGCCCCTGGGTAGTTATCGAAAAATTCTGCCACGTTATCTTGGTTAAACTCGCGATCTTTGAATCCCCACCCTTTCGCAATTTGAAGCAAAAATCCTGTATCGGTTAGATCGTCCGCTTTCCCCATCTCATCCAGTTCACTCATTTTTTTGTGAACGAATACAAACGGTAAATCACCTTGCTTACCGTCAGGTGTTGTGATTTTGACGGTATGTTCAAATGTCGGTGTTGGGTTATAGGTTAACTTAGCCATTATTCGCCTTTTCATTAATTGTAATAACTGAATTGACTGTCACACCGTCAACAGTGGCAGTGATAGTCACTTTGCCCGCGGCTTTCAGTGTGACTTTACCTGCGGTATTCACAGTCGCTTTTGCGGTATCAGAGCTTTTCCATGTCGCATTCTGATTAGATGCATTAGCAGGTGTTAAGGTGAGGTTGAGTAAAATCGCCTCTCCCACAACACCTGTGGCAATCGGTTTATCAATTGTGAGCTCAGATACCGGGATTACTTTGCGTGGGCGTAGACAGACTGTTTAGAACGCAAAGAGAAGCGAACGGTCGTTGTTTCAATTTCGTTCACCGCCGTATCAGGGATTTCTTTATACGAGGTCGATGCCAAATAATAGCGATCTTGCTCAGCACGTTTATTATAAAAACGCACAGCCACCAGCGATTTACTCTCATCATAACCCAGTAATAAAGCATGATGTTTAGCATCGGCGTTATAGGCTAATGTGTAAGTAATGATGTACGGGTTCTTAAAGGTGTCAATGCTGATTGCCTGATCATCTTCAAGAAACTGAATGCTGGTGGACTGCTGATCGCCCCCTTCAATACCCACCGTCGTCACACGCTTGATTTGCGTCCAACCCGTGACCTTCTTGATAGTGCCTATTGCTTCTTCTGCTGGATATTTAGATTTATCCGTACTGTCAAAGCCTTCAATGGTGATATTGCTAGCTGCAACCGTTTTAACCCGTTTAGGGCCATTTAAATTACTCCAACTGTCACTGATGATCACAATATCACCCGCTTTAATATCGCCCGCGCTTGCAACAGTAAGAACAACCTCACTGGCATTCGATGCGGCAGTAATCGCGATTGCTTCACCATATCCACTGGAAACCGAAACAGTAGAACCATTAGGAATGCTATATTCCGCCATAATGAACCTCTTTATTTATGCATAAAAAAACCGCCAGCTGGCGGTGTTATCGAACTGAATCACATCGATAGGATGTGCGTATGGGAATGGTGTAGTGAGTATCCCCCACGAGAGGGGGTAATTGATTTGGCTCACTGTTGAGATAAAGGGTTTTGGTCAATGTGAGTCCATTTTCCAGCTGAGTTTTAATGTTATCCGCAATCAGGCTTAAGTGTTCGTCACCGCTCCCCACCTTACCCACAATATTAATTTGAATGACCCCTTTTAAAATCGGCATATCGAGCGCTAGCCCCATATTCTCCGTTGCCGCTGGCAAAATATGCATTTGCAGATAAGGGGAGTTAATCTCATCAAAAGCCATATTAGGCCATGCCACCTTTAACCCCACTTGCTTCGCAATTTGAGCCACCAGCGCACGTATTGACTGATTAATTTCGGATTGCTTCATGATTTCACCTCAGCCATAGCCTCTCTAAAGAACTGACTCACATTCTGTGCAGTGATAGCCACCATGCCATTCGGGGCTTGCTTTGAATGGCCCATTTCTAACGGGTAAGCATAGGGCACATTATTGGTAAAGTAGATAGCACTCATTCCTACCTTGAAGTGCTTAATGACGTAATTTCCCATAGAGACGGTCATTCGGCCTGATTTATCAATTCGTCCTGTCTCACCGTCTGCAGGTGTATCAAACGTCACTTGCCAGTTACCCCGAAACCGCCCACCGGTATAACCCGGAGGGGCTTTGATATCCATGGAATCATTGACACGAACGCGTTTTTTTAGCTGACGTTTCTTCGGGGTAAGGTTATTAGGGTCTTTCCTAAGTTCTTCATTGTGTTCAAATACTGCTTGGTTATAACTGACTGCCGTCTGGTTGACTTCCCAGAGTTCAGGATTACCGACAGGTGACATTTGAACCAGCTGAGCCAAAATTTTAAACCCTGTTTTCTTAACGACCGCTTCCATATCTGCTTGGGCACTATCAACAAACAGGTTAATTGAACGCATAAATGATTGTGACATGTCACGCCCTCAATTGAGATTGATAGCAAATCACGAGTTCAGCAGGTTGAATCGGGTTAGGCTCTTGAACACGTAACCACACGCCGTCAACGAATACCCGATCCCCTTTCTGAATAACCGAGGCGGGTGAAAAGATCATTTTGATATCCGTCGCCAGAATAAGCGTCCCGTCAATATCATGGGGTTTGTATTGCACCTTAACTCCTGTGGCAAGAAACTCGGTTTCAGCCTCGTGGTGCTCTTTTCCCGTCTCATCATCAACCCAATGCTTGCCATCCCGTTTAACTGGGTATGAAGCACCGTATTTCTTCAGCATTCGCAATGCTGTGTGGTGACCACGCTGATAGATATTCATAGCTACCTCATTGCAAACGTATTAATGGCGAACCCCTCAGAGATATCAATCAAGCCCGATAACAAACCTTTCAACCAAGCGAAATTCGGTGCGCCGGTATTGGTGCCTTCCGCGTATTTCAAATCAATTGCACCCTCAATACGTTCCGCAATGATTTCCCCGCCTAAAGTGGGTTGCAGGTCGTTTTCTTGAGATTCAATCGCTAAGCGGCATTGGGCTTGGATAACTTGCTGAGGGATAACCTCACTTGAAACCGCAATACCATCGCGAATTAATCCCGTACGTGGAAAAGAGAGCAGCTGATGAACATCGGTTCGTTTACCTAACCACTTTTGGGATTCGAGATAGTCCATGGCCACAATGAGCAATCCTTCTAATCCCTCATTAGGTAGCGTTAACTGCCTTGCTGAAGCATAGGCTTTTAAATCCGCTACGCTAGCATAGCTGTTAAAGGTCAGGGAGGTTTTATCTGAATCAATCATAAGTCCCTCAAAATAAGAAAGGGGCATTACACCCCTTTAAGTTATTCACCACTTTCAGGTGGCTTAGCCATAAATGTAATTTCATCCGTTGACTGAGTCACTCCATCGACTGTTGCCGTGACAATGAATTGACCTTCGGTATCCGAGGTCAATTTGACTGTCGTGCCACCCGCTTTGCCCGTCTTAGAGGATGTTACGCTCAAATTACCCCCCGTTGTTGACCAATTAACGGTAGCTCCCTCAACTGGCGAGCCCCCCTTGGTGTAATTGAGTGTAACGGTCACAACATCAGCACTGTCAGCGATAGCGGACGTTTTATCCGCTGACAGAGTTACTTTCCCGCTTCGGTGGTCAGTTTGATCATCACCCCAGCCGTCATCTTGTCGCTCTTAAAATGCTTCTTCCAGTTGCCTTCTGTACCGAGTTTGGTTAAATCAGGGTTCTCACCCTTAGTTTCATCCCAGCTATAGCCTAGAACACCCACATTTACTGTGCCCTCACCACGATAGCCAATTTCCAAGTTTTCCTTATCATTAATGTTAAATGAGCGGAAAGTTGGCTCTTGAGATTCGGTGATAGTCACCGCACCAGGAACAAGACCAAAAATAGCATCCACTGGCGCGGTATCTGTCACGAGAACAGGTTTCCCCAGCGTGCCGGGCTGACCACCATAGATAACCACACCCGCTTCTTCATACACTTTGTTATCAATAGCCTGATCAACAATGTCAAAATAGGTCGTTGAGTGCATGACAAACAAATTAACACGGTTGAATTTATCACCGTATTTACGTAACCCTTTGGTCAGTGTTTTCTTACCGTCGGTGGCAATATCTGCCGTGACAACCATTGCTTTATTATTCCCGATAGCTGCTGCCAATGCCGCCAGCGAGTATTTAATGTAACCCTCTAAGGAAGCATCTGCCGCATCGGTACCCACCAGCTCTGAGAACTCAGAGACATCGCGACCACGGCGTTTAAATGCCTCTTCGGTTGTTGCGTAAGGACCGTATTTCCACGGCGCTTTAACATCAACCGATTCACCCGCACCGATCTTTTTACTATCCACTTTTTCCGTAGAGTTAACATCACGGTGCTCAATGGAGCCGCCGATTTGATAGAAAGCACGTTTACGAAAATCACCTTCAATAAACAGGTTATCCAGTACAATGGCCCCATTCGATGCTTGGTTGAATACCGCTAAATTATCTTGGCGACGCTCTAAGAACGCAGTTTGTGCCAAATCGTTATAAATCACTAAATCACTATTCACTGTTGCTGTCATTGCTGCCTTTCCTTACTCTTTTGGAAGTCTTAAATAAGTGTCACGACCATAGCGGCGAATATATTCAGCCTTTTCGCTGGCGGACATTTGAGAACGTTTAAGGTGTGCACCACCTTGCTTATGTTTCCCTGCGTCTGTACCTGATGCGGCTGGGAATAAGTGCGGTGCGCTTTCTTTCAGGGATTCAATCCATTCAATAGGGGATAGCTGTGTTCGGCCATCTTTGCCCATGATTGGATTCCCATCTTCATCAACCGCGACGGCCTGACCTTCGTCATTGATTTGAAAAATGCCTTTGGCACGTAGAATTAAATCTTCTTGCGCACTGCTTAATGCGCCAGCTTTACCCGCCGCTGAACGAATTTCATCGCCCAACACACGTGCGCGGAATTTATTGGCAAAAGCTTCTGCTTTTTCCACGCGGGCATTAGCCTCTTTTAACTGCTTATCTGTATCGCCACGCATACGCTCGGTACGCTTATTGATGACCTCATCAATTTTGCCATCTGCAATGAGTTTGGCTTCTTCGTCATTTTCAAAGCGTTTAAGCATCCCTTTCACCGTGTCGGGATCAATACCATCAAAGCGCTTCAGGTTATCGCCTTGCTCTTTGATTTTGCCGAGTAACTCGGTGTTCTTGGCTTTTAGTCCAGACACTTGCTGGTCGATAAGGGTTTGAATTTCAGGTGTGATTTCGGGTGCGCCACCAGCACCGCCCCCTTTATCCTCTCCACCAGCCTGTGAATAGTATTTGCGTTCGATATTCATAAATAACATGTGATTCCCCTTGGGATTGAATGCGCCTAGCGCGTTGAGTTAGTTCAGCCCTCAGCTGAATTTAGGTATTAAAAAAGGCCACCGAAGTGACCTTTTGTTTTTATGCTACGCAGTTTTAAATCAGCTTGAGTAAAACAACGGGATCCACCGCCATTTCATTGCCTAGCAACTTTGGTTGATGGATATCAATATCACTAAATTGAAGGCCTGTTGATTTATACAGTTCTCTTAATTCCCTACCTATTGCCTCACTTATACGCCTTTCAGCTTCAATTTTCAGTGCTTTTGCATTAGTCATAACCCGCCTCTTTAAATGCGCGTTCATCCAGCGCTTTTAATTCAGATAACAGAATAAACTCGCCTTTATCGGTATAAAACTCAGAAGGAGCCATGCCCCCCTCTTTCATCAACCTAAACCGCACTTCACCAAACACTTGGCGCTGTCGCCATTCGGGTTGCCTTTGGATCCACTCTAAATACGTCGTTTTTGCGGGAACTTGCCCATCCATTGACGCACGAGTCCCATCGTCCATTTCATCCGCATCAATGCCTAAATCACGCCACGATTTAAGAATGAGTGTTTCCGTTGAACGGCATCCCCAATGGATTTTGCCGGGGCCGCGTTTATAGGGAACCTTATGGCCAATCGGATGACCGTTTAAAGTATATTTCAGCCTGTCACGCACAATACAATCATGAGAGGTTTTGTTATCCAGCGTTGAGAGCCACTGTTTGCAATCAATGATGTCTTTATTGGCGTCCACTAAATGTTCACGTGCAGTGACTTGCACATGGTTAATAGCCGTTTTGGCTAGCGTGGTGACATTTGCACGACTCATCTGTAATGCGCCGTCTTTATAATTCTGCTTCACATGACCACGAATTTTTCGCCCGATTTGAACGGCGCTATCCCCATTGAGATAACCATTACGCACGGTATTGCTGATGCGGGTCATACGGTCTTTTTCTAGCCCTGATGCCCACTCAGACAATAACTTCCCTTGGAAAGGTCGAGACATCGCTGAGGCGTATAACATTTCCTCGCTGATCCCCATAAAGGGATAATGGCGTAATATCGCATCAGGCAACAGTGCATTGAACAAGGAAGGATAAAAACTGACTTCATGAAAAGCATACGCCTTCATTTCATCCGATAAAAACGCAAATGCCCGCTCTATTGCTTGACCATTAATCCGTTCGACGCTGGACAATAATGACTCCAACCGCCTAACCGTAAAGCTATTGATATCAATGTCAGCATCATCCAGTACAGTAATTAATGTTGCCGTGAGCTCAGCATCGAACTCATTCAATACCTTGACCATACGTTTAGCGACGCTGGTGGAATATCGACCTGAAAAGAGTGAATGAGCAATTAACTCATCCATTAACTGCGTATTCACGGATATCACGTTTCACCTACCATCGTGGGCTGCTGAGTATTCAGTTCATCCACCACCACTTCAATATCATCTGCAGGATCGATAACATCGTATTTTTGCAAACTACGGACTAAATCAGATTTACGTGTCGCCCCCGATTGCCATGCTGAAACTATTTCGCGGATCATCGCACTGTCTGCGATGTGGTTAACAAGGTCTTTGTTAATCTCAAACGAAATGTCCGTCGTATCTAAACCTAAATATTCAGCACACCACATTAGCGCTTTACTAAATGCATCAGAAACGTTTGAACAGCAAATACTCAAAATGGAAGTTTGGGCATTCTGTTCACCGACAGATTGAATAACCGTTTTGACCTTACTATCCGCAGAAACCAATTGAGCGCCCAACGCAACCATGTAATCACGCTTACTGTCCATCGCCTCTTTGGCTAGCATGTTAGGTTGTGCTTGAGCGTACCCAAAAAAGCCGTCTTTAGGCAGCATAACAGGTGAACGAGAGCCCACAATAACCCCAGTTTTCTCTAAATGATCTCGCCACGTGGTATCTAACCCACCAAGGTATGGCTGAACTTGGCCACAAAAGAAAACAGAGTCCTCATAATCAGCCGAATTTCGATAATGCCCTAGGTTAATCTTTGCCAGCCCCAATAAGGGAGCCTCGTCTATCGTGTGGTCATTATTCTGCGCCCCAATAAACGTAAACGGGATTTCATCCCATGCGCCATTGCCTGCACGCTCAGGCATGTACTCAGAATCGATTTGAAATACGCTTTGCCCTGCTGCCTTGCGATAAACACGGCAAATGAAATGACCGTCTTCAATGGCTAATACACGGTATTGAATCGCATCCTTAAAGCCAAATCCGTCCTCTTCTTCTACCATTTCACGCAATACCACCAGCGTTAACATCGTGCGCCCATTGATGCGCGCGGTACGCCAGTTAATAATGTCTTCAGCACGATATTGAAATATGTACGGGAGTTTCGAATCGCTGTTGTAATCAACGTACAGACCATGCCGACCGACTTCTAATACTGACTCAAGTGAAGACTGAGCCAATTGATAGATACTTGAACCTGCCCCGTCAGCATCGTCTTTTAAACACGACAGCTTTTCGATAACGGCAACTAAGGGGTCTTTTTTAAACGCCATGCCTATCATACCGTTTCGAGTATTGCCCGTTATGGGGTAAAACACGGCCCTGTCTTGATAGTCTTTGTTACGTTTCTTTTTACGGGCATCATCCTGCTCGACAAGTTCTGGCAAATAAGTGTTTATATCCTCGCCACCTCGACATACATCACGGACTAACTTCCATTGAGGCGCAGCCGCTTTGTATTCAGGGCGAGTAAAATCAACGTTGTTTGTACTCATTAGAAGGTTGTTCCTAAATTAATGCCAAAGGCTGGGCGAATCGGTTTATGGAGAACACGATAGCGTGTACTATCCCAGTCATGATCTTCTTGCTCGGTATCTACATCATCAGGGTTTTTAGAGTCTCGAACTAAAACAGGAACTCGACTGATCCAGCCTCGGCAATAGTCAAAGACATAAAATGCCGCTTTTTCTGGTATGCCTGACTCTGTTTTCTTACCTTCAATCACCGCCTCGAGCATATCGGCAAAAAGTGATGCTCCGTTAATACGGGAACCAGGGTTTTTATTCGCTTTCATCCATTCGACACCTTGAGCCTCCATTTTTTGTGCAATGGAGTCCTCGTCATCGTTAGGAGTATAGATAGAATTATCTGCAGGACCTTTAATCACCTTTTTACAGATATTGGGCATAATATTCATTTGCCCCTGTGTAATACCGTCTTGAACTATTTCGCTAGGGATAACGCTATCTAAGCCAGCTAAGCGCTCATCAATCCACTTAATCCCTTTAGCAACATTGGTTGATGACATATTCAGCCCCTTGTTGAGCTCATCAGGCGGGCACCCATACCACTCACCAATCAAAATTAACGTCCCTGCTGGTGGGCAAAACTTACGGCCATCGGGTAAGGTGGCTTCGGTACCATCCGATTGCGCCCACCATAAGTTAGAAAATGGCTTTGACTCCCCCCAGTCATGGGAGCGGTCAACAATCCAACTGTCGGGGATCTGAAATGGCTTAATCACATGGTGTGTTGCATTCCAAAGATGGTCAAAGCGACCCCCGCTTGTCACATCCCAAGAACCTTCCACCCACGCCTTTTTACGGTTTGGATCTTTAATGCTCATGAGCGTAGCGATGTATTGGGGATCTAAGTACGGGTTTTCTTTAAATGAACCGTGGATAGCAACGCGAGTTAATGTGATTTCTTCATCACGCTCAGTTTGTGGGTTAAACACTTTCTGTGTTTCCCGAATAACCGTTCCTCGTGGCTTTGGTTCGATAAAGCGCTTTTTCACCCACGTATGACCAATACCAAACGGGTTGGTCGTACTGAAAACCTCAAGCGGAATAGGCTTTAGTAATGTGCCATTTTCAAGGGGGTAATCTTTTGGCCTAAATGATGAACGTCGACAAGAGAACATCGCTTCATAGAAATCGGCTGATTTTTGCTTGGTTAACTCGTTAAAACCAATAAAGGGAAACTCTTGCCCATGGTAATCCCAATAATCATCCGCTTCTTTACCAAAACGAAATAGTAGCTCTTCACCAGTTGGCCATACCCAACGCAATTCTGATGCTGAAGCAAGAAAGCGAGCGCCATCTTTAAACAACCGATACATACGCTTTGATTGCGTGATGATGTCGGCAAGGTTTTTGTACTCCGTATCAAATATGATACCGCGCCAAAATGAGCCATAGCCAATACCCACATTACGCCTAAAACGGGCAAGTTGTGCCGCTGTTTTACCAGGACCTCGCGTGCCTTCATATAGTATTTCATTGCATGGGCAACTTAAGGATAACGACTGCGAACCAGGCAAAGGCTTCCAAACTACGTTGTAATTCATTCACCTAATACCCCGCCCTGTTGCTGTTGTGCGACTTTCTCCCAATCATCCACGCTGTCACAAGCAGGAACAGGCATAATGTTGTGCGTCGTCTCAACTTTCTGCTCTACCTTGTGTCTGTTGGTATAAACATCCCCACACTCTTTTGCAGCTTGCTCAGCTAATTGTGCAGTTAACGCAAAATTACGCATGCTCTCAGCTTTAACCGCCATTCGGTCTAACATTCTCAAACGGTAGGCTTTATTCGCTATGGGGATGTCTGTTATTTCGGTTTGGAATCGTTCGCGGGTTTCATTAAAAAGCTCTACCCACTTTTTCGCTAATTTACGCCCACTTGACTTTGTTGGGTCATGAGATTCAACTTGCTGGCGGCTCACTTTTAACCCAAATTCATTTTTGACGGACTCAACCACTTGAGAGGGGGTGTCATAGCAGGCAAGGGATTGAATAATATAAATTTTAACCTCTGATTTTAACGCTGCCATAATCAATACCTGTCAAAACTAGTCAAAAATTTAAGCCAGTTTCATTAAACAGGTTCCGCACGCTCTGGATATATTCAACCTAGCCACTTCTGGCTTTTCGCTTGCGGCATCAATGATTGCTTGAACCTCTTCACTAGCGCCATATCGACGAACAACGCCGACAAATTCTTCTACATCATGCCCTCTTAATTTCAGCTTAGGCATACCGTCCTGTGTGAACTTGGGTGCGCCAAATTCATCCATGTCTTGTGCTATATGGTAAAGCTCATGTTCAATCAATGCACAAAACTCGGCATCCGAACATTGAGCGCAGTAATCAGCAGCTAATGTGATAACAAACTTAGGTATGCGACCAAACCATTCATACATTTGTTGTTCCATTCTGGCTTTCTGCCATCCACCAGCACGCATCATGACTTCTTCACATTGACCTAACACATACCGACCTTTCTTACTAAATGAGTTTGAGGCCCACATAAAACAAATATCTGCATCAATTAAGTGCATATGATCAGGATTATGAATATCACCGTCATCATTGAGTAGGTGTTGCTGTACCCACTCATTAACCTCAGGAGCAGGCGTTATTTTTATGTGCGGAGAAAATGATTCGATAAACTCATGAGGTGGATATGGCCTAGCAAATGCTTCATCACTCATAACTTCCTCAATCAGAATATTTAACTGGACAGATCAATATATTTTCGGGACCCGTTGTGAAGCTAAACCATGAGAACCTATATAAAACTCTATCAACGCCACTCAGTGAATGACGTTTGTAGAATTTTATAAATCAAGTTGTTCTTTACGTTGAACCTCAGCGCGAACTTGCTCAATAGCATTCGCACTCGCTATCTCAGAGTTAGCTTGTGTATGCTGAATGGCTGTAATTGAAGAGTGTAATTGACTAAACTCAGACTCAACCTGTTGTTTAAACTTTTCGAATTCTGACTGCTCACGAGAAATAACTTCACTTGTTCTGCTAATTTCAGCGGAGGATTCAAGAATAGCAACAGCAGATTGTTGCTCACGGTTATCATTAACGCCTGTGGTTATTTCAAACCGCGCTTGCTCTGCGCCCTTTTTAGTTTGTTCTTCCGCGGGCTGCAGTACCTTTTTCTCTATAGTGCCATTCTCAATAAACACATCATTAATGAACACTCTGCTAGAAGAAACTGTAAACACAGGTTCTAAACACCCTTTAGGGTTGAATATACCAAAATCCACTGTGAAGCCTTGCTGAGCAGGCTGCTTCAGCCCAGTGCTCACCATTAGGCCTTCAATACGTTTTAATTGTGCTTCCAGCTTATCTAAGTCAGTGCTATCGACTGATATCTTTATAGATAGGGTGGCTATTTCTTTTTTATCTGACATGACTGTCTCCATAAATGAAAAAGCCACCAGTGATTAGCTGATGGCTGTGAACCTTTACAAATATAAGATGGCTATTGTTTGAATAAACACGTACTGTCATTGACCTCATGCAGTACACCCAGAGTCATTGGGAATAACAATAAGATTTATGCTAACTCATTGTTTACTATCCCGTGACAAGGATATAGTGAAATCACTGTGTTGTTTGCTCATCCTTGATGGGCTATTTTTTTATCTTTAGTTCTCTAGCTGCAGAACACCGTGTTCGGTTGAGCCTGAATAAGCCAACAGCCCTTCATAAACAACATCATCACCATCAAAGACTTTGCCCACTTCAATAGTGTAAGACGGTTGCCCTTCTTCTTGTGCAAACTCATAAAGAGACTTAATTTGTTCAGGTGTTAGTACAATTTTACCCATTTGATTGATACTCCGATTTGGATTAAGTAATAAGTAATGATAATATCTTGCCGCTGGTTAAGGATGACTGGTCCTACAACAATAATGATAAAGCTACATTTCCATTAGATATGCCCTTCTATAGAGGGGCTTTTTTATGTCATTTGATAATCACCAATATAATTGCGCATTTGAAATAACCTGCTAGGCTTAACACTGATATTCATCGTAAAGCAACACTTTAGCCTACAGCTGTGTAGGCTTTTTTTATTTGCATACACTTTTTTCAATATTCTTTTCCGTATTTTGTAACAGTTTAAACCTAGATTATTTAACATATACTGATACTATCTGCGCTCCCTATTAGGGATATTCATAAACAAAAAAATTGGTTCAATTAATAGATTACTTCAGCCCCGCCTCGCAAAGGGGCTTTTTTTATTCTTTCGGAATGCTTTTATCCAACTCTTCACGGAATTGAGCTGGTTTATCGCAACCTTGTGTTGCCATGATGTTTCTCCTGTAGGTATAAAAAAGCCCCGCGATTGCGAGGCTGACATACTTAGTTAAAATTTATTACACTTATTTATCAATTAATGTACTATTCTGTAAAAGAAGAGATATATAACAATAAACCTCGCTGTGCATACTGTTAGCTCATCCCCCACCAGGCATGGGCTATTTTTTTACCCTTTCCGCTTCAATCTCTCGAATGGCCTTTTTGTCTAAATTACATTGCTCGATAACTGTTAGTAGCGACTCATTTATCAATAGAGAGTCACCCCAAGGAAATGTCTCAGGGATGTACTCAGGCAAGCAGTCATTGAGCAGATGGGCTGGGATGGGCACTGATGGCGTTTGAACGTATTCTATTCGCGTGGTTGTGCAACTCGATAGTAGCATCACGAGGAGCATCAATAGCAGCACACTTATCATCCACAATAACGGTTTTGATGATAGTTTTAACCGTTTCAGAAGCCACTGCTGCCGCGTCACGTTCCCTGAGGTTATTTTGTGAGATTTCATTAAACGTTACCGAGAGTTCTAAAACGGTGGACAATATGAATTGATTGGCAGCGAGTTCATTTGCTTTTTTATCAAACTTATCACTTAATTTGTCATAGTCATCAGCAACCCACCAAAGCCAAAATAATAAAATGGCACAAGCGGCCATTAATGCTTTAGTTAGTGAACCCATATCACGACTCTTTCACTGACAGCGCAGCATCACCAATTGGCAGCGGTCGGGTATCGATTTCCCCGCCTTCTGGATAGCAGTAACCAGTTACACGATCCGTCTTAAACGCTTTGATGTTAACAGCGTCGGATTGATTACCGCCCAATACCAGTAATGCGCCTGATTCTGTCTTGCCAACAACGAAACCGACATGACCACCACCATCACGAGAGAAAGTTACAACGCACCCATATTTAGGCTCGGATAATTTCACACCGTAATTCAGGTATGAACGAGATGAGTCAGAGCGAGTTGAGCGAATACCAGCGCGCTCTAACATGGCGTTGACGAAGCCAGCACACCAAGGAACTTTGCGCGCAGTACCAACTAATCCACGCAGCTTACTATCAATCCACATTTGATCGACTGCTTTCGACCCTTCAGCGGTATGCTCAGATACACCAATTTCTTTTCTGGCTTCAGTTAGCCATTTAGGTTCAGTCATTTCTTCACCATAAAAGTAAAAGGCCGCTTAATTAGCAGCCAGATTGATTTGATTCGGGACATTAGTTTACTGATGACAACAACCGACATGATGTTGCCACCCGCGGAGAATATGACGACAAACAAAATACCGCTGAATAATACATCGGATGATGCTGCTATTCGGTCTCCCGCCACCGTTTGGTATATTTGATAAACCCAGCAAATAAATAAGGCCGTACCGACAATCGAATCTCGGCGCTTAGCATAACGACACAAAAACACGGTGATTGCCGAGGCTGATTTAAATAAAATATCAGCGGAACCTAGAGGGTTGATATCTATCCAGCGCGTCACGGTGGTAAAAACTGTTAAGAAGGCGTCCATCAGTTACCCCCTTTATTTCGCCAATCTTTAATGGCCTGTACGATACTGCTGAAGTTTCGGTCTATTGATGCGGCAATACGACTAAACAACTTTCTAAGGTTGTCTTTGTTTGCAGCAAGCACCAGAACGGGGATTAACAATGCCGAAATAATAACTGCCATTATTCTAGGGCTAATATCCCAGCTCCATATCTGTGAGATAACATCAGAAGCTTCTTTAGCAATGAGAATCCCCACACCTAGAGCTAAAATAAAATGAAGTATCTTTCGTCGGTTATTATCTTTAGATGCAATGACGGAAACTGAAGCGCCAATAACTGCCCCTAGCACAACACCATAGTCGGCACCAATAAGGAAACCGCCCATCGCGCCACCGCCAGCAGCACCGAGGGTTATCCCTATTGATGTGCTCATAAATGATTTATTCTCTTAACAGTTAATGAGAAGGTGTTTTACCTCTGCAGATAACCCGAACCGTATCACCCGTTACCGTCGTAATGTAAGCATGGTCTGTTCGTTTGATGTCAAATGCAGGAACACCGTCTTTTGTTGTGTATTCCAATCGAGCAGCTATATCGGGATTATCGACTACTGGATAAAACTCCAGTCGATACATTTTTCCCAAATAATGTAACTCTTCAACTTTACGGCCATTACGTTCTGTCATTAATTTAAGTGCGTACATAGTTATGTTCCTTATTTTTAGACAACAAAAAAGGCCACCGAAGTGACCTTTAGTTAATTCACACATTACACTTATGAAGTATGGCAAGTTGGGCAACACCAGTAACAACCATCAGCTGTTCTGTAACCATTGGTCTTAGCCTGCTCAACCGCCTGAGAGCAATTAGCGAACAGCCCTAAATACTGCCTATTCAATACCCCAGGCATATGGTCGCAGCCATCTTTATGTACTTCATAATCGCCGTGATTATCGGTAGTTGTGTGAATGTAATAGTGATGCATGCATATCTCCTTTTGTTGCGTACGCAAGGAGATAATACATAGAATAGGAAAATAATACTTAAGCTAAATTCACATTTTCCATATTTCAAGCCACCAGCTACAGAAGCTAGTGTGGGTTAATGAATTCAGTTGATATTTAGGTTAAGTTAGAGGTTCAGCCCTATGTGACTTACCGAAGGGATGGCTGATTAACTTCGGCGTGAGACTTTAATATGCTAGATAAAAAAATGCGTAACTTCGGCTTTGTAATGGATAAATCAATTCCTGTCCCCACAGTTATGGAATTTATCGCGCTAAAGCAAGTTCTTTTATCCGTTATAGCTAAGTTACCATATGAAACCAGGCAAGAGATTGTTAGTGAACTTGCGCTGGTGGAGTCACCCGTTATGGCGGAAATGGTTAAGAACTTAAAAATGATAGATCAATAGTTGCTCCACCAGCAAAGAGCCATGCTATTGGCTCTTTCTTGTTACCCCTACTTCCATTGATGAATCAAATCTAGACTGAAGCTTATTGAGTGTTTCTCTAAAAGCCTGTTCACTAGCTTCTATAGCTGCCTGAACTTGTAACATGCTCGTATTAGCTACCGACAAATCACAGCTCATTGCCGCTTGCATGTCAGTGAGCTGTTTTTCTAATGCTGTTACTTGTTCTTCTAAACTACGGTCTGCCTTTACCTTAGAAATGCGGGTAATTCGTGCTTTCTTGATATTTCGACTCATAACTACCTCTCTTAAATAGAAAAGGCCACGCAATGCGTAGATGCGTAGCCCTTGGAATAGTTTGTTGTTGAATTACTTCCTATACTTAAAATGATAGTAACTAGTATTTATCGTTTTTTTTCAAAAACGCTATTCTCAGCTTGCATATCACTCATGCATTCAGGGCAACTAACAACAGTGCTCGTGGTCATACTCTTAACTTTCTGTATTGCGCCATATTCACCAAAATAATAACCAACATAAGCAGCATTACTGTGTTGAATAAGTTGCGGGCATGCTTTTTTATGCAATACGACTATTCCATCACGATCACTTCTCGTTAAATAATAATCCATAACGCCATACCTTATTCTTTTCCCTGTTATTTCAACCTAGCAAATAGACAACTTTGTATCAATGAATAGATCTAACGCAGGTAAATAATTGAAAGAATATATGGGTAGGTACTCAGCACTCGCGTTATCCACAATGAAAAGGTAACTCCCAGCTTTACGAGTGGATTTCAAAAGCAGCGGGCCTACCACGTGAAGTTATCTTTTCATTATGAGAAACACGCCAAAGTAATACTAAGCACCCCATACATAAATTATCATCATAAAATCTTCAAATATATCTCATTATATCTCCATACTTTTTAAAAGGTTTTTAAGTAAACTAAAAAAGCAATCTAGCACCTACCTGTTAATTAGAAATATAAGGAGTCAGATTATGAAAGCGTTATTCCCTCTACTTCTATTAGTCCCTATCATTGCGATTGCACAACCAGGGTCATGGAAAAACTCAAATAATCCTCGCTGGCAAGATACGGCTAGTGAACGCCCATTTAATCAAAACAGAGCTAATATGCAGAATATGCGAAACATCAATCAAGGATCAGCAGCAAGAGGTCCTAGATTATTAGACTGTTCTAATACTACCAATGTAGCCTTGTGTGATAAACACAATGAAGCACTAAAAGTATGCGGCACAGAGAGAGGGCCAGCTCACGCAAAATGCATGCAAGATGAAATCTACGGTCAAGTAAATCAACAAACAACCAATTAAACATATGATAGATAATTATATTTAGTTTATTACAGCTGTTATATGTGCTGAATATTTTTCACCCATTTACCTTAAGTTAAATTGGTGATATAACAACTAACGTTGTAACAATATTTCCAGCATTGCTAACTCTATTTATTGGTTAATTTTCCCAGTGTATTTATGCCACCTTCTGCGGGTGGCTTTTTTTTCTTACTCTCATTTGATTATTAAATTACACTTTGAAGCAGTATGGACACTCTTTAATCTTTGGAAAAAAGTATATCTTCGCAACATAAGTCGCCGATAAACCACTATCAAACTTACCTAGAAATAGTATCTGTACCCCATCAGGTAGGTACTCACAATGGCTCCTGTGTACTCGATGATAACCATATTCATCTATTAAGGTATCTAGGTAATAGTCCATACCATCATTCCTTTTTGTTATATTTTCCCTTAGATAATACAATGGAATTCATTGACGTTTAAGTGGTCACGTTTCTTTTTATTCTTTTGATAAAAACCCGCCATTGCTGACGGGTTTGACTAGGGTTGATGGTCTTACAACTGATGTAGTTCGCAAATTAAATATAGTTCACCATTGAAATTGTGCAAGCTCAACTCTTCAGCTACTAATTACTTTACCCAATGTGGAATAGCGACAAATAGAAGAAATAATACCAGTGCAGCTACTGCTACCTGTAATGCATTAACGATCCCCATAAATACAATCCCTTTATAATCAGCAATTAATTAATCACTTACTATATAAAAGTAGTCGTATTTTTCGAATTGTAAAATATTACTCATTGAGAAAGAAAAAACCCGCCATTACTGACGGGTTCCGCTATAGAGACCTGTTAATCATCCCTGATATCCATAGCTCACATAGGGTATGCTACGGGTATCTAACTTGCAATTAATAATTGTAACGCTTTATTAGCTTTCGCGAGAGAACTTGATGATATCTGAGTATAACTACACATGTAACTCTGAACAAAGGTGACAGCAAGCTTTACTTGGTTTAGAAAGCAAAAAACCCAGCACATTGGCTGGGTTAGTTGGTGAAGTTACTAAAATGGCAACTTACCTTAAAATAGTGGCTCATTAGTTCAAAGAAGTCAACACGTTTTTGCTATTTCGCTTTAATATTGCCTCTTTTTCTCTATTTTTAAATGCATCCACCAACGGTTGGTACAATAAATATTCAGATGCCTTTAATATTTCCTCTACCTCTCGTCGACAAGTAGACATTGAAGGCTTTCTTTCTCTTGGTAACCCGTTTCGACGAGCCATAACTCTAAGCTCATAGTTATCATGCCTACACTTAGCTATAGCCCGATCTGATACACAGTAAACATAACGACTAATCAGCATTTTGAAAGCGTCTATATCAAGATGGTAAATGATGCTAAAAACGCTATTTATCAATAACCCGTCGTCATCACTACACATCGGCCTATCTGGATAACTTCTACGCTCTACTGTAGCCATAAACTGAGCAATCATACTCCCTTGTCTCTTTTTAAGTCGTCCGCTATAAACCCAAGCGCCAAATAGAGATAGCCAATTTTGGAGCCATATCTCACGATCTTTGTCTAATACCAATCCATCAGAAATGTTTTTTATACTCGACATGCGCGCAGCTCCATTACTTCTCTTTTGGTTTGCTCGAGTAGTTCAATCTCGGTACCATGAATTTCTTGCCATGTTTTTGGCGCTGCATGAAATCCAGTATCGTAACTAGGCCGGTGATGAGGTGGACATAGAGGCAAAACATCTTTATGGCTAGCTCGCTGCGCCATTCCCTGCCCCGTTCTTACATGATGGATTTCTGCAGGGCTTGCTCCATACCCCATATTTCGGCAGCAAATACAGCCAAGTTCTGCTACATCTGATAGCCACTGTTTATCTTCTTTGGTCTTTGATTTTTTGGTCATTGGTCTTGCCTCTAGGTAAAATCTAATAACTGGCCAGCTGCATTTTCAGCGGCTTGTTGCGTGGTAAAATTGCGGAATAGAATGAAATTCCAAAGCACATCAAGGGTTGATTTATAGAGTTCGCCAAAGGCTAGGTCATCCATTTTGGCAAAGCTGATTGATTTAGCGACACGGCGTAGACTACCGTCTGGCATTTCAAAGGTTTCATAATGGCCAGATTGCTCAACGACCCAGTAACGGAAAGCATCAAAGGATTTGGTCGCTGAAATATTGTGAGCGCGTTTCTGTGCTATCTCATTGAGGTAAACATCTGCAGCAGATTGGAGGGCATCGTCGTTATCGGTGTAGTAAGCGAGGAATTTAACGTAACCACGAACCAATTCTTTTTCTTCAGGCGAAATAGTACCGCCGGTTGGTTCCCAGTATTCATACCCTAGATTGAGTAAAGCGAAGTATTTACGGTGGAAACGTGGGTTGCGAGCTTTCTTGAAATCAGCCGAAAGCACATCACCACACTTGATTTTTGAATGTAAAAAATCTCTCGCAGCGGGGTTAGCCGGTACAAGAGTGTCGTTAGACATTTTGATAAAGCTATGCTGTGCCATACGTTTCTCTCAGTAGACACAGCAAGTGTTAAGATTGGGTGTTCAGACCAATGATAGGATTATATATGAATTAACCAACAGAATAAATGAAAGAAGCTTTATCGCTGATTGGTTTATTGACACCAAATAATTCGCGTACTAATTCTCTTGTAATTCCTGTCTTAACTAGAATGTTATTCCATGATAAATCATCTAACATTTCAATACTTCTAGTCAGTAAAGTTGGCTCTTCTACTGGAATTAAATTATCTCCGGGCTCAACAGCAGTGTAACCTTTTGTATTAAGATACATATACCCTTGTCTAGCCTGATCTTTCGTAATTAAACCTAACGCTGAAGCTCTGTAAATTATCATTCTCAAACTTACTCTCCAGCGTAATTTAAAATCACCTAAAGCACTCCAATCCAAGTAGCGCCCCCTCATTCGAGGGAATTCTTTCATGAAAGATACTCTAGGAACCATAAAGGCGCTAGAAAACTGATTAGCCTGACTTTCAGTTAAATTATCCCCAGTAATAATCCCTTCATGCAAAACTATATGACCTAATTCATGCCCTATATCAGATCTAAATCTACATACTGAACTTTTAGCATCATTACGAATTATTATGGGTCTTTTACTATTTACAGTAAAAGCATCAACTCTATCATCAACATCAGTCACATGGGTAATGATAATACCTAAGTTTTCAACGAATTTTACCATCGATGTTATTGGCCCTAGCCCTATCCCCCAATAACGGCGGCAATTCTCAGCTATTCTTTCAATGTCATCCAAGGTATTCATTGGACGATCTGAAATATCAGGGATATTTAATTCAGGATACTCAATTTCATCTTCTAGAGAAGAAATCAAAGAACTTAAAATTTCAGCCCTTGCTAATATGCTGTTAGTTAAAGTTTTAGTTCTAGATTTTTTACTTCTAAAATGGCACTGTTCATCCTCTATTGGATAACTTCGTTCAGTAAATAGAAAATCAGGTTGTATATTCAAATACCGAGCAATTTCATCGGCAAGTTCTTCTGATGGCTTAAAGCCTTTTTCTAGTTTACTAATATATTGTTTACTTTTACCTAAAGCCGTCGCTAATTCTTCACACGACAACCCCCTCGCCATCCTGGCAAGTCTCAATTTATCCCCTCTATAGCCTGATTTAAAATCAAACAGTTCCATCTTTCTTCACAGTTTCATCTGGTGCGTTACGGCGTTTCAACGGAGCATCATCAATATCAGCAGCATCAGGTCTCGCATCAGAACTATCCATCAACGGAACAGAAACAGCTTCATGATATCTAATTTCACTTACGCTAGAACCATATTGGTTAATGCCGACTAAAGCCACATCCCATTGAGGAAACTCATCAGTCTCCTCAATAAAATATGGCTCAGCAAGTATTCGCCATATTAAATCATGCTCCGCTTCTAAATCATTGCCGCCAAATAACGTTAATTGTTTTGATTCAGCTTTGTTTCTCACTAATCGACGTTTCTTCTTTGGTGCAAGAATACAGTCTTTAGAGAACTGGATAGGAACCATATTAATCGAAAAAACAAAATCAAGTCTTTCAGACACCATTTTCAATTCAGGTATGGTGCCTTCTTTCGCTGTTATTTTAATATGCTTTCTTACCCAGCCATACTCACGTACCCCAGTAGTCCAGCGGCAATCTAATACATGCTCATGTTTAGGAACTTCCATAAGTACGCCAGCAATAGATTTTAGTAAGTCCATAACTGGTTTTTGTTCTAAATACGGTTGGATATCCCAACACGGCATTAGATTTCTATCTTCCATTCTTTAGCCCTTTATTGTGAAATGCAATGCTATATTTTCGCATATTTCAATTTTTGTCAACCAAAAAACTTCGGATATATTGAAATTCGTCAACTAAGTGTTTTTAGTGTACTTAAAGTGTTAGCTTCAGTTCATGCCAACCTTGCGTATTCCAACATTCAGAACCACCATTGAGGCAACACTCAGCCACCGGTAGTTGTTCATTGCACTTTTTACAGCACCTTTTATTTAGTTCTGTAATTAACGATATAACTGAACGGTCATCAATTCTAATCAACATTGAGATATATTCAGCGATATCATAAGGCTCTCTTCCTGGTCTACGTAATGCGCAATTTCTTTGAAGCATTTCTAACTCTTGCTCATCAAGAAATAACTCTATTTTAGTAACACCAGATTCCTTTTGTCTCTTACTTTGCTCAGCTTTGCGTTCCGTTGGTGATTTAGCCATTGAATGAAACTCCTATTACAGTAACAACGACACACCAGATCAAGATGAAAATTACATATGTTTTTAGCATTGGTCTTGCCTCTCTAAATTAACTTGCTCATATACCGCTTTATTTCATAGCCGATCCATATCCCAACAGGAACGGAAACACCGTTACCAATTTGTCTATATGCATCTGTTTGGCTAACTGGAAACTCAAACCAATCAGGAACGCCTTGGAGCCTTGCGTATTCACGTACAGTGTATGGACGAACTCCCATTGGAAAATTTTTATCTGCTACTAGTCGGGTACTTTTATCTTTCGCATAATGAGCGACACAAGTTGGGGCCAGATCCCCATTGTCGGGATTACTAACTATTGGTAAGTCCCTATATTTACCGTTCATTCTTGAATAAACTGATTTAGGGATACTTGTATCTGGCTCAATTTCTAAAATATCCACTAATTTAATTGGCTTATGATTGACAGGCTGTTGAGGTGAAAAATGTTTTTTGGTACCAATAATAATTAATCTATTACGCTTTTGTGGTAACCAAGTTTCAGATTTGATCGGGCAAAATACATTAACGTAGTAATCAGGCATTTTCTGCATAGCTTCCATTACAACAGGAAAAGCACGCATCCCCGGAACGTTCTCAACCACATAGAATTCAGGCCTTGCAATTGCCAAATGTCGTAATGCATGTAGAAATAACTCATCACCGGTACGAACCCCATGAATATCACCAATGGTGCTGTACCTAGTGCATGGGTATGTGAATATCATTCCATCACATGAATCTTGTTCCAAAACCAACTCTTGTGCTATATCACATTCTTTAACATGCCCACCTAAATTATGGCGGTATGTTTTACATGCAGATTTATCCAGTTCAAAAGCTTGCCCTATATTCAGTCCTGCTTGCAAAAGGCCTATATCCATTAGGCCAGCGCCACTAAAGTAAGAATTTACTGTAATGCTCATCCCAGCCTCCTAATCAATGATGATAATTTCACGCTGATTGTTGCTACATAAATCATCACGCCCTTCGACCAAACCAAACCAGCGCAAAAACGCGCGCCCATCTTGAACTATTGCTTTCCACATCTTCCCAGCATAAACACCGGATGGTATTGAATTTGAATACTCGGCAAGTGAATTAAAATCTTTTCTACTCATTATTACGTGAGTATCATCAATTAAAATGTTTTCATGATTAGGTTGTGCCCAATGTTTACCTAAAGGGTTAGTCATTGGTGGAATTCTATTTTTCATGCTTACCTCGTTAGTTTCTACAGGGTGGCATTCAATCATGACCACTTGTTGAGCATCGCCATCAATAACAGCGATAAGGCTATCGGATGATTCGCAATGCTCATTCAGTCCATGGAGTGAACAATTCATATTTTTAAAATCAAAGCTTTCATGAGTAATGCTGGCGTTATTCATCGATGCTTCCCCCTGTGTTGGCCATAGGAACTTTTGATAAGGTTGTGCGCTGTAAAAAGCACAATGACTCTGCAGTCTGCTTTGATATATAAACTTGTTTACCTTCACTATTTTCTAAAAAATAACGATTTTTCTTTTGTATTGAACTACGTTTTTTCCCTGTTAGTGTGTGAACCTTGCATATTGTGGCCTCTTCCTGCTCACGAACTACCCGCCAGCCTTCTTCGCACATTTTTACGCATTTATCATATTTAAAATGTTGTAATAATTTGGTTGGTTTACTATTCATATTTTCATCACCTCACGCCAATGATTTAACCTATCTCTAAAAAATTCCCGATGTACCTCATGTGCTTTCTCAATTTCCACCAGCACTCGCTCTCTGTTTATTTTTCGATTTTTCAGTTGCCGAATTAGCCTGCTAGCGAATAAATCAAGTTGCTCCAGCTCGCGATATTCCTCTGGCCATAAAGCACGGTTATGAGGAAGCCCATCAGGTAAATATTTACCTGACATAACTACCTCTTTTGGGGTTTCGGCTCTGGTTGATATGGTGCTTTTGTTCTTGCCCTTGCTGCAGAATTAAAGCGTTCAATGTGGCACGGAGAATGGTCTAAACCATCATCAGGCAATATGGGGTGATTGCTCCGGACGAGTGACTCGCCGGTGATTGGGTCTTTAATTGTCATTTGGTCTGCCTCTTTTGGTCTTTTAAAATGCGTTTTCCGCATAGCGCTTTGATTTAGTGCTTTGCGATTGTTGTTGCATTCTGGACACTTCAGCCGCTGTAATTTGGTCGGTTGGCATGTAGTGGCCTTTCTTAAATTCTTGGTAAATAGTACCTGTTTCACCGTGACGGTTTTTATCTACAATAACTTCTGCATAATTTTTAGCAGGGCTATTGGGGTTATAAACAACATCACGATAAGTAAATAAAATATAATCTGCGTCTTGTTCTAGACTTCCTGAGTCTCGTAAATCAGCTGCTACTGGTCGACGTTGATTTAATGGTCGTTTATCAACATCACGTGAGAGCTGGCTTAATGCGATTGTTGGTGTGTGTAGTCGTTTAGCTAACCCTTTTAGCCCCGCTGAAATTGCTGCTATAGCGAGGTCGTTACGCTCTGCTTTTGGCTTTTTAATTAAACCTAAGTAATCAACAAAAACCCCTTTCAAATTTGGGTATTGCCGTTTATGGTTTTCGCTAATTGCGCATATTTGCTCAACCGTTAAATTGTTCGCATCAATGATGTGAATATCCCGATCCATTAAATGTGCTAGACCAGAACTTAACCGCGCCCAATCTTCATCATGTAATTGCGCTTTTCTCAACGTTGATACTGATAATTGAGATGAGCCAGCGATCATACGCTCAGCAATTTGCTGATTAGCCATTTCCATGGAAAACAACAATGCCCCGCCGCCATCACGAGTCATTCCCTCTATCATGGTTAGCGCTAATTCAGTTTTACCCATCCCTGGTCTACCGCCGATAAATACCAAATCAGTTGGGTTAAAACCCCCGATTTTATCATCTAAGGCCTCTATGCCTGTTTTGATCATACCGCTGATATCTTCACCTAAATTTCTGCGCTCGAGGACTTCGACATATCCCTCAATGAGCGTATTTAGATGAACGGGTAACAGGTTTTGGCTACCTGCGGTAAGTTGCCCCACTTGATTTGCAAACTGGCTTATAAGCTCCTCTGCTTGCTCATGATTACCCGCCCCCGTAATAGCGGATTGATACTTACTCATGAGCTGTAACACTTGACGCACACGAAAGTAACTATGAACTTTCTCTGCATACCCTTTTAAATTTGCTTTCCAAATAGGTGAGTTGGCCAGCTCTAGCAGGTTGGCTAAATCGCCTTTGTCACCTAATGCATCAGCAATAAAAAAAGGATCTATCAGCGAACTACTTAACGCTTGTTTTTTAATCTCTTTGTAAACACGTTGGTAATAACCTGAACTAAATGCCTCTTCAGGTAATGTGGCCAATACCTCATAAGCATCTTGAGAAGCGCCGCCAGCAAGAAAACCACTGATTACCGCGCCTTCTAAATCACGTTCATCCATCATGAATGATTACCTCTGCGGTAGGTTGACCAGTTGAACGTTAACACCGTGCCACCCTGTAATAATCGGTCTACGACACGCTCACCTAGCATTTCCTCCAGTTCATTCAACGGTAAATTACTAACTAAAATAGTGGGTAATAAATACTCGTAACGATCATTAATCACTTCAAATAAAATATTGCGCTCCGAGTCAGTGCCGTACTGCACACCAATTTCATCGATAATCAACAAATCAGGATCACAATATTTCGCTAGTACATCTAGTTCACTAAATTCTGAATTTCCTGACCACGTTCTACGAAATGCCCGGATGATGCGTGCTGCGGTTGTGATAAATACTGATTCTTGTAAATCTTCAGCGATCTCACGAGCGATTGACACTGCAAGGTGTGTTTTCCCTGTTCCCGGTATTCCACAAAATATAAGCCCCTCACCCGCATTCTTTCGGTCTTCCCACGTATTCACATACTGCTGACAGACTGTGAGATTATGTTTAGCCGGCTGCGTAGTCGCTTTGAATGTTTCAAAGGTTTCATTAGCAAAACGCGGGGGGATATTCACGCTAGTTAATAAATTTTTTTCAGGCATTTTTACCCCCTGTTAGCCAGTGAGGTGTATCTTGAGTGCCGTATTGTTTATCCGCAAATCCAACATGCGAATTGGATTTTTTTTGTAATGTTCCAATACGTTCAGGAAATATCCCCTGCCAACCGTTAGCGATTGAATTACACAACACTGCATCAGCATCGCTACAGCCCGCCAGTTTTTTAGCCAGTTGTTTACAGGTGGTTTCTGTCAGCGGTTTCCTGATTTCTTTTCGGAAATTAATCCAGTCTTGCCAAACTTCCTCGCTCACATTTTCTGGTTTAGCTGGCAATGGATCGAATTTTACTTTTTTCTCTCCCTTCTCCACTTTTGGGGTAAGGGGGGATTTACTAGGTTCAATGATAGGTTCATTGACTGGTTCAAAAGAGTGACTGGTTCTGGTGTCATCTGACGGCATAGGGGGTCTGCCATCTGGCGGCATAGCTATGCTTTTTGACGGCACAGGGCTATCACCATTTGATATAGCTATGCTTTTTGGTGGCATAGGGGCTATGCTTTTTGGCGACATAGGGTTAGATAAATCTAAATAGTAAATATTAGAGGTATTTCCTTTCCCATTGTTAATACCTAATCTATTTTCTTTTACCAATAGCCCCATATCGATTAATGCTTCAATGTGTGTACGAACCGCACTTTTACTACACTCGCAGTGTTCAGCGATATGTTGATAAGAAGGCCAGCACTCCCCCTTATCATTTGAATTGTCTGCCAGTTTTATTAACACCAGCTTACGTAGGGGATTGCCCACTTTAATTGACATGGCTTTAGCCATTAATGTCATACTCATTTCACACCCCCAACGCTTTAGCAATATCACGGCAAGCGTTCTGGTATTGCTCAGGTGTCAGCTTTTTCGACAGCAGCTTTTTTTTCTGTTGTTCGTACTGTTCCCAAACGCTTAGCGCAGCTGCTCTTCTACCTTCGAAAACGTCTTCGACTTTCTCTCTGTCAGCAGGTTTTCCGTTCAACAAAAAACCATTGCGATAGGTGATTTTCTCAATTGTTCTTAGCATTGGTCTTGCCTCTTGAATTAATGCACGCTGGTCTGGCGTGGTATCGCATTTAACGCAATGACTGCATTATTAATATGGTGTGACATGTCACGCCCCTCTAATAAAATCTCGCTAATTGCCTCGGCAAATCGCTGTATTGCAATTGAAGCTAAGTAATTTTTCGTATCACCTCGAACCCGTGCGAGTCGTGAAGCCGGTAATGCAATTTCTATTGCTGGCATTAACTCAACTATTTTTCTGATAGATGCGGGGGAATCACCACGCAACCAACGAAATATCTGTTGCCGGTTATTATTAATCGCTTTCCAATCAGCCCTACCCGATTCGTCTTCAATTACATGCAAACGCCCTTGTGACCTGTTTTTTACAATACGTAAATAAGCACGGCTAACTTCAATAGCTACATGCTCTTGACCTTGCTCCGCCGCCCAGTCCTCAATTTCGGATCGGACAATATCGATATCAAAATTCATCTACTCGCGTCTCCTGTCGCAAAATTGATTATTAAGAATCAGTTTTTAAAATCGTTATTTGGTAATGTCATTTCATGTACCGTTTAGGATATAGAATTTGCATTTCTGTGATTTTTTCGCCGTAAAATTTTACAAGTTTTTCCGCCAATTCTAATGAAGCAGCTTGGGTACCTCGTTCTAATCGACTTAAATTTCCAACGTCGCAATTAATTGCATTTGCAACCTCAGAAATAGTCAGCTGCTTTTCAATGCGAATTCTTCTTAATGGTGTTTGCATAACTGCCCCTTAATTTTTAATGCGTATTGCGCATATTATCACACAATCAAATATGCGCAATACGCTTTGTGTGATACGCATAAATAAAGTTGAATAACAGAATGAAAATTGGAACAAAGATCAGAGAAATTCGCAAAAGCAAAGGGATGACAATCCTTGATTTAGCCACTGCAGTTAATAGCGATGTGGGCAATATCTCTCGGCTTGAAAGAAATGTTCAAGGATATAGCGAAAGCACCTTAATAAAAATTGCAACAGCATTAGGCGTTACTGTTTCAGACCTTTTTTCTGAAACTCCAATTCAGTCAGATGATATTGAATATGTTGGTAAATTTCCGTCAGGGATGGTTCAAGTTATAGGTGAGGCGTTTCTTGGTGTTGATGGCGCTGTAGATATGATTGAGTCCCATAATGGATGGTTGAAGATATACAGCGATGATAAAGAAGCTTATGGGCTGAAAGTCAAAGGCGATAGCATGTGGCCAAGAATACAATCTGGTGAATATGTCGTTGTTGAGCCGAATACAAATGTCAGAGCTGGTGATGAAGTATTTGTTCGAACCACCGAAGGTCATAACATGATCAAAATTTTCAATAAAACAAGAGACGGTGACTACCAATTCACTAGCATTAATAATGCACATAAACCAATAACACTAGACCCTAGTTTGATAGATAAAATGCACTATGTTTCAGCCATCGTTAAGCCTACAAAATACATAGACAAATGTGATAGAGAACAACCGTTAAGTCTTGTTCCACCTCTAGTGAAGTAATATGTTTCCGCCCTCCGTGCATATAGTACCGAGGGCTTTATTTTATCCATTATGGTTTGATACTCCTAATTACCTGAGCCGCATCACGCAAAGCGCCTTTATGCAAGGTGTTTGTCACCTCTTTTCTATATCGCTCTAGCTCATCAATTAACATTTCTTTAGTTATAGTCTCACTATTCATTAATAGCCTAATAGTTGCCTGACCTATTTCAGATACTACATGCCTTATTTTCTCTTCATCCAAGTTCATACACTTCTCCGATTACATTTTTCGTTGGTTATTTAAGATTAGTTTTTGTTCAATTAATAGTAAAAATACAATATTAGCTGTTTAAAAGGAAAATATTTTTATATGAAAATCATATCGATACTAATAAATCTCTCATTTATTATGCTCTATACGCAAATATGCGCTTGACGCATATGTGCTTAATGCATATCATTGCATGCATAGAAACAAATACAGCAAGTGTTTTGATAGGTGTTCAAACCAAATTTAGTTTTGCTGTTATGTCGTAGGAGAACCGTCACACTCATAGCGACTGACCATGATTACCACGATGTAACAGCGAATTTTTGCAGTACCAGGGAATTTAATTACCGACCAAAGCTACAAGGCAAGACCTGACAGCTCGGAAAGACGGGCAACAAATTATAGACGTAAAAAAACCCACCGAAGTGGGTTCCTTTACCTCGGGTCGCCGACCAAAGCTAACCGAGAGTTCTACTAGCGCGACCAAACGCTAGAAGAGGCAAGACCAATGATAAATCACTGATCACCACTATTTTAAAGGAGCTGCTATGAAAGCACAACCTAAAACCCTAAGCGTTACTCTGTATATCCACGCACAAAAGCAATTTGACGGTTCTTATCAATATAATACATACGCTTTTAAGTCTAATGTGAAGTCAGGTTTTGGCTTTGTTATTGCTGAACACGTTATAGAAATTCCTTTTACAGAACCAACCAATGCAGAACTTGTTCAGTTAGAAATTGACGCGCTCAAAGCTGAGCAAAACAAAATTCTTGCTGATGCACAAGTTCAATCAAGTTTACTTGAAGACCAGATCCAAATGCTTCTCTGTTTAGAGGGCAGGCCTATTTCTAAAATTGATGAAGAAATCCCTTATTAACGGTGAATGTGATGGATGCTATTAACCTAGCTATTGATGCTGTATTGGATGCGGAACTATCAGTCATTGAACATAAAAATAACTGTGATTTTAGTTCTGGTACTCAACATATTTCTATTATCGGTGGCAAACGACAAGTTGAATATTACCCATCAACTGGCACTGCTTATTCAAACCCAGTAAAGGGAAAGTATAAACAAACCACCATTAAACAAGCTGGAATTAAACGAGCTATCAAGCTCGCCAAGTCTGGAAAATAAGAGGCAAGACCAATGACAACTTTTATCTGTGTATTTGAGCCTACGACCGAGGCTCGCACTAACAACGGCGCGGTGTCGTTAACAATCGCACTAAATGCCGCTAATGCTAAAATTGCTGCAGCGACTGCAATGATTAAACTATCTGAGGTTTTTCCTGATTCGATGGATAACTTCAACGTTGATGAACCTATCATTTGTGAAGACGCCGTAGGCTCCCCACGCCCTGCACTCGATCAGTTCGATGAAAAATTTGCTGTTGAAAATGAATTTGACGGTGAAAAATGGCAACCCATTAAATATAAAGAATTTAAAAAGCTTGCAACTAAACCTCGCGTAGCTGCTTTACTGATGTTAGGTAAAACTCAAATTACTGATAAAGAATACACGTCGACATTGAAATATCTCAATGAAAGTGAAGAAGCGCCAAAAATTCGACACATCGCTACGGGCCTTGCTGAAATCACCAAAGTTTCATTAATGGATGCCGATGAAACAATGGAAATTGCGCAGGCAGTTTATGAGTATGCTGATGATAATGTCACCATCGAAGAAGCTACCGCACTTGGTGAAAGTTGGTTGAAGGATGAGCCAAAAGTCGAAACTGTTGAAATAGAAACGACACCAGAAGAACCAATACTAAAGCGTGATTACGCAATGATTGATACCGAAATCGCCCTTGCGTTAATTGGTGGTGTAGATTTTGATGCAATCCGTAGTGCTGATATCCGCAAAGCTAAAGAGCTAATTAGCAATGATGATAAAGCATGGAAACGCTTATCAATGGATTTGCGCACCTTCCCTAGCGTTCTTGATATCCCTCGTGAAAATATATTTGCACTAGTGACCGAAGCAAGAGAGAAACCAGAGCTATTTGATGATGCTAATGCCCGTAAAGCATTTATTGATTCGAAACTTGGTAATAACCCTAAAGTAACCTCACTCGGTAGTGGTCGTTTTGCTGTTGATAATTTAGATGCTAAGCCGGCTAATGATGAAACAACAAAAGAAGAAGCTGAACCCGTTAAACCAGAAAAACAAAAACGCTCGAGTAAGAAAAAAGATTCGCCGGCTAAAACAGGAAAAGAACCAGTGAAGGAAGTTGTTGTAGAAACCGAACAAGCTCAAGCGCCTGTTGTCAACCATCCAGTTGAGCCGGTAGTTGAGATTGCCAATATTCAACAAGATGATTTCCAACACCGTGCCTCTGTATTAGATGAAGTTCTTAATAAAGGCGATAGCGATAATCTCAGCATCTGGAAGCGTGTACAGCGTACCGATGCACGTTTTACCAAGCCTTTAGAAGGTATGGGCTTCGTTGGTACTAGCATAAACAGTAATTACATGTTCATGCGTGCCACCGAGATATTTGGCCCTATTGGCGAAGGTTGGGGATATGAAGTTATTGAAGAAAAACTGATTGATGGAAAGCCACTTGTAGAACCTGTTCTTGATGAGCGAAACAAACAAGTCGCGACTAGATTCTTACGTGATGGTGACGGCTCTTTATTCTGCGAACAAAACCATTCAATCAAAATCCGCTTTTGGTACATCATTGAATGTGAAACCCGTGGCGAATTTGAAAGTTATGGTGCCACCCCTTACCGGTACCAAACTCAATACGGCATGAAAGTTGATGGTGAAGCTATTAAGAAATCTCTCACTGATGCAATCAAAAAAGCCTTATCTATGCTTGGCTTTAGTTCTGATGTGTTCATGGGTATGCATGATAACCCTGAATATGTTGCCAGCAATAAACTTGAGTATGAAATTAAAGCAGCTAGTGACAGCGCTGAGGATGTCACTCGCATTCGCAAAGAGCTAGATGAGAAATTCACTAAGCATACTGAAACCATGCGCAGCGCAGTCACGCAGAATGAATTGCGCGGCGTTGCATCAACCCTTACCCGTGAAATTTCAACGCATGCCAAGTTAGCAAAACAACGTGGCGACAGTGAATATGAAAAATATTTAAACGGCCGTCTACGCCGACTAAATGAAATTGAAAAAGAGTGTTTAGACCAACTGAAACAAAAAGAAGAGGCAATCTAATGACCAAAACAACTGCTATTGCAATGGCTGCTGACTACAGCAAATTACAATCACTCGTCGAAAATGGCGAGTTTACCGCCGAAGATATCGCCGACACGCTTCAAGGTATTGAAGGTGAGTTAGGCGATAAACTAGATGCAATCATGCTCTATGCTCGTAATTTAGAAGGGCAAGCAAAAACATTAGATGAAGAATCTAAGCGTTTAGCTGACCGTAAAAAATCATTCGAAAACCAAGTTAAAAGCCTGAAAAAATACGCGTTAGATTGCTTGTTAACCACAGGCATGGATAAGCTAAAAACCACCAAAAACACCTTCACCGCTCGCGCAGGTGTCGTTCGGGTCATTATTGATAATGAAGATGCTCTCCCTAACGAATTAGTTGATGTTCAAACTATTACTGCACCTGATAAAAAACGCATCAAAGAAGCAATTGAAAACGGCGTTGAAGTTCCTGGTGCTCACTTAGAAATTGGTGACCGTTCATTAATGGTTCGTTGATCAATATAGCGCCCAGCGATGGGCGCATTATCAGGAGATATTTTTATGGCCATGAAATTAGAAGTCATCATTACTCACGATGAAACTAACAATAAATGCAGCGTTGAGTGGTCTGTTGATACAACCGAACACACCACCAGCCAAGAAGAAAAAACGTTATCTATGGTTAAAAAAGCAGTTTTATTGCAGCTGGGTTATCCTCCTTCTGTAGCAATTATTCACTAATGTGACATGTCACGGGCGATTAATTATGAAAAATAATTTAGAGGACTTACATAACCATCTGTTTATGCAATTAGAAAGGCTTTCAGATGAAAGCATTAAAGGTGATGAGCTAAAAGAAGAGATTGGACGAGCAAAAGCAATGTCAGCTGTTGCCTCTCAAATTGTCAATAATGGAAAATTAGCTATTGGTGTCAAACGCATGGTTCGAGAAGGACACATTGTTGATGCACCAAAACATTTGGATTTAAAAGAATGAAACGCTTTGAACATACAAATCAAATGTGCGATTGGATGCGTGAAAACTATTTATTACCACTAGACCAACTCACAATTAGTTTCAATAAAAAGTTTGGCACATCACGATCAAAGGATGCAATAAACGGGCTACGCAAACGACTGAAATTAAAAACAGGCCGTTCCGGAGCATTCACTAAAGGCCACACTCCTGCAAATAAAGGGAAAAAAGGGTTAAAGGGTGCTAATACAGGGTCATTCAAAAAGAACAATATACCTCACAATTACCAACCTATTGGTACTGAGGTTATTACTACGGATGGATACATAAAAGTAAAAATAGGGCACCCTAGAAAATGGAGACATAAACATATTCTAGTATGGGAGGAGCATAACGGCCCTGTTCCAAAAGGACATATTATTAAATTCATCGATTGCAATCCACTGAATTGCAGCATTGATAATTTAATGGTTATTACAAGATCAGAACATGGGGTTATTAATCGTTTTTTCTCAGGTGCTCCCCCTGAATACAAAGATGCAGTCTTACAATTGGCCAGAATAAAGATTGCAATTAGAGGTATAGAAACTAAGAGGCAAGACCAATGCTAAGACACGAACATCAAAAAGACCAGGAAGTAAAAATCACCCTACCCGATGGATCGTACGGTTTTATTTCAACTGATAGACGTTGCAAAGTCTCTTATGACTTACCCTCATCAATCAAAATTGAAATCCAACCTACCACTGTACAGCAACAAAGGAGTAAACAATGATTTATGGTTTATTTTTGCTAATTTGTAGTGGTACGGACTGTTTATATAAGCCTTACGGATATACATATCCCGATGAAAAAAATTGCCTGATTGATAAAGATACCCTGACTCAACAAGGTATTTTGTCTGAATGTTATCTAATTGATGAAATTATCTCTACCGAGGTTAATTATGGGAAAAAATAATATTACACCCGAATGTAACATTAAACATACAGAATTAGAGATAACAGACCGAGATTACTTTGCTGCTAAACTAATGCCAGCAATAATCATTACGTTAAATGGCCCAGTTGTATTTGAAGAGTGCAAAGGTGATTTTGACTTATACGCTAAGCAAGCCTATAAAATGGCAGATGCAATGATTCGAGCCAGAGAAATAATTTTTGATTAAGCATAATCAGTTTTATTTTATATTTATTATTAGCATGGTGGTTTATTCAAAACCAATGAGTAACCACCATGAAAGAACCACAATTAATCCCTTGGGCACCCGAGGAAAAATTATTAACTGATTTCGATATTAAGCTAGGCAAGTTAGCTGCCAGTGTAAAAAACAGACCATGCACTGAAGCTGAAATAAAACATGCTTGTGATACTGCAGATAAAATTATTTTATCTATGATGAGGCAAGACCAGAATGAGAAAAAATATCACAGGAGGCTATGATGTCTCGAATGATTAAGCTAGAGGCATGGGCGCAATTAGAATTTGGTGAAAGTGCCCCAACCCAGCAAGTCTTGATTAAATACGCCAAAGCCAACATGATGATCCCCCCTGCTTTAAAGGTTGGTAAACGTTGGATGATTGATCGTGATTCAAGGTACGTAGGTTTAGTTTCTAAACCTCAATTACCAACACAGGCAAATGAAAAATTACTGAGGATTTTATCAGATGGCAGCAAGACCACGTTCTCATAAAATCACCATTCCAAATCTATACCGTAAATTAGATAAACGAAATGGAAAAACATACTGGCAGTACAAACACCCCTTAACTGGCGTATTTCACAGCCTCGGTACAGATGCCGATGAAGCAGCTCTTGTTGCATCACAGGCAAACACAATTATTGCAGAACAACAAACAAAACAAATTTTAAGCATTAATGATCGCCTATCAAATATTAAAAATAAAAAGGTAGGGATCAGTGTTTCTAATTGGGTAGATAAATACTTAGAAATACAACAAGAGCGCGTTGACCTCGGCGAATTAAAGCTTAATTCATACAAGCAAAAAATTAAGCCTGTTAATTTGTTTAAACAACACTGTGGATTATTTTCACTTAAAGACATCACAGCGTTGGAAATAGCAAAAATAACTGATTCAGTTAAAGCATTAGGCCATGATCGAATGGCTCAAGTAGTACGTATGGTTTTAATCGACGTATTTAAGGAAGCGCAACATGCAGGCCACGTTCCTCCTGGTTATAACCCTGCACTTGCAACAAAACAGCCACGTAATAGAGTTAAACGTGAACGCCTAACGTTCGAAGAATGGAAAGTTATTTATGAACAAGCCGAAAATCACCCACCTTACTTACAGTGCGGTATGTTGCTGGCTATTGTCACTGGGCAGCGTATCGGTGATATAGCCAAAATGAAATTTTCAGATATTTGGGATGATATGTTGCATATAGAGCAAGAAAAGACTGGTTCTAAATTAGCCATTCCTCTGTCGATTAAGTGTGACGCCATTGATATGACACTTAAACAAGTCATTTCAAAATGTCGCGATGCCGTTCTTAGCCAATATCTCGTGCACTATCGCCATACGACCTCTCAAGCACAGCGTGGTGAACAAGTTACAGCAAACACATTAACCACAACCTTTAAAAAAGCGAGGGATAAATGCGGGTTAACATGGCCAGAAAGATCGGCTCCTTCATTTCATGAACAACGTTCTTTATCAGAAAGACTCTATCGAGAACAAGGTATCAATACTCAGAAACTCCTTGGCCATAAGTCACAGAAAATGACTGATAAATATAATGATGACCGAGGCAAAGAATGGCAAATTATCGCGATCTAAATAGCCTGTTTTTTGAGCCATTTTGGGGAGGAATTTTGGGGGAGTTTTGGGGAAGATTTTAATTGAACAAAAAATAAACGGGAGTTTTTAGGCTCCCGTTATTAATTACATCACGTAATAAATTACATGTGTGCGATCATTGCATCGCCGAACTCGCTACATTTCAGTAATTTAGCGCCTTCTAACTGACGTTCGAAATCGTAAGTTACAGTTTTAGCCGCGATTGCGCCTTCCATACCTTTAACGATTAAGTCAGCTGCTTCAGTCCAACCCATATGGCGTAACATCATTTCAGCAGAAAGGATGATAGAACCTGGGTTTACTTTGTCCTGACCTGCATATTTAGGTGCAGTACCGTGAGTTGCTTCAAACAATGCACACTCAGAACCGATGTTAGCGCCTGGAGCAATACCGATACCGCCAACTTGTGCTGCTAATGCGTCAGAGATATAGTCACCGTTTAGGTTCATACATGCGATAACATCATATTCAGCTGGGCGCAGCAGGATTTGTTGTAAAAATGCATCTGCAATCACATCTTTAACGATAATATCTTTGCCCGTTTTAGGATTTTTAATTTTAACCCATGGACCGCCGTCTAATAATTCGCCACCGAATTCTTCTTGTGCTAATTGGTAGCCCCAATCTTTAAATGCACCTTCAGTGAATTTCATAATGTTGCCTTTATGAACTAAAGTCACTGAATCACGGCCGTTATCAATTGCATATTCAATTGCAGCACGAACTAAACGTTTTGTTCCTTCTTCTGAACATGGTTTGATACCGATACCACAATCTTGTGGGAAACGGATTTTTGTCACGCCCATTTCATCTTTCAGGAATTTAATCACTTTGTCAGCTTCTGCACTACCCGCTTTCCACTCAATACCTGCATAAATATCTTCTGAGTTTTCACGGAAGATAACCATATCAGTCAGTTCAGGTTGTTTAACTGGGCTTGGTGTACCTTTGTAGTAACGTACTGGACGTAAGCAGATGTACAGGTCAAGTTGTTGACGCAGTGCAACGTTCAAAGAACGAATACCACCACCAACTGGAGTTGTTAACGGACCTTTAATTGAAACGCGGTAATCGCGGATTAAATCGAGAGTTTCTTCAGGTAACCAAACATCTTTACCATAAATTTGTGTAGATTTTTCGCCAGTGTAAATTTCCATCCAAGAAATTTTGCGCTCACCGTTGTAAGCTTTCTTAACTGCTGCATCAACCACTTTTAACATTGCTGGAGTGACATCAACACCAATGCCGTCACCTTCGATATAAGGGATAATTGGGTTGTTCGGAACGTTTAGTTTGCCTTTTGCATCAATGGTAATTTTAGCGCCTTCTGCCGGAACTACTACTTTGCTTTCCATTAACCTCTCCTTTCACTTGCGTATTTTGCTTGTTAATTTTTTGTAAGAGACGTGTCAATACTACTGCAATCTGCGTCGAACGCCAATGATTACTCACCTAAGCTTTAGTATGGATCGCATTAAACGCACTAACACGAGAACAAAAACAGAATAATTCCTTATAAAATCATATCATTACTGAAAAAGATAACTCACTCACACCCTAAAAATCATCGAAACTCAATAACACTGCCTTGATGACTTTGAAACTCAATTCACATTAATTTTATCTGGAATAACGTTAATAAACATTCGAACTGCTCACATAAATTGAGTTACTTGCTATTTTTTATCCTTAATAAACAATAACTTTAATTAACAAATCCTCAATTTATTACTTTTATGTTTTTAATGTTTTTAATCTCTGGTGAAAGTAAACAATAAGTACATCAAGAAATAACGCACACTAATAACTATTGCAACATAGCCAATAATAAAATGAATATAAAATTATTAATGACCAATTCATAAAAAGGTGATTATATGAAAAAACTATCTATTCTTATTGAAAAAAAGAAAAGTGAATACGCTCAACACCCTTTTTTCTTAAAACCCATCGCCCCTCAGCGCCCTACCTCTGAATCTCTAGATTTTCTGCCTAAGATAGCCTTTTTTATTATGAGCTTTGGTGATTTAAATAAATTTATTTTGCCTTTTACTTCTCCACAAAATGCGTTAGAGGTAGCTGTTAATACACACGCACATGAAGATGAAAATCATTGGCCATGGTATCTCAGTGATTTATGCACATTGAAAATGAATAAGTCACAACCTATAACAGATACACTAGCGTGGCTATGGTCACCACAAATGGAAGCGAATCGTAAACTCACTTATCAACTCATTGAAATGCTATCAAACCAGCCTGCAAAAATTCGATTAGTCATAATTGAATCAATTGAAGCTACAGGTCGTGTACTTTTTACTTATTTAAATGAAATTGCACAATATTCCCCCGATACGTTAGTTTATTGTGGTGATCTTCATTTCAGTCGTGAAAGCGGTCATACCATGGGTAGTGAGGTTGAGCTTATTGATACTATTCCTTTTAATCATCAAGAATATACAATTTGCTTAGGTCTCATTGAGCGCACATTCGAAATATTTCGTGAGTTTATTGATGAGATAAACGAATAATTAATTAAAATATGGGTCATAACGCTTTGTGGCTCATATTTCCCTACCTCCTAAGAATATTTTTTTTCGTTGATTTCGATTATACTCTAACGCTTACTTTTCTACTGGCATCGCTATCTGATTAACCGTAAATGAATATAACACCTAAGAAACGGGCTAAATTTGGCTCATCCCCTATAAAACAAAAACATGCCAAATCCACCAAGCATTTAGCAACTTCAGCTAGTCACCAGCCCGCGAAAGTGCGCAAAGTTATTCTATTCAACAAACCCTTTGATGTACTGCCACAATTTACCGATGAACAAGGCCGCGACACCTTAAAAAACTATATTCCCATTACAGGTATTTATGCTGCTGGTCGCCTTGATAGGGACAGTGAAGGTTTATTAATTCTGACCAATGATGGAAAATTACAAGCCCGTTTGACGCAACCCCAGAAAAAAACAGGGAAAGTATACTATGCTCAAGTAGAGGGCATTCCTGATGAAAGCGCACTAGAACAATTTCGCCAAGGGCTAACGTTAAATGATGGCCCTACGCTTCCCGCAGGAATAGAACTCGTTGAGGAACCTGAATGGCTATGGCCTCGTAATCCGCCGATTAGAGAACGTAAAAACATTCCAACAAGCTGGCTTAAAATTACCTTATATGAAGGTCGTAATCGGCAAGTACGCCGCATGACGGCAAATATCGGGTTCCCAACACTGCGCTTAATTCGCTATCAAATGGGTGAATTTAATTTAGGAAATTTATCAGTAGGTGAATGGATGGAGGTCAACGTTGTTTAAACCTAATGTTACTGTCGCAACAATTGTGCATGCTGAAGGCAAATTTCTAGTTGTAGAAGAGTGGATCAATAATAAGCCGACTTGGAACCAGCCCGCAGGTCACTTAGAGGCTAACGAAACCCTCTTACAAGCTGCTGAACGAGAATTACTTGAAGAAACGGGTATACAGGCTACGCCAACCCAGTTAATTCAAATCCACCAATGGGTAGCGCCAGATAGTACGCAATTTATTCGTTTTTTATTTGCCGTCGAACTTGATGCTATTTGTGAAACCTACCCGCAAGATAGCGATATTACTAGTTGTCACTGGGTCGACGCGCAAGATATTTTGGAAAGTGACCACCTGCGTTCCCCTCTCGTTGCTGAAAGTTTGCGTTGCTTTCGAACTGGCAATCATTACCCACTAGATATCCTTTCTGCTTATGGTCCCCACTATCAATAATCCCCCTTTGCTTGGTGAAATTGTCACCAAGCAATAATATTCTCTCTAACTCTGGTGCAACAAGGGGTCAACATGCTAAAGTATGGGGCTTGATTTTTCCGCATTGAGACTATTTTCCATGTCAAATAACAGTACCATGTCAGATAACAGCCAAAAAAAAGTCATCGTCGGTATGTCCGGTGGTGTTGACTCATCCGTATCCGCTTATTTGCTCCAGCAGCAAGGGTATCAGGTTGCTGGTCTGTTTATGAAGAACTGGGAAGAGGATGACGATACGGAATATTGCTCCGCAGCAACTGATCTTGCGGATGCACAAGCTGTGTGTGACAAACTCGGTATCGAGTTACATACCATCAACTTTGCCGCAGAATATTGGGACAATGTATTCGAACATTTTTTAACTGAATACAAAGCTGGCCGCACGCCAAACCCTGATATCCTGTGTAACAAAGAAATCAAATTTAAAGCCTTCTTAGAATTTGCCGCTGAAGATTTAGGGGCAGACTATATTGCTACAGGTCACTATGTACGCCGCCGTGATGTCGACGGAAAAAGCCAGCTACTCCGTGGTTTAGATGGCAATAAAGACCAAAGCTATTTCCTGTATACACTCAGCCATGAACAAGTAGCAAAAAGCCTGTTCCCTGTCGGTGAGCTGGAAAAACCTGAAGTCCGCCGTATTGCGGAAGAAATTGGCTTAATTACAGCAAAGAAAAAAGACTCAACGGGCATTTGCTTTATTGGCGAACGTAAGTTCCGCGACTTTCTCGGCCGCTACCTCCCTGCACAACCAGGCCCGATTGTTACGGTTGATGGTGAAACCATTGGTCAGCACGAAGGCCTGATGTATCACACATTAGGGCAACGTAAAGGCTTAGGTATTGGTGGAACAAAAGAAGGTTCTGAAGATCCGTGGTATGTTGTTGATAAAGATGTTGAAAACAATATTTTAATTGTTGCACAAGGCCATGAACATCCGCGTTTGATGTCTATCGGCTTGATTGCGCAGCAATTAGACTGGGTGGATAGAAAAACACTAACCCAACCATTACGTTGTGTGGTCAAAACGCGTTACCGCCAAGCAGATATCCCTTGTACAATTACGCCTATTGATGCAGAGCGAATCGAAGTCACATTTGATTACCCTGTTGCCGCAGTTACTCCGGGGCAATCTGCCGTATTTTATATTGACGAAGTCTGCCTTGGTGGCGGCATTATTGAAGCCCGTATTCAGGAGTAGTTGTGGCGAAAAATTATTACGACATTACGCTTGCCTTGGCGGGGATCTGCCAAGCGGGTGCTATGGTTCAAAAATTGGCCCACGAAGGCACTTGCCTTGATAGCGATGCCGAAACGATGGTCAATAGCCTGACCAATATGAACCCAAACTCCACGTTAGATGTGTATGGTAATAACCCTGCAAATCTCAAAACGGGTTTAGGTGCAATGTTAGGCATGCTAACGGGTGGTAATAGTGGTTTATCCGCCGAAATGACACGTTATATGCTAAGTATGATGGCCCTTGAACGTCGTCTAAATAAAGACGATGAAGCGATGAATAAACTTGGTCAGCGTATTGAGCAATTTGAGCGCCAAGCTAGCTATTTTGAGCCACTGTCTGAAGGTGTATTCAATGCATTAGCAGGTATTTATGTTGATGTCGTCAGCCCTGCGGGCCCACGTATTCAAGTAACGGGCTCCCCTGACATTCTGAAAAACACCTTAGTTCAGGCTAAAGTTCGCGCAATTCTGCTTGCAGGTATTCGCTCCGCAGTACTTTGGCAACAAGTGGGTGGAGGTCGCATCCAACTTATGTTTTCTCGCAATCGTCTGGCAAATCAGGCGAAAGAAATTTTGTCTCACCTTTAAATCTGGAGTTGCTACCAATGGAATTATCCTCACTGACCGCTGTATCCCCGATTGACGGCCGTTACGGTGATAAAGTCAGCGCTTTACGCACTATTTTTAGTGAGTTTGGCTTACTGAAATTTCGCGTACAAGTTGAAGTTCGCTGGCTGCAAAAACTGGCTGCAACCGCTCAAATCAAAGAAGTTCCGTCATTTGATGCTGACGCAATCGCTTACTTAGATAAAATTGTCGCGAACTTCTGCGAAAAAGACGCGATGCGGATTAAAGAAATTGAACGCACAACCAACCATGATGTTAAGGCTGTTGAGTATTTTCTTAAAGAAAAAGTAGAACATATTCCTGCTCTGCATGCAGTTTCTGAATTCATTCACTTTGCATGTACATCAGAAGATATCAATAACTTATCCCACGCCTTAATGCTCAAAACAGCACGTGAAGAGGTATTATTACCTCAATGGCGTCAAATTATTGATAAAATTAAAGCAATGGCACATGAATACCGTAATCTGCCGCTGCTCTCTCGGACTCATGGCCAACCAGCAACACCATCAACGATTGGTAAAGAGTTTGCCAACGTTGCTTACCGTTTAGAGCGTCAATTCCGTCAGCTACAACAGGTTGAAATTTTGGGTAAAATCAACGGTGCGGTTGGTAACTACAATGCACATATGGTTGCATACCCAGAAGTGAACTGGCACGAATTCAGTGAAACTTTTGTGACCTCATTAGGTATTCAATGGAACCCATTCACAACGCAAATCGAACCGCATGATTACATTGCTGAACTGTTTGATTGCGTCGCACGTTTTAACACCATTGTGTTAGATTTTGACCGTGATATTTGGGGCTATGTCGCATTAAACCACTTTAAACAAAAAACGATTGCTGGCGAAATCGGCTCTTCCACCATGCCACACAAAGTTAACCCTATCGATTTCGAAAACTCCGAAGGTAACTTAGGCTTAGCTAACGCAGTTTTAGGCCATTTGGCAAGCAAACTGCCAGTTTCCCGTTGGCAGCGTGACTTAACCGACTCTACCGTACTGCGTAACTTAGGTGTTGGTTTAGGCTATGCCTTAATTGCCTATCAATCTACCATGAAAGGCTTAAACAAACTGGAAGTTAACGAACAGCACTTACTGGACGAATTAGACCAAAACTGGGAAGTATTAGCTGAGCCTATTCAAACCGTTATGCGCCGTTATGGCATCGAAAAGCCATATGAAAAACTCAAAGAGTTAACGCGTGGTAAGCGCGTTACTGCAGAAGGTATGAAACAGTTTATTGATGGTTTAGAGTTGCCAGAACATGAAAAAGTGCGTTTAAAAGCAATGACGCCAGCTAACTATATTGGTTACGCTGTCACTTTTATTGATGAACTAAAATAACCTTAGTTTATTTAATCAGGCGGCCAATGTGTCGCCTTTTTTTATTATCTCTGCTTCTATATTAGCCATAAATACCCCAAAACCGCCTTATTGCTCGAAAAAAACCGCTTTTTTTTTGCTTTGTTTGACTTATATTTACTTAATCCCTTGTCGCGGCTGAGATCTCTTTTTACCATTGCAGTTCTAGTGCTACTATCATCTTGGCAGACACTATCTCTTTTTACTATGAGGGTTTCAGATGCGTATTCTTATCGTCGAAGACAATGCATTACTTCGTCATCACTTAACAGTCCAACTTAAAGAACTGGGTCATCAGGTTGATTCAGCTGAAGACGCAAAAGAAGCAGATTACTTTTTGCATGAAAGCTGCCCAGACATCGCCGTTGTCGATTTAGGCTTACCCGATGAAGATGGCTTGTCGATGATCAAACGTTGGCGCAGTAATCATGTGAATATTCCCCTCTTAGTTCTGACGGCTCGTGAAAGTTGGCAAGAAAAAGTCCAAGCATTGAATAGCGGCGCAGATGACTACGTCACCAAACCTTTTCAACTGGAAGAGCTTGTGGCCCGTATGCAGGCATTAATGCGTAGAAACAGCGGGTTAGCCTCACAAGTCTTAGAGTTAGGTAATTTTGTTATTGACCTATCCCGTAAAGAATTCACCGTAAACGGCGAAGCCGTTAAACTCACAGCTTTTGAATACACCATTATTGAAACCTTATTACGCAACAATGGCAAAGTTGTCAGCAAAGATTCATTAATGCGTCAACTTTATCCAGATGCAGAGCTCAGAGAGAGCCATACCATTGATGTTTTAATGGGAAGATTACGCAAGAAAATTCAACAATTTCATGATGATGAAGTTATCGTAACGGTTCGTGGCCAAGGCTACCGTTTTGATGTGAATGGCTAATATGTGGCTAAGCAAATTTAAAGTTAAACCACTTTCGTTGCGTGCTCGCTTTTTGTGCGCAACTTCCGCGGTTATTCTTGCCTTAACGCTGTCCTATGGCATCGTGGCCATACTTGGCTATTTAATTAGTTTTGATAAAACAACTTACACCTTGCTACGAAGCCAAAGTAATCTAATTTATAGTCTGGCACAGTGGCAAAACAATAAAATTGATATCCGGGTACCGCCAAATTTTACGTTAAATAACCCCACATTGATCGTCATTTATGATGAACAAGGACAAGTTTTATGGCGTCAACGTGATGTGCCCAGTGTTGAGCGGTTGATCCGCAATGATTGGTTAAAAAAAGAAGGCTTATACGAGATTGACACCGATATCCGTGAAACTCGCCAACTTCTTGATGACAATCCAGAATACAACAACAAACTGGATAAAATGGAAAATGATGATGAGCCACTTACTCACTCCGTTTCTGTTAACCAATATGCCGCAGGTGAGAACCTTCCGCCTTTAACTATTGTCGTCGTCGATACCTTACCACAGGACTTACAAAATACAGGTCTAGTGTGGGAATGGTTTGGTTATGTACTGCTCGCGAACCTAATTTTGGTTATTCCCTTGCTATGGCTTGCTGCTTATTGGAGTTTACGCCCAATCAAGTCGTTAGTTTCCCAACTCAGCAGTCTTGAAAAAGGTGAGCGAGATACCCTTGATGAAAACCCACCTTCTGAGCTCAGAGGGTTAGTACGTAATCTGAATATTTTATTAACTAACGAGCGAAAGCGTTACAGTAAATACCGCACGACGTTATCGGATTTAACCCATAGTCTGAAAACCCCACTCGCCGTTTTACAATCCACACTAAGGTTGCTACGTTCAGGTAAACAAATGAATATTGACCAAGCTGAACCCATCATGTTGGAGCAAATTGGCCGAATTTCACAGCAAGTTGGTTATTATTTGCATCGTGCATCGACACAAGGTGATGAAAACCTAATGCTTAGAGAAATTTCATCTGTTCCATCAATCTTAGATAGCTTAGCAAGCGCACTACATAAAGTTTATCAAAACAAAGGCGTTTCTATTACCGTCGATATTTCTCCAGAGGTAACGTGGCTAGGTCAACCAAATGATTTTATGGAAGTCATGGGCAATATTATGGAAAATGCCTGCAAGTATTGTTTGGAATTTGTGGAAGTGACTGCCATCGTTGAGCAAGACAGCCTCACGTTACTTGTGGACGACGATGGTCCTGGTGTTCCTGAAAGCAAACGAAGCCTAATTTTCGTTCGGGGGCAACGTGCGGATACACTCCGTCCAGGTCAAGGGCTTGGGTTATCCATCGCAGTAGATATCATTGACCAATATGATGGGGAAATCACTATTAGCGATAGCCCACTTGGTGGGGCGCGTTTAGCCGTCACATTTCGTCAGCAATCCATGATTGAAGATAGCTAATCTGTGATGTGAGTCCGTTTCTCCCCTACTTTGCAAATCATTTCAGGTATACTATTTAAGAAGTTTTTTTACTAGGGACAATAAGATGGACTATACACTCAATCTTGACTGGCAGACCTTTCTCGACAGTCATTGGCAGAAGCGCCCACTGCTTATCAAAAAAGGGTTCGCACGTTTTATTGATCCTATCTCACCAGACGAACTTGCTGGTTTGGCGATGGAAGATGAGGTTGATAGCCGTTTGGTCAGCCATAAAGAGGGGATTTGGCAAGTAGGTCACGGCCCATTTAAAAGCTATGATCACCTCGGCGAAGAAAATTGGTCTATTTTAGTACAAGCTGTGGATCATTGGCATCACCCAAGTGCAGCATTAATGAAGCCATTTCGTGTCTTGTCAGATTGGCGTATGGATGACTTGATGATTTCTTATTCCGTACCAGGTGGCGGCGTTGGCCCTCATCTTGACCAATACGACGTATTTATCATTCAAGGGGAAGGCCGTCGCCGTTGGCGTGTTGGGGAAAAAATCCCAATGAAACAGCATTGCCCTCACCCTGACCTTCTGCAAGTACAACCTTTTGATGCCATCATTGATGAAGAGATGGAGCCCGGTGATATCCTATATATTCCACCAGGATTTCCACACGAAGGCTATGCTATCGAACCCTCGTTAAACTATTCTGTTGGTTTCCGTGCACCTAATACACGTGAACTTATGAGCAGCTTTGCTGACCATTTAATTTCAAATGATTTAGGCAGCTATCGTTACAGCGATCCTGATTTATCGTTCCGTGATAATCCCGCTGAAATTTTACAAGGTGAGCAAATCAAACTGCGTGAAATGATGGAGTCACTGATTAACGACCCTGATTTATTCCGCAAATGGTTAGGTGAGTTTATTTCTCAATCACGCCATGAATTAGATATTGCACCACCAGAGCCACCTTATGAGCACGATGAAATATATGATTTGCTGAAAACACAGGAAGAGACCCTATATAAACTCAACGGTCTTAGAGCATTACGTGTTGGCGACCAGTTTTTCGTAAATGGTGAATGCTTAGAAACCACCTGCTATGAAGCCGCAGACAGCTTATGCCGTTATGACTCCGTAAATAGCCAAACTCTGGGTGACGCTATTGATGATGTCAATTTCATTGCGCTGATGACTGCTTTAGTGAATAACGGTTACTGGTACTTTGACGATTAAATCGCAAGTTTAACGTTATTTATTGCTTAAAAGCTCATCAATTGATGGGCTTTTTTAATCTTAAGGCATAAAAAATGCCCAGAACATAGTGAACTGGGCGTTTTATATATTTAATTTAACTATTATTACTGTTTTGCATGAATAGCAGTCAATTCTGCAATACGCATAATAACATCTACTGCCTGTTCCATGCCTTCTTGGGTAATAAACTCATGTTTACTATGAAAATTATACCCACCAGTGAAAATATTTGGGCACGGCAAACCGCGATGTGACAACTGAGCGCCATCAGTTCCGCCACGAATGGGTTGAATAATAGGCTCAATACCACAATCAATCATGGCTTGTTTAGCCAATTCAACAACATGAGGATACTTCATCACTTCTCTATGCATGTTGTAGTAAGTATCGTCTAATGTCAGCTCGATATAGCAACTTGGGTGCAGGTTTTCTCCTACCTTTTCAGCAATGCGAATAATATTTTTCTTTCTTGCTTCAAAACTGGCGAGATCAAAATCACGAATAATATAGTTTATTTCTGCTTTCTCAACCGTCCCTTTAATAGATGTTAAGTGATAAAAGCCTTCATACCCTTCTGTATTCTCAGGGACTTCGTCAGCAGGTAACATAGAGTGTATACGGTTGGCTAAATTAAGCGCATTCACCATGACTCCTTTTGCATTGCCGGGATGGGTATTATTGCCAACAATTTTTATCCCTACGTTTGCCGCATTGAAATTTTCATACTCTAATTCCCCGACTCCACCACCATCAACGGTGTAAGCCCATAGCGCATCAAACTGTTTAAAATCAATATGACGAGCCCCGCGGCCAATTTCTTCATCAGGGGTAAACGCTATACACACTTTGCCATGAGGGACATTATTGCCTTTTAAACGCACTAGAGCCGTGATTATTTCAGCGACCCCCGCCTTATCATCCGCACCTAATAACGTTTTACCATCAGTCATGATCAGTGTTTTGCCAATCATTTCATGCAATACAGGGAACATGACTGGCGATAACACTTCATCACCAATACCCAGTGCAATATCACCGCCACGGTAGTTTTCCAAAACTTGAGGGCTAACATTTTTACCCGAAAAATCAGGCGCTGTGTCTAAATGAGAAATAAAACCAATAGCAGGCACATCCCAATCAACATTTGATGGCAAAGAGGCCATCAAGCAACCTTGGTCGGTTAACGTTACTTGGTCAAAGCCTAATTCATTCAGTTCTTTAGCAAGTGCGCGGGCAAACTTTAGCTGGCCAGTGCTACTAGGTACTGTTTTTGCATTCGGTTTTGATTGTGTATCAAAAGTAGTATATTCAAAAAACCGCTCCAAGAGTTTGTCCATACCCATCCCCCTAAAATATCAATAGCTATATTATGGGAAAGATCACAGATTCAATTATTGTTTCAAATCAGCTTTGCGGTTATTGCTGACGCTTTTTTATGATAATTCGTAAATTATATTTAATTCACACATTTTATTTTTTACAACGGTTGGCATTTTATTCACAAAAGTACCCATAAATAATAAGGATAATACCCTATGAGTATTATTTAGTCGAAAATGACTTATTTGTTTCTTACCTAAAGTGTCAAATTAAGTTAACTATTAATCAACAACTGCATTATTAACCAATTATTTTTTTAAATAACTGTGCTATACAAGGTAAATAATTATTTGCTTACCATTTAGCAAATAAACAACATCAATTTATTTCTGAGCAACTAAGGATATTATGTCAAATACTTGTTTAATTTATGGTGTTAGCAAAGGGCTAGGTAAGGCACTCGTTGAGGGCGTACCTCGTCCTAATGATGTTATTTATGGAGTTTCTCGCTCCAAACCACCATTTGAGCAGGCCAACTTTCATTGGATCCCAGCGGATTTAAGTGATAACCAGTCTGCTAACATAATTAAAGATACTATTAAGCAGCAGCCCATTAATACCTTAATTTATAATGTTGGTATCTGGGAAAAACTGGCATTTAGTGATGAATATCAGTTTGAAACAAGCGATGACATTGAAATACTGAATATGGTTCAAACTAATATTAGTGCTTGCTTGCTCAATCTGAAAGCACTAATACCCAACTTACGTTTAGCCCAAAATAGCAAAATTATTTTAATTGGCTCAACATGGGGGTTGGATAACCATAAAGGTAAAGAAGTCACCTTTTCAGCCACTAAATATGCGCTAAGAGGCATTGTTCAGTCATTAAGGGAAACGTTAAGGGAAGATAAAATTGCTATATCAATACTCAATCTAGGTTATTTGGCAACGGAATACCCGCTCTCTTTACCTGTGGATGATGTGATTGAACAAAGCGAAGGGCAGCTAATTCCACTGCAAGATGTAGTTAATGCAGTACGTTTTATACTCAGCACCAGCAATGCAACTTGTGTGAAGGAAATCACCATGCCTGCCATGATGGATGAAAATGTTTAGCTCAGTGTTATAGCAAAGTTGATTGAAAAGGGAAACTCTCGTTTCCCTTAGTACTTATTGCGCGGTGTCTTTAATCTGTAATTCCATTATCAACTGATTGATGTATTCCACCACTACCTGACTTGCCAACCCATAATGTTTTTCATCAAACTCACTTTCAACTTGGCTTGGCTCTAGGTTCAGCTCAACCGTATGCGCACCATGTAATTTTGCCTCATGGACAAAACCTGCTGCTGGGTAGACATGCCCAGATGTACCGATAGAAATAAAAATTGTAGCACTTTCAAGGGATTGATAAATATAATCCATACCAATTGGCATTTCACCAAACCACACAATATGTGGCCGCAACGGCTGAGGAAATTGGCAGCAATGGCAGCGGTCTTCCGTAGCTAAATCCCCTTTCCATTCCAAAACCTGGTTTGACCAATTACAACGCACTTTTAATAACTCACCGTGCATATGAATTATGCGCTTGCTTCCGGCTCTTTCATGCAAGTTATCAATATTTTGTGTGATCAGTAAAAAACGGTCCCCCAGCAACTCTTCCAGTTGTGCTAGCGCAAAATGTGCTGCATTGGGTTTGATGTTTTCTTGCTGAAGCTGCCTGCGCCTTTCATTATAAAAACGCTGTACAAGTTGAGGATTTCGCTCAAAGCCTTCAGGCGTCGCAACATCCTCAACACGGTGCTCCTCCCACAACCCATCCGCAGAGCGAAATGTTTGAATGCCTGACTCAGCCGAAATACCTGCGCCAGTTAACACGACAATGTTCACTTTTTTCATATCATTTAGTCTGTTATCTATATAAAAAGACCGGTTGCGAAGTCGCTGGCGGCGTACACTTTTATTTTTACGAGCTTTTTTTAATCTATGACGATATCGCAACATCGAAAACTTCCCTTCATCCATGCAACCAATGTATAACAACTTAGACCGTTAAATAAGTTATCCATTGCTGTTAATACACGACTTTTCTATATTATTTAAATATTAATATACTAGAGCGCATCACACAGATGAATGCAAATAAAAATATCGAGGGTATCGATTTTGTCACCTTTTTATCATAAATATTTCATCATTTCTTCATGGATAAGCCACAAAAACCACACAACTGTAAAACAATAAAAAAACCTTTCTTGATAGCACCGCATACAGTTAAAATACTCACCGCTGATTTACTGCAATAATTATTCACCATTTAAAGGGGTTTCATGGAAAAGTTTTTCGAAAGAGCAATGTACGCTTCTCGTTGGGTTTTAGCGCCTATCTATTTTGGGCTTTCACTGACGCTATTAGCTTTAACGATTAAGTTCTTCCAAGAACTCTACCACATCCTACCTAATATTTTGTCCATTCCTGAGGCAGACTTAATCCTCACGCTGCTTTCATTAATTGATATGGCGTTAGTTGGTGGCTTATTAGTAATGGTGATGTTTTCAGGCTATGAAAACTTTGTTTCTCAAATGGATATTCCTGATAGCAGCGAGAAATTGGGCTGGTTAGGCAAGATGGATGCCTCTTCCCTAAAAAACAAAGTGGCCGCTTCAATTGTGGCGATTTCATCTATTCATTTGCTGAAAATTTTTATGGATTTAAAAAGTGTCGAAAATGACAAACTCATGTGGTACGTCATTATTCATTTGACCTTTGTACTCTCTGCCTTTGTCATGGGCTACTTAGATAAAATGACAAAAAAATAATTCACACTTTTGTTATTGTGCCTATTATTCATGTGAATAGTAGGTACTCTCTCATTTTTATCACGCCTTTAACGCGATGCCATTCTTCCCGTTGTGCTACGATTACCCCTAAATAATTTGACCTTATAATAGGGACATTGATATGAGCAAGCATTTTGTCGGCAAATATGAAGCAGAAATTAAGTTTCGTTTAGCCGATCACGCTGTATTCCTACAAAAAATCAAAGCTGACCACGCAGAACCTTTCACCGAAAACAATTCAGAAACAGATTATTTCTATGAAAATACTCACCATCCCCTTGCAAGTAATAACATCAGTATGTGTGTCCGTGAGATGGTACCATCGGGGATCAAATTGTGGATAGTCAAAGGCCCTTCATCTTCAGAATGCAAAGCTATTAATATCGATGACTGCCAACACGTACAAAATATGTTAGTCACTTTGGGTTATCATTGTCATTTAACGACGACAAAAGTTCGCAGCATTTATTTCCTCGGGGATATCCACATCACAGTAGACCACCTTGATGGAATCGGTTGGTTTGCTGAGTTTGCCATCATGACAGATGATGAAAGCTTACTTGAGCATTACTATCAAAAATTAATGTCTGTCGCAAAAGGGTATGGTTTTACGAAAGATATGGTTGAGAAGCGCAGCTATAAGCAAATGTTTTTAGAAAGGAACTAAGGCAAAATACCAACGTACCTTTCACCTGAGTGAAAGCGATACGCTGGCATTGATACTCAAACTACTGGCCGCTTAAAATTCGGGCGGGATCTAACTTACTAGCTCGACGAGCTGGGTACCAGCTCGCCAGTAAGCTCAAAATAATGGTGGTGATTAATACATAAACCACATCCATAATGTGTAATTCAGATGGCAAGAAGTCGATAAAATACACATCCCCTGAAAGAATAGGATGGCCTAAGATAACCTCTAACCCTTTAATAAGCGTGGTTAAATTAACGGATACCAATACGCCAAGCACCACACCAATCAATGAGCCAACGAAACCACCAAGTAGCCCATACCATAAGAAAATGGCACGAATTTGCCCGTCCTTCGCCCCCAATGTCCGTAATACAGCAATATCGCTGCTTTTATCTTTAACTGCCATCACTAGCGTTGATACAATATTAAAACACGCAACGCCGATAACTAAAATCATCGCTAAGTACATGATGCTACGTACCATTTGAATATCATTGTACATATAGCCGTAATCACCAATCCAGCTTTTTACAATAACATGATGCATGGTTTTTAGACCTGCATCGTAGACGACCTTATCCGCTTCAAAAGGGTCTTTCGCTTTGATTTCAAAGCCGCTAATCCCATCACCGTAATCCAGATATTGCTGTGCATCGGCTAATGGCACTAATGCTAATTGATGGTCAAGTAAACCACTAAGTTTAAAAATACCCTCAACTTGTACACGAATACGTTTTGGTTGTTGAATTTTCAGGCTTTCGTCGGTATTGGGGATCATAATCGTCACCCAATCCCCTTGTTTTACATTCAATGCATTGGCAACACCTTGACCTAAAATAATCGATTGATTACCTGCGGCAAAATGCGTCCAAGCGTCATTCAACACAAATTGCGGCAATGCACTGACCTGTGACTGTGTTTCTGGGGAAACACCCATCACTTGAATCGCCTTTAAATTTGCACCGCGCTCAAGCAGCCCTGTGAAATTCACATACGGACTAACACCCTCAACTCCCGGTGTATTGCGTATAACCTGCTCAGCAAAATCCCAATTTTTATAAGGCGGTTTAACTGCATAAATTTGCCCATGAGGTACCACGGATAGCACGCGATTGTTTAATTCGCGCTCAAAGCCATTCATCGCGCTCAAACCAATAATTAACACCGCAACACCAAGCACAATCCCTAATGTTGAGACAATCGACACCAAAGACACCATCCCTGTGCGCCGACGCCCACGACTAAAGCGTATCGCAGCAAGAAGTGTAAGAGGCAATTTAGACATCACCGAGCCTCCAACGTGATTTCCTGCTGTAAATGACCATCACGCATTTCCAACTGGCGAGATAGCCGACGAGCTAATGTCATATCATGAGTGACGACTAAAAATGCCGTACGCTGCGTACGATTTAATTCACCCAATAGCTCAAAAATTGCATCTGCATTGCGTAAATCGAGGTTCCCTGTCGGTTCATCCGCCAGCACAAGCGCGGGCTCATTGACCAGCGCCCTTGCTATCGCAACACGTTGGCGCTCCCCGCCTGATAACTCAGAAGGACGGTGATCCGCACGGTGCCCTAGCCCTACAGCTTCCAACATTTCTTTCGCCTTAGTAAACGCCGTTTCTTTTACTGTGGCACCAATTAATAGTGGCATCGCGACATTTTCAAGCGCGGTAAAATCAGGTAAAAGGTGGTGAAACTGATAAATAAAGCCTAAATCTTTATTACGGATAGCAGCACGTTCATCAGAAGACAATTGATTAATATGTTGTCCACGGAAAATTACATTGCCTTCTGAAGGCGTATCTAACCCACCCAATAAATGCAATAGCGTACTTTTCCCTGAACCTGAGCTGCCCACAATTGCCATCATTTCCCCTTGCCCTATGGAGAAACTGACATTTTTCAACACTTGCGTCGACAATGAACCTTCTTGATAGGTTTTGCTTAAATGTTCGCAGACAAGAAGTGGTTGTTTATTCATAACGTAAAGCCTCAGCAGGTTGAACTGCGGCTGCGCGCCAAGAAGGATAAAGCGTCGCAAGCAGTGAAATAAGCATCGCAGAAACTGCAATAATTAAAATACCAGAATAATCAAGTACAATGGGCAACGAAACCCCTTTGGGCAACAACCCAATTAACGGCATGATCACATTAAGCTGGCTCGATAAAAGCGTGCCTAAAACTGTACCAATCAGTGTACCAATAATCCCTGCCCCTGCACCTTGGATCATAAATATGGCTAAAATACGCCAGCGTTTTAAGCCTAGCGTTTTTAAAATCGCCACCTCACCTTGTTTTTCCATCACCAGCAAAGAAAGTGAAGTAATAATATTAAAGGCAGCAACTGCAATAATTAGACTTAATAGTAAGCCCATCATATTTTTTTCCATGCGAACGGCTTGGAAAAACTCCCCTTTGCGCTCACGCCAGTCGGTCCACACAAGCCCATCAGGCAACGCCTGCTTACTGAGCATATCCACTTGTAATGGCTCATTTAAATATAATCGCCACCCAGTGATATTCCCTGCAGGATAACGCAACATTCTTGCGCCATCTTGTGCAGAAACAATTAGCTCACTCGTATCGGCTTCACCGTTTGTTTGGAAAATACCGGCAACTGTAAATAAACGCTGGCTTGGAATACGCCCCATTGGCGTCAGCTGGCTAACACCAGGAATAATTAAGCGCACATCATCGCCACGTTTCACGCCCAATGTATCCGCTAATTTATTTCCCAGAAAAACATTATAACTCCCTTCTTTGAGGTCATTACGATCACCACTGATGAGTTTATCCAATAGCAATGAGTCTGCATCAGGCTCTATACCTGCCATCACCCCCACGCCTACATTAGTACGGCTTTGTAATACCACATCCGACTGAACAATAGGCGCAATTCGGTTCACGCCTTGCAAATGCTGCAAGTCTGCAATTGGGTGTTTTGTAGGATCGATGTTTCCAGCTGGCGACGTTAAAATAGCCTGCGGCATATAGGCAAGTATGCTATCTTGTAGCGATCGCTCGAAACCGTTCATCACGGATGTCACCGTAATTAAAGCCGTGACACCAAGAGTGATACCAATAGCCGATAAACTGGAAACAAAGCGCCCAAATTTATCCGCTGCGCGCCCACGCAAATAGCGCAGACCTATAAATAATGAGACAGATTGGTGCATGAAATCTTTAATGCCCCTGTTGCCAAAGCGAAGTGTTCAGCGATAATAAAGGCTACGATTGATGAATGGAACCACTCTACGGTTTTTTTTCTGCTTTCGCTTCTTTTTTGTCTGAAATTCAGACAAATTACAGGCAAAAATGAGTTGTTTTGCTGTTAATTTTATAGTTTAACTATCGGTTAATTTATTTAAGTGTTAATCATCTAAAGACTGTCTATTATTGTTCTGACGCTCGTTTAACTGCTAACTAATTGCTGTGAGATACCAAAGATTTCTATGTCCTCAAATTTTCGTTATGAACTCCCTAGTCGTAGTGGCGATGTTCGCCATTTAGGTTGCCTTATTGGGGCGGCTGGTGCACTTGAATGTGGAGAAATGATAGAACGTCATCAAGGGCCTGTTGTCATTGTGACGCGTGATATGCAAAATGCATTACGTTTACGTGATGAAATTCAACAATTTACACATCACCCTATTGAGACGCTTTCTGATTGGGAAACATTACCCTACGATAATTTTTCTCCGCATCAAGAAATCATTTCTCATCGTTTATCAACACTTTACCGTTTACCCTCTTTGCAAAAAGGCGCGTTGATTCTCCCTGTTAATACCTTGATGCAAAAAGTGTGTCCGCCTGATTTTTTAACGGGCCATGCTCTCGTTATGGCGAAAGGTGACAAGCTCTCGCGCGATAATTTACGCGAAGAGTTAGATAAAGCGGGTTACCGCCATGTGGAACAAGTATTAGAACACGGTGAATATGCCATCAGGGGCGCTTTGCTTGATTTGTTCCCAATGGGAAGCTCACTGCCCTTTCGCATTGATTTTTTTGATGATGAAATCGACAGCTTGCGCACATTCGATGTCGATACCCAAAGAACGTTAGAAGAGGTCGCCAGCATTAATTTACTGCCGGCACACGAGTTTCCAACGGATAAAGACGCAATTGAACGTTTTCGTAGTCAGTGGCGTGAACGCTTTGAAGTGCGACGTGATCCTGAACATATTTATCAACAAGTCAGCAAAAACACATTACCTACCGGTATTGAGTATTGGCAGCCATTATTTTTTGCCCAGCCATTACCGTCATTATTCGACTATTTACCGCCTTCAAGCCTGATTGTTTCTCAAAATCTACAAGAAGCCGCGGAGCGTTTCCAAATTGACACTCAACAGCGTTATGAAAGCCGTGGTGTTGACCCCATGCGCCCCCTGCTTCCTCCTGCGGATTTATGGCTTACCGTTGAACAACTCAACCAAAATTTAAAACAATGGCCACGCATTCAACTTTCGCCTGAAATACTGCCTAAAAAAGCAGCAAATACTAATTTGGATTATTTGCCACTCCCTGATATCAGCACGCAAGGACAAAGTAAAACACCATTAGAAAAGCTTCGCCAATTTAGTGAGCAATTTGATGGCACACTCATTTTTTCTGTAGAAAGTGAAGGTCGTCGTGAAACGGTAACCGAGTTATTAGCACGGTTAAAAATACGCCCTGAAATTATTAAAAGCTATACAAGTCCTGTTACCTCACGCTTTGCGATTACCATTGGCGCAGCTGAACGCGGTTTTATCCAATCAGATGCTAATAAGGCATTAATTTGTGAAAGTGATTTATTAGGCGAGCGTGTAGTTCGCCGTCGTACAGATAACCGCCGCACAATTAATACCGACACCTTAATTCGCAACCTCGCAGAACTGCGCCCTGGGCAGCCTGTTGTGCATATTGAACACGGTGTGGGTCGCTACCAAGGTTTGATTACACTTGAAGCGGGTGGAATTAAAGCAGAGTATTTAATTCTTACCTATGCGGGAGAAGACAAACTATACGTTCCTGTATCTTCACTGCATTTAATTAGCCGTTATGCAGGTGGTGCCGATGAAAATGCACCGCTACATAAGCTGGGCAGTGATAGTTGGGGTCGAGCACGCCAAAAAGCTGCCGAAAAAGTGCGTGATGTTGCTGCAGAACTGCTTGATATTTATGCACAACGTGCAGCCAAAGCCGGTTTTGCTTTCAAGCATGATAAACAGCAATACCAAGAATTCTGCCAAGGCTTTCCTTTTGAAACAACCCCAGATCAAGAAATGGCGATTAATGCAGTATTAAGCGACATGTGCCAGCCATTAGCGATGGATAGACTTGTTTGTGGTGATGTCGGTTTCGGTAAAACCGAAGTGGCGATGCGAGCGGCATTCCTTGCTATCAATAATAATAAGCAAGTCGCTGTATTAGTTCCGACCACCCTGCTTGCTCAGCAACACTATGATAATTTCAGAGATAGGTTTGCAAACTGGCCCGTGCGTATCGAAATGCTGTCTCGCTTTAAAACGGCGAAAGAGCAACAACAAATTATCGCTGACGCGGCAGACGGCAAAGTCGATATCTTAATTGGTACACACAAATTATTGCAAAGCGATATTGTGTGGAAAGATTTAGGCCTGTTAGTTGTCGATGAAGAGCACCGCTTTGGCGTTCGCCATAAAGAACGAATTAAAGCAATGCGAGCTGATGTGGATATTTTAACGCTTACTGCTACACCAATACCTCGTACACTGAATATGGCAATGAGCGGAATGCGGGATTTATCAATCATTGCAACACCACCCGCACGCCGCTTAGCCGTAAAAACCTTTGTACGTCAGTATGATGAGTTAGTGGTTCGTGAAGCGATATTGCGTGAAACCTTACGGGGTGGGCAAGTTTATTACTTGTATAATGATGTGGAAAATATCGAAAAAGCCAAAGCGCGGCTCGAAACGTTAGTCCCTGAAGCGCGGTTTGTTGTCGGCCATGGCCAAATGCGTGAACGTGAACTAGAGCGAGTCATGACCGACTTCCACCATCAACGGTTCAACGTTTTAATTTGCACCACTATTATTGAAACGGGCATTGATATTCCGACAGCTAACACGATTATTATCGAACGCGCAGATCACTTTGGTTTAGCGCAATTGCACCAATTACGTGGCCGTGTCGGTCGTTCTCATCACCAAGCCTATGCCTATTTGCTGACGCCACATCCTAAGGCAATGACCACCGATGCCCAAAAACGCCTTGAAGCTATTTCATCTTTAGAGGACTTAGGCGCTGGCTTCGCGCTCGCAACTCATGACCTCGAAATTCGTGGTGCGGGTGAGTTATTAGGCGAAGACCAAAGTGGTCAAATGACTACCATCGGCTTCACGCTGTATATGGAATTGCTTGAAAGTGCCGTTGATGCATTAAAAGAAGGCCGAGAGCCGTCATTAGAAGACTTAACGAATCAACAAACCGAAGTTGAATTACGAATGCCAGTCTTATTGCCTGATGATTACATTCATGATGTGAATATGCGCCTTTCATTTTATAAACGAATTGCCAGTGCGAAAGACAGTCAAGAATTGGACGAGCTACGTACAGAGCTGATCGATCGCTTTGGTAGCCTACCCGATGCAGGTAAATTCTTATTAACGTCGGCAGCCATCCGCCTACAAGCTCAATATTTAGGCGTGAAACGTATTGAAGCACATGAAAAAGGGGGTTTTATCGAGTTTGGCGAGAAAAACAAAGTTGATCCAAGCTTCTTGATCAACTTGTTACAACACCAACCAAAAACCTATCGTTTAGATGGCCCTACCCGTTTGAAGTTCTTCCATGACTTAACTGACAGGGTGACACGACTTGAGTTTATTAAGCAGCTATTGGCTGATTTTGAAGAACACTTACTCGCTTAATAGATTTTAGGCTAAAACGAATAAAGGCTATCTACGGATAGCCTTTATTTTAAGTAATTATAGAATCGAATTTACTCAAAAAAGCCTAATGTGTTTTTATTGTGCTGTAATTTCAATACATCAGAAGTGCCTGAAAGCGGTAATTCATTTTGATGTAAACAGTAAAATGGCAAAAGTTCTTTAACATCGCTACGTACCGTTTCACAAATGGAATTCGATGACGGTAAATCTAAACGCCCATTCTCATTTAAGGGAATAAAAATCGAGGGAGCATAAGATGTTCTAACCTTGCCAATAGTTTTGCCTATCTGATAAACCACATCGTAACCAACAACCACTAACTCCATTCTTTGTGTTTGTACACATGTTTTGTTTTGATTATCAAATAGAGACGGAAAACCCTTACCTTGGAGGGCTTCAATCATAAAAATCATTTTGCACTCATTTTGAGCAGGGTAAAAACGTAATAAGGATTGCTGATTAAATGAGCCAAGCACCCCCGTTAGCGTGCAGTTTTCATATTCAACCAAACGATTCGCCTTTATTGGTTCAACCGATAAGACAGTGGCAAGTTTGGCCTCAGGTTCTTGAATAAACAGATAGACAACTGACGAAACAAGGCAAATCGCTACTAGCGCTAATAACAACTTAAATTTTAGCTTCATCAATTTGCCCTTATAAAATGCCCGTACATCTATTGTAACTATTAAGTGAGAGAATTCGATCTTTGCGCAAATAATTCACATATTTTTAGAATTATCTTAACCTAATGCAAATAAGCCATAATGATTTTATAATTTTATTATTTATGTGCGATGCATTACTTACTAGATAAATTAACTGTACTATGTTAAATGGTCGTATATTAATAATTTCATCGTTATATAACGTAAAAATAATGGTAACTATATTAATAAATTATTTTTGTTAATATTCATTTCTCCAAATAACTATTAACATTAATTATATTGTTTATTTAAACATCACCGATGATGTTTTCTGTAATACTAAACTACCTGCTCTCACTGAAGATTGATCTAAATAGCTTTAAGTGTAAATACACCCTAACCTTATGAAAATAAAACTAAGTGAATCTTTATATTACCTTTGAGACGCCTCATTAAAACCGCAAAAGTGAATGCACCTGATTACATTCGCAATCAAGTGCATCTATTATCACTTATATTTCTTTTTCTACCAGTAGAAATTAGTGTAATTTGAGTTTTGGCCGAATAATTCGGTTAATGCTGCCAACCAGCATCATCAGCCCAGTCTTAATATACCCATGCAGTGCAATTTGATGCATACGATATAATGAAATATACACAAAGCGAGCAATACGACCTTCCACCATCATATCACCACGCATTAGATTGCCCATTAAGCTACCAACAGTACTAAAGCGCGAAAGTGACACTAAAGAGCCATGATCTTTATAGATATAGTCTTTAAGCGGTTTATCTTTCATCATGGCAAGGATATTGTCGTAACACAAACTAGCCATTTGGTGCGCAGACTGAGCCCGTGGTGGGACAAAGCCCCCTTCGGGTTTGGCACAAGATGCGCAATCGCCGATGGCAAAAATTAGGTCATCCAATGTCGTTTGTAGTGTAGGTTTAACAACTAATTGATTGATTCTATTCGTTTCTAACCCTGCAATATCTTTCATAAAATCAGGCGCTTTAATCCCAGCAGCCCATACCATGAGGTCTGCATGTATTTTGCCATCTTCTTTGGTATTTAGCCCATCTACATCAGCACTCGTCACCATGGTTTTTGTCAATACATTGACACCAAGCTTATTTAGCTCTTGATGTGCAGCCCCTGAAATTCGCGCGGGTAAGGCAGGTAAAATACGTTCACCTGCCTCAACCAACGTCACATTTAAGGCATCTGTATCTAACCCTTTAAACCCATAACTGGTGAGTTGTTCCACGGCATTGTACAGTTCAGCCGATAATTCAACCCCTGTAGCACCACCACCAACAATGGCAATATTCACTTTTTCCTCTGCGTTATCACGCACAGAATAACGTAGGAACAAATTTAGCATTTCATCATGAAAACGATGGGCTTGATGTGGGTTATCTAAGAAAATGCAGTGTTCTTTAACCCCTGGCGTACCAAAATCATTCGATGTACTTCCCAGCGCCATCACTAAAATATCGTATTCAAGTTCACGTAAAGGAACCAGTAACTCACCGTGTTTGTCGTGTAATTCACCTAGTACGATTTTTTTATTTTCACGATCTATATTTGTTAATGAGCCTAATTGGAAATTAAATGCATTATGTCTTGCATGGGCTAAATAACTAATCGCATCAACACCATCATCCAATGAGCCAGTGGCCACTTCGTGCAGCAATGGCTTCCAAAGGTGGCTTGGGTTACGGTCAACCAGCGTAATATGCGCCCGTTTTTTTCTACCTAATTTTCGGCCCAAACGTGTTGCTAGCTCTAAGCCACCCGCGCCACCACCAACAACGATGATTTTTGGTTGAGATAAGGTCATAAATTCCTCGAACAAATATATTAAAATTATTTAAGATTTCTAGCGAAAAAAATCTTAGATAACAATAATTAACACTCTCATTATCCTGAAAGAAATCTCAGAATATCACGCTTGGTCTATTGGTAATACCAAATATTGATTTACATCAATTTAATTGATTATTAAGGCATCGGCAACCCTCTTCAAATCATTTTTTGTCAGGCGTGAATCGAGTCAGCTTGAAACTGTTTAATATCAATCAGATGATTAAAACCATATATTAATTAATGATAATGAGAATCATTATTGTATCATTTTTATTTTAAGACAGACAATTGATTATCTTTGTATGGTGGGATAGTGGAATGAATAAAAACAACAAAAAACCCGAAACGCTAAGCGCCTCGGGTTTCAATTATTCAAAAATCAATTTTCGTTATTTGATTTTTTTGATACGCACATCAGTTGGGACTGCAATTGGTGAGTTATCTTTAAAATATTGCATTAGTGCTTCGTTATCTGGCACGCTGTAAACACGCTCTTTACCTTCATTGAAGGCAGAGAAACGGCTACCACCCGTTGCTAAGAACTCATTTGCAGCAACACGGTAGGTTTTTTTCATGTCTAATGGTTTACCATTTAACTTGATTGAGTTTTGGATAACTTTATCACCCACAGCGCGACTGTCATCCCACTCATAGTAGAAACCTTTAGAAACAGGCATCACTTGTGGGCGTGCGCGATCCCATTGTTGCTCAAGTGCTTGTTTAATTTGCGCACCAGTCAGGGACTGTGTTACCACAACGTTAGAGAATGGTTGAACGGTAAAGATATCACCGTAAGTCTGTTGACCCGCTTTCATGTCAGCACGAATACCACCACTGTTCATGAAGGCGATTTGTGCCCCCCCCGCATCTTTTGCGGAAGCAACGTACAATTGGCCATCTGCAATGATTTTACCTAGCGTTGAATCTCCACCAGACAATAGTTTTTTGTCTGAATCCGCACTCAGAGAACCCATCACTTCTTGCGAAATTGGTAACGCAATTTTTTCGTATTTTTGTACGAAAGTGGTTAACTCAGGATTTTTCTCATAACGTTTTGTTTCAACTGGAATATTTTTTGCTTTAATGCTAACAATATCTTTTGTTTTTCTATCAATTTCAATGTTTAGCTGAGACAACAACGTACCGTTAGACTGTGCAGAAATAACAGTTTTACCATTAATTTCACAGTTATACGCCTGATGAGTGTGCCCACTAACAACAAAGTCAACAGCACCATCTAATTGATTAACGATATCAACGATTGGTCCTTTGATATTATCACAACGGTTAATATCTTTGACTTTAGTATCAACTTGCTGAGTTGCACCTTCATGGATCAAAACACCGATGCTGTTGATGCCTTTCGCTTTTAACAATTTAACTTGATTGTTAATAGTTTCGACTTCATTTTTGAATTCCAAACCTGCGGTACCACTTGGTGTCACGATAGCGGGAGTACCTTCTAACGTTAGTCCAATAAACGCCATAGGAATACCATCAAACTCTTTAATAAAGTAAGACGGGAACAGAGTTTCACCTGTTTCTTTCACAATGACGTTTGCCGCTAAATAGTTAAAGTCAGCACCAGCAAAAGAGTCTTTACCTACACAACCTGCGGTTGGATGACAGCCACCATTTTGCTTTCTCAGCAGCTCTTCCTTGCCTTTATCAAACTCATGGTTACCTACAGCACTGGTTTCCATACCAATCGCACTTAATGCTTCGATGGTTGGCTCATCATAGAACATAGAAGACAATAATGGGCTTGCACCAACTAAGTCACCCGCACCAACAACAATTGTTTTGTCGTTTTGCGCACGTAATTGGTTAACTAGCGTTGCGATAGATTCTATTCCACCTAATTTGCCATCGCCTGGAGCTTGTAATGCACCGTGGAAGTCATTGATACCAATGACTTGTACTTTTACTGTGTCCGCCGTTTTGGTTGCACAACCTGCAAGTAGCGCTCCCGAAATCAAAACGGCCAGTAATCCAATTTTATGTTTCATTTTTCAACCCTTTTATGATAAACAGCACTCAACTACCGACTACATTTTGAAGCGATAAGTCGTGGTCATAGAACCAGACAACGAATGTGCGCGACGTGAGTGACCGTCATACAGTTTTGGTGTGGTATAATCGTTTTCTTGCTGGTGGTGCCAACCCAGACCGCCGCTTAACGAAACAGATAAATTTTCTGTTGGTTTCCAGTAGCTAAACAGTCCAAATTGACCTTGTTTTAATCTTTCGCCTTCATATTTGAATTCTGAATAGTTGGTACGCGCACCGACAGACAGTTCTTTGCTCACGCGGTATTCAGCAGCTAACGCGATCATCGCTTCACCATCACGCACATAGTCGATATCTGAATATGCTGGTGAATTAAAACGACCACGGGTGTTGCCAATTGGGTTACGAGCAAATTGACCAACGCCGTTCGCTTTTTTCGCTTGGGTATAAGTTAAGCCAGTACTGAGTGTCCATGGTGTTTCTGGTACGCGCCATTCAGCGGTTCCTGCGTAGTGCCATGCACGTTTGTCAAAGTTACGTTTGCCTTTTGCATCGTTAGTTTCAGTACGTTTACCGTCACTACCATATTCATGATTATAAATTTGTGTGCCGAGTGTTAAGTCAGAGGTCAGCTTATATTTTGCTTCAAGGCCTTGTTGACGGAATAAATCGTCAGCTTGACCGTAAAAATAATGCACTTTCAGTGGTTTTGTATTGTAGTTAATACCACCAGTGATCACATGGTTAACGTTGTGTCTTACACCATTACCGTCCGTAAAATACATTGCATCGATATTTGGGCTATCACGACGCATCACTTTTTTGTCGAGATATAATAAATCCAAGCTCCAATCATCAATGGCTGTATTGGTGTAATAACCACTGTAGCTGTTTAAAGAAAGGCGTTGTGAGTTAGTGAAAATACCTGTGTTTTTCAGTGTAAACCAACCTGCTTTCGCATTAAACTTCACAGGTTCTAAATCTAATTTTACTTTGGCATAACGCTGACCAATTTTGTTATAACCTTTCGCATGGCCATCATCGTTATATAAAATTGCACGAGAGGCGAAGTCTTTACTTGCGCCTAATTTAATACCGCCGTAATAGGATGCATCAAACCCAATCACATCAGCAAAATAACCTGAGGTAAAATCAGCTTGGAAGTTTTGACCCCAAGCATTAGCAACTTGCTTTCTATAACGACCTTCGTCTTTATCGAAACGGTTCTCAGTTTTCAGGTATTTCCACATATTACGAGTAGACAGCTCTAGCTCTGAATCCGCAATAAATGAGTTTTCTTTGATTGAATTTTCCCAGTTGCTCGCATTTGCCATGGTAACTGCTAAGTAGCAAGGAGAAAGCATTAATAGCGCAAGATTTTTAACTTTCATTGGAATTAACCTAGTTAATGATTATTTGAATTAATTTTATGTTGTGCCATGTTCCCATGGACAACAAATCACCATTTTTTATTTTTAGCTTAATAAAACAATTTAACTTAACGATAAACAAATACGTCCATTTCAAACACTAAAGTCATTTTTTAAATAAAAAAATTCATACAGCAACCTAGCTGCATACGTGTTTACTTTTTGAGTTAATAAGGTGTTATCCTTACTGTTAAAACTTAATTAATTTTAATTATCCCGAGGCATCCTCACTCATTTATCGTGTTTTATTTCGGTTAAGTAACAATAAGATTGCCAATATTTAAACAACATAGAAAGTATAATTAGTGCTCAAAAAACTTTTTGGCTATTTCTATTTTTTTGGGCATAGTTATCCCACGAGAAATAAACTTCTCTGTATTTACCCGCTCTATTTTGCTTAATATCTTGTTGTTTGCGAATGGCTTTCTTTTTCAATGCACTGTACTTATCTGCGCATTGTCATAAAACTATCATAATAGGAATGCTAACGTAATTTTACGTCAATTAAAACGATCACTGTCACAACACGTTACATAAGTTGCATTCAATATCTATATGAATGTGATATTCGTCACATATAAAAACCATTTACCTTTTATATGCGTTCAACAGGATATAAAAAGAAAATCACATTTGCCTTAAGACGATTAGAAAAAACCTTTAAAATCTGAGCTTAACTACAACATTATGTACTCATCTACTCATTTATAGATCTTGATGACCCCATTCGTTTTATCAATACCCCATTGATTTTTGGAATATGAGTGAATCTATCTCTTTAGCTTTGCTTAAGAGTTTGGATAATATGTTTAGTTTTTATGCAAATCGTTTGCGTCAACAAATATGCTAAAATAACAGAGAGTTAATGTTCAGTTATTTAGTTCACTAATTAATTTAATTATAAGCTCAATTTATGAACTAAAATAAAACACACTATATAAATAATTGAAAATCACTTTTAATTATTTCAACCTTAAATTAAATTACTGGGTTTATATCCTAAATTTTTGTGTTGATTAAAATAGTACATTTATAGTTCTATTTTCTTTTGGGGATAGCTTTTTATCTGCATTGCCTATCTGAATAATTAATTTTCATTAAAAAATAAGTTTTTTTTATTTTTGTTTTTTCTATTTTAAAAATAAATTAAACCATATTAAATTTATTTAATAGCGTTACGGGTAACGTTGTTAAAAATACCGCCAACAAATGCCCTTATTTAAAATGTTCTACATTTAAACGCTTTTAATATGCCAAAAAAGCCAGTGAGATATCGCTTCTCACTGGCTTAATCTGTACGCAGACTCAATTACTGTTTAGATTCTTGCCATCTATTATGTAATTCAACTAATTTTTGATTGCTTTCCTGCCAACGTGCCACACTTTGTAACTCTTTGAGGCTGTATTGTCGGCCACTGTGATATAGCTTCGATGCTTGGCTATCATGTTGTTTTGGCAGATTATCTAACACGCTCACTGCACCTTCACGATTATTACAGACCAAAATCATGTCACAACCAGCATTCAGGGATGCCTTTGCTCTTTCAGGGTAGCTGCCCATAATCGCAGCGCCTTCCATCGATAAATCATCAGAAAAAATAACACCATTAAAGCCAAGTTGCTCACGTAAAACCGATTTTAACCAGAAAGGCGAACCGCTTGCTGGCCTGTCATCAGCCTGTGTATAAATAACATGGGCGGGCATGATGGCATCCAATAATTCCCGTTGAATAAAATCTTTGAAAATCGACATGTCTTTGCCACGGATCACATCAAGGGCACGACCATCACGAGGCGTTTCTTTATGGGAGTCAGCTTTCACTGCGCCATGACCAGGAAAATGCTTTCCTGTCGTTTTCATTCCAGCACTATGCATACCTTTAATGAAACGCTCAGCCATCACCATCGCTATCTCAGGGTTTTCATGGAATGAACGCTCACCAATCGCAATGCTTTGATGGCCTAGATCAAGCACAGGCGCAAAACTAATGTCGATATCCATCGCTATCATTTCTGCGGCCATTAACCAGCCTGCTTCCTCAGCCAGTTTTGCACCATCATGTTCATTATTCAGTGCGGCAAATGCTTGTGCTGATGGCAGTGCGGTAAAACCATCGCGAAAACGTTGTACACGCCCACCTTCTTGGTCGACTGCTATCAAGAGTCGGTTTCGTGATGCATCGCGAATTTGACGAACCAGTTCACGCAGTTGTGCTGCATCATGAAAGTTACGGGTAAATAAAATTAAGCCGCCCACCAGTGGATGAGCTAATATTTCACGTTCTTCATTGTCCAGTTCGTACCCCTGAACATCTAACATTATCGGGCCCATAACCTGCCTCACTTATTTCATTCATTAACTGTATAGAGATTGTGCTAAGCATTTAGCCTAGCAAACTGAAATATTGTCGTAATGGTTGAGAGTGTAGTAAAAAGTCAGTCTGTCGACTTTCATTCCACTGCACTTCATACCACATTAATGTCATGTATTTTACCCAAGGTGACCATAAATTACAGTGATGCATTAACTGAAACCTATCATGGTAAGCACCTTGAATATCACAATATTGCGTCAAAAATTGCTGGCGCTGACGCACTGTAAGGTTATTGAATTGAAAATAGGTTTCCAGAGAAAACGCAATATCGGTATTTGCGGTATATTCCCAATCCAATAACATCAATTTGTCATCTTCTTGAATAATGATATTTTTAGGATGAATATCCATATGGGCAGCTGCCAATTTCAACGTCTTTGGCATCTTTTTTTGTAAAAAGTCTCGATGAAGCCGCTTCCAGCGTGGAGAAAGCCGTTGTTGATCGACGCGTTCCCCATAATGGGCTATTTCGGCTCTCAATGGTAATGTGTAAGTCAATAACGATGAACAATGCAAAGTAGCAACGATGCTGGCAAGTTTCTGCTGAAATTCTTGCGAGTAAAACAGATCCTCGCTGGGATGTTGCCCTTCACTCCACGCTAAAACTAACCACTCAGCGTTATGTGCAACCACCGCCTGTGCAAAGGGTAAATGCTGGATTTGCCGTAAGATACGGGCTTCTTTACGCCGAGAGACATACAACGCATTTTGCCGATACGTATCCGCTCGAGCCACCAGTTTTAGTGGGTAATTGGGTTGACGGCTTTGCACTAAAAAGCTGCCGCCGGATAACCCGACTAAGGGGGAAATTTCCCAGCACTTGTTTGAAATTGCTGGGAAATGTGCCGAGAGTAAAGCAAGCAATGACTGCATGTTACTCAATATTGTTTTTTCCAGACCAAATAATTTCGCCTGTTTGCACTTCCATTAATTGCATCTCAAGGCGCCTTTCTTTATTTGACCCTGACATCACGCTGTAAATGACATAATTTGCCTGTACATAACGACCTAGGCCAATCGCTTTACTGCGAGTCACAAGGCTATCTTCTTGGGATAACCCCAGAGTTTTGCGTGCAGAGCTAACCACATCTTGCGGAACGACACTAAAACGGTGCGTGTTTTCCACCGCAGACATCATATTTGATGTAATCAACTGCACAGGAAGAGAACCATTGGTATTGTTTTTAACTGAATCGACTAACAAAACTTTACCTGATTCCACACCATCTGCCGACGCCATTTGTGCGACTAAAGGCACTATTGCAGCGGACCAATCCGTTGTTTGCTGCTTAGGCGGAGTTGGCACCTTATCCGGTGGCGGCGGTGGTATCACCTCTGGCGGTTGCGGTTCAACAGGCACTATCGGCGGCGGCTCAACCGGTTGTTGTGGCGGGTATGACGGGCAACCCGCTAAAATTAACGTTGCCGCAGCAACCATTAAGATCCGTTTCATTATTATTCTCCGGTCTTAGGGGATAAAAAAACATGAATACGCAGATTATCTGCGTGAGGTGAAGAGGTTATCGCACGAATTTGCGCTGTGGAATTGGGTAATAGTGACTGTTCCGCGGCGGCCGATGTATCCACTTTCAACCCTTGCTTATCATACCAATATACGCGGTAAGCAATATTTACCGCGTTTGATTGCACATTGCTCATATTGATAGTAGCAATGTGTTGATGATTTTCCATACTCACAATTGGGTTTTCAACAATAATACCTTGTGCCAATACAGACGGTTCCATGATCACACGCTGTTGTTCATTAAAAACCAACCCTTGTGGCTTTTTATAGAGGCAACCACTCAAAAGTACGACGAGCGTAGCTAGCAATACCGCGCGGTTCATTGCTGTTCCCAATATTTTCATTATTTTGCCAATAATGGGCCTAGTGGGCGACCACCCACTAAGTGCATATGAATGTGGAAAACTTCTTGGCCTGAGTGCTCATTGCAATTCATAATTAAACGGTATCCGCTTTGTGCAATACCTTCTTCTTTTGCAATTTTTGCCGCAACCGTAAATAAACGACCAAGCGCCAGTTCATCGTCCGCAGTCACATCATTCACGGTTGGGATCAGTTTATTAGGAATGATTAAAATGTGGGATGGCGCTTGGGGTGAAATATCACGAAAAGCCGTGACAAGCTCATCTTGGTAAACCACATCCGCAGGGATTTCACGACGGATGATCTTACTGAAAATAGTTTCTTCTGCCATGTTAACTTCCTTAAAAATTCAAGAATGATTTAATTATCGTGTGCTGATTATGCGTTATTCACGCCGACATTTAAATGAAACAAACGATTGAAATTCTGTGTCGTGATCTCAGCCATCTCCTCAACACTCACGCCCTTGAGTACGGCCATGTATTCAGCTACATCACGCACATAAGCAGGCTGGTTTTCTTTCCCACGGTGCGGAACTGGCGCTAAGTAAGGGGAATCTGTTTCAACAAGAATTCTATCCAGCGGAACAATTCGTGCCGCCTCGCGAATTTGCTCTGCATTACGGAATGTCACAATGCCTGAAAATGAAATGTACATGCCTAAATCGAGCAGCTCGATAGCCGTCTCTTTATCTTCAGTAAAACAATGCAATACGCCGCCACAATCCATCACATTTTCTTCGCGTAAGATTGCCAGCGTATCTTCCCGTGCTGAGCGGGTATGCACGATAACAGGTTTATTCACCTCACGACCAATGCGGATATGTTGGCGAAATGACTCCTGCTGTAACGCAGCGTTTTCCTGCTGGTAATAATAATCTAAGCCAGTTTCCCCTAATGCGACGACTTCCTTCCCCGCAGCTAACTGCGCTAAACGCTCGAAATCGTGCCCTTCATCTAAGTTGAGGGGGTGCATACCACAAGAAAATGCAATATTGTCGCGCTCGCCAATCAGCGTTTTCATCTTTTCAAAACCTGACAGCGTAGTGGCTACCGCTAACATGAAACCGACATCACGGGCAAACGCTTTTGCTATCACATCATCGACATTCGTATGTAATTTTTCATAATCTAAGCAGTCGAGATGGCAATGTGAATCAACAACAAACATATTTAACTCTTTTTAAAATGAGGGGCTCGCCAGTAAGGCTTCCCATTGTAATAATTGATTAGCCAACAGTAACTCCTGATTTAACGCAGGAACAGTCAGTAATTGATGACGACAATGTAACCATTGCTCATACACATCATGAAGTTGTGTACGGTTCATCATGGATGCCAATTGCATCACTTGCGCGCTATAGTCTTGGTTAATGCAAAACTGCGCAGCACCTTGCTGTATCTTAATCGCATCGGCAAATAAGCTTAACAGCCAATTCAGAGACATCACCGCATCATCTATGTTTAGTGAGGGCAACAAACTTAGCATATCGCGGCTTTGTAATGATGACGCCATGTTATGGCATAATGCGGTACGCTTTTGCCATAAATTATCATCAAGTAACGCTAAGGCCGCGACAGGTGCACCTTGGCAAAGCTTTAAGGCAGTCACGGCGTTAGCCATAACTAAATCAGGCTTTTGTTTTTGCAGCCAATATAATGCAATTTGCGAGTCTGGCGCTGGTAAAAAGTGACTCAGGCAACGGCTGCGGATCGTAGCTAACAAGTTTTCTTGCTTTTCACTGCCTAATAAAAAATAGGTATCTTTAGCCGGTTCCTCAAGAGTTTTTAACAATGCGTTCGCCGCGGCATCAGTAAGTGCATCCGTACTAGGGATATACACTACCTTACTGCCGCCTTGTTGTGCATGGCTACTTAAGGTTTCAATCAATTTTCTGACCGTATCAACACTGACCGTCGATTTCCCTTTTTCTACCTCAACCACATGGTAATCAGGGTGTGTTCCCGCTAACATCAGACGGCAACTATGGCACTCCCCACAGCTTTTCATCCCATCACGATTTTGGCAAATTAACCAACGGCTAACCCCATAACATAATGCATCAGCACCATTGCCTGGAATAGAACTAAGCAACAAGGCATGGTGACCTCGGCCACTTTGGTAAGCCGCAATGATTTGCCGATAAGGCTCATTTAACCAAGGATACCAATTCATGCCATCAATACCTTATTTCGCTAACCATGCTAGTAACGCAGCACGAATATCGTTTTGAACTTGCTCTATATTTTGGCTTGCATCAATCGTCACAATGGAATTATCACCCGCGGCAAGTTCCAAATATCTTTCTCGGGTCCTTTCAAAAAAGGCGAGTGACTCTTTTTCAATTCTATCTAACTCACCCCGTGAACGAGCGCGTTGTAGGCCCAATTCAGGTGATAAATCAAGGTATAACGTCAGGTCAGGTTTAAAATCACCTAAGACTAAATCACGCAATGACTGCATTAAATGGCGGTCAATCTGACGCCCACCACCTTGATAAGCTTGCGATGACATATCATGGCGATCACCGACAACCCACTTTCCAGCAGCAAGTGCAGGTTTAATCACGGTATCCACTAATTGCACGCGGGCTGCATACAGCATTAAAAGCTCGGCTTTGTCCGTGACTTTATCCCCTTCAATACCTTGTTTGATGAGCTCTCGCAGCTTTTCTGCCAACGGTGTGCCACCAGGTTCGCGGGAAAAAACGATATCATTGATACCGGCGTGGTTTAGAGTGTCAACCACCGTGTTGATTGCGGTGGTTTTCCCTGCGCCTTCTAATCCTTCAATAACAATAAATTGGTTTTTCATGTTTTATCAATTTTGCTGTTCAATTTGGCGGTAAACTTTGACGGCACGGTTGTGGTCATTCAAGTTACGACTAAAGGTATGTCCCCCTTTACCGTCCGCGACAAAATATAAATAATCTGTTTTCGCTGGATGTGCAGCGGCTTTAACAGATGCAAGGCTTGGCATTGCTATCGGTGTTGGCGGCAATCCGTCAATTTTGTAGGTGTTATATTCTGTGTAATTATCTAAATCACTGCGGTAAATTTTACCACGATATTTATCACCCAAGCCGTAAATCACCGTTGGGTCGGTTTGTAAGCGCATTTTTTGCTTTAAGCGGTTAACAAATACCGAGGCGACTTGCGAACGTTCGCTATCAACACCCGTTTCTTTTTCAATGATTGACGCCATAATCAACATTTCATAGGCATTTTTATACGGCAGATCCCTATCGCGTCCTTTCCATTCATCGTCAAGGTTGGTTTGCATACGTTTATGAGCACGTTTCAAAATTTCGATATCAGGCGTTCCCGCTGTATAGAGATAGGTGTCAGGGTAGAGCCAACCTTCCAAGGTTCCCTCACCTTTAAAACCTATTTCGGTGTAAAGCTCGGTCGGTGTCATTTCCGTGGATTTGTGCGCTAAATATGGCGCATCACGTAAAATATTGCTCCAATCGGCTAAACGATTCCCTTCAATAAAACGAATCGAAAACTGTGCTTCCTTACCACTGACGATCAATTTTAATAACTGTTCGACATCCATATCAGGTTGTAAACGGTATGTACCCGCTTTGAGCTGTGCCAACTCAGGACGCAGCTTTAATAACCACTGGAATTCATTTCCCTGCTCAATCAATTTTTCATTGATTAGCAGTGTTTCAAATGCCACACGCCCTGTCCCCGCAGGCACAGTGAAAATTTTTTCTTGTGTGAGGTTAATCGGTGTTTTCGCGTAATTCAATACTTGGCGATATTGCAGATAAAGTGCAATCGCCACAACGGTAATCAGAACAACAGCAATCAAAATGATTTTTTTAGCTAATTTCATTTATTGACCATACCAATGCGTATTAGACTTTAATTATGCAAATTAGATTTTGCAGCGTAAAAATAAGTATTCGAACAGTTCCCGCGAATCATACTGCAATGGGCTTTCTTGTGAGCCTATTTGGATACTTTGAACGGGGAGAACAGGCATCAAGGCATTGCACATAATGACTTCATCACAGTGAGTTAATATGGAAGCGAACCGTTCAATTTCTTCAAAATGGTACTGGCTCCCTGCTAATAACGCTATGATCTTTTGTCTCATTAATCCATTCACCCCACTGTGCGATAACACTGGGGTATAAACTGTTTGCCCGATGCGCCAAAACACATTTGCACTACAACATTCGACAATAGTACCGTCAGTATCGAGCACAATCGCTTCATCGGCTTGAGCCTCATCGATTTCTTGACGGATCAACACTTGTTCAAGACGGTTTAGGTGTTTCATCCCCGCCAATAATGGATTTCGAGAAATAGGTATTTGACTCAATATCAGCTTAGCACCTTTGCATTGTAGTTGAGTATAATGCGATGGAAAGGGTGAAATACTGACAATAATAGTCGGTTTTGTGAGACCAGTAGCACTGTAACCTCGCCCGCCTACACCACGACTGATAATGACTTTTAATACAAATTCGTCATCCGCTTGCTTCGCGCAAATTTCAGCTAAGTGCCGCGCTAGCCCATCCCAATCGGATACGGTAATTTTTAACCGTTGGCAGTCACGTGCTAAACGCGCAATATGCTCTTTTAGCATCTGCGCTTGCTGATTCACTCCGTGAATAGTCGTAAAACAACCATCCCCGAACGCAACGGCGCGATCAGAGACACTAATTTGCTGGCAAAGTTGACCATTAACCCAATATGACATTGATAATACTTATAATAAAAGCTGATAAATCAGACAGTAATCAGGTGGAACTATCATAAACTAAAGCATAGAGCTGTGCAAAGAGACAGGTAAAATAAAGCCCCAGTTGCAGACACAACTGAGGCTGAATTAATGACGGAACGAATTAACTATTCTGCGTGATAACGACGGAAAATCAATGAACCGTTTGTGCCGCCAAAGCCGAAGGAGTTACATAGAGCGTACTCCATGTTCTCAACTTTACGTGCTTTATTTGCAACGAAATCCAGTGTGCAACCCTCATCAGGGTTATCTAGGTTAATCGTTGGTGGGACAATTTGATCACACAGAGACAAAATTGTGAAGATAGATTCAACTGCACCTGCGGCACCTAATAGGTGACCAGTCATGGATTTTGTTGAACTAACTAGCACTTTTGAATCTTCACCAAATACAGACTTAACCGCTTGCGCTTCTGCTAAGTCACCTGCATTTGTTGATGTACCGTGTGCGTTGATGTAACCCACTTCACTCGCCTGAATGCCAGCATCTTTTAGCGCATTTTCCATCGCTAATGCAGCACCTTCACCATTTTCTGGCGGAGATGTCATATGGTAAGCATCACTGCTCATACCAAAGCCAGCCACTTCAGCGTAAATTTTGGCCCCACGCGCTTTCGCATGTTCATATTCTTCAAGAACAATGATACCTGCACCATCACCGAGAACAAAACCATCACGGTCTTTATCCCAAGGGCGGCTCGCCGCTTGTGGGTCATCATTACGAGTTGATAGTGCACGTGCAGCACCAAAGCCTGCCACACCTAATGGTGTCGTGGCTTTTTCAGTACCGCCTGCCAACATAACGTCTGCATCGCCATAGGCAATCATACGTGCTGCGTGTCCAATATTGTGAACACCCGATGTACAAGCAGTGGCAATCGCAATACTTGGACCGCGTAAGCCATACATAATGCTTAAATGGCCTGCTGCCAAGTTAATAATTGTCGATGGTACGAAGAATGGGCTAACTTTACGAGGGCCGCCGGCCATCATAGATTCACAGTTATCCTGAATTAACCCTAACCCGCCAATACCAGAACCAATCGCTAAACCGATACGAGTAGCATTGGCTTCTGTTACTTCCAATTCAGCATCTTTAAAGGCTTGGAAGCCCGCGGCAATACCATATTGAATAAATGGGTCCATCTTCTTCGCATCTTTGCGAGAGATGTCAAAATCTTCGTAGTTGAAATCTTTTACTAAGCCAGCAAATTTCGTTGCGTGGTTAGTAGTATCGAAATGATCAATGAGGCTGATACCACTCTGTCCGTCACAAACAGCTTTCCATGATGACTCAACTGTGTTGCCGACAGGAGATAACATGCCCAGTCCGGTTACGACTACACGACGCTTAGACACGTATTTCCTCCAAGGAGGGAAAAGTTACAAAAGGAACATAGGCGATCGAGTGATCGCCTAGACATGTTTTTCGTACAATTATTTAGATGCGTTCTCGACGTAGTCAATCGCAGCCTGTACTGTTGTGATCTTTTCAGCTTCTTCGTCAGGGATTTCGCAATCGAACTCTTCTTCCAGAGCCATAACCAGCTCAACTGTGTCAAGAGAATCAGCGCCCAAGTCATCAACAAATGAAGCTGTATTTACAACTTCTTCCTCTTTAACACCCAGTTGTTCAACGATGATTTTCTTAACGCGTTCTTCGATAGTGCTCATACTATTAAAATTCCTATCAAAACTCGCTTTCGCGATGGTTTTCGTAGTTTATGAAATACAGGAAAAGATACAACCCAATCCCGGCTGTTGGAACCATTATTTTGCATTATTTAGCGTTGGATAACACTAATAATGCAAATAGCTCCATCATTTCTTTAGATCATGTACATGCCACCATTGACATGCAATGTTTCACCTGTGATGTAAGCAGCTTCGTCAGAAGCTAAAAACGCTACAGCACTGGCAATTTCTTGTGCATCACCCAGTCTATCCGCAGGAACCTGAGATAAAATGCCTGCACGCTGTTCATCTGTCAATGCTTTCGTCATATCAGTTTCGATAAAACCAGGCGCAACGACATTAACAGTAATACCACGAGAAGCGACTTCACGAGCTAATGATTTACTAAAACCAATCAGCCCAGCTTTCGCTGCTGCATAGTTTGCTTGTCCCGCATTCCCCATCACGCCCACAACAGATGCGATGGAAATAATACGCCCACAACGTTTTTTCATCATGGCACGCAAAACGGCTTTAGACAAACGGTAAACGGATGAAAGATTGGTGTCAATAATATCTTGCCACTCTTCTTCTTTCATACGCATCAATAAGTTATCGCGAGTGATACCTGCATTATTAACCAAAATATCAATTTCGCCAAATTCTTCGCGAATTTTGGTTAACGTTTCTTCGATTGATGCTGCATCAGTCACGTTTAACGCTAAACCTTTCCCCTTACCATCAAGGTAAGCAGTGATAGCGTCTGCGCCTTTTTCGCTAGTTGCTGTACCAATAACGGTTGCGCCACGTGCAATTAATGTTAAAGCAATAGCTTTACCAATCCCGCGACTCGCACCTGTTACTAGTGCAATTTTTCCTTCAAAGCTCATGTCGTCCTCAGCTATTTTCTAAAGCAGTGCCTAATGATACAGGATCATTGGCTGCTACGGCAGTTAAATTAGAGACAATTCGCTTGGTAAGACCAGTCAACACTTTGCCTGGCCCCATTTCGACAAGGTGTTCAACACCTTGATCTGCCATCAATTCTACTGTTTCCGTCCAGCGTACTGGATTATACAGTTGACGGACTAAAGCATCACGAATATTTTGCGCCGATTGCTCAATTTTAACATCAACATTGTTGATAACTGGATAGACTGGCTCACAAAATTCAATTTTTTCTAACGCTTCGGCTAATTTTTCAGCAGCAGGCTTCATTAATGCACAATGTGAAGGCACACTAACGGATAATGGCAGTGCACGTTTTGCCCCCGCTTCTTTACACGCAACGCCCGCACGTTCAACCGCCGCTTTTTCCCCTGCGATAACCACTTGGCCTGGGGAGTTAAAGTTTACCGGTGAAACCACTTGGCCTTGAGCCGCTTCTAGGCAAGCTTTTTCAATGGATTCATTATCTAAACCAATAATGGCATACATTGCGCCTGTACCTTCAGGAACCGCTTCTTGCATTAACTTGCCACGTAATTCGACAAGCTTAATTGCTTCTTTGAAGTCAATAACCCCTGCGCAAACTAGTGCTGAATACTCACCGAGGCTGTGCCCTGCCATAATTGAAGGCATAGCACCGTTTTTAGCTTGCCAAACACGGAAAATCGCCACAGATGCTGCTAATAATGCAGGCTGTGTTTGCCATGTTTTATTTAATTCTTCTTCTGGTCCGTTTTGGACTAATGCCCAAAGATCGTAACCCAATGCTTCTGATGCTTCAGCAAATGTTTGCTCAACTAGCTGATTTTCTTCAGCTAATGCTGCTAACATTCCTAAAGACTGAGAACCCTGTCCGGGAAATACCATCGCAAATTGTGTCATGTCTGTTTTCTCAGTAAATTAAAAACGAACTAAGGCAGAGCCCCACGTGAAACCGCCACCAAAGGCTTCTAACAGCACAAGTTGGCCACGTTGGATACGTCCATCACGTACTGCTTCATCAAGTGCAGTTGGGACAGATGCCGCAGAAGTATTCCCATGACGGTCTAAGGTGATAACCACTTTGTCCATGGTCATATCGAGTTTTTTTGCCGTCGCAGCAATAATTCTTAAATTTGCTTGATGTGGCACTAACCAATCAAGTTCTGCTTTTGCAATACCGCTTGCGGCCAAAGTTTCATCAACAATGTGCGCCAATTCACGGACTGCAACTTTGAATACTTCGTTACCTGTCATGGTTAAATACGCAGGGTCATCTGAACAACGGCTGCGGTTAGGCAATGCGAGTAAATCCCCATAACGGCCATCAGCGTGTAAATGGGTAGAAATAATACCAGGCTCATTAGACTCACCCACAACAACAGCACCTGCGGCGTCACCAAATAAAATAATGGTACCGCGGTCTTCCGGGTCTAATGTTTTTGATAATGCATCGGCGCCAATGACTAACGCTTTTTTCGTCATACCCGTTTTAACAAACTGATCAGCAATGCTGATTGCATAGGTAAAACCGGCACAAGCTGCGGCGACATCAAATGCTGCACAATCATGAATGCCTAGCATTTGTTGCACTTGGCAAGCAGCGCTTGGGAAAGCGTGAGTTGCAGACGTTGTTGCAACAATGATTAAACCAATTTCGCTGGCTTCAACTTGTGCCATTTCAAGGGCTTTTTGTGCCGCATGAAAACTCATTACGGAGACATTTTCGTCTTCGTTAGCAATTCTTCTTTCATGTATCCCAGTGCGGGTGACAATCCATTCATCAGAAGTATCAACCATTTTTTCCAGATCAGCATTGGTGCGTACTTGCGCTGGCAAGTAGCTGCCTGTTCCTAAGATTTTACTGTACATAGCCATAGGTTATTGATCGCTCCTGGGTAAAACAATATTTAATCGCGCTGTTATTCTTTCTGGTACTTGTTTTTCAACAGCTTGCACTGCACGGTCAATCGCAGCTTTAAATGCATTTTCGTTAGCCGCACCATGACTCTTGATCACAATACCTTTTAATCCTAACAGAGTCGCACCGTTATACTGGTCGGGGTTCATATCCCCAAAACGCTTCATTAAACGTTTTTTAAGCCACTTTTTCGCCAGTTGCATTAACCAACTGCGTTTTTTCTTTTCGTCATCTGCCGACTTTAACAAGGAAAGAATAACGCGGATCACCCCTTCCATTGTTTTTAATGAGACGTTACCTGCGAAGCCGTCACACACTAACACATCCGTTTTGCCTGTCAGTAATTCATTACCTTCAACGTAACCGATATAGTTAATGGACGCCGTTTCTTTTAACACTGCGGCGGCTTCGCGGATATTATCCAGTCCTTTGCTTTCTTCTTCACCGATATTAAGCAAAGCAACTTTTGGTTTTGTGATGTTAACCACTTCTTCAGCCATCACTGAACCCATTACGGCAAATTGCACTAACATGTCACTACTGCAGTTGACGTTTGCCCCTAAATCCAGCACCACCGTTTGGCTCTTTTGCTGATTTGGTAAGATAGTCATTAGCGCTGGGCGCTCAATGCCGTCTATCGACTTTAACATCAATTTTGCTAAGCCCATCAATGCGCCTGTATTACCTGCGCTCACGCACGCTTGTGCCTGCCCTGTCTTCACTAACTCTAATGCCACTCGCATCGATGTTCCTTTGCTTTGTCTTATTGCATTTGATGGCTTAGCATCATTAGCAATAATTCCGTCCGCAGGGATAATTTCGACGCGCGAAATTTGCTCAGCACTTAAATGTGCAAGCAAAGGTTGAATGGCTTCGGGTTGACCGACAAGCAGTAATTTGAGTGCTGAATTAGATGCCAGAGCCTGCAATGCAGCAGGCACTGTGACGCGGGGACCAACATCCCCGCCCATTGCATCTAACGCGATGGTTAGATTAGCCAAGGTACCAACAATTACTTGCTGATAACCTTACGGCCACGGTAAAAACCGTCTGCAGTCACATGGTGACGCAGGTGAGTTTCACCTGAAGTTTTATCTACAGAAACTAGGGTAGCAGTCAGTGCATCATGTGAACGACGCATACCGCGTTTTGAACGAGTTGGTTTATTCTGTTGTACGGCCATTGACCTTACTCCTTAAGTACTTTTCTTTAAACTGGCTAATACGGCAAATGGGTTTGGCTTTTCTACCTCAGGAGGCAGTTCACCATACACCATGTCCGCTTCGGACACTTCACAGTGTTCAGAATCATGAACCGGAACAACTGGTAAGGAAAGAATTATTTCATCTTCTATCATTCCCAGCAAATCTATTTCACCAAATTCATCAATTTGAATTGGTTCGTAGAGCTCCGGTAATGCTTCGGCCTTTTCGTCATTGACGACAGGACTAAAACAATACGATACGTAGGCATGATGCTTGAAATTTTTTCCGCAGCGTTGGCATTGGAGGGTGAGATCCACATCGGATTTCCCTTCGATAACCGTGAGACGCTGTTTATCAATGTTAAATGATAATTCGGTTTCTACATCACTGTCTACACTGACTACTGATTCTGCAAGACGTGCAACTTGCTCAGGTGTATAACTCCCGACATAGTCGAGGTTTTTCTGAGCTGCACGCTGCGCATCGATAGTCAGGGGTAATTTTACCTTTTGCATAAGGCGCGCATATTAACTTTGTAATGAGCTATAGTCAAAGAAAAAGGCGGGGTAAACTCGCCTTTTCACCAAAAAATCGCAGGTTTTGCGGTTTATAGTTTAAAATGAGTTAACCCTTTTGGCTACGAGTTTCGAGAAAAATCATGAAATCGATTATTTTGGCGTCAACTTCACCCTATCGGCAATCCTTATTAAAAAAATTAGGGTTGCCGTTTTTAGCCTCGCCTCCGAACATTGATGAGTCGCCCGTTTTAAATGAATCAGCTCAAGCTTTGGTCATGCGGTTATCACATGCCAAAGCGGCGGCACTCACAGAACAGTATCCTCAACATCTAATTATTGGTTCTGACCAAGTGTGTGTCATTGATGGCAAAATTGTCGGCAAGCCGCATACCTTTGAAAATGCATTCAAACAGTTGAAAGCAGCATCGGGCAATAAAGTTACTTTTTATACTGGGTTGTGCCTATTAGATTCCGCAACAGGGAAATTTAATTTGCAGTGTGAATTGTTCGATGTGTATTTCCGTCAGCTAACTGACCAGGAAATCACCAACTACTTGTATAAGGAAGAACCATTCCAATGTGCAGGCAGCTTTAAATCGGAAGGTCTTGGTATTACCTTGTTTGATAGGCTAGATGGGCGCGACCCTAACACCTTAATTGGATTACCGATTATCTTGCTGCTCGATATGCTGCGCCAACATGATGTGAACCCACTTCTGGATTAGTCAATCATTGGCGGGTAATCGCCCCTACCCGCCAATCAATGGAACTTAAGATGAAGTTTTACGATTACGTAAGACTTTTAAACAATGGTTGAGCTCTGCACCCATAGGCGCTTGCAGGCGCATTTCTTCCCCAGTTTTTGGGTGTGTGAATTTTAATGCGCTTGCGTGCAGGAACAATCGATTAAGCCCTGTACCCGCTAGTTGACTATCAAATTGTTCGTCACCATAGCGGTTATCAAATGCAATTGGATGGCCCGCATATAAGGTGTGCACACGGATTTGGTGCGTTCGCCCCGTCACAGGACTCGCTTTTACTAACGTTGCATTCTCAAAACGCTCTTCGACTTTAAAGCGCGTTTCCGATGGTTTACCTTCACTGCTCACTTTGACGACTCGCTCACCACTTTGCAAAATATTTTTCAATAACGGAGCTTGAACCACTTTTACGTGGGATTGCCAATTACCACGTACTAAGGCCAAATAATCTTTTTGCATCGTTTTCAAACGTAATTGTTCATGTAAAGCTCTTAATGCAGAACGTTTTTTCGCGACCAACAAAATACCTGAGGTATCCCTATCAAGACGATGAACGAGCTCAAGAAAGCGCGCTTCAGGCCGTAAGGCGCGCAGCCCTTCGATAACACCAAAGCTTAACCCACTCCCACCGTGTACCGCTGTGCCTGAGGGTTTATTCAATACAAGTATGGCGTCATCTTCAAATAAAATGCAATTCGCTAATGCGGCCACTTTATCTAATTTAGCGGAAACTGCGGGTGCCTCGCGTTCTGCGACTCTCACCGGCGGAACGCGAACCTGATCCCCTTCAACGAGCTTGTACTCAGGCTTAATCCGCCCCTTATTCACACGCACTTCCCCTTTACGGATAATGCGATAAATCATACTTTTTGGTACGCCTTTAAGTTTAGCGAGCAAAAAGTTATCGATGCGTTGCCCAGCCTCGTCATCGCTGATGTCTATAAATTGAACTTGATTTTGTGTATTCATTCGGGAATGCGTTAACTCTAATTGATTAAAATATGCGCTCATTGACTCTCTCTATCATACCGACTCCACGAATTTTTTTATGTTTTTTTTTATTTTGGTTATTTTCTGCATGATTTATCCTATTTCTAAATAAAATTTCCATATAACTTCCTTATCGACTTGCTATAATGCACATGGCAATGGAATAATGTGTAGTTGCCGAGATGTTTAAAAAACGAAAATTGGCGTTTATAGGATTTCTTATTTGATAGCGTAACAATGCAGCAATGGCGTAAGACATTTAGCAATATCAAATAAATTAGCGAGCAACGAATTTTAGCTTATTGGGTTAGGGACTTCCGTTTTAATGATAATTAACGGCACCTTAATTAAGAACGCTGAATTTTTAATCTAAAAATCAGGTTCACCGAATACTGCGCGTCTCTATACGAACGACTGCCGCGAGGCAGACGGTTTTGTAAAAATCACGAGGCCATCGGTTTACAGTAGCTCTTTCTTTCGCTGCTCTTTATTTAAAAGAAAATAATGAGTAAGTAACAACATGAAAAGAATGCTAATAAACGCAACTCAACAGGAAGAGTTGCGTGTTGCCCTTGTTGACGGGCAACGTCTCTATGATTTGGATATCGAAAGCCCGGGTCATGAGCAAAAAAAGGCGAATATTTACAAAGGTAAAATCACCCGTATCGAACCTAGTCTTGAAGCTGCTTTTGTTGATTATGGCGCAGAAAGACACGGTTTCCTTCCTATCAAAGAAATCGCTCGCGAATACTTCCCAAGCAACTATCACTCTCAAGGCCGTCCTAACATCAAAGATGTGTTAAAAGAAGGCCAAGAGGTTATCGTTCAAGTTGATAAAGAAGAACGTGGGAATAAAGGTGCAGCGTTAACCACTTTTATTAGTCTGGCAGGCAGCTATTTAGTGTTAATGCCAAATAACCCACGCGCAGGTGGTATTTCTCGTCGTATCGAAGGTGAAGACCGTACGGAACTCAAAGAAGCCCTGTCTTCTTTAGAAATTCCAGATGGCATGGGCCTGATTGTCCGTACCGCGGGTGTTGGTAAATCTGCAGAATCCCTGCAACAGGATTTACTGTACCGTTTACGTCACTGGGAAGCGATTCAAAAAGCCGCTGAAAACCGCCCTGCACCTTTCCTAATCCATCAGGAAAGTAATGTAATCGTGCGTGCGTTCCGTGATTACCTGCGCCCTGATATTGGCGAAATTCTGATTGATAATCCGAAAGTCGTCGAAATGGCTCGCAACCATATTGAATCGATTGGTCGTGGTGATTTTGCAAGCAAAATCAAGCACTACAGTGGCGACGTACCATTATTCAGCCATTACCAAATCGAATCTCAAATTGAATCTGCGTTCCAACGTGAAGTGCGTTTACCTTCGGGTGGTGCGTTAGTCATTGATACCACAGAAGCATTGACTGCAATTGATATCAACTCATCACGTTCTACTCGCGGTGGTGACATCGAAGAAACTGCATTTAATACTAACCTTGAAGCTGCGGATGAAATTGCACGTCAATTACGTCTGCGCGACCTCGGTGGTTTGATTGTTATCGACTTTATCGATATGACGCCTGTTAGGCATCAACGTGAAGTGGAAAACCGTTTACGCGAAGCTGTTCGCCAAGACCGTGCTCGTATTCAAATTGCCCGTATCTCTCGTTTCGGTTTATTAGAAATGTCCCGCCAGCGCTTGAGCCCATCATTAGGTGAATCAAGCCACCATGTTTGCCCGCGTTGTATGGGCACAGGGACAATTCGTGATAACGAATCACTATCATTATCAGTTCTTCGTTTAATCGAAGAAGAAGCGCTGAAAGAAAATACCCATGAAGTGCACGCTATCGTTCCGGTACAAATTGCGTCTTACTTGCTGAACGAAAAACGTAAAGCGGTTAGTGAAATCGAACAACGCCAAACTCACGTTCGTGTTGTTATTGTACCAAACGACCAGATGCAAACGCCTCACTTCCACGTGATCCGTATCCGTAAAGGTGAAGAAGTGAATACTCTGAGCTATAACTTGGCTCAATATCACGAAACTGAAACCTTAACTCATACTGATGAAACAACGGCTGAGCGTAAGGCTCCAGAACAACCTGCGATTTCTGCTTTTGCGCTGCAAGAACCTGTTGAGCTTGCTTCGGCTAAACCGAAAGAAGTAGCACCCGCTAAACCGCCAGTAAAAGCGGCATCAAATTCAAATGAACCTGCACAACCTGGCTTATTCAGTAAAATTGCTGCATTCTTTAAAGGTCTCTTCGGTGGTGAAGAAGAGAAAGTGGTTGAAGCACCAGCACCTAAACCACGCAATAATAATGACCGTCGCCGCAATAACGATCGTCGTCGTAATAATGATCGTCGCAATAATAATCGCCGTGACCGTGATGATAACGAAAATCGTGATAATCGCGACAACCGTGACAATCGCAATAACCGCAATGATCGCAATGATCGCAACGCTTCATCGGAAGAAACGAATAATCGTAACAAGGGCCGCAATAATAAAAATGTGGCACCTCAAGATGAGCAAACTGCTGAAAACGGCACTCGTGACAACCCGCAGCGTCGTGAACAACGTACTGATCGCCGTCGTCGACAAGATGAAAAACGTCAGCAACAAACTGCAAAAACTCAGCAAGATGTACAACAAGATAACGTTGAAACACCAAATACAAGGGATGAAGAGGAGCAGCGTCCAGCCGCGCCTCGCCGCCAACGTCGTCAGTTAACACAAAAAATTCGTGTAACTGATAACGAGCAAGTGGTTAAAACCGATGTTGCCGAATCTGTTGTATCCGCACCGATTGCTGCATTACCTGCACCTGTTGCTGTGGTTAATCAAGTTGAAGGCCAAGTGCAAGCTGACGATCTGCAAGATTTAACTCATCAAGCAGATAGCGAAGAAAAACAAGACACCATCATTCCTCGCCGTTCGCGCCGTTCACCTCGTCACTTACGCGTGAGTGGTCAACGTCGCCGTCGTTACCGTGATGAACGTCATCTCAATGCTTCACCAATGCCATTAGCGGCAGCGGTAGCATCACCAGAGCTAGCTTCCGGTAAAGTCTTCATTCATTACCCAATTGTTCAGCCTCAACAAGAGAGCATGGCAATTATTACGAATGAAGAAATGCTTGAACAGCAAAATGGGATTGAGCCAGTCAATGCAAATACGGTAGAAACAGCTAAGACGGAAAACCTATCTGAAGCACCAGTCATTGCAGCAACACAAGCCGTTAAAGAAGTGGCTGTTGTTGAAGAAATTCAACCTGCTGAAGTTGTTACACCAACCGCTGAAATTAATGCTGTTATTGAAGAGCAAGCAACCGAAACGACTATCGACGATGTAAAAACTGATGTTGAAGAAGCCATTGTTGCTGCTAATACCGAAGTTGAAACGTTTGTTGAAGTTATCGTTGAAGAAAACAGTCAACCTGCTGTTGTCGTTGAAGAGGTTGAAGAGATTGTTGAAACTGTTGTCGAGCCAGCCGTTGAACAGCCAATTGCCCCAGTGGTAATTGATCCAACTCAGGACGAGGCACCAGTAACCTCTAATACTGCTGCAACTAGCTTGCATAAACGCCATGCATACTCACCAATGACTAAAGCACCTGCACCTGCTGGTGCGGCTGGCTCATTTGAAATTACTGAGTACCAACGTGAAACCTCTACCTTTGAAGGTAAAGGTGGCGCAGGTGGCCATGTGGCATCGAATGTTGCAACTTCAGAAATGGCAAAACCGGCTAGTTTCTAAGCTAAATCAGTACTGACTAAAAAGCCTTGTTGGGAAACCACCAAGGCTTTTTTGTTGTTTATCTGCATTCAAATTATTAATTTACCAATTAAAAAGTTTCATTGATCGTCGATAATCAACGCTTGTGTTAGTGCTATCCTTATGGTTATATGACTGTGTTTTTATACAGTAACCATCCCGCAGGAAGGAATCTATTATGCTGAAAGTGATTGCAAAAGACTTTATCAAAACAGAAGCGATTGAAACGGTGATGCCGTTATACCGTGAATTGGTTGAAGCGACAAAACAAGAGCCCCTTTGCATTAGTTATGATTTATATGTTGACCAAAAAAATCCTGGGCATTTTGTTTTTATTGAGGAATGGCCTGACCAACACGCGCTTGATATCCACTGTGCTAGCGAACATTTTAAACGACTCGTTCCACTTATAAATAGTTATAAAAAATCCGACCCTATTATTAAGTTGATGAATAGCGCATTTGTCCCTGACGAATAGCAACTAATGCCCCTTGAGCCTTGAGCCTTGAGCCTTGAGCTTAAAAGTATGTGCTAAAAATATCTTCGCCAACAAAAGGCTGGATCTCATTAGCTATTTGATACCAATAATTAGCGTGGGAGCCTACTCAAGTATATGACCTGTGTGACTGAGCGAAGCCAACAACGCCACAGCCCAAAATATGACATGTATATTAATCCTCTAAATAGTTCGCGTTGCGGCTAGGCGGCAAAGCGAAGACAGCACAGGGAGCATACACAAGTATGTGACCTGTGTGACTGAGCGAAGCCAACAACGCCACAGCCCAAAATATGACATGTA
>NZ_JBEBNT010000012.1:0-121391 GCF_040396775.1 Providencia sp.
TCGCCGCCAGCCTTGGGCAAGAGTGGAGCGGCTTTGGCGAAACCCTGTTGGTGCAGCCGATGAACCAAGCGTGGGAGCAACTGCTTACCCCGACCGCCGAGGGTATCAATGCCGAATGGCAAAATGCCATCGTCAATGAGTGGAACACCGCGTTTGGCGGGCGCTACCCGCTAAAAAATACTCAGAGCGAGATATCATTGCCGTTGATGGCGCAATATTTACGCCCCGATAATGGCCGCATTCAGCGCTTTTTAGAAACCCGCCTTAACGGGGTGTTACGTAAAGAGGGCAACCGCTGGGTACCTAACAACACCACCGCCCAAGGGCTGCGCTTTAACCCTGAGTTCCTCAAGGCGTTAGATACCTTAAGCCATTTGGGGGATGTGGCGTTCGCCAACGGGGAAGCGCGCCTGTACTTTGAAATTCGCCCCTCCACCAGCCGTGATGTGATGCAAACCATTTTGGTGATTGATAAACAGACGCTGACCTACGACAACCAATTCCCCGAGTGGCAACGCTTTGTGTGGCCAGGGGATACCATCGCCTCCGGTGCGTCACTGCGCTGGATGAGCACCACCTCAGGCACCCGTTTACTGGCAGACCACCGCGGCGTGTGGGGGGTGATCCGTTTATTGGAAAGCGCCCAAGTCGCTCCGTATGCAGGCACCACCAGCAGTTATACCGTGTCGTGGCAAACTAAGAACGGCAATACCCTGCCCTTTATGCTGCGCACCGAAATGGGGGAAGGCCCCCTTGCGCTGTTAACTCTGCGTAATTTTGTGCTGCCTAGAAAAATCTTTTTGCCTCGTTAAGCACAGGTTGCCCCGTGTTATTACTATCATGCACCCCTGAAAAATAAAAAATCCGCCCCCTCAGTGTGTGGCGGATTTTCACAGAACAAAGAACATTTCATGGGTCGACATTCGCTCTTAAAGTAGGCTCTGAATATCACCCCCACATCTTAACGTGGTTTTACCATCTGCCATTCTAAATGGTGCTTAATCGCTGGCCATTCAGACGCAATAATGCTGTAAACGCAGCTATCACGTAGCTCGCCTGTTTTAGTTCTCATATGACTACGTAAAATACCATCCAGTTTTGCGCCTAGACGCTCAATGGCTTTACGGCTCTGATGGTTTAAAAAGTGCGTGCGAAACTCCACGGCCACGCACCCTAACTCTTCAAAGGCATGCTTTAACAATAAGTATTTAGCCTCTGTATTAATCGCGGTGCGCTGAACCTCAACACCGTACCACGTTGCGCCCAGTTCAACCCGTTGCACGGCATTATCCACTTTATTATATGACGTGATGCCAACAGGTTTCCCCGTGCGTTTGTCGATAACCACAAATGGCAAACACTCTTTTTGTGCAAAACGTACAAGGCGGCTTTCGACATCTTGGGGGAAATTATCAGGATCGGGCACTAAGGCATACCATAAATTATGCAACCCATCACGCCGGATAATCGCCGCAAGTTCTGCATCATATTGGTGAGATAAAGGCTCAAGGCGAACACATTCACCTTCTAAGGTAATAGCTTGGCAAATCTCTTTCATCATGGTTTCCCTATGTGGCTCTTTTTGCGATGTGTCTCTACTTTTTTAATCTTTTTATATGACATAAAAATAAAATGGCGTCACTTAACTGCGTTGACTTAGCAATTTAACCTAAAACATATGATAAAAATCACAAAATTTTAACATCTTTACCAATTTGCAGACTCATTACGCTACAGTTAACTCATCTGACCTGTTAAATAAATCCCGAATGGGAGCATCATATGAGCAATTTTCCACACCTTTTTACCCCCCTTGATTTGGGGCATACGGTACTTAAAAACCGGATACTAATGGGCTCAATGCATACCGGGCTCGAAGAACACCCTGAAGGGAGCGAACGGCTTGCCCATTTTTACCGTTTACGCGCTGAAAATGGCGTCAGTTTAATTATTACAGGGGGTATCGCGCCTAATCCTGAAGGTGCGTTAACCGCCCACGGAGCGGTATTGAATAACTTAAATCAGCTGCCATTTCACCGTACAATTACCGATGCTGTGCACCAAGCAGATGGCAAAATCGCCCTGCAAATATTACATGCAGGCCGATATGGATTACACCCATTATTAGTGGCTCCAAGTGCTATTCAGGCTGAAATTATTCCATTTGCACCTAAAGCACTATCCTCGGATGAAGTACAAAAAACCATTGATGATTTCGTGAATACCGCAAAATTAGCGCAACAAGCTGGTTATGATGGCGTCGAAGTCATGGGCTCTGAAGGGTATTTAATTAACCAATTTATTGCTAAGCGAACGAACCATAGAACTGACGAGTGGGGAGGCAGTTACACAAATCGTATTCGCTTCCCTATTGAAATTGTACGGCGTATTCGTGAAGCCGTTGGCGTTAACTTTATTATTGTGTATCGGCTTTCAATGCTGGATTTGGTCGAAAACGGTTCAACGTGGGAAGAAATCGAATACCTTGCTAACGAAATTGAAAAAGCAGGCGCGTGTATGATCAACACAGGTATTGGTTGGCATGAAGCCCGCATACCGACCATCGCAACCCAAGTCCCTCGCCACGCATTTAGTTGGGTCACCCAAAAATTAATGGGCAAGGTGAATATTCCATTAATTACCACAAACCGTATCAATGACCCTTTTGTTGCTGAGCAAATTCTTGCCAATGGGCAAGCGGATATGGTGTCGATGGCTCGTCCATTCCTTGCGGATGAAGCTTTTGTACGTAAAGCCGCCGAAAACCGTGCGGACGAAATCAACACCTGCATTGGCTGCAATCAAGCTTGCCTTGATTTAATTTTTAGCGGGAAGCTCGCCAGTTGCCTTGTTAACCCACAAGCGGTTAGGGAAATGGATTACCCCAATGAAAAAGCCGCTAAAAGTAAATCCGTCGCCATTGTGGGCGCGGGCCCTGCGGGGCTTTCATGCGCTATTTATGCAGCTAAGCGCGGCCATAAAGTCACGTTATTCGAAAAGTCGAACCAAATTGGCGGGCAATTTAATTTAGCGAAACAAATTCCCGGAAAAGAAGAATTCCATGAAACCATTCGCTACTTTTGCCGCCAATTACAGCTGTTGAACGTGGATGTTCGCCTTGAACAACAAGCAGATGCCCAAAGTCTTTCAGGGTTTGATGAAGTGATTATTGCCACTGGCGTCACCCCACGCAAAATTCAGCTGGAAGGTGCCGATCACCATAAAGTGGTTTCTTATATTGATGTGATCACCCACCAGCAAGCGGTTGGTAAAAATGTCGCCATTATTGGCGCAGGGGGCATTGGTTTTGACGTGGCAGAGTTGCTAACGCAAGAAGGCAAAAGTAGCAGTTTGGACACATCGCTGTTTAATCAAGAGTGGAATATTGACCCCACAATTCATTCAAAAGGGGGAATTTACCCAGAGCATAAAAATACCGTGGGGTCGGCTCGTCAGCTCTATTTATTGCAGCGAAAAAACAGCAAGGTCGGTGCAGGACTTGGGAAAACAACCGGTTGGGTTCACCGTTTATCATTAATGAAACGCGGCGTGAAGATGCTCAATGGCGTGGAATACATGCGTGTTGACGATGAAGGTTTGCATATTCGTTATCAAGATAAAATGCAGTGTTTGCCTGTCGATAATGTGGTGTTATGCGCAGGGCAAGAGCCTTATCGCCCATTAAAGATTCAGCTCGCTGAACATGGAATTGATGCCCATGTCATTGGTGGCGCCGACGTAGCCGCTGAATTGGATGCACGTAGGGCTATCGAGCAAGGCATGAAAATCGCTTATCAGCTTTAATTCCCCCCCTTTTTTTCCCTCTTGCTTGAATGTATTGAGCAAGAGGGAAAATTGAATACCTATCCCGATGATCCATTACTATTTATTTATTTGCCTCACTTTAACGACATTAATTGTTATGTTATAACATAACTTTTGCATTCTATATTACTGAGGCTCTATGTCATTGACTACCGAAATACTCACCACCCCACTCGCAGATGCACAACTACAAAGTGATACTCACAGCCAAATAGGGCTCGATTGGGTGGGCATGACAGGGATTGCTTTACCCATCGAATTAGCTGGTCGCCCTGTTAATGCAAATGTCGATATTGGGATTAATTTCCAAGGGCAAAAAGGCATTCATATGTCTCGCCTTTATCAGTCTCTAGATGCACTTACCCAAAGTGAATTAACCTGTGATTTGCTAAAGCAAACGTTAAAGCATGCGTTGTCTTCTCATATTCAAACATCCTCTAAAGCTCACCTTCGTATTTATGGTGATATCTTGCTATCCCGCCGCTCTTTAGTCTCTAATCAGTTTGGTTGGAAGTCTTACCCTATTGAAATAGATGTTAATTTTAAAAATTCATTCACTATTATGTTAAAGGTTGGCGTGCCTTATTCTTCAACCTGCCCCAGTTCGACCTCGCTTTGTGCCCAAGTGATGCAGCAGCAGTTTGCACTGGATTTTGATAACCAAGCGCCCCTATTACCGCAAGCTCAAGTTCTTGATTGGTTGGTAAAGCAAGGCTTACCTGCAACACCTCATAGCCAAAGAAGCTGGGCCTGGGTTACTGTAACCTTAAACGCCGAGGAGAAAGAACTGCCCGTTATTGAATTGATAAATCGCATCGAAAACATCCTTCTCACCCCTGTTCAAACCGTGGTGAAACGCAGTGATGAACAAGCATTTGCCATCACTAATGGGCAAAATTTAATGTTCTGTGAAGATGCGGCAAGAAGATTAATCAATGCGTTTAGTCACCAATGCCAATTTGACGAAGTTACCGTTGAAATAGACCACCAAGAAAGTTTGCATGCACACAATGCCGCTGCACGCACCAACTGGAAACGAGGTGACCATGCTGCGTAAAAACCCATCAGGCCATGTGCCTGTTGTTTCTGAAAAAGCGTACATAGACCCAACTGCGATTATTTGTGGCAAAGTCATTATTGAAGATTACGTGTATGTGGGGCCTTATGCGGTGATCCGCGCAGATGAACTAAATGAGGACGGAGATATGTCCCCCATAGTGATAGGTTCTCACTCAAATATTCAAGATGGTGTTGTGATCCACTCCAAAAGTGGTGCAGGTGTTCATATCGGGTCACACACGTCTATCGCTCATCGTGCCATTGTCCATGGGCCTTGTGAGATTGCCCAGCGAGTTTTCATTGGATTTAATAGCGTTTTATTTAATTGTGTAATTGGCGAAAATTGTGTGATCCGCTACAACGCCGTGGTTGATGGCCTAACGCTTCCTCCTGCACGCTATATCCCCTCTTGCGTGCATGTTAACGGGCACAGCGATTTATCGGATTTTAAACAAGTTGATCGCGCTTCATTGCAATTTTCGGAGGAAGTCGCAGCAACCAATATTCAGTTGGTTGAAGGCTATCGCCGCTTACGTAATGAATTTTAATTCAAAAACAAAAAAGGCAGAATATCTATTCTGCCTTGAGGTTGTTGACAAAGCAGGATAAAAGCGTGGTTTTTCCTGCTTTGTGTTATCAGCCGAAAATCAATAAATTGATTTTCCTTAGTCTTTTTCAAAACCAATCCAACCTGCAGTCAAACCTAATCGGTTTGTCAGCAGTCTGAAGGCAGAATATCTATTCTGCCTTCTCGTTTATCGTATAAAACTATTAATCATTATGGGAGAGTTGAGTCTCTGAATTTGCGAGCTTTTCATCTTCAGCCAAGCAAACTGCGGCAGTAAATAAGACGTCAGTAGAGGAGTTCACTGCGGTTTCCGCTGAATCTTGCAGTACACCAATCATCACGCCGACCGCAACCACTTGCATCGCCACATCATTCGGAATACCAAACATATTACAGGCTAATGGAATTAATAATAATGAACCACCGGCCACACCAGATGCACCGCACGCACACACTGAAGCCACCACGCTTAACAGTAATGCGGTCGGGATATCCACTGGGATCCCTTTAGTGTGAACAGCTGCTAACGTCAGAACAGTAATGGTGACTGCCGCCCCTGCCATGTTAATGGCTGCACCTAACGGGATAGAAACAGAGTAAGTGTCTTCATGCAAGTTCATACGGCGGCACATTGCCATGTTTACAGGGATATTCGCCGCAGAACTACGGGTAAAGAACGCCGTCACGCCACTTTCACGTAAACACGCAAACACTAATGGGTATGGGTTACGCTTTAATTTTGAATAAACGATTAATGGGTTAACAACCAATGCCACAATAACCATACAGCCTAATAAAACGGCTAATACATGGAAGTAGCCTTGTAGCGCTTCAAAGCCTGTTGTGGCAATCGTTGAGGCAACTAAACCAAAAATACCCAACGGCGCTAAACGAATAATGACTCTAACTAATTGAGTCACACCATTAGAAAAATCCAGTAACAATGTTTTTGTCGTGTCCGTTGCATGACGAAATGCAATACCTAACCCAATAGCCCACGCTAAAATACCGATATAGTTACCGTTAATTAGCGCATCAACGGGGTTAGTGAATACATTATTTAATAAGCCACTGAGAACTTCGGCGATATTGCCTGGAGGGTTCATTTCTGTCTCGCTACCTGCCAAAGCAAGTGTCGATGGAAACATAAATGACGCAATAACCGCCACTAATGCCGCGAAGAATGTGCCTAAGATATAGAGAACTAAAATTGGTTTAATACTGGTTTTTTGCCCTTGACGATGGTTAGCAATGGACGACATCACCAATACCCATACCAAGACTGGTGCAACTGCTTTTAACGCGCTCACGAATAAGTGACCTAACAGCCCCACGTTTTTTGCGGCCGATGGCCATAACCATGCCAATAAAATACCTGCAACTAAGCCAACCAGTATCTGCTTGACCAAGCTACCGTGAGTGATCACTCGCCATAACCCTGTTTTATTTGTATCCATAGTAGACCTATATTATTTATCTTTATTAGGAATTAAATGTGTTTGCAGAGCCAGTATAAGGAATAAATACCTTGTGGAAAGGCTATTATTCAAAATATACACAATGATTGATTTTACTTAACAATTATTTTACATAACTGTGATCGCAATAGAGTTTTGTTTCTTATAGTAGAATGGCATAAGGGAGAATGATTGTGATTTTTCAGAGAGTTAAAACAAAAACCCCCTACCTTATCGGTAAGGGATTTAAATTTTGAAGGACGTTATTTACTTTTTGCTTCGTTGCGTTTGTTAACAATTGTATTAATGATTAATGTCACCACTAATATTGCGGCAATCGTTCCCAACGAAATCGGCGTTGGAATGTGGTAGATATCAATAAGCAGCATTTTTATACCAATGAAGCTTAAAATGACCGCTAAGCCGTATTTTAACATTGAGAACTTTTCTGCGACGCCTGATAGCAAGAAATACATCGCACGTAACCCTAAAATAGCAAACAAGTTAGACGTTAAAACAATAAACGGGTCAGTCGTCACGGCGAAAATAGCAGGAATACTATCCACCGCAAATATCACATCACTGATTTCAACTAAGATCAGCACTAAAATAAGCGGCGTTGCAAACAGCACACCATTGCGTTTAATAAAGAATTTTTCACCGTGTAGCTCATCGGTCATGCGAAGATGTGAACGCACCCACTTCACTAACGGTTTATCATTAATTGGTGAATCATCTTCTTTGGCAAAAGCCATTTTAAGCCCCGTAAACAGTAAAAATAGGCCGAAGACATACAAAATCCAACTAAACTGCGTGACCAACCAGCTGCCCGCGAAAATCATGATAGTTCTTAATACGATAGCGCCTAGCACACCATAGACTAGAACACGACGCTGCAAACTTGCTGGGATCGCAAAATAGCTAAATAGCATTAACCATACGAAGACGTTATCCACTGCCAAGGCTTTTTCTAACAGGTAACCCGTTAAAAATGCCATTGTTTGGCTATCAGCAAACTCGCGACCGACGTTGTCGTTAAGGTACCACCAAAAACCTGCGGCAAAAATAAGCGAAAGCGTGACCCACACAATACTCCAAGCCGCGGCTTGCTTCATCGACATGGCTTGGCCTTTGTGTTTACCCTGCCAAAACAAATCGATAAGTAACATAATTAAAATAATAACTGCAAAACTGCCCCATAAAGCAGGGTTACCGACTGAGTGCATTTTCCTATCCCTTAAAAAACAAAAAACGGCTGATATCCAGAAGACATCAGCCGCTTAAAATTTTTTAACCTCAAGGAATTATCTATTGGTTGTAAATTATGAGCAAACCTCGCCTTCTGGCAAGGTCTCACTTACAACACAATTAACCCGAGGACAGGTAATGTGGTGCTCGGCTACCGGGTGTAATGTGTACACCGTAATGACGATAAACCGACAAGAAGAAGTTACTCCCCTTTGCTATGCGCAAAATATACGGTAAAAAATCTTAAAATGCAATAATTAGCTATATTAGATTTAACCCGCTTTTTTTGTGTGAAAAGATACATTAACGGCAAACTTTTGCAGTTTATAGTTAAAATCCTCTACTAAAGTGAGTTTTTAGCCATTTTGCTTTGTTACAATTAGGGTAATTAATTGTAACAATAGCGCTCAACTTAAATGAATTCTAAAAATATGCTTAAAATTTGCTGTTTAGTTATTTTCGGTTTTGTTAAAGTGAGCGTGATTTACACTAACAGTCTGAGGAAACAACGCTTTCACTCAGGCATTCACTTAATCCATTTCTCCCTGCCCAACAACAAGTTTGTTGCTGTTATTGCCGTTTAGGAAACATTAATGGAATTAGTTAAAGAACTTTTTTTTGCCCTTTGGCACCAAGATTATGCCACACTCTCTAACCCATCATTGATGTGGGCTATCTACCTTATGCTGTTTGCTATCCTGTTTCTTGAAAATGGGGTTTTACCCGCAGCGTTTCTACCAGGTGATAGCTTATTGATTCTAGTGGGCGTCCTGATTGCGAAAGGTACCTTGAGCTACCCTCTCACCATCGTGATTCTCACGGCTGGCGCAAGCTTAGGCTGCTGGGTAGGTTATATACAAGGCCGCTGGTTAGGTAACACAAAAATGGTCAAAGGCTGGCTAGCACACTTACCTGAACATTATCACCAACGGGCTCATGGTTTGTTCCACCGCCATGGTCTTGCTGCACTGTTAATTGGCCGTTTTCTCGCTTTTGTGAGAACCCTGCTACCAACTATTGCAGGTTTAGCAGGTTTAAAAAATGGCCGTTTTCAGGTCTTTAACTGGTTAAGTGGCTTTTTGTGGGTACTTATTCTAACCGCAATTGGTTACGGTTTTGGCAAAAGTCCTATTTTCCAGCAATATGAACATCATATAATGAATGTATTGATGTTAATCCCTGTTTGTCTGTTAGTTATCGGTTTAGTCGGCAGTATCGCTGTCGTTGTGAAGAAAAAACTATCAAGCAAAAAAGTAAACTAATTCAATTTGTGGGGACTTTCTTGTCCCCGCATTTTCGCTTTTACTCATTTTTACTTATCTATTTATTCCACGAAAAAAACGGCATTAATTCGCTGATTAAACGACGATTTTTTAGCACACTCTGTTTGTCATTTTTTGTTTACAAGTCATAATTACACTGAATATTTGATTGCACTTAGTGCAAAAATCGCTATTGTTAATACAACGAATGCGCTTTTTCTATTGATAGGAGGTTGTATATGTCATCGAATCATTCATCAGACGAACTACGTGCGGAACTACGCGCTTTAGCTGACTCTCTGGAAACGATGCTTAGTGATACCGGCGAAAAATCGAAAGAAGAGATTGAAAGCTTAAAATCAAAAGCACAAGAAGCATTGCGCTCATCTCGTGCAAAACTCGGCCAAACCACCGAAAGGATCACCGAGCAAACTAAGGAAATGGCGGGACGCGCAGATAACTACGTAAAAGAAAACCCATGGACAGGCGTCGGTATTGGCGCAGCAGTGGGCGTTGTTCTTGGCGTGTTACTCGCTAAACGTTAATTGCTTATGGAACCAAATCAGCAACGTCAGGGCCCCGGTAAAGGGGTCCTTGAAACCTTACGACGCATCGCTAACATTTCAGTTGGCATGGTGCAAACTCGCTTAGAGTTAATTGCCGTTGAGTTAGAAGAAGAAAAACTCAACCTTATCCAACTTCTTTTATTGGTTGGCTTAGCGTTACTGTTTACGGCATTTGGTTTGATGTGCTTAATTGGCCTGATCTTTTGGTCTGTTGATCCTATTTACCGCTACCAAGCACTGGCGATGACGACAGGTGCATTAACCCTGCTTGCCATTATTTTTGCTGTTTGGGCATTAAAAAAGGCAAAACAATCAACCTTACTGGGAGCAACACGAGAGCAACTGGCTCAAGATGCCAACGCGTTAGCGAGAAAGGATGATGAACAAAAATAAGCAGCAATTATTGGCAGCTAAAAAACAGCGCTTAGTCAGAAGGATTGAGCGTCAGCGACAAGAGCTGACGGAAACGTCCTCTGACTGGCTACAAACTACCGCACCTTATGACCGTGCTTGGCAAACGATCATGATATTTCGCCCTTTAGTGATTGCCGCCACAGGTTTGCTCTCGGTTTACTCCCTTCGCAAACCACAAAAAATTCTGCTGTTAGGCCGAAAAGCCATCACCATTTGGGGCTTAGTTCGTTCAATTCAAAGCGCAATTCAAACCAGCAAAAAATAACCGACACCCTCCAATTAAAAATAACTCTTTATTATTTAATAAGATAAACAATATATCTTTCTAATTCTTATTCTCCCAATAAGTTCATTCAATTTTTTTGTCCTTCTTTGTGAATAACCTTAGCTTTTTATTGAATGAGTAAATGACTATTATAAGCCCATCAAATGATTTCTAGCCAATTAGTGCTAAAAACAATATTATAAAGCGACATATATCGCAATTATTTAATATTTAATGACTTATTAATCTGGAGAATTTTAATGAAAAATTTAGAAAGTGGTGCGATATTATTGGCCCGAATTATGATGCCAATCCTATTTATTGTCGCTGGATATGGAAAACTCGGTGATGCCTACGCAGGCACACAACAATATATGCAAGCCATGGGTGTTCCCGGCTTCTTATTGCCTTTAACGATTTTATTAGAATTAGGCGGCGGATTAGCGGTTCTGTTTGGTTTCTTAACGCGTACCGTTGCCTTGTTCACTGCGGGTTTCACTGTATTAACCGCATTGCTGTTCCACATTGATTTTAGTGTGGCACCAAACAGCTTGATGTTTATGAAGAACTTTACTATCGCAGGCGGTTTCTTACTGTTAGCGGTTACGGGCCCGGGTAAATTCAGTATCGATCATTTACTCGGCAAAAAATGGTAATACGCGTTTCATATCACCCTTATTGATTTAATTACATTTGTTTGTCCAATTTACCTCCTTCGGGAGGTATTTTTTTGCCTAAAATAAAGGTTTTGAACCAGTTGAAGGGGAAATATAGGTAAAAATTATGTAGGAAAGCCTTATTTATTCTTTTAGTTTATGGGCCAAGTCTAAATATCAGGCTGAGATTGTTTTACTTTTTTGAATCATAGCTAGTTAACCGCACTCGTAAACTCTAAATAGTTTGAGTTGTAAGCAATAATGGCGCTCCAAAACTTATATTAACTTCTAAATAATTCGTGCTGTAGCAAGGCGGCAAGCTTGCTAATCCCTGGGAGCATACATAAGTATGTGACTAGGGTTAGGAAGCGATGCCAACAAAGCTACAGTGCGAAGTATGACGAAGTTATGAACGAAATAATTTGGGGATCTCACGCAAACACCACGACTTCGCCTCCCCCATACTATCCCTCCGCCACGCCATAATAATCGTCGTCTCATGGCTAAACTCAGCCCCAACGACTTTCAAGCGCCCTTCGCGAATATCCTGTTCCACCAGCGGATACGGCATTGTCGCCACGCCAAGCCCTGCCAATAATGCATTACGCTTATCTTCGATACTCGATACTGTTAAGCGCTGCTGTTTATCCAGCAACTGTACAGTGATAACAGGGCGCTCACGGGCTGTATCTGCTACCGCTATCCCACGGTACTTCACCCGTGTTGCATCAGAGAGTGGCTCTGGCTCTTGGTGAATCGGATGATCAGGGCTTGCTACATAAATATGGTTAATTGTGTATAACGGTTTCGAGTTAATTTCTGACGAGGAACGAAAGTGCATATCGGGCGCTATCACAATATCAGCCTTACCACTTTCGAGACGCTCCCATGCACCAGCTAGCACTTCGGTGATCAACGATAATTGCGTTTCTGATTTTTCAGCCAGACGTTCCACCAGCGGAAAAAACGACTGTGCAGGCACCAATGCCTCACAAACAATCGTTAAATGTGTTTCCCAACCTTTTGCAAGCGCTTCCGCGTCTGACGTCAGTTTATCTGCCGCTTCAAGTAAAATGCGGCCTCTATCTAGCAGCATTCTGCCGACATTGGTAAATTTGGTTCTATGTCCTGAACGGTCAAATAAAATTACATCGAGCTCTTCTTCTAGTTTTTGCATGGTATAGCTTAGCGCGGATGGCACTCGACCCAGTTCCTCTGCTGCCGCTGCAAAGCTGCCACGTCGGTCGATTGCATCCATCACCCTTAATGATTCAAGCGTTAATGCTCTCTCTTTACTCATGATGTATCTCTTTCAGGAAATTTGAATAAGGGAAACAGATTAACTGGCTAACAATTCAACGTCCAGCTATTTATTATAACAATAGATTATTAACTTATTATTTGGATGAGGGTTAACCATTATGATGACATTGAGGCCCGTTAACCATTGCGGAAAAGCAGACTATGGTTGGCTACAAGCTCGCTATGCTTTTTCTTTTGGCCACTATTTTGACCCTGACTTTATGGGGTTCAAAACATTAAGAGTGCTGAATCAAGAGGTTATAGCACCGCAAAACTCATTACAACCAAGAATGTATCCCCATGTCGATATCTTAAATATCGTCCTAAATGGGCATGCACAATACCGCGATAGTTTAGGGAATACGGTTGATGCAAATGCAGGTGACTGCGTACGTTTTTCGCCTCGCCCAGACTTAAGTTACAGCGAGCAAAATGTCTGCCCACAGACGCCATTAACACGATTACAGCTCTGGCTAAATGCATGCCCACAGCAAGAGTCATTACCGTTGCAAAAAGTGACAATTTCTGAAGATGAAAATTGCCTTGTGGCATCGCCAGATGGCGAAAAAAACAGCATTCAGTTACGTCAACAAATTTGGATAAACCAGATTCACCTAGCGCCAAAATCATCATCTATGATATCAATAAAAGGCCAAAATGCCTTTTTGCAGTCAATACATGGTGGTGCGACTTTACGTAATAAACACGGCGAAACGTTAACCATGAGCTGTAATGATGGGGTCTTTTTACAAGACGAAGATGAGTTTGAAATTACCGCTGATAAAGATTTTCGCGGTTTATTGATTGACCTCGGTGAACAAAACTAAGTTTACCGCCAATTTTCTATCATTTAAAAGCAAAATCCCTCGTATTTTATCGAGTACGAGGGAAAATTTGCGAACCGATTCGCAAATTTAATCATTTACATATCCTATATATTGACAACCCTGTGATAGAGTCCAGCCATTAGCGAGTGAGAAATTTAACCATTTTTTGCTCAATGGCTTTTTTCGTTTTGATTTTAAAGGTGTTTTCGTGGCGCTATTCACTCAACAACGACACAATCAAATTTTTGCTCAAATTCTCAATGAGGTCGTTCCTCAAGATGAACTTGCCAAGCGTTTTTCCGTTTCAACGCGGACAATTCGTTCCGATATCAATGAAATCAATGAGTTGATTGAAGAATATCACGCACATATCGTGTATGAGCGAGGGCGAGGTTATCGTTTAAAAATTGAAGATGAAACCCTGTTTGCCACTTTTACACAACGCAGTGAAGAAGATAGCGCCATCCCCCGCACCAGCAAAGAGCGTATTGATGCGTTACTACTAAAATTATTAATGTTATCCCTTCCCGTCAAACTTGATGATATCGCGGAAGAGTGGTTCGTAAGTCGCGGTACTTTGCAACAAGATATGGGCGCAGTCAGGGAACAACTGCAAAAATACCAAATCACACTGGAAAGTATTCCCCACCAAGGTATTCGCCTCAGCGGCAGTGAATGGGCTATTCGCGCTTGTATGACGGAAACCTTATGGCGTCGTTATTCAGAGCAAATCACCCCTGATTTAACCACCTTCCGCCCAGATAGCTTGGATAATTTGGATTTGACCTATATTGATAAAGTGCTTCATAACAGCATGAATCGCTTTGATATTCGTATTAGTAATGAGGGGCATCTCTACCTCGTTTTTAACTGTGCTGTGACCATTTTACGCATCACCCGAGGCCATGAACTCACCACTTCCGTCAAAAATGATGAAGCGGAAGAGGTGATCCGTAAAGCCTGTGATGAAATCTCAAAAGGGCTAATTTACTTTTTAGGTAATGACCTATCCAACGCAGAGCTCAGCTACTTACATGATCAAATTATTGCCCAGCGCATTAGCCACCAAGACTCTTCCACACAAAAAAGTGGCAGCCACAATGAGCTTTCTGAATATATATTGAATTATATTAATGAGTTATATAACTATGACTTACGAAATGATGAAAAGCTCAAAAAAGATCTTAATACGCATCTTGCTGCGTTGATCACCCGTTTGCAGTACCATATTTCCACACCAAACCCGCTATTATCGGATATAAAACAATATTATCCGTTCGCCTATGATGTCACGCTCAGTGCATTAACCAGTGCGAGTAAGCAATTACTTCCTCACCCCATCAGTGAGGATGAACTGGGCTACCTTGCCGTTCACATCGGTGTGAGCCTTGAGCGCAACTATGGAGCTGGATCTATACGCCAAACCGAGGTGCTGGTTGTTACAGATGCGGGTAACTCAACGTTCCGTGTGGTTGAATCCAAAATTATGCGCGAATTTCCACAATTGAAATTTAGCCGCGGGCTCACCTTGCAAGAATATGAATCGCTGAGTGAGGTGAGTGAGGATTTTGTGATCACGACGGTGAGAATTTCTGAGAAAAATAAACCTGTTATCAAAATTGCGCCCTTCCCAACGCCTTACCAACTAGAGCAGGTTGGGCGACTCGCGATGGTGGACCAAACACGCCCTTACATTATCGAGCGCTTTTTTGACGAGCGATTTTTTATGGTGATCAACGAAAAAATCAGCCAAGAAGAGTTATTCCAAGCCGTTTGCCATAAATTACAGCAAGAGGGCTACGTCACACCTGAATTTTACCCATCTTTGCAAGAGCGCGAATCCATTGTTTCCACCCTTTTGGGTGAGGGTATTGCCCTCCCCCACTCGTTAGGTTTGTTAGCAAACAAAACCGTTGTTGCCACGGTTGTTGCCCCCAAAGGCATTGAATGGAATAAAGAAACCAAAGAAAATGCCTATGTTATTTTCTTGCTCGCCATCAGTAAAACTGACTATGAAGAAGCGATGGCAATTTACGATTTATTCGTCACCTTTGTGAAAGAAAAAACCACCCGCCGCCTGATTAGCGTAAAAAACTTTAATGAATTCCAAGTGATCGCCAAAGACAGCTTGGCAAGGGTGCTATAGTCCTTATGCAACTTCCACTTCAAGGTGGAAAAGTGGGAGTTGCTGTCTTTTACGTGATCCTAACCACAACTCTACGAAATCCTTTTCCCTTTATACTCGCTTGTTTTACGCGCTAAATGGCTAAGTGGAAGCCATAGCTAACAGAAATGACCTGCCCTAATTTTCCATTTCCACTTGCCCTTCCAATTATATTTTTCATTTCCAGTTATAGCTAAAAGAATGTATTCGATTGAATTTATTAATATTAATACTCTTCGACTCCCTAACCAATCATTTTCTGATGATTGATACACGTCAATTTTTCCACTTAACTTCCAAATAGGTTAAATAACGAACCAAATTTACCTGATTTCATTTCCAAGTTATTTCCACTTCTAAGTGGAAATTCACTGCCTGCAAAAAGTGCCAATAAGCGTCTAATGTATAAGACATGAAGGAACAGAGTAGTCTAACTAGCAATATTACTTTGGATTTTAAATAGTTATGAGTAAATCAGTTGTCGTTTTTCAAATGTTAGAGCACGACCTTGATGTCGATGAGGTCACACAAAAACTGCTGGCAGTGATTACTGACTGGCTCAAGCAAGAGGACTGCTACACCACCGATGTACAACAACAAATGTTGGAGTCTCATCTGCGTGCCATGGTAGCGAGAGCAAAAACTGGCGAAGCATTACCAGAGGTTGATATCAGTCTATTTGATGAAATTTCTCAACACTCGATCGCATTAGCTCAGCGGGTTGTCGATACGCTCCCTGGCTTAGCACCAGAAGAGACATATTTGCTTTCTGTTCACTTTGAAGTCGTTCGTTCAAATGATTAATTTTTAAGTTGTAGGATTGGAGAATATTTATATGAAACAGATCGTTATTGTGATCGGAGACCGTTTAGGTAAAGGGCAAAAAGTTGCCGCAGGCGTTGAAGTAGCAGGCGGTAAAGCGATTGTCGTACCCGGTGTGGCTGCTGATATGAAACTTGGCGATGTAATGAACGCAGAGCAAGCCGACCTTGGAATTTCATTTTGTGGCAGTGGCGGCGCAGGCGCTATCACCGCTCAAACCAAATATGGCTATAAAGCTCGTTATGGGATGCGCTCTATCGAAGAGGGAGAAACCGCTATTGCAGAGGGTTGCAATGTATTAGGTTTCGGTTTTATGGACAAGGAAGAGTTAGGCGAGCGCTTAGTTAAAGCATTTAATAAAAAATACGGCAACGCTTAATGAAAAAATCGATCGAAACGACAGTACGGGTGACAGGGCAAGGCGACACCAAGCAAAAAGCCATTGCGGACGCCTTAAATTCGATTCAAAAAACCGTACTGAAAAACAGCACAGACATCATCCTGCGGATAGAACCGAAGGATGTTGAGGTTGTTAGTGCTCACTCGCACTCGCGGACAGAAAAATTTCTATTCATCTTTTTGCCACGCAAACGTGAACATTTCCGTGTTGTACTCGACGTTTCGCTGGATGTTACCTTACTTTCTGTCAACGAAATACCATTTACAGAACAATAATAGCAATCAGGTCTGGAGTTAATTCCATGAGTGAAACTGCATCTTTTTTAGAAATATTGGGCATGTCCCTCATTATCGGTGGGCTCTGCGGCTTCGGTTTAGGCGCAGGCGCGGCACGTATGTTCCACGCACCGACCGTACAAGGGATGGGGGCATTTCGTACATTGGGCGAACTTAACGCCTGTGAAGGCGACCCAGCATCTCACTTCTCTTTCGGCTTAGGATTCTTCTTTAACGCATGGGCATCGTCCGTTGCGGCAGGTGCGTTCACGCAAGACGTTGACCACCGTATCATTCCAAACTGGGGTGCAGCGGCACTGCTAACCAAAAACCGTAATGTGGCAGAAACCCTGCATAACCCGAAAAAAATGGCCATTGCCTGTGCCATCATCGGGGCATTTGTGGTGGCGTTCTTAAATACCACGGCATCTGCGGTTCCTGCGGCACTGCAAACCACGGCAATTAACGTTCTTGTTCCCGCGGCAAACCTGCTGGTAAATACTGTGATGCCAGTTATTTTCTGGTTAGCGGCTATGGATGCAGGTCGTCGTTCTGGTTTCTGGGCAACGCTGTTCGGTGGTTGCGCTCAGTTAATCATGGGTAACGCTATCCCAGGTTTAGTATTAGGTATCTTGATTGGTAAAGGCGTTGATGACAACGGCTGGAACCGCATCACACGCACCATGATGATCACTGTCGTTCTGTTGTTCGTTCTGAGTGGCTTCTTCCGTGAATTTGACCTGAAGATGATCACCTCTTTCAACCTAGACAAACCATTGTGGCTTGAATACGTCCACGGACTGCTGAGCGGGAAATAATCATGACAACTGAAATTAATAAAGACGATTTTTGGTACGCAGAATGGTCATTCCCCATCTTTGTTGGGCTGCTATCAGCAGGGATCTTTGCGGGTACCCATATGTACGTGGTTTACGGGTTCGGCGCATTTAACGAAGTGGCGTTTGTCGCCATGTTACGTGCAGGGCTCGACACTGGGGTTTATGGTGCCGTCGCGGCATTCGGTGCGAGTTTCTTATTCGCTCGAATTATCGAAGGCTCACTGGTGGGGATTTTGGATATCGGTGGCGCACTACAAACTGGTATTGGCCTAGGTGTCCCTGCGCTATTCCTCGCAGCAGGTTGGGATATCTTAGTCACTAACTTCTGGATTTCATTACTGACAGGGTTATTCCTTGGCGTGCTAATCGGCTTACTGATTGTGTTTGCGCGTAAGTTCACCATTGCTCAAGCCAACTCAACCTTTGGTGCTGACGTCATGATGGGTGCGGGTAATACTTCAGGTCGATTCTTAGGCCCGTTAATTATCTTAGCCGCAATGGCCGCTTCCATTCCAATCGGGATAGGTTCACTGATTGGCGCCCTGATCTTTTACGTCTGGCAAAAACCTGTTGCCGGTGGGGCAATTTTAGGCGCGATGTTATTCGGTTATTTCTTCCCTATCGTTGCTTAACACTTATTTTCCCGGGGCATATGCCCCGGGTCACGAAATAGCATGAAGTAAAAACGGGTTCAGATACAGCAGCACTGCGGTTTGCATCATTTAGAACACACTTTTAAGCATGGTCTAAATAATTCAAATTGCGGCTAGGTAGCAAATGAACACATACATCAGTATGTGATTAGGGCTCTTATTTAGAACAAGCATTTAAGCATACTCTAAATAATTCAAATTGCGGCTAGGCGGCAAACGACGATATCCCTAGGAGCATACAAAAGTATGTGACTCGGGTAGCGGAAGAGCAGCCAACAACGCTACGGTTTGCATCATTTAGAACTAGAACACGTATTTAAGCATACTCTAAATAATTCAAATTGCGGCTAGGCGGCAAACGACGATATCCCTAGGAGCATACAAAAGTATGTGACTAGGGTAGCGAAAGCGCTGACATTGACATTATTTAGAACACGCATTTGAGCATACTCTAAATAATTCAAATTGCAGCTAGGCGGCAAACGACGATATCCCTAGGAGCATACAAAAGTATGTGACTAGGGTAGCGGAAGAGCAGCCAACAACGCTGCGGTTTGAAGTATGACGAGTATGACGAGCATGAAGAAGGTAACTATCTATTATGTACACACTCATCATCAAACACGGTAAACGTATCGACGGCACGATTATCGATATTCTGATTAAAGACGGGAAAATCGAGGCGGCAGGCCCTGAGTTAGCCCGTAATCAACAAGCTGACAAAATCATTGACCTGAAAGGGAAAACATATGTCAGTGCGGGATGGATTGATTCTCATGCACACTGTTTTGCCGAGTCACCCATCTACTTTGATGACCCCGATTTAGCAGGCGCTGCGGGCGGCGTGACCTCACTAGTTGATGCAGGGAGTGTAGGTGCTGACGATATTGATAAATTTTATCAATTAACCAAAAAGTCCAAAACCAACGTCTTTTCTTTGTTAAATATTTCACGCATTGGCATCATTGCACAAAATGAATTGTCCGATATGAACAACATCAACAAAGCGTGTTTCCAAGAAGCTATCGAACGCCACCAAGGCTTTGTGGTAGGAATGAAAGCACGTATGAGTAAAAGCGTTGTGGGTGAAAATGGCATCACACCACTAATTAAAGCCAAAGAGATGCAGAAAAAACACCATCTTCCATTGATGGTGCATATCGGCAATAACCCGCCAGATATTGATGAAGTGGCTAATTTACTAACGCGTGGCGACATTATCACACACTGCTTTAATGGCAAACCGAACAAAATTTTAGGCGATGATGGCTACCTTAAACCCTCAATTGCTCGAGCACTGGCACGTGGCGTCATCTTAGATGTCGGTCATGGCGGTGAAAGCTTTAGCTTTAAAGTGGCTGAGCAGGCCATGCGTATCGGTACATACCCTGACATTATCAGCTCCGATATTTACCATCGTAACCGCGTGAATGGCCCCGTTTACAGCCTTGCATTTGTGATGACCAAATTCCTGTGCATGGGCTTTAGCGCCGAGCAAATTTTACGTTGTGTGACTGAAAAAGCCGCCAATTTTTTATCGCTTCCAGCCAAAGGGTATTTAAGACCCGGTTTCGATGCAGACATTACGTTGTTTGATCTGAAAGAAGAACAAACTGAACTCACTGATGCAGAAGGCGAGCAGCGCATAGGCACACACCGCTTTGTGCCTCTTGCCGCTATCGTTGGTGGTAAACATATTATTCATGCACAAGGCGAATCTGAACATGCAATCGATTTATGAGAAGTATCAGTTAAAACACGTTATCAACGCATCTGGCCGCATGACCATACTCGGCGTATCCACACCGACGCCTGAAGTTGTTGAACGTGTTGCTTACGGACTTAACAATTACTTTGAAATTAAAGATTTAGTTAATAAAACAGGTGAATACATAGCCAATTTGCTGAACGTCGAAGCTGCTGTCGTGGTGTCTTGCGCCTCAGCAGGTATTGCCCAAGCTGTTGCGGGTGTGATTGTTCAGGACGATGATGATTTATTGCTGAACCTGCATTCATCGGAAAAAGTTGTTCCGCGTGAAATTATTTTACCAAAAGGGCATAACGTCAACTTTGGTGCACCTGTAGACACCATGGTGTCTTTAGGGGGCGGAAAAGTGATTGAAGCTGGCTTTGCAAACGAATGCAGCGCGGCGCAATTAGCCGCGAAAATCACCCCAAATACGGCAGCAATTTTATACATCAAGTCACACCATACTGTGCAAAAAAGTATGTTAACCGTCGAACAAGCGGCCAAAGTGGCACATGACCACCAGCTGCCATTGATTGTTGATGCAGCCGCAGAAGAAGAGTTAACCGCGTATTACCAAGCGGGTGGCGATATTGTGATTTACAGTGGTGCAAAGGCTATTGAAGGGCCGACCAGTGGCTTAGTTGTTGGTAAAAAACAGTATGTTGAGTGGGTAAAACGCCAAAGCCAAGGCATTGGTCGTGCGATGAAAGTTGGTAAAGAAGGCATTTTGGGCTTAACCCTTGCTATCGAACAATACCTAACTGCACAAAAAGAAACAGGTGCAGAAATGGTCACGCGAATGACGAAGTTTATCAGTGATCTCAATGCCATTAAGGGTATTTCAGCCCAAGTCGTCTGGGATGCCGCAGGGCGCGACATCGCCCGTACCGAAATCAGCTTTGATGAAAAAGTGATTGGCAAAACAACCTATCAAATTATGGCTGACTTAAAACAAGGCGATACCGCCATTTACTTCCGTGAATATAAAGCCAACGAAGGGAAAGTTGAAGCGGATATCCGCAGTGTCAGTACTGAACAACTTGATGTTATTTCAAAGAATATTCGTTTGTTAGTAGAAGGAATTTAAGATGAAATTGTCACCGAATTTTTACCGTGACCGCGTTTGTTTAAATGTGTTGGCAGGTAGCCACCAAAATGCCAAAGATATCTATACCGCCGCAGAAACCTTTGTTGTTGTTGGTGTGTTATCGAAAAACTACCCTGACTTAGATAGCGCTATCGCCGATATGCGCATTTATGCCAAAGAAACCGACAATGCATTATCTGTGGGTTTGGGGGCGGGTGACCCAAATCAATCCACAATGGTTTCTTTGATTTCAAAAGAAATTCAGCCACAGCATGTCAACCAAGTGTTTACTGGAGCACCAGTCAGCCGTGCTTTACTCGGTCAAAATGAAACGTTTGTGAATGCGCTGATTTCCCCAACAGGCACAATTGGTATGGTAAAAATATCTACGGGCCCGCTAAGCTCCCAAGCACCTGACGGTATCGTTCCTATCGAAACCGCAATTATGATGCTAAAAGACATGGGGGCTGACTCAGTTAAATTCTTCAATATGAAAGGGTTAACCTATATTGAAGAATATAAAGCTATCGCTGAAGCTTGTGCAAAATTTGATTTTTCTTTAGAGCCGACTGGCGGTATTGATTTAGACAATTTTGCCGAAATTTTGCAAATCGGCCTCGATGCTGGCGTGAAGAAAATCATTCCTCATATTTATAGTTCAATTATTGATAAAGATACGGGCAATACACGCCCAGAAGATGTGCGTCAATTATTGCAGATGGTTAAGCAAGCGGTTAATTGATGCGTTAAAAGTAGTAAAAAGCAGTAAATAGAAGTTAGAAAATAAATATAAGCGAGACATTACAAACCGAGTCATTGAGACAAAATGACCAAAACAACAAATGCCCCACTCATTTAGTCTGTGTGGGGCTTTTTTTCATTCTCGATTAATGACCTATGCTTCGTGCATTCGGTATAATATGAAACCAATAATTATCAGGCACAGGGCTATCCCATACCCCGAAGAAAGCAGCAATGCCAATCATGATAAATAAGATTGCCAAGGTCAAAATCGCCATGGCAATCCCCGACAACGGAAATTGACGTTTTTGCGTGGGCATTTGCAGTGAAAAATCCAGCGTTGACGCAACTGGGCAGGACTCCACACAGGTCATACAACCCGTGCACTCTACCGTCCTTACCTTGATAAGCTTATCCACTGGAATGCGCGATGGGCAGTTTTTCGCACATTTTCCACAATCAATGCAGCTTTCTACATTACGGCGAATTTTAACGGGTGAAAGTAGTGAAAATAGCCCCAACAGCGCGCCATAAGGACAGAGATAACGGCACCAAACATTGCGAATAAACACACTCAGCACCACCAAAACTACCACGCTAATTAATGCAAAGTCGCTAATATGGCGGAAGAAATCCAACATTTTGACGTCAATAATGATCCCATAAGGTGACATCATAAAGTATTGGATCATCTGCGCTGACATAGAAAATGCAATATAAAGAAAGAAGCTTAACAGCACATACTTTAAGCCTCGCAGTGGAATATCTAGCCATTTAGGGAGATTGATTTGATAACGAAACAATTTTTCCCCTAGTTTCCCTGTATATTCCGATATTGTGCCTATCGGGCACATCCATGAACAAAAGGATTTTTTCAACAGTAAACTAATAAGAATAAACGCCACTAAAAGAAACATCGACGCCCCATGAATCGGCGGAAAGTTTCCTGTTTCTAATGTGTATTTTACATTCATTAACCCTGCAATAGGCAGCCAGCCTTCAATCCCACCCGGACGCGGTAGGTATAGCGTTTCCCCTGCAGTTTCGAAGTAACGTACCCAGTAATAGAAGGTAATACCGATATAAAGGTTTATCGCCAGCAGTATAATTTGGACGACTTTTCGCCATGTTGAGGCATTTCGTCTGTCATTCCAAGGAAGCCTACCACCCACCGTACCGGGACGTCGCATGTAGCGAATATGGGGTTTCTTTGCCATTTAGCCTATCTCTTTAACATGCATTTTAAATACCATTATTGTATTTACATATTCAAAGAGCGTATTGATTTGCATCAGAGCGTGGTGATGTTGATGCTTTGATACAACAAAATGATGAAGGCAGACCAAAAAAGAAAAAGAAAAAGAAAAAGAAAAAGAAAAATATTACAGTTTTTTCTAAATAATTCGAGTTGTGCCAAGGCGGCAAAATGAGGAAATCCCTAGGAGCATACAAAGGTATGTGACTAGGGTTGACGAATGATGCCAACACAGGCACAGCTTGAAGTATGACGAAAAAAGGAGCATACAAAAGTATGTGACTAGTGTTGCTGAACGAAGCTAACGCCGTAACAGCACTAAATATGACGAAAAATTAAAAACGCACTTTTCTTTTAAGCTCGGATTTTTTCTAAATAGTTAGTGCTGTAACAAGGCAGCAAAATGAAGACATCACGGGGAGCATACAAAAGTATGTGACCCGTGTGGCTGAATGAAGCTAACGCTGTGACAGCGCTAAATATGACGAAAAAAGAAGTATGACGAAAAAATGGGAGTTGGCCGATAAGCCGGGTTCTGTCGTGGACAACCATTCATCTAGGCCAGCACTTGCGCACTGGCTCCAGCAACCTACCCGAGTTCAATGCGGGCCGCACCATATGAACCCCTATTTGGTCTTGCTCCGGGTGGAGTTTACCGTGCCACGAACTGTTGCCAGTCGCGCGGTGCGCTCTTACCGCACCCTTTCACCCTTACCTGATCCTGTAAACAGGCCATCGGCGGTTTGCTCTCTGTTGCACTAGTCGTAGGCTTGCACCTCCCAGACGTTATCTGGCACCCTGCCCTATGGAGCCCGGACTTTCCTCCCCTCTACCCGTCTCCCGAAGGGACTACGATAAAGCAGCGGTTGTCTGGCCAACTCCGCGGCGAATTATAGGCACTTTGCTACGGCTTGTACAGACTTTCGGGCAGGCAATTGACGACTTAAGCCTTTGATAGCGCTATTTGCTTAAAAATTATTCATCACCTTGATTATCTAACATCAATTTATACAGCATATTTTTCTTTAAGCCGTAAATTTCTGCGGTGATCGCCGCTGCTTTTTTCGGTGGTAGCTCTTTTTGCAATAAATTAAGCGTGCGGATAACATCTGGTGAAATGGCAGAATCATCTTCAGGCTTCTTATAGCCTTCAACAATTAATACCATTTCCCCACGATGACGGTTTTCATCTTCTTTCACCCAAGCCAATAACTCCCCCACAGGGCGCCCTTCAATAGACTCCCATGTTTTGGTGATTTCGCGGGCTAAAACAACATGACGATCCGGCCCCCAGACTTCCACCATATCTGCTAAACTGTCTAGTAGGCGATGGGTTGATTCATAAAAAATCAGCGTGCGTGTTTCTTGTTCGAGTGATTGCAAGACATCTTTCCGGCCTTTTGTTTTTGCAGGTAAAAAACCTTCATAGCAAAAGCGGTCTGAAGGCAAGCCTGCAGCTGACAGCGCAGTAATCGCCGCGCAAGCACCCGGTAAAGGCACCACTCGAATACCCGCTGCACGGCAGCGATTGACTAAATGATAACCCGGATCATTAATTAAAGGTGTACCTGCATCTGAGACTAATGCGATACTATCACCTTGATGAAGTCTGCTAATTAATTGATCTGCCTTTTGCTGTTCATTATGATCATGCAGAGCAAACAGTCGTGCATTTATCGCGAAATTTTGTAATAAAATGCCTGAATGCCGAGTGTCCTCTGCCGCAATAAGGTCAACATGTTTAAGAACATCCAGCGCGCGTTGCGTGATGTCGCCCATATTCCCAATCGGTGTTGGGACGATATACAGCGTGGATGCCATAACCACAGCTTGATTAGGTTGGTTCATTGTTTCATCCGAATAGCCGGTTTAAAATTAAGCAATTGAAAAATACACCATTGGATACAGTATGCGTCCTTCAATTTTTTTGCATTTGAAAAAAGGGTTAATCTGCACAGCAATGCTGTCTACATTTGCACTCTCAGGGTGCCAAATTGTCTCAGATTATTTTCCTTCCACCCAAAAAACACCTGAGCAAAGTGCGTCCGATGCCAGCAGCTACCAAGCTGTCATTGATGCGGCTCAAGGCAAACCTTCGCTGGAAGCGCTTCGTGCCTACATTAGCCAAGAGCCTTTATTAAAGACAGCGGCTGAACGCCAAGCTAACATCGATGGATTATGGAAGATGTTAACACAGTTGACGCCAGATCAGATTCACGGAATTGGCACAGAGGAAAATATTCTCCAAGGCTGGGTTGATCTACTCGATATTTATCAAAATAACCAAGATGACCCTGACGCCCTCCGCACTGGCTTTAACGACTGGAAAATGCGCTATTCTAACAACCCTGGCGCTGCATTAGCCCCAACTCAGCTTATCCAAGCGATGTTGCCTCGTGTCGGCAGCAGCCCAAAAATTGCCTTATTCCTCCCGATGAGTGGCCAAGGCAAAGTGTTTGGTCAGGCCATTATGCAAGGGTTTATGGATGCGCAAAAAGGTATTCCACAAGGTGCTGTAGCTCCTGTAAGAACGACACCGCCGCCAAGTAGTGGCAACGATGTGCTAGACCAGATTTATGCAGAAGTTGCGAATACGACAGGTGATGCACCAGCAGATACCGATATCCTCACCTCTAGCCTACGTATTGATGCCACACCAGTTAACACACAAACTATCAAAGTGTTTGATACAACAGGCAAGCCAATGCCCCAGTTATTGGAGCAAGCGAAGAACGAAGGTTTCAACCTTGTTGTTGGCCCATTATTAAAAAATGACGTGCAAGCTATCGCACAAATGGGTGCACCCGTTAGCGTATTAGCATTGAACGAATTGGATACCGATCAATTACAGCCACGCCCAAATCTTTGCTACTTTTCGCTTTCTCCTGAGGATGAAGCACAAAATGCCGCTGCGTATATGCGAGCACAAGGTAAGCAAATGCCATTAGTTTTAGTGCCTGCGAATGCGTTTGGGGATAGGATAGCCAAAGCCTTCGCACAAGGGTGGCAGTCAAAAGGTGGCGGAGCGGTATTAATGCAAACCTTCGGTTCAGTACCTTCATTAAAAGAATCTATTAACCGTGGTGCAGGAATTCGAATGACAGGAACACCAGTTAACACTGGCAACCAGTTAGGCGATGCAAGTGGCGTAATCGACTCTGTTTATATCGTTGCGACGCGCGATGAACTCACACTGATTAAACCGATGATTGAAATGGCAATCAGCTCTCGCTCTCGCCCTGCACTTTATACCAGCTCTCGCAGCAACCAAGCAGGTTCAGGCGCAGACTACCGTTTTGAAATGGATGGCGTAAAATTTAGCGAGATCCCACTGCTTGCAGGTGCAAATAATAACCTACGCAAGCAAGCGCAACAAAAACTCAGCAATGATTATTCATTATTCCGTTTATATGCGATGGGGATTGATGCATGGTCATTAGCGAATAATTACGACAAACTGCAACAAGCAGGCCAAGTGAGAATCAATGGTGCCTCTGGAACATTGAGTACACAGGCTAACTGCGTGGTATTTCGTGAATTGCCATGGCTACAGTTTAAACAAGGGCAGGTTGTCCCTGCTCAGTAAAATAAAAGATAAGCCATCAGGATGATGGCTTTTTTCAGACAAGGACGTCATGAAAGCAATTCAAAAATCCTTAAGATGGTTAACTGGCCGATATTACGAAAATCAAGCTCTCACTTTCCTGAAAAAACAGGGGCTAGCTTTTATTGAACGCAATGCCAGAAATCGAGGTGGGGAAATTGACCTCATTATGCGTGATAAAACAGGTTGGGTGTTTGTTGAAGTGCGATTTCGCAAAAATTGTGATTACGGTGACGCACTTTTATCAGTAAACTGGCATAAACGTAGAAAGTTATTAGCCGCAGCCAAGATTTGGCTCGCACAACGGCAAGAGAGTTTCGAAACCAGTGCCTGTCGATTTGATATTTGCGCGATTACGGGCAACCAATTCGAATGGATACAAAACGCCTTTAATGAAGAAGGTTAATATTCGTCAGCAAGCTATTATGTCCTTTACTAATAGCAATTGCAGTCAACACAGCGACGGTCGAACATGACGGATTTACCCTAAATAATTCGTACTGTCGCAAGGCGACAAATGAGCTAATCCCTATGAGCATACAAAAGTATGTGATTAGGGTTAGCGATTGCAGTCAACACAGCGACAGTGTGAACATGACGGGTTTACCCTAAATAATTCGTACTGTCGCAAGGCGACAAATGAGCTAATCCCTATGAGCATACAAAAGTATGTGATTAGGGTTAGCGATTGCAGTCAACACAGCGACAGTGTGAACATGACGGGTTTACCCTAAATAATTCGTACTGTCGCAAGGCGACAAATGAGCTAATCCCTATGAGCATACAAAAGTATGTGATTAGGGTTAGCGATTGCAGTCAACACAGCGACAGTGCGAAGAATAACGGGTAAATTTTTACAGGAAAAAACCAGTGCTAGATAGAATAAAAGTTTGTTTCACCGAAAGCATTCAAACTCAAATTGCAGCTGCCGAAGCGCTGCCCGATGCGATTTCTAGAGCCGCTATGATGATGGTTCAGTCTTTGCTTAATGGCAACAAAATTTTATGTTGTGGCAATGGTGCATCCGCCGCTACTGCACAACGTTTTGCTGCTAGCATGATCCACCAGTTTGAAACTGAACGCCCGAGTCTTCCTGCTCTTGCGCTGAATACCGACAATGCAGTACTTACTGCGATTTCTGGAAGTAAACAGCCCACCGAAATTTATGCGAAACAAGTGAGAGCTTTAGGGCAGCATGGTGATGTTTTAATGGCTATCTCCACCCATGGAAATAGTAGCGATATTATTAAAGCTGTTGAAGCCGCTGTGACACGAGATATGACCATTGTTGCCCTTACAGGCTACGATGGTGGAGAACTAGCGGGGTTACTTGGCCCACAAGATGTTGAAATCCGAATTCCTTCTCAGCGCAGCGTTCGAATTCAAGAAGTTCATCTTCTGACTGTAAATTGTCTATGCGATCTTATAGATAATACCCTTTTCCCCCATCAGGATGATTAAGGAGACAAAATGCGATTAATACCCATTTTTGCCGTAGTAATCAGTACGATTCTTTTACAGGGCTGTATTGGTGCCGCTGTTGTTGGCTCTGCAGCTGTTGCCACAAAAAGTGCTTCTGACCCACGAACCGTCGGCCAGCAGGTGGATGATGGTACGCTAGAAGCTCGTGTAAGTGGGCAATTAAATAAAGATAAAGAAATTACAGGTAAGGCACGTATTATTGCCACTGCCTATAAAGGTAATGTGCTATTAACTGGGCAAACACCTGATATGTCATGGGCTGAACGCGCTAAGCAAATCGCCTCTAATGTTGATGGCACAGTATCAGTTTATAATGAAGTACGTAGCGGTGAGCCTGTCGATTTAGGCACTGCCTCCAAAGATACATGGTTGACAACTAAAGTTAAATCGAAAATCTTAGCGAGTGATAGTGTTAAATCAGGCAGCGTAAAAGTGATTACTGAAAATGGTGAAGTTTTTTTACTTGGCGTATTAACAAGGCAAGAAGGTGATGCTGCGGCTAAAATCGCCAGTGAAACTGACGGAGTCCGTCGAGTTACGACCGCTTTCACTTATCTCAATTAATCATAAACAATAATATATCCGAATAAGAATAAGAGCCATTAGTGAAAAACTATGGCTTTTTTCTTATTCAGACAAAATATCGTTTACTTTCAGAAAATTCTTACCGCCCAAAAGGTGCATTTGGTTCAGTATCCACGCCTGTCTCTTCAAGACATAAGAAGATGGTGATTTCACACTATAGCGATGTGGATTAGGAAGAACCGCCGCTAAAAGTGCAGCCTCACTCATAGAAAGCTTACTAGCAGGCTTGTTAAAGAATTTTTTTGAAGCCTCTTCGACACCAAAAACCCCCTCTCCAAACTCAGCAATGTTAAGATAAACAGTCAGTACTCTCTGTTTTGACCACATAAGCTCCATTACTGGCGTCATTAATGTTTCCAGACCCTTTCTAATCCAGCTTCTGCCATCCCACAACCATAGATTTTTAACGGTCTGCTGGGAGATTGTTGAAGCACCTCTAATTGATTGTTTATTGATCGCATTATGTTTATAAGCACGTTCAATTGCATTAAGATCAAAACCCCAGTGATGTGGAAAATTTTGATCTTCAGATGCGATAACCGCTAAATAAATATACGGAGAGATCTGTTTTTCACTTGCCCAAGCAGAGTTTGAAACATAAGAAAAATTTAAGTTTAACCATGCGCCTATTTGGCGTTCAACCATAACCGCGGAGAATGGCACAGGGACATATTTAAAGATGATAACAGTACAAAACCACACCACAAGTAATGAAAATGTGATCTTCTTTAACCAGTGCCATAATCTAGAAACAATAGTTAGCATTCAAATAATCACGCCATTTCCAATACTTTCTGAACGAGTTTATTAATCCCTATATTTGCTTCAGAAATTGATTGTGCCAGCATATAAGCAGGGGTTGTGACAACTCGGTTAACTTCATCAACAACAATGTCATCAACAGAACATTTGATATGTTTACCGCCCATATTTTCTATTTGTACAATCGTTTCGCTATCATCACCAATAGTTAATTCTACTGATGTATTTAACATTTTCGGTAGCATAACAGGCGCAATACACATCAGCCCTAGCGGCTTTTTCTGCTGGTGCATTTGGCGAACTAAACTTAATAGTTCTTTATTAATTTCGCAGTCACTCCCTTTGACTGCAAAATTACATAAATTTTTTGCCGCGCCAAACCCACCAGGAATGATGAGCGCATCTAGCTTAGAGGCATCAGCAGAGGATAAAGGGGATATTTTACCACGAGTAATACGTGCAGATTCCTCTAATTGATTCCGCTTATCTGTTTTTTCCATTCCATTTAGATGATTTATAACAGCAGGTTGTAAATCATCAGGCGCAAAAAAATGAACTTCAGCATTATTTTCACTCAAAGCCAATATAGTTAATACTGACTCATGAACCTCGCTTCCATCAAATACACCACAGCCACTTAAAATAACCGCAATTGATTTCATATCTTGCTCCATTTGTAGTAAATTATCTCTCAAGCGATAAGATAGACAAACATCAATCTTCATCACAGATTTTAATGAATCTTGTAACAGATTCGCTAAATTTTGGTATCTTGATGTTATTGCTTACCGCGATTAGCCTAATTTAATGATTTGCCTAGAATGAAAACCACATGCAAATCAATGATTTCCCTGGTGTTGGCGCAGTATTCGCGCACCCCAACTTCGGTTGGGGTTATTTTTTTGTACGCTCATCAACCCAGTTTCTTAAAGTTTCTATATCGCCTTTCCAATCCTGTTTTAATTCATCAACCCATTCTTGAACATTATCCCACCAAGCGGGTAAATCAGGAGATTGAATTTGCTGAGCAATTTTCTGTAAATTCCTTAAGCCAACAGAACCCGCTGCACCTTTAATCTTATGAGCTTCTTCTACAATGCCCTTTTGATCCTTTGCAACCATATTCGAATCGAGAATTGCTAAGTAACCCGGAAGCATTTTTTCAAATACCTCTAAACCGTCATAAATTAATTTAGGGCCGACCAATTCGATATATTGCTCCAGCATTTCACAATCTAACCTTGACTCATCAACTGATGATTTTGATATTTCACTAGGTGCTTCATCTTCAGCGTGAGAAGCCTGTTCTCCCCAAAATTGCTCAATAATCTGGGTTAGTGCCGGAACGGATAATGGTTTACTTAAAACGCCGTCCATACCCGCAGAAAAGTACTCTTTTTTATCTTTAAGTACATTTGCTGTCAGCGCAATGAGGGGGGGTAAATCCTCTTTGTCATACTGTTGTTTCAACTGTCTTGAAATATCCAACCCTGTCATATCGGGTAGCTGAATATCTAATAGCACTAAATCGTATTCGCCAGGTGCAAACATGGATAGTGCATCTTTACCCGTCATTGCGACATCAACTGTATTCCCTAGATTTTCTAACACAGAGCATGCCACAACCACGTTTAGTTCAATATCTTCCACTAATAAAATATGTAAAGCGGGTAATGGGTAGTCGTCATCACTTTCTTCAAACTCCACAACCTCATCTTCAACAACGGGGGCAGAAATAAATAACGTAAATGTAGAACCTTCACCTATTTGGCTTTCAACTTGGATATCCCCCCCCATATTTTGTGCTAGTCGTCGGGATACAGAAAGCCCAATCCCCGTTCCTGTTGCAGGTTTCCCCCCTGCAGAATCTGTTACTTGGTAGTACATTGCAAAAATTTTATCTAGCTCATCTTGAGGGATACCAATTCCGCTGTCTTGCACCCTAAAAAACAATTTATTTTCAGACTCTTGCCAGATACTTAGTTTCACTTCACCTTTTTGTGTGAATTTGACCGCATTACCAATCAAATTCCACAATATTTGGCGCAGACGCGTCCCATCCGTGAGTACTTTTTTCGGTAACGCTGGGGCAACATCCAGAACAAATTTAAGCCCTTTAGGCTGGACTAATAGACCACTTAAATTTTCAAGATCATTCACAAACTCAGATAATGTGATTGGTTGGTTATCTAACTGAACCTTACGACGTTCAATTTTGTCCATCTCAATGACATCGTTGAAGATATTTCCTAATGTCACTGCGCTAACATGAATAGTTTTTAAATAGCTAGATTGTTCCGAAGTGAGATCGGTGTCTAACAGAATTCGGCTCAAACCCACAATGCCATTAAGAGGGGTACGAAGCTCGTGGCTGATTGTTGAAATAAATGTGGTCTTCTCCCTACTCGCGTTCTCTAACGCCTCCTGATAGCGTTTACGCTCTGTTATATCGCGACCAAAGCCCATGAGGCCGTGACGTTTACCAACGCGGTCATAAAATGGCACTTTTCGTAGCTCAAAACAGGCTTTTCTACCATCGGGATAAACCAACCATTGTTCATAGGTCAGGGAAACATTATGGCGGAACACTTTTTCATCGGTTTCCATCACTTTGGAGGCAATTTCCACATCATAAATATCTAGTGGGGTCAGCCCAACTAAGTGCTTTTCACTTTTCCCCGTCAGGAGTTCCATTGCCCTATTGCAACCCGAAAATTCGTTATTTTCATTGCGGTAATAAACTAAATCAGGGGAAGCATCAAGAAATGAACGCAGTAATACAGATTGCTGCTCAAGTTCAATTTGGGTTAGCTCACGGTATTTCATTTCTTGCTTAAGTTGCTCAAGCAATTCTAAATGTGCGCGCTCCGCTTTTTCGCGCTCAAGTATTTCAAGATTGAGCTGCTCAATATTCCCTTGTAATTGCGTGTTTAATTCAGCATCACGCTTACGCATGACTTCGAGTTTGTCCACCATACGCGATAGCCGTTGGCGTGACTCCTCCAGTTGTTCGACCACAACAGAAAGAAAATAAACGGCAAGCGGGGTGATGATAAGTCCAAAGAAAATAGACCCGACCATATCCAAACTATCTACGTGCCCACGCAAAAAAATAGTGACAGCCATTTGCATAATCATGGCCAGCACAACAAGTGCGGATGCCAGTAACAGTGAAAACCGTACCAACCCGAGTTTCATCATCAAATCGACATAGTATTGCGCAAGGCCGCGAAGTACTTTCATAACCACCCCTTAGTAAAATTCTCTCTGAATCATATATCAAACAGGGCAGATTCGGATGTTTATTAATACAAAATGTCGATCCTGCTCATTCAATAGCCATTTTTTATCATTAATGGTAAATAACAATCAGATATTTTCTTTGTTTTAGCTTGGGTAAAAATGTTTCTTGAGTGAGTTTTTATCATAATCGATTGAAAAATAAATCAATCATGTGGCTTATACTTACTTTAGCCATGCTAAACTTCCTGTTTGAAAGCCTACTGTATAATGTAAATTCAGACTAAGTTCAGCAAGGAACACCATGAGCTCAAAAATTATCGGTCTCCCACGAAATGAACCACTAAAAAAAAAGGTCGATATTCGAAAAATAAATTTCATCGAAATTTATGAGCCTGATGATGTCGAGAAGATGCAGCAGCAAGCAAGCCGTTGCCTTTCATGTGGCAGTCCGTTTTGTGAATGGAAATGCCCCTTGCATAATGCCATTCCAAAATGGTTAAAGTTAGCGGAAGAAGGCCGTATTATTGAAGCCGCTGAATTATCTCATCATACCAATAGCTTACCCGAGGTCTGTGGCCGTATTTGCCCACAGGATAAACTGTGCGAAGTGGCCTGTGTCCTGAACGACACCTTTGGCGCCGTTACCATTGGTCATATAGAACGTTACATCAATGACACTGCGTTTTCCCTCGGTTGGCGGCCAGACCTTTCCCATGTCTCACCAGTAAATTACCGTGTTGCCATCATAGGTGCAGGCCCAGCAGGCCTTGCTTGTGCTGATGTTTTAGCTCGCAACGGCGTGCAGGTAACTGTATTTGATAAACACCCAGAAATCGGCGGTTTATTAACCTTTGGAATACCTGCATTTAAATTAGAAAAGCAGGTCATGGTGCAACGGCGCGAAATTTTCACCGAAATGGGAATTCAATTTCGACTTAACATCGATATCGGTCAGGATATACACCTAAATACGCTTGAGACGGATTATGACGTGATTTTCATCGCGACAGGTGCTTACAGTGCAATTAAAGGTGAACTGCGCAGAAATGGCGCTCATGGTTGTTATGATGCCCTGCCTTATTTAATCGCGAATACCCGCCATTTAATGCAGCTTTCCCCATCACCACTTGAACCTTATATCGATTTACAAGGAAAAAATGTGGTCGTGCTAGGCGGTGGAGATACAGCAATGGACTGTGTACGAACAGCTATTCGCCAAGGCGCTTCGAAGGTAACGTGTCTATATCGGCGTGACAAACGAAGTATGCCAGCCTCACAAAAAGAGGTAAATCATGCACTTGAAGAAGGCGTTGAATTTCATTTTAATTTACAAGCCACTGAGATTCTTTTGAATGAGGCTAAACAGGTTAGCGGGGTTTCTGTCATTCACACACAAAATGGTGAGTTCAAAGAAGGGCGAACGTCCATAGAGCCTATCATAAATTCAGACTTTACAATTCAAGCTGATGCCATCATTGTGGCTTTTGGTTTTCATCCACACAAACAACCTTGGATTGAAGAGAACTTTGTGCAGCTTGACTCACGGGGGCATATTTGCGCAAATCGCAACAGCCAGTTTCCTTTCCAAACCTCCAACGAAAAAATATTTGCTGGGGGTGATGTGGTTCGAGGTTCAGACCTTGTTGTCAATGCGATTGCGGATGGACGCAATGCCGCTGAGGGTATTTTGCTTTTTTTAGGCGTATAAAAAGGCATAAAAAAACAGAGGGAAATTTCCCCCTGTTTATCTATCAATATGAAGTAAACTCGCTACTTAACCACTCTTAGTGCGGGTCGACCTTTCGGTGGTCTTGGTGGTTCATCGTCCGAAGGCCCTTCAGTGTTATGTTCAACCGACGAGCTATCTTGAACTAATGTAATTCCATCTTCTTGCGGACCATCCATATCTTCAAAATCAGACGATATTTGTGCGTCATATTCGGCTTCAGGTTCAAACATCATTCCTGCACCATTTTCCCGTGCATACACCGCCATAATTGCGGCCATAGGGACATACACTTGACGTGGAACACCACCAAAACGCGCATTAAAACGAACTTCGTCGTTGGTAATTTCAAAGTTACCCACAGCGCGTGGCGCAACATTCAATACAATTTGCCCATCCCGAGCAAATTCCATCGGCACGTTAACAGCAGGAACAGTGACATCAACCACCAAATGCGGGGTCATATCGTTATCGAGTAACCACTCATAGTGGGCACGTAACAGATAGGGGCGACGTGGTGACATTGCTGTCATTTCCATCATACTTTTAGCCTCTTGCTGAGAGACGCATTTCGCGTTCTAATTCAGTCAGAGATGCTAAAAATGCATCACGTTCGAACACACGCTGCATATACATTTGCAAATGTTTGCTATTCGCTGGTTTCAATTCGATGCCCAGTACAGGTAAACGCCATAATAGCGGCGCTAAATAGCAATCAACTAAACTAAATTCATCACTCATAAAGAATGGCATTTCGGCAAAAACAGGCGAAACGGCGATTAATTCTTCCGTTAATTGACGACGAGCACTATCCGCTTCTTGAGCGCTGCCTTTTTCTACTTTGTGCATCAGAGAATACCAGTCTTTTTCAATGCGATGCATTAATTGACGGCTAGTTCCGCGTGCAACTGGATAAACAGGCATTAATGGCGGATGAGGGAAACGCTCATCAAGATATTCCATGATAATCAGCGGATCATATAAAGTCAGTTCACGGTCAACAAGTGTCGGAACGCTTTGGTACGGGTTGAGATCAATGAGATCTTGAGGCGGATGACCGGGTTCAACATGTTCAATTTCGACGCTAACCCCTTTTTCTGCCAGGACGATACGTACCTGATGGCTAAAAATGTCAGTTGGGCCTGAGAACAATGTCATTACCGAACGTTTGTTAGGAGCGACAGCCATTAAAACCTCCAAATTACAAAAATGGACGAAATGTAATTAATTTTTAATTACCCGTTACCCATTTTAAAATCCCCTGTGTTCTACTTTCATTTATCCATACTGAAAGTCAACACAACCCTCCCGCACAAAAAGGCGAGAAATGATGAAATAAAAAAACAGGGGCATATTCTAACAGATTTTGTACAGTTTAGGGGGGCGCAATAGGAAAAATCATAGATTTATTTCATTGAAAGAGAGTTATAGTGCAAAAATCAAAATTAAAAGCTGAATTGATTAATATTTAAAGACAATAAACCTTAAAGTTAGCTCTATGGTTATCTAAATAATATGATGGGGAAACACCATATTTATTATCAAAGAGTGATTATTTTAAATTTTAGACTAATTCGTTATTTTTTTCTGCTAATAATATTTAATTCTTTTTTAAATTATCTTTAAACGTCAGTTTGCTGATTTTTAGGCAATAAAAAACCCGCCATAAAGACGGGTTTTTTCATCAACTTTATGCCCAAAGGGCAATAAATTAACGTTTGGAGAACTGTGGACGACGACGTGCTTTACGCAGACCCACTTTCTTACGTTCAACAGAACGCGCATCACGGGTAACGAAACCAGCTTTACGCAGATCAGAACGAAGAGTCTCATCATAAGCCATCAGTGCACGAGTAATACCGTGACGGATTGCGCCTGCTTGACCTGAAATACCACCACCTTTAACAGTGATGTACAGATCCAGTTTTTCCAACATTTCAACCAATTCTAACGGCTGACGAACGACCATGCGCGCAGTTTCGCGACCAAAGTACTGTTCCAGCGTACGCTGATTGATTGTGATGTTACCGCTACCCGGCTTAATAAAGACACGAGCAGATGAGCTTTTGCGGCGACCAGTGCCGTAGTATTGATTTTCAGCCATTGCTATAATCCCGATTAAATGTCAAGAACTTGCGGTTGTTGAGCCGCGTGGTTGTGCTCATTACCTGCGTAAACTTTCAGTTTACGGTACATTGCACGACCCAGAGGTCCTTTTGGCAACATGCCTTTAACCGCGATTTCAAGCACACGCTCAGGACTGCGAGCAATCATTTCTTCGAAAGTTGCTTGCTTGATTCCACCTACATGGCCAGTATGGCGATAGTAGATTTTGTCTTCGCGTTTTTTGCCGGTAACAGCAATTTTTTCTGCATTCAGAACGATGATGTAATCACCAGTATCCACGTGCGGAGTGTATTCCGCTTTATGCTTACCGCGCAGACGGCTAGCAATTTCTGTTGCAAGACGGCCTAAAGTTTTGCCATCTGCATCAACAACGTACCAGTCGCGTTTTACGGTCTCTGGTTTAGCTGTAAAAGTTTTCATTAAAACTTACCCAATATTGAAGTTACACGTTGGTGAACACTCATGTTCATAAGCTTTCTGAGGTTCACACGACTCTTTGTCCAGTAAACCTACCCCTTCGAGCAGCCTAACTGGCATTATGCGTTATTTTTTGGGAAATAAAAAATAGCGCTGTAACGTGGGGTCGCAAGATTATAGAGAAGTCAGAAACAAAAATCGACCCCAAATGCATTTTTTTTACGTTTGTGTGAATATCCAACGCCATTTGTACTTAATTTGAACGTTTTGGCTTATTTCAGCGCTAAAATTCCCGAGGACGTGTAAAACTTAAGTCAAATGTGGAATTTTTAAATATTCTTCGCTTTGCATTTCTTGTAAACGTGATAAACAGCGTTGGTATTCAAAGGCCAAAAGCTGCCCTTGATAAAGGGATTCCATCGGGACTTCTGCATTAATCACTAATTTTACTTTACGCTCATAAAATTCATCCACCAGCGCAAGAAAACGCCGTGCAGGGTTTTCATCTTTCGTCCCCATCACAGGCACATCGTACAATAAAACTGTGTGGTAACAGTTTGATAAATAAATATAGTCATTTTGGCTACGGGGCTCTTCACACAGCACTTTAAACTCAACAGCTAAAACGCCTTCAGCCGAGCGAAGTACCTGCATTTTTCGGTGATTGACCTCTAAAACTGGGTTTATCTCTCCCTGCTTACCCGCTAGCTTGACAAAAACCTCATCCAAGTGCTGACGATTTTGTGCATTTATCGGAGATAAAAAGAGGTGCGCTTGCGTCAACGTGCGTAAGCGGTAGTCAATCCCTGCATCAACATTCATAACATCACAATATTTTTTGATTTGTTCGATGGCAGGTAAAAACCGCGCCCGTTGTAACCCATTGCGGTATAGGTTATCGGGTATGATATTTGACGTGGCTACCAACGTGATTCCTCGAGCAAATAGCCCTTCTAACAATGTTCCAAGAATCATTGCATCGGTAATATCAGAGACAAAAAACTCATCAAAACACAGCACATCAGTTTGTTTTTTAAATTCATCAGCAATGATATCAAGCGGGTTTTCCTGCCCCTGTAAGGCCATCAAATCCTCCTGCACTTTTTTCATAAAACGATGAAAATGCAACCGAAGCTTACGATCACTGGGCAAGCTTTCATAAAACATGTCCATTAGCCATGTTTTACCGCGCCCCACGCCGCCCCACATATATAAACCTTGAACTGGCTCTATTGATTTATTGGGTGGCGTTTTTCCTAATAAACGGCTAAAAAAACCGTTTGGCCTTTCATTAGGTGCGACTAATGTGCCATTAATAAGCTGCTGATAAATTTTATCTAAACGTTCTACGGCAAGCTTCTGTACGTCATCAGGCTGATAATTGCCATCCGCGAGCGCTTGTTGATAACGCATTGTCGGGGTCATCGGTGACATTAACTGAATAATCCTTAAAAAATTTTCGGTTTTTTTACCGTTATTTGATATACACTGCCTTTATTATAACCAGATTCAGTTATCATTTAACTTTCGGTTAACGCATCATCATAGAGTAAGGAAATTCACCTTAAGATTCCACTCTTAAAGTTGTTAACTGTTTTACAATTACTCGATTCAAGCGTTGTGGTTTTTATCATCACTTAACCACTAAATTACAATATGTTGAGATGCTTTACTTGACGTCTACATGCAACTTGAATTATTTAAGGTATAGTAACGGTAACGACGCTTAATTTCTGCGAACATTGAAGTAATGAAGGAGTCAGCATGACCTGGGAGTATGCATTAATCGGATTGATTGTCGGTTTTATCATCGGTGCATTAGTTGTCCGCTATGGTAATCCAAAACTTCGCCAACAAAAAACAGCGCAAGCTGAGCTCGACAAAAAAAGTACTGAACTGGAAGAGTACCGTAAAGAATTAGTCAGCCACTTTGCTCGTAGCGCAGAATTATTGGATAAAATGGCGCGTGATTACCGTCAGCTTTACCAACATATGGCACAAAGTTCATCTGAATTAATGCCAGATATGCCAGCGCAAGATAACCCGTTTAACTACCGCTTAACGGAATCTGAAGCCGATAACGATCAAGCGCCAGTAAAAATGCCACCAAGAGATTATTCGGATGGCGCATCGGGCTTATTTCGCCCAATCGAAGAGAAAGAAAAATAGTTTTTAATTGTATATCACCAGTGAGCATCCCTTACTGGTGATTTCTTGTTGTATTGACTCAAATCCCCCCTTCAATTCGTATCATCTGCTGTTAAATATTCATTTAATAATCCTGAACAATATTTCCATCTAAATTAAATTTAACGATTTATTTAGCTACCGTATAGAAGTTAAAGTATTACTTAAGTTGCATGTAAATAGATGTAAAAGAGTGGTTAATTGCTATCTGTAAGTGGAACTTTTGCGCATAATCTGTGGTCATAGTCATCAGTAAAATTGAATCTTATACCAACCAAATAGGAACTCATTGTGTTTGCCAAACAAAAGGCTCACAGTGAATTTAACCTTTATTCTTGAGAGAATTGACTGAATTATGAAAAGAAAAAACTTTTTTCTTACCGCAGTAGCAATGAGTTTAGGCTTATCTTTAGCCACTATCCCAACGATAAGTAGCGCAGCACTCCCTGCAACATTGCCAGCAACGGCGCAAAGCCAAAATATGCCGAGCCTTGCACCCATGCTGGAAAAAGTTCTGCCTGCCGTAGTGAATATTCACGTATCGGGAACCCGTGTACAAAACCAACAAATTCCAGAAGAGTTGAAATTCTTCTTTGGTCCAAATGCACCTTCCCAGCAACAAAGCGTACGCCCATTTGAAGGTCTTGGTTCAGGCGTTATTATTGACGCGCAGCAAGGTTATATTTTAACCAATAACCACGTCATTGATGGTGCGGATAAAATTCAAATTCAATTAAATGATGGTCGTGAAATTGCAGTCAAACTGATTGGTAAAGACCAACAAACCGATATCGCCTTACTAAAAATTTCGAGCGATAAAGATATCAAAAACTTAACAGCGGTGAGCATTGCTGACTCCGATAAATTACGTGTTGGTGATTTTGCCGTTGCCGTTGGTAACCCATTCGGATTAGGCCAAACAGCGACTTCAGGGATTATTTCTGCATTAGGTCGTAGTGGCTTGAACCTTGAAGGCTTAGAAAACTTTATTCAAACTGATGCGTCTATCAACCGCGGTAACTCAGGCGGTGCCTTAGTGAACTTAAATGGTGAGCTGATTGGTATCAACACGGCTATTTTAGCACCGGGTGGTGGCAATATCGGTATCGGTTTTGCTATCCCAAGTAATATGGCAAAAAATCTGAGCGAGCAGCTGATTAAACACGGCGAAGTTAAGCGCGGTATTTTAGGTATTAAAGGAACTGAGATGAACTCTGACATCGCAAAAGCCTTTAATATTGATGCTCAGCGCGGTGCGTTCGTCAGTGAAGTTCTGCCGAAATCATCTGCTGCAAAAGCGGGTATTAAGTCAGGTGACGTTTTAGTCTCTGTCGATGGTAAACGCATTAATAGCTTTGCGGAATTAAGAGCCAAAATCGGTACTAGCCAAATCGGTAAAGAAATTACTATTGGTCTTATCCGTTCAGGTAAACCGATGGATGTGAAAGTGGTGCTTGAAAATGATGAAGGCTCAGCAACACGCGCAGAGAAATTAAGTGAATCATTATTAGGCGCAACGATTTCGAATGCGACTATTAGCAATACACGTGGTGTTCAAGTGGACAGCGTCGCACCTAAATCCCCTGCCGCAGCTATTGGCTTAGTCAAAGGTGACTTAATCTTTGGCGTGAACGATCAACGCGTTGAAACTATTGAGCAATTCCGAAAAATCATTGATGGTAAGCCCCCAGTACTGGCAATGAAAGTCTTACGTGATGGCGAAACCTTATATTTATTAATGCGCAATTAATTAATAAAAGTAGGTCTTAAAATCAATAAAACAGGTACAGTATCACTCTGCTGTATCTGTTTTTTTATGTTATGCTCAGTACATGTTTAAAAAATAACTGAATCTCCAATATCTTATGGTAAAGAAGCTTACTGTTTCTGTCATGCTAGGCCTATTGATCGCATTGATTATCATCATCGCGGTGCCTTCCTTGCGCCCGCAAGGTTTAGCGGATTTTCTGTATGGCAGAACGGATAGTGAGCCTGTTAGTTATAATAAAGCCGTACGCCGTGCAGCCCCTGCCGTAGTTTATGTCTACAGTAGCTCTAAAGGCAGTTTTTCCCAATCTGGTCGTGAGCTTAAATCGTTAGGCTCTGGCGTAATTATGAGCCAAAATGGCTACATCATTACCAATAAACATGTGGTTGATAATCCAGATCAAATCTTAGTTGCCCTACAAGACGGCGCTATTTTTGATGCCTTACTGGTAGGTTCTGATTCATTGACTGACCTTGCCATATTGAAGATTGATGCGGATAACCTCCCTGTTATCCCAATCAATACTCAACGTGTCACCCATGTGGGGGATGTCGTCTTAGCTATTGGCAATCCCTACAATATTGGTCAAACCGTCACTCAAGGCATTATCAGTGCGACAGGCCGTGTGGGTTTAAGCTCTACACGTAGGCAAAATTTCTTACAAACCGATGCTTCAATTAATTCAGGCAACTCAGGTGGAGCTCTGATTAATACTGAAGGCGAGTTAGTTGGGATTAACACCCTTTCCTTCACTGCTGGCCAAGGTGTGACTTCAGAAGGCCTAAGTTTCGCCATCCCGACAGCGCTAGCGACTAAAATCATGGATAAGTTGATCCGCGATGGCCGTGTGATCCGTGGTTATATAGGTATTACCGCACGCGAGCTACCGCAAATTAGATCAAACAACAATAATATTAACCAGATACAAGGGCTACGAGTTTTCCAAGTTGCACCAAATGGTCCAGCCGCTAAATCTGGTATTGTTCAAGGGGATATTATTTTATCTGTTGATGGAAAACCTGCAATCTCTGCCGCTGAAACCATGGATTTCGTCGCTGAAATTCGCCCAGGTAGTAAAGCCTCTGTGCAAATCCTACGAGACGGCGAAATGAAAACTATCGATGTGGTGATTGAAGAAAATCCAGAAGGGCAAGCAAGTTAATTACAGACAAATAAATTTGACGATAAAAAATGCCGTTCAAGTGAACGGCATTTTTGTTTTAATTCAACAAACGAGAAAGTTAGTCGTCTGAATGAACACGCTGAATATCTGCTCCTAAACCACGCAGTTTATCTTCAATATGTTCATAACCACGGTCAATGTGATAAATACGGTCAACTGTTGTGGTGCCTTCTGCAATACAACCGGCAATAACAAGGCTTGCAGAGGCACGTAAATCCGTTGCCATCACTTGTGCGCTAGTTAACTTCTCAACGCCATGGCACAACACTGTATTACTTTCAATTTCGGCATGCGCACCCATACGGATAAGCTCAGGAATGTGCATAAAACGGTTTTCGAAAATCGTTTCAGTGATAAGCCCTGCACCTTCAGCCACTAAGTTCAGTAAGCTAAACTGCGCTTGCATGTCTGTTGGGAACCCTGGGTGTGGCGCAGTACGAATGGTGACCGCTTTAGGGCGTTTACCTTCCATATCTAAGCTAATCCAGTCATCACCAGTTTCAATCGTTGCACCTGCTTCACGCAATTTAGCTAATACTGCATCCAGTGTATCTGGGCGTGCATTACGGCAAATCACTTTACCGCGAGAAACTGCCGCCGCGATTAAGAATGTGCCTGTTTCAATACGGTCAGGCAGAACTTGGTATGTACCACCACCTAAACGTTCAACCCCTTCAATCACAATACGGTCAGTACCTGCACCCGTGATTTTTGCGCCTAGGGTATTTAAAAAATTGGCCGTATCTTCAATCTCTGGCTCACGCGCCGCATTTTCGATGACAGTGGTGCCTTCAGCTAATGTTGCCGCAGTCATAATTGAGACAGTTGCCCCAACACTGACTTTATCCATCACAATGCACGCCCCTTTCAGGCGACCATCGACGGTGGCTTTCACATAACCATCTTCCAGAACAATATTTGCACCTAATTGTTCTAAACCAGAAATATGTAAATCAACAGGGCGGGCACCGATAGCACAACCGCCCGGCAGAGAAACTTCGCCATGACCAAAACGTGCCACTAAAGGTGCCAGCGCCCAGATAGAAGCACGCATGGTTTTCACGAGGTCATAAGGGGCGCAGTAAGTGCTTACTGTGCTCGCATCAACAAATACCGAACCATTGCGTTTCACTTTCGTGCCAAGTTGGTTCAATAATTTAATGGTGGTGTCGATATCCCTCAAATGAGGAACATTCTGTATTTCTACTGGCTCTTCAGCCAATAGAGCAGCGAACAGGATTGGCAGCGCAGCATTTTTCGCGCCAGAAATAGTAACCTCGCCCGATAAACGGGTTGGTCCTTTAACTAAAAACTTATCCATTCAAGTATTCTCGTATGTCGAATTGTACAGGCTGTTCGCTTAGGCTTTGAAATCAAAGGCCACTAAGTTTACGATCGCGCTCCCATTGCGCAGGGGTGTACGCTTTAATTGATAGAGCATGAATGCGGTTATCCGCAATATATTCCATCAATGGCGCATAAATTGCTTGCTGTTGCTTAACACGGCTCATCCCGTCAAACATGTCACCGACAGCGATAACCTGAAAGTGGCTACCATCACCTGTAACAATAGCCTCATCCAGAGACAACTTTTCCATCAATACTTGTTTTATTTCGTTGGTTTCCATAGTGACTCTATTATGATTATTTGTGGTTTTTCAATTTTACTCTGACTAATTCTAGTTGAATGTGCCCAATTAGTCACAACTCGAATTGAAAGAGCATAAACGCCTATCCTAAAGGATTAAGCCTAACACTTAAACCAAAGAAAACGCCTCTAACGCACAAATGCACGTAGAGGCGCTTATTTTTACATAACTTGACTGAATTTAGGACTCATCACCTTAATCCAGAATGATGGTTTTCACCCCATATAACTCAATAAGTGTATTCAAGTTATCACTGGCACCTATAATATTCAGCGGCAGTTTTTTGGCTTGGAATTCACCTTTTAAGCGAACTAACATGGCAAGCCCTGTTGAATCTACATGGGTTAAGCCAGAAACATCTATTTTTTCAATCTGTTCCAGCAATGGGGATTTTTTATCCCAAAACGACATCAACGAATCACGGTCTAATGAGCCCGTCAAATGCAGTGTTGATTGCGTTTTTTCCCATGCCAATGCGTGGCTCATATTAGTTTTTCTCTTCTAGCGTAATTGGCGCTTTTGCACTGATTTCTAACTGTTTTGTTAAACCATCAATACCTTGTTTGCGTAAAATATCGCCCCACTCATTTTGCTTGGTGGTGATCATACTGACACCTTCGGCGATCATGTCATATGCTTGCCAATAACCTGTTTTACTATTTTTACGCCATTGGAAATCTAAGCGCACCGGTGGACGGCCATTGGTGTCAGTAATTGTGACACGAATAGCAACGATATTTTTATCACCGACAGGCTGTTCTGGTGCAATTTGGTAGGTTTGACCATGGTACATCGCCAGTGCTTGGCCATAAACCTGCTCAAGATAATCTTCGAATGCAGCGAAGTAAGCATCACGCTGTGCAGGCGTTGCACCTTTATAGTAAGTACCTAAAACCAACGCGCCTGCATATTTAATTTGCACATAAGGCAATAATTCTTCACGAACAATCGTTCTTAGATATTCAGGATCTTGTTTGATTTTTGGTTGTTCAGATTTCAACCGATTAAAAGTTTTTGCTGCCGCCTCATCCATTAATTTATATGGATTAGTTTGGTCTACTGCCATCGCAAATGGCGCAATAGCCAACATGGCAACCATCATTAAACGTTTAAACATAATTCATTCCTTTAACTATATTGAGGGAGCTTCACATTACTTAGATGCGGGCTCTGCACCTTGGCTATCGCCACTCTTATACAAGAACTGCCCGATTAAATCTTCTAACACCATTGCGGGTTTAGTGTCTTCAAGGCGTCCACCATTTTTCAAAATCGCAATCCCTAACTCTTCATCATCAGGGCCAATATTCATGGCAATATACTGTTCACCAAGTAAACCTGATGTACGAATGGATAACGAACTTGAATCTGGAATATTGTCATATTCACTTAGTAAATCGATTTTCACTTCAGGCACATAGTTCTTTTTATCGAGGGTGATACTGGCAACACGGCCAACAACCACACCACCGACTTTGATCGGAGAACCTTCTTTCAAGCCACCAATATTTTCAAAGGACGCTGATATTTGATAGGTGGATTGGCTACCAATCGATTTCAAATCGGCGACTTTTAAACACAAAAAGATAATGGCAGCGATAGCCAACAACATAAAACAGCCAACCCATATTTCACTTTTTTTACTTTGCATGACTTAGTTCCCAAACATCAGTGCGGTAAGTACGAAATCCAGTCCTAAAACAGACAATGACGCATGAACAACGGTTCTCGTTGTTGCTTGGCTGATCCCTTCCGAGGTTGGAATTGCATCATAGCCATTAAACAGTGCGATCCAGGTTACAGTGAATGCAAACACTAAGCTTTTGATAACACAGTTAACCAGATCTAACCGCCAGTCGATAGAAGATTGCATTGATGCCCAGAAAAAGCCTTCATCAATCCCCTTCCAATCCACACCAACCAATGCACCACCTAAAATACCAACAGCCACAAAAATCAGTGATAACAATGGCATACTAATAAAACCAGCCCAGAAGCGTGGTGCAATAACCCGTCTTAATGGGTCAACCGCCATCATTTCTAAGCTCGAAATTTGTTCTGTGGCTTTCATTAAGCCAATTTCAGCCGTCAATGCCGAGCCTGCACGCCCTGCAAATAACAAGGCCGTCACAACAGGGCCAAGCTCCCTTAATAAAGAAAGCGCCACCATCATGCCCAGACTAGCTTCTGCACTGAATGTGGTGAGGACAAGATACCCTTGCAGCCCTAACACCATACCAATAAATAAACCCGATACTGCAACAATCAATAATGATTGCACGCCCACCGCGTACAGTTGCTTCATCAGAAGCGGCCACTGCTTGCCAAACTCAGGTTTACCCAATAAGGCACGAAACAGCATGTAGCCAGCTCGACCAAAGGCAGAGAAAGTCTCAATCCATCGACGTCCGAAGGCTGCTATCGCCTTTATTATCATTTTATTTTACCCTAATAAATCAGCCAGATAATCATTGGCGGGAAAACGGAACGGCACGGGTCCATCAGCAATACCATCAAGGAATTGACGCACACGTGGGTCTTGGTTATCACGCAGCTCTTCACCCGTTCCCTGCGCAATCACATGCTGCTGGGCAACAATATACGCATTATCTGCAATGCTCAAGACCTCTGGCACATCGTGAGAAACCACCACACAGGTTACGCCAAGCGCTTGATTCAGTTCATCAATCAATTTAACCAAGACCCCCATTGTAATCGGGTCTTGCCCCACAAAAGGCTCATCAAACATGATCAAATCTGGGTCAAGGGCAATGGCGCGAGCTAATGCGGCACGGCGCGCCATCCCACCGGAAAGTTCAGATGGCATCAATGTAGCCGCCCCACGTAACCCAACTGCCTCTAATTTCATCATCACGGTCGTGCGAATTAAAGACTCTGGTAAATTTGTATGTTCACGCAGTGGAAACGCTACGTTATTAAACACGTCCATATCAGTGAACAACGCCCCTGATTGGAACAACATGCTCATTTTCTTACGTGATTGGTACAGCTTTGAACGTGATAATGACGGAATATTGTCGCCATCAAACCAAATTTCACCTTCACTTGGGCACAATTGCCCACCAATCAAGCGTAGCAATGTGGTTTTACCAATCCCAGATGGCCCCATTATTGCTGTAATTTTACCACGAGGAACCGTCAGGTTAATATTTTCGAATATTTTCCGATTGCCTCGAGTAAAGGACATGTTCCGTACTTCGATTAAGTTGTCTGTCTGTGCTTGCATTGTTAAATAACTCGTTATACATCATGCCTGAATATCATGTTTATCTATTCAGATATTACCGAAAGATAAACAGAAAATCGTCTAATATCACAACGAAATAGAATTTATAGTATTATAGCGCCGAAAATGTGACTTTTAATGTTACAACTGTGTTTTTGTATAAACGCCACGGATAAAAACTGGGCAAATTAATTTATAGTCAGTAAAAATTGCCTGCAATAACAGCAGATAGCTCTTAGAATATGACAATTAATTAAAGGTGAGGATACGCGAATTTACCTGCCTATTTTTGGTTCAAGATGCTAAAAAAAGCAGATTTTACCTTTCCAATTGTACTTTGGGTCACAGTAAAATAACAATTCGGCACGAAACTATCATTAAAGATAGCTTAACAGACAAAATACTTACCGATACTAAGTATTCGTTATACAATTCATTTTTGCTTATCCGATTCACTTATTAAAAGCTACGCATGGAACGAGAAATGTCAAACTTCGATTTTCAGAAAGTAGGTAAAGAAGTTCTCCATATCGAACACGAAGGCTTAAAAAACCTAGAACAATATATTAATGCTGACTTCAACCATGCTTGCCAATTAATTTTCGGCTGCGAAGGTAAAGTTGTCGTGATGGGAATGGGAAAATCTGGGCACATCGGTCGTAAAATTGCTGCAACCTTAGCCAGTACAGGCACTCCCTCCTTTTTTGTTCACCCGGGCGAAGCTAGCCATGGTGATTTAGGGATGATAACAAATAAAGATGTGGTACTGGCAATCTCAAACTCAGGTGAGTCTGGTGAAATTTTAGCGTTACTGCCTGTTTTAAAGCGTATTAAGGTTCCCTTAATCTGCATGACGAACAACCCTGATAGTAATATGGGAAAATATGCAGATGTACATTTATGCATTAAAGTGCCACAGGAAGCCTGTCCATTAGGACTCGCACCAACCACCAGTACTACTGCAACCCTAGTAATGGGCGATGCCTTAGCTATCGCATTGTTGACTGCCCGTGGGTTTACCGCCGATGATTTCGCACTTTCTCACCCTGGTGGCGCACTTGGGCGCAAACTTTTACTCTTAGTTCGTGATTTAATGAATACGGGTGAAGATATCCCCCATATTCCTAAAAGTGCGTCTTTGCGTGAAGCTTTAGTCGAAATTACCCGTAAAAAATTGGGCATGACAGTCGTCTGTGATGACGAGATGAATATTGAAGGTATTTTTACAGATGGTGACTTACGCCGTATTTTTGATATGGGAATTGACCTGAACAACGCAAAAATTGCGGATCTCATGACCCCAGGTGGCATTCGAGTTTCGCCAAGTATGTTAGCGGTTGAAGCGCTCAATTTAATGCAATCAAAACACGTGACCTCGCTGTTAGTCGCACAAGACAACAAATTAGTGGGTGTTTTACACATGCACGACCTGCTTCAAGCAGGTGTTGTATAATATAAGGAAATACCATGGGTTCTCAAAACTTGGATACCTGCTACGGCTCAGTGGCAACATCCGTTATTGAAAAGGCAGCCAAAATTAAGCTGTTAATTTGTGATGTTGACGGCGTGATGTCCGATGGCTTGGTGTATATGGGGAATAGTGGTGAAGAGCTTAAAGCCTTTAATGTGCGTGATGGCTACGGTATTCGTTGCCTGTTAACGTCCGATATTGACGTCGCCATTATTACAGGTAGAAAAGCGAAACTCCTTGAAGATAGAGCAAAAACGTTAGGCATTACACATCTTTACCAAGGCCAGAGCGATAAGCTTTTGGCGTATCGCGAACTGTTAGATACACTACAGTTAGCAGAAGACGAAGTGGCTTATATTGGCGACGACCTCATCGACTGGCCAGTTATGGCACGAGTCGGGTTATCTGTTGCTGTTGCGGATGCGCATCCGCTGCTCCTACCGAAGGCGAACTACGTAACACGCATCGGTGGTGGTAAGGGCGCAGTGCGTGAACTTTGTGACCTGATCCTTCTTTCCCAAGGTAAATTGGAAGAAGCGAAAGGCTTATCGATATAACGAATAGATTGAATTCATGAGCAATACGAAGAAGTGGTTAATCATTATTTTGTCCTTGGTTGCGCTGGGGCTTATCGGCTGGAATTTAGCGGGTAATGACGCATCAGACTCACAGGAAAAAGTAATCAATGATGGGCAACCTAATTATCAAACCGATGATTCAGTGACTTACGTCTATAACCCAGCGGGAAATCTAGCGTATAAACTCGTTTCAGATAAAATTGATAATTATACTGAAGGGAAAATCACGTGGTTTTCGAAACCCGTTTTAACCACTTATAACGAAGCTGGTGTGCCAACATGGACAGTCACAGCCTTCAAAGCAAGGTTAACAAACGACAGAGTGCTTTATCTGTACAGTGATGTTCAAGTCGATAGCCTAACAAAAGAATCACAGATCCAACGAATTACAACTGAAAGTGCAGTTGTCAATTTGACAACACAAGACGTTTCATCTGACGATAAAGTGACCATTACGGGTCATGGTCTTAATTCTACTGGTTTGAAAATGAAGGGGAATCTTCGTACCAGAACTGCAGAATTAATCGAAGATGTGAAAACTCATTATGTGTTACAACCAGAAGAGCATCAAAATGAATCAAGTAACTAAGAAGCGTTTTATTCAAGGAGCAGTTGCCAGTGCAATTTTGGCTCTTAGCCTCCCTGCAATGGCATTAAAAAGTGACACCCAGCAACCGATGAAGATTAACTCGGTTAAGCAATCCCTTGATTTAGAAAAGAACGTCACCACATTTACCGATGATGTCATCATTAAACAAGGCTCAATTGATATTCGTGCTAACAAAGTGGTTGTAACACGTTCAAGCAGTGATTCCGATAAAATCGTCATCGAAGCATTCGGTAATCCTGTGACATTTTATCAGTTACAAGATGATGGTAAACCAATCAAGGGCCATGCAAACAAAGCGCGCTATGAAGTTGATAAACAACTCGTCACTTTAACGGGCGGTGCGTATTTAGAGCAGCTAGACAGCAATATTCAAGGCGATAGAATCACCTACGTTGTGCCAACACAACAAATGGAAGCCTTTAGCGATAAAGGCAAACGCGTAACAACCGTGATTTTGCCTGCGCAATTGCAAGAAAAAGGCCCAGCAACAAACAATTCATCAGCAACTACGGGTAAGAGTAAATAATCGTTATGGCGACACTAACCGCAGAGAATCTGGCTAAATCCTATAAAAAACGCAAGGTTGTTGAAGATGTCAGCCTTGAAGTTAAATCAGGCGAAATTGTTGGCCTGTTAGGGCCAAATGGTGCCGGTAAAACCACCACCTTTTATATGGTTGTGGGCATTGTTCAGCGGGATGCGGGCAAAATTCTCATTGATGGTGAAGATATCAGCTTACTGCCACTGCATGAGCGTGCACGCCGCGGCATTGGCTATCTTCCTCAAGAAGCCTCTATTTTCCGTCGCCTTAGCGTTTATGATAACCTGATGGCGGTATTAGAAATCCGCGAAGACTTAACATCTTCCCAACGTAAAGAACGCGCTGAAGAACTGATGGAAGAGTTTAGCATCACACATCTTCGCGACAGCATGGGGCAATCCCTTTCCGGTGGTGAACGCCGCCGTGTTGAAATTGCAAGGGCACTGGCCGCTAATCCAAAATTCATCTTATTAGATGAACCTTTTGCCGGTGTTGACCCAATTTCTGTCTTGGATATTAAAAAAATTATCCAACATTTACGTGACTATGGCCTCGGTGTTTTGATTACCGACCATAATGTCCGTGAGACATTAGATGTGTGTGAAAGAGCCTATATTGTCAGCCAAGGCCACCTGATTGCCCATGGTACACCAACGATGATCTTGGAAAATGAGCAAGTGAAACGTGTATACTTAGGTGAAGGTTTCCGGTTATAGGCCGTATTTCGTTTTTAGGGAGAAGAAAACAGTTTCATGAAGCAAAGTTTGCAGCTCAGAGTCAGTCAACAACTTGCGATGACCCCTCAATTGCAGCAGGCAATCCGTCTGTTGCAACTTTCTACACTTGAGCTTCAACAAGAAATCCAACTCGCGTTAGAAACTAATCCCCTTCTTGAACAGGAAGAGTTAGGTTCTGAAACTGACTCGGTTGACTCCCTCGACACCACAGATAGCAGCGAACTCGACACGAAAGACGCATTAGAAAACAATGATATGCCTGATGAACTTCCTCTCGATGCTGATTGGGATGAAATCTACACAGCAGGCACACCATCAGGTACTAGCAACGATTACAGCTTCGATGAATTGCCTGTTTACCAAGGTGAAACAACGCAAACATTGCAAGATTACCTAACATGGCAATCGGAGCTCACACCGTTTACGGATACAGATCGTGCGATTGCTACCGCAATTATTGATTCCATAGATGATTCTGGCTATCTCACCACAACAATCTCTGATATACATGAAGGGATTGATAACCCTGAAATTAGTTTAGAAGAAGTTATTGCAGTACTAAAACGCATTCAGCACTTTGACCCTTTGGGTGTTGCTGCTCAAGACTTGAAAGAGTGTTTATTGATTCAGCTTTCGCTTTACCCAAAAGAAACGAATGGGCTACAAGAAGCAAGGTTAATCATTAGTAATCATATCGATTTGCTGGCTAACCGTGATTTTAGGCAGCTCAGTAAATTAACCCGTTTAAAAGAAGATGCACTTAAAACGGCTATCGATTTGATTTTAACGTTAAATCCCAAACCAGGGCAGTCTATCAATACAGGTGAATCGGAATACGTCATTCCTGATGTTTTAGTGAAAAAGATAGCTGGACACTGGCAAGTTGAGCTAAATACAGATAGCATTCCTAAACTAAGTATTAACAATCATTATGCTTCGATGGCAAATAGTTCAGCTAGCGATGATGATACACAATATATTCGTAGCCACCTGCAAGATGCAAAATGGTTGATTAAAAGCTTAGAAAGCCGCCATGAAACCCTGTTAAAAGTGGCGACCTGTATTGTCGAACAGCAACAAGAATTCTTTGAGCTGGGAGAGGAACACATGAAACCCATGATACTGGCAGATATTGCCTATCAAGTGGACATGCATGAATCCACCATCTCACGAGTGACAACTCAAAAGTTTCTCCACAGCCCACGAGGCATTTTTGAGTTGAAGTATTTTTTCTCCAGCCATGTGAGTACGGATACAGGCGGCGAAGCCTCCTCTACCGCAATTCGGGCCTTGGTAAAAAAACTGGTTGCTGCGGAAAATCCCGCAAAACCATTGAGTGACAGTAAATTGACGAGTATGCTGGCAGAACAAGGCATCCAAGTGGCTCGTCGTACTGTTGCTAAGTATCGTGAATCGTTATCTATTCCGCCCTCAAACCAGCGTAAACAACTGGTTTAATTGATAAAATAAGGAAGGTTGTATGGAATTTCAGATTACTGGACACAATATTGAAGTTACTCCAGCACTGCGTGAAACTGTTGAGAAAAAGCTCAGTAAATTAGGGCAATTGTTCGACCGTATTAACAGTATCCAAGTCGTCCTGAAAGTTGAAAAAGTTCAGCAAATTGCTGAAGCAACCGTGCAAGTTAATGGAGCGGAGCTCCATGCATCAGCGGAAGAAAATGACATGTATGCCGCTATCGATTTACTGGTAGACAAACTGTCACGCCAATTAACCAAACATAAAGAAAAACTGAGACAACATTAATACATTGATGAGGCTTGTTCGTTAAGCCAATGAATGTTTCAAACCAGATGGTGGCATACACCATCTGGTTTTGTAGTCCTAAGTGAACAATAAAATGAATAGTGATATAGAAATCCAGTTAAACGACGTTTTATCATCAGCCTGTACACGTAATAATATTGTGTGCACCAGTAAAAAAAGAGCCCTAGAAATTATTAGTGAGCTGGCTGCCGTTGAATTGGAATTACCTGAAAATACGGTATTTGAAGCGTTATTAACCAGAGAAAAAGTGGGTACGACTGGTATTGGTGGCGGGATTGCAATCCCTCACGGCAAGCTGGATGAAAGCGAAAGTTCTCGCGCAGTCGGCGTGTTTTTGCATTTGGAAGAACCTATTGCCTTTGATGCGATTGATAATCAGCCTGTTGACCTGCTTTTTGCATTGCTCGTACCATCAGACCAATGTAAAACGCACTTGCACACGCTGTCGCTTATCGCCAAAAAACTGGCCGATAAAACATTCTGTAAGCGCCTACGCTGCGCGCAAAGCGATGATGAGCTCTATCGTATTATTACAGAGTGATAATTTATGTGTCTTGCTATAGCCTAATGATATTGTTATGGTTTCTATCGTTAGAAATAACAAAACACAGCTTATTAAGACATACATCATTAGGAAACGAAAGGGAGTAAGCTCATGGTGCTGATGATTGTCAGCGGCCGTTCCGGTTCGGGGAAATCCGTTGCCTTACGTGCGCTGGAAGATATGGGTTTCTATTGCGTGGATAACCTGCCAGTCGTATTACTGCCAGAGTTAGCTAATTCACTGGCTGATCGTAACATATCAGCCGCAGTGAGCATTGATGTGCGTAATATGCCCGACAATCCAGAAGTGTTTGAAGAAGCAATTGATAAATTACCCGCAAGCTTCTCTCCACAGCTTTTATTTCTGGATGCCGATCGCAACACTCTGATCCGCCGTTACAGTGATACTCGTAGGTTGCACCCGCTTTCAAGTAAGAACCTTTCTCTTGAAAGTGCAATTGATGAAGAAAATGAGCTTCTTGAGCCGCTACGCTCACGGGCAGACTTAGTCATCGATACCTCTGAGATGTCTGTGCATGAATTAGCGGAAATGCTCAGAACACGTTTAATGGGCAAACGTGAGCGTGAACTGACCATGGTGTTTGAGTCTTTCGGTTTCAAACACGGTATCCCGATTGATGCAGATTATGTTTTTGATGTGCGCTTTTTACCAAACCCACACTGGGACCCGAAACTACGTCCAATGACAGGTCTCGATCGCCCTGTCGCTGCGTTCTTGGATAGGCACACTGAAGTTCATAATTTTATCTACCAAACGCGTAGCTATTTAGAGTTATGGCTACCGATGTTAGAAACGAACAATCGCAGCTACTTAACCGTTGCGATTGGTTGTACGGGGGGTAAACACCGTTCCGTCTATGTTGCAGAACAACTTGCTGACTATTTCCGTTCCCGTGGTAAAAATGTGCAATCACGCCACCGGACGCTCGAGAAACGCAAGTAACTGAAATGACGGTAAAAGCCACAATAACACTGAAAAACCGCCTTGGAATGCATGCAAGACCGGCTATGTTACTTTATGATTTAGTTCAACAATTTAACTCTAAGGTTATTTTGCGCAATAATAGCCAAATTGAGGCCGAGGCGGATAGCGTTATTGCAATGTTGATGTTAGACTCGGAACAAGGCAGTAAAATTGATATTGAGGTAAATGGCACCGATGAAAATCAGGCATTAGCCGCCATTGTTAACCTGTTCGAAAGTGGGTTTGATGAACTCGATGAGTTTAATACCTGATGGGTTTAATACCTGATGGATTAAATAAAGGGTAAGCTCATTTTCAGTCTAACAATAAAAATATCAATATGCGTATTTTTACAAAGGCAGGCTTGGAGATCGTGATCCTGATCTCTTCCCTTTAAAGCGCATTGCGCCTAATATTTTAATCAAAATTTATTTATAGCGACACCCCCTACCTTCTGGGTGGGGGGTGTTTGCTTTGTACGTCTCTATTGGAGTGTGGTATGACAAAGCCAACAATTATTATCAATGATTTAGATGCTGAACGCTTAGATGCACTGATGGAACAGCCAGCTTACGCAGGCACCCCCGTTGCCGAAGCGCTCAATGATGAACTTGACCGTGCAGATATTCTTAGCCCACAAGAAATCCCTGCAGACGTGGTCACAATGAACAGTACTGTCCGCTTTTTAGACCTTATTAGCAACGAAGAGCGCACGCGTACATTAGTTTACCCTGCCTCGCTAAAAGACAGCGCAGAACAGTTATCTGTTATGGCACCTATCGGTGCGGCGCTATTAGGCATGCATACTGGTGATGAAATCAGTTGGGAACTGCCAAACGGTGTGCAAACACGCGTGCGTGTTCTTGAAATCGTCTATCAGCCTGAAGCGGCTGGTGAGTTTCACCGTTAATTTCGACTTGCTGAATTAAGGATGGCTTATCGAAAAAAGTTTTCTTGAAAAACTCAGGCAAGTCTTCTGGCATATTCAGGCACTCATTGAGTGCCTTTTTTGTATCTACTACTTTAATAAATTAGACGTTATTACTCCCCCGCAATACTCATTTCAGGAAGCAGCACAGACCCACACTGAATATTGCTACGCGTTTCGATATCATCAGCGATAGTGACCATATTTGCCCACATATCTTTTAAATTACCCGCGATAGTAATTTCGCTAACAGGGTATTGAATTTCACCATTTTCGACCCAAAAGCCTGATGCACCACGTGAGTAATCCCCCGTAATACCGCTTACACCTTGGCCCATTAACTCAGTTACCACTAAGCCAGTTCCCATTTGTTTGAGCAATGCATCAAAAGAAAGCCCTTGCCCAGCAATGCGCCAGTTATGAATTCCCCCAGCATGGCCTGTGCTCTGTAAACCCAGCTTGCGAGCAGAATAACTGGTCATTAGCCACGTTTGCAGAACGCCATCTTCCACGATATTACGCTCAGTTGTGCGTACACCTTCGCTATCGAATGGGGAAGAAGCTAAGCCGCCGATTAAATGCGGCTGCTCGTTAATGATTAACCAGCTTGGTAAAATTTGTTTGCCGAGGCTGTCTAATAAAAATGAAGACTTGCGATAAATGCTGCTACCGCTGATCGCCCCAACAAGGTGACCAAACAGCCCTGTCGCGACTTCTGACGCAAAAATCACAGGGGCTTTCATGGTTGGCAGTTTTCTTGGGGATAAACGTGCTAGCGTACGGCGTGCACATTCTTGGCCAACCCACTCGGGGGATTTCAATGCATCCACACTGCGGCCAATCGTATAGGCGTAGTCACGCTCCATATCGCCATTGTGTTCTGCAATCACGCAGCTCGACATAGAATAACGGCTTGAGCAATAGCTTTGCAGCATGCCATGGGAGTTACCAAACACACGTACGCCGTAGTGGCCATTAAAACTACCACCTTCAGTATTCACAATACGCGAGTCCGCATTTAACGCTGACATTTCTGCAATAGATGCTAAGCGAATGGCTTCTTCTGGGGAAAGCGCTGTCGCCTGGAATAATTTAAGATCAGGTGCTTCAAACGCCAGCAATGATTTTTCTGCTGGGCCCGCACAGGGGTCTTCAGAGGTGTAATTCGCAATATCGATAGCGGCTTGAACAGTACGCTCAATGGCTTCAGGGCTTAAATCTGTTGAAGATGCGCTACCTTTACGCTGTTGGTGGTAAACGGTGATACCTAACGCGCCATCGCTATTAAATTCCACATTTTCAACTTCACCTTGACGGGTGCTAACACTGATCCCTGTGCTTTTATTCACCGCCACTTCCGCGGCATCACAACGTGATTTGGCAAATTCTAATGCGTGCGCAACTGCATCTTCGAGTTTTTTACGTTGTTCTGTGACTTGTTCGGTTACACTCATGCATTCAATCCAATAATGTGGGGAAAATGTTTTTCTGCCCTAACATGCAAATGCTAGGTAGTCATAAAGGGGTTTTCCCAGTTACAATAGATAATAGTCAAATGTTAACACTCACAACGCAGTAAATCATATTAATTACGCGTAATTTCACTACTGTGTTTGAAAAAAGGAAAATCGATATGGCCAAACAGCCTGATGACTGGCTGGATGACATCCCAGCGCCGCAAGACGAAGAAGATGAGGAGATCATTTGGGTCAGTAAAAGCGAAATTAAACGCGATGCTGAGATCCTCAAAAAACTGGGGGCTGAACTCGTTGATTTAAGTAAAAGCGAGCTTGAACGTATTCCATTGGACACTCAATTACTTGAGGCCATTGAGCTTGCTCAGAAAATCAAACGTGAAGGTCGCCGTCGACAATTACAGCTTATCGGTAAATTATTGCGTTCACGTGAAGTGGAACCGATTACCGAAGCCCTTGATAAACTAAAAAACCGCCATAATCAGCAGATCGTCATTTTGCATAAATTGGAAGATTTACGCACCCGTTTACTGGAAGGGGGTGATGATGTGATTGAAGAAGTGGTTACGTTGTTCCCAACAACAGACAGGCAACAACTGCGCGCCCTTGTGCGTAATGCGAAAAAAGAGCGTGAAAGCAACAAACCGCCAAAAGCGTATCGTCAAATATTCCAATATTTGAAAGACCAGTCTGAAATCGCCTAATCGTTTTCCCCTACGCCTATTTTGGGCTAGGGGAAAATCCTAAAAAGCATCCCTTCCATTGATAGCCCGCGTAAAGCGGCGTACTATTCGCCTGTTAGTCATACTCTGACCCGTATTATCGCGGCTGCTGAACCCCGATAAATCATGAGGAAGATATGGATAATACTCGAAATAGAGCATGGCGCAGAGCCCAAGCTCGTACCAATAAATCACGTGATCAACTCAACGCTCGCCTTGTCGACTGTTATGCACCAGAAAAGAACTGGAAACAGATGTATGGGCGCAGTGAAAAAATGATCCGCGCAGCTCAACTTGGCATGGCCTACCCACAAGTAAGCAGTGCCAAACTGGTGCGTAATAGCCTTGATGAGATACAAAACGATCAGTGAATATTTTATTCATTTGCAGTAAAAATCAATGGCGTAGCCCAACCGCTGAACAGATCTGGCGCAATCATGCAAGCTGGGTCACCCGTTCAGCGGGAACAAGCCGCCACGCGAAGCGCCCTATCAATGCTGAGTTAATCCGTTGGGCGGATGTCATTTTCGTGATGGAACAAAAACACAAAAATCGCCTTAAAGCTGATTTTTCGCGCCTACTTGAGCACAAAACCCTTCATGTTCTGGATATTCCTGATGATTATCAGTACATGGATCCCGAACTGATCGCCCTATTGGAAGATAGCGTTCCTCACATCCTTAACCAAACTGCTGTTTAATTGCCTCAAGCAAGGTGGGAAACGCCGTATAGCCTTCTCTGTCGAGAAAATGCCCTGCATTCTCTTCCAAAATAACCTGTGTATTTAATGTTTTTGCCAGTGCTTTTGATGACGATGGTGAAACTATTTCATCATTGGTGGATATGATTGAAATACGCTTATCGGCTATATCAATTAATACAGTGTGATCGAGTGGGCTTAAGGTATGACCGCGCAGCTCAGGTAGCGTCTGTTGCTCTTCATCAAAACCAGACACTAAGATATACCCTTTAACAGCTTGCTGCTTATTTTGTAAAAAACGCAGTGCGGTAACACAGCCAAGGCTATGACCAATCAGAATGGACTCTTCATCAATATCAAAAGGAAGCTGTTGCAAACGCTGCTGCCATTTTTCTGGGTCTGGGGATAAAGCATCTGGCATTTCTGGCACATCCACTTGCGCACCAAGGGCTTCAAGCTGGCTTTTTAGCCATGGGAACCAGTTTTTTTCGGGAGAAGCTGTATAGCCATGGATAATAACGATTTTTTGATTTTTTAGTGGCTGTAATGCCGAAGTGAAGTGACTCATCCTAGAATTCCTATCAATTCAGTTGTCTTGCTTAGACTGTACCATGAGTGATAGGGTGATCAGTTAGAGCTTTTTGTTATATCTAACGCAAAAACAAATTCTTCTTCCCACATATCTTGTGCATCATTCATCACATCAATGACATCAGCAAATTCGATGCGTTGCTCTGCACTCATATGGCTAAAAATAATGGTTACGGGAAGCTCAATGCCTGCGGAAACCATGTCCCACAAAGCATCGAGGTTATGGCCAAACCAATCTGGAAGCGAAAATTGCTGAGCAAATTGCTGATAAAAATCATTCAATGTGTTTATCTGGCGAAAATCAAAGCTCACCTGTTTGCTCATCACTACGTTTCCTTTAATTGACTTGTTTAAAGCTCTTATAATGGTCGTGGGTTACAAAAATCATCCCATCTGAAGAGTATAGCAAACGATCGGCCCCACGGTGCCCACAACGGTAGTTGATATCCGCTTCAAACCATTGGCGATTATCTGCGATAGGCAACGATTTTTCGCGATTTGAAAAACGATCGCCCCCAATTGCCCGCCCCGGTAAGACATCACAAAGATTGCCCTTTTTGGCATCCCAGCCCGCTTGCCTCGCCTCTTTTTTTGTTAGATAAAATGCAGGAAGCTTTTGGTATTTCTGCATATAACTAACGACATTCTGCTGTTCAGTAAGTTGGTCTATGGTTTTTGGCTGGGCATTTTCTCGGGTGGTCGCTTGCTCAGAAGCCGCTGGTTTGTCTGCTTGTGGCTTATCTTGAACATCGCCACCACGGAAATACAAGCTCAGCACAATCAAAATAGCCATCAATACCAGTGATATGACTCTTTTATTCATTTAGTACCTTCATTATGACAATAACGGCAACCAATACTTTCGCAAAGGCTGCCGTTTAACTCGCTATTGCGTGGAAGATCGCAAAATTACGCGGTACCGCCTACCGTTAATTTATCCAATTTCAACGTTGGTTGACCGACGCCCACAGGCACGCTTTGGCCTTCTTTACCACACACACCCACGCCTTTGTCTAATGCAAGGTCATTACCCACCATGGAAATTTGCTGCATCGCCTCAACACCTGAGCCAATCAGTGTTGCTCCTTTCACTGGCGATGTGATTTTTCCATTTTCAATTAAATAGGCTTCAGAGGTTGAAAATACAAATTTACCTGAGGTGATATCAACCTGACCGCCACCAAAGTTTGGTGCGTAAATGCCTTTGTCGACGCTAGCAATAATTTCTTCCGGTGTTGAAGAGCCGGCAAGCATGTAAGTGTTCGTCATACGCGGCATTGGCAGGTGCGCATAAGATTCACGACGTGCATTACCTGTCGGGGAAACTCCCATCAGGCGTGCATTCAGTTTATCTTGAATATAATTACGCAAAATACCATTTTCTATTAGGACGTTATATTGCCCTGGTACCCCTTCGTCATCAATTGCCAGGGAACCACGACGACCCGCTATCGTCCCATCATCCACCACGGTGCACAGTGGCGAGGCCACCTGCTCACCCATTTGCCCAGAAAATACAGATGTGCCACGGCGGTTGAAATCGCCTTCAAGGCCATGACCAACTGCTTCGTGTAACAACACGCCTGGCCAGCCCGCACCTAATACCACAGGCATCATACCAGCAGGTGCTGCAATGGCAGATAAATTCACCAGCGCCATACGTACGGCTTCACGCGCATACTGCTCAGCCACGATTTGACCTTGGTGAATTTCTAAGAAATATTCATAACCATAACGACCGCCACCACCACTGGCACCACGTTCACGTTTGCCATCGTGTTCAACTAACACGCTAACCGAAAGGCGAACTAACGGGCGAATATCTGCCGCCAATGTGCCATCTGTTGCAGCAACTAGCACTTGCTCATAAACCCCCGTTAAGCTGGCGTTCACTTCGATAACTCGCGGGTCTTCAGCTCGTGCGACTTGGTCAACACGGTGCAATAAATCAATTTTCTGTTCACGAGACAGGCTCTGTAAGGGGTCGGCTACAGAATACAATTTTTTGTACTCAACATTGCTTAAGACACGTGATTTACCAGAGCCTTGTTCGTTCACAATGCTTCGTGCTGCGGTCGCGCTTTGCACCAGCGCTTGCAGTGAGATTTGGTCTGCATACGCAAACCCTGTTTTTTCACCGCTTACCGCTCTTACACCAACACCTTGGTCAATATTGTAAGAGCCATCTTTGATTATTCTATCTTCAAGCACCCAAGATTCATGGAAACTTGATTGAAAAAATAGATCCGCATAATCCAGATGGCGCTCAGATAATAACCCTAAAATGTCATACAGATTTTCTTGCCCAAGGCGGTTGGCGGCCAGCAAATGTTCGCTGACGGAAGCTAAACTCATATTCGTTACTCTTTGGTTGCGTCTTTTTTAATCAGAGAGGTCAGTTGCGGTCTGAAGCGGTTATGTTTTACCACTCGAATTTGCTCACGCATGACACTCAAGCTGTCTGTTTTGATATTCAATACTGTCGATGCCACTGCATCGACGTTCTTTTTCATCACTTTACCCCAGCCATCAACGGCAAGGCTGTGGCCCCACGTGCGTCGGGTTCCATGCACACCCACTTGAGCAGGCGCCAAAATATAGCATTGGTTTTCAATCGCACGGGCACGCAGTAATGGTTCCCAGTGTGCCTGACCGGTATAGCGGGTAAATGCGGCTGGAACAGAGATAATTTCCGCACCTTGCTCACGCAGCGCTTGGAATAAACCAGGGAAACGCAAGTCATAGCAAATCGTCATCCCTAAACGGCCAACAGGAGTATCCACCACCGTGATATGCTCGCCACGTTGATAAATGACTGATTCGTTGTAATTCCCTTGCTCGTCTTCAATATTCACATCAAACATATGAATTTTATCGTAGCGAGCTTTGATATTACCTTTGGAATCAAATAATAAGCTGCTGCTTGTAATACGTTCAGGATCTTCACGGCTGATCATCGGCATCGACCCAACGAGGATCCACACATTATACCGTTTCGCCATGGCGCTGATAGCGTCTTGCAACGGGCCTTTCCCTTGAACTTCAGCTTGTTTACGGTAGGTCGCCGCGTCCGCAAAGAGCAATGCATTTTCAGGTGTCAAAACTAACTGAACAGTCTCTGGCAACTGTTTGATTTGTTGCTCGATTTGCGCCAAATTGTGCTTAGTATTATTTCCGCTACATAACTGCAAAAGTGCAACGTTACCATTTTTCATTACTCTTGAGTCTCCTTTAGTTGACGTAATACTTCATCAATTTTTGGCTCGTCCAAGCTACCTGTCACGCGATAACGAATAACAGAAACTTTACTCCATAATGGGCCGAGCACTTTCGTCGCCGCAAACACCGCAGCGCCAGCAAATGGGTTGACCACAAACGCGGTTGCTACCCCTACTGTAGCAGAAATTTCAGGTGTAATAACCGCTTCTAAGTTAATTTGACGTTTAACAAGGTCAACCTCACCATTTAAAGCAATGTCCGCGACTAGACCGTCCACAACGGTATTTTTTGATGTCATCACGCCATTATGCAAGGTCGCATCACCTTTAATCGAGTCAAAATCGAAATCGTTGTTAAATGTATCGCGAAAATCGAACTGTAGCTTACGTAACAAAGCATCGAAACTGACTAAGCGCAGGATCTGCCCTGCTCGCCCACCACCCATTTTCGCAATAGCCCCTTTACCGAGTTTCACCGACAACTTCCCGTTTAATGAGGCAATGTTCGGTGACCACGGTAAATTGGCCCAGTCTAAATTAAATTCAATCGTATACGGGGACTCAATAATGGGCACTAACATACCAAAATAAGCTGCACTTTCATCGAAAGCTTCTCCCGTTAAGGAACCCGCCACTTCAGTTTTATTGCCGTCACCACTGTGCCAGATAGCATCTAATTTTAGCTGCATGGCACTATTGTTTAGCGTGCCATCGGTCAGTTGCAAAGAGTCGCCTTTCGGAATGATATTAGCGCTAATTTCGCCCAGCTTTTGCCCTGCAATCCAACACTCTTTACAGGTTATATTTAATTGCGGCCATTGGCTAAAGTCAACGCGCTCAGAGCCTGTTGTGCTTTCGGCCACCGAACTTGGGTTGTAATACAAGTAATCAACAGCCACTTTCCAAGGTTGTTTTGCATAGATTTGTAGCGAGCCTTTGAGATTTTCGCTATCCACGCTAACCGCTTGCTCATCACGTTGTAAATCATAGGAAAAATTTAAATCTTTCCAGTACTGCCCGCCCAAATAAATGGAGGCGAGTTTAACCTCAAGCACTTCAGGGAGGCGAATATTCCCCCCACCTTGTCGGCTATTTGATGAAACGAGCAACCCTGCGAGTTTGTCCAAATCCATCTCTTTTACTGGTGGTAAATCAACAACAATCGCCGCATTTTTTGGTAATTCAGGTGCTTTGTTTTGCCACTGAGCAATATGCGCTTTGACAAGCCTTAATGGCTTGTCGGTTAAGTTCCATTGGGTATTAAATCCAAGGCACTTGCCAATATCACCACCAATAGTCAGTTGCTCAGTATCGCCTTTCGCTTGAACATTAATTTGCCCCAATTCCGCCAGTAATTGGCTATTTAGGACAGGTAACTGGCTTTTTAGCTGCTTAAGGTCTGCGGTAACATCAATTTGTAAACCGACTTTTTCTTTTGCTGAATCAGGTAAGTTAATCGAGACATGGCTTTTCCAATCACTGGTACCCGACACTTTCTGTTTGATTTCATCGGGGATCATCGCCAGTTTATTCAGCGCCCAATTCCCCGCAATATTCACATCAACCTGATAATCTTTCTGGCCTGTCAGCGTCGTAAAATCAACCGAAATAGGCTGGCCAAACCACTGCCCCTGTAACTTATCACCTATCAAGTCGCCATTATTAAAGCTAAAGCTACCGGTTAAAGACGAAATAGTGCTATCAATTGGCTGAATCAATAAATCATTTTTATTGAGGTTAACCTTCCCTTTTGCGACAACCTCTTTCCCCGCACTCAATGGGATAGACAAACTGAGCTGCCCATTCACGGTGCCACCAATTTGTAACTCTTCCAAAGTATCACCGATAGAATGTTTCATCGGTGTGTGCACAAAATATTGCTGAATTTGCTTGCCAGTACCGCTTATATCCGCATCGATATACAGCATCTCATCAGTGTAATCACGGATAATCGCATCAAGGTTGGTCGCAGTGGCGTCTGCCAGTTTGACTGTTGGCGCATGCATGTACAGGCCTGCACGGCGAAAATCTAAATTCATGTCCAAGTTAAGTAATGCTGGCCATTCGCTGTCATATTCGAAAGTGGCATCTCTCAGTGGCACATACACTTGGAATTGGCCGTCATTGTGCTCATACGGGAAATTGGCAGGGTCGCCTTTGTACACCAATGTGGCGTTGTCGACCTTCCCTGCAATAATCGCTTTTGTCAGGTAGTCAGCAACATCTTGCCCCATTAATTTTTGTGGGAAATAACGCCATGCATCCCCGGCATCATCCAGTCGAATACCCGATAAAATAGCTAAATCTGCATAATCGCCTTTTTTGGCTTTGGCATAACGAAATTCACCGTTCGCCCACAGAGACGTGGCTTGCACATTTAAGGCTGGGCTCCAAAGCTTAAATTCGCTGTCATTATCCACCCAATACAGCTGCCCTTTTGCAGTAGAAATATTAAACGGCGCTTTAAACTCATCACGGTAATCAACTTTGCTGTCTTGCAGGTTGAAAGAGATACCACCACTTTGCATTCCCCCAATTAATACACCAGAGAAATGATCCACAGAAGGAAGTTCCTTCCACTTTTTCCAACTGACATCCTGCCAATCGACGCTAATTTGTAGAGATTCAGGCCTATTTTGTGTCGCATCTAGGGCAAATTCACTCACAACCCCAGTAGGTTGGCGATGCTGCCAATCTTGCACCATATCTGGCGTAAGAAATGAAAATGTTGGCAAGACTTCACTTAAGCGCTCAAGTTCGATATTTTTTGCTCGAACACGCCAATGGTCGTTATCTTGGTATTTTTTCGATGCCGGCAGATACAGCACCGATACGCTACCTTGAGGCCAAATAGACTCATTGGTTTTTAATGTATCAAGTTCGGGAATATTAAATAGCCAACCATTTCCCTGTCTTTTCATGCGTAGCAATAAATCATTGACTTGCAGATTTTGAGTTAGCTCGCCCTCCCCCCAGTTCGCTTCCCCTTGGCGCAACTGAATCAACCCACTTTCAATACGATTGTCTTTTAAACTGATCCAAGAAGACAAACTAAAGTTAGCATCACGCAATGAGGTGTTATCGCGCAGCCAGCGGCTTAACCAAGGCTGCATATCAATATTGTCAGCTTGAAGGTAAAAAATACCGTCACTCAGCACACCATTTTTATCTGATACATCAAGTTTAACTTGCAAATAACCATGTTGTTTATTGATGGTTTCAAGGCTGACAAAGCCTTGCGCACGGTGACGTTCATTTTCATTTAGCCAAGAAAGCTCTGGCAGAATTAACGTGGTTTTTTGCTCGGAGGGTGTTAAAAAGGTCAGTTGACTGTCTTTTAACGTAAAATGGTCGAACTGGCGCAAAAATAGGTCTTCAACGCCATCTAATGTCTCTCCTTCAGCGGAGCCTTCAAACAAGAAAGGGACTTTGTAATCAACATTCAGTTGGTAGAAAGTCAGGTCACGAAAGCGCCAACGTAGAGAAAACAGTGAGTTCCAGATATCGAGTTCAAGATGAATTTGCTTAGCACTGACATCCGTTGTGTCACTTTGCAGCGAGACATCGGATAACGTGAGAACGGGGCCAAAATAGCGCCATGCCCCTTCCATCTCACCTATCTGAACCGAAACATCGGCCTTTTTTTCGATATAAGCAATGAGATCGGGGCGATAGCTATCAATATTCGGCAGAAGGAAACGCAGTCCTGTCAGCACCAGCGCGCACAGCAATAAAATAACCGCAGTGGTCACCAGTACTACACGTGGCAGTCGTTTCACTCACATCTCCTTTAAGAAAACAGGCTACATCATTACAACATCAAAGCGTTCTTGGCTGTATAACGGCTCAGTCTGAACTTTCACTTGCTTCCCAACGAAGATTTCCACTTCTGCCAGTGCGTGTGATTCATCCCCTTTAAGCACATCTACCACGGCTTGAGATGCGTATACCAAGAAGCGATCAGCGTCGATTGTGCGGTGAACTCTCACGATTTCACGTAAAATTTCATAACATACCGTTTCCACTGATTTCACCGTACCACGGCCTTGGCAAGTTGGGCAGTCATCACACAATACGTGTTCAAGGCTTTCCCTTGTCCGCTTACGGGTCATTTCGACTAAACCAAGCTGCGAGAAACCGTTGATCGTGGTTTTGACTTTATCTTTACTAAGCGCTTGTTCCAGCGAGGCTAATACGCGGCGACGGTGCTCAGCATCGGTCATATCAATAAAGTCGATAATGATGATCCCGCCTAAATTGCGTAAGCGTAACTGACGTGCAATCGCTTGAGTCGCTTCAATATTGGTATTGAAAATAGTTTCTTCTAGATTACGGTGGCCAACAAATGCCCCCGTATTGATGTCGATGGTGGTCATGGCTTCAGTTTGGTCGATAATCAGGTAACCACCTGATTTCAATTCAACTTTTCTGTCCATCGCCCGTTGAATTTCATTTTCAACATCAAATAAATCGAAAATTGGCTGATTGCCTTGGTATAACTCCAGTTTTGCCGTCATTTCCGGCACATACTCTTCGATAAATTCTTGTAATTGAGTATAGGTCAAACGGGAGTCAACGCGAATTCTATCGAGATGAGCGCCTGCAAAATCACGGATAATGCGAAAAGCGAGTGCTAATTCACCGTAAATTTTCGTGCGGGTCACATTACGTTTTTTCCGTTCAATGACTTTCGCCCAAAGACGTTTTAAGAAAGCTGCATCTTGCTTAACGTCATCTTCACCCACGCCTTCCGCTGCGGTACGAATAATAAAGCCACCGTTTTCGTCACAATATTGGGCAACACACTGTTTTAAGCGCTCTCGTTCTTCTTCGCTTTCAATACGTTGAGAAACCCCTACATGGGAAGCCCCAGGCATGAAAACTAAATAACGTGAAGGTAGCGTAATGTCCGTCGTCAAGCGAGCACCTTTGGTACCCAGAGGGTCTTTCACCACTTGCACAATCAGGTCTTGACCCTGTTTAACCAGCTCAGCAATGTCCCTAACGTGGAAATTTTTTTGCTCATCACCCGCAATGCATTCGGTGTGCGGCATGATATCTGATGCATGCAAAAAAGCGGCTTTATCCAGACCAATATCAACAAAGGCCGCCTGCATTCCGGGTAGAACGCGGCTCACGCGGCCTTTGTAAATATTCCCTACGAGTCCTCTTTTTGCTTCTCGCTCAACATGTATTTCTTGTAAGATCCCACCATCAATATAAGCTACGCGCGTTTCAGATGGTGTAATGTTCACTAATAGTTCCGCTGTCATGACTTCCCCTTACCATCACCTAACGCTAAAAATCGTTGAATTAATTCATTTGTTTCGACCAAAGGTAAACCCACTACGCCATGGTAGCTGCCATTAATTTTACGAATAAAACGACCACCAAGACCTTGAATTGCATAAGCTCCCGCTTTATCCATTGGCTCACCTGACTGTATATAATCCTGTATTTCAAGTAAAGATAACCCGCTGAATGTCACATCTGTCACAATCAGCTCATGTAATGTCTGCTGGCTATCGGAAATTGCAATTGCGGTCATCACTTGGTGAGTTTTACCCGATAACGCACTGAGCATCTCTTGTGCATGTTGATTATCACGGGGTTTTTCAAGGATTTTGCCTTCCAGAACGACAATCGTATCGGCCCCTAAAACAGGCTTATCTTCGGGTGCAATGGCAACACCTGCTTGGGATTTATCACACGCAAGACGTTGTACATAGCCCGCTGGCGTTTCACCTGGTTGCCAATGTTCTTCTACCTCTGGACGTAAAATTTCAAAATGGTAGTCAAGATATTGCACCAATTCACGTCGGCGGGGTGAACCCGATGCCAAATAGATTAAATCCATAAAATATATTTCCCGTCAGAAACGACAGCTAAAACCCTTAACACACTGAAAACTGTCGACGAATTTTTCGTAAAAGCAAAAACAGCCATGGCCACAGGATACCATTGACGAGGCTATTCCAGAATACTTGCGGATGGAATAATACCTGAGATGATAAAAACTCAGCCCAGAATACCGCCAGATCTTGGATAACAGTCAAAAACATAATCACGAGCGCTTGCTGCCATAGCGCCATATTGCGTAATAATTGGTGTTTATAAGCGACGAGATAACAAATGATACTGAAGGAAAGTGCATGAACGCCAAGAGCAGAGCCTTGAATGGAATCAACAATAATACCTAAAATAAAGCTGGTGCCAACGCTCACTCGGTGTGGCAACGCCATCACCCAATACGCTAAAATCAACAGCAGCCATGATGGCCGATAAAAATTAAGCTGTTCTGGCCACGGCATGACTTGCAAAATCAGAGCAATAATAAAGGACAGCCAAATAATGACGCGTCCATTACCACGGTATTCATCCATTTAATTCATTCCTCCTACCCATAACCATAATAACGTTTCCTTTACCTATGGTTGCGGTGCCATTGATGGTGGCAATGGTGGCCCTTGAATTTCACTTGGATTCGGCAAAACTTGCGGGAGCACTTTCATTAAGCGTTCATTCGCTGCACGATAGACTTCCGAAGGCTGTAACGGGGTTTTCGGATCGCTGTCATTGCCCCATAAAAGCAGAAGATAACGTAAACGTTGCAGCTCCGCGCTTGGTCTCGCACTGATGATAGTATAGGCGCGCTGTGTATCATGTTTCACCGCTGAGACAACCCCAACAGGGTAACCCTCAGGAAAACGCCCACCGAGACCAGAAGTAACGAGTACATCCCCAACACGGATATCCGTGTTTTCAGGCAATGGTTCAAGCTGTAAATCATCCGCACACCCTGAACCTGCGGCAATAACACGCACATCATTACGCAGCACCTGCACAGGAAGGGCATGGGTAGTGTCGCAAATGAGTAATACGCGGCTATTAAAATTGCTCACACCCACCACTTGGCCGACAACGCCTTTATCACTAATAACTGGCTGCCCTTCATAAACGCCTTCATTGCTGCCTTTATCAATCACCACTTGATCACGATAAGGTGTATTCGCACCTGAAATGACTTGTGTCACCATCATGTGTTCATCTTGGCGTAATGGCGAACCGAGAAGCTCCCTTAAGCGTGCATTTTCTTGCTTAAGTTGTTCCAGTAACAAGTTATCGGCTTTTTTCAGTAACAGCTCTTGGCGCAATGCTTTGTTTTCAAATTGCAGCTGTTCCCGTGAAGAGAAATTTTCTGAAATGTTGTCCAGAAACTGGCGCGGACCATTGGCTAAAAAATAGAATGGGCTGACCGCCGTGTCTAAATAGTTACGGACTTTATTGAAGGGCTCGAATCGATGGTCAATCACCACCAGCACAAGTGCAATGATTACCGCAAAAAAAATGCGTAACTGTAGGGATGGACCTCGCCTAAAAATGGGCTTCATGTGTGGCTATGTTTCGCTAATGTCAGAGGATCAAAAATAGTCAAAGCAGCTAGGTATCGACCTAACTGCTTATAGTTGGCCATTTAGTCTTCGCTAAACAGGTCACCACCGTGCATATCAATCATTTCTAACGCTTTACCGCCACCACGGGCGACGCAGGTTAGTGGATCTTCTGCAACGATAACTGGGATACCAGTCTCTTCCATTAATAAGCGATCTAAATTACGAAGAAGTGCACCACCACCCGTTAAGACCATACCGCGTTCTGAAATATCAGACGCTAATTCAGGTGGACACTGTTCCAGCGCAAGCATAACCGCGCTAACGATACCCGTTAACGGCTCTTGTAATGCTTCTAAGATTTCATTGGAATTCATTTTGAAACCACGTGGAACCCCTTCAGCGAGGTTACGACCACGGACTTCAATTTCAAACACTTCATCGGTTGGGAATGCAGAACCAATACCGTGTTTAATACGCTCAGCCGTTGCTTCACCAATCAGTGAACCATAATTACGGCGAACATAGTTAATGATAGATTCATCAAAACGGTCACCACCAATACGAACAGAGGATGAGTACACGACACCGTTTAATGAGATAACAGCAACTTCAGTCGTACCACCACCGATATCAACCACCATTGAACCAGTTGCTTCAGATACAGGGAGACCCGCACCGATAGCGGCAGCCATAGGCTCTTCAATTAAGAAGACTTCACGCGCTCCCGCACTTAACGCGGATTCACGAATGGCTTTACGTTCAACTTGCGTTGCACCAACAGGCACACACACCAACACACGAGGGCTTGGGCGCAAGAAGCTGTTGCTATGAACTTGTTTAATGAAGTGTTGTAACATTTTTTCAGTCAAGAAAAAGTCAGCAATAACGCCGTCTTTCATTGGTCTGATTGCAGAAATATTACCTGGTGTACGTCCCAGCATCTGTTTGGCTTCACCACCGACTGCTGCCACGCTTTTCGGCGAACCTGCACGGTCTTGACGGATGGCTACTACAGAGGGTTCATTTAATTTGACGCCCTGTCCTTTGACATAAATGAGGGTATTGGCCGTACCCAAGTCAATAGACAAGTCATTAGAAAACATGCCACGAAATTTTTTAAACATAACGAAAGAGTTATCCTGCAAGCTGGGGACGAATATAAACCCGTCTACTCTACCAACCACTTGAAGCGGTCTCAAGACGTTAATGAGCTGCTTCTATAAATATGGTCAATTCATCTATTTTTCACGTACCGTACTGTACATGCTTCTTATCTAAACGAAGCAGATAAAAACCTCAAAAATAGATATTAATTTCACTTTTTCCATCACTAGATAGAATTACGTAAAAATAACCCCTACTCTTTGGCTGTTATATACTCCATTGTTTGTATTCCCAGTGTGACAAGTAATTGTGACTACAAGTTCAAATAATATTTATATCTTTTTATTATTGCTACGCACTGGTTATTTTCACTACAAATCAGATGAATTTCACGAGTGTTCGCTCTATTATCTACCAAAAATGAGGCAAATTTGTATTAGTACGCAAAATGAATTCGTCGCGATGCGTTATTTTGCATGATAAAAGCCTATTTATGCCAGAAAAAAATAAATTTTTACAAAATAATTACATTATTAATAGCTTAAGAACCGTTATTACGTCAATGAAATACCCTTAAATTTTCGGCATTTTAAATGACATATTTAATCATTTCACTAGGAGTGAACGATGAAAGCTCTTGTCCTAAACAAATCCGATGAAAAAATCACCGCTGATATCCAATCTCTGACAACGGAAATGCTACCTGCCGGGGATATTATAGTCGATATTCACTGGTCCACACTAAATTATAAAGATGCCCTCGCCATCAACGGCAAAGCGGGTGTTGTCAGACAATATCCGATGGTGCCTGGTATTGATTTTTCTGGGGTTATTCACCACAGTGAAGACCCGCGTTTTCAAGTTGGGCAACATGTATTATTGACGGGATGGGGGGTTGGTGAAACCCATTGGGGCGGCTTAGCATCCCAAGCGCGTGTTCCTGCGAATTATTTAACGCCCCTTCCTGAACAACTGTCTTTAAAACAGGCCATGGTTATCGGTACGGCAGGTTTTACCGCCATGCTCTGTGTAAATGCGCTAGAGGATGCAGGTATTACGCCTGATAAAGGTGAAATTGTTGTCAGCGGGGCAAGTGGTGGTGTTGGCAGTACCGCAGTTCAACTGTTATCTTTATTAGGCTATGACGTGGTCGCGATTTCTGGACGTGAAGAAAATAACGCTTATTTGCAGAAGTTAGGCGCAAAACGCGTCCTACCGCGCAGTGATTTTACTCAACCAGCCAAACCGCTCGATAAACAACTTTGGGCGGGTGCTATCGATACTGTGGGCGGTGATTTGCTCGCAAACTTGCTGGCACAAACACATTATAATGGCGCCGTTGCAGCTTGTGGTTTAGCGGGCGGTTTTAACCTACCGACCAGTGTGATGCCATTCATTTTACGTAATGTGCGCCTACAAGGGGTCGACTCTGTCTATTTCCCAGCAGCTAAGCGCGCGAAAGTGTGGGAACGTCTTACACAATTGCTACCGGTTTCTTTCTATGAGCAAGTGTGCTCTGAAATTAAATTGGAAGATGCCGCTGAATATGCAAGAAAACTATTAAAAAATGAGGTTACTGGGCGTACCCTAGTCAATCTTTGCGAAAAATAACCGAATATGTGCGGCCATCTGGCAAAAATACGGATTACCGCACATTTCACAAAATAAATTCGGGTAATTTCTCTGATAAGACCAGTATTTTGCTGCTATATGCCACGAAATAATTATAATAGCGTCCTTTGTCAGTAGAAATTCCATTTATTTTTATGATAAAAGATGACAAACGCGCAACATCGCGTTATGTTGTCGGACTATTGATATATCGTCGGAGTTAGCAGCATAATGGCAGAAGATATTCACATTTTACTCTTGAACGGGCCGAACCTAAACCTGCTAGGAATGCGTGAGCCAGGTATCTATGGTAACAAGACCCTACCAAACATTGTTTCCAAACTAACGCAGGAAGCTGGTGATTTAGGTGTAAAATTTAGCCATTTTCAATCAAATGCAGAACATGAACTCATCGATAGAATTCATGCTGCACGCCATGATGTTGATTTTATTCTCATTAACCCGGCTGCATTCACACATACTAGCGTAGCTATACGTGATGCATTACTGGCCGTGTGTCTCCCATTTATCGAGATTCACTTGTCTAATGTGCATGCGAGAGAACCATTTCGCCAACATTCTTATTTCTCCGATATGGCTGTCGGTGTAATTTGTGGTCTAGGCGTAGACGGCTACAGTTTTGCTTTACAAGCTGCAGTTAACCGTGTGCGTCTAATTAATTCAATCCAAATATAAGAGTACGGAATCATATCCATGGATATTCGTAAAATTAAAAAGTTGATCGAGCTGGTCGAAGAGTCTGGCATTTCTGAACTGGAAATTTCTGAAGGTGAAGAGTCAGTACGTATCAGCCGTATTTCACCTGCATCTCAGGTTATGGCTGCACCTCAACAATTTTACTCAGCACCTGTTGCACAACAACCTGCACTGGCTAACGCTGTTGCACCATCTGAAGCGATGGCAACACCAGCTGCACCAGCTGTAGTTGCAGGGCACCAAGTTCGCTCACCAATGGTAGGGACGTTCTACCGCGCACCAAGCCCAGAAGCGAAATCATTCGTTGAAGTTGGCCAAACTGTTAGTGTTGGTGACCCACTTTGCATCGTTGAAGCGATGAAAATGATGAACCAAATCGAAGCAGACAAAGCAGGCGTTGTTAAAGCCATTCTGTTGCAAAACGGTGATGCAGTAGAATTTGACGAGCCATTAGTTGTCATCGAATAACGAGGCGTCTCCATGCTGGAAAAAATTGTCATCGCAAACCGCGGGGAAATCGCACTACGTATCTTGCGTGCCTGTAAAGAATTAGGCATCAAAGCTGTAGCGGTTCACTCCACGGCTGATAGCGATCTAAAACACGTGTTGCTGGCTGATGAAACCATTTGTATCGGCCCAGCAGCCTCTGCAAAAAGCTACTTAAATATTCCTGCGATTATCTCCGCAGCTGAAATTTCAGGCGCACAAGCAATTCACCCAGGATACGGTTTCTTGGCTGAAAACGCTGATTTTGCAGAACAAGTTGAAAACTCAGGCTTTATTTTTATCGGTCCAAAAGCTGAAACCATCCGCCTAATGGGTGACAAGGTTTCTGCGATTAGCGCGATGAAAAAAGCAGGTGTTCCGTGCGTTCCGGGTTCTGATGGCCCATTAGGTAACGACACTGAAAAAAATAAAACCATCGCAAAACGTATCGGTTTCCCTGTGATTATCAAAGCCTCTGGTGGTGGCGGTGGTCGTGGTATGCGTGTGGTTCGCAACGAAAAAGATTTGGAATCTTCCATCAATCTGACGCGTGCAGAAGCGAAAGCAGCTTTCAATAACGATATGGTTTACATGGAAAAATACCTTGAAAACCCACGTCATATTGAAATCCAAGTCATGGCTGATGGCCAAGGCAACGCGGTTTATTTAGCAGAACGTGACTGTTCAATGCAACGTCGCCACCAAAAAGTGGTTGAAGAAGCACCGGCACCAGGGATCACCCCTGAAATTCGCCGTAGCATCGGTGAGCGCTGTGCCAATGCTTGTATTGAAATCGGTTACCGTGGTGCGGGTACCTTTGAATTCCTGTTCGAAAACGGTGAATTCTACTTTATCGAAATGAATACCCGTATTCAGGTTGAGCACCCTGTGACTGAAATGATCACTGGTGTTGACTTAATCAAAGAGCAATTACGCATTGCCTCTGGTTTACCACTATCTGTTAAGCAGGAAGATATCGTGGTTCACGGCCATGCTGTTGAGTGTCGTATCAACGCAGAAGACCCGAAAACCTTTATTCCTAGCCCAGGTAAAATCACACGTTTCCACTCTCCGGGTGGCTTCGGTGTGCGTTGGGAATCTCATATCTACGCAGGCTACACTGTACCTCCGTACTATGACTCAATGATTGGTAAGCTGATCACCTATGGTGAAACTCGTGAAATCGCGATTTCTCGCATGAAAAACGCATTGAATGAGTTAATCGTTGATGGCATCAAAACCAACATCGAACTGCACCAAATGATCATGAACGATGAAAACTTCCAAAAAGGTGGAACTAACATCCACTATTTAGAGAAAAAACTGGGCATTTCTGAGTAATCTTGAAATTGTCTGTTTGACTCATCGTCAATCAATGCCGCAAAGCTCTGCTTTGCGGTTTTTTTATTTAAAAATTAATTAACTTGCCGAACTGAAATGGTATTTCCTATAGCAGCAACAGGGTGGAATAAATGCAAGTTATCCATTATTGACGCAGGAGGACGATGATAACGCAATTCATTTGCCATATATTTCATATAAGGGTCAATATGACTAAATATCGCTTTATAGCCCTCACATAAATGGTTGTGCCATTTATTTTCAACTTTATCTGTTCTATGTTTTGGGCATCCGCCGTGACAAGCGAATTTAAATTCACATTGTTGGCACATAGAGGAAAGGTTTAGCTTTTGCTGACCAAAACGCTGCTGTTGCTTGCTGTATACGAGCTTATTAAGCGGCTTATTTAATAAATTACCCAGCTTAAATTCAGGGTAAACAAAATGGTCACAGCTATAAATATCCCCATTTTGCTCAGCAACAAGGCCATATCCACAAGAAGGCTGCATAACACAGAAACTTGGCATATCACCAGACCATGCTGCAAGTGAGTTATCAAAGAGTTGAACAAAGACGCTTCCAACATCCTTTTTTATCCAAACATCGAAAACTTTATTGATGAAATCACCATATTGCTTGCCCGTGATTGACCATGGAGTTAGCTGCTTATCACCTATTTCCTGTGGGTAACTCAAATGCCCCAACACACTGTTTTTTATTTCGTGTTCAACCACAGGGATAAATTGCAAATAATTTGCTTTCAACGTTTCCGTGATAAAACGATAAATTTCTTCGGGGTATTTAGCGGTTTCGTTATTAATAACAGTCAATATATTGAAATCAATCTGATATTCTTTCAGTAAATTAACTGCATTTATGACTTTATCAAAAACAGATTTTCCTGCGTTTGATTTTCGATAAATGTCATGGAGCCATTGAGGACCATCTAAGGAAATACCAACCAAAAAATTATGTTCTTTTAAAAACTTAGCCCATTCAGAAGTGAGTAATACGCCGTTTGTTTGTATGCTATTGTAGATTTGCTTTCCTTTTCCATAACGTTTCTGGTACTGAATAACGCGTTGAAAAAAGTCTATCCCCGCCATTAGCGGTTCGCCACCTTGCCAAGTGAAATCAATTTCATGGCTCGGCGATAGCTCAATATACTGGCGAATATATTCCCGCAATGTATTATCATCCATACACTTGAGTTTTTTATCGTTAAAGCCAGTTTGGTGCTCTTTTTCTAAATAAAAGCAGTAATCACACTTTAAATTACACTGATAGCTTGTTGGCTTTGCCATAATGTGAAACGCTTTTTTCATAATAACCTCTCAAGTGATGGCTACAGACGCTAACTACCATTCACCTTATATTCATAATAATCACTCAGATAACTCCCTTCCATGTACAAAATGGCTTCATTATCTTTATTATAATCAACACGTCGGCGAGAAAATATTGGTGTCTTCTCATCAACATTGAGTAATTCCATTTCTTGTTTCGTTGGAACAATGGCTGATAATTTTTCGGTATAGTGGTTAGAATTTAAGCCCCGCGACTCTAAAAAGAGATAAATTGACTCTTCTAAGTCCTCTTCAGTAATACTTTCAATGCAAGGTGGAAAATAAAAGCAATTATATTGAATGGGTAAATTGCCTTTCGTGATAACCCTTTCCACTTTGGTTAAGGTCGTTCCTTCGGGTAATGCCATAATCTCGGAAAGCTCGCGATTTAAAGTGACTTTTTTTATCGAAATAATTTTTCGTCTTACTCTTTGTGTCGAGATACCCAATATTTGGGTATGAACCGTTGCATAAGCTTTTTTAGAGTTACGAATAACAAGAGTGCCAACACCACGGGAACGTTTGACATACCCTTCTTTTTCCAACTCAGAAAGCGCCCTCCTTGCTGTAATTCGGCTGATACCAAACATCTCCTGAAATTCTGCTTCGGTTGGGAAAGTATCATTTTTCCGATATTCTCCCTTATTCAATTTATCCACCAAAATATCATATACTTGCGCATATAATGGTTTTGAGTGTGTGCTGTAATCCAATTGTTTTTTCATATATTAATCGCAATTACCCAGTTTTAGCCCACCGGGTAATTGCTCTTGTTTATTTTAATCTCATTTCTAGAGCTACCCGGTACATAAGCTCATTATGGTTTTCTAGTGGAAAATTATCAATAATGAAATCAATTAGTTGTTTTTGTGTACAGCCAATATTTAATTGATTGATAAATTTAGTTTTTATATCCATTAAATTACGGGTTTCCATATACTGTAATAATGACATAGCGCCATATTTCACCTCTTGAGAGAGTGGATATTGGTCAAGCTCTGTTTTTGCAGCGCCAGCTTGTTGGTGTTCTTGCTCTATTTGCTCGAGCGTAACTTCTTGCGTTTTAGATAGCCCATAACGTACATATAGTTCATTTGGTGCATCATTTTCCAACATCATTAAGCGAATATTTTCAAGTAAACGCTGTTCCACAACCTTGTCAGTAACTGGTGTCGTTTGTGCTGGATCCTGCTTAATATTGTATAAACGGTGACCAAAACGATCAGAATCTGCCGTCATTACGCTAGTTGCTGGAATTTTTAATACTGAACAACCTTGAGTAAAATCAAAACCATCATGTAATTCAGCACCTTGTAACTCTTTCGGTGTAAAACGGCGATTAATACGCGTTGGCATCAATGTGTAATCATGGAGCCCCTCCGTTCCCTGAACAATCGGCGAGCGCATATACACATATTCACCATCTGTAATATTAATTTGGCATCCATGGTAGCCAAATAGCGCATATTCACGAATCGGCTCATCCTTTTCTAATCCTGCCAATAAGCTTTTACCGTGCATATTCTGGGGAATGGGAGCATTAAAGTAATCCAATAATGTCGCTGGAATATCAATCGTCTGTGCCAACATTTGACGTGTTCCTGACACCTGACTGAGGCTTGGATGACAAATAAAAAACGGCGTATTGGCAATTTCATTATAAAGGGGCATGATATTTTTCCCCCACCAATCATGTTCGCCGAGTAAAAAGCCATGATCGGTGTTAACTATCAACAGCGTATCTTCCCAAAGATTATATTTATCAAATATATCCAGAACTTGGCCAACATAAGCATCAACCATTGTCACAAGCGCCTGATAAAACCCACGGATCACTTTTTGCTGAGATTCATCTTCTGTAACTAAATAGTAAGGTGGCCACCCATCAAAGTCGTTATTAGATAACCCATACATTTTTAGATATTTTTCAGGCACATAAAAAGGCTCATGGGGATCAAAACACTCAAGTTGCAAAAACCAGTGATCATCAAGATGGTTTGTTTCAATAAACTCAACGCCATGGTTAATCGTTTGAACCAAAGGGTGATCTTTCTCATCTTGCATATACTGCTGATTAATCAGATGCTGAGTGCGACTAGCAATTTTTCGTTGTTTATTTTCTTCCGGTTCTCCCGATTCATAATGAACAACAGGTTTATTCACCACCCCTTTCCAATTATCCCCCTCTTGGCCACGAATAAACTCATAGGTAGAAAAACGGGAATGATAAGTGGCGCCACCGTCACGCCAATAATGCTTATGATCCGTCACCAGATGTGTATGAATACCTTGTTTTTTCAGTATTTCAGGCATCGACTCGTCAAAGGGTTCAATCGGTCCCCAGCTACGGTGAAGAAAATTATATCGCCCAGTATGGAGCTCTCTTCTTGCTGGCATACAAGGCATACTGCCAACATAAAAATTATCAAACTTCAGTGAACGCTTTCTAAGCCGTTCAAAATTAGGTGTTATTGTTGTTTGGCACCCATAGGCCGACAACATATGCTTATTTAATGAGTCAAACATTAACATGACAGCTTTCATGATTAATCCTTTTTACTGATATTTCCTGATGCGTCCAACAAAGTAGGTCAGTAAGAAAGCAATACTTGCGCCAACTAACCAACTGAAAATATATTGAAGGTATTTACCATCAGCGATAAGTGGCAAAGCTGATAATCCTGCGGCCCCCACACCATTTGCAGTCACATCTAACAAGACAATCATCATTCCCCCAAAACCTGCACCAATCGATCCGGTAATAAACGCGAAACCAGCGGGAATATTGACGCCAAAAATCGTCGGTTCACCAACCGCTAAAATACTGGTTGGTATAGCGCCTTTCGCAACACGCTTCATCACGGGATCTTTTGTCAGCAATAAGACAGCAATAGCAGCACCGACCATGCCTGAATTACTCATGATCTGGATCGCAAATAATTGTGAGCTACCTGTTGCTTGAATTAATTCAAGATGAATTGGAATTAGCCCTTGGTGCAAGCCAAGAGAAATTAAGAATGGAAACAAGGAAGATAAAATAAAGCCAGCCGCTAATCCGCCATGCTCTAAAATACCAGATAATGACCCTAGAATCGCATTTGAGACAATGCCTGCAACAGGCATGATGCCAAATAACAACAGTGCAGTCATAATGATGATAGTGAAAGTCGGTGTGGCAATGACATCTATCATGCTTGGAATATAACGGCGTAATCGTTTTTCTAACCAACAACTAATCCAAACAGCAAAAATAACGCCAATTAACCCGCCTTGCCCAGGTGTCAGCCCCAGAATAGCAACTTGAGGCGCTATAGTTATAGCCCCTAAAATTCCGCCTAATATTTCAGTTCCTTTAAATTCTTTTGCGGCAAAGATACCCGTGAATACCGCTAATAAACTAAATAAACCGCTGGCGATAATCCCCATGATGGTACTAATTTCTAACAACCCTTTTTCTTGCAGAATGACTTGGGCTGCGGACATATTTGCGGTTGCTTGAATTCCCTGAGTTAGCGCCTCTGCATGTGCAGAATTAACAATAATATTATTGATCCCCATTCATGTACCTGCGGCAATTAAGCCCGGTAATAATGGAACAAAAATATTCGCGATACTTCTTAGCACCGCTTTAACCGGTGTCTTTTTCTTTGCCTTATTTCTTGCAATTTCAGCTTTAGCCAATACATCGCTTTCTGTTGTTTTATCAAGTAAACCTGAATCTTCAGGCTCACCTTCTACCAGCAACTGGTTAATTGCATCCGCAATATTGTTACATTTTCCAGGCCCAACAATCACTTGTAAGGTTTCATCACTCACAACACCCAACACCCCAGGTAATGCTTTCAGGCCTGCAACATCTGCTTTTCCTTCATCTTTCAGTGTCATTCTGACACGTGTCATGCAATTCGTGACATGAACAAAATTTTGGGAACCGCCTGATAGTTCTATAATTTTTTTTGATACTTTATCGAGATCCATAATGCCTCTCTTACGGCGTAGTAAGGTAAGATGACTTGTTATATTATTATAACATTTAGATTAATATATGATCAGAAAGATAAAGCCCACACCCATATCATTGTTTTGTGATTTTCTTCTCATTTTTTATTTTGTCTAAATATCATGAAAGATAGGAAAAACCGATGGCTACAAAAAAAGAAAGCTGGAAAACATTAGGAAAAACACCGGATTATAGATTTTCACTCGCCAATGAAAGAACATTCTTAGCATGGATAAGAACCGCTCTCGCTTTTTTAGCAGGTGCGATTGCTATTGAACAATTATTACAATCAGTTGATTTTACATGGATAAAACTAGCTTTAACCCTCTTATTAGCTTCCGCGGGTGGGATCACCGCTATCATGGCCTTGTACCGTTGGAAACAGAATGAAATCGCAATGCGGCAAGACAACCCACTGAAATACACTTCATTTTTAGTCTTAATCACATTGTTTATTACCGCTGCTGCTGCGATATCACTTTTGCATATTTTACTGTAGAGGGCGCTATGCGAGATCCTGGATTACAACCTGAAAGAACACAGCAAGCTTGGAGTCGCACTTTGTTGCTCTTAGCGCTCAATATATTACTGTTTTTTCGTTCAGGATTATTAAGTCACTCTTGGTTGATGTTAATGGGGTCGTTTGCAGGTGGCATACTTTTTTTAATGATTTGTTTTAAAAGGCAGATGACCCCAAGTTACACTAAAAAAGGGTTAAAAATAGACAGTCGTTTATTCTTACTATTTTCATCCTTAGCCCTCGTTTTTATGTCTCTCATGCTAGTTATGAAAATTTTGTTCGATTAATCTCGCTTTTTGTTCGCCAACTCACTCAGTTACCCTTAAATAAATCATGGTTATTTTATTCCTTTTTTCGCAATTTCTTACACTCTACCTACGGATTATCGTACAATCCCTGATTATTTTTTATGTGAGTGAGGAGGAATAACGGATGGACAAACGTTTTCTTCAATCCAATAAGGAAGCACGCTGGTCTCTCTATTTGACTATCGCATACATGATAGGCTGGATAATTAGTGCCTATCTACCCGACAATACGCGAGGCATCACTGGCCTGCCATTATGGTTTGAGTGGTCATGCCTTATTGTTCCCATCATCTTTATTTTGCTCTGTATTATGATGGTTAAAATCATTTTTAAAGATATTCCCCTGGAGGAGAAGGATGCAGATTGAAGTTCTTCTCCCTTTAATTGGTTACCTAGCATTGGTTTTCCTGTTATCCGTCTATGCCTATAAGAAACGGACAAAAGGGGAATTCCTCAACGAGTACTTTTTAGGTAACCGTTCCATGGGTGGGTTTGTCCTAGCCATGACCATTACAGCAACCTACATCAGCGCAAGCTCGTTTATTGGCGGGCCCGGTGCCGCGTATAAATATGGCCTAGGCTGGGTGCTACTTGCCATGATACAGCTGCCAGCTATTTGGCTGTCTCTTGGGGTATTAGGCAAAAAATTCGCTATCTTGGCGCGCCGTTATAATGCAGTGACCCTCAACGATATGCTATATGCTCGCTACCAGAGCCGATTCTTGGTGTGGTTCGCCAGTATTAGCCTATTGATTGCCTTTTTTGGCGCAATGACCGTGCAATTTATTGGCGGGGCAAGGCTGCTCGAAACCGCTGCGGGTATACCCTACACGTATGGGCTAATTATCTTCGGTGTCTCCATCGCACTGTATACCGCAATTGGCGGGTTTAGAGCGAGTGTCCTAAACGATGCCTTGCAAGGGCTGGTCATGCTGCTGGGAACAGTGATTTTACTCGTTGCCATTATTTATCACGCCGGTGGTTTACCCGCTGCGATTGAAAAAATGCAGGCCATTGACCCGAAACTGGTCTCTCCTGAAGGCGCTGACGACATCCTAAGTGGGCCATTCTTAGCCTCATTCTGGATTTTGGTCTGTTTTGGTGTGATTGGTTTGCCGCATACGGCAGTACGTTGTATTTCCTACAAAGACAGTAAAGCAGTTCACCGTGGTATCATTTTAGGCACCATCGTGATGGCAGTATTGATGTTTGGAATGCATTTCGCTGGCGCATTAGGCCGAGCCATATTACCCGACCTAACCATCCCTGACCAAGTTATCCCAACCTTGATGGTACAAGTGCTACCGCCTTTTGCCGCTGGCATTTTCTTGGCGGCGCCTATGGCAGCAATTATGTCCACCATTAATGCTCAGTTACTGCAATCTTCAGCAACCATCGTCAAAGATATTTACCTGAATGCAGCGCCTGAACAAATAAAAAATGAGAAGAAACTCGCACGAATCTCCAGCTTTTCTACCCTGATCCTAGGCGCATTGCTTCTCATTGCTGCGTGGAACCCGCCACAAATGATCATCTGGCTAAATCTACTCGCCTTCGGGGGGTTAGAAGCCGTTTTCTTGTGGCCACTGGTACTTGGCCTGTACTGGGAAAAAGCCAATGGAACGGGTGCGATTAGTGGCATGGTTGTCGGGGGAGTTTGCTATGCAATCTTAGCCAGCTTCAAAATCGAAATCATGGATTTCCACGCTATCGTGCCATCACTGATTTTTAGCTTAATTGCATTTCTTGTTGGTAATCTTTTTGGCAAAAATCCAGTACAATTGGCGACAAATTAATTTAGAGGCCTATTTTTGATATTGCCTCGCAACATGAAATTCATGCTCTGAATAGTTTGAGTTATCTACACCAACAATAGGATAACCCAAACTATAACGAGCATTTAAGGAACACTATGCCTTGGATCCAAATCAAAATTAACTCCACAGCTCAACACGCAGAAGCACTGGGTGACGAACTGATCGAAACGGGCGCCGTCTCTGTAACATTTCAAGACAGCCACGATACCCCTGTTTTCGAGCCATTACCGGGGGAAACCCGTCTGTGGGGTGATACCGATGTGATTGGCTTATTTGATGCAGAAACGGAGATGAAATTCGTTGTTGCACAATTAGAAAATAGCCCACTGCTGGGTGCTGGTTTTACCCATAAAATCGAGCAGTTAGAAGACAAAGACTGGGAAAGGGAGTGGATGGATAATTTCCACCCTATGCGTTTTGGTGAGCGCTTGTGGATCTGCCCAAGCTGGCGAGATGTCCCTGATCCAACCGCGGTTAACGTGATGCTTGATCCGGGCTTAGCATTTGGAACAGGAACTCACCCAACCACATCCTTGTGTTTACAATGGCTTGATGGCCTTGATTTAGAAGGCAAAACCGTGATCGACTTTGGTTGCGGATCCGGAATTTTAGCCATCGCCGCTCTCAAACTCGGTGCCGCTCATGCCATCGGGATCGATATTGATCCTCAAGCGATTACGGCAAGCCGCGATAACGCTGAACGTAACGGGGTTTCAGAGCGTTTATCTCTCTACTTATCGAAAGACCAACCTCAAGACTTACAAGCCGATGTGGTGGTTGCTAACATCCTTGCTGGGCCATTGCGTGAATTAGCCCCAATGATTAGCGTGCTACCACGTGCAGGTGGATTCCTCGGGCTTTCGGGTGTTCTCGCTACGCAAGCAGAAAGCGTTGCTGATGCTTACCGTACCGCCTTCGAGATCGACCCAGTTGCTGAGAAAGAAGAATGGTGCCGCATCACGGGTGTCAAGCATTTTTAATAGAAATATTATAAAAATCAGAGAATAATTTCTTTGAAAATAACACCAGAATAGATTATCTTATAGCTCAAATATTGCTCAGTTGCTGGCGATAATCTGTTCTGCACGAGATTTGAACAGAGCTACAGTTATTTTAATAAATGGTTAAGTAACCACCCTAACCATTTGTAAAATATAACTAATTTTAAAATTGCAAAAATGCAAGATAAAAAAATTAGTGATAAATAACCGTTTGCTCAAAGTTTGTCCTTTCATATCTCGTAAAAAATGCGTAATATACGCGCCCTTGCAGTCACAGTATGGCCCCCATTTAGATATGCGAATCGGACAATATCAGTTGAGAAACTGTCTTATTGCTGCCCCCATGGCAGGCATTACAGATAAACCGTTTAGGTCGCTCTGTTATGACATGGGTGCTGGAATGACAGTATCGGAGATGCTTTCTTCTAATCCTCAAGTTTGGAAGACTGACAAATCTAGACTCAGAATGGTTCATCGCGATGAACTTGGGGTTCGTTCTGTTCAAATAGCTGGCAATGATCCCGATGAAATGGCTGCCGCGGCTCAAATCAACGTTGAGAGTGGCGCTCAAATCATCGATATCAACATGGGCTGTCCAGCTAAAAAAGTGAATCGTAAGCTTGCAGGTTCGGCACTGTTACGTTATCCAGACATCGTGAAATCGATTCTTGAAGGCGTTGTTAAAGCAGTGGATGTTCCCGTTACTCTTAAGATCCGCACAGGCTGGTCACCTGAAGAGCGAAACTGCATAGAGATTGCCAAATTGGCCGAAGATTGTGGCATTCAAGCCCTCACTATTCACGGCAGAACTAGAGCCTGTCTGTTTAATGGGGAAGCTGAGTATGACAATATTCGGGCAGTTAAGCAGACTGTTACCATTCCGGTTATTGCCAATGGCGACATTACTGACCCGCTTAAAGCCAGAGCAGTTCTAGACTACACAGGGGCGGATGCCTTGATGGTAGGCAGAGCGGCTCAGGGAAGACCCTGGATCTTTCGGGAAATCCAGCATTATCTGGACACAGGTGAGATCTTGCCACCAATGCCTATGGCTGAGGTACAACGCATTATGCTCGCGCACGTACAGGAATTGCACGACTTTTATGGTCAAGGCAAAGGAGCCCGTATCGCGCGCAAACATGTTTCTTGGTACTTAAAAGAACATGCACCTGATGACCAGTTTCGGCGCTCATTCAACACCATTGAGGATGCCAGCGAACAGCTGGAGGTGTTGGAAGCATTTTTTGAAAATTTTTGCGTAAATAAAGATAAGAGCTGACAGAACTATGTTCGAACAACGCGTAAATTCTGACGTACTAACCGTTGCTACTGTAAATTCACAAGATCAAGTAACTCAAAAACCGTTACGTGACTCAGTTAAGCAAGCACTGAAGAACTATTTTGCTCAATTAAATAATCAAGATGTTAATGATTTATATGAGCTGGTATTGGCTGAAGTAGAACAGCCTTTGTTGGACATGGTTATGCAATATACCCGTGGAAACCAGACCCGTGCAGCCCTGATGATGGGTATCAACCGCGGCACTCTGCGTAAGAAACTGAAAAAATACGGCATGAACTAATCCTAGTCGGTTAATGCAGTGTTTTTGTGAGCCCTCGCTGTGAGCAGTGAGGGCTTTTTATTGTCTTAGATTTAGTAAAATTAAGCCATTTGTGGATTTAAATTAAACTGCTGAACCGCCTGCTGTAACTCCTGCGTTTGCTCAGCTAATGAGCTAGCAGCGGTTGCCACTTGTTCCACTAAAGAAGCATTTTGCTGTGTGACACTGTCCATCTGTGTAATCGCTACACCAACCTGTGCAATGCCTTTACTTTGTTCTTCAGAAGCCACTGTTATCTGCTTCATAATCGCAGTCACTTCATTGATGCCTTGCAGGATGTTTTCCATAGTTTTACCCATTTCATTGACTAACCCTGTCCCTTTTTTAACACAGTCCCCTGAATCAGCAATCAAACGTTCGATTTCCATTGCGGCATCCGCACTGTGACTGGCTAACTTACGAACCTCAGCCGCTACGACCATAAAACCACGTCCATGCACCCCCGCCCTTGCTGCCTCAATGGAGGCATTTAGCGCTAATATATTAGTTTGAAAACTAATATCATTAATCATATTGATAATATCTGCGATTTTTTGTGAGCTTTGGGATATCTCATTCATTGTCACCACAACCGAATCAACGAGAGTATTTCCTTTGTTTGCCACAACAAACGCTTCACTCGCTAATTGGTTCGCTTGAAGGGTATTTTCCATATTCAGCTGCACCGCTGCGGTAATTTGTTCCATACTCGCCGCCGTTTCCTCTAACGCTGCTGCTTGCTCCTCCGTTCTCGATGAAAGGTCGCTATTACCATTGGAAATTTCGCTCGCGCCAAGATAAATATTTTCACTGCCCTGCCGTATCATGCTAACTGACCCACGTAAGCTTGTTTGCATCTCTTCAAGCAACGGAAATAACTTACCAACACAATTATTTCCAAAAGGTTGAATCGTTTGGCTAAGGTCACCTTTCGCTATCCGCGAAAAGGATTGCCTTAATAAATCCAAGGGCTTTTGCATCATCGCAGCAAGGTAGCGATCGGTGAAAATCAACGTTAGAACACCTAGCACTGTCGCGACAATCATCACTACACGGGTAATATCCATTTGGTTGTCGACTTGGCTGCGTGTTGCACTGATCATCTCCTCTGCTGATTGATTAAACTTTTGGATTGATGCGCCAAATGTTCTGCTCAATGCGGGTGTTACATTATGCGCGTGGGTGAGATATGCTTGTGCATTATCTCCCATACCAAGAACTAACTGTGGCTTAACCCCCGCATCAAGCAATGTTTGCCAGCTATTAATCACCTGCTCAGAAATTTCATTGTCCATTGGCCCTGGCGAAATTGCTTTCATCTGCTCAAGATAGCTTGCCATGTTTTCCATCGCATCCTTAACAGGTGCATAATCGATGGTTTTTCCCTCATTTTTACTTTCCATCACACGCGTTAACCGAGTCACAAAACGAAAATATTGGTCATTACCTTGGCTCAGTACCGTCATTTGTTTGACAAGTTGCCGGTCAATATCATTACCATCTGCGATACGGGATAGCGACCAACCGCTGTATAAACTGGTTCCCCCTAAGATCACACATAAAATACCTAGCAATACGAGCATGACAGCACGAATTGAGTAGTTTCGAAGTTTCTGCATACAATTTCTCTTTTGGTGGGATAAAATGACGATATTTAACTTTATCGGCGATAAAGAGAAAAAAATTAGCCTCTGAAACGGCTTAGTTAATAGATAAAAAGCAATTAAATACGTAAAAACACTTATAATTCAACAGGGTTATTATTTGGTTTTAAGAGAATTAATTTTACATACGGTATAAATTAATTTTATAAATTTGATAAAGATCGCTAAATACAGTTTCTTAACCCTAAGCTTATGCATCAATTTTTATCTTTGCTCAACACTGTTTTCATACTCAATTCCCGTAGCATAACCGATGTCATCATTAATCATGTCGATATCAATTCACGATTTATTCCCACTTAAATCAAATAATTATCTATCGCATAAATTGACTTAAATATATTGATCTTGAAATTACTTTTAATATAATAATATTGATTATCATTTGCATTATCATTACAAAAGGCAAGCCTACTCCAATGAAAACTATCTCACCCGTTGGAAACAATAGGGTTAAACTTAAGCCAAATATCATTTGCTTTACTATTTTATCTATTCTTTCTTTTACGACTTATGCAGCCAACACAGAACCCAAATCGTCACAACCTCAAGGTGATGATGATGCGATTGAGCTACAAGATAGCTACGCTCGGCCAGATTATGTTGAAATTGAACGTTTGCGAGATACCAAACAAATTATTGTTATTACAAAAGAAGATATTCAGGGAAAAGGGAACCGCACCATATCTGATGTGCTTAAATCTGTTCCTGGTATTAGCGTAGATACCTCTGGGCAAGGAAATATTGACCTGCGTGGGCAAGGCGCAGAAACCTCACAGCGTAATCTGCAAGTGTTACTTGATGGCGCCCCGATTACGACTCTTGCGAATCACCCTTATACCACTAACTACGATATCATCCCTGTTGAACAGCTTGAGCGGATTGAAATTATTCCGGGAGGTGGAAGCGTTATTTATGGTTCAGGCACTGCGGGTGGCGTTATTAACATTACCTCTAACTTAAGAAGTATGGCAGATCCTAAAACCAGCGTTTTATCTGAATGGAACTCAGAAGGATACCGCTTAAATGCCAACTTAGGTGCTCGGGTTAATGATAAATTCTCCTTATTGGGGACAGCCAGTAAACTCAACCGTGACCTCTACTATAAAGATACTTACCGTAACTCAGAATATTACTCGTTAGGTGGGAGATGGGATCTCACTCCGGATCAAAGTCTTATGCTACGTGGAAGCCATCTCACAGAAAGCTCGCAGTACGTTAAAACGCTGACTTCACGTAATATCAAAAAATACGGTAAAGACTACGTTCCACCAGATAAAACCGTCACTGTAGGTATTGATGAAAATGGCCAGCTGATTAAAAAAACCATTAGTGGTTATTTAATTGGAGATCGCGAGGTCGATAGCTATAACCTTAGCTATCAAAATGCATTTACCGATAAGCTAAATTTTGCCACTGATGTTTTCTATACCGATGGTTTTTATACCAATAATGCCAATTGGGAACAAAAAGTTGATCAAAAAAGTCACGGCACAAAAATAAAATTAGATATTGGTTACCTTGATAATAGCAATTTACTTCTTGGTGTTGATTATTCGCAACAAAAAGCCTCAATTCATTATATTGGTAGCTATAAAAAAGATAAGAAAGGCCGCTATTATGGAGTTCCTCATAATTTCGATTACGATAAAACAACAAAAGCCATTTATGCACTTAATAGCTTGAAATCAGAACAGTTTGTATTTACGCAAGGTTTAAGACGTGAATTGTCTGAATGGTCATTTGATAAAAGTGGTACGGTAAATGGCTCGGGTACCTCAGACCGTTGGAATACCGCGGCGGAGCTCTCCCTTGCTTATCTTTATCGTGATACTGGCCGAGTGTATGGGCGATACGAACGAGGTTACACCCTTCCGGACGGCCTGCAAATCAGCGATCAATCCGTTGTTAATGGTGAAAAAATCTATACCCCGACTAAGGCCGAAGATGAAAAATATGACTTATTTGAGCTTGGCCTTAGAGATAAATTGGCGTTCAGCACAGTCAATGTAACGCTCTGGACATCAAATACCAATAACCAACTAAATCGTATTTATCTCACCAGTGTTAATGACGCGAAAACGATGAACTTACTAAAAACTCGCCGCTGGGGAGCCGATGTCGACTTCCAGCAAACTCTCGGCGATTTCACCTTCCAAGAGTCTTATTCATGGCTCAGAGGACGCTCAGATTACAATAATCATGGACGCCAATTTTTGGAGGAAAATGGTAAAAACACCATCGACTATACCAAAAGCGGTTTAACCAAAGTGCCAGAGCATTCCGTTAAACTAAAAATTAAATACGACTTTACCGAGGACTTATCAGGAGATATTCAATACACCTATTACGGTTCGTACAATAATTTCCTCTCTGATGCCAATAAAGAAGAAGATGGCGTAGTGAAATCCCGTGAGCTTATCGACCTCAGTGTTCGTTATGCACCTATTGAACATATTGAATTATATGGTGGTGTTACTAACTTGATGAACAAAACTTACTACGATTACGTCACCTCAGGCTATGGTTCATTAATTCCGGGAAATGAGCGTTCATTCTTTGCGGGTATAAAAGCGACCTATTGATTTAAACAGGAAACGTTTCGGTGACTATACATCCCTCTTTTCGTTATAAACTCGCCTTAACGGTGTCACTCGTCATTCATATCACTGCTATTGTGTTTATCGCCCTACAAACTGGTAGGGCGCTCCCCATAGTGGAAGGTGTAGAAACAATAACGTTATCCCTTGGTGGACCAATGAGCTCTCAAGGGAGCTCAAGTCTAGCAAGTCACCAAGGAGAGCCTCTGAGACAAACAATAGCCTCAGAGCAAATCTCAAAATCAGAGCCTATTTCTCAACAAAAGCCGGCAAATAAAGCTCAAAACCCGCCAAAACGCGACCCTATTTCTGCGAATATACCCATTGATGATACCGTTGAGTCCCCATTACTTACTCAAAAAACAAAAGTGATGAAAAAACCTAAACCCGTTCAATCCGCACACAAGTCAGAGCAGAACACACCACATCAATTAGTTGCTGATAATCCGCCTAAAAAGGCGGAGAGCCAACTGATGACAAAAGATCCGCATCAAATAACACCATCAAGCTCACAAGACAAAGCGCAGGCGATGACATCCAATGCTCCCGAAAAAAATGGTTCCACCGCAACCCCATTGGCGTCAGAAAACAGCCCAAGTGGCCAAGGGATAAATGCCTTATCCGGTAATAGCCAATTTGCAGCAAATGGGGATGGCAGCTATACCGCACTGGGTTCGAGCGGGATCTCCTACACAATTTTACAGGATGCAAACCCTAAATATCCCAAAGAAGCTCGCTCCTTGGGTTATACAAAAGTGGTTAAAGTGCAAATTCGATTATTAGTAGGGTTAGATGGCCAAGTTGAGTCCGTTGAAATATTGAATAGTAAAATCCCTGATTTAGGTTTTAAAGAAGAAGCTGTGAAGGCAATTAAAAAAATGGCATTTAAACCCATTATTTACCAAGGGCAAAACATTAAAATGTACTTTAAAAAAACAGTAGTTTTTCAGTATTGATCAACTATTACACAGGCTTATAGTCAGAAAAAAGGTACAGCAAACCCCGCTGTACCTTTACAGTTAGCTTAAAACAAGGTTGAAAAATTAACGGTATATCGGTAACAAATTAAACTGAGCGAGTAATTGGCAGATGATACCAAAAACACCAAAGGCAATAACGGCATAGATTAGCCCTTTCCCGCCCCACACTTTAAATTTTGAATCTGGGAAACGTTCTCTCACTTTCAGTGCCATAATTGCTGGACAGATTATCGCCCAAATACATGCAGCCATACCTGCGTATGCAATTGCAATTAAGAAGCCATTTGGGAATAACATGCAAAGAATTAAAGGGGGTAAAAAGCAAAGTAATGCTGATTTCATTCTCCCCGATGGATTATCTTTAAAATTCAAGGAAGCAAGTATGTAATCAAATAACCCAATAGCAACACCTAAGAATGAGCAGAATACGGCGCTAATAGAAAACCAGAGTAAAAATGTCGCAATGTGTTTGCTGTTAAGAACCGCATAAAGTGATTCAATAAATGCGTCTAAGTTACCGCCTTTATTAATAATCGTTAAAAACTCGGCTCTTGGTAAGTTACCCATTGTTCCCATAATCCAAAGGAAATAAAGGACTAATGCGAGTAAACAGCCAATCACGCAGCTCTTAACCACTTTTCTTTCATTTTCATGATATAACTTGTACAAGCTACACACATTACCATGGTAGCCAAACGAGGTAATCGCATAGGGAATAATAATAAAGACAAAAGGTAGTAATGCGGTTTGTCCACCTTCAACAGGTGACGTTAATAATAAATCCGTTTTGACAATTAAAAATAACCCAGAGAATGCGAGTATAAACAAAATTATTTTTATAAATAAAAATAATGATGTTAAACGACTTGCCCCAACACCACTCCACCAAATACTCGCACCTAATATTAACGTGAAGGTAATAAATATAAACCTTAAGTTAATATCATAACCATAAATAGCCGCAGCCTCCTTAATAACAGAGCCCGCTGCAGATATATAGGCATAAATTAATATATACAGTACGAATATTAATGCCATGTTAGCAATATAACAGGCCCATTTAGGTAAAAGTTCTTTCGATATAAAGAAATAGTTCGTCCCTGATCCATATTTGGAGATACATTCTAAAATATAAATTCCTGAGTGAAACATAAAAAAGCAAACAACTAACAAGATAACTACAGAGTTAATAAACCAAGCTCCTGCCATAATAGTCGGCAAACTAAACATTCCTGCCCCTATCATAGCTCCGCCTAGCACAAAACCCCCTACCATTATGGAGGGTTCTTTCTTGGCTGCCGAATTATTCATGGTGTTCACCTTAATAATAAGGATAAGGTTCCCGCATTGCACGGGAACCATAAGATATACCTATTTTTATTTAATAGGTTTTAATCTTGCTGTGAAGTGTCTTAGTACTGGTGGCTCATATTCAAAATCCAACCCTTTTAAGGTCGCAAATTTATCTTTTAAGCCAATCAGAGCATCTGCAATATAATCCATATGGTCGTTGGTATAAACACGCCTTGCGATAGTTAACCGCATAAACTCCATGTCAGCATGCTTTTGTTTTCCTGTTTCTGGGTCACGCCCTAATAAGAACGATCCAATCTCAACAGCACGAACACCTGACTCTAAATATAACGCATTAATAACAGCTTGCGCTGGGAACTGATCACCTGGAATATGTGGAACCAGTTTTTTACAGTCAACAAATACCGCATGTCCACCTGTAGGGTATTGAATTGAAATTCCACCTTCACGTAAACGATCACCTAAATATTTTACTTGGCCAATACGGTAATGCAGATATTCCTCGCCAGCACCTTCTTCAAGTCCTTGAACCATCGCTGCCATATCTCGGCCAGCTAGCCCGCCATAAGTCACGAAACCTTCCATAGGAACACAGCGCTGCCTTGCTAACGTAAAGATTTTTTCGTCATTTTTAATACTGACTAACCCACCAATATTTAATAATGGATCTTTTTTCGCTGACATGGTTAATGCATCAGCATATTTATACATATCAAGAATGATTTGTTTAATCGTTGCGTTTTTATATTTCGGATCACGTTCTTTAATAAAATACGCATTTTCACAAAAACGTGCAGAGTCCATAACAACAAAAATATTATGTTGTTTTGCAATTTCATAAACTTCTTTCAAGTTAGCCATTGAAACAGGCTGACCGCCCGCACTATTACAAGTGACGGTTGAAACAATGGCAACAACATTTTCTGCGCCGTGTTCTGCAATATTATTTTTTAATTTTTGAATATCAAAGTTACCTTTCCAGTCATCATAGGTATCTGAGTCATAGGCTTTTTCGGTAACAATATTAATTGCTTTACAGCCATTTAATTCAACGTGCGCTGCTGTTGTATCAAAATGGAAGTTTGAAATAAATACGGGTTTTTTAGCCCCACCTTGTTCCTGTTTTACTTTCAGCAATACTGGAAACAACATGTTTTCAGCACCACGGCCTTGGTGAGCAGGAATAATATAATCGTAATCAAACATCTCTTTAACTTTATCTTTTAAATCATAATAGTTACGAGATCCTGCATACGCTTCATCACCCGTGATCATTGCTGCCCACTGGTGGTCACTCATGGCATTGGTACCAGAGTCAGTCAATAAATCGATATATACAGCACTGCTTGGTAATAAAAATGGGTTGTATCCCGCTTCTTTTAATGCCGCTTCACGCTCTTCTCTCGATGGAATACGAATGTTTTCTACCATTTTAATACGGAACGGTTCTACGATTCTTTTAGCCATGATAATACCTTTAATTTTTCATTAAATAATAAATACAAGAATTCGAACTTATAAAAAATAAGCTAACGAAATTTTTAACGCAGGAAAAATTGAAAGGTTAATTGTTTGGAAAAAAGAAGGCTAGGGAGATATCAATATTGAACCATTTCTTCATATAGAAGAAATACCTTGATATTAGTGACTCGTTTAACAAGAACATACTATGACTCCTATCAACAAGGAATTAGTACAACCATATGGATTATATATATAACAGTTACATTCTTAAATTAACTCCTATTGTCATGTTATTATACCTATATCACATTATTTAGGTTAAATAACACAAACCCTTTGAGCTCAGTCACAGTGTTTATTTTATGCAATTTAAGTGTTAAAAAACATTTTAATTAATTAATTTATTTCAGCAGAAACTAATAATAAAAAAGCTAATTTAATAATTAGAAAGAATAATTTAACTTAATAAAAAAATACCTTAATTAAAATTAAATGGATAAAGCCTTACAACAAGGCTTTATCCATAACTTAGCTAATCGTTACTGAGCATCTTTACCATACTTTGGTGATCTTGGACCGTATAAGATCCCATTAGGACTACCTGCAGATAATAACCGAGCACTTGTTATACCTGCTATTGCATAGCTTTTATCTGTCATCGTGTCTGCTATTTGGTTCACAACAGCAGAAACTAGTGCACCTAGAATACCATTTGAAGATGAGTTGTTTTCCATACTTGATGCGCTTGCAGAACCACTCCACAGTAAAGTTCCCGTTCTTGCGTCAAGTAGTTTTGCGCTCGCAGTTACGCGAGTATCACTTGCAATCACTTGGTAACTCGTCCCATATTCCGTAATATCCAAATAAAGAACAGCGTCAGCGCCAAAAATTTCATGTAGTTTAGTAGGTGGAACAGCTTGAATATCACCCGCGTTTATCATGCCATTTTGTTTAAAGGTTTCTTCAACAACAGCAACTGGGAAAACATAATAACCCGCTTCAGCTAATGGAAGCGCAGTTTGTGATAATAAGCCATGACTTGCTTGAACTTCTGGTGAGCTATTTTGTGGCAACAGCACTAAAATGCTTTTAGGCTTACTTTGATGAAATGCAGTGTAATCAACTTTGGCTGGCTGTGCACATCCCGTTAATAACCAAGCAACCACGAAACTACTGAGTATTAATAGGCGTCTCATTTAATTTTCCCTTTATTCTTCATTAGAAAGTCCATGTAAGCTGCTGACTCTGGATACAACGCCTTTTCAGTGTTGAACTCCGTCATTGCTAAGTCAATTGAACCTACTGTTGAATAGAGCAACCCTAAATGAGCATGTAAACCAGGAGGAGTAGCAAGGTTTTTTGCTTTACTCATTTCTAGATTTTTTTTCAGTGTTTCAATTTGATCTTGGGGACTCGTTTCTGTTTGCTGATAATATTGGTAAACCGTAGTTTGATAACCATCCCAGTTATATAATGGCTTAGGTTCATTTACACAGCCAGTTAACAAAGTAGCACCTACAAGAAGTAACAATAATTTAAATTTCATCATATTCCCTTATTTCGCTGGCTGCCATGCGCCGTTCTCAATCCCTGAAACTAAATTATTCACAGCCTCTCTAATAGCCAGATCTAATACTTTTCCATTTAATGTTGAGTCATAACTTGCTGTGCCACCAAAACCAATCACTTCGCGGTTTGATAATTCGTATTCACCCGCACCTTGCGAAGAGAATACCACTTCAGAAGTTTGAACATTGACTACATTTAAATTAACTTTAGCGTAAGCGACTTGTGTTTTACCACGGCCTAAAATACCGAATAATTGACGATCCCCCACTTCTTTTCTACCAAATTCCGTTACATCACCGGTGATAACGTAAGTCGCACCTTTTAATTGTTGGGTTTGGCCTTTAATTCCTGCCTCTTCTTTTAATTCCTGCATATTTGCACGGTCTAGTACATTAAATCGACCTGTTTGTTGAAGGTGGGTCATTAAAATAGTTTTTGATTGATTCCCTAAACGATCAACACCGTCAGAGAAAATACCATTCATATAACTCGAACGATTATCAAACTTACCTATTGATATTGGGCTTTTTGGACCTGAATAATTTGTATTGTATGTTGCAACTTTTTCGACTTCTAATGAGCGTGAGGATTCTTTTGCACAACCGCTAAGTACTGCACTAGCAATAAAAATGGAGGCAATGCTGAGTTTAGATATATTCATTTAGCTGTCTCAATTAAATTTAATTAGAATTAATTTTTGCGACTCTATTTTGCATCAATTATGGAACAGGATCTAGTTATTATTCCTTAGCCATTACTATTCATAATTCAATACCAATTGAATGGTTATTTAAAATTTATAAACCATAGCTTTATTGTGTTAATTATTAAGTGAAAATTATTTATATAATTAAATCAAGCTATTAATTGAATTTCAAACTAATATTAAAAGATAATTAAACCTCTGTAGTCATCATTAATGAGATATCCATTAAACTCAACTTTAACATTAAATATACATTTATATAGGTGTAATAAAATAAATAGGATAATAACAATAAGCAATAAAATCATTATCTAAAATAAAATTAATTGTTTTATTTTTATCTAAAAAATGACCATTTACTTATACTTTATATTATTTTTGATTTATATATAACCTATAGAGTTTATGTCTATCCCACATACGGTTCAAACTCTCCAATGGAGTTTTCTGCATATTATATCCATATACTGCATCATTTTAACTTTCTCTTAACATTAGCGATTGTACTTTCTCTCAGAAACAGTGAGTGTAGGGAGGACACCTTGTGACCATAAAAATAAGCCTGCTCCTAAAAATTATTAAACCCTCATGATAAGAGAGTTAATTATGACGATGCAAACAATCGCTGTGAAATCATTTGGTTCCACAAAAACAACATCAAAGGTTTTGTTAATTTGCTGGATGAGTATTTTATTTGAAGGATACGATGTCGGTGTGATGGGGGCAGTGCTTCCGACTCTTGCTGAATATAAGCAATGGAATTTATCTCCTCTTGAGCTAGGGGCACTAAGTAGTTATGCACTCGTTGGCATGTTTTTTGGCGCCTTTATTATCGGGACATTAAGTGAGTTATATGGCAGGCGCCGCATGTTATTAGCCTGCGTAACGTTATTTTCAATCACCATGTTAGGGGCTGCATTTGCACCAACACCGTGGGTATTTGGTGTCATGCGTTTTATCGGTGGAATTGGTTTAGGTGGTGTCATTCCTGTTGCTGCCGCTTTAACCATTGAATATTCTCCCAGTGAAAAACGCTCCTTTAATTATGGCATTATGTATTCTGGCTATTCGTTGGGGATTTTAAGTGCGGCACTGGTCGCTATGTGGTTACTTGAACAATTCGGCTGGCGAAGCGTGATTGCTTTTGGTGCATTACCGTTATTACTTATTTGGCCAATGGCACGTATTCTCCCTGAATCACTCGAATATTTAACGCATAAAGGCTTACATTCTGAAGCCAAAGCATTAGCTAAAAAACTGGATATTGATTACCAACCAACATCAGAACATGTACAACATAAACCACAACGCATTAAGGAAATTGTGGCCGTTGTATTTGCTTGGCGTCACCTGCGTGCCACCGTCTGTTTTTGGGTAGCCTTATTCTGTGGCATGCTATTAGTCTATGGATTAAATACTTGGCTACCTTCTATTATGCGCAAAGAAGGATATAACCTAGGTTCCAGCTTAACATTTCTAATTGTATTTAGCTTAGCCTCTGCGCTGGGTGGATTATTCTTAGGAAAAATTGCAGATAGATATGGCGTTCGAAATTCGGTGGCCCTCTTCTTTTTACTGGGTGCTATTGGTGTGGGCTGCTTGGTATTCAAACAAAATATTTATATGAATTACGTTCTTGTTGCTTTTGCCGGTGTGGGCAGTATTTCAGCGGCATTAATACTAACAGGTTATATTGCCAATTATTACCCATCCAATGCACGCGCATCTGCAACTGGTTGGGCGCTGAGCTTTTCACGAATTGGTGCAATGACAGGCCCAATGTTTGGGGCTTATATTGCCAGCCTTGGTATTGCTACCAGCTGGAATTTTATTGCCTTTGCTGTCGTGGCCGTTATTGCGGCTACCGCCGTGATTTTATTACCGAAAAAACGCGCTGAATAATCGTTAAAAAGGATAGGGAATAAACCCTATCCTTTTATTTTAAATATAGATTAATGCATTGATTGGTAAGAAACGGAGGAGCCTTCCGTAATTTCAATATCCTCTGAATACATACTCTCCAATTCAATAAAAGACTTATTACCACCATTAAATACTGTTTTATACATAGGTAGCTCAGAACGATGTGAAATTTCATTTGTCTGTACATCCATCGTTAATAATTGTGTTGATCCCCTAACCGATTCTGTCACTGCCAACCCTTGCTTGCCCACTTTTAGACTTGATAAATAGTTATAGCCTGTTTCTGCCAGTAATTTAAAACTGCCATTGGTTTCATATTGCATTAAAGAAAACAATTTACGAGACGGTTCTTGAGCAATAACAAAAATATCACCATTCAGGTTTTGTGCTGCCTCATTAATACGCACGGGTAGCCATTTACTGCTAACTACTTGTTTGCTCGGAATATCCATAACGACTTCTAGCGACCCCATTTGGTGGCCATAGCTATACCACATGACAACCTTGTCCCGATATGTGGCAAAAGTAAATTCAGAGCGACTATCAATTTCTTCAGGGTACAGTGACTTAGCAAGATCCCGAACATCCATAAAATGTTCCCATGTCATGCCTTTATCTTGACTAACAAAAATCTTTTCATTATTCGCTACAACATAAGCAGGGTAATTTTTAGATTGATAAATTTTACCTGTTATCAACCCCGCAAATTGAACGCCAGATTTATCTTCCCATGGCATCACTTTACTGGCTGATAGTGTCGTTAAATCGATAGTTTGATAGCCATCTCTCAAAAATAATAAACACTGTTTTCTCTCGCATACCGCATTATAGAAACTCTTGTCACCGCGAGTAATAAAACGGACGCCTTGATTATCTGCAAATAATACTTGGTAATCATACTCCCTAGCAGCATATGTATATGGGTTATATGATGAATAATAATTTGAGCTCTGACTTTTTTGCGTAACAATTAAAATACCGTTCTCTGTTTGAAAAGTGCTAGCCCAATCATAATAGGCAATTGCAGAACCATTTTCTTGATGATTTTCTATTTGCCAAGCAACTACACTACCACGCACAAAAATAAAAAAAGTGGATAATAGACTTACCACAAAAATCACGGTTAATAAGAGAAAGCGCTTACTCAAAAATGGATTCATGAACGCACCTCCGTCACATAGTCTGTTTGACCATGTTGGCGACGTAGGTGTTTTAAAACATATTGCGCATGATAATAAGCGTTCCCACGCTGGGAAATTTGATAATATATAGCAACGCCTAAGCCAATTAAAACGCTAATTCCCAATAAAATAGTCACTGTAAAGCTAATATACATCCCCCCAGTGTCCAATATATTGACCCAATCCCAAGAGTCCCAATAACCGCCTTTTTCTACTGTTTCTGAAATAGATAATCCACCAGCAATAAGAACAAAGAAAATTGCAATAAAGCCGATAAAACCCCATAAACCAAAGTAAAAACCGCGTTCTTGAGGTGCTCCTCTGCCAATTAAGCTATAGGCAAGCTCATCTTGATGGTTATAGATGCCAAATATTGCCTGTTCATTTGAGTGGTCTTGGATATTTTTATGGAAAACTTCGAGCTCATCGCCTTGCGCAATAAATAAGCTGTGGTTATTAAACAAAGGCTCATTGGCTGAAACTAAAACCTCCATATGGCTTTTATTAATTTGTAAACTGATAAGGTTTAGCGCTTGCTCTGTATCCCCTGCCTTAATAGTCAAACTCCGATTATCTGTAATATTCACCTTACCACGAGTAACAGATAATGAGGTTTTCTCAATGCTAACATCTTTAGCCTTACGTAAATTACTGGCCTTAGATTTGGGGTTTTTAATACCTTCAATCTCAATCAATGGGCCCTGTTCGTTAATTTTGTATCGCCCCTCAATAATAAGGTCTAATGCTTTTAAAATTCGTTTTCGTTTAGGGCTAATAATGCGTTTCGTTTGTGCAAGAGCTAGGCCAAATAAAACGATGCCACAAAAAGCAGCGCAGCCTAAAATTGCCACCAGCGCTATCATTAAGAAGCTATCTTCCGCAGCCATAAAGCAATAATACACCACGGGGATCAAGGCCATTAATACGAACGAAATGATATATTGTTTGCCTAAAGATCGCGTGAAACTCACATTTCTCTCAGGCTCTAATCGCCCATGCTTCTCGTGGTAAACCCATTCAAGCCAATAACTACCATCATTCAGTTCTTCTGCACAAATAACCAAAGAGTCACCTTCTTGTAAGCGCTCTAAAAATACTTGGCTATTTTTGAAGTCATCTTGATTAAAGAAAAAAACTTTCCCTGATGCTATCAGCCTTGCCATACCAATTGGGCTGACATTGAGATAATCACACTGAGTAAGATTGACATGGAAATATTGAACTCGCATGAATAATGCCTATTTCGCTAAGTAAATTTAACATTATGATAATAAATAAAGGCATATAGCCCTAGCGGAACTTATCTTATAATAAAATAATTCAGACAATGATTAGCACCTTTATCCATCTGTTTTTCGATGTTTTATACTTATAAATGCACGCTATCTACTAGTAAAGCCAATAATTACTGATAAACTTGCAATCACTAAAAAGTCTATACATTAACTATGGCAATAAAACCGTTTACTCTGGCCTTCCTCTAACGACAATTTTGAATAAAAGCGATGACATCACAACCTGCTTATAAGCAAATTCAGTCTTACATTTTACGCAGCATTGATTTGGGTATTTTTAAACCCGAAACACAAATTCCCACAGAGCTTGAGCTATGTGCGCAGTTTAATGTTAGCCGTATGACCGTAAACAAAGCCATTTCTGAATTAAGCCAAAAAGGAATTTTGAACCGAATTGCAGGGAAAGGCACTTTTGTCGCGACACAGAAACACGAACTTCCTGTTACTAAAGCATTTGATATTTTTGATGAAATATCGCTAAGTGGCAATAAATACAGTGGGCACCAATTACAATTAAAAATCATCCCCGCATCAGCAGAAATTGCCCTACAGCTTGGGATTAGTGAAGGAAGTGAAGTGGGTTACTGTAAAGTGTTGCATTTTGAAAACGATATTCCACTCATGTTGGAAGAGCGCTACGTTAACCACGCTATCGTTCCAGAATTTGTTAAGCAAAAATATGGGGATACAGAAACACCCAGTGGCTATTTACAACGCCATTTTCCTGTAAGTGAAATGGAACATACCATCGAAGCGGCATTAGCCACCAAGTCAATCGCACAATCATTATCGATTAAAGAAAATTCACCTTGCCTGCAACTTAGACGCCGAACGTGGACTGGAAATACGCTGATTAGCTACGTTAATATGGTCACGGCAGGTTCTCGATACAAATTAAAATTACATTCGCGTATTGAGAATTAATGCAAAGATAAAAAAAGGGGGCAAAATTGCCCCAAAGCGACTGATAAATATAAAAAGACATCAAGCACATCTACATCACAACAAATTCGTATTTACATCCCCTGATAGATTGGCCCTTCTCCTCCTTGGGGGGCAGTCCAAGTAATATTTTGCAGTGGGTCTTTTATATCGCAAGCCTTACAATGCAAGCAGTTTTGCGCATTAATCTGTAATTTTTCTTGGTGTTGCTCGCCAATAATTTCATATACCCCTGCAGGGCAATAACGTGTTTCTGGTGCGGCGTATTTCGTTAAATTAATTTGAATTGGTACTGTTATATCTGCCAATTTAAGATGACAAGGTTGCTCTTCTTCATGGTTGGTATTCGATAAAAACACAGAAGAAGGCCGATCAAAGGTCAATTTCCCATCAGGCTTAGGGTAGATTATTGGCTTGAAGTTTTTAGCTTCTTTCAACCTTTCATGATCCGCCTGTTTGATCTTTAATGTCCATGGGCTACGGCCTTTTAACAACAATTGCTCTGCACCAAATAACATTGAGCCCATCACTAACCCTTTTTTCATATAGGGTTTGAAGTTACGGGCCTGGTAAAGTTCTTGATACAACCAGCTCTGTTCAAATTTCTGACGATATTTCAAAGTAAATTCAGTAAAATCAATCGATTGATTTTTAAAGCACGCGAAAAAAGCATCTGCGGCCAATGCCCCACTTTTCACCGCACAATGCGTTCCTTTAATCCTTGCACCATTGAGAAAACCAGCATCATCACCAATTAGCGCACCACCCGGAAAACTCAATTCAGGGAGTGCCGATAACCCCCCTGCAACCATGGTTCTTGCGCCGTAACTAAGCCTTTCTCCCCCAGATAAGAAGGTACTAAAAGCTGGATGGGTCTTTAAACGTTGAAACTCTTCAAACGGTGATAAATATGGGTTTTCATAATTCAAACCAACAACTAGACCTACCGCAACTAAATTCTCACCATAGTGATAGGCAAACCCGCCACCGTAAGTTTGGTTATCTAACGGCCAACCTACAGAGTGGATGACTAACCCTTCTTGATGTTGCTCTTTTGGAATTTGCCAAATTTCTTTGATCCCTAAACCATAGCTTTGTTTGCTACTATTTGAGTCTAAATCAAAGTGTTTTATCAGCTGCTTACCTAATTGACCACGACAGCCCTCGGCAAAAAAGGTCATTTTAGCCAACAGGTTCATACCGGGTTGGTACATCGCCGTTGGGTTACCCGATTTATCTAACCCCATATCACCCGTTGTTACGCCGATGACTTGGCTCGCATTATTAAAAAGCACCTGTGTTGCCGCAAAACCAGAGAAAACATCTACCCCCAAAGCCTCGGCTTCAACGGCCAAAGCTGCACTCACTTGCCCTAGACTACCAATTAAGTTTCCTTTATTTTTTAAGCAATTAGGTAATAGTGGTAACGGTAATTGGCTTGAGCCATTTTCTTTTAACCATAAAAAACTATCCTGACTGACGGGAGTTAACGGCGTCGAAATTTTATCTTGCCAATCAGGGAGTAATTCATTTAATGCCCGCGGGTCTATCACTGCACCAGATAAAATATGAGCACCGATTTCCGCACCTTTATCTATCAAGCAGACAGATAGTTCCGTGCCTTGCTCAATCGAAAGCTGCTTTAAACGAATCGCTGTTGATAACCCCGCAGGCCCGCCACCGACAATCAGGACATCAAATTCCATCGATTCCCGCTCGGGAGCCTCGTTTATATTTTCAATATTGTCGATAGCCATATGCACCTCTTACGCAAGCGCCTTATCAAATTCAGGTAAGATCTCAAACAGATCGCCGACAATGCCGTAATCTGCCACTTGGAAGATCGGCGCTTCAGGATCGCTATTAATGGCAACGATCACCTTACTTTCTTTCATGCCTGCAATATGTTGAATTGCACCAGAAATCCCGACAGCAATGTATAAATCTGGTGCGACAATTTTCCCTGTCTGCCCTACCTGATAATCATTAGGAACATACCCAGCATCTACTGCTGCGCGGGATGCACCAACTGCGGCACCCAGTTTGTCTGCGATGGTTTCTAACAACGCAAAGTTTTCCCCCGAACTTAACCCCCTGCCCCCTGAAATCACGACTTTTGCTGAACTCAATTCTGCGCGGCTAACTTGTGTCAGTGACTGGCTTTTCAGTTGAGTTCGTTGAACGAGTTCATTTGGTGTGATGTGTTCAATTTCTGCATTATTTTGTGTCTCACTCGCACCACTAAATGCTGAACTGCGTACGGTGATCACCACTTGATGCCCGTTATTTTGTACAGTTGCCAATGCATTTCCCGCATAAATAGGCCGAATAAAATTTTGTGCGTCAATGACTTGTGTGATGTCAGAAATTTGTGCGATACCTAGTTTTGCAGCAACACGCGGAGCGATATTTTTACCAAAGGTCGTCGCAGGGAACAGCAAATGGCTATAATTTTGCGCAACTGACATAATGGCGCTGGTCATGGGTTCAGCCAACTGGTCTTTTAGAGTATCTGATTGAATCGTTAATACTTTATTCACACCTTTTAAGCTTGCCGCTTGTTCCACCACGTTTTCAGCGTTATCACCCGCAACCAGCAAATGCAGTTGTCCCCCCGCAGACAGAATATCCAGCGCAGCCGTAATACTATGAAAAGTTGATGATTTTATGGTTTGATTATCATGCTCAACAATAACTAAAACTGACGATTGGCTCATTGTCATTCCCCTTGGTTAAATCACTTCTTTTGCTTGTAAGGTGCTCACTAATGCCGCTGCATCATTGAGTAAAGTGCATTGCCCTGCCCGTTTTTTCGGTTCAGACACCTTGATAGTTTTGGTTTGCCCCAAAGGAGAGAAGTTCATGTCCGAAATATCGATAATATCTAACGGTTTTTTCTTTGCTTTCATGATGTTCGGCAAGGTTGCATAACGGGGTTCGTTGAGACGTAAATCGGTTGTCACAACCGCTGGGAATTCCATCACCAGTGTTTCCAAACCACCATCAATCTCACGGGTAACTTGCAATCCGTTACCTTCAACAACAATTTGTGATGCAAACGTCGCTTGCCCGCAATCTAATAATGCTGACAACATTTGCCCTGTCTGGTTGCAGTCATCATCAATCGCTTGTTTGCCTAATAAAATTAAATTGGGTTGCTCATTTGCCACTACTTGCTGTAATAAACGCGCGATATCGAGTGATTCTAAAACTAATTCCATTGGACGTTGAATTAAAATGGCACGGTCTGCCCCAATCGCCATCGCACCACGTAAGGTTTCTTGATAACTGATATCACCAATAGAAACGGCAACAACTTCGCTCGCTTTACCGGCTTCTTTTAAGCGTACAGCCTCTTCAACCGCAATTTCATCAAAGGGGTTCATCGCCATTTTGACGTTAGTGAGCTCAACTCCCGAGCCATCAGCTTTTACTCGTACTTTAACGTTATGGTCAATCACTCGCTTCACTGCGACTAAAATTTTCATAGCAACTCCTATCCCAATTCTATTAACGATTGGCTTTTACAAAGGTGGTTTGAATCGTTTTTAGGTTGAAGGAAGCCTTAGCAGTGAGAACTTCACTGCTATTGGCTAGCTCAATGTATTCTTTTCTTAATTAAATCAAAGGGTAAATTTGGTTATTTCGTGGTTGGTAATATCAGCCTATCAGCAACCGACATTGGCCACTTTTTAATCGCAGCATAATAAATAATGCTGGTCGCGACTAAGCCCACAATCCATGAAACATCGACGCCACCAAGGTGTTCAACTAGTGGGCCTGTGTAGAAACCCGTTGAAATAAAGGGCAATTGGATCAATACGCCAATGATGTAAGTGAAGATACCCACTTTGTTCCAGCGACCATAGCGACCATTTGGGTTTGCCAGTTCAGGTACATCATAACGACCTTTGGTCACCCAATAGTAATCAACAAGGTTGATTGCACTCCATGGAGTGAAAAATGCCAGTAAAAACAGCAAGAAAGCGGAGAACAATTTTAAGAACGAGTGTTGACCTGCTAACCCTAATAAGGTTGAGAAACTCACCATTAAAACGATGAAGAACAGCCTCTGCCCTCTCGTAATGGTATTTTTTCCTCTAAACCCACAAACAATTGCCGCCATCGACATAAAGCTACCGTATGCATTTAACGCCGTGATGGTCACTTTCCCAAAGAAAATAGTGATATACAACAGTGCAGCAATGAGGCCTGTACTTCCTAATCCCACAATGTAGGAAACTTCGTTGCCTGCAAATTTATTCCCCGCTAAGGCTGCCGCAAACACCCCTAAAATCATTGATGCTTGGGTACCAATGACCGTCCCTGATCCCACCGCCAGAAAGGCTTTAATGGTTGGTGTTTTAGTTGGTAAATAACGAGAGTAGTCAGCAACATAAGGGCCAAAAGCAATTTGCCAAGATGCAGAGAGTGACATGGCTAATAAGAAATGAGTCCAATCAAAATGGCGATTTTCCATTAATACGGAGACATCATTCATGTAAAACAAGCGGAAGAATAGATAAAAGAACGCAATAACGCCAACAACACTCGCGACCTTACCTAAAATATGTATGATCCGATAGCCACAGATAGTGATCCCGATAATCACCGCACCAAAAATTAAGATCCCAACCCAATCAGTCACATGGAGTAATTGCCCAACAGCTTGGCCTGCTAATACCGTTCCACTGGCTGAAAACCCAACATACATCATACAAACCAATAGGATAGGGATAACCGCACCATAAACACCAAACTGTACACGGCTTGAAATCATTTGCGGTAGTCCCAGTTTTGGCCCTTGCACCGCATGCAATGCCATCACTGCCCCGCCTAATAACTGACCAATAAATAAGCCAATCAATGACCAAAATACATCGCCCCCTAGTACAACTGCGAGCGCCCCAGTAACGATAGCTGTAATTTGTAAGTTAGCACCAAACCAGAGTGTAAACTGACTAGATAAGGTGCCATGGCGTTCAGATTCAGGAATGTAATCGATGGAACGCGCTTCGATAAGCGGGACATTGTCCTGCCGACCTTTTTGCCCTGTTGCGATGTCGTTTGAAACTGTCATGGTAAATCCTCTTTAAGCAGGCTGGCTTAAAGAATGAACCAATTAACTGTAATGAATTCGTAAAAACCGTGATAGTGAATACAGTAATTACACATTACATTGGGTGATGTTTTATCTGTTATCCACCCATAATCTATAATTGAAATACATTCTTAAACCTGATTGTTGTTGTGTTTTTAATTCCATGATCCTGTTGTCAGGTAGTGCTTCCTATGTTGCTTGACTCGCGAGTAGCCGCCTGTCCCGTCTACCCGCTTCTGGTAAAAATAACGGTTTGAATAAATTACACAGCATCCAATACAGCACGTGAAATAATAATTTTTTGAACTTCTGACGTGCCTTCAAAGATACGCAAAATACGTGCATCACGAACATACCGCTCAAGGGGTAAATCACGAATATACCCATATCCCCCATGAAGTTGCAGTGCAGCATCGGTGACAAAACCAGCACACTCTGCTGCAAACAGTTTTGCTGTCGCCGATTGCAAACTAAAACGTTCACCTGAATCACGCAGTTCCGCAGCACGCCAAGTCAGCATACGAGCGGCCTCAAGCTGTGTATGCATATCCGCAAGACGCCATTGTGTACCTTGGTATGCTGCTAATGGTTTTTTGCCAATTTGGCGCTCTTTCACCCAGCCCAGCGTGCTTTCCATCGCTGCGCGAGCAATACCCAGTGACGTTGCCGCGACTTCAACACGGCCTTTGTCTAAGACTTCCATTGCTGTATGGAAGCCTTTATTTTCTTCACCGAGTAAAGCAGATTCAGGTAACCAGCAGTTCAGTGCTAACTCGTAAATAGTACTGCCGCGTAACCCCATGGTTTTTTCTGGCTGAGAAAATGCCACACCTTCAGTGCCTTTTGGGATCATAAATGCACTAATGCCACGTGCCCCTGCCTCAACATCCGTTTTGGCATATAACACAATAAAATCAGCTTCTTTGGCGTTAGTAATATAGTGCTTATTCCCCCGAATACGCCAGCCACCATTTTCACGCGTCGCAACAGTGCGCATATCAGCGGGGTTCGAACCCGCAGCGGGTTCCGTTAAACCGAAAGCACCCAATAACTCACCAGATGCAGCTTTCGGTAACCAATAGGCTTTTTGTTCTTCAGTTCCACCAATCAAAATGGAGTCAGTGGCTAAAAAATGGGCAGTTAAGGAGGAGGATGTCGAGGCGCAAGCTGCCGCGACGGCTTCAACAATCATACTCATCGCGATACTGCCAAGGCCGAAACCGCCGTACTGTTCAGGCAGGTTAATTCCCCACGCCCCCATTTCACCTAATGCCGTTAAGCTTTCTGCACAAAATGTTTCCGTTTCATCGTAACCCTGTGCGTTGGGTTGTAAAATATCGCGGCACACTTTTTCAATTGCATCCACAATGGCTTGCTCTGTTTCATTAATTTCAAAACTCATTGTACGGCCTCCCTATTTTTGCTTGTTGTTTTTGCCGATTTATACAGTGCATTTGCTTCCCCCAAGACAGGGGCTCTTCGTGTTGAATGGGGTTTTTTACCATTAAAGAAAACGGGCTGAGAAATCAATGGAGTACCACCATCATTCAGGTGTATGAGAACCTGCCGAACTTGAGCATGTTCACTTTGTGTCGCTTGCTGTAGGTTATGAATTGGCGAGGCGGGAACCCCAGCATTTAGCAGCAAGTCACAAACTTCATCCACCGTTTTTTGCGCTGTCCAACCTTCAATTTCAGCCCTTAACTCCCCGTGATGACGTGTGCGGCTTGGATCATCTTGAAAACGTGAGTCTTGGCATAAATGCGTTTTACCCATACATTCACAAAAACGTTGGAACAGTTTTTCACTCGCAATAGCGATAACCACTAAACCATCTTTGGCATGGTAGGTATCAAACGGCGTGGATACAGGGTGACGATTACCCACTAAGCCCGGTGCTTTATCATGTGCAAATAAATTAGAGAGGCCAGTTAATTGCATACTAAGCAGGACATCCACCATCGCAACATCAATATATTGTGCTGCTTCGTTATGACGTTCTCTGGCAAATAGCGCACTGCTAATCGCCCAAGATGCAAACATCCCCGCGCACACATCTCCAATAGATTCACCGCTACGTGTTGGGCCCGTTTCAGGGAAACCCGTCACGCTCATCAGCCCTGACAGGGCTTGTGCCACAATGTCGTAAGCAGGGTAGCTTGCTAATGGGCTATTTTGTCCAAAACCGGAAATGCTTGCGTAAATCAGTGCAGGGTTGTGCTGTTTTAAACTGTCAAAATCAATACCAAGGCGTTTGGTCACACCCGGACGGAAGTTTTCAACCACCACATCACTTTCTTTAACCAGCTGAAATAAAATGGCGCGATCTTCCTCCGCTTTAAGATCCAGCTCAATGCTGCGCTTCCCTCTGTTGATCAAGCCGTAATAAACACTTTCGCCCTCAATAAAAGGCCCTAAGTGGCGGCTGTCATCCCCATGATCTGGCACTTCAATTTTGATCACTTCTGCACCGAGATCAGCCATCATTCCCGTGCAATAAGGCCCTGCTAAAACACGGCTTAAATCAATTACTTTGATCCCAGCCAGTGGCCCTTGTCTTTTCTGAGTTGACGCAGCATTCATACTGAATTCCTTATTTTCCAGAAAGTTGCCGACCTAAGCCGGCAAACGACATTACTTCACCATTGGCAAATTCAAACCTTGCTCTTTCGCGCAATTGATGGCGATGTCATACCCTGCATCCGCATGGCGCATTACGCCTGTCGCAGGGTCATTGTGTAGAACACGCGCTAAGCGCCTATCCGCAGCATCAGTGCCATCACAGACAATCACAACACCTGAGTGTTGAGAGAAGCCCATGCCAACGCCGCCGCCGTGGTGCAAACTCACCCATGTCGCCCCACCTGCGGTATTTAATAGGGCATTCAGCAGTGGCCAGTCGGAAACTGCATCAGAGCCATCTTTCATCGATTCTGTTTCACGGTGTGGACTGGCAACCGAACCTGAATCTAAGTGGTCACGGCCGATTACGATAGGGCCTTTTAGTTCGCCATTTTTCACCATCTCATTGAAAGCACGCCCTAATCTTTCGCGATCTTTTAAACCTACCCAACAAATACGCGCAGGCAGACCTTGGAATGCAATTCGCTCACGCGCCATATCTAACCAGTTATGTAAGTGCTTATCGTCAGGCAGTAATTCTTTGACTTTTTGGTCTGTTTTGTAGATATCTTCAGGATCGCCAGACAAGGCGACCCAACGGAATGGGCCGATGCCTTCACAAAATAGAGGGCGGATATAAGCAGGAACAAAACCTGGGAAATCAAAGGCATTTGCGACACCTTCGTCTTTTGCCATTTGGCGAATATTATTACCGTAATCAAATGCTGCCGAGCCCCGTTTTTGCATGGTTAGCATCGCATCCACTTGTACGGCCATGCTTTTTTTCGCCGCGTTGGTCACGTCAGCAGGTGCAGTTTCTTGTTTTTCGCGCCACTGACTTAATGTCCAACCTTGCGGTAAGTAGCCATGTACAGGGTCGTGAGCGCTGGTTTGGTCTGTGACTGAGTCAGGTGTGATATTGCGTTTCACTAATTCGCTATACACATCCGCTGCATTGCCTAATAGGCCAACAGAAACAGGCTTGCCTGAGACTTTAGCTTCTTCAATATATTGCAGCGCTTCATCAAGGGAAGTCGCTTTTTTATCGACATAGCGTGTTCTTAAGCGGAAATCGATACGGCTTTCATCGCACTCGACAGCAATCATGCTAAATCCTGCCATCGTCGCCGCTAATGGCTGCGCGCCACCCATCCCACCTAAGCCACCAGTTAAGATCCAACGCCCAGCAGCCTTGCCATTAAAATGTTGTTTTGCCAGTGAAACAAAGGTTTCGTAGGTACCTTGGACGATCCCTTGTGAACCGATGTAAATCCATGATCCCGCTGTCATTTGGCCGTACATCATCAAGCCTTTTCGGTCTAACTCATTGAAGTGATCCCAATTTGCCCAGTGTGGCACGATATTTGAGTTGGCAATTAAAACGCGAGGCGCATCAGCATGGGTTGGGAATACACCGACAGGTTTACCTGACTGGACTAACAGTGTTTGGTCGTCTTCCAGCGTTTTCAGCACCTCTAAAATTTTGTCGTAACATTCCCAATCACGGGCTGCACGACCGATACCACCGTACACCACAAGGCTTTGCGGGTGTTCAGCTACTTCAGGGTCGAGGTTGTTTTGGAGCATGCGGTAAACGGCTTCAGTCAGCCAACTTTTGCAGTTTTTTTCGCTGCCACGAGGTGCGCGGATCACACGTGTTGAATCAGTACGGTTTAACATGGTTGTATCCCCTATCATCCATTTTTCAATTAACGCTAAATTAACAACTTTTGGTGATAATAATCTGTGAGGTACTTTGTTAGTGACTGTACAATTTTATTTTAAGTCGATTAATTAATTAAAAATCAATTAATTAATAATTCACCAACCTGCTCAAAGCTATTTATTCACTGAAGCCATTTCTCTTGCTTTTAAATATATATACATTTACTTCACAAAGTATATACATTTAATTTTGAAATTTTATACGAAGAGTGGAGGTCTGAAGGAACGGGGAGTTATACAACAATAAGTAGCTCTCTGTTTCTAGAGGAAAAGTTGTATATACATTTAATTTTATGTATAGAAACAAGCAAATAATGGATTTGCGAGTCGCTTCACAGAACCTTGCAACAATGTAGAGAGGCCAAATTTACACCGCCGCCCAAAATGCAGTACATAAAAAAGCAAAAACGGGCTACCTGCATCAACAGGCAACCCGTTTAACTAAATGTAGTCAGTTTATAACTTACTGTTATTTTCTAGCTCACTGTCATTTTCTAAATCATTCGCGTTGTGGCTAGGGTTAGCGAGTGAAGCCAACACCGCCACAACACGAAATTTTAGCCACCGAGATAAGCGCTGCGTACTGCCTCATTCGCCAGCAACGCTTTTCCGCTATCTTCCAGCACTATGTGCCCATTTTCCAGCACGTATCCCCTATCCGCTAATTTAAGCGCTTGGTTAGCATTTTGCTCCACGAGGAAAATGGTCATTCCCTCTTCACGCAATTGCTGAATAGTATCAAATATTTGCATGATAATAATTGGCGCTAACCCCAATGAAGGCTCATCCAGTAGTAGCAGTGCGGGCTGGCTCATCAGTGCTCGACCAATTGCTAGCATTTGTTGCTCACCACCAGACATCGTCCCTGAGCGTTGACTGCGGCGTTCATAAAGCCTTGGGAATAGCTTGTACACCCGCTCAATACGTTCTAGATATTGCTGGCGCGTGGCAAAAAAACCGCCCATCGCAAGGTTTTCTTCCACGGTCATGCGGGAGAAAACGCGGCGCCCTTCTGGTACAAGTGCAATATCTTCACGCATAATTTTTGAGGTCGGTAGCTGGGTGATATCCACATCACGGTACAATACTTGCCCCTCGGAAGCTCTTGGGTCGCCGCAAAGCGTACTTAAAAGCGTAGTTTTACCTGCCCCATTTGCCCCAATCAGAGTGACAATCTCACCTTTTTGGATATTTAAGCTAATCTCATGTAATGCTTGGATTTTTCCATAATGAGCAGAAACTTTTTTAAACTCTAACATCAGTAAGCTTCCCCCAAATAGGCTTTAATTACATCAGGATGTTGGCGTATTTCACTTGGCGTGCCGTTCGCCAATGGCGTGCCCTGATTGACGACGTAAATGCGGTCTGAAATCCCCATGACCAACTTCATATCATGTTCAATTAATAAGATTGAAACATTATGATGAGTACGTAATTCGGCAATCAAATCATCCAAATCATTGGTTTCTTTTGGGTTAAGCCCTGCCGCAGGTTCATCTAACATCAAAATTTCAGGGCGTGTCACCATACAGCGTGCAATTTCTAATCGACGTTGCTGACCATAAGCTAAGTTACCCGCTTGCCGGTTCGCAAATGCCAGTAAGTCCACGCGTTCTAACCACTTAAACGCATTGTCTAAAGCTTCAGATTCCGCACGGCGAAATGCAGGCGTTTTCAATAGCCCTGAAAAAATACCACTTTTTAAATGCTGATGCTGTGCGACCAACAAGTTTTCAATAACAGTCATTTCCTTAAATAGCCGCACATGTTGGAATGTACGGATCACACCGAGTCGCGCAATATCTTGTCCGGTTAAGCCTTCAAGATGCTTTTCACGGTATAGAATCGTCCCGCTAGTCGGTTTATAAAAACCGGTTAAGCAGTTAAAAATCGTTGTTTTTCCTGCGCCATTTGGCCCAATTAGAGAAACAATTTCCCCTTGGTTAATAGTGAGCTCGACATTGTTCACCGCAAGTAAACCACCAAAACGCATGGTTAAGCCGCTAACCTGTAATAAAGGTGTCGTTAACTGGCTCATACCCCCTCCCCTTCAGGTATTTTTTTCACCTGAACTTGACGGCGCTTCATTGGTAACAAGCCTTGTGGCCGCCAAATCATCATTAACACCATCAATGCACCGAGCAGTAACATGCTGTATTGGTTGAGGTCACGCATCATTTCCCTTGATACAACTAAGATAATTGCCGCTAAGATAACGGAGGTTTGTGAGCCCATTCCCCCCAGCACCACGATGGCTAAAACAAACGCTGACTCAACAAATGTAAATGATTCAGGGCTGATGAACCCTTGCCTTGCAGCAAATAACGTTCCCGCAAACCCCGCAAATGCAGCACTAATAGTGAATGCAGTGAGTTTGATGCGCGTTGGGCTTAAACCAAGCGATCGACATGCAATTTCATCTTCACGTAGCGCTTCCCAAGCACGGCCTAGTGGCATCCGCAATAATCGATTAATGATAAATAGAGTTAAAACTACCAGCAATAAGGCGACAAAATAAAGGAAAATGATCCGATCGCCTGGGTTGTAATCTAAACCAAAGAAATTATGGAAAGTATCCCACCCTTCTTTTGCTGTTCGACTAAATTCGAGGCCAAAAAATGTCGGTTTCGGCAGTTGGCTGATCCCATTCGGGCCACCTGTGATTTCCGTATTATTCAATAATAAAATACGAACAATCTCCCCAAAACCTAGCGTCACAATGGCGAGATAGTCCCCCCTTAACCTTAACACAGGGAACCCGAGTAAAAAGCCTGCCAACGCGGCTGTTAGCCCTGCAATCGGTAAGCTCTCCCAAAAGCCAAAGCCATAATAGTGGTTGAGTAAACCAAAGGTATACGCGCCAATAGCATAAAAGCCTGCATAACCTAAAACCAATAGGCCCGATAAGCCCACAACGACGTTTAACCCCAGCCCTAACATCACATAGATGAGTGTTAAAGTGGCAATATCAACACTTCCACGTGAAACAATAAATGGCCAAATAATGGCAGCGATAATAATAAGAACAGCAAGGATTTTTTGCTTGGTTGTTGAGCCATCAAAATCAGGGATCGACCACGCTTTTTTCGGCATACCTTGCCAAACTTTGCTTAATGTTGGACGAACCAGTTGATAAACAAAAATGATCGCAATCCCCACGATGATCCAGTTCCAACGAACAGAATCACCGACAGTAACCACTAGTTTAGTGCCATCCAGTGCAAGCTGTAACCCCATCATAAATAAGGCTAAAACAAAGAAGGTTGCGGATGCCACAATGGCATTGATCCAATTTTCTTTTCTCATACTTTTTCGACCTCCGGGCGTCCCAGAATGCCGGTCGGCATGATTAACAGCACACCAATTAACAAACCAAATGACACAACATCTTTGTATTCAGTACTAAAATAAGCCGAAGTCATCGCTTCAGCCACGCCGAGGATCAAACCACCTAACATGGCGCCCGGAATACTGCCAATCCCTCCTAACACCGCGGCAGTGAAGGCTTTCATGCCTGCCATAAAACCGATGTAAGGGTTGATTACGCCATAAAATTGCCCCAATAACACTCCTGCGACAGCAGCCATTGCTGCGCCGATCACAAAGGTTAAGGAGATAACGCGATCCGTGTTGATCCCCAATAAACTGGCCATTTTGAGGTCTTCGGCACAGGCTCGGCAAGCACGACCCATTTTCGAATAGCGAATAAACAAGGTTAATGCCAGCATGGCAAGCAGCGTGACCACCCAAATAGTGAGCTGCATTTTTGTTACTGTTGCTTCAAAGCCATCACTTTCCCCTAATACCCACTGACCCGTAATTAAGCTAGGTAATGCAAGGTCACGAGAACCTTGAGACAGGCTGACATAGTTTTGTAAGAAGATGGACATCCCGATCGCAGAAATTAATGCAATCAAACGTTTAGAATGGCGCACAGGCCGATAAGCGACTCGCTCAATGCTCCAACCATACGCACTGGAAACGATGATCGCCGCAATAAAGGCTGCTGCAACAAGGATCCACCCCACATCGAGCCCCAACATCATCAAGCCTGCAATCACGATAAAGGAGACGTAGCTCCCGATCATGTACACTTCACCGTGGGCGAAGTTAATCATTCCGATGATGCCATATACCATCGTATAACCAATAGCGATTAGCGCATAGGTGCTACCAAGGGTTAATCCATTAAGAAATTGCTGAATAAAATAAAGAATTTGATCTGACATAAGACTTTCCTTTCGAACTGCTTGTCCTGAATAGAGAACAGAAGCCGGAAGCGAGTCAACTCACTTCCGGTTATTGTTCACTACGTTGGAACACTACTGGGTACTATTTTATAGGGGTGGAAGTCCCATCTTTGTGCCATTCAAACACACCAAATTCGAAACCTTTTAGGTCGCCATTTGGCTGCCAGCTCAATGTGCCCATTACGGTATCAACAGGATTAGCTTTCAGATCTTTGACTAAATCTTCAGGTTCAATACTCCCCGTACGCTCCATTGCGGTGGTTAAACCTTGGATTGCGGCATAAGTTGTCCACACAAACGGGCCCGTAGGGTCTTCTTTTTTCGCTTTGATGGCATCAACAATCGGCTGGTTAGTCGCGACTTGGTCATAACGTTTTGGCAACGTCACTAACATCCCTTCAGATGCATCACCAGCAATGTTAGAAAGTGAAGAATTACCCACACCTTCAGGCCCCATAAAGCGAATATTCAGTCCTGCTTGTTTTGCTTGGCGTAAAATTTGCCCCATTTCTGGGTAGTAACCGCCAAAGTAAACAAAGTCCACGTTCTCTTTTTTCAGTTTCGCGACTAAGGCAGAGAAATCTTTATCGCCAGCCGTGACGCCTTCAAACATCACTTCTTTCGCGCCGGCTTTATTGAGGCTTTCACGAACTGAACGCGCTAAACCTTCACCATATTGTTGTTTATCGTGAACAACAGCAATGCGTGATGGCTTGATTTCTTCAAGGATATATTTTGCCGCTGTAGGGCCTTGGTCAGAATCCAAACCTGTTGTACGCAACACCATTTGGTAACCACGCGTTGTTAAATCTGCATTGGTTGCCGCTGGCGTGATCATGATAATGCCTTCATCTTCATAGATATCCGATGCAGGCTGTGTGGAAGAAGAGCATAAATGACCAATAACATGACGAATTCCATCATTGATGACTTTATTTGCCACTGCAACCGCTTGTTTCGGGTCACATGCATCATCATATTCAACCGCAACTAACGTGTTGCCATTGATCCCACCCTTTGCATTAATATCTGCAATCGCTTGGCGAGCCCCCGTAAACTCCATATCACCGTATTGTGCGACAGGACCTGACATCGCGCCCACAACCGCTATTTTGATTTCCTTCGCCCATCCCGCTGAGCTGAATGCCATTGCGATACAGCCCGCTAATAATGCTTTATTCATATTCTTCATTTTATCGTCCCCGTCTTCATGGTTCTGAGTGTTTGTGTTTGATTTATAATCGTTTATTATGGTTGACAGGTACAATGCCTGAGATTTCAAAATACAGCGAATAAGGCTATATATTTCATGGTATTAAACAAGATAATTATGCTAAATAGCAAATGTATATGGTAGGTTATTACGTCAGGTGCAGAATAAAAAACTGATGTGTTTAAGTAGGTTTTTTGTAAATACTAGTGTTATATTCTAGTTAAATTTAAATTAATCCGAGCGAAACTCGGAAAATACAGCCTGACAAAATTTTTATCTCTAAAATCAAAAAATCGGTTACAGATCACTCTGGCAGGACGAGTAGCTGCAACCCTTGCAAGGGAACAGATAAAACATCATGAGACTCACTATTATTCCTTTGGTCAATCCTACTGAGCAGCAATATCAAGACTTAGATAAAATCTGGCCAGACCAGAATATCGATAAATGCGTACAATCATTTGATGAAACGCACTTAATTTATGCAGCACGCTTCAATGATAGATTACTTGCCGCAGCGAAAGTCACCATCAACCAAACACTGGGCGTTATCGCTAACTTTTGTGTGCGCGAAGTGACCCGTAGGCGAGGAGTTGGGCTCTATTTACTACATGAGATTATCAGGGCATATCCAAAAGTATCAGTATGGCAGCTTAATTTTGATGGGTTAGATGAAAACCAAGTTCAAATTATGCATGCATTTTTAACCACTTGCGGATTTCATGCCACTTCACAGGCTGGTGTATGGGAATTTAAAATAGGCCATTAAAATGAAATTAAATAAAATTCACCATGTTGCGATTATTGCTTCCAACTATGAAGTCAGTAAGGATTTTTACTGCCGCATTTTAGGGTTGAGTTTGCTTAGTGAACATTATCGCCCTCATAATAACTCATGGAAGGCTGACTTAGCGTTTGGTGAACATTATCAAATTGAACTCTTCAGCTTTGTTAACCCACCAGCAAGACCCAGCTACCCAGAAGCCGCAGGGCTTCGCCATTTGGCTTTTAGCGTTGATGAGTTAGATGAGTGGATTGCCTATTTAACAAAGCAAGGTATTGCATGTGAAGCAGTGAGGACCGATCCCTATACACAAAAACGATTTACGTTTTTTGCTGACCCTGACGGCCTACCATTAGAATTGTATAGCGAAGAATAAATAAGCAGTATAATTTAGTTAGTTATATGAACGAGTGAATATCGTTATCTGCATTTATATACCTTTGAAGGCAATAAATGCAGATAATTTTAGGGGGGAGGTGAACTACATTTCGTCGTCGCTTTCTTCCATTGCCAGACGCAATTTTTTCATTGCGTTTTTTTCTAGCTGGCGAACACGTTCCGCAGAAACACCGTATTTATCGGCTAATTCCTGCAATGTGGTTTTGTTGTCATCATCTAACCAGCGAGCGCGAATGATATCTTGGCTACGCTCATCTAATGAGTCTAACGCATCGGCCAAACGGTCAGTGGCATGACTTTCCCAGTTATCATCTTCAATTGAACCAGCAAAGTCCGACGATTTATCCTGTAAAAATAACACTGGCGCGACTGGGCCACCGAAATCAGCACTGTCGTCGTCATCTGACATATCAAATGCCATATCTTGCGCCGCCATGCGTGATTCCATTTCGCGGACATCTTTGGTGCTTACGCCAAGTTCTTGAGCGACCATATCCACTTCTTCTTGATTAAACCAACCAAGACGCTTTTTATTTTTTCTTAAATTAAAGAATAACTTGCGCTGTGATTTTGTCGTGGCAACTTTAACAATTCGCCAGTTACGCAGAACATATTCATGAATTTCCGCTTTGATCCAATGCACAGCAAAGGATACGAGGCGCACCCCCACTTCAGGGTTAAAACGACGCACTGCTTTCATTAGGCCTATATTGCCTTCTTGAATTAAGTCAGCTTGCGGTAAACCATAACCTGCATAACTACGAGCAACGTGAATAACAAAGCGCAAATGCGATAAGATCAGTTGCTTTGCAGCATCCAGATCGCCGTTATAATGCAGCCGTTCAGCAAGTTCCTTTTCTTCCTCAGCGGTGAGCATTGGGTAAGCATTAGCCGCCCTAACATAGGCCTCAATACTTCCTTGCGGAACAAGCGTTAATGATTGCATGTCTTTGGTCATTCAGATCCTCTATAAATATTAGGAATGAAATTTATTCGATGTTGATAACCACATAGGTTAACAATGAAAAACGATATGCAGCAAACAAGTAGATAGCTTACCAGTTTCACCGCATTAAATAAATTATATACAAGAATTGTTAACGGTGGGTCAATATAAGACAAAACAATTCAGACTAAGTTCATTTTTAAAACAAATATCTAATATAATCAAGGGCTATGGCAATATATTCACCGATAGCCCTCATTGAAAATCACAAGAAAACAGACAGTTACTCAGGTGTAAAATGGCGTAAATGTTGCAGTGTAGCTAACCATGCTGCTATCCAGCCAACCATAGCGGATAACAAGAGGATTAATAGGGACTCCTCCCAAAGTAACCCTTCAATATGGAACTGTGTACCAAACACACTCGCAACTTGTGCCACACCACTCCCCAATTGCCAGACCAATAAGAAAGTCATGATCAGCGAAATAATCGCCCCGACACCACCAAGCACAATACCACCGTTTAAGAATGGTCGCATGATAAAGCCATCCGTTGCACCAATTAATTTCATCACATTAATGGTGTCTCGGCGTGCAAAAATATTGAGGCGAACACTATTTCCGATCACTAAGAACAGCGAAACAATCATTAGAATACCAATGACCGAAGCGACTTTTCCGACTAAGCCCGTTAATGACGCAAGGCGCGCAAACCAGCTATCGTCCATGCGCACTTCTTCGATACCATCGACTTGGCCGACTCGATCCCTCAATGTGGTTAAGACATCCGAACCTTCAAAATCAATTTTTGGTGTAATAATAGCCACCGCAGGTAATGGATTTTCCTCTAACATATCCAATGCGGTACTAAAGCCTGACCAGCTACGAAACTCGCTCATGGCTTGATCTCGTGATAAATAATTCACATGATCAACCCCTTCAAGTGCCTGCAATTGCGTTACGACATTTTGTCCACCTTGTTCATCAAGGGATTTATCAAGATAAACAGTAAGTTGTGGAGTTGGATACCACTGCGCCGCAGCTTGAGAAACGTTTTTCCAAACCACATAACATAAGCTAGGCAAGGTTAATGAAATCGCAATTACCATGATGGTCAAAAAGGTTGCCAAAGGCTGCCGGAACATATCCGCTAGCGCATTTAACCAAGAATAACGCCACTGTTCGCGCCATCCTCCTTTTAGTGCCTTACTTTTGGATTGCATGGTGCGCTCTGGCTTGGCCTTACGAGCATTTTTAGCCATGTTGACCTCCAAGCATCCGGCCTTCACTTAATGTTAAAACACGGTAGTTGCGACGTTCAATCAACGCGACATCATGCGTTGCCATTAAAACAGTGACACCGACGCGGTTAAATTCTTCAAATAGGCGCATAATTCCTTCCGATAATTCGCCATCAAGGTTACCCGTTGGCTCATCCGCTAATAGCATTGTCGGTTTATTAACTACCGCGCGAGCAATACCCACACGCTGTTGCTCACCGCCAGATAATTGAATCGGAAAGTTTTTTGCTTTATCTAATAAGCCCACTTTATCCAGTGCCGCAGAAACACGCCGACGAATATCTTCCGTGCTGGCACCTGAGATAATGAGTGGCATCGCAACGTTGTCATACACTGTGCGGTCAAATAGCAGGTGATGGTCTTGAAAAATCATCCCAATCTGCCGACGCAGAAAAGGGATCTCCCTATTTTTCAACCGACTAATATCATGGCCATTAAACAAGATATGACCCGCACTTGGGCGTTCGATGCCACAAATGAGTTTGAGTAACGTACTTTTACCTGCGCCTGAGTGGCCTGTTAAAAATGCCATCTCTCCAGGTTGTAGATGAAAATCAACCCCTTGGAGAGCCTGGCGGCCACCGCGATAAGCTTTACTAACGTGTTCAAAGCGGATCATCGAAAATTATTCCTCTCGGGCAAATAGGGCCTCGATAAAGTCATCGGCTTTAAATGGGCGTAAATCTTCAATCCCTTCACCGATACCAATATAACGAATTGGAATACTAAATTGATCGGCAATAGAGAAAATTACCCCACCTTTTGCTGTGCCATCGAGCTTAGTCAATGTTATACCTGTCAGACCTACCGCTTCGTCAAAAAGTTTCGCCTGACTCACTGCATTTTGTCCGGTGCTCGCATCCAGCGTTAACATAATTTCATGCGGTGCACTTTCATCCAGTTTTTTCATCACTCGGACGATTTTCTTCAATTCTTCCATCAAATGCGATTTGTTTTGTAAGCGGCCTGCGGTATCCGCAATCAGCACATCAACACCTTTGGCTTGAGCTGATTGAATAGCATCAAAAATAACCGAAGCGGGATCTGCCCCTGTGTGCTGTGCAACAACAGGGATTTTATTGCGTTCACCCCAAACTTGTAATTGCTCAACCGCAGCAGCACGGAATGTGTCCCCCGCAGCCAACATCACGCTTTTGCCTTCAGACTGATATTGACGAGCCAATTTACCAATCGTGGTGGTTTTACCCACACCGTTAACCCCAACCATAAGAATAACATAGGGTTTTTTATCTTCAATCTCGAGCGGTTTATCGACTTTCGCTAAAATATCAGACATTTCCTCACGCAATTTACCATACAGCGCTTCGGCATCTTTGAGATCTTTACGACTTGCATGAGCCGTGAGATTGTCGATAATTTTACGTGTTGTCTCAACACCAACGTCTGCAATGAGTAGTTGTTCTTCTAATTCATCGAATAAATCATCGTCAATTTTCTTACCTGTAAATAAGCTAAGAAAACCTGATCCCAGATTTTGGCGAGTTTTTAATAACCCTTTCTTCAGCCTAGCAAAGAAACCCTCTTTTTTCGGTTTTTCTTGCTCTTTTGGTGAATTATTTTTTTCGTCTTCCAAACGAAGACGTTCAGCTTCGGCTTCTTCTTCCGCTAAGCGTGCAGCTTCGGCAGCTTGACGTTCTTGCTCTGCTTGTTCTTCCGCTAAACGTGCAGCCTCGGCAGCTTGACGTTCTTGCTCTGCTTGTTCTTCTGCTAAACGTGCAGCTTCGGCGGCTTGACGTTCTTGCTCTGCTTGTTCTTCCGCTAAACGTGCAGCCTCGGCAGCTTGGCATTCTTGCTCTGCTTGTTCTTCCGCTAAACGTGCAGCTTCGGCGGCTTGACGTTCTTG
>NZ_JBEBNT010000013.1:0-111445 GCF_040396775.1 Providencia sp.
TTTCCTGCCAAATTTCGTGGGACAACCGCGGCGCCAGTTTATCAACGGCGGAGGGGGAGCCGATAAGCAGTTGGATGGAGACTTTTCTACGCCAAAAAAGGCCGTAGTGGGATTGGAGGTAGCCTTTTACCTCTAAGGGGATTGTTGCTCGGTTATCAATCACCTTAGTTGATTTATTGATTGACTGATTCAGCGGTTTATAGCCAATTTGCTGTATCTTTTGCTTGAGTCTATTTAGGTTGGGATAAAACATAATACCCACTAAAGCCACGGCAAAGAAAACAGATAAAATAGTCAGAAAGTAATTAATATTAAAAGCGTAGGATTGATGAATTATAAATGCGATAACCAATATTAACGCCATAAAACCAAATAGGAGTAAAAATAATGTCCATCGTGATAAATGATTAGATGATTGTTCCATATTAAGACCTATCGCTAATATAAACAGCATATCCCGTATTATCGGGGGTTATGTGGACTAAAACTTGATCAGTTTTTGTTTTCTGAGCAATGTCAGAGACAAGGGATAAATAGGTAAAAAAGGCATTAGGGTGTGCTTTAGCATAAGATAAATTGATAGAGTTAATGGGGCGAGCCCTATTAAAATCAATTTGGTTTTCGGCATAACCCAGTAAAACTATTTCTGTTTGTGGCTGGCTTATATTAGAAAGCCAAGTCTGAAAAAAGTTTTTTCGTGATATTCCGCTGTAATTAACAAATTTATTAAATTCAGTACCAAAGGCGTTGCTATCGAAAGTCATGACACGTTCTATCGCGATAAGCTGATTTGCCGATTGGCATATTTTATTGTCTTGGCTAAATAACTGAGCAGAAACAAAATGGCTATATGCGTCATCTTGCTGAATAGTGACCACTAAAAATGTATTTCTATTCTCATTATCATAATTTAAAAAAAGAGGCTCAAATGAAGATAATAGAATAGGTTTTAGGTGCCATTGATTGAAAACTAAGACATCAGGTGAGTTGATGCCAGAATGGCAGATTAAATAAATGACAGATAATGTATTTCGGTAATTCTTACACTGTTTTTCAATTTTTTGATGTATTTCACTAAATAACTCTTCATCTATTTCCTGTAATAAAGGCCGGGGCTTTTCTGGAAACATAGGGATGTCTCCTGAATGTGTTAAAAAAACGTCAGTACCTTGTTTGTCAGGTGTATAAATCACATTAGCAATCGACATAATAGAAGACTGGCTCCATGATTGCCATTGTGATTTCGTGAGATCCTTTTCATTTTCCCAATTATCATGGGTCATTAATGAATGTTGATAGCGTATATATAAAAAAGCGAGAAGAATAAAACCAATCAGTAAAATAGCGGGAACAGTCAATAAAAGTAAGTGTGCTTTTTGTTCTGCTGAAAGCGTTAAACTGTATGTATAAATACCCCCTATAAGAAGCGTGAATGCGGCAATAATTGGCTTATATTTAGGTGGGGTTAATTTTGTTTTATTTGGAATAACGGGGATTTCCCAGCGCATAGCGTAATAACCTTTGATAAGTTAGACAATATTGGCAGTGGGCTCTGAACTGATAACATGGCAACCACAGGCACAAAGGCACTGGTCAACAACAATTGCGATATTATTTTCAAACGCAGAATCAGACCCTTGTATAATGGTATTATTACCGTGCTTTGAGCATGATATTAAGTCACCAACCAATGCAACTTGTTTGCCGTTAATAAATAGGGTTGATGAAGCAGAAATAACGTAGCCACCATGTGTGTTTCTATCACCAAGACAGACCATTCCTTTCATAGTAAACCAACTTAAATTAAATAGTTATGATTAATAAATATAAATTAATGACTATTCTATAAGCATTAAAATAGTCATCAGATAATTTTAAAGCCCCTGTTCTTTACAATCATTGTCTGTTAATAAAGATAAACGAATAGAAATATCTTTGTCAGCAATTTCAGGTATGACTAAAGGGTGCCCATCTTTATCTAAACGGCCATAATAATCTTTACCTTCCGCAGTGATTTTATAGCATTGTCCTTCATTAGAGTCGCCAAAAGGGCTTGCTATCGTAATGTTTTTATTTCGCTCGGTGGTCGCTGTTTTTGTCGCACAACCTGAAATGGCGGCGATGCTGATAATTAAAGAGGACAGTGTAAATAACTTTAAATAATTGTGCATAATAGCTCCTTGAAATAAAATAAGAAATAATTAAGGTGGTTTTAATTGTTGCTCTAGCCATAAAGCAGAGCAGGGGTTAGCGATTTAAATTATGTAATATAAAAATCATATTATTAAAATGGCCGATATAATATATTAGTGAGTTGCAGTATGATTGCTTGGGTGATAACGGTCTAATTATTATGTGGTAAAGACTAAAATGCATTGGGTTTATAACGCAGTGACCCAATAATACGATCCCAAATTTCGACCATTTGCGCTTCGCTGTATGAGGTGAATTGCTCTTGATTATGCATAAGAATATGTAATTTAGGGATAGTCAAAGAACCCGTTGCTTCATTCGCGTGAAACATAAAGAAATAATACGGCAAATTGGTGAGCCTTTTGTTTTCTGTGTCTGAGTAAACGTCTTGTTCACCTTTTACCAACCATTGTTGTGATGGAATATCACTGGGGGATAAATTTCCTTTTTTAATTGTTTCTCTGTTTTGTTGGCGTATGGCTGCATTTATTTCAGTACTTCGACTAAGTAAGGTATCATCAGAGCCTGCAAAGCGGTTATCCGATTCAACCGAGAAAATAAATTCACCTGTATCGTAAACAAAAGAAACTTGCTGCTTAGTTTTTTCATTGTCATCTAAAATAAAACCATTTGGAATGCAAACGCCTTTTTCCATCGGAATTTCGTGATCTAAACGGCCACTTAACCGCGAAATTAATGACTGCATAGCGATTAGTTGAGATGGTCTAGTATTAGTTTTTGCCTCTGTAAATCCAGAGATCTCAATATATGATTTTTTTTCTTTAGCATATTTAGGGGCAGATAAGTCTAAAATATCCGTAGTAATGATAAAAGCGATATGATTAATATATACATGCGCTTCTAGAGTTCTATAAGCATCATCGGAGCTAGGTTGATTTCTATCAAAAATAACCCCTTTGCCATTGGGTAGCTGAATAACTTGTTTCAGCATAGGGGCATTTCCAGCGCTGGTTTTCCATTCTCGTAATTCTGTTTCACGCAACGCAATACGTTGTCGAAATGCTGGGGGATAAATAAACTGACTTTCAATTTTAAAATCACCAATATACACACTGTCATGTAGTCGATTACTGAATGAATCAGGAACATCAATAACATAACGGCCAATACATTGGGGTTTGGTTTCTTCAAATAAATTTTCTATCACCACTTTTTCCTTGTCAGTCAGTTGAATGCGGGCTTGCTGTTCTGTAAAAAGAATAAGCCCCACCAGTATCATTATTACGGTAAGTGTTATTGCACCCCAATAGAGGTTTTTTTTAGTTAGCTGCACGGATATCTACCTCTTGTACCATCTTCACGATAGCTCTTAATGTAAACTGGATAGCATATCGATTTTTAATATCATTAAGGTTATCTACGGCATAGGCATTTTGATGATCCACATCAGTGGCAAAACTACTTTTTATACAAGCACTTTTTGTTATATCAGCTAAGGATTCTATTGGCACAGTGCCATCACCAGACCCTTTAGATGATTCCAAAATAAATTGCTTATATGACAGACCACTTTCAGCCCCCATGGTTAGTGCATTATTTGAATCTATTTCACCATAACGTACCACATAGCGATTATTTTCCTTTGGTTCTGGAAAATAGGGGCGGCCAGAGTACGGGTTCATATAAGATTTTCCCTCAACTTCTTTTTTCCATGTAAGAAAATTGTCTGACTCAATTTCTGTTCCGTAAAAAATATAAGTATTTGGATGATATTTGCCTTTCTCTTGATGTATCATAAATTTCTCTACTTTATTTCTCATTAAAATAGAGTAGTTCTCCCAATTACTATCAATATCAATTTGTTGTTTATCAAGAATATCTGGCTCATATAATCTCCACCACACATCTTCACGTAAATAAATTTCATCAAAAGGGTTAAATTTTCCGGTGGTTAAATTGTCTTTTGTGGGATAACTACCTTCATCTTCAATGGTTAACCATGATGCTTTATATTTAGGGTAAGGAAGAAGTCGTAGAGGGGCGGGGGCAAATGCAAGGACAGACATCAGTTCTTTCGCAGTAGAACCTAAGACTGCACCCGCGATACCCTCCTGCCCAGCTCCAACCTTCATTCTTCTGTAGGCGGCAGGTGAGCCTAAGTCTGGAATAACACCATGTACAACACCTAATACTTTATCTTGGCACCCTTGAAATGAACCCTCTGGTGGGTTCATGGCATAACGTGCAATGAGTCCCCCCATTGAATGGGTCAAAATAATGACTTTTTCTATGGCTAAACCATATCCATGTTCCTTTCTATAAGTACCTAAAACCTCATCAACATAGATTGCCAGATTTTTAGCGGAAATCGCATTATCTTCAAGCCAGTTATAGCCAAAGACATGAACAGAAAATAAGAAGTGTTTAAAATGTTCCAGCTCTTCCTTTGTTAATACAGTTTCATTTGTTCCACCAATAGGGCAGTCAACGAGTTGGCTTAACACACCTTTAGTATTAAAGTAATTTCGTATTTTTTCAGCGTCATCATTTTTTACCATGTTTAATACATCTTTTTGCCAATCATCCATTAACGAAGATTGCAATACTTCAAGAAAAGAACCGTAACTTAAAAATAGCGCTTCTCCCCAACGTCGCACTTTTCTTTTAGGTAACATCTTTCCATCATCACCAAAAGGTGTTGATACATTCAGCAGATATCGGCCCCTATTATCAACAAGAGTAGATTTAACATTTAATAACTCCCTCTTTTTTTTCCATCTAAATTGGTAAGGTAGAGCGTGTCCATCCCCATAAGCATATCCGCTCGCCAAACTGAAACTCCATCTTTATCTTTAAGATTCGTCCCCATTATCCCCGGAATAAAAATCACGGGGATCACTTTTGTTGGGGGTTTAATACAGTGAGCTTCAGCATTAAGGGATTTATGTTGTGCAGTGGCATCATCCCAAATAACTTCGCCATTTTCTGTCCATTTGGGTAAATGGTAGGAAATATTTTGACATTCACCTTGAGGGGAGGTGCCATCAGAATTGTTATTCATCTCTATTCCTTTTAAATTATCACGCATTAAATAGGGTAATACCTGCTATTTACTTAAGCTTAATGAAAACGTTGTCAGGCCCTAAATTGTCTTGTGAGGGAATGTTCCCCGAGGTGTCAGAGGTTTTGCGTTCAGTTGTTTCGTTGGTCGTCATATCAACTGAATGTGAATTTTGTGAAACGTCATCAGGGTAACAAGTAACAACTTTCGGTTTAATAGCAAACTCAGAGCTTTCCCATGATTGCATTGCGACATTCATACTTTGCCCTCCGAATTTCTGCCAGACGGCACTGCGCTGGATGATTTTATCGGGTGCCGCACACTCCACGGTGCCATCTGCAATGCGAATATAACCGCCGCCACTGGTTAAAATAATTTCCTTTTTGGCTTTAATAATCACTTTGCCATCATGGCTGCTAATGCTTAAATCCTTTAGCGCATCTAAGGACATTTCATCGTGCTGCGCTTCAATGGCGATTTTGCCTTGATTCGCAAAAATTTTGATCCCAAGCCTTTGGGCAAACAGGCTAATAATTTCCCCTGCGGCAACGGTGAATTTTTTGGCAATACTAAAATCTGCGCTATTACGGGCGGTATTGATGATATTTTCCCCTGCGGAGGTTTGAATACTCTTAGGGGAGGTGTGTGCAATGCCCTCAGGGGATGAAATCAGCAGGGCGGCTTGCTTAAGTTCGTTAAGCGTTTCAGATAAAAGGTCTTTTTGTGTTTGCAAATCAGCAAGCTCAGCCTTTGCAACGTTAGCGGCTTCTTTTAATGACTCGGTAAGTTGTTGGGCTTGTTTTAACTGGGCAATGGCCTCTTCCATCGCCAGCACATCGCCGCCAGCTTTCTCTTGCTTATCGGTGGAGATAAACAACCCTTTACCTGCCCGAATTGCGCCCCAGCTGTCGGTGCGCAGCTCAAAGCCATCGCCACGTTTTTTCCGCTCACTATCCACCAAATGCCCCAAATTGAGCTGGGTTTTACCGCCGTATTCGGTGCTGACTTTAATGTGCTCTTCGTCGCGGCGGTCTTCCATGCGCAGTTTGTTATTGGCAGGGGTGCGAATAACGTTGCGGGTGCGATTGAGCTCCGTAATATGGTCGGGGTGGACGGAATCGTGCAGGGCGTGGGCGATATACGGCCTGTCGGGGTCACCCTCGTGGAAGGCAATCGCCACTTCGGTGCCTTGAATTAACGGAAAATGCATCCCATAAGTTCTGCCCGCGTAAGGCTTGGCAAGGCGCACGGGCATGCTCTCAAACCCCGCGGGTTTGTCGTCACGGTCGGCGTCAAACTTAACCCAATAATGGCCGTTTTCGTTTTGGCGGGCGTAGATGTCGCTCTCAATCGGGCTGGTGACACGAGCGGTTAAGGTGCCTGAAATCACTGGGCGGGGTTTTAGCTCAGGGCGCCAGCAGATGGCTTCCGTGTACGGCACGCCATCAAATGTCACGATGAGCGCATTGGCGCGGCTGGCAGCAAAGTGCAAACGGGTTAATAACACGGGGGATTGAAATACCGTCGGCAGGGTGGAAATCGGCGAATTATCAGTGATTTCTAACACCATCAACGGTACCACATCGGGGGCGGTGGTTTTCCCGTTCAATAAGGTTTGGCATGCCAGAAAGCGCTCGAGGTCTAAGTGTGCCCAAAAGTTCGCGGTTTCAGGCTCGGGCTGATATTTGTCCCCGCGAGTGAGGTGGCGCGCTTTGTAGTGGTAGACGTCACCGTATCTCGGCGTCTCATTTTCCCCGTGGCTTCTATCCACCACTCTGGAAACCAGTGGGTCATCGGCAATCAGCGGGTTGTAATCTTTGGTAAAAACACTGTTTTCAACCACTTGGTGGCGCAATGCTAAGCCCCAAACGCTGTCGGCGTGGTTATCACTGAGCCCCGATGGGCTGTTTAATGGCAGGGATTTGCCGTAAATATAGCCGCGCTGGCTGTCGGTAAAGTTAATCACCTCGGTTTGGGTGTCGGGTTGCAACGTAAAGTGATAAAAAATCCCCACCTCGCTAAGCAAACGCTCAATAAACTGCTTGTCATTTTCGTTAATTTGGTTGATTTGCAGGCGCTTGGGGTATTTTTGTTTCAGGGTAAATTCAAATTGCCAGCCTTTAAAGTTGTGATCACGCAGGACTTGCTCTACCACTTGGGGGATTGATTGGTTGATAAAAAAGCGGTGGGTGCGAAATTGGTGGCGCAGCAGGGCGAAAAATGGCTCGATAACCAGTTGGTAGCGCGCTTCGTCCGCAGAGCCCGATAAGCGCTGGAAATCCGTTACGGTGCCGTGCACCCGCTTGGTGACGGTGCGCGTTGGCACACCCAGCATGGTGGTGGCGGGGGCGTTAAAGGTCAACGTGGTATAGCGTCGCAGCAGTTGCTCGGGTTGCAGGTCTTTATCGGTACTGGTAAAGGTGATTTCGTAGCGGTAGGTGTCGCTAACGGCTTCATCCCCAGTGAAGTGCTCCACATCCAACAAGCCTTGGTAGCCTTGCACGTCAAGCTGGTAGCGGTTTTGCCCGGGTAACAGGGCTTCGGCGATTTCGGGTGCTCGCATGTTTTGGCTCCATTTATTCAGTTGTCGTTAAGTACGCTACCGCCCATCACCACTCGCTTAGGTGCATTAGCATTTGTTTTCTGCGTCTTCTACGTATATCGATTGGGGAGAATATAAATCAGTTTATTTAATCAGTCATGATATGCGAATAATATGTGGTTATTTGTTTTTGGTTGGGCTTTTTTGTCACAGTTGTATTATATATCAAATAATTGAGTGGTTATTTTGAAGTGTTAATGGCGGTTTTTAGATAAGAGATATAAAGTGTAACACAACGTTTCAGTACGTTTTTTTAAGAGAATATATAAATAAAATTACTTATAAATTGTGATGTGTGCATTTATTAGTCTATTCGTGATGATGTTGTGAAAATGACTGTAATACAGGCGTAATGCAATCAGGCTAGAAACCCGTTTTGCTGCTTAGAGGGCAATTTTGTATTTTACTGGGCGAACCCCAAAAGAAATCAGTCGCATTTTTGTTTTGGCGGAAAACGTTATTTGATGAGTAAGCACAGAGTCACAACCTGCGTTGTAAATAAAAAGGCCGCAATGGTATGCATTGCGGCACTGTTGAACACTGAACTAAACGGTATTACACCTTAAGGTATGTTTCTCTCTGTTTATAAGTATTCGTGCATCGGTTTAGTCATATAGACATTGTTTGGCATTTTTTCCGTGGTGGTATAGCCTGCCGGGCTATTAATTAGTGCTGGAATACGGTTAACCAAGTTTGCACAGGTGAGCTCAACCGTTGCTGGGTTATTCACCTCGATGGCGGTGTCAGGCTCACCGATTAACTGCCAGCTATTTTTATCACATTCATCAGCGGTTAAAATTTTCCCAATACATTCGGTTTCGAGGGTCACACCTTCAGCTGTTTCGGTGATGACAACGGCGGATAATCCAAGCACATCGCCTTTTTTCACCGTCATTTTCAGTGTGTCAGAGTAAATATCGGCTTGTGCAATTTGTGGAACGCAGCGTTGTGTTTGACTGGTGATGGTTAAACCTAGGCGACTGCATAACCAACCATTTTGTGTCCACATATAAGGCGGTGCATATTCGCCACTTTCAATTTTTTGGGAGATAACGTCATAAGGTAAGTCATTGTAATTGCCAATTTGCTGGTTAAATTCATCAACGGTAAGCCCCGCACCATGGCCGATTGCTAAGGCAATCCCGTAGTCTTCCACGTTATAGCAGCTTGAGCCTTTGATTTTTACCAGTTTGTGCATTGACCCTGCTAAGGTATCGATGAGCACACCCCAATACATATCGGGGTAGCCGCTGCCTGCTAAGGTACAGTTATTAGCTTTCGCTAATGCATCAAGCTTTTGGGTAATTTCGGGGGATGAATTCCAAGGGTAAAGGGCTTCTTCACCAGTTGAGATTGCATTAACGCCATGGCGAGCGAACAGTGAGAATGCGTCTTCTAAGTCAGCCATGGTACTAAGGGTCGCAATAATCCCGACATCAGGTTTTAAAGTTTCGAGGGTTGCATCCGCTTCATGGAGAGGCTGCACTTTTACGCCTGTCGGTTTAGTACCCGCGATTTCGCCGATATCTTTACCAATGACCGCATCGTTGATATCAAAAGCCGCCACAACTTCAGCGCCATGTTCTTGCAAGTAACGGATTAAAAATTTGCCCATTTTTCCGCAACCATATTGAACTGCACGTACTTTTTTCATCGTTTTTGTCCTATATGCGAATTATCTATGAGTCATATTGGAAGATCTAAGTTATAAAATTATTGTTCTATATCAATCATTTGAATAAAGGATGTTTAATAAAATTGATTGCCTTTATGGGGCCATTTACAGGGCAAATTTGATATAAAACAGTGCTAAATATAAATAAAGTATATGAAAGCTTATCTAACAAAAATTGGCAGTCACTCGCAAAAAGGGAATATCGTGGTGTGATTGATGGATTTGGGGAATGCTATTGCATTGAAATATAAGTGCGATAACGGTTTTGCACACAATTTCACCATACGGTTTTGAAACACTAGACCTACGATAAAACTGCACGTATAATCCATCCCACTTTGGCCCCTTAGCTCAGTTGGTTAGAGCAGTCGACTCATAATCGATTGGTCACTGGTTCAAGTCCAGTAGGGGCCACCAAATTTTAGCTGTTAAATCAGCGCATTAAGCCACTTTTAACGAAGTGGCTTTTTTGTATCTATCAGAAATTGTTCCCTTTTTGTCCCCCTAATATTTTTTACTGCCCCTGATTATTTCGTGACATGCCATGACAACCTTTATTTTTTCAAAAGTATGTCACGTTAATTCCCCTAATATTTTTGTAGTTCATTTCAGTTTTTCAATTTGCTCTAGTGTGATGGGCGATGTTTTTGGCGTTTTTTCTGCTCGTTCATCCCGTAACGGCTTAACCCACCGAGACATAGTGAAAAGATCAATATTCATGCTATTAGTTGCTTTATTGGGTAGTTAATAAACGCAGGGAGATATTGGGAGTTTATTTTGATGAAAATATATTATTTTTATCAATCTAAATGGTTATTCATAATTTTAAAATTATGAGGTTGAGTGGGCTAGGTTTTATTTTAAATTAAAAACCATTTTTTTGGACTCGCTTTATTTTATTGTGGGTTTTATCCGTTTTTATAAACTCATGTTTTTATGGAATTTGAGTGTTGCTTTAATGACAGTATTATTCCCTGATGAATAAATATTTATATTTCAAAATGAAATTCTCATCTTTATTTGATGCTCATTATAAGCGTATATAGCATTAATGATACCGTTTACTGTATTACTTTATGTATTTTTAGTTAAGTATAAAAAGTGCTCTTTTTTAATTTATTCACTTTATTTGTATTTTTTTGTGGGTTTTAATTCTTTCCTGTATTATTTTTTTGGGTTTATATGTCGTTAGCTTTTAGGGGAATGCGTGGCTTTTAAAGATGAAAACATGAATGTATTTTATTTTGTTAGTGTTTATTTCTATTTACTCGTATTTGGTGTTCTTATAACTCATTGAATTTAAGTAGTATATGTGTATTTTTTTGTTTTATGGCTAAAATTGATACCCGTAAAATGAGTTTTAGCGTGGTTTTTGTCGTTTTTTCATTACGACTTTATTCTAAGTATTGCAATTTATTAATTTTGGTTTAAAAAGTTTTTTTTCTTGGTGTTTTTAGATTATATCTCTAGTTGTTGGTTTTCATTTTTTGAGTTATCAAAAAATGATGTTACATGAGGTTTTATTTAACCGATTGATAATGATGGTTATTTTGTCATTGTTAAAAAATGTAACGTATTTGTTGTTGTTAAGAAAATCAATGTTAGTGATTTGATTTCAGTAATCTACTCCTTATAATTGTGAGTATTCGAATGGCTATTTCTATATATCTATGTAAGAGCTTCTAATATTAAAATTGAGTGATTTTAATTCTCAGGTAAATAATTAATATGGGTATTAATAAAGATTTCTTTAATGACCAGTTAGAGAATCATGATAATTTCTTTTCAAAATTTTGTGGAGCTGTTATCAAGAAATTACGAAAAGAGGTTGGAGTGACTGGTGCTGAGTTAGCAATGAAATTAAATGTATCGCAGCAGCAAATGTCTCGATATGAACGTGGTATTAATAAGTTTTCAGTGGGTATGTTATTTAAAATGTCAATTGTTTTAGATGTTCCATTCGAAAGATTAATTAAATATATATTATCGGAGATGGAAGAATCTAATTCTGATGAGATTGCGATGTTGAAAAAAACAATTTCAGCATCTGATACGACCTACTTTTATTAATTTTAGTAGATGGAATGTTTTGTAGTAATAAAAAATATCTAGTTATTTATAATTTATTGAGGAATATATGAAAAAGTTATTTTTATTAGCATTAGTTTCTGGTGCTATGAGCACTTCTGTATTTGCTGCTGATATGGGACACGGAAAAGTCACTTTTAAAGGCTCTATTATTGATGCGCCATGTTCTATTTCACCCGATTCAATTGATCAAACTGTTGAGCTTGGGCAAATATCAAATATAGCGTTAGTTGGTGGGGGCAAATCTAACCCACGAGCTTTTGATATCGCTTTAGAAAATTGCGATGTAACAGCCTTAAAGACAGGTGTGCAATTAACATTTAGTGGTGCAGCTGCTTCATTTGATAATACAAATAAAACGTTAGGCATTGTTGGTACTGGCTCAGGAGCAGGCATACAAATTACGAATGGCAGCGGAAATGTAGTTATTTTAGGAAAACCAACGCCATTCCAAAATATTCAAGATGGTAATAATACTCTGCGCTTTTCTGCATATTTAATGGGTAATGGTGGCGATATTAAAACGATTACGGCGGGTGAATTTAGCTCCGTAGCTGACTTTACGTTGTCATACGAATAACTGCTTAGTAACCAGCAAAAAAGGATATTTTGCTGGTTTATTTCAAGTGTAAGCAAGTGTAGGAGGAGGAAGCAATGGGATATTCAACGGTCGGGAGGCTGCTTTCATTGAGCCTTAGTATCTGTGCTCTCATAAATATTTCCCCTGCCAATGCGCTAGGCTCGGTAAAGATGAGTGGCAGTATCATTGAAACAGCCTGTGCTATTGATGTTGGTAGCCGTGATCAAACCATTAATATGGGCAGCCTCTCTCTAAGTGATATCCGTCGAGATGGGCAGGGGCCAGTACATCCATTTGTTATTAAGTTAGTTAATTGCGTTCTTGAACGCCAAAACCCGAATAAACCGAATTGGCAATACTTTCGAGTCACCTTTGATGGTGCACATCAACGTGGATTATTTAGTGTGAACGGACAAGCCAAAGGTGTCGGACTACAAATCCAGCGTAATGACGACGGAGAAATTATTGTTCCAGGACAGGCTCTGCCTGCCCAAACCTTGATGCAAGGCTCCCGTGATTTAGCTTACGAATTAAGGTTAGTAGCTAATCATACTCCATTAGCATCAGGACAGTACTACAGCCAATTACGCTTTAAATTGGATTATGAATAATCCAATTATTGATTTTATTAATAAAAAAAGAAATAAGAAGGTCGAGATGATGGCCCTAGGTTTTATTCATATGCCGTTGTTGCGGATAAGCAGTTCTCGGTTGATGGGACTACTTGTTGCTTTGTCCCTAAGTTGTAACAGCTACGCTGAGCAAATTGAATTTAATACGGATATTTTAGATGTCAATGACCGAGCAAATATTGATTTAGCCCAGTTTTCACGTCCAGGCTTTTTAATGCCAGGTGAATATCGTTTTTCTATTTTTATAAATAAGCATCAATTACCTGAACAAACCGTATTTTATTATGTACCTGATGGTCAGCCAGATGAGAGTGTCGCCTGTTTAAGCCCTACATTAGTAGAGCAACTTGCGCTTAAACCTGATTTATTACCAACCTTAGAATGGTGGCATGATGGGCAGTGTTTATCATTAGAAAGCTTACCAGGTACTGAAATCAAAGGGGATTTAGCTGCTTCTGCTTTATATATCAGTTTACCTCAAGCGTATTTGGAATATACAGCTGAAAACTGGGATCCACCTGCACGTTGGGAAGATGGATTACCTGGTGCACTTTTTGATTATAACCTCAATGCACAGGTTGGTCAGCAAACTCGAGGCGGACAGCGAACAAATGCCAGTGCCAGCGGTAATGGTGTTGCGGGTGTTAATTTAGGAGTGTGGCGTATGCGTGCTGATTGGCAAATGCGTTTAGACAAACAGCAAGGGCAAGGCACTTCTAGTTCATTAGATTGGACTCGATATTATGTCTATCGTGCAATTAAATCTCTCGGGGCAAAACTCACCTTAGGCGAAGATTATTTAGTCTCAGATATTTTTGACAGTTTTCGATTTACGGGGCTCAGTCTGATTACAGATATCAATATGCTCCCGCCTAATTTACGGGGATATGCTCCCGAAATAACGGGGGTAGCTAAAAGTAATGCCACCGTTATCGTGAGCCAGCAAGGTCGTATTATTTATCAAACACAAGTTGCTGCTGGTCCTTTTCGTATTCAAGATTTAAATGATGCGTTATCTGGTGAGATTAATGTTGAAGTTAAAGAACAAGATGGAACGATTCAAACGTTTACGGTGAATACAGCCAGTGTGCCTTACCTTACTCGTCCTGGGCAATTACGTTATAAGCTTGCGGCTGGGCGGCCAACAGACTGGCGCCATCGCGTGAGTGGTGAAACATTTGCGAGTGGCGAGTTTTCGTGGGGAGTGAATAACGGCTGGTCATTGTATGGTGGCGGTGTTGCAGCTGAGAATTATGCTTCTGCTGCGGTCGGTATCGGTCGAGATCTGATGATGTTTGGCGCGCTGTCTTTTGATATCACCCATGCGCGTTCGCGACTAAAAGGGTTAACTGAAGTCGGTGATAAAACGTATCAAGGTAATTCATATCGTTTGAGCTATTCGAAGCGATTTGATGCCTACAATAGCCAGGTGACATTTGCGGGATATCGTTTTGCTGAGCAAGGTTTTATGAGTATGTCGGAGTACTTAAATGCGCAGTCTACGGGGGTCCGTCAGTATAACAGTAAGGAAATGTATACCGTTTCCTATAACCAACAATTTCCTGAATTTGGGCTCAGTGCTTATGTAAATTATTACCATCAAACCTACTGGGATCAGCCTGACAATGACCGTTATAGCCTGTCTTTAGCGCGTTACTTTGATATAGGAAAATGGAAAAATTTAAGTGTTAACTTGACCGCTTATCGAAATCGCTATCAGCAGACTAATGATGATGGCGCCTACCTTTCCCTTTCATTGCCTTGGGGAGAGAGTGGCTCGCTTAGTATGAACAGTAGTTGGGATGAGCGTGATAATTCTCAACGAGTCAGTTATTACGACCGATTGGATGAACGTACTAATTATCAATTAAGTACAGGATGGTCTCGTTCTGGTGGGTTAGTGAGTGGTTACTACACATATCAAGCGGATTTAGCTCAAATTAATGCAAATGCTACTTATCAGCAAGATAGATATCGTTCTGCTGGTTTATCACTCCAAGGTGGTTTTACCGCGATTAAGCAAGGAGTGGTGATGCATCGTAGTAATCAGCTCGGTGGGACTCGAATTTTTGTCGATACCGATGGAGTACCTGATATTCCATTACGAGGTTATGGCTCAACCATCCGAACAAACTATTTTGGGCAGGCTGTATTAACAGACGTGAACAGTTATTACCGTAATCAGGTCAGTGTCGATTTAAATACATTACCTGAAGATGCTCAAGTATCTCAATCGGTTAAGCAAGGTACCTTAACAGAAGGCGCTATCGGTTATCGTCAGTTCGACGTTGTTGCTGGACACAGCGCAATGGCCTTGTTGCGTTTATCTGATAGTCGTGTTCCCCCATTTGGCGCGCAAGTTTTCAATATAAAAGGCCAACAAGTGGGAATGGTGGGGGATGATGGAAGTACGTATTTAACTGGGCTCAATCCTAACGATAGGTTACAGGTTCGTTGGGATGATAAAGCACAATGCGAAATCACCCTACCTAAAATATTACCGAAGAGCGACTCGTTATTAACGAACTGGTTATTACCGTGCCATACGACAGGTATCTTACCACTCGAGCAGACACAGACGGTCGTTGAACCGAACGCAGTAAGTTTACCGTCATTATCTACGCCTCATTTATTAACTTCTGAGGCATCGGATAAGTCAGGTTTGCTCAGTTCACCGAGCGGGTTAAGAAAATAAAAAATGACATGATTGAAGAGGGGTATTCTTTCTTCATATTAAGGTAAAAGAATATGTTACAGAGTAATAAAATCAATAAAAGAAATCATCATCCTATTGCTGCTTTTTTGGTTGGGACTGTGTTGATATTCACGACACTGTCGTCTGCGCAAGCTGCGGTGGCTTTAGATCGCACTCGTGCAATTATGACGGGTGAAGATAAATCCATTAGTTTAAATATCAGTAATGAAAATAAGCAATTACCTTATCTAGCGCAAGGCTGGATTGAAAATGCCCAAGGTGAAAAAATCACGGAGCCCTTTACGGTATTACCTCCCGTTCAGCGTATTGAGCCTGGCGCTAAAAGCCAAGTGAAAATTCAAGCACTACCGAGTGTCGCGTCACTGCCGCAAGATAGGGAGTCCGTTTATTATTTCAATTTGCGTGAAATTCCGCCTAAGAGTGATAAACCCAACACACTTCAGCTGGCGTTGCAAACTCGAATTAAGCTGTTTTATCGTCCAAAAGCGATTATTCCAACTCGCCAACAGATGGAGAATCCATGGCAAGAAAAAATTACCCTCACTCGTCAAGGTGATCAATATAGTGTTGAGAATCCAACGCCGTATTTTGTGACTCTTGTTGATGCAGCTTCAGTAAAAGACGGAAAAACAGTTGCGGGATTTGAACCGTTGATGGTTGCTCCTAAAAGCAGTTTGCTCATGGGCGGAAGTGCAAAAGCTTTAGGCAGTAAGCCTGTACTCACTTATATCAATGACTACGGTGGACGACCAATGTTGACGTTTACTTGTCAAGATAATCGCTGTCACGTGGTATCAGATAAACAGTAACTTCAAACAAGATGACGTTAAAGCAGATTTCAACGCAGGAGGGCATCATGAAAGAAGCCAATAAGATACCTCATAATATGATGGCGTGCGGTTTAGGATTGTGTTTACTCAGTAGCACCGCGTTCAGTACTGAACTCGACAAAGTGGATAACTGGGATGTCGATGGGGCTAATGGCACATTGTATGTACACGGGGCTTTAACGGAAAGTGCTTGCCGATTAGCGATGTCTTCAGCATACCAAACGGTTGAATTGGGGACATTAGGGACAGGGCAATTACAGAAAGTCGGCCAAACAGGTACGCCTGTCGCGGTGCAACTACGTTTAGAAGATTGTTTAAGTGGTGAAAGTCGTAATCGTAATAAACTCGGCAACTTATTGTGGAGCCCTGATATGCCAACGATGAAAATTCGTTTTTTGGCCACAGCGGACAATCAAAATCCACAATTAGCGGCCGTTACGGGAGCAAAAGGGGTTGCATTACAATTGAGTAATGCGTCTTCTCATCCTATTACAATAGGGCAATACAGTACGCCTGAGCTAGTTTCTCCTGGGCAGAATCAATTAACTTATTATATTACGCCGATCCGTACTACAGCAGGATTAAGTTCGGGAGCTTATCAGGCAATTATTCGCTTTCAGGTAAGTTATGATTAGGAGTCAACGATGTTATTGATACAGCATGTGACCGTAGGAATTAAATCTCTTATTGTCTTTAGCGTTCTTTTTTTTAGCTCGCTATTATTTGGAAGTCTATTCCATGTCGTACGTGCTGATACCGCAAATCTAAATTTAACGTTGACCATTACGATGCCTCCACAGTGTTCGTTTAGTAGTGGTAGTTCAATACAAATTGTGCGTTTTGAAGAGGTACAACAAGGATTAATTGATGGGGTGAGTTATAAGCGAACCCCTATTAATACTGGTTTATCTTGCAAAGCCTTAGAAAAAAATGCGTTGAATATGAGGCTATCATGGGATCCAGTAACCTTTAACGGCGTTTCTGCTGTCAGTACAAACCGAACAAATTTAGGTATTGCCATTTATCGGGATTCGACTCGCTTAAGTAACGGCGCATCAATTAACTTTACCTATGGTAATCCCCCAAACTTGTATGCGGTACCGATAAAGCCTAGTGGTGTAATGCTCACTGATGCGGGGGCCTTCTCTGGCACAATGACTGTGACGTTAAATTATCAATAAAAGCGGGAATATCTTATGAATAACACTCTTTTTGTTCGGTATTTTATCGGCCTACTTTGTTTATTAAGTCCCGCATTATCACGAGCATTGGATGTTTATTTTACAGGAACACTGGTTGTCACTCCGCCAGAATGTACCGTGAATAGCGGTACGGTGGCGAATGTCAATTTTGGCGATATCCATGAAACACTTATTGACAATAGTAGCTATAAACGCACACGCATTGATTACACCTTAAATTGTACGAATGTCTATAGCAATGCATTAAAAATGACAGTGAGTTGGGACCCGATCACGCTCAATGGGCAAAATGTCATTCGTACAGGTCGGACGAATCTCGGGATAGCTGTTTATCAGGATTCATCACGATTGAGTAATGGTGATGTTGTTAATTTTACTTATGGTAGTGGTCAGCCTGCGCTTTATGCGGTGCCAGTAAAACCCTCGGGAACGGTATTAACTGATGGCGGGAATTTCAATGGGACATTAACTTTTGTGGTGGATTACCGTTAAGGAGAGCAAGATGAAATTTATTCACCGACAACAAGTGGCACTCTATTTTTTCTGTGTCATAAGCAGTCCATTGGCACTGGGATTAGGGGCAAATCTTTACGGTAATTTAATTGTGACGCCACCAGAATGTATTCTAAATAACAATAATCAAGCGGCGATTCACTTTGGAGATATTTTGTTAACGCGCATTGACGGTAATAACTACGTACAAACATTGCCATTGAGTCTATCGTGTACAGGATTAGCAAAAAATAATCTGACATTAACCTTAGAAGGTGACTCTACATTGTTTAATAGCAATGGCGCATTAAAAACAAGCAATAATAAATTAGGCGTTGTTTTTTATGTCAATAATGTTCGGCAAGCAATTAATCAGCCAGTAAATATTAATTACACCTCTTTGCCTTCTTTAAAAGCTGCGCCGATTAAAAATATAGCTGCGGGCTTTAATGATACAGATGGCGGTAGCTTTACTGCGTTGGCGACATTAAAGGTGAACTATCAATGAAAAAGTTACTGATAAGCGCAAGCCAACGTTATTGCTATTTATGCAGTTTAGGGGGGCTCTTTATGATGATGTCCTCAGCGGTAGAAGCTAATTGGCGTTTTGATGGCACGCTAGTCCTGCCCCCTGTTTGTGAGTTAGGACAAACTAACCCTATACGTGTTTCTTTTGGAAAGGTGGGGGTGCGCAAAGTGGATGGGAATCTATTTAAACAAGACATTCCGTACCAATTGAATTGCCAAGGTGACTTAAGTCAACCGTGGAATGTGACATTGACGTTCAGTGGAACGCTGGCTGGTGCGGGATTTGATAATGCGACATTACGCGCCAGCAGCCCTTTAAATAACGGAAAATTAGGCATTCAAATTCAAAAAGACGGGATACCGTTAGAGCTGAACAAGGCGTTTGCCATTGATAGTTCAAATCCACCAAGATTATCAGCAGTTCCAATTAAACGTGCAGCAACGGAACTGGTTGGTGATAATTTTACGGCGACTGGGACATTGACCATCGATTTTCAATGACACGGCAAAAGGGAAATAAGAAAAATGCAAATATCATTACGTCAATTATGGCCTTTAGTCTTGTCGCTAAGTTTAGTTGGAACCCCGCTTTGTGCGCAGTCGGAAACCGTACAATTTGATGGAACGTTAGTTGAGGATGCATGTGAAGTATATCCTGGAGATGAAAATATCGAATTGGATTTTGGCACTATTGTAGATAAATATTTGTACTTGAACACTCGAACACACAGTCAGCCATTTACAATTCGGTTAATTAATTGCGATTTAGTACTGGGGAAAGAAGTTCAAGTGACCTTCATGGGAACTGAAAGCTTGGCATTACCGGGATTATTAGCGCTTAATGGTGGGAGTCAAGCGAGTGGCATTGCGATTGGATTAGAGACTATGCATGGTAACCCAGTCAAAATAAATAATACCAAAATTATAGCGCCATTATCTTCAGGAAATAATAATTTAAATTTCAAGGCTTATGTACAAGGTGAGCCAAATGCCTTATCCACCAAAACGGTAGGACGAGGCGCCTTTGAGGCGACAACAACCTTTATATTGGAATATGAATAACGTTAATGTGAGCTAAAAATAATTTAATGAATTATTTTTATTAAGAAAGATTATCTCAATATTTTTTTATTGAGTACGCTTTTTATTTAATGTTGGATAATAAAAACCTAGTTTTTAACTAGGAAATAAATGTTATTAAAGGAATCTTAAATGAATGTTTATTCTAATGGCTAGAATAAGCCAAGTTATAGCATGAGCCAGCGATAAGCAATTTTATTTAATTACGAGATTATTAAAATGAAAAAAAACATGATAAAATTAATATATGGAATTTTGTTATTCATATGGGCTTTACCTACAATAAGTGCAAATCTATATTATCAAAATGGTATAAGGTCGTCAGCCAATGTACGACCTTATATAGTACCCTATGGTTCTATTTCATCTTCTGATGTTGACTGGACTCAAGTTTTGCTCCATAGCTCAACATATATTGGTGGGTATACGATGTCAGCTGCATCTATAACAAATGATTTTGTTTACTTTTATTCATATAATCTTAGAAACCAGTGGTGCCCAGTAGGAACAAAATTCTCTTGTGCAGGGGCATCTTCATCTTGTACAGAGAATGAGCGTTTAACAGCACAGAATCAAGCTGTTACTTGGATTAACTCTATTATCTCTTCAAGCCCTCATTTAGGCGACTCTATTTCGTCAGATATTCCAGCTACCCGGGTAGAAAAGACTTCATGGGAATGTCGAGATCGTACAACCCCTAATAATTGGGTATACTTTATTATGCCAATATCTGTTGAGGTTTTACCTGAAGAACCAACGGATAAGTCTGTTTGTTCTCTTGGGTCTGATATAAGCTTTAATTTTTCATCTACAACTCTTGAAGTCACTGGTATCTCTTCAATAAAAACTTTACCTATAATCTGTACTAGCGGAGATACCCAAAATTATCAATTAAAGTTAACGAGTAATAATGCAACTAATGGGCGTCTTAATTTTGGAAATGGTGTTTCTGCTCAAGTCTCTTTGAATGGTACTCAAGTACAAGCTAATGGCCCAGGAATTCAACTAAACAAATTAATAAGCCAAACTATTCCTGTCAGTGCGACATTGACGGGTAATGCATCGGTATCTGGTGTGAGTCAAGCGACAGGAATATTAATATTAGAAGCATTATAAATAAATATTTTAAAAACTAATATACTAATTGTGTTTGTTAATATCATGTGGTTATTAATTGTGTTTTTATTTTTTAATAAATAAAATTATTATTCTTACACATCTAAATATTAAATTAATTGATAATAGGTTTTTATCATAAGGTTAGTTACGCCATTAATATATAAAAATATAGGAGTATCTATTTTTAAAAATATAGGTAGGTTCAATTTACAGAGATTCAATTGTTGTGTGATTACATTTAAATGAGAATATATATGAAAAAAGTATTATTAGCATCATTACTCAGTACTGCTGCCATTCCTGCATTATCTGCAGATTCGGTGGATATTTCTGTTGTCGGAACGATTAGCTCTGCGTCTTGTACGCCTAGCGCGGGCGGTGGTGGAGTCGTTGACTATGGTTTTATCAAACCTGAAGCCTTGGCTGCAAAGGGGCCGACAGTCTTATCGGTAAAAACTATCGGATTTACCATTAGTTGTGATGCATCTGCTAATGTGGCTCTACGCGCATCCAGTAATCGAATGGGGACAGCAACCGATATCTCGGGACCTGAAAGCCAGGTGGGAAGTGGGCTCGCTGATAGTGGTTTAGTGAAAGCTGGGCTAGGAGCCAAACAGCCTTATGGGCAGCCTACAGTAAGCACCCCAACTGTCGTTGGACTCGGGGCATCGAATGGAAAAAATATTGGGGGGTATATGATGAATTTACCCCCTTCACTTGTCACCCTTGATGGTGTTGCCGCAACCGATAAATTTTGGACCTTTGCCGCACCCACACAGGCAACAAAATGGAATAAACAAGTATCGTCTGTAATCACTAACAATGGGCATACCATTTTTACTGTTGATAATGCTTTTTTTGGCTACGGTACTGATAGCGAAGCCACATCACCGACCCCATTTACTGAATTGGCTGGGACACTTGTAATTCAAGCCTATATTACGGATAAAACTAATTTAGATTTAAGTGCCCCGGTCAATTTAGACGGCTCATCGACTATTGAGCTTTATTATTTCTAACGTAATGAGATAACAGATTTAACATTATTTTATTCAAGGAAAGAAACGTTTAGGTAATACCGATTTTTCTTTCCTTATTTACACATTGTTATTAAGGTTCTATGAAAATTTATTTAAATCATTTCATCTGTTTAAGTTTATTCTTTTTTTCTGCTGGCAGTTTGGCGGCAGGGATGGTGCCTCAAAATCCCATTGTTATGATCGAGGAAAGTGATGGCGAAGGTAATATTGATATTAAAAACACCGATAAATACCCGAGTTTGTTGATCACTAAAATTGAAGATCTCGAAGATGATAAAGAGGAACTCATTACAGTTTATCCGCCCGTTACACGTGTAGAAGGCAATGAAACTCAGACGGTACGGTTTCTGATCACCACCAAAATGCCACTTAAAACTGAACGATTAAAACGCGTAACCTTTGAAGGCGTTCCTCCGAAAAATGGTGAGTTGGAAAAAGAAATCAACGTCACTTTCAAACAAAACCTACCCGTGATTATCCGTCCAGCGGGGCTAGCACAAAACCTCGCACCTTGGGAAGGCTTAACGTGGGAATATAAAAATAACCAATTCACGGTGACTAACCCTTCTCCGTATGTTGTGCGTTTTATCTCACCCAACATTACTGTATTGCCTTCAGGCCAAAAATTCATTTTGCCTAAAACCTATATTTTACCTCACCAATCATTTGATTTATCGGTGAGTCAAAATATCAATATCAAAAATGCCGATAAAGTGCGTTTTTACCCTGCCACGACTTGGGGATTTTCGACGAATAAATATTACGATGCCCCATTAACGGATTAATTCAACGCGTTTAAAAAATAATAAAGGCACCAACACGAGTGTAATAAAAATGACAAAACTGACGCCGATAGCGTTCCTTTTTTGGGTTTGTCTTCACTCAGCACTGGCAACCGAATCGGTCACCTTTGATGAAGAATTTTTAATGTCACGTGGTATTGATACCTCGATTGCTAAGCAATTTGAGCAAGCCCCCACTTTTTTACCAGGTAAACAAGAACTCAAGGTTTATGTTAATAATCAATATCGTGTGAGTGTTGATGTTGAGTTCAATCAGAGTGGACAGCCCTGTATTAATGCCGAGCTATTAGCGGCGATTGGCATTAATGACCCGCGTACTTTACAGGGAACGAAAGAGTGCGTCGCACTTCAGCAACTATGGGAAAACAGTGAGATTATCCCCAAACCTGCGAAACAAGAACTGTGGTTTTTTGTGCCTGAGCGCGCCGTTTCAGTGAATTTTAATCAACAAAAGCGCTATGTGTACGGGGGCATGGGCGCTATTGTGAATTATGCTGCGAACTATATGGGGAGCTCAGGTGTTGGCAACCGTGATATGTATTATGTGAATACGGAGGCAGGGTTTAACTATCAAAACTGGTTATTTCGTAGTTATCAGATTTATAACCATTTCACTGATTCGGAATTTATTCATCAATATGCCTACGCGCAAACGACATTAGAAAAGCAGCAAAAAGTGCTGCAACTGGGGCAAATTAATTTAAATAACAGTGTCATTGGTGCATCTCGCGTTATTGGTTTGCAAGTGTTCCCTGAAAACCAATTAGAAAATCATCGTGGTGGTGGGGCTCTGGTTTCGGGGGTCGCCCCAGAGCCTTCGATGGTGGAAATCTATCAGGCTGGGCGGTTATTGTACAATACTGCTGTCCCCGCAGGGGCTTTTGAGCTATCCCAATTTTCATTAGTCAATCAAACCGCAGATTTACTCGTGAAATTAAAAGGGGTCAATGGGCAAGAGCAAGAGTTTATTGTGCCAGCGTCTATGTTTTCGAATGATAGCCAGTTTAGTCATACGGGGTACTCAATGGGGATTGGTCGTTATGATGAAAACAATACCCGACATAAACCATTAGTGGCGTCTTTGTCAAAAGGCTGGAGTGTGAACCGCTTTTTAGGGCTACAAAGCGGTGCAGTCGTCTCTCCCGATTATTATGGGTTGGGTTTGAATAGTACGGTGCGTTTGAACGAGTCATGGAGACTTTCGACCAGCACTGATGTAGCGCGTGATGAAAAACATCATAAAACCGGTGGGCTTATCACAGGTACAGTGGCTTATTTAGCCTCAGACAGGTTGTCTATTGGCATTAATGGGTTGATACAAAGCCCTGATTACCACTATTTGAGCGATGCTGTGAGAGATGAACCTCGTGTTAATAATAAGCAAAAACAGTTTGGTGGTGACATGAGTTTATCTACAGACTGGGGAACATTGGGGTCTTCAATAGGGAGAACGTATACGCAGGACAATCAGTCTCAAGACTATATTAGTTTTTCATGGAGCCAAATGCTCTACAAGAATACCATTTTAAATGCGAGTTATCAGCGTACTTATAATATCGACAATGTATATGAAGATACCTTTTATGTACGACTGAATATTCCGCTGGAACGAGCCAATATTTCGTCGTGGCTAACGCGTAGCGATAACAGTAATCGCTGGGGCGCACGTTATAGTAACTATGAGAGTCACGATAGAAACTGGGGAGTTGCATATGATTACAACGACCAAAAACACTATCAATCTATTTCTGCTAATGCGCATACTGTCACACCGTATAGTCAGCTAGGTGCCAACATTCGCCGAGATAATCAAAACCAAACCAGTTGGGGGGCCTCTTTAAATGGGGGAGTTGCTCTGGTCAATGAAGGTTTGTTGCTGTCACCGTATGAAATCAAAGACACCTTTGGTATCGCCAAGGTAGGAGACAAACGCGATATTCGTTTAGACTCGGGGGCAGGCCCAACTTGGACCAATGGCAATGGCTATGCAGTGATCCCCAACCTAAATGCCTATCAACAGAATGCGGTGAAAGTCGATCCGAGAAGCCTATCTCGTCAAAGTGATATTCTCAATGCTTATAAAACGACGCTACCTGCAAAAGGCTCGATTGTACCGATGATTTTCACGGTGGTTGAATCACGCCGTGTACAGGTAAATACACGATTAGCTGGGAGACCGCTACCCGTTGATAGTGTGATCCGCGATGAGGCGGGTAATTTTTTAACACTGGCGACTCAATCAGGGCAGTTTTTCTTAGGGCAAGCGACACCAGCGATGAAGTTGAAGATTGAAACACCAGAAAAAAAGTCCTGCGTTGTCCAACTTAATTTACCCAGTGAACCAGAATCACAAGTCTTATATGAAGAGGTGAATGCGTTATGTCAATAATATTGTCAGTGAAACGACCTGTAGCGGGGCTTTGTCTCACACTCAGTCTGTTTACCTATTCACCCTATCTGTTTGCTGATAATACAGTGGAGGAGGATTGCCAGTGGATAATCTCTCAACCTCATATTGATTACGGTGCTGTCTCGCGTGATCAGATAAAACAACTACCGAGCGGAGATGGGGAGCTACAGAACCGTCAGGTGGTGGTTAAACTGATATGCCCACAAGAGATTGACCCCGTGATTAAAATCCAAGATCTTTTTGGCAGTCACCCAAGTGAATTCCAATATGGCCAAAAAGGCGAATTGCAAGTAAGTTTAGTCAGTTTCGGTGTCGATGGACAGAGTACAAAGGCAATGGTCGTACGACATCAGGTGAACCACGCCACGGCCTTATTAAAGCCCAATGATGAAATTCGCCCACAATCGGCAATCAGAGGAAAACGTGTTGAAATGGTGTTAAATATCACCCCAAAGGTATCAGCCACTGAGGTGACCCATCCGATGGTTTTAACACAATCAGGGCAATTTTCATTAAATGTTGCCACTTTTTCACCAAGTACGGTCAGGGTATCCTCTGAATTACGTGCGATAGCTTGTATACCTTCGGTTTCGAACAATGGCACGGTGGATTATCACACTCTCCATGCTAACGATTTGGCCAATAACGCCGTGACCGTTTTACCTGCACATACACTGAATTTTACCCTTAGTTGTGATGCGGCCACAAACATTGCCATTCGAGCCCGCAGTAATCGACCGCAATCGACGACAAATGCAGGGAGTGAAAATGAAATTGGCAGTGCGCTCGCTAAAACGGAGGTATTATCGGCTGGTTTAGGAAAGAATTTACCGATGGGGTTACCTAATGTGACACAAGCGTTTGTTGCGGGGCTAGGGACAAGCAATGGCCAAAAATTGGGGGGATACCTTTTGAATATGCCATTTACCCAAATGAGGCTAGATGGACAAGCAGTAACAGTGAAATATTGGACGCCTACGTTACCCAATAAGGCAACGAGTTGGAATAAAGAAACAGATCTTAAAGGGAATGGAGGGAGCCTATTTACGAATACAGCCTCGTATTTTTCATTTAGTACAGATACGAATTCTGTAGCACCTATGCCATTTAAGCAGTTAAATGGACTGTTAATCATTCAAGCCTATATTACTCAAAAACAAAATTTGAATTTGTCATCTCCTGTCCACCTTAATGGTTCTTCAACAATTGAATTATATTACTATTAATTTAATTGTTAGCTTAATGACATCATTTTTCATGATGGGCCAATACAAACAAAAAGAGCAGCCTTTAGCTGCTCTAGTCTAAACATCAATTAAAACAACTTTTTCTGCGGTGGGCCTGAGAAATTCATTTTGCCGATTTTATTCATCAGCACTTCGACCACGACAGGTTTTTTTAAATCAATGGCTTGCTGGAGAGTGGATTTAAAATCCGTGGCTTTGTCGATGGTAAATGCGGTAATCCCCATTGATTGAGCTAATTGGTTAAATGAAGGCGTTAGTAATTCATTATAATACTGCCGGCCTGCGAAATATTTTTCCTGAATGCCTCGCATCACGCCATAGCCATTATCATTCATAATAATCAATACGATAGGGAGTTGCTCTTGTGCCATCGTGGCCAGTTCACCAATCCCTAGCATCAAACCGCCATCACCAACAAGGCCAATGACAGGAGTGTCTGGATTGGCTTTTGCACTGCCGATGGACATCGCGAGACCCAAACCAATTGCGCCAGCAAGGGAGTGAATATTGTGCATCGGCTCGGTAGCTTTTAATAACCGACTACCCCACAAGCTCCCTGACACCGTAATGTCCCGCACAAAAATACCTTCTTTGGGTAGCGTTTGTTCAACGGCATCACTGAGGTCGCTATAAGCACCGCATTGTTCGCGTAGTTGTTGCTCTGCTTGCTGAACAGCTTCTTGCACCTGTTTTTTCCAAGCGTCAGACACAGGGCGGCTGGCGAGTTCCATTTTATCTGCCAGTGCTTCCAGTAATGCCTTCGCATCGCCAGTTATATTGATATCAACAATGTAGTTTCGGTTGGCAGCTTGCGGGTCAATATCAAGTTGAATTAGCGGGCGCGGCAAGGGCAATGACCATGTTTTGGTTTCATTGCTGCGCAAACGGGAGCCAACCACCAAGGATAAATCGCAGCTGCGCATTAAGACATCGATGGAATCTGCATTATGAAAGGCGCGTAAGCTAAAAGGGTGGTCATCGGGCAGAATTCCGCGCCCATGGGTACTGCTAATCACGGCAATACCCTGATCAGCAAGGCGTTTTATGGCAGAAGCTGCCTGTAATGCCCCTGCGCCAATCCATAATAAAGGCTGTTTGGCTTGCTGAAGTTTATCCCAAATAGTGTCGACGTCAGTTGCGTTGTATGCAGGCAATGCCGAGGGAACAACGGGGGTGCTTAATACAGAAACAGGCACTTGAGCACTTTGAATGTCGATTGGAATTTCAATGGATACGGGGCCGCAAGGCACGGTTTGGGCGACTTGGATGGCTTTGTGCAAGACAGCGACCGCTTGCTCTGCACTGTGTACGCGAAAAGCTTGTTTGGAACTTGCCCGCAAAAATCCGAGCTGATCAGGGGTTTCATGGATAAACCCTGCGTCCATATCTAAATAGGCTTTTTCCACCTGGCCCGTAATATGGATCATTGGTGAACAAGCATTCATGGCTTCAATCATTGAACCAACGGCATTCCCTGCGCCTGCACCTGTACTGGTTAATGCCACACCGAGCCCACGAAAACGGCTATGAGCATCGGCCATGGTCACCGCGCCTGCTTCGCCACGGCTTGGGGTAAAGTCGATGATCCCGCGGCGGCCAATGGCATCTGCAATGGGTAAATTATGAATCGAAATGACACCGTAAACCGTGGTGACTTGGTATTGCTCTAATGTTCTGGCGACGGCTTCGCCAACCGTAATCATGTCAGACATTATATTCTCCTTAATGCTTGAATAATCCTTTGACGGATTGGTTATTCACACCAACGGTTTGGTTGTGGGTTAAGTGCCAGAAACAGACTTTTTTGTTGCATGTAGGCCTTGAGGCTTTCAAGGCCTTTTTCGCGACCCAGACCGCTTTCTTTAAAGCCGCCAAATGGGGTGGAAATAGAAAAAACTTTGTAGGTGTTGATCCACACGGTGCCCGTTTCAAGGGCATCCGCCAGTTTAAAGGCGCGGGTATAATCACGCGTCCAAATCCCTGCCGCGAGTCCGTACACGGAATCATTGGCTTGTTGAATGAGTTCATCTTCGTTATCAAAGGGGATGACCACTAAGACGGGACCAAAGATTTCTTCTTGGCAAACACGCGCTTGGTTATTTAAGCCTTCAATAATTGTGGGGCAATAATAGTTCCCCGATTGCAGGCCAGAATCTGAAGGGATTTTCCCGCCAAGGCGAATTTTCCCGCCTTCTTGAATGGCCAGATCAACGTAGGCCTGCACGCTATCGCGGTGAGCTGGGGAAATTAATGGGCCAATGTGTACGCGTTCTTGGCGGGGGTCACCGATAATTAAGTTTTGGGTTAATGTGGTAAGTTTTTCCATAAATTTGTCGTATATCTCGCGGGCGACAAATAAACGGGAACCTGCGATGCACGCTTGCCCCATCGAACTAAAAATGCCGTAGCAAACGCCGTGAGCAGCAAGGTCAAGGTCAGCATCGGATAACACGACTGTTGGGGATTTCCCGCCTAACTCTAACGAGGTGGTGATCAGTTTATCTGCCGCAATATGGGCCAGTTGTCGCCCTGTATTGGTGCCCCCTGTGAAGGATATTTTTCGCACTAAAGGATGGCGAACGAGGGCATCGCCGATAATTGAACCTTTACCCGGCAGTACGCTTAACAAGCCGCTAGGTAAGCCCGCTTGCTCAAAGATTTCAGCGAGTTTTAGCGAGATAAGTGGCGTTGCTTCCGCAGGTTTCAATATGACTGCGTTCCCTGCGGCAATGGCTGGGGCAATTTTTTGCATATCACTAGCAATCGGCGAGTTCCACGGAGTGATCGCCGCAATAACGCCAATAGGTTGGTAAGTGCTTATTGTCATGATATCCGTTTGGCGGCGAGGGGGAAGTTCGCCACCCGACACTTCACAGACCGCAGCAAAATAACGAGCGGTAGCCGCGGCACTCATCACTAGGCCACGGGCTTCAGCCCAAGGTTTGCCGTTATCCAAGGTTTGTAAGCGAGTGAGTTCTTCGCGCTGTTCGTCAATTAAGGTACTGACTTTATACAAAATAGCTGCACGCTGGTGGGTGGGCATATTCCGCCATGAGGGCTCCCGCCATGCAGCTTCTGCGGCAATCACTGAGTCTTCGACATCGTCAAGGCTAGCGCTATTTAGGGTCGCAATAATCTGGTTGTCGCCAGGAAAACGCGATTGCATCTCTTTTCCGCGGCCCAATTGCCATTTTCCGCCGACAAAAATATCCATTTTATTCATGATGTTCTCCGTCAAATGGCATCCTGTTCAGCAACACGGCGGCAAATTTCCACCGCACTTAGGGCTGACAACATGGATGTTTTCGGGTTAGAGGGAAGTGGATTGCCATTGAGTTCGATGCAAAACTGCCCAAAATCACCTTGTACTTCAATGCGATGGGTGTTTTTTTTCGTATTGGGGTCAACAATCAGCTGTACTTGAGTGTCATCCATACCAATTCCGTAAAGGGCAACGGTTGCGGCAACATTGGCATTCGCAGGGAAATTAAGTGCAGCTTCCCGCGCACTCCCCGTAAAAAATACCGTTGCTTCAGTTACTTGGGATAAGTCGATAAATTGCTCGGCAGGGCCATTACGCCAGCTCGTTGGACTTTTGCGTGATTGATAAGTTACTTGCGTAATATTGGCTTCTTTTGCCGCACGTAACCCATCAAGCCCTGCAACGGCACCGGTTAACGGGATTAACTGCCCATGATGTTGTTTGGCTAATGTAGTTAAATGCTGTGCCGTCGCAGTATCCGCCAGTGCCCCCGTTGAAATAATTGCGAGCCGCCAGCCCTTTTGTAAAACAAGGGGGGCGTACTGTTTAACGGCTTGATGGCTGGCACATTCCAACACAAGAGAGGGGCTCTCATTGATTTGGTTGATATCCTCAATCGGGGTGACTTCCCCATGAAAGCGCTTAAGAATGGCGTCGTGGTGATGGGCACGAGCAACAATCCAGCGCAGTGTTATCCCTCGAGGTAAGCGAGTAATCACCTCTTCTGCCATCGCGCCATAGCCAATAAGCATTAACGTTTTCATATCTCAATCCTTTAAATTTGATGGGCAAAGCCACCAGAAACATCCAAAGCCGCACCCGAAGTAAACGACGCCATTGGGGACGCTAGGAAAACCAGTGCGCGAGCCGGCTCTTCAGGTTTACCTAAGCGTTGCATGGGAATGCCACGGTTTTTGGCGATATTGCTTATCCATTGTTCCCATGTCAGGTCGGTATCACTGCGGCTTTCGAAGCGGCGGTGCCATTGCTCAGACTCCACCATGCCCAGTAAGATAGAATTGACGCGTATACCTTTGGGTAACAATGTTTTAGATAAATTCAGGGTCATGTTTAATAATGCGGCTCTTGCCGCAGATGTGGCGACCATATGGGGTTCAGGTTGCAATGCCAGCAGTGAATTCACGCAGGTAATTGAGGCAATATTTGATTGCTCTAAGAGTGGTAAGAATGCATTTACTGGGTTTATCACTCCAAATAATTTCAATTGGGCTTCATGCAGCCAAGCGTCTTCTGGCGTATCTGAAAAGTTGGCGACGTAACCTTGACCTGCGTTGTTGATCAGTAAATCTGTTTGCCCATATTGCTGGCGAACTTGCTCGGCAAAGGCTTCGATTTGGGTTTTATCTAACACATCGCAGTTCACAGCGATAAAATTTCCCTGTGGGTATAATGCCGTTAATTGGGTTGTTACGGCTTGTAATTTATCGTTATTTCGGCCACAAAAGGCCACTTTACACCCTTCATCGAGTAACAATTTTACGGTGGCAAAACCAATGCCAGAGCTTCCGCCAGTCACGACAGCGACTCGGTTATTTAACTGTAAATTCATGCGTTTTTCCTTTGCAAAGCTGTCGATAAAAAGTGAGTGAGGTGCTGGTTAAATTCAGTGGGTTGGTCTAGGTAGCTCGCATGCCCTGCCTGTGGAAGATAAACCAGTGGGCACGCTTTTTGTTGCGCTAATTGGCTGACTTGCGAAGGCGGCGTGATGGTATCTTCTTCCCCAACCAGCATTTCGAGTGCGCCAGTATAAGCCTTTAAATACAGGCTGATATCGTCATGCGCCAGCATCCAAGCAGCGGATAAAAAACCCGTTGGGTTGAGTTTTCTCATATTTTGCTGCACCCACGCGATTTTTTCTTGTGAAGCCGTGGGTGACAGTAAGGCTGCCGCACGGTTTTGTGCATAGGCCTCGATACCTGAGTTAAACACAATATCGTGCCTTTGGTCATACACGCGGTTGCGCTCTTCAAGGCTTTTTGTTCCGTAACCTTGTGCGGGGTTAGCGAGGAATAAGCCATTGACACGTTGAGGGTGCAAAGAGGCAAAGGCACAAGCCATTAAAGCGCCCAACGAGTGGCCGACGAGGGTCACTTGCTGTAAACCCAGCCCATCAAGAAAGGCTTCTAACGCATCGGCGTAATCGAGAGCCACCGGCGTTTTTGTCGCCAATTCAAGGCTATTCATATAACCGGGTGCATCCCAACAATAGAGATGATAGTGATGAGTCAGTGATGATGCCGTCAGTTGAGAAATCCATGAGGCCGAGCCTGAGCTGATGCCATGGAGGAGGATCACGGGCTCCCCTTGGCCCGCTTCTCGCCAATTAAGGCGGTATTGACCAAAGTTTGCGAGCTGTAACTCGGGTAAATTTTCAATTGGCAGACTCATCACTGGTTGCTCCTGTTATCCGCGTTTAACTTTTGATAATGGGTGGTCTTCTGGGTAAGTTGGGATAGCGGGTTTTTGTGTCCCAATCATCACACACATTAAAGCCTCTTCTTCCCCGTGATTGAATAAACCGCGATAAATCCCCGCAGGAACAGAAATCAAATCACGCTCTTTTAATACCGTTTCATACTCTTCGTCACCGTCTTTGATAAACAACGTAATAGTGCCTTTGAGCATGAAAAAAACCTCTTCAACATCAGGGTGTAAGTGCAGTGGCCCTTCACATTTAGCCGGCAACACCATGGTTGAAAAAGTGAAGTTTTCCGCAGGAACCGTATTCACGTCACTGGCGACACCTGTAGCCCCTGTGCCGATATAACGCATTTGGGCACGGCGGTATTTTGGGTCGTAATCGGCTTGGAATTTCAGTGCGTTCCAATCGTATTTGCGCCCTTCAAGGCGGGCAACTCGGGACTCAATCCATTGTGCCATTGGGATCCCTTGAGGTTTAATTTGAGGTTGTGACATAGCGTTATCTCCTAAAGAGGCAGTGTTTAGTATTTTTTTAGTAAGGGGAGCAACAACAAACTGCCCACTAAACCAATAATGACGATAAATAACAGCCCACTATCCATAGTGTGGGTAACGGTAATCAATACGCCCATTAACAGCGGAGCGGCAGCGCCGGCAAGGTTTCCGAGGCCGTTGAAAATTCCACCCGCAAGGGCACTGACTTGTTTTTGTGTCGCTTTAGCCAGTAATGCGAAGATATTAGGGGCACCGGCTCCCCACATAAACATGCTGAATGCCATCATTAAAATGATGCTGTAGGTCTCGGTGAGGAACAGCACGCCCGCCAAGCCAAGCACGGCACCTAGCAATGAGATGAAACATACAAGGGCTCTACGATCGTATCGGTCAGAAAGCCACGCACCAATCGCTTCACCAAACAACATGGCAATAAATGGGAGGGAAGAGAGGATCCCTGCGTGTTCCAAGTGAATGGATTTCCCTTTAATTAAGTAGCTTGGTAACCAGCCATTCATCCCCCAGAGGTAGACTAAAAACGCGATGTTAAACATGCAGATAATCCAAAAATGGCTATTTTGAAATAGGCGCTTTTTGTGCGCTTTCATTTCTGCAATCTGTTCTTCAGGCAGTTTTTCCCCTGACGATGTTTTTAGCTGAGCACTGCGGTTGACTAAATTTGGGTGGCGAATTCCAAAGACCACTAGCCACCACACTGGTACAGTAAAGGCTGCCATGACAAAAAAGGTACTTTGCCAGCCAAAATTATTTAACAGATACAAAGCGATAGGGAAACCTAGTGCTGCACCTAGCGGAGTACCCAGCAACCAGAGCATCGTGGCGCGTGCCTGCATTTTAGGCGGAAAGGTGCGGCGGATAATGGCATAGGCGATGGCTAACAATGGCCCTTCGGCTATGCCGAGCAATACGCGTAGGAAAACCATGGTGCCGTAATGGTGGGTGAACCCCATAAAGATCATTAAGAAGCACCAGCTACTGATCATGAAGAGCAGCATTTTTGTGGGGTGAAAGCGGTCACCAATCCCACTGAGTAGCATGGATGAAATGCCATAGGCGAATAAAAAGGCACTCATTAATAAGCCTAAGCGAGTCGGATCAAAATCAATACCTAGCGCTTGTTGGAATTTTTCGTCGGAAAACAGTGCAGCGATGCTAATTTTGTCAAAAAATGCCAGTAAAACACAGGAAAATAGGCCGATTGGGATCAACCAGTTCACTTTTTCTGGCACGTCCTGCGTACTTTGCTCATTTTCATTGGCGGATATCGTGATACTTTGATTTGCCATGTTTTTTCCTCGCTGGCACTATTTTAGTGACATTAGTGAAAATGTGGGGTCGGCAAGTTCTGAGGGAACCAATTTGCGCTGGCTTTGCAGCCAACGTTTACCCAGTTTGATCGCGCGAGCATCATTAAACGCTACCATTTGAACCAATTCGTTGGCTTCATTTAAGGCAAAATGAACCTCGGAGTTTTCACTGTGGCGCTGGACGTGTTGTAGGGACTGTGTGCTCGGGACGCCTAAGATCTGTATGTTGTCTTGGTATTGATCAGACCAAAGCCAAGCGGGCTCATTAAACCCTGCGGATTGCGGGTTAAGCATCGCTTTTGCCGTGGTGATGGCTTGGTTTTGTGCGTAAGCCCAAGATTGCAAACATAGAGAAAGCGTCGGGTGGCATGCAACATCCCCTGCGGCGTAGATGTCAGGGTGGGAGGTTTGCCCTTGCTCGTTGATTACGATGCCATGGGTGACGGCTAACCCCGCGCCTTTTGCGAGCTCGAGGTTGAGCTCAACACCAATCCCCATCACGGCAAGGTCAAAGGATTGAGCGGGGCATTTTTGGCAGCCGATTTGTAAGGTGTCATTGTCGTCAACTAATTGAATATCGCCACAATCTGTAATGACCTGCACGCCAGCGTGATGATGGCGTAGCGCTAATGCATCAGAAACACTTTGCGGAACACTGCGCTCGCACAGGCGGTTTTGACGTTCAAAAACCGTCACATCAAGGCCCATTTTCCGTGCAGATGCTGCGACTTCTAATCCAATCCACCCGCCGCCAATGATGGCGATTTTTTGGGCGGATAAGAGCCTGGAACGTAGCGCTTGGGCATCATCCCATGAGCGTAAGGCAAACACGTGTGGGTGCTGTTGCCATGCTGTTGAGAGGTAACGAGGGCGGCCGCCTGTTGCGATAAGCAGTTTATCGAAGTTAACTAACCGCCCATCATTGAGGTAGACGCATTTAGCCTGTGCATCAATTCGCTCGGCGCGTACGGGGCGAAACCATTGCAAATTCAATGCACGCGTGTCCTCTTCACTAAATAAACGTGATAAAACCGCGCCTTCTTGCGTGAGAACGGCTTTTGATAGTGGTGGACGTTCGTAAAAATCGTGGTTTTCATCGCTGATCACTGAAATGGTGTCTTGGTAACCCTCTTCTCTGAGGGTTTTTGCGGCCCAGCCACCCGCCTGACCTCCACCAATAATGACAATACCGCCTTCAATTAAGGTGCGCATTTTATGACTCCTTAGTTGGCTTGACTTGGCGGCGTGTTTCGTAATCTAAACCACCTTCAACCGCCCATTCAGTAAATGAAACCAGTGAGTGTTCCAGTTCCCTTGGTTGCCATTTTTCGGTGAGGTAGTCATCGTTGGTGTAGTATTCGAATGCACCACCTGTTGGGCTATTGACGTACCAAAAGTAGGCGGATGAGATTGGGTGGCGACCGGGGCCAATAAAGGTGCTCCAATTATGGCGGTTCATGGCTAAGCCCCCACCAATCACTTCATGAATATCTCGAACCGTAAAGGCGACGTGGTTCAAGCCACTGCCCCGATGCGGCAATTTCAGTAAAAATACATTATGGTGGCAGCCGTTAATTTGGGCGCGTAAGAAAACGGCGCGGTCGATGTAGCGATCAGACACTTGGAAACCCAGTTTTTGGCAATAAAACGCTTCTGTCGTTGGGAGGTCATCAACAAAGAAAACAACATGACCCACGTTGATTGGATTAGCTTTTTCATAAATAGGGCTTGGTTCATCAATGCGGCGAATATCTCCCCATTGATTGATACCTGTGACGCTGAGCTGGACGTCTTTTTGTTGTGAAAGACAAAAAGCGACGGTCATGCCATTTGGGTCGCGGCATTGTGCGCCAGTAGCTGTTCGCTCAAACCCATCACACCCTTGAATGTTATCGATAATTTGATTTAGATTATCGATGTTTTCAACGCCCCATGTAATGCGCCTTAGGGTTGAGCCCGTTTCAAAAGGTGCGGGGAGAGTGGCATCGTCAAGGGGAAATAATGCCAGTTCAGCCCCCGATAGCGTGGTAAACACACTGGGATTATTGTCCGAAACGTGTAAGCCGAAGTCATGTAAAAATTTTTGGCAAGCCTTGAGGTCTTCGACGCCAAATTCTAATTTTTCTATTCCAATCACCGACATAGCTTAATCCTCTATAGAGTGGTGTTATTGCCTAGCGCGTTTTTTGGGCAAAGGAGAGCCGAGGCTTATGGCAATAAACCGAAAAATGGGTAAGTTTTTCGTTAACGCTAAATCACTTTGGCTGGGCTGATACCGCCAATAAATTCAGTCAGCTTTTGTGCCGCACTGCGCACTTCATTTTGCAAATGTTGGCGTTCCTGCACAGGGATACTGTCCATGGGAACCATGATGCTGATCGCGGCCTCGACCCCGTTGTCTTGGTTGTAAACGGGATAAACAATGGAGGAGATGCCCCGGCGATAAAATGACTCGCCGATGACATAACCGCGCAGTTTGTCAGCTTGGATCATGTTCCAGAATTCGTGTTTGCTGCCCGCGTTATCTGGTAGTTCTTCATCAGGGTAAAGGGCGTCAAATTCCGCAGAAGACAGCCCACTTAATAGCATTCGTCCTAAAGAGGTTCGATGAGCAGATAAGCGTGTACCGACGCTGACATGGTTAATTTTCGATTCTGCACCGCTGACGCGAGCGATATAAATAATGTCTCTGCCATCTCGGATCACTAGATGGCTGTTGCACTGGCTGCGATCACGTAAATGTTCAATAATCGGCTGGCCTAACTGGGTTAAATCGAGTGAGGCGATATAACCGAGGCCAAGGCTAAGCACTTTGCGACCGAGTGAAAATGCCCCAGTTCGCGGGTGTTGCACGAGGAAATCCAAATGAACCAAGGTCTGGATCGCACGATAAGCGGTAGCTTTAGGCATATCGACTAAGCGTAGGATTTCGGCAAACGTGAGCTCACGGTGCTGCTGTGCGAGTAGGAGAAGAAGCTGCAATCCTTTTTCCAGACCGGGTATCAAGTACTTACATGTTGAATTCAATGCGTTAACCTCGCCGCCAACGCGGTCATCAATTAGTTAAAAACAAAGCCGCCGTTGACGGGGATAAGCTGCCCTGTCACAAAATTCGCCATATCAGAAAGCAAATACAGTGCGGTGCCAGTAACATCTTCAGGTAGCTGCTCCCCTTGCAGTGCACGGCCGTTTTCATAAAGCTGGTGGCGTTCTTCAGGGACATATTCAGTGGCTTCAACCTTGGTCAGCCCCGGTGCAATTGCATTAACGCAAATGCGGTACTGGCCTAACTCTCGCGCCATCGAGCGAGTCATACTGATAATCGCCCCTTTACTGGCGACATAGGCCATTAACCTTGGTGCTCCCCAAAGGGCGGTATCAGACGCAATATTGACGATTTTTCCATGTTGGCTTTGCTTTAGTAGCGGTAACGCCGCTTTTGTTACCAGCCAAGTTCCTTTGACATTCACGGTCATAACGCGATCCCAAAGCTCAAGATCGTATTCATCTAAGGTTTTGCCCCCCACGCCAGTCGCGAGAGCCGCATTGTTGATCAACCCATCAATAGAACCTTGCTTAGCGATATGCTCAAAGGCTTGGCGAATAGAGGCGGGATCAGCAAGATCGATACAGTAACTTTGTGCATCAAACCCTTGGCGGCGTAATGTTTCGGTACTTTCTTGTAAACGTTCTTCAAGAATGTCACACAGAATGACTTTAGCGCCTTGTTCTGCGACGGCTTGGGCAAAGCTAAAACCGAGCCCTCTAGCTGCGCCAGTGACCACAATACGTTTTCCCGCCAATAGGTTATGCATTTTCAGTTTCCTTACCGTAAATCAGTTCAAACTGTTTTTTGGCTTCACGCTGCATAATGCGGCGAAGGCGCGATAAACCGACATCGTGTTGGTAGAGAAACTCGTGGTTACGTGCATTTGGTGCGAGGTTTTCTAAAATAATGCGGTCTTGCTCTAATACATCCCAATGCAGCCCTTCTAAGCGGTTGCGGTACATAAAGCGCCAGAGATCGCGTTGCCAGTCTTTGACTTTACGAATTCGCCAGAAGAATACGCGGCAGTGATCTTTATCTTCTGGAACGACCATGCCGATGATCCAAAAGTGCCCGCCTGGTCCAAAACGTTTTTGATATGGGATGGATAAACGAAGCCAGTTTGCGCCTGTACTGGCAAATTCTACCCAGTCGAAGTTGACGCCAATTTGATCATTTTTACGGAAAATAAACCCCGTTTGAGTCGCTTCAAGGATCATCTCAGATTGTTTATCCCCTTCAGCCATGGAGTGTGAAGAAGAGTGCAAATAGGTGCCATGCATCGGATCCATCACGTTTTCAAGGGCATACTGATAGTTGCATTTCCACGATGCAGTGCAGAGGAAGTGGCTATGGTTTTCGCCATCGGCTAATTCTTCAGGGAATTCCAGTGCTGGTGGTGTTTCCCCTTCAATCACAGCAAAATAGAGAAAAATAGCACCGTGAACTTCTTGAACGGGGTAGGTTTTTAAGCATTTTTGGCCTTCAAGAGGGCATTGGCTAACCGCTGGAACGTCCTTGACAATACCATCTCCGCCCACTTCAACACCGTGGTACCAACAAGCAATACGTTCACCAAGGTTCCAGCCCATGGATAAACGTGCGCCGCGGTGGGGGCATCTATCTTCTAAGGCATGAATTTGGCCTTTATCATCGCGCCATAAAACAATTTGCTCTTCAAGGCGGGTGATGCCGATTGGGTTACTGCTGACTTCCCAGCTTGATAATACGGGGTACCATTGCCCTCGTAGCCCCACATCTAAATATGCTTGATAGTTTTGAGGTTGTGTATTCGTTGTCATAATTTGCTTCCGATTATCAAAGGTTATTTTTATTTTTTGTATAAGTTACAAAGCATTAATACCCATTAACGAGCAAAAATTCGCGAAAACTGCTTGGTGTCCATGAGTGACCTTGGCGGTCAAATAAGAGCTGTTGATTTAAGGCTTCAACAAGGGCTTCTAGGGTGTCAGTACCCGCGGCAAATAAGTTTTCTAATGCTCCAATCAGCGCTGCTTCGTATTCATCGGGAAGGCGTGAACGTGTTTGCCAGACAATATTAGGGGCGCTCCCCGGCGCTTGGATGCTCCCTTTTCCACCTTCTCGTGCAGGGATAATTTGGTTATTTGCGGGTAGGTAAGGGTTAATATTTTGAATCGGTTCCATGGCTACTCCTCAATTAAACTAATTTCGATTTGGTTTTCATGAATGCGGGTTTGGTAGGTTTTTAAATCTCGACCGCCAGGTTCCCGTAAGCATTTGCCTGTTTTGATATCAAAAATGGCTTCGTGTAGAGGGCACTCGACCTTGCCATCTTCCACAAACCCTTGACTGAGTAGGGCATAAGCGTGAGGACAAACATCTTCCAAAGCGTAATATTGGTCTTCAACCAAAAAAATGCCGATTTCGTTGTCATTCACTTTGGCGGAAAAGGGAAATTCTTCTTGAACTTGAGAAACATCGCACACAGCAATCCAGCTCATTATTTTCTCCTTTTAATATGTAGTAACATTTTGTTTCATATACGAAACGTTGTTTATTATTTAAAACCAGATTAAATGTATGGGTGATTAACAGTCAATCAAATGTTGACTATATGTAAAATATTCGTTTCAAAGTGTGGGGTATGTCGAGCTTATGGTGCAGTTTGGTTTCATATAAGAAACTAAGGTGAGGAAGTGAGCAGTGGATCAGGCGTGAGCTACTTTTTGAGTTAATAATAGCCACAAAATAGTTTGTGGCTATTTTATTGTTTAGATTATTTTAATTCAAACCGTTGTAAGTCTTTACTTACGGTAACTGAGCCAGCGTATTGTTTTCTGACTTCCTCTATCCAAATATCATCAGTAATTGATGGGTCATCAGCGGGAACTAGGTGGGTGAGCACCAAGTGTTTTACATTGGCTTCTTTGGCAATTTTACCGACATCTTCTGCGGTAGTGTGGTGGGAGATAATCGCTTTTGCGAGGGTTGAACCATTGCCAATTCGGTTGGCTAATTTCTCAACACCCGAAACCAGCACGACTTCACTAACTAAAAGGTCGGCATCTTTAGCGAATTCAATAATTTGTTTATTATCAATCATATCACCCGTGATAACGACGGTTTTACCCTCTGATTGAATTTTATAGGCAAGGGCTTCATCGGAGTTAAAAGGGGGATGTGGCACAAATAACGCGCTGATTTTGACGCCGTCTTTATCCATCACGACCCCCTCAGAAATATCTTTGGCGGTGACCATATTACGTAAATCAGGCTTGCCTTCATCTTTAATACGTAAATCAATATCGCGCTTAAAGGTGTCCCAAACACCTTTGGTCATGCTTTCTGTGCCCACTGGGCCATAGACCGTCACAGTGTGGTTGAGCCCGCTGTTCCATGCATTTAGTAATAACGCTGGGTAATCGGCAACATGGTCACTGTGCAGGTGAGTAATAAAGATGGAGTCAATATTTTTAAGTGGAGCTTTGGATTGCACTAACCGTAAAGTTGCGCCGTACCCTGCGTCAAAAAGATAGGTTTTATCCCCTTTAATAAAAGCCGTGGATTGCGGCAAGCGGGCTTCATTTAATATGGATGGCCCACCTTTTGTGCCAAGGGTAATAATTTCATCCGCATTTGCGAAAGAACTTGAACCAAATAATGCGGCTGTAAGGGATAGGGAGATTAACAGTGGTTTGATTTTCAAAATAGCACCTCTTTTTATTATTAATGAATTTATATTGGTATTGATTAATTATTATCAAAATCGATATGTTGCTAGATTGTTAACATATGAATGAGCTTACTTTTGTTTGCGTATCGTGACTATCGTCCTTTAGGATTAAGCATGGATATTTTTAATTTAATTCATTAATAACAGTTGGTTAGGTTATTTCTTTAACTCTGCATTTATATAAACTGTCTTTATTGTTTAATTAAGGAGGAGAATTTATTTAATAATGCAATTTAAATTAGATTTAAAAACTAAGCGGTGTGGTTTTATTAAATTTTACTAATTGTATTTATTGAAAATATAATTAATAAGCCAATTTGGTGATTTAATTCCGCATATTTTCTTATGTATATCCCACCTTTTTTTGATCTCAGGTGAAGTTTTTTGATGTTGTTAGCGGGAAAATACCTTTCATTGAAATAAGAGGGTGTGCAAGTGAGCAACGGAATACAGCTTCGGGTTAAAGGTAAAGTGCAAGGGGTTGGCTTTCGTCCCTATGTTTGGCAGTTGGCACATCAGCAGCAATTGCATGGGGATGTTTGCAATGATGGCGAAGGGGTGCTTATCCGCCTGCTTGCAGATGCCGATATCACTGAGTTTAGCCAATTATTGCAACAACATTGTCCCCCATTAGCGCATATTGAAAGTGTTCAAGCCAAACCCTTTCAATGGGATGTTTTACCCGCTGAATTTACCATTCGCCGTAGTGGCGAAGGGAAGATGGATACACAAGTGATCCCCGATGCGGCAACTTGTGATGCTTGTCAGCAAGAGATTTTTGACCCTACTAATCGCCGTTTTCATTATCCATTTGCCAATTGTACTCATTGCGGGCCGCGCTTTACGATTATTCGCCATATGCCCTATGACCGCCCAAACACGGCGATGGCTGATTTTCCGTTATGTCTGGAATGTTTAGCAGAATATCAATCCCCCGCAGATAGGCGTTTTCATGCGCAGCCCAATGCGTGTGCTGTGTGTGGACCCGACATTAAGTTGTGTGATGCCTTCGGGCAGACGGTGGCGGAAAAGGAACTGGCACTAATATCGGCATCGCAATATTTACTCGCAGGTAAAATTATTGCTATCAAAGGGTTAGGTGGCTTTCACCTTGCTTGTGATGCAACGGATGACCATGCAGTACAAGCACTGCGCATGCGTAAACATCGCCCAACAAAACCGTTTGCGGTGATGATCCCGTCTTTAGATTGGCTAAAAAACCAAGGGATGAGTGTAAGTGATGGGCTAGCCTCGTTGTTAAAAAGCCCTGCTGCGCCAATCGTTTTAATTAAGCAATGGAAAAACAGTGGTTTAAGTCAGTTTGTTGCGCCATATTTAACTGAGGTAGGGGTGATGCTGCCCTCAAATCCGTTACAGCACTTACTGATGGCGGAAGTAAAAAGGCCGTTAATCATGACCTCAGGGAATGCATCAGGGAAGCCCCCTGTGCTCACGGAGCAAAGGGCGTTCAATGACTTGGCCAATATCGCCGATTTTTACCTGACTCATAACCGCGATATCGTACAACGCGCTGATGATTCTTTAGTTCGTTATCACCAAGGTGAGGCTGAAATGTTACGCCGTGCCCGTGGGTATGTACCTGATTGCGTGGATTTACCTGAAGGTTTTGAAAACTCACCCGCGATATTAGGGTTAGGGGCTGACTTGAAAAATACGTTTTGCTTATTACGTGATAAAAGCGCGGTATTAAGTCAGCACCTTGGGGACTTGGACGACTTAGATATTTTTGAGCAATACCAAAATGCGATTGATTTGTTTGAGTCTATTTATCGTTTTACCCCAACCGCATTGGTTGGGGATATGCACCCGAACTATGTCAGTCATCGCTTTGCTCAGCAGTTATCTGCGCAGTTGGACATTCCATTTGTGCAAGTTCAGCACCATCATGCCCATATTGCGACCGTTATGGTGGAGCATGGCTTGCCAAAAAATACAGGTAAAGTCATTGGGTTAGCCCTTGATGGATTAGGTTATGGCGATGACCAACGTCTCTGGGGCGGAGAATGTTTGTTGGTAGATTATGCATCTAGTCAATATTTAGGAGGGCTGCCTGCGGTTGCTTTGCCCGGTGGTGAAATGGCGGCAAGGCAGCCTTGGCGTAACTTATTGGCTCACTGGTTGCAGTTTGTTCCTAAGTGGCAGCAGCTGCCAGATGCAACTCAACTCCTCGAATTTCCTTGGCAGGGGCTCAAAAAGGCTATCGAACGGGGGCTCAATTGCCCAACGGCGTCTTCCACGGGGCGGTTATTTGATGCTGTCGCCGCTACCCTTGGTATTTGTACGGCGCAAACCAGTTGGGAAGGGGAAGCGGCGTGCCAACTTGAAGCGTTGGCGATGCGCTCTGAAATTCTGATACACCCGGTGACGATGCCAGTAGTCGGCCAACACCTTGACTTAACCACATTTTGGCGTGAATGGTGCGCTTATCAGGCTCCTAAAGCGCAGCGTGCCCATGCGTTTCATGTCGCATTAGCAAACGGGTTTGCGCAGCTCGCTAGAATATCTGCTCAGCGAAACGAGATTAAGCAAATCGTGTTATCAGGAGGTGTTATGCACAATAAATTATTACGAAATTTATTAATTAATAATTTAAATGAATTTGAGGTATTAACGGCAAGGCAGTTCCCGATGGGGGATGGTGGGTTGGCATTAGGGCAGGTAGCGATAGCCTCAGCAAAATTAAAGGGTTAGACTCTTACTCATTTTGAATATGATTTAGAATGCACCTCAAGTAGAATTTTGTATATTGAGTATTTTATTAAATATTCTTTTTTTGATATTGATTCTTATTTAGATATTTAATTTTTATATTAACGGATTGATTATTAATAATACACTAATTCCGTTTAATTAAATTATAAGTAAATAATGAATTTGTATATCTCAATGATAATTAATGAAATTTATATTTAAATTAATGTGATATATAGCGCATTATTGAATAATAAATAGTTTGATTTTATTTGAGTGAACATTTTTTCCCTCTATCGACTGAATCGATTTTTCTAACAAATATATAAAAAAGATAAACTTTCTTATTTCCTCTTGATGAAGATCAAGTGATGAAAAATCGGTAGGAATAGGATCTTATTTTATATATATGCACCAGGTTACTTAAATAAGAATTTATTTCATTAGGCTCAGTTTTGTTGTCAATTTGAATTGCATCGAATGATACAAGCGTAAGGCGTAAGTGTATTCAGTACGTCGGGTTTTGTGGCATCTCTAACGCAAGGGTAATCAACAAAATTTGTTTAATGAATAGGTTCTAAGCCACCCATAATAATAGGAAAAAAGAATGATAGGAGATAACTCTATTAATTCTCCTCACGGTATTAACCGCCGTGATTTTATGAAGTTATGTACAGCGTTGGCAGCGACGATGGGGCTAAGCGGGAAAGCCGCGGCCCAAATTGCTGAATCTATTAGTGACCCAGCTCGTCCGCCTGTCATCTGGATTGGCGCCCAAGAGTGTACGGGTTGTACTGAGTCCTTGCTGTGTTCAACTCACCCAACTCTCGAAAACTTAATTCTGGATACAATTTCACTGGAATACCATGAGGTGTTATCTGCCGCTTTTGGTGAGCAAGTTGAACAGAATAAGCACAATGCGATGGAGAAATATAAAGGAAAATATGTTCTTGTCGTTGATGGTTCTATTCCACTGAAAGATAACGGTATTTACTGCATGGTCGCAGGAAAACCGATTGTTGAGCATATCCGCGAAGTGGCTGAACACGCTGCTGCCGTGATTGCAATTGGTTCCTGTGCCTCTTGGGGCGGTGTTGCGGCGGCGGGTGACAACCCAACGGGCGCGGTTGGCTTAAACCAAGTCATCAAAGATAAACCGGTGATCAACATCCCGGGTTGCCCACCAAACCCACATAACTTCCTTGCGACCGTTGCCCACTTAATTACCTTTAATCGCCCACCCGCACTGGACAGCAAAAACCGTCCAATGTTTGCTTATGGCCGATTAATTCACGAGCATTGCGAGCGCCGCCCACACTTTGATGCAGGGCGTTTTGCTAAAGAGTTTGGCGATGATGGTCACCGTGAAGGCTGGTGTTTATATCACCTAGGCTGTAAAGGCCCTGAAACTTACGGTAACTGCTCAACATTGCAGTTCTGCGATGTTGGCGGTGTATGGCCTGTGGCGATAGGTCATCCGTGTTATGGCTGTAATGAAGAAAATGTCGGCTTCCATAAAGCCATCCACCAACTTGCCAGTGTGGAAAACCCAACGCCCCGCGCTGACAAGCCAGATTTAAATAACCGTGAAGGCGGCCAAATTTCATCAACTGCCGTTGGGTTAATCGGTGGTGTTGTGGGGTTAGTGGCTGGGGTGAGTGTGATGGCGGTACGTGAATTAGGTCGCCAAAAACGCCAGCAAGACACTGACTCACGGGGAGAATAACCGTGAATAGACGAAATTTCCTTAAACTCTCCGCTGGGGGAGCGCTCCTTGCGAGCAGCTCACCGAGCTTGGCGGGAGCGGAAAACCGACCGCCAATTCCGAACTCCCTTGGCATGCTGTATGACTCAACGTTGTGTGTTGGGTGCCAAGCCTGCGTGACAAAATGCCAAGATATCAACCACCCAGAGCGTAATCCTGTGGGGGAACAAACATGGTCGAACAACGACAAGCTTACCCCATACACCAATAACATTATTCAGGTCTGGAGCAGTGGCACTGGCGTGAATAAAGATCAGGAAAAAGACGGTTACGCTTACATCAAAAAACAGTGTATGCACTGTGTTGACCCGAACTGCGTCTCTGTTTGCCCTGTTCAAGCACTGAAAAAAGACCCGAAAACGGGCATCGTTCATTACGATGCGAGCGTGTGTACGGGTTGCCGTTACTGCATGGTGGCGTGCCCGTTCAATATTCCAAAATATGCTTACGATGATAAGTTTGGGGCGATTCATAAGTGCGAGCTATGTAACCAAAAAGGTGTTGAGCGTCTAGATAAAGGCGGCTTACCCGGTTGCGTGGAAGTGTGCCCAACTGGTGCTGTGATTTTCGGTACGAGAGAAGAGTTGCTAGCCGAAGCAAAAAAACGCTTAACACTCCAAGTGGGGGATGAATATGGTTTCCCACGCCAAACCCTGCATAGCAATGACCCGAATGTCATTAAAGTACCGAAATATGAAAAACATGTATATGGGGAGCTTGAAGGCGGCGGAACGCAGGTCATTGTACTTTCGGGTGTCCCATATCAACACCTTGGCTTGCCTGAATTAGATCAGCTTTCGACAGGTGCGCGCTCTGAGCATGTTCAGCACACACTGTACAAAGGCATGGTGTTGCCGTTAGCGGCACTGGCTGGGTTGAGCTTCTTGGTGTACCGCAATACCAAGAATGACAAACACGAAGGAGATGACTCAAATGACGACGCATCATAAAGAAAAGCCGTTAGGCGGGCGTTTAGTCAGTTGGCCAATTATGGTATTTGGGCCATTGGTGATGCTTTGCGTCATTCTGATTATCAAACGTCTGGTTTTCGGCCTAGGTTCAGTTTCTGACCTTAACGGGGGTTATCCGTGGGGAATTTGGATTGCCTTTGACTTGCTGATAGGAACGGGATTTGCCTGTGGTGGCTGGGCGCTGGCTTGGGCGGTGTATGTGTTTAACCGTGGGGAATATCACCCGCTGGTTCGCCCTGCATTGCTGGCCAGTTTATTCGGTTATTCCCTCGGTGGTTTATCCATCACTATCGACGTGGGGCGTTACTGGAACTTGCCGTATTTCTATATTCCAGGCTTCTTCAATACCAACTCTGTACTGTTCGAAACCGCCGTATGTATGACGATTTACATCGGTGTGATGGCATTAGAATTTGCTCCAGCTTTGTGTGAACGCTTTGGCTGGAAAGTCTCGCTAAAACGCTTGAATAAAGTGATGTTTTTTATCATCGCTTTAGGCGCATTGCTGCCAATGATGCACCAATCCTCAATGGGATCGTTAATGATTTCAGCAGGATACAAGGTACATCCAATTTGGCAAAGTTATGAAATGTTGCCGCTGCTCTCGCTGTTGACCGCATTTATTATGGGTTTCTCTATAGTCATTTTCGAAGGCTCATTACTGCAAGCTGCCTTAAAGGGGCAAGGGGCGGATGAGCGGCCACTGTTTGTGCGGCTCACGCAAATTCTGCAAGTGCTTCTGGTGTTGTTCCTCGTATGCCGATTTGGAGAGTTGATTTATCGCGAAAAACTGCACCACATCTTCAATGGCGACTTCTACGCCATGATGTTTTGGATAGAAACCGTGTTAATGGTGATCCCATTAATTATCTTCCGCATGCCATCGCTGCGAAATGATTCGCGTTGGTTATACATCAGCGGGTTAAGCATGTTAATCGGGGCGGCAATGTGGCGGATGAGCTACTCCCTTGTCGCGTTCAATCCGGGGGGCGGTTATGACTACTTCCCAACATCAGAAGAACTTTTAATTTCAATGGGTTTTGTGGCAATTGAGGTCTGCGCGTACATTTTGCTGATCCGCCTACTACCCGTTATTCCAGCATTGAAAAAAACAAAGATGAGCCATTCAGAGGCCCGAGGTAAAGCATGAGCCAACGTATAACAATAGATCCAGTCACTCGTATCGAAGGTCACTTACGCATTGATTGTGAAATTGAAGATGGAAAAGTCACCAAGGCTTGGGCTTCAGGCACCATGTGGCGCGGTATGGAAGAAATCGTCAAAGGGAAAGACCCGCGTGATGCATGGATGATCATGCAGCGTATTTGTGGGGTTTGTACCACTGTTCACGGCATTGTGTCTGTGCGTACCATTGAAAGCGCGTTGAATATTGATGTGCCCGTTAACGCACAATACATCCGTAATATGATTTTAGCGGCGCATACCATTCAAGACCATATTGTTCATTTTTATCAATTATCGGCGCTTGATTGGGTGGATATCACCTCCGCGTTAAATGCAGACCCAAGTAAAGCCGCAGAAATCCTCAAAGGGGTTTCTACATGGCCACTGAATAGCGCAGAGGAATTTACCCGCGTACAAGACAAAATCAAAAAACTGGTGGCAAGTGGTCAGTTAGGGATTTTTGCGAACGGCTATTGGGGTCACCCAGCGATGAAATTGTCGCCTGAAGTTAACCTGATTGCGGTCGCGCACTATTTGCAAGCCCTCGAATGCCAACGGGATGCAAACCGCATTGTGGCACTGCTTGGGGGGAAAACACCACACATCCAAAACCTTGCGGTGGGCGGTGTCGCGAACCCGATTAACCTTGATGGAGTCGGTGTTCTTAACCTTGAGCGCTTAATGTATGTGAAATCCTTTATCGACCGTTTAGGGGATTTTATCGAGCAAGTATACAAAATTGACGCAGCGGTGATTGCTGCGGGCTACCCAGAATGGTTAGAAGTTGGCCAAGGGGCGAAACACTACATGTGTATGCCTGAGATGCCGATGGACGGCAAAAATGGCAGTTTCTTATTACCGGGTGGCTACCTCGAAAACAGCGATTTTAGTACCTATCGCCCAATTACCAGCCACATGGATGAGTATTTGATCAATGGTATCAAAGAAAGTAGCAAACACGCGTGGTACAAAGAAAATGAGCCACAAGCACCGTGGGAAGGTACCACTAACCCTGACTACACCGGTTGGGACGATGACGGTAAATATTCATGGGTGAAAGCGCCAACCTTCTACGACAAAACCGTCGAAGTGGGGCCATTAGCGGACTTACTGTGCAAACTGGCGGCAAAACACGAGCCAACGGAAAAACACTTTAACGATGTGGTGAGCCTGTATCAAACACTGACGGGCAATAGCATTAGTATTGATCAACTGCACTCTACATTAGGCCGCATTATCGGTCGTAGCGTGCGTTGCTGTGTGCTGAATGAAACCTTGTCAATTCAGTGGCAAGCGCTGGTGGATAATATCGGTAAAGGCGACTTTACCACTTTTGTAAAACCCAACTTCCCAGAAAACGCAACGATTAAAGGCGTCGGTTTTGGGGAGGTGCCACGTGGCCTGCTTTCACACTGGGTGGTTATCAAAGACGGTAAAATTGAAAACTACCAAGCGGTTGTACCATCTACATGGAACTCTGGCCCACGTAATTTCAATGATGAACCGGGCCCTTATGAGCAAGCGTTGGTAGGAACGCCTGTTGCTGACCCAACTAAGCCGCTGGAAGTAGTCAGAACCATTCATTCCTTTGACCCATGTATGTCTTGTGCGGTGCACATTGTGGATCCTGAAGGTGGGGAAGTCACTAAGGTTAAGGTGCTGTAATGCGGATTTTAGTCTTAGGCGTTGGCAATATTTTGTTGAGCGACGAAGGGATTGGCGTACGCATTGTCGAAGCATTGGAGGAACGTTATCACCTGCCTGAATGCGTGGAAGTGCTCGATGGCGGTACCGCAGGAATGGAATTGATCGGCCCAATGGCAGATCGTGACCACTTAATCATTGCGGATGTAGTGCTATCGAGCCAGCAACCCGGTTCGTTATTAGTGCTCCGTGATGACGAAGTACCTGCGTTGTTCACCCGTAAAATTTCACCTCATCAATTAGGGTTATCTGATGTGTTATCCGCGTTGCATTTAACGGATGAATTTCCGCAGCGTTTGACCTTAGTCGGCGTCGTGCCTGAGTCTTTAGAGCCGCACATCGGTTTAACCGCTACAGGGCAGGCTGCATTAGAGCCTGCGTTGCAAAAAGTGATTGATGTGCTGCGCAGTGAAGGTTTGGAAATTACGGCAAAAGAAGAGAGTTTACATGCCTGATGACATTAAAGGTTATCAAAGCAACCCACGAGCTCGGGTAGAGGCTGCATTCCAAAAGGTGGCGGAGCAATCGATGCACGATTTGTCTTTCCTCCACCTCTCGATGCCAGTTTATGCCAGTGAGTTTGCTTTGTTTGAAAATCAATGGGTTGGTGCGGTTATCACTCCGTGGATGCTTAGTGCTCTCATTTTACCGGGGCCTGAACAGTATTGGGAGCGCCGTACTGTCGGCGATAAAGTGGGCTTGATTTTACCTTATGGGGAAATGACCTATACCGTTGGGGAACTTGACGGGCTGACGCAATATTTTGCCTGTTCCTTGATGTCACCATTGGATAAAAGCTTAAGCACTGAGCAGGGTATTCACCTTGCGGATGATTGCCGCCGTATTTTGTTGTCCCTGCCAGTGAGTGACCCAAATGTGCCGCAATCGCCAGCGCGCCGTGCGTTATTTGCGCGCCACTTGAAGGAGGCATAATGCATGAAGTTTCATTGTGCCAAAGCACACTCGAAATAATTGAGCAGCAAGCCAAGCAAAATGCCGTGAAAAAAGTCACGGCAGTTTGGTTAGAAATTGGTGCGCTTTCCTGCGTTGAAGAAAGCGCATTTCGCTTTTGTTTTGATATCGCCTGTCGCGGCACTGTCGCACAAGGTTGCCAATTGCATATGGTGCACCGCCCAGCGCAGGCGTGGTGCTGGGATTGCAGTGAAATGGTGGAAATTAATAGCCATCAATCCGTTTGCCCACAATGCCAAAGTTTGAATTTAAAAGTGGAAAGTGGCGATAGCTTGCGCATCAAAGAATTAGAGGTCGAATAGTTTTCAAAGTGACTTTGAGGTGCATCAACCTTGCGATTTTGATTATGTATTAATCTAATTTAACTATTTAGCGGTTGGGAGTGAAACTTATGTGTAGTACATGTGGATGCGCATCGGGAGAGCGCAGAATCGAAGGGGGTGAGCACAGTCATCATCACCATGACCATCATCACGACCATGACCACCACCACGGCCATGATCATCATCATGATCATGAAAATGCCCATGACCATCATCATGGACACGATCGCCACCACGACCATGACCATCATGACCATGAAAGCCAAGGCCAAACCGTCATTATTCACCACCATTATTACCACCAAGGGGATGTGCATAACCACTATCACCAATACGAGCCCGCACCTGTTGACGACAAAGCCAAAAAACAGAAACACAAACATAAGCATAAACACGTTTACGCCATGGCAGAAAACAGCTTTAAACCTGCGGGCGAACACCATGACTTGGATTATGGGCAGGGGGAAGCTGGTACACACGCGCCGGGGATCAGCCAAAAGCGCATGCTGCAAATTGAGATGGACGTTTTAGATAAAAACAATCACTTAGCAGAACATAACCGCGAGGCATTTGCAGAAAAGAATATTTTAGCGTTAAACCTGGTTTCCAGCCCGGGTTCTGGGAAAACCACCTTACTAACGGAAACCTTGCTACGACTGCGCGACAAAATTAATTGTGCGGTGGTAGAGGGCGACCAACAAACCACCAACGATGCTCAGCGCATTCGTGAAACGGGCGTTCCTGCTATCCAAGTGAACACAGGTAAAGGCTGCCACTTAGATGCGCAGATGATCCACGATGCGGTTTCACGCTTAGGTTTGGATGATAACAGCTTGTTATTTATTGAAAATGTGGGGAACTTAGTATGCCCTGCAAGCTTTGATTTAGGCGAGCGCCATAAAGTGGCTGTTTTGTCTGTGACCGAAGGGGAAGATAAACCCTTAAAATACCCGCATATGTTTGCTGCGGCAGACATTATGTTGCTTAATAAAATCGACTTACTGCCGTACCTGCATTTTGATGTGGACGCCTGCATTGCTAATGCTAAACAAGTCAATCCAAACATCCAAGTGATTAAAGTCTCTGCGACACAAGGGGATGGCATAGATGCATGGCTTGCATGGCTGGAGACTCAGCTATGTGCTTAGGCATTCCCGGAAAAATCGTGGCGGTGGGTGAAGATATTCACCAACTGGCACAAGTGGATGTCTGCGGCGTGAAGCGGGACGTTAACATTGGCCTGATTTGTGAGGGGGAAACCCACGAATTATTGGGGCAATGGGTACTGGTTCACGTGGGCTTCGCTATGAGTATCATCAACGAAGAAGAAGCACAGTCGACATTAGATGCCTTAGCGGCGATGAGCCAGCTTGACCATGAGGTCGGCGACTTCAGTGGCTTAAATGCGGGAGCAACAGATGCAGTACGTCGATGAGTTTCGCGACCCTGCTTTAGCAAAAGTTTTATTGGCGAATATCCGCCAACGTGTGAATGAAATTCCACGGGCTAAGCAGCGCCCATTGCAGTTAATGGAAGTGTGCGGCGGGCACACCCATGCGATTTTTAAATTTGGTATCGACCAACTTTTACCGCCAGAAATCGAATTTGTCCATGGGCCAGGCTGCCCCGTTTGTGTGTTACCGATGGGGCGTATTGACGGCTGCATTGAAATTGCCGAGCAGCCAAATGTGATTTTTTGTACCTATGGGGATGCGATGCGTGTCCCGGGTAAAAATGGCTCTTTGCTTGATGCCAAACGCCGTGGGGCAGATGTACGGATTGTCTACTCCCCTTTGGATGCCCTCGGGATAGCAGAGCAACACCCTGACAAACAAATCGTTTTCTTTGGCTTGGGCTTTGAAACCACCATGCCAAGCACGGCGATTACCTTGCAACAAGCCAAACGCCGTCAGCTGAACAATTTCACCGTATTTTGCCAGCACATCACTATCATCCCAACGTTAAAAAGCCTATTAGAACAGCCAGATGTGCGTATCGATGGCTTTTTAGCGCCGGGGCATGTCAGCATGGTGATTGGAGCGCTCCCTTACCAGTTTATTACCGAAGATTTTCATAAACCGCTGGTGGTAACGGGGTTCGAACCGTTGGATATTTTGCAGTCTTTGTCCATGCTAGTTAGCCAGATAGCAGAGGGGCGTTGCGAGGTGGAAAACCAATATAAACGCATTGTTGCTGATCAAGGCAACACCTTAGCACTCAAGGCGTTAGATGAAGTGTTTGAGTTAAAAGAAACCAGCGAATGGCGTGGTTTAGGGGAAATTGCAGGCTCGGGGGTGCAGCTCAGCGTCGCTTACCAATCTTTTGATGCCGAACGCCGTTTTCAGGTACAACCACATCAAGTGGCGGATGACCCGCTAGCACGGTGTGGCGATGTGTTAACGGGGCGATGCAAACCCAATGAATGCCCATTATTTGGCACGCGTTGTACACCACAAACCGCTTTTGGTGCCTTAATGGTATCATCGGAAGGGGCTTGTGCGGCTTATTATCAATATCGTCGGGAGGCATAAATGAGTCATGATGCGAACAAAGTGGTATTGATGGCCCACGGTAGTGGTGGGCAAGCCATGCAACAGTTAATTGAACAACTCTTTTTAAAAGCATTTGCCAATCAAGCATTGAATGAGCGTGAAGACCAAGCACGGCTTTCGCTGGCGGAACTCACCACGTTAGGGGATCGCCTTGCATTCAGTACCGACAGCTATGTGATTGACCCGATTTTTTTCCCCGGTGGAAATATCGGTAAATTAGCGGTTTGCGGTACGGTGAATGACGTCGCCGTCAGTGGTGCAGTCCCTAAATATCTGTCTTGCGGGTTTATTTTAGAAGAAGGCTTTCCGTTAGCCGAACTCGCCACTATCGTCGAATCAATGGCAGCAACGGCCGCAGCAGCTGGGGTGCAGATAGTTACAGGGGACACCAAAGTAGTGCAGCGCGGTGCTGCGGACAAAGTGTTTATCAACACGGCAGGTATCGGTGTGATCCCAAGCGAAATCCAGTGGGGCGCTCAGCAAATTCAAGCGGGTGACAAGGTGATCGTCAGTGGTACGTTAGGTGACCACGGAGCGACCATCTTAAACCTGCGCGAGCAGCTTGGTTTAGAGGCACAGCTTAGCAGCGATTGTGCGGTATTGACGCCATTAATTGAACCACTGCGTAATATTGAAGGCGTACGTGCATTGCGGGATGCCACACGCGGCGGAGTGACGGCGATTTTGCATGAGTTTGCGCAGGCAAGCGGCTGTGGAATGGCGATTAACGAGGCGGACTTACCCGTTACCTCTGCGGTTAGAGGCGTATGTGAATTGCTCGGTCTTGAGCCACTGAATTTTGCCAATGAAGGTAAGCTAGTGATTGTGGTAAAACCCGAAGTGGAAAGTGCAGTGTTAGCCGCATTACGCAGCCATCCATTAGGCCAAAATGCCGCCACGATTGGTTGTGTGACAGACAATAAACAGGTGAAACTGGTCGGAATTTTTGGCACCTCAAGGTTGTTGGATTTACCGCACAGCGAACCATTACCACGAATTTGTTGATGTTATCCCCTATAGATTAAAACCTATAGGGGAAATTAATTTATTAACGCCTTAACATGCCTTTATCAATAATAAACTCGATAATGGTTTCTAAGCCGACTTTTTTCTTTAAGTTAGTGAAAACATACGGTTTCACGGGGCGCATTCTGGCAGTATCTGCTTCCATCACTTCTAAAGAGGCGCCGACATACGGGGCAAGGTCGATTTTATTGATCACCAGTAAATCGGAGTGGGTGATCCCCGGGCCGCCTTTACGTGGGATTTTTTCGCCTTCCGCGACGTCGATAACATAAATGGTTAAGTCCGCCAGCTCTGGGCTGAATGTGGCGCTCAGGTTATCACCACCGCTTTCCACAAACACGATATCCAGATTTTTGTGGCGCATTGCCAGCTCTTCAACCGCCGCAAGGTTCATGGAGGCATCTTCACGAATAGCAGTGTGCGGGCAGCCACCTGTTTCCACACCAATAATGCGGTCGGCGTCTAACGCTTCAGCGCGGGTGAGAATTTTGGCATCTTCTTGGGTATAGATATCATTGGTCACGACGGCAATTTGGTAGGTATCGCGCATCGCTTTACATAACACTTCTAATAGGGCGGTTTTCCCTGAACCAACAGGGCCTCCGACACCAATTCGTAGGGGTTGGTTATATTCTTGCATTGTGTGTTTTCTCATGAACGAAAAAGTCGAGTGTATTGGGTTTCATGCCGACTGCTGGCAATGATTTGTGCAGGGGTAAAACTGCCGATATCGTCAACTGACCATGTGGCAGATTGCGCCACAATCTCAGGGATACGTTCGGCAAGGGTAAACAAAATATGTTGCCCCGCACTTTGACCCAGTGGAATTAATTTCACGCCAGACATCACGGTGTTTTCTAGCCAGCCCCACGCGTAGGCGGTACACAGCTTTTCAACGTCAATATCCCAATGCGTGGCGGCAAGGGCAAAAGCCATTAATTGCGTTTTTTTCACGCACGCCAATGCCGTGGCATCAAGTTCTATCGCCAATTGTGGGAGCAAGCGGGCAAAGGCAATGCCTCGCTGGCGTTCTTCTTGGCGAAGTTCCTTGGTCTCGCGGCTGGCAATAATAAAGTCACACCAATAAGTCACTTGCTGCCAATCAGAGCGTGAAAGATTGGCGTGAATTTGCCGTAGGACAGGGAGTTCCAATGTCGCGATTGCGTGCGTCATTTGTGCCGTTAGCCAACTGGCGAGGGTGTCAGGCGTTGTTACCCAGCCTTTTTCAATCGCCCATTCTAACCCTTGGGAATAGGTAAATGACCCCACAGGTAAGGACGGGCTGACTAATTGGTATAAACGCAAATCCGCTAGCATCGAGACACTCCCTGAACCTGATTAGTGGTGATGATCATCGTGGTTATGATGGTGGTGATGACCGCCTGATGAACCGCCGTAAGCGCCCGGCTCAGGTTGGTATTTTTCCAGACCCACGCTAACCGTTGCACCTAATCCACGCGCCATATCGTCTAAAACATGGTCGTGAAAATAACGGCACCAGCCCGCTTCAATTTGCAGGGGAACATGGCGGTTACCTAAGTGGTAGCAAACCCGTGCCAGTAGCAGAGGGTCATCGCTGTAAACGGTGGAAACTTGCTCTTTTGCTGCGATAACGGTGACCTGTTCGCCGTCTTCTGTCGCTAAAATATCCCCTTCTTTTAAAATGGTGCCACGGGGTAAAAATAACCCTGCATCTTGCCCATCACTTAAGGTGACTTTTAAGCGGCTTTTAGTGCGCTCGTCCATGGTTAAGCACAGGGACAATTCAGTGTCTGTCTGTTGTTCTTGTGGAACGATTTTAATAAATTTTTTCATTTTCTGGCTCTTAATGGGGGTCAGAATAAAAAGTAACGTTGTGCCATTGGCAACTCAGTGGCGGGCTCACACACCAGCGGTATGCCATCGGCTTTCACAATATAGGTTTGAGGGTCGAGCTCAATGTGTGGCACATAGCTGTTGTGTACCATGGAGGCCTTGCTGATATTGCGGCAGCCCTCAACGCGACCAATTAAGCTTTGTAAGCCAAGTTTTTCGGGCACACCCGCCTCAATCCCCGCTTTTGACATAAAAATCATCGAGGTTTGGTACTTCGCTTTACCGAGAGCGCCATACATTGGGCGGTAATGCACAGGTTGCGGCGTTGGAATGGCGGCATTGATATCCCCCATTGGCGCATACGCCACGAGGCCACCTTTCATAATAAGCGCAGGTTTGATGCCAAAAAAGGCCGGATCCCACAGGATGATATCGGCTAATTTGCCTTTCTCTATTGAACCCACTTCATGAGCGATACCATGGGCTAACGCAGGGTTGATAGTGTATTTCGCCACGTAACGCTTAATACGGTTATTGTCACTGTCTGGGGTATCGCCTTCCATCGTGCCGCGCTGTAATTTCATTTTGTGGGCACATTGCCATGTGCGCATAATCACTTCGCCAACGCGCCCCATGGCTTGGGAATCGGAGGACATCACGGAGATAGCGCCCATATCATGCAAAATATCTTCTGCGGCAATGGTTTCGCGGCGAATACGTGACTCAGCAAACGCCACATCTTCAGGAATTGATGGGTCAAGGTGATGGCATACCATCAACATATCCAGATGCTCGTCCACCGTATTGATGGTGTATGGCATTGTCGGGTTGGTCGAGGCGGGTAAAATATTTGGTTCCCCAACAGATTTGATCACGTCAGGGGCATGGCCACCCCCTGCGCCTTCTGTGTGGAACACGTGGATCACTCGCCCGCCGATGGCTTTTACCGTTTCTTCGTAGAAACCGCCTTCGTTTAAGGTGTCGGAGTGAATCGCCACTTGCACGTCCATTTCATCGGCGACATTTAAGCAGTTGTGAATTGCCATCGGAGTTGCGCCCCAGTCTTCGTGAATTTTCAGGCCGATTGCACCTGCGGTAACTTGTTCACGAATGGCTTCAGGCTGGCTCACGCATCCTTTACCAAATAGCCCCACGTTAATTGGCAGTTCATCTACGGCCTCTAACATGCGGTACATATTCCAAATGCCCGGTGTGACTGTCGTGGCGTTCGTGCCCGCGACGGGGCCTGTTCCACCACCTATAAAGGTCGTAACACCAGAAACTAAGCCTTCTTCGGCTTGCTGCGGGCAGATAAAGTGAATGTGGGTATCGACGCCGCCTGCGGTGACAATTTTGCCTTCACCCGCGACCACTTCTGTACCAGGGCCAACCACAATATCCACATTTGGCTGTATATCAGGGTTACCCGCTTTACCAATACCGGCAATACGACCATTTTTGATGCCGATATCGGCTTTAACGATACCCCAATGGTCTAAAATGATGGCGTTGGTGATCAGCACATCGACACATTTATCGCTAGTGACTTGGCTTTGTCCCATACCGTCACGAATGACTTTGCCACCACCAAATTTGACCTCTTCACCGTAGGTGGTGAAATCTTTTTCAATTTCTAAAAACAGTTCTGTATCCGCTAAACGCACACGGTCGCCTTGGGTTGGGCCAAACATATCCGCATACGCTTGTCGTGAGATGGTTTTCATGGTTATTTCTCACACTCTAATTTACCCATGACTTTGCCATGGAAGCCGTAAATTTCTCGTTTACCGCTAAATGCCACCAATTCCACCGTGCGGCTTTGGCCGGGTTCAAAACGGACCGCCATACCCGCAGGGATGTTTAAACGAAAACCCAGCGTGCCGTCTCGTTCAAATTTCAGGAAGTCATTCACTTCATAAAAATGGTAATGGGAGCCGACTTGAATCGGCCTATCACCATGATTCGCCACTTGAATGGTTTTGGTTTCACGACCCGCGTTCAGTTCGATGTCGCCTAAAGCCTGATTTACTTTAATTTCACCGGGGATCATATTGCTACCTATACAATTGGGTCGTGAATGGACACAAGTTTTGTGCCATCGGGGAATGTGCATTCCACTTGAATGTCTTTGATCATGTCAGGTACACCTTCCATGACTTGATCTGCACTGAGCACCGTTCTGCCTTCGCTCATCAGTTGAGCAACTGTTTTGCCGTCACGTGCGCCTTCCATAATGGCGCAGCTTATTAGGGCAACGGCTTCAGGGTAGTTCAGTTTTAACCCACGGGCTAAGCGTCTTTCAGCGACAAGGCCTGCGGTAAAAAGCAATAACTTATCTTTTTCTCTTGGGGTGAGTTCCATTTTTGCTCCTAAAACGAAAAATTTATGTTGCCCAAATACGGGGAGGTTCTGGGCAATAACCTAGCCAATACTGCCGAGTGGTTTGCCAAATATGGGCAAAACACGCCATCATTGGCTCAGTTTGCGTGCCTAATAATCGAAAAACTAAAATGCCATCCACATCTGTTAACCCATACTCAATAGGGCTATCCGCTGGGGATACAAAATCACGTAAATACTGTTGAATTTTTTCTTTTAATTCATCATTGGCAGGGTAAATGTACATCGACCCCATCATGGGATATTCGCGCATGACGGCAGACTGTTTTTGTGTGCCATCGATAAACAGGGATTCAGTCAGCGTGAGGGTGTCATCAATATAAAAATTAAAGCGCCCACGCACATCGCCATTTTCAAACCATTCCCCTAAAACAGGGCGGCCTAAACATTGGATTTCCCAGCCGATAAATTTTGATGACGCGGTGACGTGGATATGGGTTTCGAGTCGAACCTGCGCATCAGGAAAGAAAATATTTTCCTGCGGTAGCCACTCTAAAAAACCATCAGCGGCAACGGTTAAATTCTGTACTTGACGGGCAACACCACCTGCGCTGCGATAAAATTTGGTCGCACCCGGGGTGGTCAGCAGCGAATGAGCGTGTGGCTGCACGTCAATGTTAATCAGGAGTTTATCTCCACCGACCACACCACCAGGGGGATGGAGTAAATAGGTGTGGGCAACCCCTTGTTCGGGGTAAAATGGCCTTTGCACCATTAAAGGGCCGATATGTTGTTTATCGGTCAGGCGTGTTGCACCCCGTTTGAGTTCATAGCGTAAAAAAATCTCAGCTAACCAACCTGATCCTGAAAACTCAGACATACTTTCTCCTGCAAATCAGGCAATGAACAATACGCGAACATGTTTAGTTATACCCCTCACCGAATGGTTGGGTTCTAGGCTGTATAAGCTAATGCAAGTAGGGTAGGATGTGTATGAACACGAAAAATAATTATCTATAATGATGCGTTATAGGCTCGCATTCATCTGCCGCGCGATTTTACACCTTATATCGAAAATTGCCTTTCAATTAAATAGCAATTTATTTAGAAAAACTCACAATACGTAAAATAACAGTAAAAAATGAGCGGATCTCTATATTGCGATTTTAGCCTAACAGGACTATATTCTGAGCCGCATTCTAGCGAAGTAGCAGAAGCCATCAACTAGCGTAATTATTTGCTATTTATCTGAATGGCTGAATTTCTGTCTGCCCATCAAGCTGCTTTTTCTAGCAGATGATTTCTGACTTTGACCAAAGTTTATTGAGATTATGGAATATAAATATTTTCTTTCATCAAGCCAAATGGTGTTAAAAGCGTTTTATATTGAAAGCGCGATGATTGCCATGCTGCAAGGTGCAAAAGGGAATGTGGTGATTAATGGCCAATCCATTGATGTTCAAGCTAATTTGACGCTCATTATTCCAAAATACAGCCAAGTCTCCTGCAATATTGAGTGCGTATCTAATCAATCAATTGAGTTGCATACATTGTCGATTACGGACTCAGAGTTAGAATCGGTCTTTTTATTATTAAAGACCTTAATGAAGTCTGGTGCGCCGCTGACGAGCCATGTGCCTGCTTTTCAGGTATTAACCCCCGAAACGGTTAGTGATAATTTCAGTTTGCTCAAACAATGTTTGCCATTAAAAAAACAGAGCCAATCCCAAGAAGCATTGTTAATGAAGCAAAGCCTGTACTTTATTTTATTGGCGATATACCAAGCGGGTGTCGATATTCTCAACATTTTCCGCTTTAATTATGATGAGCCGAAAAACCAAGCTATTACCCATTTAATTACCCAAGAACCCCAGAAAAAATGGCATTTAGAGGATGTGGCGAAGGCATTATTCACCACGCCATCGACGTTGCGCAGGCACCTTAATCGAGAGGGGGTATCATTCCGCCAATTATTATTGGATGTGCGAATGGGCATGGCATTAAATTATTTAACCTTCTCAAATTATTCTGTATTTCAAATTAGTCATCGCTGTGGGTTTGGTAGTAATGCCTATTTTTGTGATGTTTTTAAGAAAAAATACGCCATGACACCCTCGCAATTTCGGTTGCAATCAAGGCAGTCGAATGACCCGTCTTTTATTACCGATTTATCGTTAAATTCAGCGCCTATTGAATTTGATAAAGACGTGGAAGCGTAAAATTTACTCTTTGATTTATTAAGGTAAATCAAAGAGGGGCTCAGTTTTTGCGAATTATTCATTAAATTCGAAGTTCTATTGATATAGAACGTAGAAAGCGTGGTTTAAAATTTAATATAACTAAACATTGCTACTCTACGCACAGTGAATATCTCACCAATAGCGGCTATTAATGGTCACCAATATCATTAACTGCCTGATGATGTTTCATTTTTATTTAGTGATAAAAATAAAACCAAACTATCGAGGGATGTATGATTAAAAATATCGTTGCGGCTATGTGTTTAATGGGGCTGACGCTACCATCACACGCCGCAGAACCGGCTCATTCACAAACATTACGCTTAGCCATTGGCGCAGAACCGACCGAAGGTTTTGACCCGATGCTAGGATGGAGCCACGGTAGCTACCTTCTGTTACACAGCCCATTACTCAAACAAAAAGCCGACCTTTCATGGCACAGCTATATGCTGGAAAACTATCAACACAATGCCGATGGGAAAGAGTGGACATTAACGCTAAAAAAAGGCTTAAAATTTTCAGATGGCTCGCCGTTAACTGCCAAAGATGTGGTATTTACCTACAATAATGCCGCTGCAAGCGGTGGCAAAGTGGATATGGGTAACTTTGCCAAAGCTGAGGAGATTGACCCATTAACCGTCAAAATCACTTTATCTTCCCCGCAAAGTACTTTTATCAATGTATTAGGCTCCCTTGGAATTGTCTGCGCCGATAAATACGATGCAAAAACCTATGCGCATAACCCAATTGGTGCGGGCCCATACCGCTTAGTGACTTTCCAGCCGGGGCAGCAATTAATTGTTGAGCAAAACCCGTATTATGCTGGGCCAAAAAACGATTTCAATAAAATGGTTTTCGTCTTCCTTGATGAAGATGCAGCATTTGCTGCGGCACAAAGTAACCAACTGGAAATTGTCCGTATTCCCGCTGCGGTGGCAACCAATGCTAATGACGTCAAAAACATGAAACTGGTAGAGCGTTATAGCGTGGAAAACCGCGGTATTTCGTTCCCAATTCCACCAGCGGGTGGAAAAGATGCACAGGGTAATCCTGTGGGGAATGATATCACTTCTGATATTGCGGTGCGTAAGGCGATTAATTACGCTTTTGACCGTAAATTATTAGCTGCGTCTGTCCTCGAAGGTTTTGCGGTTCCCGCTTATACTGGTGTGGCAGGGTTACCGTGGAATAGCCCTGATTCCGCCTTTAAAGATGGCGACACGGAAAAAGCTAAAGCCATTTTAGAAGAGGCTGGTTGGAAGCTGAATAAAGATGGCCTGCGTGAAAAAGACGGTAAAGTGGCAAAACTGACGCTCTGGTACGCCAGTGGTGATACCACACGCCGTGATTTAGCCCAAGCTATCCGTTCAAGTTTAAAACCTATCGGCATTGAGATGGATTTAAAATCAGGCAGTTGGGAAACCGTTGAGCGCCATATGCACGCCAACCCAACCTTATTTGGCTGGGGCAGCTTAGACCCGATGGAAATTGTTCATAACTACAGCAGTAAAGCCGCAGGCGTTGGTTTCTATAATCCAGGTTATTATAAAAATGCAGCAGTTGATGAGTTAATTGAAGAAGCGCTGCGCCAGCCTGACCAAAATGCGGCAATTCCATTATGGCAAAAAGTGGACTGGAATGGTACAACGGGCGTGGGCATTAAAGGGGATGCCGCTTGGGCTTGGTTGATGAACTTACAACATATTTATTTACTGAATAATTGTGTGGATTTAGGCACCAGCGCACCTGAAATTCATGGCTCTTGGTCAGTGTTAAATAACGTTGATGAATGGGCATGGACCTGCCAGTAATGCGAACGACTCTTGGGCTTTTATTGCGTTTTATCTGTTTATTGACCGTGACGGCGGCGGGTATCTTTATCCTGCTAAGCTATTCGCCTATCGACCCAATAAAAGCCTATATCGGTAATGATTTATTGCATGTCCCCCCCGAGCAATATGCCTTAATCGCAGCTCGTTGGGGGCTTGACCAGCCGCTATGGGTACAATTTTGGCGCTGGTTTTCTCAAATGTTACAAGGGGATATGGGCTATTCCATGTTGTACAATACGCCCGTTGTGCAAGTGATAGCGGACCGCCTTGTTCCCTCGTTAGCGCTACTTATCTGTGCTTGGCTTTTTTCGGGTATCGTTGGCTTTGCGTTAGGCTTAGTGGCGGGGCGGTATCTTAACCGCTGGCCCGATAAACTGATTTCAACGCTCAGCTACCTTTTAGCGTCTATCCCAGTATTTTGGGTGGGTTTACTGCTGCTTTCGCTGTTTGCTGTGTCATTGCAATGGGCGCCGATTTGCTGCGCATGGCCCATTGGCTTAGATGAAGAAACGGCGACATTTGGCCAAAAACTTCATCACCTCGTTTTGCCTGTAATTGCGTTAGGGATGCTGGGTGTCGGGAATATAGCTCTGCATACCCGCGCAAAAGTGATGGAAGTGATGAACAGCGAGTTTATTCATTACGCCCAAGCGCAAGGGGATAAAGGCTGGTCAATGATAGGTTTTCATGTACTTAAACATGCTATCACGCCAGCCATTTGTTTGCAGTTCGCGTCTGTGGGCGAGTTACTCAGTGGGGCGCTTCTTGCAGAGAAAGTGTTTGCGTATCCAGGGTTGGGGCAAGCGACCATCGATGCGGGTTTGAGGGGGGATATCCCCTTGTTGATGGGGATTGTGATGTTGTGTGCCACTTTGATTTTTTTCAGTAATACGGTTGCCGATGTCTTATTGAAAAAAGTGAATAAGGGAGTGATGAGGGACGCATGACCTACAATCCGAATCGAGCGCTATTTAAATTAATTATTTCGCTAACGTTACTGGTTATTTTAGCGAGCTATGCAGTCTGGTTGTCATCAACCGACATTGAAATGAACCTGTTGGATAGGCGGCTTGCTCCCTCTTGGGCACACTTATTCGGTACAGATAATTTAGGCCGAGACCTTTTCGAAAGAACATTCCAAGGCGTCGCGACCAGCTTACAAATTGGTTTTATTGCGGCGGTATCCAGTGGGTTTATTGCCTTGGTGATGGCTGGGCTGTCTTCTGTGAGCAAGGTGATGGATTACGTGGTGCGTGGTGTGATTGATGCACTATTAGCATTGCCGCATCTTTTGTTACTCGTACTAATTTGCTTTACCTTGGGCGGTGGAAAAATGGGTGTGATCTGGGCTGTTGCCCTTACGCACTGGCCTAAACTCACCCTAATTTTGCGTTCCGAGTTATTGCGAGTAAAGCAAGCGGATTACATCATGCTATCCCAGCGTATTGGCAACAGCGCCGTTTACCGTTGGCGTTACCATTATTTGCCGATGATTTTACCGCAGTGGATGGTTGGTACATTGTTGATGTTCCCACATGCCGTACTTCATAGTGCGGCACTGAGTTTTCTTGGCTTTGGGCTATCGCCCCATGAACCGTCATTGGGCATTTTATTGTCCGATGCATTACGTTATCTCAGTACAGGGGCATGGTGGCTGGTGGTGTTTCCCGGTGTTGCTTTGATGGGACTTGTGTTGTTATTTGACCAGTTTGCAAAAGCCGCGGCGCAGCTATGGCTGAAGGGGGCAACATGTTAAGCTTAGATAAGCTGACTATCGATGTCGCAAAATTTCGCTGGTTAGGTCGTAAGCAATGGTCGCCATTACTGCAAGATATCACCCTCGATATTCAACCTGGAGAAATGGTGGCATTGGTTGGTGGCAGCGGTGAAGGGAAAAGCCTGTTATTACAAAGCGTTCTTGGCCTACTGCCGGATAATATGCGTTGCCAAGGAAACATCAGTTTGAATGGAAGCGCATTGACGGAGAAAAATAAGCCGCAGCACCGTGGTAATTCCTTGTGCTATATTCCTCAAGGCGTTAGCGCACTGAACCCCTTGATTCAAATTGGCCCCCAACTTGAACGGGCGGCAGTACTGAGTGGTCAACACATTAAAATACATGATGTAGCGCGTCATCTTCAGCAATATAACTTGCAAGAAAGTTTGGTGAATAGCTATCCAAGCCAGTTATCGGGTGGGATGGCGAAACGGGTACTGGCAAGCAGTGCAACATTATCCCGTGCACAATATATCCTTGCAGATGAAATTTCGTCTTGGTTGGATGATGAACATGCGCTGCAACTGCTTGAAAATATGAAATCTCTTTGCCGTAATGGGCGAGGAATTTTATGGGTGACTCATGATTTATCCATGGCAGTACGTTTTGCTGACCGTATTGCGTTACTGCGCAATGGGGCACTAGAAGATGTGTTAAGTAGCCAAACCTTAAAACAAGGCGGTGGCGGAAAATGGCTGCAATCCTTGTGGAATGCATTACCAGAACATCAATTTATGGCAATGAAATGAAGGATATTGAACCCATTTTAGCTGTTAAAAACTTGCGTATTGATCAAGGGGGAAAAGCCCTTTGGCGGGACTTTAGTTTTTCCCTTGCGCCAAATGAACGCCTTGGTATCTCTGCGCCCAGTGGTTTTGGTAAAACAACGCTGGGTCGTGTTTTAGCACAGTGGCAAGCACCTTCTAACGGTTCGATTCTATTCGCAGGAAAACCGCTTTCTAAACAAGGTTACTGCCCCATTCAACTGGTTCCACAACACCCTGAAAAAAGCTTTAACCCATATCGTACGGTAGGCGCGAGTTTACGTGATGCATGGCAACCTGACTCAGACTGGCTTGAACGTTTCTCCATCCAACCACAATGGTTAGAGAGGCGGCCTAATGAGTTATCTGGGGGCGAGCTAGCGCGGATTGCATTGTTACGGGCTCTTGACCCGCGAACCCAAATTTTAATTGCGGATGAAATTACTGCGCAGTTAGATGCGCACTTACAAAAAGAGATTTGGCAGTTTTTAATTCAGCTTTCAGAAGAACGCCCTTTAGGAATGATTATTTTTAGCCATAACAAGGCGTTGCTTGAAAAGGTTTGCACATCCGTCTTAACCCTTGAAGGGGGAAATGCCGCCACGTGATAGACGGCGGCTTGAGAATATGAAAGCTACGCGCTTTCGGGTAAATCTGACTCGCGGATGATGCTATCAACAACATCCAACAAATAATCCACATTTGGGCGATAGCCAATACCGTGTGCGACTCCTTCGGCATAATCTGATGCACAAATAACGGTGCGCATTTGCCATGGGGATAAAATCGCCCCTTGTTTTTTTGCATGATCTTGAATTAATGCTAATGCGCCTGAGCATAGCGGTGTTGCGCTTGATGTACCTGAATAATCACGCGAATAATTGCGATTATTACCCGGTAGTTTTTGCAGTGAGCTATAACCAGTTGTCGTCACGCTCCAGTCTCCCCAAGAGTTCACAAAAGCAACATCGCGGTTGTAGTTCGAAAAATAGGCTCGAGCGCCATTATGGTGGTTGCAGGCACCCACTAAAATACCACCGCTATCACCGAAATCTTGCATTACGTCTGGTTGACTTAAATCTAACCCACCATTGCCCGCTGCAAGAATAACGGTCGCACCTTTATCCACAATGATTTTAATGCGTTCCCACCAGCCACGTATTGCGGTGGCAGGGAGCAGTTTTCCAGCAACACTAAATTGCACATCTAGGCTGACAATATCGCCAGGCTGCGCATGATTGGCGATTAAATCTAGGTCACCAGTGTCATAGAAAAAAAATAGGCAGTTATGGGCAATACCAGTGACACCAAACTCATTGTTAGTTGCCACGATACACCCTGTTGATGCTGTTCCATGATTACAGTCTTCAGTTTCAAAGCGGCTATTGACGACAACAATCTTTGAGTTAATTAAATCTTCGTGGTTGCGGTAGATGCCAAAGTCCAAGTGACGTACGACTGCTGATGAACCATCAATATTTTTCGCCCATGCATCGCGGATGTTCATTCCTTTCGGTGCATCAAGGTAAGTTTGTCTTGGCGTAAAATCAGGGGTAATAAAATCGTCACTTTCGCTTTCAATATCGTCAATTTGTTCGGGGTTTACAGGTAGTTCTGGGGCTAGATATCCCGTGGTATCTGGCATGACGGAACAATACTCGACATAATCTAAGTTCTCTATTTGTTCAGCTAGCTCAACTAAAGTTTCAAAATTATGTTCTTCGCGGAGTGTAAAATAATCGTAATGATTTAATACATCATGAATTAATGAACTTTTTAATTCTAAAGTGGGGAGCTTTGAATAAAAAGCTAGATCTTGCTTTATTTTATCTTGATTGTTCTTTTTGACTTTTATATCTAAATAATAATGAGAAATACCCGTTATTTTTTGATTGATTGTTTTTTCTTTACTGGCGGGTTTTACTTCATATTTTCTTTCGCCCTCACTGATATGGAAATAAATTTCCTTTGATTGGATGTTAGCTATACATTCTGATTTTTGACTGATTTCTACACGATAGTAACCTGATTTATCGATGAAAAACAAATGGCTTTCAGCAGCAGTTTCCACGCTTTCTATTACTTCATTATTTAAAAGTAAATGAATGGATAATAATTTATTGTCTTTATTATTAAATTCAACAAAAACGCCATTAGTATACATATCAATAAATTTAAAAATTTTAATATTCATGATTTCTCTTTTAATTAAATTAATGTTTAGAATGAACTATTTAATAATTAATAAAATATTTAAATACGAGTTCTCATTTAAAAGAAAAATAATATTTATGACAATATTAATAATTGGTTTTAATTTAATGTAAATTAATACTGATATTTTGAATAAGGCTCAATTTATTTTCGTTTTTGACAAATGTCATAGGGAAACGGTTTTTTTTCACCTATTTTATACCTTCAAATGAAAATGATAACCATTACTATTAATAAGGTGAATATATGTCTTATCCACTAAAACGGCATAAATTGGCTCATTGCATCACACTGATCTTGGGATTAGGGCCTTTAACTCACGCAGTGGCAGCGCCAACATCAACGGCGCACGATACTCTGGTTGTCACTTCAGCGTCAGGGCAGAGCCGTTTAACACCAACGGAACAACAGGAAAAAGAAAAGCTCGAAAAAGTGGCGGGGGGGACAAACTTAGTTGTGATTGAAAAAGACACGCGCCTTGCCACATTACAAGATGCGCTGGATTACCAACCGGGGCTGGTTATCCAAAACTTTTTTGGTGGCATAGACCAACCGCGCCTAAATATTCGGGGTTCGGGGGTGCAAAGTGCGCCATTAGCGCGAGGGGTTTTATTATTGCAAGATGGCTTACCCGCAACCGATGCTGATGGCAGCTTTCATATTAGTACCTTGGAAATGCGCGATGCACGGATGGTAAGTGTTCGGCGTGGGGCAAATAGCCTGAACCCACAAAGTAACAGCTTAGGTGGTGAGCTCGATGTGTTGTCTTATACAGGGCGAAATGAACAAGGGCGGTTGCGCTATGAGTATGGCTCCCATGGCCGTGAAGGATTACAAACTGCGTTCGGTGGTGTTTCAGATGACGGGGTATTTGATGGGCGGGTAAATTTCACCTATGACCATTTTGATGGTTACCGCAAGCATTCAGCTTCTCAACGAAAAACATTGCGTAGCAATTTCGGCTATGTCACAGATAACTTTGAAAATCGTACTTGGTTAAATTGGACCGATTTACGTTTTGATGTCGCAGGTCCTGTCTCTGAAGAGGTATTGAACAATAACCCAACAGATGTTTACCCCATGGTATGGCTACGTGACCCGCACCGTAATGTGGAGCAATTTCGTGTCGCAAACCGCTCTGATTGGCAGGTCGGCAACCAAGCAATTGGTGCCGGGCTATGGCATATTCGCACTCATGATAATTTCACGACGCCCGCATACTACCGCTTTAGCCGCAGCCACAGTGAAGGGTTACAGCTGACTTATAACATTGAAACCGAGCCTGTGACCTATCGCACCGCAGTGGCGTGGGATCAAATGACATTGCAAACGGAATTAATGCAAAACCGCAAAGGCACGCCCGCTGATAAGAAAAAAATTGGTAAATATGATGGGCGAGCAGAGAACGTGTATGGCAGTGTGGGCGTTGACCTGCATGTCACGCCGACAGTCACAGTAAACTTTGATGTGAAAGCGACTCATGCCCGCCGTGATGTGGAAAAACGCCAAAGTTCTGTTTCATTAGACCAAAATTGGACATTTTGGACACCGAAAGCAGGGGTTATTTGGCGGCCAACAGAAAGCCAACGTTATTTTGCCAATATCAGCTCAAGCGAAGAACCCGCTACGTTTTGGGAAATTATCAATTCAAGTGATGGCAAACTCACCAAACTTTCCCCACAAAAAGCCATCACCTATGAAATTGGTGGTGAAGGTGATGTGACTGAGGGACTCAAATGGAACCTTGCGCTATATCGCAGCCAAATTAAAGATGAATATATCACCACGTATGACAGTGCTGGCACCGTCGTTGGGGTCTTTAATTATGGTGCAAAAACTCGTCATCAAGGGCTAGAAGCTGGGCTTGCAGGGCGGATTGGTGCGGGCCCTGGTGATGTGAATTATCGTGTCTCTTGGACGTATAATGATTTTCGTTTTATGGGTGGCGAGTACAAGGGAAATTACATCGCTGGTATTCCACGTAATATTGTGGCGGCTGAGGTGCTGTATGAACTAGGAGATTGGAGCTTCGGACCTAATATTCATTGGGCACCAACAGATATGGCCGTTGATCACCAAAACAACCTTGATATTCAAAAACGTAAACATTATGCCGTATTAGGGGTAAAAGGCAGTTATAAACCGACAGACCAATGGTCAGTATATTTATCGATGGATAACTTAACGGATGAACGTTATGCAACGACATCAGTGGCTAACCAAACAGTGACCGCCAAAGACAGTACATTATTCCCCGGTATGGGCTTTAATGTGAACGGGGGAGTGACCTTTAACTTCTAATCAATAATTGGCGTATTATTTAACGGTAATGCACGAGGGGCTGTTTATCTTTGCTACTGATTTTTACAGCTAAAATAGGTCAAAAAACAATTCAAAAATAGATAAATGTGTCAATCAAGCTGGCTTATTATTTGAGTTAAGATTTGTACTTAAATGCTGCCCTACGGGTTCGATTAAAGCGCGTTTCACTCATTTAATGCTGCGTTAAGAGGCTCTTGCCTAGTTGACTAGGCGGCGAACCTCTCGCCTTGCCTAAAATGGCTTTAATTCGAATAAAAATTGACTATCAAAGATAAACAGCCCCTAGGGCTAAAAGGGGCGCTGTGCTGAAATAGAAAGTTGAGTCAGATAATTTTCGTTATAAATATGCACAGTGTCTTTTTCGATGTTAATAAACCCTTTTTGACGCCAACCTGAAACTAACCGGCTCAAGGTTTCATAACGCATTCCCAATTTTGCGGCTAACTGCCCGCGGGATAATGGCAAAATAATATTAGAGGTAAGTTGTTTGTTTTTTAAATCAAGAATATAAGCGGCAAGCCGTTGCTCTGCGGAGCTTGATGTCAGCCAATCTATATGGTTAATATTTTCATACAGCTTAGCACTAAAGCGCATGAGTAATTTTTCCATAATCTGCGGACAAGCGTGGCAAAGGCGCAAAATATCCCGTTTATCAAGAAGTAATGCATCACCCTCTGTTTTTGCTCGTAGGCTCATTGGATAACGGTTATGGGGCATAAATACCGCAGCAATGGCGACAATTTCGCCTTCTGCAAATAAACCAAAAATTTTCTCTTCACCTAAGTAAGTGTGGCGATACACCTCCATCTGGCCGTTTATCATTAAGGGGCAGTGTTTAAAAGGGTCGCCCTCATGGTTTACTATTTCACCGCTTTTAAATTGAATATAACCACAGTTTTCAAGTAATAACGCCAAGTTTTTTTCTTCAATGCCCACAAATAATGGGCACTGCTTTAGCGCGTCGATAGATTGAGTGTAGGGAAAAACGTTTTTGACAAATGTCATAGGTCATCCTCTTCGGGCACCTTAGAATAGTTTGAGTATAAATGATAATCATACACATTATCAATTAAGTTATTAGCGGAGCGTTAAATAACCCTATGATAAATAATGTTTTTAAAATTGCAGTCGCTGCGTGTACTTTGGGGATGGTAGCGAATGTGGGTGCATCCCAAGCGGTTGATTTTACGGATATGTCGGGTGATGACATTCACCTTTCCGCTCCCGCTAAACGTATAGTCGTGATCCCCATCCCTGCTGCATCCATGCTTGTGGGCATGGATGCAAGTAGCGAAAAACTAGTGGGGATGCATCCTTTTGCTAAGGTCGCCGCGAGGGAAGGGATGCTAGGAAAAATGTTCCCCTCTGTGTTGCAGGTTAATTCCAATGTTGTAGGGAATAATTTCACCCCGAATATTGAAGCATTGCTGAATGTTGAGCCTGATCTCGTGTGGCAATGGGGGCATCGTGGTGATGACATTATTTCTCCAATGCGTGATGCAGGGCTAACCGTTGCAACACTTGGCTATGGGCAGGAAAGCTATACGCAAGAGTGGATCCGCTTGATGGGAAAAACATTGGGCCATAATGAAAAAGCCAGTCAGATGATCCAATGGCGCCAACAGGTGGTGGAGGCTCTTTCTGCCTCAACGGCAAAAATTCCTGAGTCAGAGCAACCTAAAGTCCTTTATCTTTCACACTTTAATCAAAGTATTCAAACATTTGGTTCGACATCACACAATAATGCGGATTTTGCATTAGCTGGTGGGTTGAGCTTAAATCGTGATTTAACTGGGCCAAGGACACTAAATATTGAGCAAATCTTACTGTGGGATCCCGATATTATTTTACTGGGTAATTTCGAAGAGGGTCTAGCCCCTGCGGATGTGTACCGTAATCCCATGCTGAGTGATGTTACCGCGGTTAAAAACCAGCGAGTATACAAGTTGCCCATTGGTGGGTTTATTTGGGATGCGCCTAACCAAGAAACGCCATTATATTGGCAGTGGTTATCCATGGTATTTCATCCAGAAACCAGCAATATTCCTTTGCGAGAAGAAATTCGCCTGCGCTACCAGCAGCTTTATGGTTATGACGTCACAGAAGCGGAAATTGATGGCATATTGCAAATTGAACTGAACAAAAATAGCCAGCATTACCTGAAATTAATGGGGAAGCCGAATGCATAGGCCGAGTCTGCTTTGGGTTATTTTCACGGTTGGCTTAGTGCTCACGCTGTTATTGGCGTTAAGTTTCGGGCGCTACCCTGTCTCGTTTTCTTCGGTATTTCATATTCTCTATGATGCAACATTCGGGAATGACGCGGGGCTGAGTTATAGCCGTACTGAGCAAAATGTGGTGCTGAACGTACGTTTGCCGCGCGTGTTAATTGCGGGGATTGCAGGCGCAGGGCTTGCTGTCGCTGGGGCTGCGTTGCAAGGGATTTTCCGTAACCCATTAGTGGGGCCGCAAATTATTGGTGTTTCTTCTGGTGCTGCATTGGGCGGTGCCTTAGCTATTTTATTATTCTCGTCATTGCTGATAACTATCTCATTTGCTTTTATGGGGGGGGTAGTCGCGATTATTTTTGTTTTCCTACTGGGGTTGAATCGCCAAGGAAGTCAGCTACTGATGCTGATCCTCGCTGGGATGATTATTAACGCCTTTTTTGCTGCACTGATTTCGTTGATTACCTATTTTGCAGACCCAAATAATACACTGCAAACCATTGTATTTTGGTTGATGGGCAGTTTTGCCAGCGCATCCTATTTAAAGCTATCCATTGTTTTTCCTGTTGTTTTAGTCTCGGTCTTAGTGATTTTCGCGTTACGTTTTCGCATCAATGTGTTGTCTCTAGGGGAGGAAAATGCGCAGGCGTTAGGGATGAAAATTAATCGGACACGTTGGGCCGTGTTACTTAGCGTCACATTGATCACCAGCGCCACGGTGGCGGTATCAGGTACGATTGGTTGGGTCGGGTTAATTGTGCCACATATTGCGCGTATTGTTGTCGGGCACGATCACCGCATTTTACTCCCTGCCAGTGCCGTGATTGGTGGAATTTATATGATTGCCGTTGATACTTTTGCGCGCAGCATCACGAATGCAGAAATCCCCCTCAGTGTTATCACTGCATTGATTGGCGCACCTATTTTTGCGCTTCTAATTCACACGCTGAATAAAAAGGTGGCTGACTTATGATCCATGTAGAACAGCTAAATTTTTCAATCGGCCAGCGCCAGTTATTCACTGACTTAAGTTTCAGGCAGCCGAAAGGCAGCATCGGCGCTATTTTAGGGCCAAATGGGAGAGGGAAAACCACCTTGTTACGGTTATTGCTGGGGTTACAAAAAGGGGCAAAAGGGCAAGTCTCATTAAATGCTCCAGTGGCCTATGTGCCACAGCTTAGCGGTTCGCTGTTTCACTATTCTGTTCGTACGATGGTGAGCTTAGGGCGTATTCGCCATCTACCTTGGTATGCTTCTCCCAGTAAAAAAGACCAGCAAATTGTGGCGCAATGTTTGGATTACTTGGGTTTAAATCGTTTTGCTGATCAACCCTTTAACCGACTCAGTGGTGGCGAGAAGCAAATGGTCATGATTGCCAGAGCATTGGCAAGTGAGCCACAAATTTTAGTGCTTGATGAACCGACTTCTGCACTCGACTTAGCCAACCAAGACAATGTGCTCAGCGTACTGCGTGATTTAGCTCAACAACGGGAAATCACCGTGTTATTTACTAGCCATTACCCGCAGCATGCACTGCATATCGCTGACCACTCGCTGTTACTGTTTAACGAGGGGCACTATTTATTTGGCGATTCACAACAAACGTTAACCGAAGAAAACCTTGCTCAGCTTTACCAGTTGCCTGTCGCTATTACGCCAATTTGTGAACAAAGCCGCCAAACACAAGGGGTTATACCTCTGTTTAGATAATTTTTGAATTAATACATTAAACTCATCGGGTTAAGGAATATTAAATTATGAGCGATAACACCATTACGCCAGCTGAAGCGCTGAATATCAGCACATTAATTAACTATACCGAACAAGGCATTGCCAGCCGAGTACTTGCTAAGAATGGGGGCGGAAACATCACATTATTTGCCTTTGATAAAGGACAGGCGCTGTCTGAACACAGTGCCCCTTTTGATGCCATTGTGATGGTGGCAGAGGGAAGTCTGCTGCTTACCATTGATGGTAAGCCTGTAACGGCTAAACCAGGTGAAATAGTACGAATGCCAGCTAATATCCCCCATGCCGTTGATGCGCCAGAGCCTGCTAAAATGCTACTGGTGATGTTACGTGAACCAAATCATGAGTGCACCCATTAGCTCGGAGGTAATGTATGGATCAATCATTTACAGCACACGAAGCGGGGCATAAGTTTTTAGCTCGCCTTGGAAAAAAACGCTTACGCCCCGGTGGAAAAATTGCGACTCAGTGGTTATTGAACCAATCTGGTTTACATAAAGACAGTCAAGTGCTTGAAATTGCCTGTAATATGGGGACGACTGCAATCGAAATCGCTTCACAATTTCGCTGCCATATCACGGGTATTGATATGGATAAACAGGCACTGGAGAAAGCGAAAATGAATGTAGCTCAGCACGGTTTAAGCGATTTAATTACGATTCAAATGGCAGATGCTTCAAAGCTGCCTTTTGCAGATAACAGCTTTGATGTGGTAATTAACGAAGCGATGCTCACGATGTATGGCGATAAGGCCAAAGCGAAGTTATTACAGGAATATTACCGCGTACTGAAACCAGGGGGCTGCCTATTAACCCATGATATTGCATTTAAAAATGCAGAAAACCCACAAGATATTGCATCACAAATGCACGAAGCTATCCATGTTAAGGCTCAGCCACTACCCCAAGCGCAATGGATTGATTTATTTAAGCAAGCTGGCTTTCAACATGTGATGTCCAGTACAGGGCCAATGACCTTATTATCGCCAAAAGGGTTGATTTATGATGAAGGTCTATTGGGCACCATGAAAATTATTCGTAATGCATTAAAAAAAGAAAACCGCCCGCAGTTTTTACGTATGTTTCGTCATTTCAGGCAAAATCGCGGGAAACTCAACTATATTGCAGTAGCCAGCGTGAAATAAGGAAGACACATTCATATGCGCAAGGATGCGTTTAAAACGATACCTAACACAAATAACCTTTTAATTCATCATTGTAATGATAATAATTATTATATCTAACGTGATTATCAGTTACTATTGCGAATAATTTTTCTGCAACATAGTTAGCGGTGATTTAATCATGTGTTGTTATTAGTTCTGGCACTGATAACGATGGTATTAATAATTATATTTAAAGGTTTTAACTCAATGAAAATAAAACATCTTTTTATTCTCTCCCCTTGCTTGTTACCTTTTATGTCTCCCTCGGTATTGGCCGCTGATAACAAAGAAGAAAAAATTACGGTCTCTGCAACTCGTGGTTATAAATCAGTTTCAGAAATGGCACAAACCACTTGGGTGATTGATAACGCCGAAATTGAGCAGCAAGCAGAAGGTGGGAAAGAGTTAAAAGATATTTTATCACAGTTAATTCCGGGAATGAGCGTGAGTGGCCAAGGGCGTACTAACTATGGCATGAACATGCGTGGTCGTTCCATGATAGTGATGGTAGATGGTGTTCGCCTTAACTCTTCACGTAGTGATAGTCGCCAGTTAGATTCAATTGATCCGTTTAATATCAACCACATTGAAGTCATTTCTGGTGCGACGGCAATGTACGGCGGCGGCAGTAGCGGCGGTTTAATTAATATCGTGACGAAAAAAGGCCAAGAAGAAAAACAAGTTTCCCTGCAATTGGGCGGGAAAACGGGTTTTAACAACGGCAAAGATCACGATGAAAATGTCGCAGCAGCAGTGAGCGGTGGTAATGAAAATGCACATGGTCGAGTGTCAGTCGCATATCAACGTTATGGCGGTTGGTTCGATGGCAAAGGTGACGCGATTAATATTGATAATACCCAAACAGGGTTACAGTTCTCTGATCGCCTTGATGTGATGGCATCAGGCACTATCAAAATTAATGAAACACAACAATTTCAAGCGACCTATCAGCATTATAAAAGCGAGTCCGATGGGAAACACGGCCTGTATTTAGGCAAAGATTTTTCCGCGGTTAAGGGCGATGGGAAGGCCTATAACAGTGGCAAATTAAGTTCAGACCGTTTGCCGGGAACTGAGCGTAACCTGCTTAACTTACAATATTCAAATGCGGATGTGCTTGGGCAGGATTTTGTTGCTCAGGTTTACTACCGTGATGAATCACAAAAGTTTTATCCGTTCCCAACGTTGACAGGGAAAGAGGTTTCGAGCATTAGCTCCTCTGACCAACAAACCAATTTCTATGGTACTAAGCTGACATTTAATAGCCAGCCCCTTGATGAATTGACGTTAACTTATGGTGTGGATGCGGAGCATGAGCAATTTCGTGCAAACCAAATGTTTTTTGATTTGGATCGTGCGAAAGAGTCTGGGGGAATGGATCTCACCAAAGCGTTTCAAATTGGCCGCTATCCAAGTTATACCACCACAAACATGGCGACATTCTTACAAAGCAGCTATGACATCACGCCAATGTTTACCTTAAGCGGTGGTGTGCGTTACCAATATACTGAAAACAAAGTGGATGATTTTGTTGGTTATGCACAGCAAGAAGCCATTGCGAATGGCAATGGTAAATCCGCAGACGCTGTACCTGGTGGGAAAACTGATTATAACAATTTACTGTTTAATGCAGGGTTGTTGGTTAACCTAACTGAAGAGCAACAAACGTGGTTTAACTTCTCCCAAGGTTTTGAAATTCCTGATATTGCAAAATATTATGGCACGGGTGATTACGGTGAAACTCCGGATGCGAATGGCCATTGGAACCTAAATAAAAGTGTGAATATCAATGATACTAAAGTCAAAGGGATCAAAGTTAACTCCTTTGAGTTAGGTTGGCGCTATACAGGTGAGAACCTACGCACGCAAGTTGCCACTTATTATTCCTTGTCTGATAGAAGCTACGGCATTAATAAAGATGACATGACCATCTATATGAAGACTGATAAGCGCCGTATTTATGGGGTAGAAGGTGCCGTTGATTACTTCTTTGACGATTCAGACTGGAACGTGGGGAGTAATTTCAACCTGCAAAAATCAGAAACCAAAGTTAATGGTAGCTGGGAAAAATGGAGCGTGGACTTCGCTAGCCCATCAAAAATTAACGCTTATGTAGGCTGGGAGCCGAATGATTGGTCATTACGCTTACAGAGCCAGCAAACATTTAACTTAACGGATGCAGCGGGTAAAAAGCTGGATGGTTATAATACCGTTGATTTATTAGGTAGTTATATGCTGCCTGTTGGTAAAGTGAGTTTTGCCGTTGAAAACTTACTGGATAAAAACTACTCCACTATTTGGGGGCAGCGTGCACAAGGTCTGTATAGCCCTAAATACGGTGCTCCAAACCTGTATGACTATAAGGGACGCGGTAGAACCTTTGCACTTAACTACAGCGTGACGTTCTAACCTGACGTTTTAGTCGATGACAAAGCCACTTAACGGTGGCTTTATTTATTCAGAATTAATTAAATTTAAAGTAAAGGATACCCCATGAAATTATTTCTCACAGGGTTATTGTGTTTACTGAGCTTCTGGGGGCAGGCAAAAACGCCAACAGTGATCACTGACCTACAAGGCCGTGAAGTTACCGTTAATCTTCCCGTCGAAAAGTTATTTTTAGTGGATAGCCGAGATATTTTATCAGTGGATATTGCTGCGGGTAAAACGGGGATTTCCCGTATTACGGGGTGGAGTGATTCATTAACCCAGTATGCTCCTGATTTAAAAGAGGCCTATTTTAGTGTTTTACCTGAATTAGCAAAAATTCCAACACTAAAGAAAACCCGTGAAGCAGGGCTACAAGTTGAAAAGCTGATTGAGCTTGCCCCTGAGGTTATCATCATGCATAAAGCCAACTATGGTGCGATGCATGATAGCCAAATTTTACCGCAGCTTGAAGCGGCAGGTATTCAGGTTATATTTATCGATTTTCGGATGGATATCGTAAAAAATACCCCAAAAAGTATTTTGTTATTAGGGGAATTATTAGGTACTCAAGAACGGGCTACTCAGTTTGCGACGCTATACCAAGAAAAATTGGCGGCAGTAGAATCCCAACTGGTTAAGCCATTTCCTTCTGTGTTAATTGAAGCCAATGCAGGATTATTTGCAGATAATTGCTGTCAGCTCTATGGACGTTCAGGTTATGGCGTTTTAGCGTCTTTAGCGGGGGGAAATAACCTTGTGGCAGACAGTTTCCCTGCAAAAGGGGCTGAAAGCTCCATTGAGAATATTATTACATTAAACCCTGAATTTTATTTCTTAACGGGCGCGGATTGGCATAATTTCAATCGCCGTTCAATCGCCGTCAGCTTAGGATTCCGTGCAAACAAATTAAATGCACAGAAGCAACTAGCCGTATTATTAGATAGGCAAGGGATCTCTTCATTAACGTCGGTAAAAGAAAAGCGCGTAATGGCGATTTACCACAATTTTTATAATAGCCCAATGAATATATTTGCCATTGAAGCTATGGCAAAATTTATGCATCCCGAGACGTTCGGTACGTTAAACCCTGGACAAAACTTAATTGACTTCCAAACGCAATTTACTCAGTTGCGCTCAGATGGCGTGTTTTGGGTAACGCAGTAGATAAAATAAACCCCTAACTTTTTGTTGGTGTGATTAGCTAACAAAAAGTTAGGTTCAGAGCTTTATTATTTCTAGGGCTGTTGATCTTTTTAGGTTTTTTTGAACGGTATGGTGATGATGTATAATCAGTTTCGCCAAAAAGTAACCTACAAATAATCACCATGCCAAGAACAATGGTAACAGAGAAACAGTGGACTACGCTATTCCAACTTATGCGAAGTACAGGACGTGTTTATAATAAGTACGAACATAGAATGACTTTTGACGGAGTTTTATATCGCATGAGGGTGGGAGGTGGCGAGATATTCCAAAAATATTTGGTGAATGGAATACGATTTTTAAGTGGTTTAATCTGTGATCTCGAAAAGGAAGTATTCGATTAATGTTCAATAAATTATCTAGCTTCTCTGACAAAAAAATATCTCTTTATTGATGGGGCTACTGGCCGTGCTCACCAACATTCCACTAGTGTGGCAACAGAATAAAGTGAAAAATAGGAAAAAGCAGAGGAGGTAATTCAACGAAAACTCATCTTGCTATTGATAGCCATGGATACCCTGTTAATTTTGAAACTTCAGGTGGTCATCGAAATGGTATTGTTTTTGCAGAAGAACTTGTTGAAAACAGCCCAACATGTGATTTATCATTGCTAATAAGAACCATAATAGTGAAAAATTTCTAGCGCTACTTAGCGAATGTAAAAAGTTTAACACAGATGGTCTCACGACGAAAAATAAACCTGTCCAATAACTAATATGCTAGAGTCATATTAAGCCGATATAATAAGTTGGCAAAGAATGACTCATCGATGGTGGCTGTATCTCTGATTATGATGTGGTTACCAAAACACCGATGAGTGATTTTTATACAAGAGTCAACAGCCTCTAGTGATGGTGATTAATCATGGCTTACAGAGAATATGTGCTTGAACACCAAAATCTTTGCATGCGCTAATAAAAGTATTAATTAACCATATAAGCTGAATATAATGCGGCTTGCATTTTTCTCCATTAGCGAGTTTTTGGAGCTGTAATGCTAAGTCTCCTTTTTTTAGAAATGGTGTTGCGAGAATTATTTTTCTTATTGAGTTTGGATTTTGATAAATAACATCTAATGCTTTAGATAGCTCGGACCAATCTTTGGCTCCTCTTACTCTTTTTATCTTGGTATTTTCATAATTATTAACCCATTCTTTGTTATATTTATCTTGGAATAATTTTTTTCCGCTTGAGTTCGTCCAATATTTTTTAGTGCTTGAGCTACGACATCATGAAATTTACTTGCCCCAGAGGATGCTTTTTTTGTATATTTGGAATGGATAAAGGCAATAGAAGGTAATGAGCTATTGTAGTCTATAGCAATATGATCTGCCCATTCATCATTCATATCATCGCAAATGGTGATATCATAATTAGAACAGAACGTATCTTCCACTGCCCTAAAAAGTGATGTATCTGGGAATCTGATTAATTTAGGTAAGTGTGGTTTTTCTTTTTCAGAAATAACATTAGAAAAATCATATTGGTCATCAAAAATTTTCAAAATGGAATTAATGTTATTTAAAAGGTGTTTATCTTCAAAGCAAGATTTTGAATAATATGAATAATTAGGTGAATCAAAAACAGCTGAAAATGGTTTTTTTTGATTTATATAAGATTCAAGGGTAATATCCTCATGACCAGCCTCAGTAACTAATATTTCGCTTAGAATTGCATTCTTAATTGTGATTAGATTTGTAGATGTTTTTAATTTCCCTTTTAAATTAATGGCTTTGAATTTTAATGTATTATTGAATACTAATATTGGAGACTGTAAACTTTTGAATAAATAGCGAAGCTCTTTATTAGATAGATTGTTTCCGCTTACACTTTTTAAAATACATTTACCATTTTTTATTTTTTCATCTATCTCACTTAGGTCAATTAAAATTGCTGTAATTTTTATTCCTTTATTAATAATATCTTTCAAGCATATAGGGCTTGCGAAATTATTTAAAAAATCACTAGATTTATTGCTGTTTTTTATTTCATCTTTTATATCAACTATCCAATCAATTAGCCCTTCTATGTTTGATTTTTTATCTCTGTGACTAATTCGAGATGAATTTGGTGACAAAGTGTAAGAACCATTTTGAGCTTTCATTCTAAAACTACTTGGAATTGCTCTGCTAGAAGAATTTGAAGGGATAATGCCATTTAAACTTTTTGCTTCTAGTGAGCGAGATCTAATCACTGCATCAGATATGCTCATATTCTTCATAGTCATTTTTTCGTATTCAGGGTTGCTACTTCCTAAGAAATGGCAAAATTGATCATAACTAAACTCTTCAATGAAATCATTAAGTAACTTTTCAGGTGAGTCAACATGTTTTTTTGAATAACTAAAGTATCTAAACATTCAACTATAAGTAAATATGCATATTTAATTTCTTTTATAGTTGAGTTTTCAAGAAAGCTAGGCTCTTCTTCAAATTTATATGCAACAATTGAGTATTCTGTTTTTAGGCCTGATGTTGTTGTATATATTTTTTTAATTTCATTAATAAGGAAATTTCCGATTTTTTTTCGGATATGTCTGTGAATGCTTTCTTTATAGATGTTTTAGTTAGTTTTTTATTTAAAATATAAAACTGTGCATTTTTACTTAGAGTTAGCTTCATTTTATCGTCTCTTTATTTTAAATTGGATGTTTTTTGTTCTCATTCTAGTTTAGACTGTTCTAATTAAATAATACAATAAAAATTTATTTATTCTTTATTGAAAAATTTTAAACTGAAATGATTTCGAGATTTATTAATTCTATTTTTAACTCATATTGAATTTATATAGCGGGTAATGAATGCTAAGCTTTAATTTTCTAACATCATGAAATAATACCTAATCTTTCGGCTAAGTAATCAATAAAAGTACGCGTCTTCGCGGGTAAAGCGGAGGTACTTGGATAAAGCAACTGAATGTTTTGCTTGGGTAAATTGTATTCGGGAAGAACGCGGACTAAACGTTTAGCATTTAAATCCTCATTCACCAGCCAAGCAGGGCAAATAGCGATGCCTAAAGAGGCTAATACCATTTGGTGGATTACTGCCGCAGAATTTGACTCATATTGGCTTTTAATTAAGGGAAAACTAAATTTATCTCCTTGGTCATTTTGCAAAAAATATTGTGTATCTTGCCAATTTAACAGGGAATGGTTGACCCAAGGAACATGTGCAAGGTCAGAAACCTGATTAATTTGGTATTTTTGAACAAATCCGGGGCTGGCAACTAAGTAAATGTCGTAATCACCTAATTTTTTCATTTTAAGTGATGAGTTTTTTAAATTACCAAGGCGAATAGAGACATCAAGTTTTTCTGTAATTAAATCATCGAGGGATGAATTAACGGAATATTGTAACTTTAACTTAGGATAAAGGCGGCAAAATTCAGGAAGTAAGGGAAGAATAAAGCGTTGACCAAATTCACTTGTCGATGAAAAGCGTAATAAGCCTGAAATATTGGTACCTAAATTTTGGCTTTTTTCAAAGGCTTCATCAATTTGGCTCTGAATGTGCTTAAAGTCTTCGTAAAAATGTTTTCCAACCTCGGTTAGGGCAATACTGCGGGTATTTCGTGTCAGTAAGCTCACATTCAGCTCAGTTTCTAATTGCTTTATGTCTACGCTGACCATAGAGCGACTTAGCCCTAAAATATCCGCCGCTTTAGTGAAAGACCCCGAATCCACGACCTGAAGGAAACTGATAATTTTTTTAAGGTTCTTTTGCATAATGGCATTTATTGTTCTGCTTTATTAAACAATGAGTTTACTTCTCTTGTATCGACAAAGAAAGGGCTAATCCTTATTCTTTGCCGCTGGAGGGGTTGTTATGTCTTATCGATACAAAATTGCGACCGTGTTTTTACTCGGTTTTTTTATTGATTGCATTAATATTTTTATGTCTGCGATATCTTTGCCTGATATTGCATCGTCATTTTCAGCGAGCCAATCACAGGTTGCTTGGGTTGCTAATGCGTATATTTTAGGGTTAGTGTTAGTGATGCCGATTAGCCTGTGGCTAGCTGGGCGGCTGGGTAATCAAAAATTACTGTGTTATTCGATGCTACTTTTCACACTAGCAGTCTGGTTAAGTGGTTCAAGCCAGTCTATTTACAGCTTAATTTTTTGGCGTTTTGTTCAAGGGATGGCTGGAGGGTTATTAATTCCTGTTGGACAAGCTCTCGTTTTTGCATTATTTCCTAATAATGACCGCCAACGTATATCGACATTAATTATGACAGTGGCACTTATTGCACCTGCATTTTCGCCTGCAATTGGTGGCTTAATTATTGATTCGTTATCTTGGCACTGGATTTTCTATTCTAACATTCCATTTTCTTTATTAACGGCTGTACTTGCTTGGGTTTGGATAAAAAATGATGGGCAGGTATCACGGGAAAAGCCAGATATTTTCGGCCTTATATTAGTGAGTATCAGTTTACTTTGCTTATTATTGTCTTTCTCGTTGTATAACGATTATCACAGTATTGTATTGGCCCTTACCAGCTTTTTGAGCTCAGTTGTGGTGTTTGTTTTTTACCTTAACTATGCCAAAAAATGCCGTGAACCTATTTTAAATTTTCAGCTATTAAAAAATAGCAATCTGCGTAATGCCTTTATTGTTTATTACGCAGTGCCTGGCATTTTTACTGGGGTAAATTTACTGAATATTTTTAACTTGCAAATTAATTTGGGCTTTAATGCAGGGCAAACAGGATTATTTATGATTTTGTATGCCGCTGGCGCTGTTGTTTCAATGGTTTCTGGCGGGCGTCTTTATTTTCGTATAGGGAAAAAATGTTTATTTGTTCTCGGTATTGTATTGCATAGCTTGGGAATATTTTTACTTTATTGGGTATCAAGTTCAGCACAATTAAGCTTGTTGGTGATGGCATATTTATTAATGGGCATGGGGGGCGGATTAAGTGCAAACATAGCCCAAATCAGTTCATTGATAGATTTTAAAGATAAAGATTTATTGCAAGGAAGTGTGTTGTGGAATATTAATCGCCAAGTCGCTTTCAGTGTAGGTGCTGTCGTTTTGATTTCCATATATAGCCTAATGCCATTTTCGGATCAGCTATCTAACTACCAATATACTTTTTTAATTGCCTCTATTCTTGGGCTATTTTCATTAATTTCAGTCAGTAAGGAAAAATAAATGCGTGATCCAATGCAAAAGGCACTGCAAAGTGTTATCGACGTACATGTGTTAATTGAAGATGTTTTCACAGGTCGCAATAGCGATCAAAGTGTTGCGCCATTATTAGCCAGTTTTACTGAAAACTTTAAAATGGTCACCATAGGTGGGCAACGAATTGGCTTAACTGAGGTGACTGGGCTATTCAGTCAAAACGTCGGTGCAAAACCCTCATTTCTGACAGTGCCATTTGAGGTTATTCCGTTATTCGAATCCAGTGAGCGGTGTTGGGTTCAATATCAGGAACGACAAGAAAATGAAGGGATCACAACATTAAGGACATCGACAGTCTGTATTCGAGTTGTTGATAACCAATGTTATTGGGAATATCTGCATGAAACTCCCGTTCTGAATAACTAGCTTTCTCTTTTATTAATAAACAACGGCTGATTAGGCCGTTGTTTATTTTTGGTATAAAACGTTTTATTCGCTGACATACAAATAATGATATTCATTCTCATTTAAATTGACCGTCGGTCGGTCATATTTTATGATGTTGTCATAAACGAAGATGAGGTAGATGAAATGAGACGGATATTTTTGGTCCTTGCCGTGTGTTTAGGCACATTTATGGCAACATTGGATATCAGTATTGTGAATGTGGCGCTCCCTGCAATTGGTGACGATCTGGGGGCGAGCTTATCGATGTTACAGTGGATTATTGATGCGTATGCATTGTGTTTGTCGGCATTGATCCTTTCTGTCGGCCCAATCAGTGATCGCTACGGGCGTAAAAAAGTATGGCTGCTGGGGATTGTTATTTTCACTTTAGGCTCAGCGATTTGTGCATTCTCAGTGTCTTCTCAGATGTTAATTATCGGGCGTATTATCCAAGGGATAGCCGCTGCGGCATTGATCCCTGGGGCACTTTCAATCATTACCCAAGCTTTTCATAATGACATTGAACGCATTAAAATTATTGGAATTTGGTCAGCGGTGAGCGCACTTTCATTAATTATTGGCCCAATCTTGGGGGGCTTTTTGGTTGATACCTTTGACTGGGAGACTATCTTTTTAATCAATATCCCAATTGGTTTGTTGACCCTATTATTAGGGTGGATAGGGATCGATGAAAGTGCCGATCCTGATAAGGCAGCGTTTGATCCTTTGGGACAGCTATTGAGTATTGTGGCATTAGGAATCGTAACTTTCGCCTTAATTGAAGCAGGCGATAAAGGCTGGGGAAATTATTTAACACTGGGAGGATTAATCATTTTCCTCATGGCGGTTTTAGCATTTATATGGGTAGAAAAATGGGTTAAAAAACCGCTATTACCGTTTTTCCTTTTTAAAAAGAATCCTTTTTTCTTTCAATATAATATGGCCTCTTTTGCTCTTGGTTTTGCCACTTACAGCAATGTGTTTTTTATCGCCTTATTTTTGCAAAAAGGCCAAGGGTGGGGGGCCTTTGAAGCGGGTATCCGTATGGCACCAGAATTTATTGCAATGGCAATATTTTCATTTTCATTTGGCAAATTATCCCGTTTTATAAGTGTACGTAATTTAATGATTGTTGGATTTATTTTAATTGCGAGCGCTTCATTATTATTTACGCAGGTAAATTCTGAAACCCATTATCTGCCCATTGCAGTAATATTATTTATTTTAGGCGCAGGGATGGGGATGTCGACACCTGCAATTGGTGCTTTAGTGATGGCGAGTGTTGAAAAAGCCTATTCGGGGATTGCTTCAGCCATTATGAACGCGTTAAGGCAGACAGGGATGACACTAGGGATTGCCTTACTTGGCACGCTAATGACACACCGAGCTGTGAGCCAATTGCTTCATAATGATAGGTTGAATAGTGCGATGTCTACTCAAGAAATCGAACGTTTAATTCATAGTTCTGGTTCGATGCCATCGTTGCTAGTTGAGCAACTGGCGCGTTCTGCTTTTGTTTCAGGGTTTAATCTGGCGATGTTTGGCGGAGCGATCGCGATTATTGCAACGTTATGCTTAATGATGAAAAATAAAATAACAAAATGAAATAGCGCCCATAAAAAAACACCTGCCAAGGCAGGTGTTTTTGTCAATAAGAATAATTAAGTCTTATTCATCAAGGAAGCTGCGCAGAACTTCTGAGCGGCTTGGATGACGCAGTTTACGCAGTGCTTTCGCTTCAATCTGACGAATACGTTCACGGGTAACATCAAACTGCTTACCAACTTCTTCAAGAGTATGGTCAGTGTTCATGTCGATACCAAAACGCATACGCAGGACTTTCGCTTCACGTGCTGTTAAACCAGCTAAAACTTCGTGAGTTGCAGAGCGCAAGCTTTCTGACGTTGCAGAGTCTAAAGGCAGCTCTAAAGTCGTATCTTCAATGAAATCGCCTAAATGTGAATCTTCATCATCACCGATAGGGGTTTCCATTGAGATTGGCTCTTTCGCAATCTTCAGAACTTTACGTATTTTGTCTTCCGGCATCAGCATGCGTTCTGCCAGTTCTTCTGGCGATGGCTCACGGCCCATTTCTTGCAGCATTTGACGAGAGATACGGTTCAGTTTATTGATGGTTTCAATCATATGAACCGGAATACGGATAGTACGTGCTTGGTCGGCGATTGAGCGAGTGATAGCCTGACGGATCCACCATGTTGCATAAGTTGAGAACTTATAACCACGGCGATATTCAAACTTATCAACGGCTTTCATCAGGCCGATGTTACCTTCTTGAATCAGGTCAAGGAATTGCAAACCGCGGTTGGTGTATTTCTTCGCGATAGAAATAACCAGACGTAAGTTTGCTTCAACCATCTCTTTTTTCGCACGGCGCGCTTTCGCTTCACCGATAGACATACGACGGTTGATGTCTTTAACCTGTTCGATAGTCAGGCCAGTTTCTTCTTCAATTTGACGCAGTCTTTGCAGACAACGCAGAATTTCTTCTTCAACTTCAAGCAGTTTTTCAGACCAAGGCTTATTCATTGCTTTTGCAGCTGTTAACCAAGTCTCGCTGGTTTCGTTACCGCTGAATAAGGTGATGAAGTTTTTCTTCGGCATTTTGCACTGTTCAACACACAGCTTCATGATAGTACGTTCTTGCAAACGAACGCGGTCCATCATTTCACGCATGTTATTGACCAGATAGTCAAATTGCTTTGGTACTAAACGGAATTCTTTGAACACTTCGGAAAGTTGTTCAATTGCAGCGGCAGTTTTTGTATCGCTGCGTCCATATTGTTTAATATGTTGACGCGTAATTTCGTACTGCTCACGAAGATCAGAGAATTTTTGGCGCGCTAGCTCAGGATCGATGCTGTTATCGTCTTCGCTATCGTCTGCGTCTTCATCTTCTTCATCTTCATCATCGTCTTTATCTAGCTCTTCTTTTGGTAATTCAGAGCCGACGTGGGTGGCAGTAGGGGCTAAATCTTCTTCCGCGTTAGGGTCAACAAAGCCAGTAATCAAGTCAGATAGACGGCTTTCACCTGCTTCAACACGGTCGTATTGTTCAAGAAGGTAAGTGATAGCCTCAGGGTATTCAGCAACAGAACACTGAACCTGATTAATACCATCCTCGATACGTTTTGCGATGTCTATCTCACCTTCACGGGTAAGAAGTTCGACAGTCCCCATTTCACGCATATACATGCGAACAGGGTCAGTGGTACGGCCAATTTCACTTTCAACACTGGATAAAACTTGTGCAGCGGCTTCTGCTGCATCTTCATCTGTATCGGAAGTATTCTCAGCCAAAATCAAATCATCGGCATCAGGTGCTTCTTCCATGACCTGGATGCCCATGTCATTAATCATCTGAATGATATCTTCAATCTGATCTGAATCGACGATATCTTCCGGCAGATGGTCGTTGACCTCAGCATAGGTTAAGTAACCTTGCTCTTTACCCTTGGTGACGAGTAGCTTAAGCTGCGACTGCGGGTTTTGCTCCATAAGACGGTATCCACACTTCTGAGTATTTAGATTGGTGTCGGTCGGCGAAACATTCGGCCAACAAGAACATACAAAGGGAAATATTTATTATTTGCTACGCCCTTTATTTTCGCAGCATTTTACAGGCATCTGCCTTGTGTTTAGCGGCACTTAAGCCGTTTTATATACTAATTCTGTTTTGGGTTTGTATTATGTTTTTACTCGCGACAGCGTAATTAAGTGCACCTCTTCGCGCTCTTGCGGGGTCAGACTTTGTGTGCGAGCTTTCGCCATTAAATAGTCGAAACGTTCGCTGAGTGCGCTATTAAATAGATGATTTAATGCATCTATAAAGGTATTTTCCGCTATCTCCTCTATTTCTATATCGTTCCATGTTGCTAGTTTTTCAAGCTGTTTCGAAAAATTATTATCTCGATAACGCTCTAGCAACTGCCCAGTCGTCATTCCGGGGGTGGAACGGCATACATCGACCAATTCCTGAAATAGAGAAAGCCCCGGCATTTGGATATGGGCAATTCCCTCTAGCGAGGGAACAAGCTCCGAAAAGTTCGGATTTTGCACTAACAGTGCGATAAGAATTCGCATTGTTGTCGGTTTTAATTTTGGCGCCTGATAATTAACTTGCTCGGTGTTCTCTCTATCAATAATAGCAAGAACCTGAGAAATATCTGGTATACCAATAAAATTTCCTAGCTCTTGCGCCATATAAAGGCGCAAAGTCTCACCCGGTATCTGTTTAATCAAAGGGATAGCAAGCTTACTAAATTTTGCTTTCCCTTCTTGGGTGGTTAAATCAACTTGTGGTACGAGTGAATCAAATAAAAAACCTGACAGCGTTTGTGCTGTTTGCATTCGCTGCTCAAAGGCTTCTTTACCTTCTTTGCGTACCAATGAATCAGGGTCTTCACCATCAGGTAAAAACATAAAGCGTAGTTGGCGGCCATCCGTCAGATAAGGCAGGGCGGTTTCTAATGCGCGCCATGCTGCTTCGCGGCCAGCTCTATCACCATCATAACAACAGATAACAGTATCTGTTGAACGATAAAGTAACTGAATGTGTTCTGAGGTGGTTGAGGTTCCCAGTGATGCTACCGCATAGCGGATGTCATACTGAGCCAATGCCACTACATCCATATAACCTTCGACAACTAATAACTTCGCTAATTCACTGCTATTTTGTGTTGCTTCATAAAGGCCGAATAATTGGCGTCCTTTATGGAAAATATCTGTTTCTGGCGAGTTCAAATATTTGGGTAATGCATCCCCTAATACTCGCCCACCAAAGGCGATAACTCGACCTCGTCTATCCCGAATGGGAAACATAACGCGCTCTCTAAAGCGGTCATAGACACGGCCATTATCATTGGTCACTAACATGCCTGCATCATCAAGCTGTTTGCGACTGTCGGGGTTTACTGCGAATTTCTTGAGCAAATTGTCCCAGCCTGGGGGGGCGAAACCAATAGAAAAATGCTCAATAATTTCTGCGCTCAAACCACGTTGGCTTAAATAATCTTTGGCTTTATTTGCCGAGGGATGATTTAAGGCAGCGCAGTAAAATTGGTTAATTTTTTCCATCAACTGATACAAGTTTTGTCGTTGATGTAATTCTATTTGGCTTGTACCTGTTCCTTTTTCGTAGGGAACATCAAGGCCATGTAATGCAGAAAGCTCTTCAATTGCTTCGACAAAATCGAGTTTGTCGTAATTCATCAAAAAATCGATAGCGTTACCGTGGGCACCACAACCAAAACAATAATAAAACTGCCTTTCACCGTTAACGGTAAAAGATGGGGTTTTTTCGTTATGGAACGGACAGCAAGCGTGATGGTTTTTACCCTGTTTTTTTAACGGGACTTTTGCATCGACTAAATCAATGATGTCAGTTCTCGCTAACAAGTCATTGATAAATGAACGCGGAATTCGTCCAGCCATAAGCCTCTTTTTCGCCTGTTGATGAACGATAATAAGCCGCGCTTCCTTTAGGAAAGCACGGCCTTTAACTGCTTAGCTATGACTACTACAAGAAAAAAATAACTGCGAGAGTGACTCAATTCTTATATTAGCTATCGTCTGTCATGAATGCGGTTAACACCGCAATCAATTAGTACAGACGAGTACGGCGTGCGTTTTCGCGAGCCAGTTTCTTAGCGTGACGCTTAACAGCTGATGCTTTAGCGCGTTTACGTTCAGTCGTTGGTTTTTCATAGAATTCACGACGACGAACTTCAGCTAAAACACCTGCTTTTTCACAGGAACGTTTGAAACGACGCAGTGCAACGTCGAATGGCTCGTTTTCACGTACTTTAATTACCGGCATGTGCCTCTCACCTCGATAGAAATCGGTTTGTTGCTGGTTTTTGTTCACCAGCCATCATTTAAAATGGTGCGGAATTTTACTTCAATGAGTACGGGTTTGTAAAGTGCCGTATAAAATTGAATCACACAAGATCACCTGATTTGCAGCTCGTTCGATGAAAAAGCAAACAAAACCAGACGATAATGAGAATTAGCCACACGAAATTTTTATTACAGGGGGTTGATTATAGACTATACAACAAGGAAAGTCAGCCTTTTGGCAACATAAATTACGCGATAGTCCGAAAATAGTGATAGACTTGCGCCTATGAAATAAACAAGGGTAGTGCAATGCGTGTTTTAGGTATCGAAACTTCTTGCGATGAAACTGGTATCGCAATCTATGACGACGAGCTTGGCTTGCTAGCCAACCAATTATACAGCCAAATTAAAGTCCACGCTGATTACGGTGGTGTTGTGCCTGAACTGGCATCTCGCGACCATATTCGTAAAACGGTGCCATTAATTCAAGCAGCACTGAAAGAAGCCAATTTAACCCGTGAAGACATCGATGCCGTTGCGTATACTGCAGGCCCTGGTCTGGTGGGGGCATTGATGGTTGGTGCAACAGTAGGACGTTCGTTAGCATTTGCTTGGAACGTACCGGCAGTGGCTGTTCACCACATGGAAGGGCATTTATTGGCGCCTATGTTGGAAGAAAAAAGCCCCGAGTTTCCATTCGTTGCATTGCTCGTTTCAGGCGGTCACACACAATTGATTAGTGTGACAGGCATTGGCGAATATGAGCTATTAGGCGAGTCTATTGATGATGCCGCAGGGGAAGCCTTCGATAAAACGGCGAAACTGTTAGGGTTAGACTACCCCGGTGGCCCAGTTTTATCGCGTATGGCCCAGCAAGGTACCGCAGGGCGCTTTGTTTTCCCAAGGCCTATGACGGACAGACCGGGTTTAGATTTCAGTTTTTCAGGGTTAAAAACCTTCGCGGCGAATACGATCCGTGAAAATGCTGATGATGACCAAACTCGCGCTGATATCGCGCGTGCATTTGAAGATGCCGTGGTTGATACACTGGCTATCAAATGTAAGCGTGCGCTTGAGCAAACAGGTTTTAAACGTCTGGTTATGGCAGGGGGCGTTAGCGCTAACCGTACACTTCGTGCCAAAATGGAAGAGGTGCTGAAACAGCGTGGCGGTGAAGTGTTCTATGCGCGCCCTGAATTTTGCACCGACAATGGCGCGATGATTGCACTTGCAGGGCTGATTCGTCTAAAAGGTGGCACAACGACAGGCTTAGGGGTGACAGTGCGTCCACGTTGGCCGCTGGCAGAATTGCCACCGTTAGAAAAATAGCGTGCATCTATATCAACATGAAGGGCTGTTTAACCACAGCCCTTTTTTATGGTGTCAAAAATTAATGTAGAACAATCACTGCCTCTTCAAGGCGTATTGATCGGTCTTTCACCATATTGGATGTTTCTGTACTTTGTTCAACCAAGAGCGTACTTTGCTGCGTAATGGTTTCTAATTCACTGACCGCTTGAGTGATATCAGAAATACCAGCCGCTTGTTCAGATGTTGCTTGGCTAATATGCGTGATTAACTGGGTCACATTTTGTACTTGGTCAACAATGTTTTTCATTGTATTTCCTGCAGTATGCACTTGGTTTTTCCCAGAATTGACCTTTTTCTCACAGTCATTAATCAATTCACGAATATCATTGACGGCGCTTGCGCTTCGGCTTGCTAAGCTGCGAACTTCATTAGCCACCACGGCAAACCCTTTGCCTTGCTCCCCTGCGCGGGCGGCTTCCACCGCGGCATTAAGCGCTAATATATTGGTTTGGAAGGCGATGTCTTTTATGACATCAGTAATTGAGTTGATTTTATTAGTGCTATGAACAATTTCGTCCATGGTGCCAACTACGGCTTCCATCATTGCGCCACCACTCACTGCAGTTTCACTGGTCGCATTCGAAAGTTGGTCAACTTGGATGGTGTTGTCTGCATTCATTTTTACCGAAACAGCCATTTGGTTCATCGTCGCCACGGTTTGCTGCATATATCCGACTGTTCTTTGGGTATGAGTATCTAACTCACTACAGTCGGCGACTAAAGATTGGCTACCTTTTCGTACGTTATCCACTTGTTCAGAAACATCTTTTATCAACCAGCGGCACACAAGGCCAAGTTGCCCGACTGAGCGCAATAGCTGGCCAATTTCATCTGTGCGCTGCATATGATTGACGCTGTGGCGATTGCCGCGGGCGATACCGAGTGCTTGAGTCATAATGTTTTCAAGGGGAGAGGCCAAAATTCGTTCAAAGATAATATTACTAATTAGCAGCGTAGCGAAGGTGCATAAGCTCGCGATAAGTAACGGGGTGTTTTGTAACCCAGCTAAACTCGCTATCGCCATCCAAAATGCAAATAACAGACTTATGGTGAGCCGAATTCGCCAACGCGTTGAGAGGGTTGAAAGATGAAAAGGCCATTTTTTAGAAAGCACAATCCCTTTGAATATTTTTTGTTTGCTCCTATTTTCACTCATAGCTGCATAGAGGGGTTCCACAGTGGCGATCTCTTGGCGGGTAGCACGTGTCCGAATCGACATATAACCCGTAATAACACCTTTGCGCTCCATGGGAATAATATTGGCTCTCACCCAATAATGATCGCCATTTTTACGCCTATTTTTGACAATGCCAGTCCACGGTTCGCCTTTTTTCAGGGTTGCCCACATATCCGCAAATGCCTGCTTTGGCATATCAGGGTGCCGGATAATATTATGGGGGCGTGTTAATAATTCATCTAATTCATAACCACTAACTTGAACAAAGAAATCATTAGCGTGAACAATGTTTCCTTGTAGGTCGCTAGTGGTCATAAGTGTAATATCTTCATCTAAGATATGTTCGTTTTGAGTGATATAAGGGGTTCTGCTCATGATAAATACCATTATTATTGTTTAGTTTTCCTTTTATATAGTCGACAGTTTTTAAATATTCATTAGTAATAAATTTGCAATAAATTAACTTTTTTTTAAAAGTGTGCGCTAGTTATGGCTAAAATGTAACAACAGCACAAATTGCTACTGGTACAGTTTTAGGAAAGGATTAAACGCTATTGTTTTTTTGAGGTGTTTTTTTAGGAAATTTTTAGCAAGTGTTAGGGCATAAAAAAAGAGCTGATTTTCAGCTCTTAGACAGCTGACAAACCGGTTAGGTTTGGCAGCAGGTTGGATAGGTTTTGAAAATAGACGAGGAAAATCAATTCACTGATTTTCGGCTGATAACACAAAGCAGGAAAAACCACGCTTTTATCCTGCTTTGTCAACAACCTAAGAGCTGATTTTCAGCTCTTTTCAAGAAAGCGGAAATGGGGACTTAGTCGTCTAACTCTTTTTCTTTGGTTTCTTGGGCGATTTCTTTATTGGTTTTTTGCTTTTTATTTTTTAATTTCTGCCAAATACGGCTTTCTTGCCCGCGCCATAAGCGTTGAATATTGCCGTGGTGACGCACTAAGACTAAGCATGACAGCATGGCAACAGGAAAGGTAAATTCAGGCTTAAACCACCAAACGTAAAATGGTGCTAGCAGCGCACTAACAATTGCGCCTAGAGATGAATAGCCACTGAGTAGGACAGTGAGTAACCATGTTCCTGCCACTAACCCTGAAAGATCCCAGCCAATAGCGGCGATAGAACCAAATGCTGTGGCTACTCCTTTTCCGCCTTTAAAGTGAAAGAAAACAGGATAAATATGCCCAAGGCAGGCTGCAATTGCGACAAAGCCAAGATAGAATGGGGGCACATTGAGATAATAAGCCAGCCAAACGGGGATCATCCCTTTTAAAACGTCGCAAAGTAGTACGGCGGCGGCGGCGGCTTTGCCTCCAACGCGTAAGACGTTAGTTGCACCGGGGTTACCAGAGCCGTGTTGACGGGGATCGGGTAGTCTCGCTATACGGCAGATCAGTATTGCACTGGAAACTGATCCACAAAGGTAAGCGAAGATTATCATGCCAAGCGCGGTTGCACTCATAGCTAACTCCAAAACGGTTGAGGCCATATATTCACTTCAGCCTTGGATAATACGCATATTTTTGCTGAAGTGGTATTAATTCAGTACATAAACGAGAAAATGACGTGATGGATATCGTATTTATTGAACAATTATCAGTCATCACCACGATTGGTGTATATGACTGGGAACAAACTATTGAGCAGAAATTAGTGCTCGATATCGAAATGGGATGGGATAACAAACGCGCGTCTTTGAGCGATAATGTTGAACACTGCTTAGATTATGCGCAAGTCAGCCAAACCCTTATTAGCCATTTAGAAACAAACAAATTTGGTTTAGTTGAACGTGTTGCTGAAGAAGTCGCCCAACTTTTAATGACAAAATTTAATAGCCCATGGGTACGCATTAAAGTTGCTAAACCAGGCGCAGTTGCACGCGCTCACCAAGTTGGTGTTGTAATCGAAAGAGGTACAAAAACCGCGTAAAAGATGACTGGCGGCGTTTTACCGCCAGTATCATTCATATCTATAGGTTCATCTCAATAATTTGCTGCTGTTGTTGCCAGCGGACAATATGCTCAATACGCTGGCGTGTCAATTCTTGGCGTATATCAGGCCCTTTAAACCCTTGATCAATGATGGGTTTTACCGCGACAGACTGTGCGATAGCAAATGCTTCGCGTAGAAACTCGCCTTGTGGATAGGTGTGTTGTTCAAGGCCCAGTCGGCCTCTGGCATCGGCTTCGCTGATTAAACTGAGCTGCATAATACGCTCTGGCTTGCGCCAACTATCTAAGCCATCAAAAACCGCCACTAAATCACTCGCTGATAACCGATTGATGACGTGAATTTTATCGTGATACCGAGCTGCTAAGCGGGCTAAATCTCGTGCATCAGTTGGGACTCGAAGCCGATTACAAAGCTGCTCAATAAGTGGGATCCCTGCTTCTCCATGATTAGGATGACTTGGCCAAACATCAGGGGGCGTAAGCGCTTTTCCGAGATCATGGCAAAGTGCGGCAAAGCGAATGTCCACATCATTGGACAACGTGGCAATCACTTTCATCACCATCAACGTGTGAACCCCTGTGTCGATTTCAGGATGCCACTTTTCAGGGGCAGGAACGCCAAATAGATTATCGATCTCGGGGAATAGCACTGCGAGCGCACCACATTGGCGTAAAACGTCAAAATAAATCTGAGGTGCGTTCGATTTAAGGGCCTTTTCTGTTTCTACCCAAACGCGTTCTGCCGTTAAGTGCGATAACTCTCCCGTTATCGCCATTGACTGCATTAATGCCAGTGTTTCTGGAGCAATCGTGAAACCTTGCTCGAAGTAACGTGCTGCAAAGCGTGCGACCCGCAAAACGCGCAGTGGGTCTTCTGCAAATGCATCCGAAACATGGCGTAGAACCCGTTTTTTAAGGTCATTTACGCCATTAAATGGGTCGATAATCTCCCCTGAATCACTTTGGGCGATGGCATTAATGGTGAGGTCACGACGTAATAAGTCATCTTCAATAGTGACATCAGGTGCGCTGTAGCAGCTAAACCCAGTATAGCCCGCACCCGTTTTACGTTCTGTTCGGGCTAACGCGTATTCTTCATGAGTTTTTGGGTGCAAAAAGACCGGGAAATCTTTCCCAACCTGTTGAAAACCTTCTGCCAGCATAGCTTCAGGTGTCGTACCAACCACCACAAAATCCCTATCAGAAATAGGCAGTTTGAGGAGTTGGTCACGTACGGCACCGCCAACCAGATACACTTTCATCGCAATAACCTTAATTACACCCAGCCATCATTACGTTTTTTACGACGTGGAATGAGGTGCGGTAAAATTAAACCTAAAATTAAGCCTGCGCCTGCCACACCACCACCATACATAAACCATTGTAAAATCAATTCACGGCGGCGATCATCAAGGTTCACCTCAGCAATTTCGAGTTTTTTACCAGACTTAATTAATTCATTCTTTAATTTTTCATTTTCCGCTTTCAGTTGGCGAACGATATTGTCATTGTCTGCCACTTTTTGTTGCATATCGGCGGTGCGAGTGTTCCACGTACCATCAATATTATCTAACTGCTGACGGAGTTTTTGATTTTCGGCTTCCAATTCGGGAATCCGGGTTTTCATACTTTGTTTATTACTAAGCTGATCAACCGGTAGCCAAACTGTTCTGCCTTTATCATCACGTACCTGAGCAAACTTGCTATCAGTGGAAATCAGCTCAACTTCTTCCCCTGCGTTAAGCGTTCCTACGATACGATATTTTGTGCCAGGGCCGCTATGAACATATGTTGATAAGTCATCTGAAACATAACGTTTTTCTGCTGCTTGTGTGTTGAAGGAAAGGCCTAGCCCCATGATTGAAATTAATAATAATGGAATTTTTCGCATGGTATTTACAGTCTTTTGGTGGTGAATGAATGTGGTATTCATTGAATACTAATAAGTAAAGTGGCAGGGTGCAAACCCTAAACACCGATGTCTTGGTCCTCTAAAGGATAATGAGAACTATCCTAACTGTCTAAATTACCCTTATTTTTACCCTTTTTTCAAGATAACTCTCTAAAAGAAATCTGGCAGAGAGAATTTTTGATTTCAATACAGATTCTTTTCTCAGCATCGCTTGATTGGGGTAAGATGAGTGCAGTGAAATTATCAAATAAGGATATGTATGAGCCACGTCGAGGTTGAACTCAAATTAGCCGCCAAAAGTGAGGCCATAGAGGCTGTTCGTCAGAGTATATCGACATTGCCCCATCAATACAGTGAGCCAACGAAGTTAACCAATATTTATTTTGACACGCCACAAAGGCAATTACGTCAATGGGATATGGGGCTACGTATTCGTGGTTGCGATGGGCGTTATGAAATGACGATGAAAACGGCGGGGCAGGCGATTGGTGGTTTACATCAACGCCCAGAATACAATGTCGATATTGATTCCCCTGAGCTGGATCTTGGCGCTTTCCCTGACGAAATTTGGCCAGAAGGCACGGATGTTGCAGCATTACAATCTGAACTCAGTGTGTTGTTTAGCACCAACTTTACGCGTGAAAAATGGCTAGTCACCTTTGAAGACAGCGAAATTGAAGTGGTGCTTGACCAAGGTGAAATCTGTGTAGGTGCAAAAGATCTGCCTATTCAGGAGTTTGAGTTAGAACTCAAAAAAGGTTTCATTGCGGATGTGCTTAATTTAGCGAAAAAATTTGCTGATATTGATGGGTTATATTTGTCTTCCTTAAGTAAAGCGGCTCGAGGTTATTCCCTGCTTTCACCGACTAAAGCGCTATTAACACGCCCTGATTCACTATTTGATTATGAAGAACAGCCTATTGAAAAATCGCTGACACATATGCAGTTATTGTGCCAGCAACATGAAACGTATTGGTTAGCTGGTGAAAACGATGCGCGCCACGGTTTTGTGGAGTTCTTGCGCTTTGTTCAAGCTTTTTTGGTGCATTATCAAAACTCAGCCCCACATTTTATCCATGACATACCGTTAGACCAATTACGCTTGGATATTGCGAATGAAGACATCAGTGCAGATGATTTTTGTTATAGCAGTCAGTGGTTAAAATGTAAGCTGGCCTTTATTCAATGGTTAAGTGCATTAACTTACCAAGAAGATCACTAGGATCCGAACAACATGCATCCACAGCCTGATTTACTCCGAGCCCAAAAAGAACGTGTTTTAAATCAGTTAGCTGGCCAAGCGCCTGATTTATTGCCTTTGAGTGAAGATGAAGCACAAGTGCTCTCTTTTAGTGATTTTGCACTTAAACAGGTTCTTGCGCATTCACAGTTTCTATTGGATATCCGCGCGAACCCACCGAAGGCAGACGAATGGCAACATTATGAGACTTGGCTAGCGGACAGTGTTTCATCTGTTTCAAGCGAAGATCATTTAATGCAGGTGCTGCGCACGTTCCGTCACCAAATATTAGTACGCTGTACGTGGATGCAAGTATTGGCAGTGTGTTCGCAGCAAGACACCATTTATCAACTCAGTGTGTTAGCGGAAACCTTGATTGTTGCAGCAAGGAATTGGCTGTATCAAGAATATAGCCAGCAGTGGGGAACGCCTTGTAACCACGAAGGAAAACCACAACCGCTGTTAGTTCTGGGAATGGGGAAGTTGGGTGGGCGAGAGCTGAATTTTTCTTCCGATATTGACCTTATTTTTGCCTATCCTGAAAACGGTGTTACGCAAGGTGGCCGTAAAGAGCTCGATAATGCGCAATTCTTTACCCGCTTAGGGCAAAAACTGATCCGCATGCTCGATCAAGTAACCGCCCACGGTTTTGTTTATCGAGTGGACATGCGTTTGCGCCCGTTTGGCGACAGTGGTCCGCTCGTGTTCAGCTTTTCAGCGCTGGAAGATTATTACCAAGAACAAGGGCGTGATTGGGAACGTTATGCGATGGTCAAAGCGCGAATTATGGGGCCCGATAGCCTGCATTACGCCGAAAGCTTGCGTAAATTATTGCGTCCGTTTGTTTATCGCCGCTATATTGATTTCAGCGTGATCCAGTCCCTGCGCAATATGAAAAATATGATTGAGCGAGAGGTTCGCCGCCGTGGTTTGGTGGATAACATCAAACTGGGGGCTGGAGGGATCCGTGAAATTGAGTTTATTTCCCAAGTTTTTCAGTTGATCCGCGGAGGGCGTGAACCCGTTTTACAATCACAATCACTATTTTCCACGTTTCAAGGGATCCGCGAACTTGCTTTATTACCAGACAATCAGGTCAATATCTTGCAAGATAGCTACATTTTTCTGCGTAGAGTGGAGAATTTGCTGCAAAGTATTGACGACCAACAAACTCAGACACTTCCTGACAATGCACTCAATCAAGCGCGTTTAGCATGGGGAATGAATTTTGCCAACTGGGCGGATTTTTACGCATTGCTAAACCAAAAAATGGCGGCAGTTCACCACATATTTGCGGAGCAAATTGGGCAAGATGACGATGGTGAAGATGCGGGTAATTTCGATGAAATTTACATCACATTGTGGCAAAGCGACCTATCTAAAGAAGAACTTGCCGCCTACTTACCTTCCCAGAGTGAGGATATTGCGCAGCGGATCATTCATGGTATTTTAATGTTCCGCCATGACTTGAACAAACGCACTATAGGGCCTCGAGGACGTGATGTTCTTGATGAGCTCATGCCCAAGTTATTGGCAAAAATTGGTGAACGCGATGATGCAGGGCAAGTCCTTGAGCGTATTACGCCACTGTTGCTAAGCATTGTCAGCAGAACCACTTACCTTGAGTTAATGCTTGAATTTGACGAGGTGCTGACCCACGTTATTCGTTTGTGTGCTGCCTCGCCAATGATTGCTGAGCAGCTCTCTCTCCATCCTTTGCTTCTCGACGAATTACTTGACCCACAATCGCTTTATCAGCCTCTTCCATTAACAGCGTATCGCGATGAATTACGCCAATATTTGATGCGTGTGCCTGAAGAGGATGAAGAGCAGCAGTTGGAAGCATTGCGCCAATTTAAACAAGCACAACTCTTGCGAATTGCTGCGGAAGATATTTCTGGCGTGCTGCCTGTCATGAAAGTCAGCGATCACTTAACCTACCTTGCAGAAGCGATTATTGATGCTGTTGTTCATCAAGCATGGCAAAAAATGGTGAAGCGCTACGGTGAACCTGCCCATTTAGCGCAAGGTGATAGCAAGCAATATGGCTTTGCTGTATTAGGCTACGGTAAGCTGGGGGGCTGGGAGTTAGGCTATAGCTCTGATTTAGATTTGGTTTTTCTGTTTGATTGCCCCTTGAATGTGGTCACTATTGGTGAGCGCTCTATTGATGCAAGGCAGTTTTATTTGCGTGTTGCACAGCGCATTATTCACTTATTCAGTACGCGTACGGCATCAGGGGTTCTCTATGAAGTGGATGCCCGATTAAGGCCATCAGGGGAATCAGGGATGCTAGTCAGTACTATTCAATCCTTTGATGATTACCAAAAAAATGATGCGTGGACATGGGAACACCAAGCGCTTATTCGTGCTCGAATGATATTTGGTGATGTTGAATTACAACAGCAATTTACCCGAATTCGCCATGAAACTCTGTGCTTGCCAAGAGAGGCGCACACACTGCAACAGCAAGTGCGGGACATGCGAGTAAAAATGCACCAGCATTTAGGCAGCCACCAAGCCAATGAGTTTGATTTAAAGGCTGACCCTGGTGGGATCACGGATATTGAGTTTATCGCGCAATATTTGGTGTTGCGCTTTGCCTCACAAAACAAAGCATTAACGCGTTGGTCTGACAATGTGCGTATTTTTGAACTGATGGCACAGTACGATTTTATGTCGGATGAAGAAGCTAACACATTAACTCAGGCCTATGTCACCATGCGCAATGAATTGCATCACTTAGCTTTGCAGTCATTACCTAGTCGTGTAGATATGAGCCAATTTGCAGAGCAACGTGAGCAAGTGTTAGCCAGTTGGCAAAAATGGCTAGGTGAATGAGTTAAAACGTATTTTATTTAGCTAATTAGCGTAATATGCTAATTAGCTAATTATGATCAAATTTCCTTTTTAAAACTGGAGTGCAGGATGAAAGTAACTCTTCCGGATTACAAAAAAGCCGGTGTGCTGGTAGTTGGCGACGTGATGTTAGACCGTTATTGGCATGGCCCTGCAAACCGTATTTCCCCCGAAGCCCCTGTGCCAGTGGTGAAAGTCACGATGGTAGAAGAACGCCCAGGTGGCGCGGCAAACGTCGCGATGAATATTGCATCATTGGGGGCAAACTCTCGCCTTGTCGGCTTAACAGGGATTGATGATGCTGCAAAAGCATTAACGGAAAACTTAAATGCTGTACAAGTTCGCTGTGATTTTGTTGCTATCCCAACACATCCAACGATTACAAAGTTACGGGTGCTGTCTCGTAACCAGCAGCTAATTCGCCTTGATTTTGAAGAAGGTTTTGACAACGTCGATGTGGCGCCTGTTTTAGAGCGTATTGAACAAGCTTTGCCTCACATCGGTGCATTAGTGCTATCTGATTATGCGAAAGGCGCATTAACCCACGTTGAAAAAATGATAGCGTTAGCGAATAAGGCGGGTGTGCCCGTATTGATTGACCCGAAAGGCAGCAATTTTGAACGCTACCGTGGTGCAACATTATTAACGCCAAATATGTCTGAGTTTGAGGCCATCGTTGGGCCTTGCAAGACAAATCAAGATGTTGAAGAAAAAGGGATGGCGCTACTTAATTCATTGGAATTAAAAGCGTTATTGATCACGCGTTCAGAGCAAGGCATGAGCCTGATCCGCCGTGATGAAGCGCCATTGCATCTGCCAACACAAGCACAAGAAGTGTTTGATGTCACGGGGGCGGGGGATACGGTCATTGGTGTATTAGCGGCATCAATTGCATCTGGTCGTCCATTACACGAAGCTTGTGCGTTAGCAAATGCGGCAGCGGGTGTTGTTGTTGGTAAACTTGGGACATCCACCGTTTCCCCTATCGAATTGGAAAATGCGATCCGTGGCCGTGCAGATACGGGCTTTGGTGTGATGACCGAAAGCGAGCTCAAACAAGCGGTTGCCAATGCAAGGCAACGTGGTGAGTGCGTGGTGATGACTAACGGGTGCTTTGATATTTTGCACGCAGGCCATGTTTCGTATTTAGCTAATGCACGTAAGCTGGGTGATAGACTGATTGTTGCAGTAAATAGTGATGCATCAACGCGTCGCCTTAAAGGTGAAACTCGCCCAGTGAACCCATTAGAGCAACGCATGATTGTTTTAGGTGCGCTAGGGGCTGTCGATTGGGTCGTGGCTTTTGAAGAGGACACGCCGCAACGTTTAATTGCGGAAGTTCTACCTGACATTCTGGTTAAAGGTGGCGACTATCGCCCTGAAGATATCGCAGGCAGTGCTGAGGTTTGGGCTGCGGGTGGTGAAGTCAAAGTGCTTAATTTCGAAGATGGTATTTCAACGACAAACATTATTAAAAATATTATGAAAACCAGCTAATCACTGATTAGTTCCTTAATGATTGATGACCCAGCTTTGGTGATATGCCGAAGCTGGGTTTTTTATTATTTAATGGTTTTAAATAACAATGACGTCATCTATTGACGTCATTTGTGTTTTTATCTTAATTTGATATCAGTTAATGACGTCATGGAATAGACGATGATCAAAATCAGGGAATTGAGTGCTAAGCACCGGAAAACCATGGTTGATATACTGACCATCTCACCTAAATCAGCCATTAGGTGGGATGATGTACTCAGTTTAATCAATCATCTAGGTGGTCAAATCAAAAAGGGTAACGGCTCACGACGCAGGTTTATTTTATGTGGTTCGTTGTTTCTGACACACCAACCTCATCCGGGGAACACAATGGATAAAGGCGCGGTTAATGGATTACGTGAATGGTTAGAAAACATAATAGGGGGGAATATGATTAAAAGCAGTAATGTCATGACAATCAATGGGCATCCTGCTTCTGTCACCTATGAAGCAGACATTAAAGCATTTCGCGGTCAATTTTTAGATGTGAGTGGTTATTGTGATTTTGTTTCCGATAGTATTGAAGGGCTGAAAAAAGAAGGGCAAATCTCATTAAGTGACTATATTGAAAGCTGTCGTGAGGAAGGAATACCGCCATTTAAAGATGAAGATACCGTGAAGTCATTCACGTTGCGTTATCCTAGCCGCTTGGAAGCTTATTTAAATGCTGCAACAACAGCCCATAAGATCTCTAAAAATCAGTATATCGTACAGTTATTAGAACGCGAATTAATGTCTAATTAGTAAAATGTGACGCCAACGAGGGCGTCACAATTCGGTTTATTCAGCTGTTTTTTCTTCAGTACTTAAGCTGGCTTCAAGGGCACTGATGCGTTGTTCCATTTTAGCTAACTTTTCGCGAGTGCGTAACAACACTTGAGTTTGAATATCAAACTCTTCACGGCTGACTAAGTCTAATTTGCCGAGTTGTGACTGTAACAGTGAGCGCAGTTTTTTATCAAAGTCTTCACCTAAATCACGTACGCCTTGGGGTAATGCACCTTGAATTTGGCGAGCAACTTGTTCAAGTTTTTTCGGATCGAGCATTCGCGGGTCCTTAAATTTTTTAAGAAATGAGTTGGGGGTAGTGTAATACCTCTTGTCGTGGTAATAAACTCTTTTCCTGTTTCCAGATGATACTTGCGTACAAGGGGGCAAGGGGGAATGAGTCTGAGGGGAAAATGACCATCTTGAAGGTTGAATTATCCAAGATGGTCACTTTAAGGTTATTTCAATTCAGGTAAAAAACGGATGTCCATGTAGTATTTACTGGCATTACTTTTATCGAGGTAAATGGTCACATTTTCCCTATCAATATAAGGCGATGGGTCGAAATAAATATTCTCACTTTTATAACGCTTAATTGAATTTGTACTTTTATCATGCACATCTGCAATAATTTGGTAAGGAGAACGCCTATTCACTTGAATCAGGGTATTTTCTTCAACGCCCGTGATTTTGACTTGAATTGGCGTACCTTCACGCAACAAACGGGTGCTTTTTTTCTTACTGGCGGCACCGAGCAAAACAGGAATGCCGCCAATTAACGTAAATACACCGCCGAAAATCCCCAGAATAATACTCAGACCATATACGCCAAAGAGCGAATCAATAATGGCACCTTGTGGATTTGTAGGGTTATAAAGAATATCAATGGATTGACCGATGCTGTTTCGGTAACTGCTACTCCCCATTGATGAGCGAAACTCGATTTGTTGATTTTCTTGGGTGGTAAATTCGATAATTGGAAAATAGGTTTTTGATTTATCTTCCGAAACACTAATATCGAGATCAGTGATTATTCCTGTTGTTTTGATGCCATTTTTTGCCATATCCATACTGGAATAAAGCGCAAAAGCCGTTCCGATTAAAAATAAGATGCCGACCACTAAAAAAATAGGAAAAATAAAACGAAACTTTTTCACTCCAATATTCCTTAAATTGCGTTTTTATTGTTGGGTATTATTATACAAGTTAATAAATTATTTTAGTTAAGTATGGTATTTGGCCTGATATTTAGGACAATTTACGCCTTATTCTGCTTTTCATACCATAATAGGGACGTTGGTAATATCTGTACTTTTAATTACCCCTGATAACTCTAGGTTTTTATTCATATTTTTTGACCAAAAGTGTGAGAGGCTCGCCAATTTTGAAAAGCACCGTTGCGTAGTAGAATTATTGGCGTTATATTAATTGCGTTTATCTCAGGGCGGGGTGAAAGTCCCCACCGGCGGTAACATGCAACGCGCATGAAGCCCGCGAGCGCTTTATCATTTAGGTGATAAAGGTCAGCAGATCCAGTGTGAATCTGGAGCCGACGGTTATAGTCCGGATGGGAGAGAATTAACTGTATCTGCATCTTTGTGCGGCAATGCACAATAATGTTCTGCATACCTGAATAGGTAAGTTGCCATTTGTAGGTAATTTATATATTCATCATTTCTCGTAATCCTAAGACTGCCTTGATTCTGGTAACTAGTTAATAACTATTTAAGAGGTTTTTACCATGGATCATACGCTACTTTCCGAATTCGGTAATCCAATCGAACGTGTTGAAAAAGCTCTCGAAGCCTTACGTCAAGGCCAAGGTGTTCTTGTTCTGGACGATGAAGATCGTGAGAACGAAGGCGATTTAGTTTTTGCAGCAGAAACTATGACTGCAGAGCAAATGGCATTCACCATTCGCTATAGCAGCGGTATTGTGTGCTTGTGCATCACTGAAGAGTGTCGCAAAAAACTGGAACTACCAATGATGGTGGAAAATAACACCAGCCAAAATCAAACGGGCTTTACCGTGACGATTGAAGCAGCAAATGGTGTCACCACAGGGGTTTCAGCCGCAGACCGTATTACAACTATTCGTGCTGCGATTGCGGATAACGCAGTGCCAGCAGACCTAAACCACCCTGGCCACGTTTTTCCATTGCGAGGTCGTGAAGGCGGTGTATTAGCACGCCGAGGTCATACAGAAGCGTCCATCGATTTAGCTTCATTAGCAGGCTTCAAACCCGCAGGTGTGTTATGTGAGTTGACCAACGATGATGGCTCAATGGCTCGCACACCAGACGTGGCGGCATTTGGTAAGCAACATGGCCTGACGGTAGTGACTATAGAGGATTTAGTACAATATCGTTTGCAGCACGAAAAGAAAGCGAGCTGATCCTCGTCATATTTCGCGCTGTGGCGTTGTTGGCTTCACGCAGTCATCTTAGTCACATACTTGTGTATGCTCCTAAGAATGACTTCGTTCGCCGCCTAGCCACAACTCGAACTATTTAGAGGATGTCTTCGTCGTATTTCAAGCGGTGGCGGTGTTGGCTTCACTTAGTCATCTTAGTCACATACTTATGTATGCTCCTAAGAGTGACTGCGTTTGCCGCCTAGTCACAACTCGAACTATTTAGATGAATATCCTCGTCATATTTCGAGTGATCACTGCGTTGGCTTCTCTTAGTCATCTTAGTCACATACTTATGTATGCTCCTAAGAATGACTTCGTTTGCCGCCTAGTCACAACTCGAACTATTTAGAGGAATATCCTCGTCATATTTCGAGTGATCACTGCGTTGGCTTCTCTTAGTCATCTTAGTCACATACTTATGTATGCTCCTAAGAATGACTTCGTTTGCCGCCTAGTCACAACTCGAACTATTTAGAGGAATATCCTCGTCATATTTCGAGTGATCACTGCGTTGGCTTCTCTTAGTCATCTTAGTCACATACTTATGTATGCTCCTAAGAATGACTTCGTTTGCCGCCTTGCGCTAACTCGAACTATTTAGAGGAATGTCCTCATTGTATTTCGAGGAAGAGTTCGTTTTTTTAACTTAAATATGAATAGGCTAATTTAAGCTAAGTTATTTAATTTATTGGTAATACGTTAAGCATATAGAATCTTATTAAGGCCACTGAGTTGCACACCTCGTGGCCTTTTCAATTTTTTTGATGATCATACTCATAATTAGGCCACTGTGTTTTTCGCACAAAAGCGTATGCTGTAAGCAGAAACTAATTGAGTTGGAGTTGAAATCATCATGTCGGTAAATACTTCAGTCGTAAATAACAAGATCCCCGCGATTTTTATAGGTCACGGTAGCCCAATGAATGCTATCGAGGACAATCCTTATACCAAAGCGTGGGAACAGCTCGGCAAAACCTTACCCCGTCCAAATGCGGTATTGGTGATTTCAGCACACTGGTATACCCGTGGTACGGCGGTGACCTCGATGTTAAAACCTAAAACGATTCATGATTTTGGTGGGTTTCCAGAAGCTTTATACCAAATTGAATACCCAGCACCCGGTTCACCAGAACTTGCCCAACAGGTTGCAAATTTATTAGCGCCAGAACCTATTTACCTTGATAAGGAAGAGTGGGGACTTGACCACGGGACATGGGAAATTTTAGTGCGCATGTACCCAGAAGCGGATATTCCTGTGATCCAATTAAGTATTGATGGAACAAAACCTGCGATTTGGCACCACGAATTAGGTAAAAAATTGGCGGTACTTAGAGAGCAAGGCGTGCTTATCATGGGTAGTGGTAATGTGGTGCATAATCTGCGCGCCATGGATTGGCAAAATGCACAGGCAGAGCCTTATCCATGGGCTTTATCTTTTGAACAATTTGTCTACGATAACTTGCAAAGTAAAATGATCCCGCATCCGCTCACTAAAGGGCTAGAAAGGGAAGATGGCAAATTATCAAACCCATCGGCGGAGCACTACTTACCAATTTTACCAATCTTAGGAACTTGGGATGGTGAAGAAGAGGTAAGCACACCGATTGAAGGAATTGTGTCGGCATCGTTAAGTATGATGTCGGTCATCGTTGGCTCTTCCTCGTCATGCTTCAAGTGATCACTGCGTTGGCTCTTCCTCGTCATATTTCAAGTGATCACTGCGTTGGCTTCACGCCGCTACCCTAGTCACATACTTATGTATGCTCCTAGGGATAGCTTTGTTTTGCCGCCTTGCGCTAACTCGAACTATTTAGAGGAGTGCCTTCATTGTGTTTAGAGGCGTTTTATCTTTGCATTTCAAGGCAATCGTACGGATATTTTAGGTTGTCATATTTTTTAAGACATAAAAAAGCCCAAACAAAATCAATTGTTTGGGCTTTTATAATCTAGCTATTGATCAGTCGATGATTGTATGTGGATAGAAACGAGACAGATCTTGAGTGATCAGCTCTTTATCTTCACGAATACAAATTCCCGCAGGTTGATCATTCACCAACCAACTTCCTACTAAGGTATAACTACCTTCAAATTGCGGTAGTGGGTGGAATTGTTGAATAATCATCCCCTCTTCACCATATGGGCCATCCGCAGCGGCAATTTCTTTGCCATTTTCAATAATACGGATATTTGCACCTTCACGTGAAAACAACGGTTTAATCACATATTTATCGAGCTCAGGCTGTGTTTTGCCATCGGCAAAATAAGCCGGAAGCAGGTTTGGATGATCAGGGAACATTTCCCATAACATCGGTAGCAACGCTTTGTTCGAAATAATGCTCTTCCACGCAGGCTCTAGCCAACGAACGCCAGCATCTTGCAGCTTGGTAGAGAAAATTTCACGTAGCATAAATTCCCATGGATACAGCTTAAACAGATTACTGATAACCTGATCTTGTGTATCTGTGAATTCGCCTCTTTCACCTAAACCGATTTCATCAATATATAAGAACTCGGTGGCAACGCCCGCCTCGTTGGCACAGTCTTGCAAATATTGTACTGTGCCGCGGTCTTCTTCAGTGTCACGACAGCAAGACATGTGCAGCAAACGAAAACCGTATTGATCTTTAAGCTGAGTAAAACGTTCGATCAACTGTTCTTGAATGCTGTTAAATTGATCCGCATTTTCAGGTAGTTTGCCCGCTTCAATTTGATCTTCTAACCAGATCCATTGGAAGAATGCTGATTCATATAAAGATGTTGGCGTATCAGCGTTATTTTCCAGTAACTTTGGCGGATTAACGCCATCGTAGGCAAGGTCAAGCCTTGAATATAATGAAGGCTGTTCGCTTTTCCATGAGCTACGAACAAACTCCCAACAGTGCTTAGGAATTTGAAAGCGTGCCAGTAATTCGTCACTTTCAATAACACGTTCAACCACTTTTAAGCACATTTGATGCAGTTCAGCAGTTGCATCTTCGATTTCGTCGATTTGTGCCAGAGTGAATTGATAATACGCATCTTCAGACCAGTACGGTTCACCGTACATGGTGTGAAATTCAAAACCAAACTCAGATGCTTTTTCACGCCAATTCGGGCGCTCAACAATAGGAACTCGTTTCATTACGGATCAACCACCCATTGAACGGGAAGATGAAGTTGATTTTGCCGATGAAGACGAACGTTGTGCCATCGCTTGTTTATTGACGGTGTCACCAAAACCACCACGCGTTACGGTTGATGTGGTCGGTGGCTTAGGTGCCATTGCTGTTTTTGGTACGCTCATTGAACGGCCACCTGCAACTGCAGGACCATAGCTTTTACCTGATGCATCAACAAACTTACCGTTTGCTGGGCTTGCTGGATTTTTAGAGCTAAATAGTGGCTGAGATGCTGCGCTACCGCCCATCATACGACCCATCATGTAACCCATCATGAGTGGCATCCACATGCTGCCGCCGCTGCTTTGTGCTTGTGCTGTCTGCTCACCATTCGTTGAGCTAGTTCCTGCAAGACCTGCTTGAGCCGGGGCTTGAGTACACATAGACTCACCAAATTCAGCAATACAGTCAGCTTGCGTTTCATATTTAGGCGCAGTTTTTGCGGCTTCTTGTAATGCATTGTTGTAAGCGAGAGTACATTGATCCGCTTGAGATGGATTTGCTTGGCTGCAATCTTGTGCATTGGTATACAGAGATACCGTTTCATCGCTTTCTTCACAGGCAGAAAGCATAAATACCGCACTGACAGCGACTGCGACAGGCGCTAAGCGGTATGAACGCCAAGACTTGCGGAAGGCGTTTTGATTAATATCTTTGGTGCGCTTCATGGTCATGGTAATTACCCTGAATAAGATTTAAGTAAGATGTTTTATAAGTTATCTCTAGGATAGGGGATAACCGCCGAAAATTAAAGCAGAAATATGGCAGAAATAGATTGAAATTATCATTTTTGTAACTTTCTTATCTTTTTTGAGAAATGGTAGATTAAAACCGAAAAGAAAAATGAATATTTTCATTGAATATCAATTAATTAATATAAGGCTGTTTTTTGTGCGATTTGATAATAACTAAAGTGAGAATTGGCTGAATTTTACAAATGAGAGAAGGTAAAACGGTTTTAACTGATTCAATTCGAGCAGAACGAGTGATTTAAGTTGTTTTCTTTGAACTTTGATAAAAAATGACCCGCGAAAGCAGCGGGTCATTTTATTTGTCTAAACTAAATGAGTAAGTTATTTAATTTTAGGCGCATTAGTATTACGGATAATGCTGCTTGGCTCAGTGGAAATTTCTTTGCCTAAGTTCGCATTTAAGCGCGCAATGTCATCTTCGTTTAACGTACCGCGAGCAAATTCAATATTCAGCTGGTTAATCATATAATCATAACGCGCGTTAGATAGATTTTGCTTCGCTTGATACAGTGCGGTTGTTGATGTTAATACGTCAACAATCGTACGTGTACCGACTTGATAACCGGCTTCCATTGCATCTAATGAGCTTTGTGCAGAGACAACCACTTGTTTGTATGCATTGATGCTACTGATAGATGAAGAGACGTTATTAAATGATGAACGAACTAACTGAACTACATTACGGTAAACGCTTTCCAACTGCTCGCTTGCGCCTTGGAAGCCATATTGTGCTTGTTCAACTTGTGAGCTAGTCGCACCACCACTATACAGTGGAATACTTAAGTTTAAGCCAATGCTGTTTTGCCCATTATAGCTGTTGCTTGCGCCTTTACCTGTTAAGCTATTGTTGTAACCACTGCCGTGGTTATAGGTATTAGTCACCGCGGTTGACGCATCAAGGCTAACTGTTGGCATATGACCTGTTTCTGCTAAACGGATGTTTTCACGAGAAACGTCTTGAGCCAAGCGGGCACTTAATAGGCTAAGGTTACGTTCTTCCGCTTCTTTTAAGATAGCGTTGATATCGCCCAGCTCAGTAGTTTTAAAACGATCGATATTTAAAGATGCCAGTTGGTTATAGTACACACCGCTGACTTGACGCAGTTTTTCAATCGCATTTTCTAAGTCGTTACGACCCGCAACTTCTTGTGCGATAACGCTATCGTAGTTGGCACGAGCGTTTTGCACGTCAGTTATTGCAACAAGGCCAACGTTAAAGCGTTGGGTAACTTGGTCTAATTGGCGATAAACGGCTTCTTTATTCGCTTCAATATAAGATAGCGCATCAATTGCTTTTAGAACGTTAAAGTATGCAGTTGCCGTATCTAAAATTAATTGCTGCTGGCTGGTTTGGTAAGTGACATCAGAAATACCTGCTGTTTTTTCTTGCATGCTTAGCAAACGCCATTTAGACATGTCAAAAACAGTTTGTGTTAATTTCAGTGATGCATTTAAACCAGTGCTTTCGGTATTATTCGCATCACGGTAACCGCTGCCATAGCTAGCCCCTGCACCTAAACCTAATTGAGGTAATAATGGGCTACGAGCTTCATTAATTTTTTCAAAAGCCTGATTACGTTCAGCCAATGATTTTCTTAACTCAGGGTTACTTTCTTTCGATTTTTGGTAAACCTGCAGTAAATCGTCTGCGAAGCTATTGGTACTGAGACCCACAAAACTCATCGCAATTAAAAGGGGAAGCAGTTTCTTCATTTTGATTCCTTGATTAAACAGCAAATTATGTTGAGTCTGTTGCCTAAAACGTACCATGCCTAATTTAGGCGATTGATATAAAAAATGCGTTTTAGAGACAGTTATGAAAAAAACAGACCCTATTGTTGCTCTTAGATTTGAATAATGGCGCTTATTGTAGCAGAGGTTCGTTTGAATTAACGGTAGCCTTTTGTGCCATTTTGTCTCAATTTCATTAAACATTACCTCATCTGAGGTTAAAAAACCTTAAAAACAGTTTTAATCCACAATTATTTCCTTAAGATGGAAATTAATGAGTTTGGAGAATGCAATGACAAATAAAATAGAACAGCCAATTAAATTTGGCAAAAACGATGTTGAAATTATATCCAAGCGTAAATTATTTAACGGTTTTTTTCAAATGATTGAATACCGATTTCGCCATCGGTTGTTTGCGGGTGGATGGAGTAATGAAATTCGCCGTGAGGTTTTTGAGCGCGGTCACGCAGGGGTAGTTTTACCTTATGATCCCCAAACCGATAATGTCGTGTTAATTGAACAAATTCGTTTCCCAGCAATAGAAACGAGCGAAACGCCATGGTTGCTCGAAGCTGTTGCAGGGATGATTGAAGAAAATGAATCCCCAGAAAAGGTTATTCGCCGTGAAGCAATAGAAGAGGCTGGCCTAGAAATTCGCCATACAAAGAAAGCGCTCAGCTACCTTTCAAGTCCTGGTGGTACGACGGAGCGCATGCACGTGTTTATTGGTGAAGTCGATAGCACACAAGCGAAAGGTATTCACGGCCTAGCCGCAGAAAACGAAGATATCAAAGTACACGTTGTCAGCCGAGAGCAGGCCTATCAGTGGGTAGAAAATGGTACCATCGACAATGCAGCCACAGTCATTGCTATCCAGTGGTTACAGCTCAACTATCAAAAACTTAATGAAAAATGGATGAAACTATCTTAAAGAACAATTAATCTAGTGAAGTGTGTGCTGATTAGCAGATATTTAACTAATTAGTCGTCATACTCCAATTACTCGTCATACTTCAAGCTGCAAGTGTGTTGGCTGCACTGCGCAACCCAAGTCACATACTTATGTATGCTCCTTGGGATAGATCCGATAGCCGCCTTCTTGCAACTCGAATTATTTAGAGTAATTAAGCGTGTTGAATGAGAGACAGCGCAAGGTTTCACAGCAAGCTGCAAGTGTATTGGCTGCACTGCGCAACCCAAGTCACATACTTATGTATGCTCCTTGGGATAGCTCCGATTGCCGCCTTCTTGCAACTCGAATTATTTAGAGTAATTAAGCGTGTTGAATGAGAGA
>NZ_JBEBNT010000014.1:0-105914 GCF_040396775.1 Providencia sp.
CGACCAATTGATTAAAAGTCAACTGCTCTACCGACTGAGCTAACGACCCATCTAATTTGCTACTAATACATCTAAAACTAAATTTCTTGCTGTCTTGCGAGATTTTTGGTTAACCATATTCTCGTATCAACGGCGGCTTATATTACTGATTTCTGACGAGGGTGCAATGATTTTTTTGCAAAAAAAGATTGAATGCACACTTATCATACTGATAACCCCGAAATATTCGGTAATATCGCTTCGGGGCTAGATATTAAAGTGCACTTAGCTTTTTTTCAGCTAATTTAGAGCCCGCACTATTTGGATATTGTTTCAACACCTGTTGGTAAACAGCTTTCGCTTTATCTTTTTGTCCCTTGTCTTGCATGATCAGCCCAACTTTGTATAAGGCTTCACTGCTTTTTTGGGATTTTGGATATTGCTTCACTACAGTGGCAAAGTAGAATGCAGCGTCGTCCTTGCTACCTTTATTGTAGTTTAACTGCCCCAACCAATAGTTGGCGTTAGATTGATACCCTGACTTAGGATAGGCTTTAATAAAACCTTGTAATGCACTGATAGCATCATCAATTTGAGCTTTTGACTTGCTTTCCATTGCGAGCTTAACCGCAGCATTATAATCATCTTTCTCATTTCCACCTGTGTTGGCAGTTGCCGCTGGCGTATTTGAGGAAGATGATGTATTTGCTGAGCTTGTATCAGGCGCATCACCTGAGTTAGCTGAATTGCCGCCACCCGCATTGTCTAATTGCATGTACAAATCTTTTTGGCGCTCGATGACTTGATTCAATTTGTATTCACTTTCTTGAATCTGACCACGTAACATATCGATATCACGTTGGTTATCAGCGAGTTGCTGTTGAATTTGATACAGAATTTGACCTTGAGAAGATACCGCAGTCTCAAGTTGGGATAGACGGTCACCTGGAGAACCAGATCCGACATTGTTGATTGGCGCTTGGGCAATAGCGGCCCAAGGGGCCGCTACGCCAACCAATAACGACAGACCGACTAGTAAGTGTCTGAAGTTACTGTTCATAATAGATAATTTCGCTTATCTATTAGTATGCAATGACTGCACGACGGTTTTTCGCGTAGTCTGCTTCAGTATGACCTAACACAGCTGGTTTTTCTTTACCGTAAGAAACCAGTGAAACTTGGTCACCAGAAACACCTTTGCTTTGCAGGTACATTTTAACTGCATTAGCACGACGCTCGCCCAGTGCGATGTTGTATTCTGGAGTACCACGCTCATCCGCATGACCTTCAACAACAACACGTACAGATGGGTTGCTACGCAGGAATGCTGCGTGTGCATCTAACATATCAGCGTATTCTGGAGATACGTTGTATTTGTCAAAACCAAAGTAAACAGTGTTGTTTTGTTGCAGCTGTTCCATTTGCTGACGTGCCAGCTCTTCCGCAGACAGACCAGTGTTAGTTTGGTTAGTAGAAGTATCTACGCCATCTTGGTCATTGTTTTTGTTAGAGCTACAAGCTGCGACTGCCATGATTGGTAACGCGATCATCAGCCCTTTAAGCACTTTATTCAGTTGCATCGTTTTGATCCTTAATATTTTTTGCCACACATTATTATTATGCATCACAGATACGGAGACCAGGCAGGGAATTTGACCTGTCCATCAGTCGCCGGAAGACGCGCTTTGAAACGCCCGTCGGTCGAAACTAGCTGCAATATAGTCCCCAAGCCTTGAGAGGAGCTATAAATTACCATAGTGCCGTTAGGTGCGATACTCGGCGTTTCATCTAGGAACGTTTTCGTTAAAAACTCAACGTTGTTCGTTGCCAGATCTTGTTTGGCGACATGTTGCTGACCGCCGCCGGAGCTGACCATCACTAAGAAAGTACCATCCGGGCTAACATCAGCGTCCTGATTTTGTGTTCCTTCCCAAGATACACGTGTAGGACTGCCACCATTAATATTCGTTTTATAAATCTGCGGGCGTCCCGCCTGATCTGAAGTATAGACCAAAGTTTGGCTATCTGGCATCCAGCTTGGCTCAGTATTGTTACTGCGGCCATCGGTTACCTGACGAATTTGCCCACTCGCTAAGTCCATAACATATAAATTCAGGCTGCCTGTTTTAGACAGTGCAAATGCCAATTTTGTCCCATCTGGAGAGAATGCAGGTGCCCCATTATGACGAGGAAAAGACGCAACCTGACGAACTGCTCCTGAAGACAACGTTTGAATGACAAGTGCTGAACTACCGCTTTCAAAAGTTACATACGCCAGTTTTTCACCATCTGGTGACCAAGCAGGCGACATTAGAGGTTCTGGTGAACGGTGAACCGTGAATTGGTTGAAACCGTCGTAATCAGAAACTCGTAATTCATATGGATACTGACCGCCTTTGTTTACAACAACATACGCAATACGTGTACGGAATGCGCCACGAATGCCTGTTAGTTTTTCAAAGACTTCATCACTTGCAGTGTGCGCCGCATAGCGTAACCACTCTTTCGTGACTTTAAATTGATTTTGAGATAATACAGCACCTGGGTTAGCGGCAACATCCACTAACTGATAGCTGACCACAAAGCTGCCGTCTGCTGCTGGCTGTACTTGGCCGACAACCACCGCATTAATACCTAATGCAGTCCATGCATCTGGAATGACTTCAGATGCAGTGCCGGGTTGTTGAGGCATACGGCTTGGCTCAATCGGGTTAAATTTCCCGCTATTACGTAAATCAGCGCCCACGATTTGGCCAACTTCTTGTGGCGGTGCGCCTGCACCAGACCATTTAAAAGGCACCACACCAATTGGTTGAGCTGAGTTTACACCTTCAGTGATCTCAATACGTATTTCAGCCTGAGCCACTGTCGCCCATAGCATTAGGAACCCTAAAACTACTTTAAAAGCCTGCTTCATTCTTATCTCCCTTACTGCGTATTATTCACCACCGCAATAATTCGCTGAATTTTAACAAAGGTATAATAACAAAACTAGATACCACGCAAACTATTTATGCTATTGCCATGAACTTTTCAATACAGATAGCTCTGAGTTGTTGAAAATCAAGGCTTAAACACAACAGTGCTACCTGCTTTATTAAATGTATCATAGACCTCGCGGTTAGGCGGTTTTGGCATCGTAGCAAGTTTCGCTGCTCGTATTGCCGCATCACATAGCGCTGCGTCATTGGCCGGGCTATTTTTTGGGGTAATACTTACTAATAAGCCATCTGGTGCAAGCTTCAATTGCAGTTCACACGTCCGTCCACGAAACGTATCCGAATCATAGAATTTGCTTTGAATTGCCGCTTTTACTTTACCTGCATAGCTATCAACATCTGCATTAGAAGCACCCGATTTTTTACCACCACCCGTTCCTGCCGCGGTTTCACCGCCTTTTTTGCTCGGACCCGATGCCGTTAAGTCGCCCAGTAAGTCATCAACTGAAGCGGCGTTTTTAGCTGCTTCCGCCTTGGCTTTAGCGGCTTTTGCTTTAGCTTCTTTGTCTGCTTTTTCTTTCGCTTCTTTATCAGCCTTGGCTTTGGCTTCTTTATCGGCTTTTACTTTAGCCTCTTTTTCCGCTTTTTCTTTGGCTTCTTTTTCGGCTTTTTCTTTCGCTTCTTTTTCGGCTTTGGCTTTAGTGGCTTCAGCTTCTTTTTGCGCTTGAGCTTCGGCTTTGGCTTTTTCTGCCGCTTGCTCTTTAATTAATTTTTCTTTTTCGGCTTTTGCTTTCGCAGCTGCTTCTTCCGCTATTTTTTGCTCTTCCTTCGCTTTCTTCGCGGCGTCTAACGCTTTTTTCTGTTGTTCTTCAGCTTGTTTTTGTTGCTCAGCTGTATCACGTTCAGTTTTAATGCGTTCTTCTTCTAGTTTTTGAAGGCGTTTTTGTTCCTTCTCTTGCTGTTCCCTTAGCTCGGCATCTTGCTTCTGCTCTTGCTCTTTGCGCTCTTTAGCCGCTTGTCTGGCCATGTTTTGTTGTTTTTGCATTTCTTCATATTGCTCAACAACCACGCCAGGGTCGACCATCACCGCATCGATGACAGTCCCTTCTTCTCCGCCACCACCAAGTTTGACGACGGAAACTAAAGAGCCTATAACAATCAAACCAATCAACAGGACGTGCAGAACCACTGACATCACAAGTGACCGGTTTAAGTTATCTTTTTTCTCTTTTGTCTTTCCCACTCTGGTATCCAAAAAAAGATGTGTGACTTATTCAAACCACAACAACTCAGCCTAAATAGGCTGAGTCATCAAGCCGACAGATTTAATCCCTGCGCTGTGCAAAATGTTCAATGCCTTAATCACTTCCTCATAAGGCACTTCTTTTGCGCCCCCAATTAAGAAAACCGCTTTGGGATTTTTCTCTAATTGAGCTTTAGCTTCAGCCGCAATCTGTTCTGGTGGAAGCAATTCTAACACCTCGCCATCAAGGCGCATATTGTATTGCCCCACTCCCGATACTTCTAAAATAATCGGAGGGTTATCACTTGATGATACGGTTTGTGTATCTGTAGCATCCGGTAATTCAACTTCCACACTTTGGGAGATAATGGGTGCAGTTGCCATAAAGATCAGCAAAAGTACCAGCAAGACATCCAGCAATGGAACGATGTTAATTTCGGATTTCAGCTCACGTTTGCGACTAGTGCGCGCCATTCGCTTATCTCCCCGTATTATTTCTTATCAGCAGAGAAGGCTTGACGATGCAAGATGGCTAAAAATTCTTCCATAAAGTTATCGTAGCTTTGTTCTAACTTGTTAACACGCTGGTTTAAGCGGTTATACGCCATCACCGCTGGAATTGCGGCAAACAGACCAATCGCAGTTGCGATCAAGGCTTCAGCAATCCCCGGCGCAACCATTTGCAGTGTCGCTTGTTTAACCGCACCTAATGCGATAAAGGCATGCATGATCCCCCAAACTGTACCAAACAAACCAATATACGGGCTAATTGACCCGACGGTACCTAAGAATGGGATGTGTGCCTCTACGGATTCTAACTCACGATTCATGGAAATACGCATTGCACGGGATGCCCCAGTAACCACGGCATCAGGTGCATGGATATTCGCTTGATGTAAACGAACAAACTCTTTAAAGCCTGAGTGGAAAATTTGTTCTGCGCCACTGAGTTCATCACGACGCGCTTGGCTTTCTTTATATAAGCGCGATAGCTCGATTCCTGACCAGAACTTATCCTCGAATGCCTCTGCTTCACGGCTAGCGGCATTTAAAATTTTGGTTCTTTGAATGATGATCGCCCATGATGCGATAGAAAAACCGATCAAAACGAACATAATGAGCTGAACCAAAAGGCTCGCTTTTAGGAATAAATCCAGGATATTCATGTCAGTCACTGTTTAAACTCCGCGACAATAGACTTAGGAAGCGCTGTAGGCTTCATTTTTGATGTGTCCACACAAGCAATAAGGGCATTAGCCCCACAAAGCAGGTTACCTTGCGAATCAACTAACCTTTGATGAAAGGTTAATGAGGCGCGTTTCATTTCAACGATTTGCGTCTCAACTTCCAACATGTCATCCAACCGAGCGCCCTTCACAAAATCAATTGTCATGCTACGCACAACAAAGCCAAGGTTCTCGGTAAGCATACTTTGCTGGTTGATCCCTTTATTTCGCAACATTTCTGTTCTTGCTCGCTCAAAAAAAGCTAAATAGCGTGCGTGATAAACCACACCGCCCGCATCTGTATCTTCATAATACACGCGAACAGGCCAGCGAAATAACATATCAACCACTCCGTCTTAGGTTAAATTCATTAACGGTGCCACTATACGCAAGACAGTGTCAGTTTGGAATCACTTTGAAAGTAAAGATATCAAAAATAATTATGGGTCCATTGACCCACAATTAGCAATTAGAATTATCTAAAGACTTGAAAAAGTCCCCAAATAAGAATGATGGCAGCTGGCAATGGGTGAAATAGTGCACGGAAGATAACTTTTTGCGGTTTAAAACCCACACCAAAAATCATCGACGTACACGTTGCCCAAATTAATAATAGCCCTTGCCAAATGAGGAATGAACTGGTTTTGGCTGCAAATAGGCTCGGGTCCCACATGACAGCGCCAGCTGTTATTAAAGCTAAAATAAGGATAAGGGCCCTTATCGGCCCCTTATCCATTAGCTGATAGGTTTTATCCACCAGCATTTATTTACTCACCATCTTTAGCGGCTTTAGAGTCTTCAGAGTGCTCTAACGCGAGTGCTGCAATCACTGCAAAACTACAAGCTAACAGCGTGCCGAGGATCCAGGCGAAATACCACATAGTTATGCTCCTTAATACAGTGAGTGCTTGTTGCCTTCGATGAAGTTTTTGTCCAAACGACCAAACATTTTGTAGTAACACCAAGCGGTGTATGCCAGTACGATTGGAACAAAGATAATAGCAACCACGGTCATCACTTGCAGAGTAAACAGGCTAGAAGTCGCATCCCACATGGTCAAGCTTGCATTTGGCATGATGCTTGAAGGCATGATGAATGGGAACATTGCTACGCCGCAAGTTAAAATGATACAAGCGATGGTTAATGAAGAACTAACAAACGCCCAACCATTTTTGTCTGCTTTACTGAACAACATAGTCAGTAATGGCAGCGCCAGACCCAGTCCAGGCAGAGCCCACAGGATTGGGTAAGTGTTGAAGTTAGTCAACCAAGCACCTGAAACTACTTCGACTGTTTTGTTCAGTGGGTTTGATACAGCATGGTGATCCAGTGTTGAGGTCACAACATAGCCATCAATTCCCATCACTAACCAAACGCCTGCGCCCGCAAAGGCTAACAGTGTGACTAATGCACAGATATACGTTGCTTTACGCACACGTAAGTACAGTTCGCCCGTAGTACGCATTTGCAGATAAGTTGCACCTTGGGTAACAATCATCATTAAACCGACTACACCAGCTAACAGACCGTATGGGTTTAGCAGACCAAACAGGTTACCTGTATAAGTCAGGTACTGCTGGTTATCAATTTGCAGCGGAACACCCAGTAACAGGTTACCAAACGCAACACCGATAACTAATGGTGGAACGAAACCACCGATAAACAGACCCCAGTCCCACATATTACGCCATTTTGAGTTCTCCAGTTTTGAACGGTAGTCAAAACCCACCGGACGGAAGAACAATGCTGCTAATACCAAAATCATGGCGATATAGAAACCAGAGAATGACGCAGCATAGACTTGTGGCCATGCAGCGAACATCGCACCACCCGCGGTGATTAACCAAACTTGGTTACCATCCCAGTGCGGTGCAACGGCGTTAATCATGATACGGCGTTCAGTATCTGTTTTACCTAAGATAGGTAATAAGAAGCCAACGCCCATGTCAAAGCCATCCGTGACAGCAAATCCAATCAGTAATACACCGATAAGGATCCACCACACAAACCGAAGAACTTCATAATCAAACATAAGTGGCTCCTATTTACTGAACGTCGTGTGCAGAAGTATTTTTCTGTTCAAAGTGATAGCGGCCAGTTTTCAGGCTGCTAGGCCCTTTACGAGCAAATTTGAACATTAAGAACATTTCAGCAATTAAGAACAGTGTATACAGACCACCGATCAGCACTAAAGAGAAGATCAGGTCATGGGTGGTTAAATTGGAGTGCGCAACCGACACAGGTAACACCTCACCAATTGCCCATGGCTGACGACCATATTCGGCAACAAACCAACCCGCTTCGATTGCAATCCATGGTAATGGGATACCAATCAAGGCGATACGTAACAATAGTTTGCTTTTACCGATACGGTTGCGAACCACTGACAGGAATGCCCAGCTGATGATTAACAGTAACAGGAAGCCGACACCAACCATGATGCGGAACGCCCAGAACAGAGGACCGACGTTCGGGATACTGTCTTTAACAGCTTGTTGAATCTGCGCTTCTGTCGCATCAACCACGTTTGGTGCGTATTGTTTTAACAGAAGGCCGTAACCCAAGTCTTTTTTGCTTGCTTCGAATGCGGCACGCAAATCAGGATCTTTGTTACCCGCTAACAACTCTTGTAACTGACCATATGCAACCATACCGTTACGGATACGAACTTCGTGTTGTTTCATCAGGTCTTTCAGACCTAATACAGGCGTATCGATAGAACGGGTTGCAATGATACCCATCGCCCACGGAATCGAGATAGCAAATTTGTTTTCTTGCTTCTCTGTATCTGGCCAAGCGATTAAGTTAAACGCTGCAGGTGGAGCATGAGTTTCCCACTCTGCTTCAACGGCAGCCAGTTTGGTTTTCTGAACGTCACCCATTTCGTAACCTGATTCATCACCAAGAACGATAACAGACAGAACGGCAGCAATACCAAAGCTTGCAGCAATAGCAAAAGAACGTTTAGCAAAAGCAACATCACGACCTTTAAGCAGATAGTAAGAGCTAATACCAAGGATAAACATTGCACCGGTACAGTAACCCGCAGCAACTGTGTGGACGAACTTAACTTGCGCAACTGGGTTTAAAACTAGCTCAGAGAAGCTGAGCATTTCCATACGCATGGTTTCGTAGTTGAAATCAGCAGCGATTGGGTTTTGCATCCAACCGTTCGCAACTAAAATCCACAAAGCAGAGAAGTTAGAACCTAAAGCAACTAACCATGTTACAGCCAGGTGTTGTTTTTTGCTTAAACGATCCCAACCAAAGAAGAATAAACCAACAAAAGTAGATTCTAAGAAGAATGCCATCAAACCTTCGATTGCAAGAGGTGCACCGAAGATATCTCCGACATAGTGTGAATAGTAAGACCAGTTAGTCCCGAATTGGAACTCCATAGTCAAACCTGTTGCAACACCCAGAGCAAAGTTAATACCAAATAACTTACCCCAGAACTTAGTCATATCTTTATAAATTTGCTTGCCAGACAGCACATATACCGTTTCCATGATCGCAAGCAAAAACGCCATACCGAGCGTTAATGGTACGAACAGGAAGTGATACATTGCAGTGAAGGCAAACTGTAATCGTGACAGTTCGACAATATCAAACATCTTGACTCCTTGCTCCTAGCAGGAAGACACCGACTTGCGGCAACCCGGCTTCCAAATTATGTTTTTAGAAAGCCTCTTAACTACCAGCAAAAAATGCCTCAAAACAACAAATAATTAACAAAATTAAAAGAACGAACGTTACTATAATAATAGTACGCCTATCTTCACACACAATAAACTTCTTTTACGTGACTCAGATTTGAATTCTGAATTTACATCAATAATTATACTCTTTAATAGAAACTCGAGTATTTGATCAAGCACCAATTTAAGCAATTTGTTCAAATAAAGCCAGCGCCAATGAATTGATTTACGTCAATTTTTTTCGCATTGTTAATTGCTCTGAGCACCAGTCAATTAATGGTTATTTACTTGTTAAGATGCTGTTATTGATATTGATATAAATGTACTTAATTTTTCCAAAGATTAACAAAAAATATAATCTTTGTATTAAGGACTCCAAAAAAGAATATTTAATTTGTAATAGTATCTTATTTTAAAATTATTATGAATTTTATTAATATACGAATTTAACTCAACTAAATCCCTATATTCGGATAATTGATTCTCCCTAAAAGTTATAAATTTGATGTGCAGCAATTTCGCTATTTTTTGCATAAAGTGCGAACACACCCCATTTTTGCCAATCTACATCCTTTGTTCCCCCTCATAACCGCTATGAGCGTGTTTTCAAGTACATTTTTTTAAAGTATAGACACTCTTTTTTAGAAAACCTTAAAAGTGGTGCAGAAATTATGTTAGGCCTTGTGAGCATGGCCCAACGCGAGGCACAAAAAAACCCGTACTTGAATAAGCACGGGCTTTCGTCTCTTACGGTTGCTAGTTGCCTAGCGGATCAATTACTTGTTCAGTAATGATTTAACGGCATCACCGATGTCTGCAAGGCTACGAACGGTTTTCACGCCCGCCGCTTCTAATGCAGCAAATTTCTCATCCGCAGTACCTTTACCGCCAGCAATGATTGCACCAGCGTGACCCATACGTTTGCCTTTCGGCGCAGTCACACCCGCGATGTAACCTACAACAGGTTTAGTCACGTGCTCTTTAATATAAGCTGCTGCTTCTTCTTCTGCATTACCACCGATTTCACCGATCATCACGATCGCTTCAGTTTGTGGGTCAGCTTGGAACATTTTCAGGATATCAATGAAGTTTGAACCTGGGATTGGGTCACCACCGATACCAACACAGGTAGATTGGCCTAAACCTGCATCTGTCGTTTGTTTAACCGCTTCATACGTCAGTGTACCTGAACGTGAAACGATACCGACTTTACCGGGTAAGTGAATGTGGCCAGGTTGGATACCAATTTTACATTGACCTGGAGTGATAACACCAGGGCAGTTTGGACCAATCATGCGAACGCCAGCTTCATCTAATTTCACTTTGACAGTCAGCATATCCAGCGTTGGGATACCTTCAGTGATAGTGATGATCAGTTTAATGCCTGCATCGATAGCTTCTAAGATAGAATCTTTACAAAATGGTGCTGGAACGTAGATAACAGATGCGGTTGCGCCCGTTGCTTCGACAGCTTCGCGCACAGTGTTAAATACTGGCAGACCTAGGTGCGTTGTGCCGCCTTTACCCGGAGTCACACCACCAACCATTTGTGTTCCATAAGCAATTGCTTGTTCTGAGTGGAATGTACCTTGACCACCAGTGAAACCTTGGCAAATTACTTTGGTGTTTTTATCGATTAAAATAGACATTATTTAGCCTCCGCTGCTGCTACTGCTTTTTTAGCTGCGTCAGTCAGGCTGTTTGCAGCGATAATGTTCAAGCCGCTGTCTGCCAGTTTCTTAGCACCTAACTCAGCATTGTTACCTTCTAAACGCACAACTACGGGTACATTTACGCCCACTTCTTCAACTGCACCAATGATGCCGTCTGCAATCAGGTCGCAACGAACGATACCACCAAAGATGTTAACGAAAACCGCTTTTACATTTTCATCAGAAAGAATGATTTTAAATGCTTCAGTCACACGCTCTTTTGTCGCGCCGCCGCCAACGTCTAAGAAGTTAGCCGGTGCACCGCCGTGCAGTTTAACGATGTCCATGGTGCCCATTGCTAGGCCCGCACCGTTAACCATACAACCGATGTTGCCGTCTAGTGCAACGTAGTTCAGTTCCCACTGAGCCGCTTGTGCTTCACGCGCATCTTCTTGAGATTCGTCACGTAGTTCACGGATTTCAGGCTGACGATATAATGCGTTGCTGTCGATGCCTAATTTACCATCTAAGCATACTAAGTCGCCCGCTGTGCTGATAACCAGTGGGTTGATTTCAGCTAATGCTAAATCGCGCTCAAGGAACAGCGTCGCCAGACCCATGAAGATTTTCGCGAATTGGCTAACTTGTTTGCCCGTTAAGCCTAATTTGAACGCTAATTCACGGCCTTGGAAAGGCATTGGCCCTGTCAGTGGGTCGATAATCGCTTTGTGGATCAGTTCTGGTGTTTCTTCAGCAACTTTCTCAATTTCCACGCCACCTTCAGTCGATGCCATGAAAACAACGCGACGGGTGCTACGGTCTACAACCGCACCTAAATATAATTCTTTTGCAATGTCAGTCGCCGTTTCAACCAGAATTTGGTTAACTGGCTGACCGTTTGCATCTGTTTGATAGGTAACTAAGTTTTTACCTAACCAATTTTCTGCGAAGGCTTTAACTTCGTTGATATCGCTAGTGACTTTAACGCCACCAGCTTTACCACGTCCACCTGCGTGAACTTGGCATTTAATTACCCATGGGCCGTTGCCAATTTTTTTCGCAGCATCGACGGTTTCAGCGACTGATGAACAGGCATAACCTGTTGGTGCAGGCATCCCATAACGTGCAAACAACTGTTTTGCCTGGTACTCGTGTAAATTCATGATGTTCTATCCATAATTGAGTCTGAAGAGGCGTTTATTCGCCTCCTGCAATTGTTACTGATTTAGCAACCCGCGAACGGGCTGCATCGGTTACTTCAGACCGGGCAGGTTGTTCCCTGCCCTGTTATGTTGCTATACGTCCAGCAGTAAACGAGTTGGATCTTCCAGCATATCTTTGATAGCGACTAAGAAGCCGACTGACTCACTACCATCGATTAAGCGGTGGTCATAAGACAGCGCTAAGTACATCATAGGAAGAATCTCTACCTTACCATTTACAGCCATAGGGCGGTCTTTAATGGCATGCATGCCTAAAATTGCGCTCTGTGGTGGGTTAATGATAGGTGTAGACATCAGAGAACCAAATACGCCACCATTAGTAATAGTGAAGTTACCGCCGCTTAAGTCTTCAACAGTTAATTTACCGTCACGACCTTTAACAGCCAGTTCTTTAATTTTCTTCTCGATATCAGCCATGCTCATTGCATCGACATCGCGCAGTACTGGAGTGACCAGACCACGAGGTGTTGATACCGCGATGCTGATATCAAAGTAGTTATGGTAAACCACATCACTGCCATCAATAGAAGCGTTCACTTCTGGATAGCGTTTCAGTGCTTCAACCGCAGCTTTAACATAGAAAGACATGAAACCTAAACGTACGCCATGACGTTTTTCGAACGCTTCGCCGTACTGTTTACGTAAGTCTTTGATTGGTTGCATGTTGATTTCGTTAAACGTGGTCAACATTGCCGTGGTGTTTTTCGCTTCTAACAGACGCTCTGCGATACGTTTACGTAAACGTGTCATTGGAACACGTTTTTCGCTACGGTGCGCTAAAGGAGCCTGTGGTGCAGCTGGTGCTGAAGCTGCTGGCGCTGCGGATTTGTTTGCCGCTAAGTGTTTTTCAACATCTTCACGTGTTAAACGACCGCCAACACCCGTACCTTTAATGTTCGCTGGGTTCAGGTCATGTTCTGCAATCAGACGACGAATTGCTGGGCTCAGCGCATCGTTGCTTTCATCTTCTAAGCTCGCCGTTTGGCGCTGAGCTGGCGTTGCTTCTTGCGCGCTTTTCACTTCCGCAGGAATGCCAGTGCTGTCGCCTAAACGAATACGACCTAACAGTTGCTTAGATAATACCGTTGCGCCTTCGTCTTCAACGATAGCTTCTAATACGCCCGCTTCGCTCGCTGGTACTTCCAGTACCACTTTATCTGTTTCGATCTCAACCAGGACTTCATCACGCTGAACACTGTCACCTGGTTTTTTATGCCATGTGGCAACCGTAGCATCAGCAACGGACTCAGGAAGATCGGGAACAAGAATTTCTACGCTACTCATTTTCTATCCTTTAATTATTCAATGTTCAAAGCGTCATTGACCAGAGCTTTCTGTTGCTCTTGGTGTACGGACGCATAGCCAACTGCTGGAGATGAAGAAGCAGCTCGACCTGCATAACGTAAAGTTGCCCCAGCTGGGATAGCTTCACGGAAATTATGTTGACTGCAATACCAAGCGCCTTGGTTTAATGGCTCTTCTTGACACCATACAAAGTCTTTCACACCGGTAAATTGCGCCAACGCTTTTTGGATGTCTTCGTGTGGGAACGGATACAGCTGTTCGATACGCACGATAGCCACATCAGTTTGTTCATTCTTACGACGTTGCTCTAACAGATCGTAATAAACTTTACCTGAACACATCACGACGCGTTTCACATTTTTCGGATTGATTTCATCGATTTCACCAATAACTGGTTCAAATGTGCCATTTGCCAGTTCTTCCATGCTAGACACTGCTAACGGGTGACGCAGCAGAGATTTCGGTGACATCACAATCAGAGGACGACGCATGCCACGCAGGGCTTGACGACGTAACATGTGATAAACCTGAGCCGGTGTTGACGGCACACACACTTGCATGTTTTGGTCAGCACACAGTTGCAGGTAACGCTCTAAACGTGCAGATGAGTGCTCTGGGCCCTGACCTTCATAACCATGAGGTAGTAACATTACCAGACCACACATACGACCCCATTTTTGCTCACCAGAGCTAATAAATTGGTCGATAACCACTTGCGCACAGTTAGCGAAGTCACCGAATTGCGCTTCCCAAATGGTCAGTGCGCGAGGTTCAGTTGTTGCATAACCGTATTCGAACGCTAATACCGCATTTTCAGTCAGAACAGAGTCCCAAACGTTGAACACGCCTTGGCCATTATGAATGTTTTGCAGTGGAACGTAGACAGAACCATTCGTTTGGTTGTGAACAACCGCATGACGGTGGAAGAAGGTTCCGCGACCCGCATCTTCACCGGATAAGCGCACTGGAACGCCTTCATCAACTAACGTTGCATACGCTAAAGTCTCAGCTGCACCCCAGTCGAGTAATTTATTGCCTTTCGCCATTTCTGCACGGTCAGCGTAGATTTTTTCAACACGAGATTGCGCGACAACGCCTTCAGGGATCGTGCTGACTTTAACAGCCAGATCTGTTAAGCGTTTAATATCAACTGTTGATTTGTAGGATGCATCCCACTCGTGGTTCAAATACGGAGCCCATGTGTATGAGTTCAGCCCCATCTCACGGTACTCTTCAACCACACAGTTACCCGCATCTAACGCATCACGGTACAGGTTAACCATTTCAGTCACATCATTTGCACTCAATACGTTTTCTGCAATTAAGCGGTCTGCGTAGATTTTACGTGGTGTTGGGTGCTGTTTGATTTTTTGGTACATCACAGGCTGAGTTGCACTTGGCTCATCGGCTTCGTTATGACCATGACGGCGGTAACACACTAAATCGATCATGACATCGCGTTTAAAGGTATTACGGAAATCCAGCGCTAAACGTGTAACAAATGAAACCGCTTCTGGGTCATCTGCATTCACGTGGAAAATTGGCGCCTGAACCATCTTCACGATGTCAGTACAGTATTCAGTTGAACGTGTATCTTTCGGGTTTGAGGTGGTGAAACCAATTTGGTTGTTAATAACGATACGCATGGTACCGCCCACTTCATAACCGCGTGCTTGAGACATGTTCAGGGTTTCTTGCACAACGCCTTGGCCAGTTACTGCTGAGTCACCATGAATAGTGATTGGCAGAACCATGTTGCTGCGACCTTCATCTAAACGGTCACGACGAGCGCGTACAGAACCGATTACCACTGGGCTAACGATTTCAAGGTGCGATGGGTTAAACGCCAGCGCTAAGTGAACACGTGAACCTGCGGTTTCAAAGTCAGATGAGAAACCTTGGTGATATTTAACGTCACCCGCACTTGAATGATCTTTGTGTTTACCTGCGAACTCATCAAACAATTCGCCCGGTTTTTTACCTAAGATATTAACCAGTACGTTTAAACGACCACGGTGGGCCATACCCAGCACAACTTCGCGAGTATCTTGTTTGCCAGCGTGGTGGATTAAGTCTTTCAGCATTGGGATCAGTGAATCACCACCTTCCAATGAGAAGCGTTTTGCACCCGGGAATTTAGCCCCGATGTAGCGCTCAAGACCTTCAGCCGCCGTTAACTCAGACAGGAAGCGTTTTTTCTCATCCGCAGAGAAAATTTTAGACACGTCAACAGACTCAAGACGTTGTTGGATCCAACGTTTTTCTTCTGTATTCGTGATGTGCATATATTCCGCACCGATTGAACCGCAGTAAATGCGTTTCAGGTTGTCATATAGCTCGCTGAGTTTCATGGTTTCTTTGCCGATAGCAAAAGAACCGACGTTGAAGGTTTCGTTGAAATCTTCTTTCGTTAAGTTATGGAATGCTGGGTCTAAATCTGGAACAGATTCGCGATTCCATAGCCCTAACGGGTCAAGGTTAGCATTTTGATGTCCGCGAAAGCGGAATGCATTAATTAGCTGCAAAACTTTGACTTGTTTTGCATCGATAGCAGGATCGCTAACAGAGGTGTGATAACGAGTAGAGTCTTTTGCTAAGCGGCGGAAGTAATCGCGCGCTTGGGAGTGGAATTGCTCACCATTGGTGCCGAGGGTTGCACCAGGTAGTTGCTCAAAAATGGCTTTCCACTCGGCATCGACAGAGTTAGGGTCAGTCAGATAATCTTCATAGAGCTGTTCTATATAAGTCTGGTTCGCGCCTGCCAGAAAGCTTGAATCCAGCCAGTCCTTCATTACGCCGTTCTGCATTGTGATCCCTTAAGCTTTAAAAGCTTTAGTTTTCGCCGTGGTTAACTAATCGCCGCATTTAAGCGACCTCGATAAAGGTTCTCTTGGACGTGCTTTATGCATGTTCTCTCTTTGGGAGGCCCTTTATCAGTAAGGGTTTCCCTTTTAAGGAACCTTTAAAAACTGGCTGCGGTTTTTAAAGGCCCCTAAGATTACGCTTTCGTCTTCTTCATCTTTTGCAGTTGGCTATTTTTTTTACTTTTTACTGTTACTTTCGTTACGTTCACTTTTTTGCGCTTTTGTTGTTACAACGTTTTATTTAATGCTACGTTTTATTGATGACAATGTTACTTTCTGATGACCTTTATGGGTATTTGGTTTTCGCGCTTTTGTGACCTTAAGCGCTATTTAAATCAAAATCTTGGATTTACTTTACGCTTTATTTTTAACTTATGTTTTTATTTCGTGCTATTTCCACTTTAGCCCGCAGTACCAAGGCACTGCGGGTTAAATTTAGCTATTAAGCACTATGTTTTAGCAACATAGATTTAATATGACCAATAGCTTTTGTTGGATTTAGTCCTTTAGGGCATACATTGACACAATTCATGATGCTATGACAGCGGAAAACACTGAAAGCGTCGTTCAGATCGTCTAATCGCGAATCGGTTTCAGTATCACGGCTATCAATCAAGAAACGATACGCCGCTAACAGGCCTGCTGGACCAATAAATTTGTCCGGATTCCACCAGAAAGATGGGCAAGAAGTCGAACAACATGCACACAAGATACACTCGTATAAACCATCGAGTTTTTCACGTTGTGCAGGAGTTTGTAAATTCTCGCGCGCTGGTGGGTTTTTGTTGTCATTAATCAGATATGGACGGATTTTTTCGTATTGGGTATAGAACTGAGTCATGTCGATGATCAGGTCACGCACAACGGGCAGACCTGGCAATGGACGAATGACAATTTTCTTCCCACCACGGATTAAAGCAGATAATGGCGTGATACAAGCCAACCCGTTTTTACCGTTCATGTTCAGACCATCAGAACCACATACCCCTTCACGGCAAGAACGACGGAAGGATAATGTTGGGTCTTGCTCTTTGATTTGGATTAACGCATCCAGCAACATCATGTCACGCCCTTCTGGGACTTCTAGCGTGTAATCTTGCATACGTGGTGCGTTGTCCACATCAGGATTGTAGCGATAAATCGAAAATTGTAATTTCATAGTTTATTTCTCCGCAACTGGATTAACACCACGCATTAGTAGGTACGAATTTTCGGTGGGAAGGCTTCACGCAGTTTTGGCTGCATATTAACTTCACGACGCGTCATCGTTTCAGATTGCGGTAAATATAATGAGTGACATAACCAATTCGCATCATCACGCTCTGGATAGTCAAAGCGGCTGTGAGCCCCACGACTTTCTGTACGGAAGTTTGCTGCTTGTGCTGTCGCATAAGCGGTTTCCATCAGGTTATCCAGTTCTAAACACTCGATACGCTGCGTATTGAACTCAGTCGACGTATCATCAAGGCGAGCATTTTGCAGACGTTCGCGGATCACTTTCAGCTCTTCTAAACCTTTTGCCATTGCATCACCTTCACGGAATACGGAGAAGTTATGCTGCATGCAGGTTTGCAGTGCTTTGCGGATTTCTGTTGGATCTTCGCCAGTACGTGCGCCTTCCCAACGATTAAAGCGTGTCATTGCTGCATCGATGTCAGATTCAGAAGCATCACGCATTGAACCTTGTTCCATGATGGATTCTTTCAAGTGCAGACCCGCAGAACGACCAAATACCACTAAGTCGAGCAGTGAATTACCGCCTAAGCGGTTAGCGCCGTGTACTGATACACAAGCAATTTCACCCACAGCGAACAGACCTGGGATAACTTCGTCTTCGCCTTTTTCGTTATAGCGAAGTGCTTGACCAGTGACTTTCGTTGGAATACCGCCCATCATGTAGTGGCACGTTGGGATGACAGGAATTGGCTCTTTGATTGGATCAACGTGCGCAAAGGTACGTGATAATTCAAGGATACCTGGTAAACGTGATTCCAGAACCTCTTTCCCTAAGTGATCCAATTTCAGCTTAGCATGTGGACCCCAAGGGCCATCACAACCACGGCCTTCACGGATTTCAATCATGATTGAACGTGCAACAACGTCACGACCTGCAAGGTCTTTCGCGTTTGGTGCATAACGTTCCATGAAGCGCTCGCCGTCTTTATTCAGCAAGTAACCACCTTCACCACGGCAACCTTCAGTGACCAAAACCCCAGCCCCTGCGATACCCGTTGGGTGGAATTGCCACATTTCCATATCTTGTAATGGCACACCAGCACGTGCTGCCATCCCCACACCATCACCCGTATTGATATGAGCATTGGTGGTTGATTGGTAAATACGGCCTGCACCACCTGTTGCCAGAATGGTTGCTTTCGCTTTGAAGTAAACGAGTTCGCCTGTTTCCATACAAATCGCCGTACAGCCCACAACATCGCCATCTTGATTTTTAACTAAATCAAGGGCATACCATTCAGAAAAAATGGTGGTGTGGTTTTTTAAGTTCTGCTGGTACAGCGTATGTAACAGTGCGTGTCCTGTACGGTCAGCGGCGGCTGCGGTACGCGCTGCTTGCTCGCCACCGAAGTTTTTAGACTGACCACCAAATGGACGTTGATAGATGCTTCCATCGTCAAGGCGCGAGAACGGTAACCCCATGTGTTCTAATTCGAGGATAGCTTCTGGCCCTGTTTTACACATGTATTCGATAGCATCTTGGTCGCCGATGTAGTCGGAACCTTTGACAGTATCGTACATGTGCCATTCCCAGTTATCAGGGTGCGTGTTACCTAAAGCAACAGTAATACCGCCTTGCGCTGATACCGTATGAGAACGGGTTGGAAAGACTTTTGACAGAAGCGCACAAGATAGGCCCATCTGTGAAATTTGAAGTGCTGCGCGCATACCTGCGCCGCCCGCACCGATAACGATAGCGTCAAACTCTCTGATTGGCAGATTCATTTTATGCACCCCACACAACGATTGTTCCGTAAATTAAATAAGCCAACAGACCTACAACGATAGCCAATTGCAACACTAAGCGAATCGCCAGCGGCTTAACATAGTCAGTCAGCACTTGCCACATGCCAATCCACGCATGCACAAGAATCGAGAACAAAGTGAGGATAGTGAATACTTTCGTCACAGAAGAGGCAAAGAAGCCACGCCAGACTTCATAGGTAATGTCGTTAATCGCAACAAAACCAACAATGTAGAGTACGTAGAGTGCGATGATAATCGCAGAGCCACGGATTAACAGCCAGTCCTGAATACCAGTACGGCCTAAAGCTGATGCATTACTTACCATACTAAGATCCCCGCCAGAATTGCCAGAATTACGGTAATAACAAATGTAATTTTTGCAGATGAATTACCAGCAGCAAGGGTTTCATCAACACAGCCGAAGTCCATTAACATATGACGGATACCACCACAAACGTGGTAAGCCAATGCCGTTAGGATGCCCCAAAGAATGAACTTAGCAAAAAAGCCAGTCATTATTTCAGACGCGTATTGAAAACCTTCTGGAGAGGAGAGAGATGTCCCTAACAACCAAAGCAGAATACCAACTGCGATGAGAGTAATGACGCCAGAGACACGGTGCAAGATCGAAGATATTGCAGTGATCGGGAAGTGAATCGTCTGCAAATCAAGGTTGACAGGTCTTTGTTTTTTCACAATTTTGCCCACACAGCTCTTTATTATTTTCCATCCTCCGGACCTGGGGTGGAAATCAGACAGCGACAGGGGTACAAAATGCAACTTAACACAAACTCTAATCCATCATGTTTAAATAAAGTTGCATACTGATCACGCTGGGAACTCCTACTACAGGGTAATCCGGAGACCTGCCGCTAGTATAAAGTCTTCACAATGCCATTACAATTCCCACACAAAATGTTTGGAGACATTTAGCCCGAACAGTGAGAAGGATCACGATTTAAACATTTTGTATAAATGTGCTTATCTTATTTGACAATGATTCAACATTTATCTTACATATAGGTCTGGCAGAATTATCTTAACGGTGCGGTTGATACTTCACCGTAAAAATAAAAAACGTGCACATTGCAATGTTAGATACTCCACAATTTGAACTATGATGGGTATTAATAACAAAAGTTATGAAAGTTGTTCCCCTTACCACAAATAATGATATTGTAGGGAAAACAACAAAAAGAACATAACATCTACACACTCATAAACAACCTAATTACATTGTCGTCGGTCTCAGATTTCAGGTTTTATGTGATAGCGAGCTGATTTCCAAAGCATACCGGTAGAACAATGCACGAAGACACAGTATAACGCTGAGCTTCTGGGTTGTTGGGTGTCGATTATCAAGCGCTAAGGAGACCGTAAATGGCTGATAACAAAGCTAAGCTAATGACTGGTAGTGCCGGTGATATTGAACTCGATATTTTAAGCCCTACCCTTGGTCAAGACGTTATCGATGTCCGAACTTTAGGTTCAAAAGGGTTCTTTACCTACGACCCGGGTTTTACTTCTACTGCATCCTGTGAATCAAAAATCACCTATATCGATGGTGATAAAGGCATTCTACTGCACCGTGGTTTCCCTATCGACCAACTGGCAACCGAAGCCTCCTACCTCGAAGTCTGTTATATCCTGCTGTACGGTGAAGCACCTACCCAAGAACAATACGACGTATTTAAAAATACGGTGACTCGCCATACCATGATCCATGAGCAAATTACTCGCATGCTTAATGGTTTCCGCCGTGACTCACACCCAATGGCTGTATTATGTGGTGTAACAGGTGCACTGGCGGCGTTCTATCACGATGCGTTGGATGTTAACAACCCGCGCCACCGTGAAATTACGGCTTATCGCTTGCTGTCCAAAATGCCAACTGTTGCAGCTATGTGTTATAAATATTCTATTGGCCAACCTTTTGTTTATCCACGTAATGATCTGTCATACGCGGGTAACTTCTTGCACATGATGTTCTCTACACCATGTGAAGAATATACAGTAAACCCAGTTCTTGAACGCGCAATGGATCGCATTTTAATCCTGCACGCTGATCACGAACAAAATGCCTCAACCTCAACGGTACGTACTGCGGGCTCATCAGGCGCAAACCCATTTGCTTGTATCGCAGCGGGTATCGCGTCACTGTGGGGGCCTGCTCATGGTGGTGCTAACGAAGCTTGCTTGCGCATGCTGGAAGAAATTCAAACTGTTGAGCACATTCCTGCGTTTATCGAACGTGCGAAAGACAAAAATGACTCTTTCCGCCTAATGGGCTTTGGTCACCGAGTCTACAAAAACCACGATCCACGTGCCACTGTAATGCGTGAAACTTGCCACGAAGTTCTGAATGAACTTGGCTTGAATGACAGCTTACTGGAAGTTGCAATGGAACTGGAACGTATCGCGCTGAACGACCCGTACTTCATTGAAAAGAAATTGTACCCTAACGTTGACTTCTACTCAGGTATCATCTTGAAAGCAATGGGTATTCCATCTTCAATGTTCACCGTAATCTTCGCTATTGCACGTACTATTGGTTGGATTGCGCACTGGAACGAAATGCACGATGACGGCCTGAAAATTGCGCGTCCTCGCCAGCTGTATACCGGTTATGACAAACGTGAATTCAACTCTGAATTAGCAAAAAAATAATATTTCGTTAAATTCGAATCCCTACGTAAATTAAGACCTTGATTTATCAAGGTCTTTTTTGTTTATTCAACGCATCGTTCCCTACTTTTGATACTCTCTCGGTGTCACTCCGCTCATTTTACGAAAAAAACTAATAAATGCGCTGTCGCTGGTAAGTCCAAGTTCTTGAGTAATAAAGTGATATGGCTTTTCTTGTGCTAACAATTCAATCGCTTTAATAAACCGCCATTGCTGTCGCCATGTTTGGTATGTCATTCCGGTTTCTTTCAAAAAAACACGCGTTATTGTCTTTTCGCTAGCACCGATAATCTGAGCTAATTGGCTCAAATTAGGGGGTAATTGCTCAATATCGAGGCGTTTCAAGCGCCTATCCTGCGGCAAAGAAAGTAAGGTTGGTTCAGTTGTGGCAGCTTGTAGTTCATCAATAAAAACAGGCAATAAATTGGCTAACCGCCCCTTTCGCCAATCACTATCAAAAGGTGCGATAGCAATACGCTCTAATAGCTCCCTTAACAGCGGTGAAATGCTTAAAATGACGACGTCGTTCCCGACTTTTTGGGCATATTCTTCACCTAAATAAACTGACCTATACCCCACTGATGCGCGCATTTGTGCACGATGGATAACATGTGGCGGGATCCAAGCCACCCTGCCAGGGGGTAACAGAGAGAGACGATTTTCAAGAGATATACGAATGCACCCTTGCTGGGTAAACAAAAGTTGCCCCATTTCATGGGTATGCGTGCCTGAATCGTGCTGCCCCATCTGCGCAGCAATCCCTAAAACAGGGGTTTGATACCAATGTGTTTGAAATTCATCCGTTTGATTTAACCACGCCATAAGTTGTCCATTTTTTGATATTTATAGTCTTTATTATTGTAATAAGACATCAAAATTACCACTAAACTGCCCACCATTAAAAGGTTAAATCGTTATTTTTTATTACACAGGGTAGGAAAATGAACATGAAACACCCTCTTTCATTATGGCTGGCTGTTGCCTTAATTATGTTCCCACAGATTGTGGAAACCATTTATAGCCCTGCACTGACTGATATTGCGAGTGCTTTTTCAGTGAATGCGGAACAAGCTTCACAGACGCTTTCACTCTATTTCTTTGCCTTTGCATTGGGCGTTGTATTTTGGGGTAGAACTTGCGACACCGTTGGCCGCCGTCCAACGATTTTAGCGGGTTTACTGGTTTATGGGGTTGCCTCAATTGGCGCCTTATTTATTAGCCAATTTTATTTGTTATTGCTGCTGCGAATGCTAGCTGCTTTTGGGGCTGCTGTAGGCTCAATTGGTACACAAACAGTAATGCGTGATAGTTATCAAGGCCATGAATTAGCAAAAGTTTTCTCAATCATGGGCATTGCATTAGCCATTAGTCCTGCACTAGGCATGTTATCAGGCGCGAGTCTGGTTAGCCTGGCTGGTTATCGTGGTGTTTTTACTGGTTTAGCTATTTTAGCTATCGTACTTTTACTGTGGTCAATATATCGATTACCGGAGACACGTCCAGAAAATGTGATCAAAGTCCCATTTATGAAGACATTTTTACGGATGATCACGGATAAAGAGATTATGAGAAATGTGATCTTGATAGCATTTTTCAACATTAATTTATTTAGCTATTATCAGCTGGCACCTTTCAGTTTTGAACAATTAATGCTCACTCAGCAACAATTTGGTTTCACGGGAATTTTATTGGCGCTCGGAGTGGGGTTAGGCTCGATGATTAACCGCCATTTATTGGCTAAAAAACACACATCTGAGCAACTTGTTAAGCTTTCGAGTGTGATTTCCTTGGTCAGTGGCTGTACGGTTTTTGTTCTTATTGACTCTGCTTGGTTCGTTTTACCCGTTATTGGCGTGGTTATTGGCTATGGTATTGCGATCCCGAACATTCTTGCTCACGCATTAAACCGTTATGGCGACCGAAAAGGCACTGCCGGCGCAATTTTAGGTTTGCTTTATTATATCGGGCTCGCCATCGGGCTGATGGTCGCAGGCTGGAGCCAACACTTAGGTTTAGTGCTCTCTATCTCTAGTCTAGTTCTCGTTCTTGCATCACTACGTTATCGCATTTATACGAGTTAAGTTATTGTTTTATTAAACACATATAATTTTCTAAATAGTTGGTGTTGCGGCTAGGCAGCAAATGAGGATAGCTTGGGGAGCATACACAAGTATGTGACCCAAGTAGCCGAATGAAGCTAACACCGCCACAGCACAAAATATGACGAAAATTCAATTTTCTAAATAGTTGGTGTTGTGGCTAGGCGGCAAATGAGGATAGCTTGGGGAGCATACATAAGTATGTGACCCAAGTAGCCGAGTGAAGCCAACGCCGCCACAGCTCGAAATATGACGAAAATTAGGCTGGATTATCGATATCGACAAACTCGGCGTCTAACCCCTGTTCATCGACTAACCACTGAGTTAATGCTTTAATCCCGTAACGCTCCGTGGCATGATGTCCTGCACTGTAGAAATGGATCCCCATTTCCCTTGCGATATGGATCGTTTGTTCTGAGACTTCCCCTGTTACAAAGGCGTCAACGCCAAACTCTGCAGCTTGCAAAATAAAACCTTGCCCGCCCCCTGTGCACCATGCGATTTGGCGAATTTCTTCTTTCGCGTTATCACCACAGTGAAGGACTTTACGGCCTAGGCGCGTTTCTAGGCGATTGGTCAACTCTGCTGGGGTTATTGGCTGGTCAAAAAAGCCAAATGGCATCAATGGGTCAATTTGGCCATTCACTTGTACGCCCATGATATAAGCAAGCTGTGTATTGTTACCTAATTGATGATGAGCATCTAAAGGAAGGTGATAACCATAAAGGTTAATATCATTGGCTAACAATGTTTTTAATCGGTTTTTTTTCATGCCTTTAATAATGGCTGGCTCATTTTTCCAAAAATAGCCATGGTGAACAATCACCGCATCCGCTTTTTTCTCAACAGCGACATCGAGTAAAGCTTGGCAGGCAGTAACTCCTGTAATGATTTTATGCACATGGGGGCGGCCTTCAACTTGCAGTCCATTTGGTGCGAAATCTTGAAACTCACTCACTTTAAGTTCGTCGTTAATGACTTCTTCTAATCTTAAGTTATGCATTATGTTGTCCTTTTTACTGCATAGCGAATCTATAACGCCATTTTGAATATAATTTACTGATAAGCAATAAGCATAAGCGGAAACACACTTTTTTTCTGTGTTATTTGAAGTGCATCATTCAAAAAGGAAATGAGGAATATAAAAAAAAACCCCACAACGAGTCATTGCAGGGGCTATTATCAATTACTTAAGATGCAGGGTTAGCGATGGCTTTCGAGTGTAGTCTCTGAACGCTCTAGCCAGACAGGCTTATCACTTGTTTTCGACCATACTTTATTTAAGTAACTGTAATATTTAGCTCTTTTCGGGTGAAACACCATAACAGGAAACGCAATAATGCCTGCGGTAACAGCAGCAGTGCGGCGTGCAAGTACCTGATTACGGGAATATTCGCGGTATGTGGACATCGATATCCTCCTTCAGTTGCCACTTTATTTGTCGATCCCAGTTTTGCTCTAAAAAACTCCCCAAATACAGCTATTCCACAGAGCGACTAAAACCGAACAGATAATATGAAAATTAATTAACTGATTATAGAATAGCGTAAATTGTGTAATAAAACTACTCATCTGACCACTAAAATTAAAGTTTTACTAATAATTACCTACCATTTCGGATTTTTACTACATAATTTAACCTTAAACTGTTTCAAATAAACATCTCAATAACAATTAAATAACAACCTATAATTTAAGTGTTATTACTTATTTTACTAAATAGTGTCTACCCCACCCTAGCTGATTAAAAAATGCGTATTTTTATACTTTTTTTACACCCAGCCCTATCTTTTTATCAGCTTATTTACAACGAACTCTCTACCCTTATCTCATGGAAATAATAAGGAGAAAACACGGTGTCATTACTTTCCATTTTTGGGGCAGTTCTCGTTGTTCTACTGCTGGTTTATCTGATTTACGCCCTGCTTAACGCGGAGGATTTCTGATATGGCCACCACTGCATTTTTACTGATTGGCAGCTTCCTGCTGGTCTTACTTATATTGGCTAAACCATTAGGGAATGGAATTGCACGTCTTATTGACGGTGATATCCCTCACCCTTTAATGGCAAGCGAATCATTACTTTGGCGCTTAGCGGGCATTAAACAACCCGGAAAATCAGCGGCTGAAATGAATTGGCGACAATATGCCTTAGCCATTGTTTTATTCAATGTGCTGGGGTTTGTTTTGTTGTTCGCCATTTTAATGTTTCAGGGCAGTTTGCCACTCAATCCACAGCACTTTGCTGGTATGAGTTGGGATTTAGCCTTCAATACGGCGATAAGCTTCGTCGCAAATACCAACTGGCAATCTTACAGCGGTGAAAACACGCTAAGTTATTTGAGCCAAATGGCTGGCTTAACCGTACAAAATTTTCTCTCAGCCTCAACGGGTATCGCCGTGGTTTTTGCCTTGATCCGTGCCTTCTCACGACATGGCAGTAAAACGCTGGGCAATGCATGGGTTGATATCTACCGTATCACCTTTTATTTATTGTTCCCTCTCGCCATTGTTGTTGCGTTATTTTTTGTCAGCCAAGGGGTAATTCAAAACTTTTCTGACTACCTCTTAATCGACAATTTAGATAACACAACACAACTGTTGCCTATGGGCCCTGTCGCATCCCAAGAAGCGATTAAATTGCTGGGAACCAATGGCGGTGGATTCTTTGGCTCAAACTCTTCACACCCATTTGAAAACCCAACAGCACTAAGCAACTTTGTTCAAATGCTAGCGATATTCTTAATTCCTACCGCATTGTGTTTTGCCTTCGGTTGTTCTGTGGGTGATAACAAACAGGGGCATACCTTGTTATGGGTTATGGGGATCATTTTTGTTATTGCCGCCATTGTCGTCATTAAAGCTGAGTACGTTGGTAACCCATTCTTAAGTGAACTGCATGCAAGCAGTAGTGCCAATATGGAGGGTAAAGAAAGCCGCTTTGGTGTTCTTTCTTCTGCTTTATATGCCGTTGTCACCACCGCTGCCTCCTGTGGTGCTGTCAATGCGATGCATGATTCCTTTACCGCAATGGGTGGCATGGTACCAATGTGGTTAATGCAGATTGGTGAAGTCATTTTTGGCGGTGTCGGTTCAGGTTTGTATGGCATGTTGCTGTTTGTTCTACTGGCTGTCTTCCTTGCTGGGCTGATGATTGGCCGTACCCCCGAGTACTTAGGGAAAAAAATTGAAGTCCGTGAAATGAAGATGGTTGCACTGGCAATTTTAGTGACGCCTACCTTAGTGCTACTGGGTACAACCATTGCCTTAATGACCGATGCAGGACGTGCAGGTATTTTAAACCCAGGCGCCCATGGATTTAGCGAAGTGTTATACGCTTTTTCATCGGCGGCCAATAACAATGGTAGCGCATTTGCGGGACTCAGTGCCAACACCCCGTTCTACAATGTGCTACTTGCTATCGCCATGTTTGTTGGGCGCTTTGGCGTTATCTTGCCCGTACTTGCTATCGCAGGTTCGATGGCGCTCAAAAAATCCCAAGCACAAAGTCAGGCAACATTGCCAACTTCAGGCCCACTTTTTATTGGTTTATTAATTTTTACTATCCTCCTTATTGGCGCACTGACTTTTGTCCCTGCACTGGCACTAGGTCCAATTGCTGAGCAGCTACAAATTGGTATTGCGGGATAATCAGGGGAAAAAAATGAAAAAGCAAAAAACACCTTTATTTGATAAAAAACTCATCAAACAATCGATTCTTGATGCCATGAAAAAATGCACACCGCAGGCGCAATGGCGTAACCCCGTCATGTTTGTGGTGTACATCGGTAGCCTTATTACCACCTTATTATGGGCGGCAATGGTTGCGGGTTTAACGGAAGGAAGTGCATGGTTTAGCGGAATGGTCACTCTGTGGCTATGGTTTACCGTGCTGTTCGCCAACTTTGCGGAAGCTTTAGCTGAAGGCCGAAGTAAAGCTCAAGCGCAAAGTTTGAAAGGGGTAAAACAGCAAAGTAATGCCACACGACTTGCTGCGGCCTCATTGGAAGCAACACAAGAAATTGTCAGCTCTGATCAACTGCGCAAAGGGGACATCGTCCTGATCCGTGCAGGGGAGACCGTTCCTTGCGATGGCGAAGTTATCGAAGGCGGTGCATCTGTGGATGAAAGCGCTATCACAGGGGAATCGGCTCCGGTGATCCGTGAATCTGGCGGTGACTTTTCCTCTGTGACAGGCGGGACGCGTGTGCTGTCTGACTGGTTGATTGTTGAATGTACCGTGAACCCTGGTGAGACATTCCTCGACCGCATGATCTCCATGGTCGAAGGTGCACAGCGCCGTAAAACACCGAACGAAATCGCCTTAACTATTTTGTTAACAGCACTCACCATTATCTTTGTATTAGTTTGTGCAACTTTGTATCCGTTTACGCTATTTGCCGCAGAGTATGCAGGGGCAGGTAGTGCAGTTTCTATATTAGTGTTGATTGCATTACTCATTTGTTTAATTCCAACCACAATTGGCGGGCTACTTTCTTCCATTGGTGTGGCAGGAATGAGCCGCATGTTAGGTGCGAATGTGATTGCCACCAGCGGGAGGGCGGTCGAAGCCGCAGGAGATGTGGATGTTTTATTACTCGATAAAACGGGCACCATCACTTTAGGAAACCGCCAAGCCTCTGAGTTTCTGCCTTTAACTGGCGTGACTGAAGAGCAACTGGCGGATGCAGCGCAGCTCTCTTCACTCGCTGATGAAACCCCTGAAGGGCGCAGTATTGTCGTGCTCGCGAAACAAAAATTCAATTTGCGTGAAAGAGACATTCACGGGATGAATGCTACTTTCGTGCCATTCTCCGCGATGACCCGTATGAGTGGCGTTAACGTTGGTGAGCGCATGATCCGTAAAGGCTCTGCGGATGCCATTCGCCGCTACGTTGAAGCGAATCATCAAAAATTCCCTGAGGAAGCAGACAAACTCGTGGAAAAAGTTGCCCATTTAGGGGGAACGCCTTTAGTGGTGGTTGATGACCAAACTGTTTTAGGTGTCGTCGCGCTAAAAGACATCGTCAAAGGTGGGATGAAAGAACGCTTTGCCCAAATGCGCAGCATGGGGATCAAAACTGTGATGATCACGGGGGATAACCACTTAACTGCCGCTGCCATCGCGGCGGAAGCAGGTGTCGATGATTTCCTTGCTGAAGCAACCCCAGAAGCGAAATTAGCGCTTATTCGCCAATACCAATCTGAAGGCCGGTTAGTCGCCATGACGGGCGACGGGACCAACGATGCACCTGCTCTCGCCCAAGCTGACGTTGCTGTTGCGATGAACTCGGGCACACAAGCCGCAAAAGAAGCAGGGAACATGGTGGATTTAGACTCAAACCCAACCAAGCTCATTGAGGTCGTGCACATTGGTAAACAGATGCTGATGACCCGTGGTTCACTAACCACCTTCAGTATCGCAAATGACATCGCCAAATATTTTGCCATTATCCCTGCGGCCTTTGCAGTGACATGGCCACAACTGAATGCGTTAAATGTCATGCATTTACATTCACCTGCATCCGCCTTGCTTTCTGCTGTGATCTTCAACGCATTGATTATTGTCTTTTTGATCCCATTGGCACTTAAAGGCGTGAATTATCGCCCAATGAGTTCCCAATCACTTTTGCAACGAAACTTAGGTTTATATGGCTTAGGTGGCTTGCTGGTGCCATTTGTGGGGATCAAATTGATCGATATGTTTATTAGCTTGTTTGGTATTTAAGGATTTGATTATGAACATGATCCGTTCATCTATTATCATGTTATTGGTGTTAACCCTATTAACTGGGATAGCCTACCCCTTAATGGTCACTGGTCTTGCAAATGTCTTTTTCCCATGGCAAGCAAAAGGCTCTTTAGTCACACGGGATGCACATATTGTCGGTTCCAAACTAATTGGACAAAATGTGCAAAGTGAAGGGTATTTCCACGGTCGTCCTTCCGCAACGGCTGAAACACCTTATAATCCACTCGCCTCTGGGGGGAGTAACCTTGCAGTTAGTAACCCCGTGTTACAACAAACGATGGCAGAACGTAGTAAACTGCTGCGAGCTCAGAACCCAGATGCAGGCAATGCGATCCCAGTAGATTTACTCACCGCTTCTGCCAGCGGGCTTGACCCAAATATTTCGGTTGATGCCGCCATTTACCAAGCACCACGTATCGCAAAAAACAGACAGATTTCATTAGAAGCCGTAAAATCATTAATTACGGCGCAAACAGAAACGGTCTTATTGCCTTTTTTAGGTGAACCCGTTGTGAATGTGCTACAACTGAATTTGGCACTTGATGAATATATGCAACAAATGAATAGCCAACGTTAATAAGGTGAGTTATGAAAAATCAGGAACCTGCTCGCCCAAACCCTGATGACTTATTGGTGAAAGCCAATGAAGATGGCCGCGGTAAATTAAAAATCTTTTTCGGCGCCTGTGCGGGCGTCGGAAAAACCTACGCAATGCTTCAAGAAGCTCAACGCTTACGCTCACAAGGGTTAGACGTTCTTATCGGTGTGGTAGAAACCCATGAAAGGGAAGAAACCGCCGCCTTATTGGATGGCCTTTCGGTGTTGCCACACCGAAAATTACAGCACCGCGGTCGCCGTTTAAATGCATTTGATATTGACGCAGCAATTGCGAGGCACCCTGCCATTATACTTATGGATGAGTTAGCATTTAGTAACCCAACAGGCAGCCGCCACCCAAAACGCTGGCAAGATGTTGAGGAGCTATTAGATGCAGGCATCGACGTGCTCACCACTATTAACGTTCAACATATTGAAAGTTTGAATGATATTGTGGGGAGCATTACAGGTATTCGCGTGCGCGAAACGGTTCCTGATCATATTTTTGATGCCGCCAATGAGGTGGTGTTAGTCGACCTGCCCCCTGACGATTTACGCCAGCGCCTAAAAGAAGGCAAAGTGTATATTCCAGGGCAAGCTGAACGCGCTATTGAGCATTTTTTTCGTAAAGGAAACTTAATCGCACTGCGTGAGCTGGCTTTGCGCCGCACCGCTGATCGCGTTGATGACCAAATGCGGGAATTTCGCGATGGCAAAGGGGAAGCCCCAGTCTGGCACACCCGTGATGGGCTTTTATTGTGTATCGGCCATAATATGGGCAATGAAAAATTGGTGCGTGCCGCCGCGCGGCTTGCTGCAAAGTTTGGCAGCGTGTGGCATGCGGTCTATGTCGAGACCCCCACACTCCACCAGCTCCCTGAATCCCAACGCCGCGCCGTACTCAAAGCACTGCGCCTCGCCCAAGATTTAGGAGCCGAAACAGCCACCCTATCTGATCCTTCCGAAGAAAAAGCGATACTCCGTTATGCCCGAGAGCATAATTTAGGCAAAATATTAATTGGTCGCCGCGATAAACATCGTAAATGGCCCAAACTTAATTTTCGCCCTGGCTTTGCCGATCGTTTAGGAAAATTAGGGCCCGACCTCGATTTAGTGATTGTCGCCCTTGAAGAAAAAAGCGATTGGGATAAAGAACCAGAAAGAAAACCATTTTCTGAAAAATGGCGTTCCGATTTAAACGGTTACTTGATGGCGATTGTAATGTGCGCCGCTATTACCTTATTTTCTAGAACATTTTTACTCGCCTTAGACAAGGCAAACCTCGTAACACTCTATTTATTAGGTGTGGTGCTGATTGCCCTATTTTACGGACGTCGCCCTTCTATCTTTGCCGCGCTTATTAACGTAATTAGCTTCGATCTGTTTTTTGTCCAACCCCATTTTTCCCTTGCTATCATGGACATGCAGTACTTAGTAACCTTTACCGTGATGCTGATTGTTGGCGTCGTTGTGGGGAACCTAACCGCGGGCATGCGCTACCAAGCGCGCATTGCTCGCTATCGAGAACAACGAACTCGCCATCTCTATGAAATGACGAAAGAATTAGGACAAGCACTTAACACGGAAGATATCGGAAAAACAGGCTACCACTTTCTTAATAATGCTTTTCAAGCCAAAAGTTGCTTATTAGTCCCCGATGAAAATGGGGATTTACTCCCACTGTTATGTGATGGGCATACACCGATGCAAATTGATAAAGCCATTGCCAAATGGAGTTTTGATAAGCGCCAGCCCGCAGGAGCGGGAACAGATACCCTGCCAAGTGTGCCTTATCAATTGCAGCCAATCACGACGGTTGATCAAACCTTAGCCGTCTTAGCCATCGAGCCCCGCAACTTACGCCAGTTGATGATCCCAGAACAACAGCGCATGTTGCAAACATTTACAGGGTTGATCGCCAGCGCCCTTTCGCGCTTGCAACTGACAAAACAAGCTGAGTCTGCCAAATTAGATATTGAACGCGAGCAACTACGAAACTCCTTGCTAGCCGCTCTTTCCCACGATTTAAAAACACCGCTAACGGTTTTATTTGGGCAAACAGAAATTTTGATGCTGAATTTATCCGCTGAAAATTCCCCACTGACTGCGCAAGTAAACCAAATGCGTCAACAAGTGCTTAGTACGTCTCGTTTAGTGAATAATTTGCTCGATATGGCACGTTTACAATCAGGCAGTATTCAGCCCAACCTTGAATGGGAATCTTTGCAAGAAATAACCAGCAGCGCAGTCAGAACATTAGATTACACGTTACACAGCCATCCATTGGAGATCAATATTGCCACTGATTTGCTGCTATATTGCGATGCCATGTTAATTGAACGGGTATTAATTAATTTATTGGAAAATGCAGTAAAATATAGCCATGAAGATACACCCATTGGCATAAATGGCCGTATTGAAGGGCAAAAAATTCATATTGAAGTGTGGGATGCCAGTAACGCTATTCCAGATGGGCAAGAGAAAACAATTTTTGATAAATTTTCCCGTGCACAAAAAGAGTCCGCAATCCCCGGTGTTGGCCTTGGGCTAGCTATCTGCCGTGCAATCATTCAATTACACGAAGGGGAAATTTGGGCGCAAAATAATAATAAAGGTGGAGCTAGCTTCCACTTTGTTTTACCTTTAAAGCAACCCCCTGATATTGAAGCTGAAGTTTAGGAGACATTACCCGATTGTGAGCAGCCATCAAATCCTAATTGTTGAAGATGAAAAAGAAATTCGCCGCTTTGTCCGACTTGCATTGGAGGGTGAAGGCTTGAAAGTTTTTGAGGCTGAGAACTGCCAACGGGGTTTGATTGAAGCAGGCACAAGGCAACCAGATTTACTGATTTTAGACCTCGGGCTACCTGACGGTGATGGCCTTGATTTAATTCGTGATTTACGAAAATGGAGCAGTATTCCCATTATTGTCTTGTCAGCCCGCGAAGAAGAATCACAAAAAGTTGCCGCTCTTGATGCAGGTGCGGATGATTATCTAACAAAACCGTTTGGTATCAGTGAATTACTAGCGCGAGTTCGTGTAGCACTACGCCGTTTTGGCAAAGTGGGTCAAGAAAGTTCACAATTTCAATTTGGTGATATTACTGTCGATTTTATTAATCGGATTGTCACTAAGCAAAATGAAGAGTTACACCTCACGCCTATCGAGTTTCGCTTACTTAGTGAATTAGTTGCTAATAGCGGTAAGGTATTGACTCAACGCCATTTATTATTGCAAGTATGGGGCCCAAGCTATATTGAGCATAACCATTATTTGCGGATTTATATGGGTCACTTACGGCAGAAATTGGAAAATGACCCAACTCGCCCGATTCATTTATTAACGGAAACAGGTATTGGCTATCGGTTTATGCCATAAGCCAATTTTGCATCGAATTCTCAGAATCTTTCCGCTAGTTTAAAACCTTTAGCTGGCTATAATTTCCCCATTATTTTCTATGGAGAGAAATCCGTGCAATTATTAACAACTCAACTATCAAACCGTTTTTCATCTGCCTTAGTCCTTTTTTTAGGAATTTTTGTGACAACTCAGGCCCTCGCTTTAAGCCCAGAAGAAAAAGTTCGCACTGAGTCTTTACTCACAGAGCTTGGTAAACAACAAAACTTAACATTTACCCGCAACGGCACAGAACACAACGCGGCCGATGCTGAATCCCATTTGCGTTTAAAATTACGTAAAACAGAAAAACGCCTAAACACCACCGAGCAATTTATTGATAATGTGGCCTCAAAATCGTCTATTACTGGTGAAATCTACCAAGTTAAAGACGCCCAAGGTAATGTGCTTCCCGCCAATCAATATTTGCATGATTTATTGAAAGATAAAGTAGATAGCAAATCTAAATAGATTTGTAGGTCTGTAAACTAACTACGATAAAAAGCCGACATTTAACTGCCGGCTTTTTAGTTTTCCTGAGCCGCCATTAGTAGCAGCTCACGAGAGAGACTTCACTCCGCACGTCCCCTAAATAATTTGTGCCACAGGTAGGCGGCAAATTAAGTTATCCCGTAAGCATACATAAGTATGTGACTAGGGCTAATGGGTGAAGCCAACGCACCTACAGCGCGAAGGATGACGAGAGAGACCTTACCCATACCATCCTCTAAATCATTTGTGTTGTAGGAAGGCGGCAAATCCGCTAGACCCTAGGAGCATACATAAGTATGTGACTAGGGCTAGTGGGTGAAGCCAACGCACCTACAGCGCGAAGGATGACGAGGATAGCCGAAGGATGACGAGAGAGACCTTACCCATACCATCCTCTAAATCATTTGTGTTGTAGGAAGGCGGCAAATCCGCTAGACCCTAGGAGCATACATAAGTATGTGACTAGGGCTAGTGGGTGAAGCCAACGCACCTACAGCGCGAAGGATGACGAGGATAGCCGAAGGATGACGAGAGAGACCTTACCCATACCATCCTCTAAATCATTTGTGTTGTAGGAAGGCGGCAAATCCGCTAGACCCTAGGAGCATACATAAGTATGTGACTAGGGCTAGTGGGTGAAGCCAACGCACCTACAGCGCGAAGGATGACGAGGATTTTAGTTAGACTCGATTTTCGCCCAAGTATCACGCAACCCAACAGTCCTATTAAACACCAGATGCTCTGGGCTGCTTAACTTACTATCTGCACAAAAATATCCTTCACGCTCAAACTGATACGCTTTCTCTGCAACCGCATCTTTCAAGCTTGGCTCAACAAAGCCTTGGCGAGCAACTAACGATTCTGGGTTAATCACCGATAAGAAATCATCTTCTGCACCCGGGTTTGGCACAGTAAACAGACGGTCATACAGGCGAATTTCCGCTGGTAGTGCGTGCTGTACGCTCACCCAGTGAATAACACCTTTCACTTTACGCCCATCAGCTGGGTCTTTGTTCAGTGTGCCTGCATCATACGTACAGAAAATAGTTGTGATGTTGCCATCAGCATCTTTTTCCACACGCTCAGCCTTGATGATATACGCATTACGTAAGCGCACTTCTTTACCTAACACTAAACGTTTAAATTGACGGTTTGCTTCTTCACGGAAATCCGCACGGTCAATATAAATTTCATTGCTAAACGGTACTTTACGCGTGCCCATCTCTGGGTTATTTGGGTGGTTTGGCGCCGTTAAAATTTCTTCGCCCGCTGGCATGTTTTCAATCACGACACGCACTGGGTCAATTACCGCCATAGCGCGTGGTGCTGATACGTTCAGGTCATCACGAATGCACGACTCTAATGACGCCATTTCAACGTTATTATCTTGCTTTGTCACACCAATACGTTGGCAGAATTCACGGATAGACGCAGCGGTATAACCACGACGACGTAATCCAGAAATGGTTAACATACGTGGGTCATCCCAACCGTTAACGTGTTTTTCTGTCACTAATTGGTTCAGCTTACGCTTAGACATCACCGTGTATTCAAGATTCAGGCGAGAAAACTCGTACTGACGCGGATGACAATCAATCGTGATGTTATCCAACACCCAGTCATATAAACGGCGGTTATCTTGGAATTCCAGTGTACATAAAGAGTGCGTGATCCCTTCTAGCGCATCAGAAATACAATGTGTGAAGTCATACATTGGGTAAATGCACCACTTATTGCCAGATTGGTGATGTTCAGCAAATTTAATGCGATATAAAACTGGATCACGCATCACCATAAATGGTGATGCCATGTCGATTTTTGCACGTAAGCATGCTTTACCTTCTTCAAAGCCGCCATCACGCATTTTTTCAAATAATGCGAGATTGTCTTCGATTAGGCGCTCGCGATAGGGGCTATTTTTACCTGGCTGTTTTAATGTGCCACGGTATTCACGAATTTCGTCTGCACTTAGCTCATCAACGTAAGCTAAGCCTTTTTTAATCAGCTCAATTGCATATTGATATAAGGTATCAAAATAGTCAGAAGAGTAACGAACATTGCCCGTCCACTCAAAACCTAACCATTTGACGTCTTCTTGGATTGAGTTAACGTATTCGACGTCTTCTTTAACCGGGTTGGTATCGTCAAAACGTAAGTTGCACTGTCCCTGATAATCCTTGGCAATGCCAAAATTCAAGCAGATTGATTTCGCGTGGCCGATGTGTAAATAGCCATTCGGTTCTGGTGGAAAACGGGTATGGACCGACGTGTGTTTTCCACTCGCCAGATCTTCATCTATGATCTGACGGATAAAATTTGTTGGGCGAGCATCTGCCTCATTCATTGTCATCATTCCTCAATGCCAAAAGCGCGCTAAAAGCGGTTAGTAACCAGATATATTCTACCATAATCCGTCAGGAAACAACCGTTTGATTGCGCTTAACCGATAAAAGCTATACCAAGGAGGCGTTCACAATAAAAAATAGGCGCATTAAACTTTGCTTGCTCACCCTTTCTAGGTCAATAACATCACGGTTAATACCACTAGCAACAACAATGGGTAGCTTTGTGCATGGCGCTTATCGCTAAGGTAAGGCATTAATAATGAAGCAAAACGGATCCCCAACCAAGATGCAGCAATCAGAATCAACGCGCCTTTGAGGTAAATCATGCCAAGGAAACCCGCGCCGAGGTCAACGTGTTTTTCAATAGCAAAATAAAAATAAGTTAATGTCCCTGTGATTGCCATCGGTAGCGTTAATGGGTTAGCAAACGCCGCCGCTTGGATCATACTGGCACCGCGGCGTCGCATCAATGGAACGGTCATCACACTGCCGCCCACCCCTAAAAATGCTGCCACGGCACCTATTACCACACCAATCGGGGTATCCGCAAAAATGCCCCCACGAGAAGCTTTAATACCTTCCGAGTCCGTTTGCATAAAACCGGGCCGAATAAAGCAATCTAATATCGTGATAATCAAATAGACAATAAATATCCAGCGGATCAACGCGCTATCTACCGATAACGCAACAATTGCCCCAAGTATTCCACCCATTGAAATGGGAATAATAAACGGCTTGATAATTGGCCAGTTAAGGTTACCTTTTAGATAATGAGCACGGCTCGATAGCGTTGATGAAAAAATCATCACACAAGTGGATGTTGCTACTGCAACTTGCATCGCCACTGCACTTGCATCGCTTTGCGGCCCCCAGACTAAGGTAATCAAGGCATACAGCAGCGGTACAGTAATAAACCCACCGCCAAAACCAAATAACGCGGTTGTGATCCCCGAAATAAACCCAAATAAGCAAAGAAGCAGTTCCACAGAAAATTCCTCATCAGTCATTGAGAAAATATCTTATCGATGCGTAAGCCGCCTTGCTTATGCAGATTTGACAACCTGCTTTGAGATTTCGCCAAATGTTATTAATAAGTGCAACTTGGTGGGGGAAAATAAAGGAAGCTTAGCCCCCTTTATTTAACATCATTCAAATGTGAATAATCACTACCATTCGTCTCGATAATCGAATGAAACTTGGTAATCATATTTACTACATTCAATTTTATGTTCTATATGATTTTGAAGATTAGAGACCCAGTCAGAAACCACATCAAAACTACCATTATTAATAATATTTTCTTCAGGGTTTACCGTTTCCTCTATAATGCGACCATCATCGCCTAGATCAAGAGAATACTCTTCATCAACATATTCTTCTGTTTGTTTATCAAACCAAACTAGATGAATTTTTAATCCCATTATTTTCTCCTTATAGATATTTTTTTATATTACGTTTAGGGTCTGCTGGCTTCAATTGTTTACCTGTATAAGGGTCAAATGCACCAATATGCTGACCATCACTTCCTCTGTAACCTTCAAGTTCTCCATGCTGAGAGTCCCATTCATATATTTTACGTTTTTTATCACCAAACCAACGTCTACGCTTCCCACCACCACCTTGTTTAGGTGTCTTATCTTTACCTCTTTCTAAATCACCTAATCCTTTAATTTCTTCTGTTTTAGGAGCAGGGTGGTATTCATGTCCTTCTTCTTTAATACCTTTTCTTTTATCCTCTTCTCCTTTACCTTTATTTTTCTTACCACCTTTGTTTGCTGCAATATAAATTGGTTTGATGCCTAAATTCTCGGAAAAAACAATAATAAAAGGAGATTGTGAGTGAGAACTTGAATTTATAACGGAAGTTGGAAAAGAGGGTGAACTAATCGGGATGCCCGAAGAACGAGTGATATCATATATTTCACCAGGTAACGACTTCAATCTCTTAGGGTTAGGCAAGGGAGTACCAGTGAAATCTCCGGTTTGCCTATTTGTATATATCTATCTTTTTGTTCATTAGGTAGGGAGTAACTAAAAAGCCCTTTTTGCTCCGTGGGGATCGCCTCTATAACACGTGTCTTGACTGGTAAATGTGTTGGGGTTAACTCAATAATTTTTTGCCCATGACTTATACGCTCAGTGGGAACCGCATAAGTTTCAACAACGCCTTTGTTACGGCCCACCGCCCTTAATATTCGTTCTTCTGGTATTCTTAATTGCTCCCCAACAGGTGTTCTTGCTGTATTCGTATTCTTTGTTAAATAATTAAAGTCATGCTTTGAAAAACCATGCAATGTATCTAGCCCAGGGGCACCCGCTGGTGGCGAATATGTTAGTAACCCAACACCTAGTCCGACAGAACGTCCAATAACAGCACCTAGAGGGTCGCTGTTAGAAAGCGGTGTGACACCGAGTTTAAACGTTGAGACTGGTGCAGTATGACCGGTTATTAGAGGAGAAGGTTTTAAGGTTGATAAAGAAGTATTTAACGCTGAAGCCAGTGTCGGGGGAATTTTTACTATTTGATTATCAATAAATTTATATCTTAGGCTTTCTGTTACTAACTCATATATTTTGATTTTTCTTTTAAAATTATCTCTCAGTATAGGTAACATTTGTTCAAATGTTTTTAGATATATTTTTCGCGCTTCTAAAAAATTACCTCGCCTAAATGCATCCATCATCTGTTTAGCGCGCTTATCATGTGTTAGAAAAGGGCAATCTTGCTCCCCACATCTAGGGCAAAGATTACACTTCAATATGTTCATAATTTCATCATATTGCTGCATAGATATTCCTTATCAAAAGAATGTGTTGTCCCAAACACAGCCCACAAAGCTAACAATTAATTATGTTTTCTCTATGCGCTAAACTCAATTGATAGTGATTATCATTATTTGTTATACCCTATATGATTATCTTCTCCTTATTTAATCCCATAAAAAAGGGTGGCCTAAGCCACCCTATTACTCACTTATAATATTAAACTAAATTATTTCAGTACATTATAAATAACGGTTTCGCCGGCTTTCACTTCACCGTCAACTAAAATTTCGACACCTGCGAAATCATCGATATTACTGATGATAACTGGGCTGATCATCGATTTAGCATTGGCTTCAAGGAAATCTAAGTCTAATTTCAAGATTGGTGTACCCGCAGTGACTTCTGCACCTTCTTCCACTAAACGCGCACAACCTTCGCCTTTCAGCGCAACGGTATCGATACCCATATGAACAATGAGCTCTACGCCGTTTTCAGTTTCAAGGCAGAATGCGTGGTTAGTTTCGAAAATCTTAACGACTGTACCTGATGCAGGGGCTAACACTTCACTGCTGGTTGGTTTGATGGCAATACCATCGCCCACAATGCGGCTAGAGAACGCTTCATCAGGCACATCATCGAGGGAATAGACTTGTCCGCTGACTGGCGCAACGAGGGATAAAATTGCATTGCCTTTTGCTTTCGCTGGCTCTGCTGCTTTTTTCTCTTCTGCGGCGGCAACAGGTGCAGTACCTGCAATTGGACCTTTTGCAATCACTTCCGTCATCGCTTTAGCAACCAATTCAGCACGGGTTCCCACAATCACTTGCACGTTTTGTTTGTTCAGGCGAATAACCCCTGAAGCACCAAGGCGTTTCGTCATTGCATCGTTAACAATCGCCGTGTCTTTTACCGTTAAACGTAAACGAGTGATACACGCATCGATATTGACGATATTATCGCTACCGCCTACCGCAGAGACATACTGACGTGCCTCTTTTTGGATATCGCTATCCGTCGTATTGGCAGGGCTGAGGCTTTCATCGTAACCATCAATGGTTTCATCATCTGAGCTTTCTTCACGGCCTGGGGTTAACAGGTTGAATTTGCGGATCATGAAACGGAAGATCACATAGTAAATACAGAAGAAGACTAAGCCTTGAACAATCAGCATGTACCATTGAACAGCTAATGGGTTGCGTGATTGCAGCAGCATATCCACTAAACCTGCGCTGAAGCCGAAGCCCGAAATCCACTCCATTGTTGCAGCGATATACACAGAAATACCAGTCAACAGTGCGTGAATAACGTACAGGATTGGCGCCACGAACATGAATGAGAACTCAAGCGGTTCAGTGATACCGGTGAAGAATGCAGCAAATGCACCCGCAATCATGATACCCGCCACTTTGGCTTTATTTTCAGGGCGTGCACAGTGGTAAATAGCTAGTGCTGCACCCGGTAGGCCAAACATCATAATTGGGAAGAAACCAGCTTGGTAACGACCTGTGATACCTACCGTTGCCAAACCTGCTTCGATAGATTTAGCTCCACCAAGGAAGTTTGGAATATCGTTAATACCCGCAACGTCAAACCAGAACACCGAGTTAAGTGCATGGTGCAAGCCAACAGGAATTAACAAGCGGTTAAAGAATGCGTAGATACCCGCACCGACAGAACCTAAATCTTTAATGCTTTCACCGAAAGACACTAAACCGTTATATACCACCGGCCAGACATACATCAGTACGAAGGCTAAGATGATCATCAAGAATGAGGTTAAAATCGGAACAAGGCGACGGCCACTAAAGAATGACAACGCTTTTGGCAATTCAACACCACTGTAGCGGTTGTATAATTCAGCAGACAGTACCCCAACTAAGATACCCACGAACTGGTTATTAATTTTTCCGAATGCCGCTGGAACAGTTTCCAGAGGCACATTCATAATCATGGAATAAGATGCAGGAGAACACAGTGTTGTCACCACTAAGAAGCCGACAAAACCGGTCAGTGCCGCAGCACCATCCTTATCTTTAGACATCCCATATGCAACACCAATTGCAAATAGTACGGACATATTTTCAATAATTGCCGCACCGGATTTAATTAGTAACGCCGCGATTGCACTATTAGCGCCCCAACCATCTGGGTCAATCCAATAGCCAATCCCCATTAGGATTGCTGCGGCTGGTAGTACAGCAACTGGCACCATAAGTGCCCTACCAATCCGCTGTAAGTAGCTAAGAATATTCACAAACTCCCCCTTTATCGCCCTATTTTTTGCCCCATTTACGGGATCTTCTTGTTCACACACCTAAATCATAATTTAGGTTATTGAGAGTATCAATTTCATAGTCTAAATTAATTGTTTCGCGATGCAAAATAAATAGGTGCGATTTGTGATAAATGTCAACGAAAGAGTTCATGATCTGACTAAATTAGTAGCTATTATTGAAAACTTATTTTATGATTAAAAATAACTTATTTAAGCCATTAACCTGTATATTCTCAGCGCGTTTAAATGCAGGTGCGGCCGCTAGACGGCACTGTATACCAACACCAACGCGTAATAAATTTGTAGTATAACGAGTATTCCTATATCTAATGTATAACATCAGGGATACACATATATATGAAAGATTTCACAGACTTATTAGAGGTAATTGAAACATGAGGCTAATCCCATTAAACAATGCGCATGATGTCGGCACTTGGTCCGCGCAATATATCGCCGATAAAATCAACGCATTCAACCCAACCGCTGAGCGCCCTTTTGTTCTCGGTTTACCGACAGGTGGCACACCTCTTGCAACCTATAAAGCGCTGATTGCTTTATATCAAGCGGGTAAAGTGAGCTTTAAACATGTGGTGACGTTTAATATGGATGAATACATTGGCATTCCCGCTAATCATCCACAAAGCTACCATACCTTTATGCATGATAATTTCTTTAGCCACATTGATATCCAAGCTGAAAATATCAACCTGCTCAATGGTAATGCCCCAGATGTTGATGCGGAATGTCAACGTTATGAAGATAAAATTAAATCTTACGGCAAAATCAATTTGTTTATGGGCGGCGTAGGAAATGATGGCCATATTGCGTTCAATGAACCGGGTTCATCATTAAATTCTCGTACCCGTATTAAGACGTTAACGCCAGAAACGCGCCAAGCAAACTCACGCTTCTTTGATAATGATATCAACCAAGTGCCAAAATTTGCGTTAACGGTAGGTGTCGCCACACTCATGGATGCAGAAGAATTAATGGTGTTAGCGACAGGTGCGAATAAAGCCAATGCGGTTCACGCTGCGGTAGAAGGTTCCATCAACCATTTGTGGACAGTAAGCTGTGTACAAATGCACCCGAAAGCACTGATTGTGTGTGATGAACCCGCAACGCTCGAATTAAAAGTCAAAACCCTCAAATATTTCAAACAGCTAGAATCTGAAATTATTGAGAAGTTTAACTAAGATTATATTTATCAATCACCCGACTGGCGACGGCTAGTCGGTGACCCATTTTTCCAGAGGTCAGGAGTTTAAAACCATGTATGCACTAACTCATTGCATTATTTATACAGGTCATGAAAGACTGGATAACCATGCTGTCATCGTTGATGGTGAAATCATCAAAGAGGTTTGCCCTGTCTCTGAACTACCTGCAAATATTCCACAACACGATTTGCAAGGCGCAATTCTCTCTGCTGGTTTTATTGATCTGCAAGTTAACGGCTGCGGCGGTGTTCAATTCAATGACAATAAAGAAAATGTCACATTGAAAAATTTAGACATCATGCAAAAAGCCAATGAGCGCACAGGTTGCACTAGCTACCTACCAACGCTGATCACTTGCTCTGATGACCTGATGAAACATGGCATTGACGTCATGACTGAATATTTAAAAGATCACAAAAACCAAGCCATTGGCCTACATTTAGAAGGTCCTTATATTAATGTGATCAAAAAAGGGACTCATAACCCTGAATTTATTCGCCAGCCTTCAGCTCAAATGATTGATTATTTGGCCTCCCACGCCGATGCCATCACAAAAGTCACCTTAGCGCCTGAAATGGTCGACCTCGATTATATTCGCCAGTTAAAAGCAGCGGGTATTGTGATTTCTGCTGGGCATTCAAATGCAACCTATGAAGAAGCGAAACTTGGCTTTAAAGCAGGTATCCGTTTCTCAACGCACCTTTTCAATGCGATGCCATACATTTCAGGCCGCGGCCCAGGTTTAGTTGGCGCCATTTATGATACGCCAGAAGTGTATGCAGGTATTATTGCCGACGGCTTACATGTTCAATGGGCTAACATTCGAAACAGTAAGCACCTGAAAGGTGATAAATTAATTTTAGTGACGGATGCAACAGCACCCGCAGGAATTGATCCTCAAACTGGTGAAATGGATCATTTTATCTTCGCAGGTAAAACCATATACTATCGTGATGGATTATGTGTTGATGAAAATGGCACACTCAGCGGTTCGTCACTGACGATGATTGAAGCAGTCAGAAACAGCGTAGAACATGTCGGTATCGCATTGGATGAAACACTTAGAATGGCAACGCTCTATCCAGCAAGAGCCATCGGAGTTGATGAAACTTTAGGGTCAATTGCTCCGGGTAAAATTGCGAATTTGACCGCATTTAACCACGACTTCACTATTCTCGCGACTTACGTAAACGGAAAGGAAGTCTACAAAATGAGTAACTAGCTAATGAATCAAAGCCACTCGCTAAAGCAAATTGGTAATATTGACCTCGTCAAACAACTCAATAGTGCTGTCGTCTATAGCTTGATAGACCAACAAGGTCCGATATCAAGAATTCAAATAGCGGAGCAAAGCCAGCTTGCCCCAGCCAGTGTCACGAAGATCACTCGCCAGCTACTTGAGCGCGGTTTAATTAAAGAAGTTGACCAGCAGGCCTCCACAGGGGGCCGCCGCGCTATCTCCATTGTTTCTGAACACAAAAACTTCCACACCATTGGTGTCCGTTTAGGCCGCTATGATGCCACTATCGCATTGTACGACTTAGGCGGAAAAATGATTGTGGATGGTCACTACCCTATCTCTGAGCCTTCTCAAGAGGCCGTCGAACAGAAATTGATTGCTGCCCTCGAGGATTTTATCGAGCAAAATCAGCGTCGTATCAAAGAACTGATTGCTATTTCAATTATCCTCCCCGGTTTGGTCAACCCAAATCGGGGCATAATTTTCTATATGCCCCACATCAAAGTGGATAATTGGCACCTGATTGATAACCTGCAAGCGCATTTTAATATCACCTGCTATGTTGGGCACGATATTCGCAGTCTCGCACTTGCTGAGAGCTATTTTGGCGCTACGCGGGATTGTGAAGACTCTTTATTAGTGCGTATTCACCGAGGCGCTGGAGCAGGCCTTGTTATCAATAAAGAGATATTGCTAAACCGTCGTGGCAATTTAGGGGAGATCGGCCACATCCAAGTCGACCCCCTTGGTGAACTGTGCCACTGCGGTAATTTTGGCTGTTTAGAAACCATTGCCTCAAACCAAGCCATTGAAGCACGCGTTAAACAGCGCTTAGAACAAGGCTATTCAAGCACGCTGACCGCAGAAACTTGCACAATTTCATCTATTTGCCAAGCCGCAAACAAAAACGATCCATTAGCCACCGAGGTTATTCAGCACGTTGGCCGGCAAATAGGTAAAGCGGTTGCAATTACCATTAACTTGTTCAACCCAGAAAAAGTCGTCATTGCAGGGGATATTACCGAGGCTGAGCAAATTTTACTGCCCGCTATCCAAAGCTGTATTGATACTCAAGCACTCAAAGGCTTCCGTGAGAACTTACCGATTGTTACCTCGCAATTAGTCCATAATTCAGCCATTGGCGCATTTGCCTTAACCAAACGCGCAATGCTTAATGGTGAATTACTGCAAAAGCTGTTTGATAATTAATTTCCGCCTCCTCAATGAATAAATAAAAGCAGGTTTCGGCCTGCTTTTTTGCTTTGAGAGACCCAATATCAAAAAATACGCTTGCCCTTCACCATGGCATTGTACAATTTAAAATCTATTTGTATTTTCTCAAATTATTTCAGCTTCTCTTAAAAGCAAATTTCGCAAAACACCGTTATTTCTCCCTACTATTTTTTGAACAGACAAACTGTGAAAATCAGGTTTTTTTCAAATCAAGGGTTGTTTTTTGCTGACTTTATCGACAAAATGATTATTCAACAAACAAACAGACGCATTTTCTGAAAAATAGTGCAAAAAGCTGTTGACTGTAGGGTCTGTAATTAGCATAATGCGCCCCGCAACGCCGATGAAGGTTAAGCAAAAAAAGATGGCTATGTAGCTCAGCTGGTTAGAGCACAACACTCATAATGTTGGGGTCACAGGTTCGAATCCCGTCATAGCCACCATTTATTTGCGGGAGTGGCGAAATTGGTAGACGCACCAGATTTAGGTTCTGGCGCCGCAAGGTGTGCAAGTTCAAGTCTTGTCTCCCGCACCATTTTCCTTCTCGGTAGTATTGAATTTAAGATTGGGGTATCGCCAAGCGGTAAGGCACCAGGTTTTGATCCTGGCATCCCCAGGTTCGAATCCTGGTACCCCAGCCATCTTAAATCATCAATAGTAGAATTTCCCGGATGGGGTATCGCCAAGCGGTAAGGCACCAGGTTTTGATCCTGGCATTCCCAGGTTCGAATCCTGGTACCCCAGCCATCTACTATCCCTCCTTGTTGCAAAAATCACGATTAAAGAAATAGACGATGGCTATGTAGCTCAGTTGGTTAGAGCACAACACTCATAATGTTGGGGTCACAGGTTCGAATCCCGTCGTAGCTACCATTTCTTTTGTTGTTGGGGTATCGCCAAGCGGTAAGGCACCAGGTTTTGATCCTGGCATCCCCAGGTTCGAATCCTGGTACCCCAGCCATTCCTCTGCTTCCATTCTTTTCTCTCTAATACAATCTCTTTTCAATTCATTTATTTTGATTATTACTTTTATTGATAAATTAAACCAAGTTTAAAAAATTAGGTAATAAATCCATATTTCTTACTGAAAACCAATTTTTTGCGTCGCTATTTGCATGTTTATGCACTTTTTCAGTGGAGATGTACTCTTTTTTCATGTTTTTTACTTTATTAAATCCCGCGGATACTAATTAACCAGTAGCTTAATCGTTTTAAATGTTAACTAAGCAACATTTCGCCCATAAAATTTACTTTTGCATAACTTTTCTATTAAATCTGTGACTTTAATCATTTCTATTTAACTGTTGAAAGTGGTAACCTGCGCTCGAATTGTAGTTAGGTATGATTGGTGGCTAAATAGTTTTATACACTTAAGTCACCAGAAAACTCACTCCCATCTTCCATTCCATTAATTAGTTCTCAAAAACTCAAATAAAAGTTTTAAACCTAATAATTATAAATTGCCAAAGCGCAACATTTTTACAGAGAAAATTTATGCGAAACATGATAAAGCAACCAATATATAAAATCTTATATGTTCAGGTCATCGTAGCCATCGCCTTAGGTATCGCGCTAGGCCACTTTTTCCCAGACATCGGAGAATCATTAAAACCACTTGGTGATGCATTCATCAAAATCGTTAAAATGATTATCGCGCCTGTTATCTTCTTAACCGTAGTAACGGGTATTTCAGGCATGTCAAACATGAAGGCTGTAGGTAGCGTTGCGGGTAAATCAATGCTCTACTTCATCACCTTCTCAACTGTCGCACTCATCATTGGTCTCATCGTAGCGAACGTCATTCGCCCAGGTGATGGCTTAAATATTGACCCTGCAACCCTCGACAGTACTAAAGTTGCGGGTTACGTTGCCAAAGCACACGAATCGTCAATTGTTGGCTTCTTGATGAATATCATCCCTGATACCGTCATTAGCCCATTGGTAAACGGTAACATTCTTCAAGTTCTATTCATTGCCGTAATTTTCGGATTAGCATTAGCAGCAACAGGCAAGCACGGCGAGCCAATTGTTAAGTTACTGCAAAACTTCTCTGAGCCAGTGTTCAAAATGGTTGCGATGCTAATGAAACTCGCGCCAATCGGGGCATTTGGTGCAATGGCATTTACCATTGGTAAATATGGGATTTCATCTATCGGTAACTTAATGATGCTGATAATGACGTTCTACATTACCTCTTTACTCTTCGTATTACTGGTATTAGGTGCCGTCGCAAAATATAACGGCTTTTCAATCATTCAATTGATTAAATACATCAAAGACGAACTCTGGTTAGTTTTAGGTACCTCTTCTTCTGAAGCGGCACTGCCAAGCTTAATGAGAAAAATGGAGCACGCTGGGTGTGAAAAATCCGTTGTGGGCTTAGTTATCCCAACAGGTTATTCATTCAATCTTGATGGTACCAACATCTATATGACCATGGCAGCGCTGTTTATCGCACAAGCTACCAATATTGAGCTCACTATTTGGGAACAAGTTTCCTTACTGCTCGTTGCCATGATCAGCTCTAAAGGTGCTGCGGGTGTCACAGGTGCAGGCTTCATTACCCTAGCCGCAACACTGATGGTTGTGCCAAGCATTCCTGTTGCAGGTATGGCCTTGATTCTGGGGATTGACCGCTTTATGTCAGAGTGCCGTGCATTAACTAACTTAGTCGGTAATGCTTGTGCGTGTATCGTAGTTGCTCGTTGGGAAAAAGAGTTAGATACCGAGAAACTGGCTCATGCATTCTCAGCCAAAAATGAAACATTAGATTCAGTACTGACTGAAGACGACAGCATCACTAATGATGCGCCAAACGTTCAGCCTGTTGATTTAGCAAATAATAAATAATCTGCCAGATTGATAAAAACAAATAGGCCGCTAATCAGCGGCCTATTTTATGGTCAACAGTAAATTTATAACCCTAGCGCATACTTAAGCGCGAGCTTTTTCGCTTCACCAGCCCTTTGAGCTGCCATCAAACCAAGGTTTCTAAACATTTTTAATCCCGGTAGATTTTCACTAAATGCCATATAGAATACATCCATCCCCGCTTGCATCACTAAATTATCTGGCAAACGGCGACGCTGGTAGCGTTTTAAAACATCCACTGAATACCAAGGTTGCAAATATTCACGTGCATAGCTCACCACATTCAGTAAGCTCTCTACATCACGGTAGCCTAAATTAACCCCTTGCCCTGCTAACGGGTTGATTGTATGCGCCGCATCGCCAATCAACGCTAAGCCATCCATCACATAGCGGTTAGCATGATGACGCGTTAAGGGGAATGCCCCTGATGCAATGGCAGTCACCTTACCCAAACGCTCAGGAAACGCTTCAGAAATCGCACCAGTGAGTTGTTCCATAGACATACTTTGTAAGCGCCTGATCTTTGCAGGGCTGTCATACCAGACCAATGAGGCCCAATTATCGTATAACGGCAAAAATGCACGTGGGCCTGATGGAAAAAATTGCTGCCATGTTTTGTCTTGCTGAGGTTGTTCGGTTTGGATGGTAATCAACATGCAAGATTGGCGATACTGCCAACCGCGGCTACCGATCCCTGCCATTTTGCGCACTTGGGAGTTTGCGCCATCTGCACCCACAACCAATTTAGCCTCTAACAGGCGGTTATCATCAAGTTCTAATCGCCACTCTTTTTGGTTTTTGGGCTGATATAAATTCACCAGTTTTGCGGGGCAAACGAGTTCTAAGTTGCTGTATTTTTCGCATTCCTGCCACAAAGCGAGCTGTAACACTCTGTTTTCAACCATAAAACCGAGCTCAGGTAAACCTAAGCTTTGGGCATCGAACACTACATTGCTTTCAGGCTCTTCCCATGTTTCCAACTGACGATATGGCACACTGCGCATAGCTTCAACATGCTGCCATGCACCAAGTTGCTTTAATAATTCGACGGATGCACGGCTAATCGCCGAAATGCGAACGTCTGGGGTACTGTGTGGCTCAAATGGTGTCGGTTGTGCCTTTTCAAGCAAAGCCACCCTCATCCCTTCTTGGGCAAAGCCCAATGCCGCCGCTGCGCCTGTCATCCCCGCGCCGACTACGACAACATCATAAGATTCGATTTGTTTATTCATCACATTGGCCACTATTTACGAATTGATTGCCGTATTGTACCGAAAATTTATTGCCCTCGCAGACAATATCTCCACTTGAACTCTAGGGGCTGTTTATCTTTGCTGCTGATTTTTACCGCTAAAAAAGGTCAAAAAACAATTAACACATTGAATAAACGTGTTAATCAAGCTGACTGACTATTATTTGCGTTAACTATTGTACTTAAACGCTGCCCTGCGGGTTCGATTAAAGCGCGTTTCACTCATTTGATGCTGCGTTGAGAGGCTCTTGCCTTGCCTAAAATGGCTTTAATTCGAATAAAAATTGACCATCAAAGATAAACACCCCCTAGTCACTGAAGCCCCAAATGAATACAATACGTCCTAATTTTTAAAACAATAGGCAAATTGCCTGCCCTTAAATTTCGTGAAGTGATATTATTTCTCGCTATCTTTGCATTTATCTCATCATACAATGATGTCCTTAATCAAAATGCAAACGAGTTCCCAAAAGAGGGTAGGACTTTGGATTTACAACGCGTTTCGGGGTCCATTACACTAGCCGCTTCGAAAACACCGGATATACGACATGTCGACGAATAAAAAGTTATACATTAAAACGTGGGGCTGCCAAATGAATGAGTATGACTCATCCAAAATGGTCTCTTTATTAGAAAGCACCCACGGTTATCAGCTAACTGAAGTTGCTGAAGAAGCAGATTTACTCCTGCTTAACACCTGCTCGATTCGGGAAAAAGCCCAAGAAAAAGTCTTCCACCAGCTTGGTCGTTGGAAGTTTTTTAAAGATAAAAACCCTGACATCATTATTGGTGTCGGTGGCTGCGTGGCATCCCAAGAAGGGGATTTTATTCGCCAGCGTGCGCCGAGTGTTGACATTGTTTTTGGTCCACAGACACTGCACCGCCTGCCTGAAATGATCAACCAAGTACAAGGTACTCGCAGCCCTGTTATTGATATCAGCTTCCCTGAAATTGAGAAGTTTGACCGCCTACCAGAGCCGCGAGCTGAAGGCCCAACCGCATTCGTTTCCATTATGGAAGGCTGTAATAAATACTGTACTTTCTGCGTGGTGCCTTATACCCGCGGTGAAGAGGTTAGCCGCCCTTGCGACGATATCTTATTTGAAATCGCACAATTAGCCGCACAAGGCGTACGTGAGGTTAACTTGCTGGGTCAGAACGTTAACGCTTATCGCGGTGCTACGTTTGACGGTGAAATTTGCTCGTTCGCAGAATTACTGCGTTTAGTCGCCGCTATTGATGGTATCGACCGTGTTCGCTTTACCACTAGCCACCCAATTGAATTTACTGACGATATCATCGAAGTTTATCGTGATACACCTGAGTTAGTCAGCTTCTTGCACCTGCCAGTGCAAAGTGGTTCTGACCGCGTTCTCACAATGATGAAACGTGCTCATACCGCACTCGAATATAAATCCATTATTCGCAAACTGCGCGAAGCACGTCCGGGTATTCTGATCAGTTCTGACTTTATTGTTGGTTTCCCTGGTGAAACGACCGATGATTTTGAAAGAACCATGAAACTGATTGCAGACGTAAATTTTGACATGAGCTACAGCTTTGTCTATTCCGCACGTCCTGGTACACCAGCGGCAGATTTACCTGACGATGTCACTGAAGATGAGAAAAAACAGCGTCTATACTTACTGCAACAGCGTATTAATCAGCAGGCATTGAGCTTCAGCCGCCAAATGGTGGGCACCGTTCAACGTATTTTAGTTGAAGGGACATCCCGTAAAAACGTGATGGAGCTTTCTGGGCGTACCGAAAATAACCGCGTGGTGAACTTTGAAGGCACACCAGATATGATCGGTAAATTTGTGGATGTTGAAATTGTGGATGTCTATACCAACTCATTGCGCGGTAAAGTCATTCGTACAGAAGATCAAATGGGTCTTCGCGTTCATGAATCGCCAGCGTCTGTTATTGCACGTACCCGTAAAGAAGATGAGCTAGGTGTTGGTAGCTTTCAACCCTAAGCCACAACCATAGGATATTCAGTGACCGAGACAAAAAATTTGCAAATCGCAACACAAGAAATCTTTCTAGAACCCGCAGATAACCAGCGTTTAATGAGCCTCTGCGGGCCATTTGACGATAATATCAAGCAGCTAGAACGCCGCCTTGCTATCGAAATTAATCGCCGTGATAACCGCTTTAAGTTATCGGGTAAGCCGCTGAATGTTCAAGCGGCAAGCAAAATTTTGCGTCAACTGTATGTCGATACCGCGCCTGTGCGCGGTGTTATTCCTGATATCGACCCTGAAAATATTCACTTAGCCATTTTGGATAGTCGCGTTTTAGAGCAGTCCGCCGAAAGCGTTCCAGACTACGGCAAAGCGGTGAATATCAAAACCAAACGTGGCGTGATAAAGCCTCGCACACCAAACCAAGCGCAATACATTGCCAATATTTTGGATCATGATATTACGTTTGGTATTGGTCCTGCGGGAACGGGGAAAACCTACTTAGCAGTCGCCGCGGCGGTTGATGCCTTAGAGCGCCAAGAAGTTCGCCGCATTCTGCTTACGCGCCCAGCGGTTGAAGCTGGTGAAAAGCTCGGTTTCTTACCCGGGGATTTAAGCCAGAAAGTCGACCCGTATTTACGCCCGCTTTATGATGCCCTGTTTGAAATGTTAGGCTTTGAAAAGGTTGAAAAACTGATTGAGCGCAACGTTATTGAAGTCGCCCCGCTGGCGTATATGCGCGGTCGGACATTAAATGACGCGTTTATTATTTTAGATGAAAGCCAAAACACCACCATCGAACAGATGAAAATGTTTTTGACGCGGATTGGGTTTAACTCCAAAGCGGTTGTCACAGGTGATATCACCCAAGTCGACTTACCGCGCGGCAGTAAATCAGGCCTGCGTCACGCTATTGAAGTGCTGTCTGGCGTAGATGATTTAAGCTTTAATTTCTTCCACAGTGAAGACGTGGTTCGCCACCCTGTCGTTGCCAAGGTTGTTATGGCCTACGAAGCGTGGGAAGAGCAAGATAGCAAGCGTCGCCAACAATTACGTGAAGAAAAAGAACAGCAAAAAGAGCTGGAAAAGCAGGAAAACCAATAAATGAGTGACATCATTCTCGATTTACAAATTGCGTGTGAAAACCCTGAAGGTTTGCCTTCTGAAGCACTTTTTGAGCGCTGGTTAGCCGCTGTATTACCTAAATTTCAAGCACAAAGTGAAGTGACAATTCGTATTGTGGACGAAGCGGAAAGCCACCATTTAAACCTGACTTATCGCGGAAAAGATAAACCAACCAATGTGTTATCTTTTCCTTTTGAAGCGCCACCTGAAATTGAACTTCCCCTGCTCGGTGACTTAATTATTTGTCGCCAAGTGGTTGAACAAGAAGCCATTGAACAACAAAAAAGTGCCGAAGAACATTGGGCACATATGGTGGTTCACGGCTGCTTGCATTTATTAGGTTATGACCATATTGAAGATGATGAAGCCGAGGAAATGGAAGGTTTAGAAACGGAAATCTTGGCAGAATTGGGTTATGAAGACCCCTATCTTGCGGAAAAAGAGTGACCTAACTATAATTTTTTTAGGTATCTTTGACGAAGAAAGCATTATTTTACAAAAAACTGACGGTAATTTTGCAGATAAACCGTCAGTTTTATGCTAAAAAAGAATGAAGTAAGCTGTTTTTATTAACTAACCAACGCTCTAAATACTTTATGTGCTCACTTTTTGTTTAACGAAATAGCACAAACCAGCCAACAACGCTGCGGTTCGATATGTGATGAGTAACGACTATTCAATACTCTAAATAATTCGGATTGCAGCTAGGCGGCCAGCGAGGATATCCGATGAGCATACACAAGTATGTGATTCGGGTAGCCGAGTGCAGCCAACAACGCTGCGGTTCGAAGTATGACGAGTATTTTTTGAGGAAAAAAAAATTAACCGCCATGAGCGACGATAACTCTTCGAGTAGCGATAACCCTGGTCCTAAGAAAGGGTTCTTTGCACTGTTAAATCACCTTTTCCATGGTGAACCTAAAAATCGTGATGATTTAGTCGAATTAATCCGCGACTCTGAGCAAAACGATTTAATCGATCCTGATACCCGTGAAATGCTTGAAGGGGTTATGGATATCGCGGATCAGCGCGTGCGCGACATTATGATCCCGCGTTCCCAAATTGTTACCTTAAAACGTAACCAAACGCTTGATGAGTGCTTGGATGTCATTATTGACTCTGCTCACTCGCGCTTCCCTGTTATCAGCGAAGATAAAGACCACATTGAAGGGCTGTTGATGGCTAAAGATTTACTGCCATTTATGCGTACAGATGCTGAGCCTTTTAGTATCGACAAAGTCTTGCGCCAAGCGGTTGTTGTCCCTGAAAGTAAACGAGTAGACCGATTACTCAAAGAGTTCCGTTCCCAACGCTACCATATGGCTATCGTTATCGATGAGTTTGGTGGTGTTTCTGGTCTTGTGACCATTGAAGATATTTTAGAGTTGATTGTGGGTGAAATTGAAGACGAATATGACGATCAAGACGACGTCGATGTTCGCCAGTTGAGCCGTCATTCCTATTCTGTCCGCGCACTAACGCAGATTGAAGATTTCAATGACGCTTTCAATACCCATTTTAGTGATGACGAAGTGGATACCGTTGGTGGGTTGGTCATGCAAGCCTTTGGTCATTTGCCTTCCCGCGGAGAAACCATCACAATAGATAATTATCAGTTTAAAGTTGCTATGGCAGACAGTCGTCGGATTCTTCTGCTCCATGTGAAAATTCCAGACGATGCGCCAGTTCCTACTTTGGAAGAAGAACAGACTTAATGAACTCAACGTCTATGTATCAAAGTCAGTGGTTGCGGTTACTGCTGGCTTTATTATTCGGAGCCAGTGGAACACTGGCTTTTTCGCCTTTTGACATCTGGCCTGCCGCACTTCTCTCAATTCTATTTCTCCAGCTTCTCACCTTAGAACGCAATGCAAAGCAATCTTTTGCTGTTGGTTTTGCGTGGGGGCTTGGCCTGTTTGGCAGTGGCGTCAATTGGGTTTATGTCAGCATCGCTGATTTTGGTGGAATGCCGGGGCCTGTCAACGTCTTTATTGTTATTTTATTAGCCGCTTACCTTTCCCTTTATACTGGCCTATTTGGCAGTTTATTGGCCAAACTTGCCCCTAAAGCCAATATTTGGCGTTTAGTTTTTGTCGCCCCTGCTCTATGGCAAGTCACTGAATTTCTGCGTGGTTGGGTATTAACTGGCTTCCCATGGCTACAATTTGGTTATAGCCAAATTGATGGGCCGATGAAAGCCCTCGCCCCTGTATTTGGGGTAGAAATGATCACATTGCTGTTATTTAGCATCAGTGGTCTGTTAGTACTCGCTATCCTACGCCGTAGCTTTATCGCGCTCGCTGTGGCTGCTGTCTTAATCTTTGCTCCATTAATTGCCAAAAATGTTCAATGGTTTACCCCCCTTGAAGACAAAAAAATGGAAGTGGCACTAGTGCAAGGCAATATTCCCCAATCGATGAAATGGGAAGCCAGCTTTTTACAAAAAACTAAAGACACCTATATGGCGCTCTCTCGCCCTTATATTGGCAAAGCGTCTTTGATTATTTGGCCTGAATCAGCGGTGCCTTCCGTTGAACTCGACAACCAAACGTGGCTAAAATCCCTCGACCAATTATTAGCCGAGTCAAACACCCAGCTAATTACAGGTATTGTGGATGCACGCCCGATGGATGGTGAATATACTTTCTATAATACAATCATTGTATTAGGAGATAAAAAACCGTATTTATATCCATCTAAAAACCGTTATAACAAACACCATTTAGTACCATTTGGTGAATATGTGCCTTTAGAAGATTTACTGCGCCCTATCGCCCCATTCTTTAACTTGCCAATGTCAGGCTTTAGCCGTGGCGATTATGAACAAGCGCAATTAGCAGTAGGTAATATTCATCTAACGGCGGCTATTTGTTATGAGATTATTTTAGGTACGCAGGTCAGGGATAACTTTAAACCTGATAGCGACTACTTACTTACTGTTTCAAATGACGCGTGGTTTGGAAAATCCATAGGCCCTTGGCAGCACTTCCAGATGGCGAGGATGCGTTCTCTGGAATTGGGTCGCCCTCTGTTACGCTCAACCAATAATGGTATTACTGCGGTGATCAGTGCAGATGGTTCTATTCAGGATATGCTTCCACAATTCAAAACCGCCACTCTTGCCACAGAAGTAACGCCAACGACAGGGTTAACCCCTTATGCACGTTGGAGCAATTACCCAATGTGGGGAACGGTTATTGTGTTTGGTGTGCTTGGTTTTGCGATGAACCGACGCCGTAAGCGCTAAATCATCAATCAGCCTCAATAGTAAATAAATATCTATTGAGGCTGATGATGCAAAGCTAAGCAATGAGTTGTCCTTGTATATCCGCAATCTTAATTGTCACAATGCACCCCGCATTAAATTGCAAAAAATCCTCTTCAATCCCATCTGAAAAAATCACGCCGTTATCAGGCATTAGAGACTCCAGTGATAACGGGCTATTAGGCTCTATCGTCCCAAACACCCACTTTGTACCCGTTGTTTTACTTAAGAATGGCTCTCTCACGCTAAACTGTAACTTGCTGTCTCCCCATGCAAATCCATTCGCCAATGGGTGACTTTTTGTGCCTGTAATCGCCTGAGCGCCAGCTAAAATAGATTGAAACCACCCTGTTGACCCAAGACCTGTCGAAATGATGATCCCTGATGAAGACTGAAACTCTTGCTCTCCTTGCCAGTTAAGTAGGTACCGCGCTGATGTATGGCTTTTCGGGCCAATAAACAGATCGTTTACCGCCAATAAAGACTGCCCATCGTTCGTTTTCGCCTCAGCAAAAGTCACCGATTTTTGTACCATTTTCCCTTTTAATGTCTGGGTCACCACATCCCTTAATTGGCTGATTTCAAAGGGTAACAACTTACCATCCCACCTTGCAGGGTCTGGGTTGATGGCGATCACTGGCTGCCCTTGCAAGTACTTCAATGTGTTCGCAACCAAGCCATCTTGCCCGATAACCACCACAATATCCTGTTTAGAAAATTGGTAACTTGGTAGTAGTTTTCTTTCTAATAATTGAAATCGACCTAGTGATTTCAATACAGATTCCGCTTGAACTAATTGTCGTTGGTATAAATCATGTTCGTGCAAGTAATCATCAACCTCGACATGATTATGCTCTAAATAGAATTTGGCTTGCGGCCATGTGTTAAAACGTTCAATCAGCTCTTGTAAGCGTGTCTTACGCATGACCAAGACAAAACGCGCATCATCAATTCCTTTCATCATTTAGCCCCTTTTTTCATTAATTGGCCGAATAAATCAGGGGAGATATTAAGCTCACCAATTTTTCCTGCATTTTGTGCCAATGATTCAAATGCCATCGCCATTAACTGTTCTGGCCCCATTTTGGCCAGCGCTAACGCTTTTAAGTTCTCCACAGGTAACTGGCTGTAAGCTTTCATTTTTGATTCAATGGAATACGCATCCGCATCGGATTGAATACGTTGGTTCCCGACACTGAGCGCCACCAATTCTTGGCGTTTCTCTTCGGCATTCACCTGCGCGGTTAATTCTTCTTGTTCAATTTCTGCGCGTTCACGTAATAATCGACGTTCATTGTCTAACCTCGCCTCTTCGATTTGCTGCTCTTTCGCTTGAACGGAGAGATCGGTTTCTAATTCGGCCTCTTTGATAGTCCGTTCTTGCTCAACAGAGAATTTGCGCCTTGCGTAAATCGCATCATCCGCCTCTTTTAAAATAGACTCCCTCGCCTGTGCTTCGAGAGCTTTCAAGGTTTCTGGCGATGGCGTAATCGCCGCAATAGAGACCTCAAGAATATCTATCCCTAATGAATTGATAACCGACTGTTCCGCTAACTGCTGGGAAACCAACGTAACTAATGAACGGCTAATTAATAATGCATCACGCAATGATGTACTTTGGATTTTCGCTTGGATCACCGTTTGCGCCGCTCGCACCACTCTGTCACTCATTTTTAACGGGTCTTCCGATGAATAGCCTTTCCCGTCTTTGGTTAAGTTAAAATTTAATACATCAGCCGTTTTTTCTGGCTCTTTGACTTGAAATGAAATTTGTCCCTGTACCCGTAAACTTTGAAAATCAGCGGTTTGCAGGTTAAAAATAAACGGTGCCTCTTGCGCATTCAGTGGTAAAGCAGCAATCGAAGTTTTATCCGCGTTATACCAAAAACTAATTCCTTTGCCTTGCTTACGTACCTTTCCATTCACTGATTGAATAACAAAAGTGGATGAGTCTGCTTTGAAATATTTAAAGTTAATCATAATGGAATCCTTATTATTGTCTTTATGACCTTAACTGATTATTGTCTTATAGACATAAACAAGTCAAGCATTAAATGTCTTAATGACAATATCTATTATTACCTGTATGATTTAACCCTAAACTTCACCTTTAGCGCAGAGTGGTAACAATATGAATGAAAAAGAGTTTCTTGCTAGCTATGACAGAAAAGATTACTTATCGCCTTTACTCACTGTTGATGCAGTTTTGTTTACTTACCATGAAAACACGTTGAAGGTATTACTGGTTGAACGAGCAAGTTTCCCCGAAAAAGGGAAATGGGGCTTACCAGGGGGGTTTATTGATGAGAAAAATGATCAAACGTTAGAAGAGACGGTTTTACGCAAACTAAAAGAAAAAACAGGCGTGATCCCCCCTTATATTGAGCAACTTTGTACAGTCGGCAACCACCAACGTGATCCGCGCGGTTGGTCCGTGACGGTGTGTTATACCGCGTTGATAGCTTACCAAGCCTGCGAAGCACATATTGAAACGGTGGACTCGGTCAAATGGGTAGCGATTGATGAGATTGAGCAACTCCCCCTCGCATTCGATCACCTTAAACTTTACCAACAAGCCAGAGCACGCTTAACACAAAAATCCCTATACTCAATTGTGCCGGGTTTTGCCCTGCCAGATGTATTTACCTTGGCAGAGTTACAACACGTGCATGAAGTTTTGATTGGTAAGCCCTTGCAAAATAAATCTTTTCGGCGACGTTTAGAGCAAGCCGATTTATTGATTGATACTGGTGAAAAGCGCCATGAACGGGGTCGCCCTGCTAATTTATACCGCTTAAAGTCTCAATCAGCTGATTACCGTTTTATTCGCAATTTAGAATTTTAGCTATTGATACGCCTGATAAAAACCATTATCAGGCGCTATAAAAAGATTAGTGGCAAATAGCAGGCGTCACTATGTAGGTGAAAACCAATTTATCTGACTTATGGTAATTGTGCGTGATCCCTTCAGGGAACATTTCATGCAGCATTTTCATACCTGCATCTTTACCACAATAGTTTTTATTTAAGATTTCGCGCATATTTTGCTGCCAACTCTTACCTTCTAGAACATCATCAGGAATGCCCTTGATGGTGTATTGGTAAAACAACATACCATTTTGGTTAGCGGTAACTTCCGTTAATAATGTGACGTCGTCAATCAACATCGGCAATGCTTTTGCCATTTCAGTCAAGAAGACATCACGTAATAACGTTGGATCATCGTCCCCTTTGGCGTTAAATGCATTAATTTTCTCTTCCGTTGAATTGGCTTTTATCTCATCATAACGCTGTTTTAATTCTGAATTCGCAGTCGTTCCAGATGCTTGTTCAACCGGTTTTTTCTCTTCCACATCAGGGGAACATCCCGCGATTAATACAGCTCCTAACAATAATCCAACCACTTTTTTAAACATAACCATCCCATCCACCTATTTTATTATTTATATAGCTGAATGAGTCTACCACAATGATATATTGAGCTTATAGGCAGAAAAGTCCCCTTTTTTAATCTAAAGGGGACAATGAAGAGACTAGAATGACGCCAACCACATGCGCATTTTTAAGCCGTAAGAACTGGTCCAGCCCGAGGTAAAGCTGACTAATTCACCATTATCAATCACCATAAATGTTGGTGTTGCACTGACACCCACGGCATTAGAAAGCTGCCCGCTGGTATCGTTGAGTACAGGAAAATCTAATTTTTTCTTTGCCATTCCATTAATTAAACGTGGAGTTTCCCCCGAACGTATGGCGACCGAGATAATTGGCATGCCTGATTGACTTAAATCGGATACCGTTGGCGAAGTTAAATTGCATACCCCGCACCACGTTGCCCAAAAATAAACCAATATAGGTTTTTCCTTGCTTAGCTCTGCCAATGAAACGGTTTCACCAGTGGCCAGTGTGTGTTGCTCTAATAATATGGGCGCAAGGGTTTGTGGTTTGCGCCACAAGTCCATGACGGTAAAGGCAACAAATAAAATAATTGCCAAAACAATAATCTCTTTAGACCACTTTTTTAGTCTATCCATAAGGTTACTAACCACTTAGTTTTCAAATAGCTCAAATTTAATGTATAGGAAGCCGAAGCATTTAATCGAAATTAATGCTCTTCTAAATAAATATTATTTCTAGGGCTTAGTCTCTATCCTCTAAATAATTCGGGTTGTGGCTAGGCGGCAAGTGAGGTTATCGTGGGGAGCATACATAAGTATGTGACCCACGTAACCGAACGAAGCCAACACCGCCATAGCACAAAGTATGACGAGGATAGCCGCCACAGCGCGAACTATGACGAGGAGAACTATTTGAGCTTGGCCAACTGCTCCTTCACCACCTCTTCAAACTGCTGAGCATCAATAGCCCCCGGGATCATCTCATCGCCCACCAGCGTCGCTGGCGTTCCATTCACCCCAAGTTTTTCCGCTAACATCATGTTTGTGCGGATACCTTCACGGCTTTTCTCACTCGCTTTGAGCTTGTCGTTACCCGTTGCTTTGAGCGCATCTTTGATATTTGCATCTGACAACATGCCTTGCTTTTGCATAAATTTATGATGCAGCGCTTCGAATGCTTTCGGGTCTTCTTGCCAGAGAGTCATCGTCAGTTGTGCTGAATCTAATGACGTTTGGCCTTTAAATGGTAAATACTTGATCACCACTGCAACGTCATCTGGGTATTTTTTCACAATATCCATCAGCTGTGGGTCAAAACGTTTGCAATATGGGCAGTTAAAATCAGTAAAGTTAACTAACACCAATTTGGCATCTTTTTTACCTATGCGCGGGCTGGTTGGGTCGTTAAATAAGGCGTTTTGCTCCGCTTTTAACGTTTCTTTCATCTGTGCTTGTTGTTTTTCACCTTGTTTCGCTTGTAGCGCAACAATGGCTTCTTCCAGAATTTCTGGGTTTTCAACTAGTGTATCACGTACTAATTTACGCACTTGTGCTTCTTGGTCTGCCGTTAATGGGGCTGCTTGGGCTGTTGCACCCATCATGAGTGATGAGAACAGAACAGCTAAAATTGTTTTTTTCATTTTGTGGCTCCTTTGGCCTGATTCATAACTGAGATTAACGATTCACGGTCAAGTATTGTTGACAGCACCTCGCCGTCGGCCAAGTTTGGGCCATAAATCTGGTTAAACGGAACTGCGACTTGCCCACGTTTTTGCAAGAAAGCAGTGATTTCAGGAGACGGTTTAGTCCAGTCTCCTCGCAATGCAACAACATCCGGCTCACCTAACAGCTGCTGAATATCATCTCTTAATAATACATTGTATTTGTTTGCCTTACAGGTCACACACCACTCTGCAGTGACATCAATAAAGACGCGCTTGTTTTGCGCTAAGGCATCGGTGATAGCCTGCTCAGTCAGCGGTTGCCAATTCACCGTATCTTTCACTAATGAACGGCTTCCTGCTTGCTGCCCTTGGGTCATCCAAACAAAAGCGCCCGCAAACAGTGCAAATAACACCAAGGGGAAAATAGCGGCTTTTATCCCTTTTTTGATAGCAATAAACACCACCAATAAGGCCAAGAATGCAATCGCAATCGCGGTGGAATACATTGCACCAAAGTGGGGAATTAATAGGCTAATTAACCAGAGGCTAGACACCAACATCATCAGACCAAGCACAGCGCGCAATTTCAGCATCCATGTGCCGGGTTTCGGAAGTAATTTCGCAATGGCTGGGAAAGCGGCAATCAGTAACCAAGGTAAGCTCATCCCAATACCCAATGCAGTGAAAATTAGCCATAGTTCACTCATTGGTGCGGCGAGGGCAAAGGCCACAGCTGTGCCCAAAAATGGTGCAGAACATGGTGTTGCTAATAAGGTAGCAAATACCCCTTGCCAGAAGTGCCCACTGTTACCATGGCCACCGGCTGTCGCAAGGCGTGTATTCGCTTTACTGCCAAGGTTGATTTCGAATAAACCGAATAAATTGGCTGTAAACAGCGCGGTAACTAACACCATAAAGCCAATAAACCACGGATTTTGGAATTGAATTCCCCAGCCAACGGCTTGCTGGCCAACACGTAATAGGGTCATCAACAGGGCCAGTAACCAGAAGGAAACTAAGATCCCAGAAGAAGAGAGTAAAAACTGGCGGCGAATGGTCTTTTGCTCACCTTGTGGCACCATCAGCACGGAGCCTAATTTCATTGCCAGCACAGGGAGAACACACGGCATTAAGTTAAGAATTAACCCGCCAACCACCGCAAATAATACCACTTGCCACAACGAAATTGCACTACCCGCACCATTTTGGCTAACTGAACCAGTAAATGGTGTTACTTCACTGCTTATTTGCTGGGAAATGTCACCGTCGGTGACCACAAATGATACGGTTTTGCCTGTTAAGTTAGGCGATGACTCGCCCCAGTCATCACTCACATCAATAGTTGCAGTAAGATTGTTCCCTGATGTTTTAATCACTGGCACACCTAAAACAGCGCCATCGACTACATCAGTGAAAATATTGGGTTTAATCCATGCACTACCTGAATTTTTTTGCAGCTCAATAACCAGTTTTTCATTCGCAAAACCCGCTTTGGCTTGCTCGACTAAGCCACTCGTAGGCGGTACGGCGCCTTTGGCTTGGTTAAACGCCCACGTAAAATCAGCGGGGGTTGGCTCGGTTAAATCGAGTTCGAAAGGGTAATCCGTTAAAATACAGACATTGCTACAGGTCGACAGTGTTAACACCCCCGATAGTTTATCGAGTTTGTCTGAACTAGTGACGGTAATCGGGAAAACAATATCCCCCATATAGCCTTGGGTTGATACCCCTGCCACATCAAAACGCCCCGGCGCAGGCCATTGCCAATCTGTTGTTTTAACTGGACTCGACCAAACAATCTCAGGTGCAACGCCCCCCTCTCCCGGTGAGCGCCAGTATGTTTTCCAACCCTCATCAAGTTTCACATCCAGCAAAATATCAATTTTGCCGTCGTCCTGTTGAGTCGAACTTAGCAAACGCACTTGTGCATGCATTGGGGTGTTATCACTCATCCACCCGGTTTTTGCAGGTTGCAACCACCCCGTATCTGCCGCCTGTAAGCTGCTAGAAAATAGAGCAAATAAAATCAAAAATGAATTAATTAAAAAACGCATTGTTTCCTCCAGAATAAATTACACCAACGAATTGAGATTCGTTGTGCGCTAATTCCGAAGATTACAAAACTGTAAGTGTCGTCTGACTCTTGGAGGGGCATGTTTTTCTTCATTGTTTGCTCTAGATATAAATAGATTAGTGCAAAATACCATTAATGCAGCTAAAGCAAGAAACATAAAGAAAAAAGGTTCAATAACAGCAGGCAGCAAAGTGATTAATGATTTAGCACTAAGCTCGCAACTGGAAAGATGCGTGCTGGTATCACTCTGTTCTAATTGAGATTTATCGGTATAGGTAAGGTTAGACCCAGCATGACTTTGTGCATGAACTAAAACGTTCGGCACAAAAAAATTGGCAAATAGACGCTCTCCGACGGCTCGCTGATTCATACAAATCAATACCATCAGACAGGCGAATATCACTAATCCTTTACCTAATTTTAAATGCCTGTTCATGCGTTTCTCGGTATATCTTCCTGAAATAACACCAATTAAACAACTTTAGCAATAATAACGATAGGGATCGAACTTTGACTAAAACCGTTATGCCATCTATAAGTTAAATGGAGGTTACATCTTACACAGCAAAACATTCCGTACAAGTAGCATCATCTAACTTTACAAATACATTTCCCTTTTTGATAAACAAAAACTTACCCATCTCTAAAACTAGGCACAGAAATTGCTACATCGTATACAGAAATGAAAATGGCGATAGTTTGCACCCTAACGGTGCGCGACTATCAGTTTCAAGCAATTTTTAGTCGTTATTCATCATATTAGTGCGCTGATTCAAGAATGCTCCAAATAATATGCGAGATAGCTCCCGAAATTGAAACAATCCATTTTCATTAATTAACAAATTTAATTACTTTTTAACAATAATAAGACATACAGCCGATGATCGTGGCGTTATCAAAATCCTCGATACATCAGCAAACACAACACAACAAAGCCAACGTCATTCAAGTGTGACCTCGTTCCATGATAGGGAACATTTGAAATATGGCGGGTTTACACCGATGTTTTAAAGGAACTGTAATTATGCGTATAAGTAAGCTTGTATTATCGATGATGATTTTAGGTGCAACCTGTGCGGTTCAAGCAGACGAGCTAAACGGTACTCTGAAAAAAATCAAAGACAACGGTGTGATTGTTGTTGGTCATCGTGAGTCCTCCGTGCCATTTTCCTACTATGACAATAACCAAAAAGTCGTTGGCTACTCACAGGACTATTCAAACGAAATCGTTGATGCAGTGAAGAAAAAATTGAACATGCCTGACCTGCAAGTGAAGTTAATCCCAATTACTTCGCAAAACCGTATTCCATTGCTGCAAAATGGCACCTTTGACTTTGAATGTGGCTCAACCACCAATAACGTCGAAAGACAAAAACAAGCAGCGTTCTCCAACACGATTTTCGTCGTCGGTACGCGCTTACTCACTAAGGGCGATTCTGGCGTCAAAGATTTTGCTGACTTAGCAGGGAAAAACGTTGTTGTGACCTCGGGCACAACATCTGAAATTCTGTTAAATCAATTAAATGACGAAAAGAATATGAAAATGCGCATTATCAGCGCCAAAGACCACGGTGATTCATTCCGTACTTTAGAATCGGGCCGTGCCGTTGCCTTTATGATGGACGATGCACTGTTAGCCGGTGAGCGTGCGAAAGCGAAAAAACCTGAAATTTGGGAAATCGTTGGTAAGCCACAAACTGAAGAAGCCTATGGCTGTATGTTGCGTAAAGACGACCCGCAATTCAAAGCACTGGTTGATGAAACTATCGCCACTGCACAAACCTCGGGCAAAGCTGAAAAATCCTTTGACCGTTGGTTTAACCAGCCTATCCCACCAAAAAATCTGAATCTGAAATTTACTTTGTCCGATGAAATGAAAGCACTGTTTAAAGCGCCAAATGACAAAGCACTAAACTAATAAAAAAGACAAACAGGGTGTTACTGGAAGTAAGGGTTGCAAGGCGGTCGTTCCCCGCCTTGCTCACTCTTCGCAGTATCGGGACAATCTAATTGCCCACAGGAAGTCAAAATTATGTCAATTAATTGGAATTGGGGGATTTTCCTTCAGGAAGCCCCGTTTGGGAATACCACCTATTTAGGGTGGCTAATATCTGGCCTAGAAGTCACTGTCACACTTTCTATTTGCGCATGGATTATCGCATTCTTAGTCGGTTCATTCTTCGGTATTTTACGTACAGTTCCTAACCGCTTTTTAGCATTTTTAGGTACCGCTTATGTGGAATTATTCCGTAACGTGCCACTCATCGTGCAATTCTTCACATGGTATTTAGTGATCCCTGAGCTGCTTCCGCGCTCAATTGGCGATTGGTTTAAAATGGAGTTAGATCCTAACTACCAATTCTTTATCTCCTCAATGTTATGCCTTGGGTTATTTACCGCTGCTCGTATGACTGAGCAAGTACGCGCTGCGATCCAATCCCTGCCTAGAGGGCAAAAAAGCGCGGCGTTAGCCATGGGGCTAACCTTGCCACAAACTTATCGCTACGTACTTTTGCCAAATGCGTATCGCGTGATTTTGCCACCAATGACCTCAGAAATGTTGAACTTGGTGAAAAACTCCGCCATAGCCTCCACCATTGGCTTAGTCGATATGGCGGCGCAAGCGGGTAAACTCTTGGATTACTCGGCTCACGCATGGGAATCATTCACTGCAATCACATTAGCTTATGTAGGTATTAACGTCGTCATTATGATTTTGATGACGCTATTAGAGCGCAAAGTTCGCTTACCTGGCACATTAGGAGGGCGATAAGATGATTTATGATTTTGACTGGAGCTCAATTGCCCCAAGTATGCCCTTCTTAATTGATGGCTTTATTGTGACAGCTAAAATCACGGTAACCGCTATTGTGGTTGGGATTTTATGGGGAACCGTATTAGCGGTCATGCGTTTATCGACTTTCAAGCCAATTAGCTGGTTCGCTGCGCTCTATGTGAATACGTTCCGTTCAATTCCACTGGTTATGGTCTTGTTATGGTTCTATTTAATCGTTCCAAGCTTATTACAAAATGTTCTAGGCTTATCACCAAAAAATGATATTCGTTTGATTTCAGCAATGATAGCCTTCTCTCTTTTTGAAGCGGCTTATTACTCCGAAATCATTCGGGCAGGTATTCAAAGTATTTCCCGAGGTCAAGCCTCAGCTGCATTAGCGCTAGGCATGACACAAATGCAAACCATGAGACTCGTCGTTTTACCACAAGCGTTTAAAGCGATGGTACCACTGTTATTAACGCAAGGCATTGTGTTATTTCAGGACTCATCCCTTGTGTATGTCCTGAGCTTAACTGACTTCTTCCGTACTGCCACAAACATTGGTGAACGAGATGGCACGCAGGTAGAGATGGTACTGTTTGCAGGTCTGGTGTACTTTATTATCAGTTTTGGCGCTTCAATGTTAGTGAATTATCTTAAGAAAAGGACTGTTTCATGATTACCCTGAAAAATGTCTCTAAATGGTATGGCCAATTTCAGGTGCTGACAGACTGCACAACTGAAGTTAAAAAAGGCGAAGTTGTGGTAGTTTGCGGGCCATCTGGTTCAGGTAAATCCACATTAATAAAAACAGTGAATGGTTTGGAACCTATTCAACAGGGTGAGATTTTTGTGAATGATATTCAGGTCAATAACAAAAAAACAGACCTTGCGAAACTACGTTCTAAAGTAGGAATGGTATTCCAACACTTTGAATTATTCCCACATTTATCCATTATTGAAAATTTAACGCTTGCTCAAGTCAAAGTACTTAATCGCGATAAAAAAGCCGCAGAAGCAAAAGCATTGAAACTGTTGGAACGTGTTGGCTTATCCAGCCATGCCAATAAGTTCCCAGCGCAACTTTCAGGTGGTCAGCAGCAACGTGTCGCTATCGCTCGCGCGCTTTGTATGGACCCAATCGCAATGCTGTTTGATGAGCCAACGTCTGCACTTGACCCTGAAATGATCAATGAGGTGCTTGATGTTATGGTTGAGCTCGCCAATGAGGGTATGACCATGATGGTGGTTACGCACGAAATGGGCTTCGCCAAAAAAGTGGCCAACCGCGTGATTTTTATGGATGAAGGCAAGATTGTTGAAGACAGCAAGAAAGAAGATTTCTTTGCTAACCCACAATCTGACCGCGCCAAAGATTTCTTAGCGAAAATTCTGCATTAATTTTTACAGGGAGCCATTTGGCTCCCTCCTCTTCAAATAGTAACGTCACACCGACTCACACACCAAATTGCCATTATTCATGGATAAAAATCCACAACAACTCACTGAATTTGAAATAGTTCAAGAAACCACTACCATTTGCCTGACTTTTTAGTTAAGTTGTTTGGTTATCAGAGTAAAATATTCTGACTCCGTTCCCCGAAAAGCAATATCCAGCTTCCCCCGTAGGTTCAGCTAATCAACTATTGTTGTTTTCGGTAAGGATCCGCTATGCTATGCGGATCTTAATTAAGAAAGACATTCACGCTACAGATGTAGCCTTTATTCACCATAGGATTATCGGTGCCATGCAAGAACAATATCGTCCAGAAGATATAGAGCCTAAAGTACAGCGTCACTGGGATGAAAAAGCAACTTTCAAAGTGACTGAAGACAACAGCAAAGAGAAATACTACTGCCTGTCCATGCTACCTTACCCTTCTGGTCGACTACACATGGGCCACGTACGTAACTACACCATTGGTGACGTAATTTCCCGCTACCAACGCATGTTGGGGAAAAACGTTCTCCAGCCGATTGGTTGGGATGCGTTTGGCCTACCCGCTGAAGGCGCTGCGGTTAAAAACAACACTGCTCCCGCACCTTGGACATACGCCAATATTGATTACATGAAAGGCCAACTAAAAATGTTGGGCTTTGGTTATGATTGGGATCGCGAAGTCACCACTTGTACCCCTGAATATTACCGTTGGGAACAATGGTTCTTCACTAAGTTATACGAAAAAGGCTTAGTGTATAAAAAAACCTCTGCAGTTAACTGGTGCCCACATGACTTAACCGTTCTGGCGAACGAGCAAGTGGTTGATGGCTGCTGCTGGCGTTGCGACACCCCAGTTGAACGTAAAGAAATCCCACAGTGGTTTATTAAAATCACTGATTACGCAGAAGAGCTGCTCAACGATCTGGATAAATTAGAAGATTGGCCTGAGCAAGTTAAAACCATGCAACGTAACTGGATTGGCCGCTCTGAAGGAACTGAAATTACCTTTAACGTCGCGGATCGTGCTGAAACCTTAACCGTTTACACCACTCGTCCAGATACCTTTATGGGTGCGACTTATGTCGCCGTTGCAGCTGGCCATCCATTAGCCAAAGAAGCGGCTGCAAACAATGCTGAATTAGCGCAATTTATCGATGAATGCCGTAACACCAAAACCGCGGAAGCGGATATGGCGACCATGGATAAAAAAGGTATGGCGACAGGTTTATATGTTATCCACCCATTAACCCAAGAAAAATTACCGATTTGGGTCGCTAACTTCGTATTAATGGAATACGGCACCGGTGCGGTTATGGCGGTTCCTGCGCACGATCAACGTGACTGGGAATTTGCTCATAAATACAACCTGCCAATCAAAGCCGTCATTGCGGATGCAGAAGGTAACGAACCTGATTTATCTGAAGAAGCCATGACAGAGAAAAACTCCCTGATTAACTCAGGTGAATTTAGCGGTTTAGATAACGAAGCTGGCTTTAATGCGATTTCTGACAAACTGGTTGCTTTGGGTGCTGGCCAACGCAAAGTGAATTACCGCTTACGCGACTGGGGCGTTTCTCGTCAACGTTACTGGGGCGCACCAATCCCAATGGCAACATTGGAAGATGGCACTGTCGTTCCTGTTCCTGAAGATCAACTGCCGGTCATTTTACCTGAAGACGTTGTGATGAACGGTATCACCAGCCCGATTAAAGCGGATCCTGAGTGGGCAAAAATCACCATTGATGGCCAGCCAGCGCTGCGTGAAACAGATACCTTCGATACCTTTATGGAATCATCTTGGTACTACGCACGTTATACTTGCCCACAACACGATGAAGGCATGCTAGACCCAACCGCGGCAAACTATTGGTTACCTGTTGACCAATATATCGGCGGTATTGAACACGCTATCATGCATTTAATGTATTTCCGCTTCTTCCATAAACTGATGCGTGATGCAGGTTTAGTAAACTCCGATGAACCGGCTAAACGTTTACTGTGCCAAGGTATGGTATTAGCTGACGCCTTCTATTACACCGGAAGTGACGGCCAACGTGTTTGGGTTTCTCCAGCAGAAGCGATTGTTGAGCGTGACGATAAAAACCGTATTGTTAAAGCCGTAGACACCGAAGGCCATGAACTGGTTTATACTGGTATGAGCAAAATGTCTAAGTCAAAAAACAACGGTATTGACCCGCAATTAATGGTCGAAAAATACGGTGCTGATACTGTTCGCCTGTTCATGATGTTCGCTGCACCACCTGAGTTAACCCTTGAGTGGCAAGAGTCGAGCGTTGAAGGGGCTAACCGCTTCGTTCGCCGCGTCTGGCGTTTAGTGCATGAACACACACAAAAAGGTGCCGTTTCACCTTTAGATATCAATGCATTAACCTCTGAACAAAAAGATTTACGCCGTGACCTGCACAAAACTATCGCGAAAGTGACCGATGACGTGGGTCGCCGTTATGCATTCAATACTGCTATCGCTGCTATCATGGAATTCATGAACAAATTGGTTCGTGCACCACAAGAAAGCGAACAAGACCGTGCATTAGTGCAAGAGTCTCTTGAAGCGATTACCTTGATGCTTAACCCTATTATTCCACACGTTTGCTTCGAGATGTGGAAAGCGCTGGGTCATCAAGAAGACGTTGATTTTGCAAACTGGCCTATCGCTGATGAAAAAGCCATGATTGATGACACCAAACTGGTGGTTGTTCAGGTCAATGGTAAAGTCCGCGGGCGTATTACCGTACCAGCTGATGCAAATCAGGAATTTGTTTTAGATATGGCTCAAAAAGAGCAAAGCGTCGCGAAATACCTTGAAGAAGTGAGTATTCGCAAAGTAATCTATGTACCAGGCAAATTGCTGAACCTTGTTGTAGGTTGATATTAGGTTGTTGGCTGATAAGGAGGCCAGGTGCGTTATCTGATAACTTTATTTTTGAGTCTTGCGGTGCTAGTCACCGCAGGTTGCGGTTTTCGTTTACAAGGAACAACACAAATTCCTGAAGAATTGAAAACATTGCAACTAAGTTCAAACGACCCATACGGCTACCTTACGCGTGCGCTTCGGGAACAATTGCGTCTCAATAACGTGACAATTCTCGAAACAGGCAACGCGAGCGTTCCTATTTTGAAAATCACCAGCTCCAGTGAAAACACTGAAACGGTCTCGATTTATCAAGATGGTAAAGCTGCCGAGAAACAATTAACATTCACGATGAATGCGCAAGTTTTAATGCCAGATGGTGCCATTTACCCGCTGCAAAGTCGTGTAGAACGTACTTTCTTTGACAACCCATTAGAAGCGCTTGCAAAAGATGCGGAAAAAGAGATTGTTAAGCAAGAAATGCAAGAGCAAGCGGCACGTAATATCGTCCGTAAGTTACTGTTGGTTCACTCAGCTGAACTTGAAAAAGCAAAAACTCAAGCCGCTGAAGCTAACACTCAACCATAATGACGCGTATTTATCCTGAACAGCTGGCCTCTTCGTTACAAGAGTCTCTAAGAGGCCGCTATTTAATTTGGGGCAATGAGCCCCTCCTTCTTCAAGAAAGTCAGGATGCGATTCGCAAAGCTGCCATTTTGCGGGGCTTCGAAGAGCATTTTACTTTCGCCCTTGAGCAAAACACGGATTGGGATGAAATTTTTAGCTTGTGCCAAGCATTAAGCTTATTCGCCAGCCGCCAAACGCTCACCTTACTGCTCCCTGAAAATGGCCCCAATGCTGCCATGGCAGAAAAATTAAACCAGCTATCTCAATTATTACATGCTGATTTACTGTTAGTATTACGTGGGCACAAGTTAACCAAAGCCCAAGAAAATAGTGCATGGTTTAAGGCAATTAGCCAAGATGCGATTTATGTCAGCTGTTTAACACCTGAATACCAACGCTTACCTCAATGGGTGTCCAAGCGTGCTTACAGTATGCGGTTATCCCTCGAAGCAGAAGCAAACCAGTTGCTTTGCTATTGTTATGAAGGAAATTTATTAGGGTTAGCACAAGCCCTTGAGCGGCTTTCGTTGCTCTATCCCGATGGTAAGTTGACCTACCCTCGAGTCGAAAGTGCGGTAAATGATTCTGCTCATTTTACGCCGTTTCACTGGGTTGATGCCCTCTTAGCAGGCAAATCTCGCCGCTCATGGCATATTATGGAACAACTTCAACATGAAGATGTTGAGCCTGTTATTTTGCTCCGCTCAATCCAACGTGAATTAATGCTGTTGATTGCCTTAAAGCGCCAATCAACAACCACACCCTTAAAAACCTTATTTGACCAACATAAAGTATGGCAAAACCGCCGTGGCGTGATGACTGAAGCCTTGCAGCGCCTGAGTTTACATCAATTACAATCGGCGTTAATGTTACTCACTCAGGCAGAAATCCATATTAAGCAAGATTTTAGCCATTCTGCATGGCCTGATCTTCAATCCCTGTCTATGTTGCTATGTGGCAAAGCATTCGCAGAGAATTTTATTCATGGCTAATAATCACACACCCAAAGAAAATGCGTTTGGCTTGCAAGCGTTATTTGGCGGAACATTCGACCCTATCCATTATGGTCATTTGCGCCCTGTTCAAGCACTCGCAAAGCAAGTTGGGTTGCAGAAGGTTCTTTTGCTACCGAACCACGTTCCACCACATCGCCCACAGCCAGAAGCAAGCCCAACCCAACGATTAGAAATGGTGAAATTAGCGATTCGGGACGACCCGTTATTTACGATAGATACACGGGAACTCGAAAAAAACTCGCCATCTTATACCATTGAAACACTGACAGAATTACGCCAAGAAATGGGCGGGACACAACCTTTAGCTTTTATTATTGGGCAAGACTCGTTGCTTTCCATTAATACATGGCATGGGTGGGATAAAATATTAGATAACTGCCATTTATTGGTATGCTCACGTCCAGGGTATGCAACACAGTTTACTGACCCGAAAATGCAGGCGTGGCTTTCACAACACAAAACGACGCAGCCTGAAAAATTGCGCAGTTCACCCCACGGTTATATTTTTTTAGGCGACACACCACTTATTAATATTTCCGCTACGGATATCCGCCAAAGATTAATTGCAGGCGATAGCTGCCGTGATTTAATTCCTGAATCCGTTTTGCAATATATTCACCAACAAGGCCTCTACCAACGATAAGGACTTTCCCTTAATACATCGCAATTAGGATAAGGTGCAAAGAAATATTGTTCCTGAAGGTAGTTATCAGGATATTGCTGCAACAGTTGCTGCATCATCATTAATGGCCGATTAATGGGTAAATTCCCCTCGCGATAATCATTAATTAACCACAACAATCGTTTTTTCTCATCTTGCGTAGCTTTGTGTTTAAAATAGCCTTGCATATGGTTAAGCGCATTTACTTGAATATTTTTAGGTGCTACGTTCGTAAATATGTTCATCAAACACGCTTTATATTGATTAAAGAACAAAGCCAGATCACTGCCTTTACGAATATTAGCCACTAAGCAGCCTGTCAATTGATACCCCACAGGGGAATACGCCATAATCAAATATTTATGGCGGCTATGAAATTGGATTATTTGATGATGAGTTAACTGCTGCTGTAAATATTCAAGCCGCTGCAAAGTATATAACTGGGTTAAAAAAGCATCCCAGTGATCTATATCTTGCAGTTTATCTCCCGTTAAAATAGGGATATTTGCAGGAAATAGCCCAATTAACTTCGATAGATTCTGTGGTGGACAAACCACCCCTACCACAGCATTTGTACAAGAAATGCGCGATAGAATCGTTATGGATTCCACAATAGGAGCGATGTCATCCTGCATTTTTGTCGAGATAGGATGAATCCCTTCAAATATAAAAACTTGTGGCTTAATTATTTGCACTCTATCCATCCCATTCTAAAATATTTGTTAGGGTAAGAATTTCTTTTGTGATTTTGTAAAGTTAACACAAACTTCTTGCCCAAATGAGCAGATATCCCTATAAATTTCACTTCAAAATGAATAAAAAAGAATTTAGCCGATTTTTCTTAAAATCTAGGGTAAAATGACTCTGCTGAAAATGAGTCTAATTCGTTTATTGGCAGCAAACTATTTGTCTATAAACTACAAACAGGATTTAACATCCAATTCTGTTTGTTTGAATAAAAGGTGAACCTTTTGCAAGGAACTGAACTCCAAAAATTTATTATCGACAGTCTTGATGATGCGAAAGCCGAAGATATCATCACTATCGATGTTCAAGGGAAATCAAGTATTACCGACCAGATGATCATCTGCACAGGGACCTCAAGCCGCCATTTGATGTCCGTTGCTGACAGGTTGATTGACGCTTGCCGTAAAAATGGTTTAATGCCGTTAGGTGTTGAAGGGCAAGGAATCTCTGATTGGATTGTTGTTGATCTTGGCGATGCCATTGTTCACATCATGCAAGATGAAAGTCGCCGTATGTATGAATTAGAAAAACTCTGGAGCTGAGGTTGAAATTACAGCTCATCGCCGTTGGAACAAAAATGCCGGACTGGGTTCAGACCGGCTTTATGGATTATCTCCACCGCTTTCCTAAAGATATGCCGTTTGAACTAACGGAAATTCCAGCAGGAAAACGGGGGAAAAATGCAGATATCAAGCGCATATTGGAAAAAGAAGGTGAGTTAATGCTTGCCGCTGTGGGAAAAGGCAATCGCATTGTCACACTGGATATTCCAGGTGACCGCTGGGATACCCCAAAACTGGCTATCCAACTTGATAAATGGAAACAAGATGGTCGCAATGTCAGTTTGTTGATTGGTGGTCCAGAAGGCCTTGCACCTGCTTGCAAAGAGGCAGCTGAGCAAAGTTGGTCCTTATCGCCACTCACGCTACCACACCCTCTCGTTCGCGTCCTTGTTGCCGAAAGTCTTTATCGGGCATGGAGTATTACGACTAACCACCCTTATCACCGGGAATAGTCAGGTTTAAATATGTTCAAAATGGCAATGGGATGAAAACACAACGCACCCCTTTTCGCGACCATACCGCTGAATCCGTCTTATTTATTCGCCGAGCGCTCATTGCCTTCGGCGTGATTGTTATTTTGACTGCCATTCTTGTCACCAATTTGCATCATCTACAAATTGTTCGTCATGAAGATTATCAGACCCGTTCAAATGATAACCGAATCAAATTAGTGCCCATTGCACCAAGCCGCGGAATTATCTATGACCGGCGTGGGACACAGCTTGCACTTAACAGCACATTTTATCAGCTTGAAATCATCCCTGAAAAAGTCGACGATTTAAAAGACACCCTGGAGAAACTACGTGATGTCGTCGATTTAACGGATGAAGACATCACCAACTTTGAAAAGGAGCGTAAACGTTCGCGCCGTTTTACCTCTATTGCATTGAAAACTCAGCTTAATGAAGTACAAGTAGCACGCTTCGCTGTTAATCAATACCGCTTTCCCGGTTTAGAAGTCAAAAGCTACCAACGCCGTTCTTATCCTTATGGCTCCGCATTAACTCACGTGATTGGCTACGTCGCAAAAATTAACGATAAAGACGTAGAGCGCTTGGATAAAGAAGGCGTATTACCAAACTATGCCGCGAGCCACGATATTGGTAAGTTAGGTATTGAGCGCTATTATGAAGATATCTTGCACGGAAAAACAGGCTATGAAGAGGTTGAGGTTAATAGCCGCGGTCGTGTGATCCGCCAGTTACATGAGCAGCCACCTCAAGCAGGGCGCGATATCTACCTGACTATCGACCTAGAACTACAAACTTACATCGAAAAACTGTTAACCACCAGCCGTGCTGCAGTTGTCGTCACCGACCCTCGCAACGGTGAGATATTGGCGCTAGTGTCAAACCCAAGTTATGACTCAAACTTATTTGTTAATGGTATTTCAAACAAAGATTACCAAGCGCTGCTAAATAACCCTGATAGACCACTGATAAATCGTACTACCCAAGGGCTCTATCCACCTGCATCGACGGTGAAACCGTTTATTTCCGTCGCAGCACTAAGCGAAAAAGTGATCACACCGAATACCACCATTTTTGACCCTGGTTGGTGGCAACTTCCGGGCTCTGAAAAACGTTATCGTGACTGGAAGCGGTGGGGACACGGCAAATTGAATGTTGTCAAATCCATTGTTGAATCAGCGGATACATTCTTCTACCAAGTCGCTTACGATATGGGGATAGACCGCCTTTCTATGTGGATGACGCGTTTCGGTTTTGGGGAATATACAGGGATTGACCTTGCTGAAGAACGTTCAGGCATCATGCCAACCCGCGAATGGAAACAAAAACGCTATAAAAAACCTTGGTACCAAGGGGATACGATCCCTGTTGGGATCGGTCAAGGTTATTGGACCGCAACACCAATACAGATGTCGAAAGCATTGATGACGTTAATCAATGATGGTCAAGTCAAAACCCCTCACCTGCTATATGGCACGAAACTGGGCAATGCAATGGTGCCTTACGAAGACAAAGAAACTAAGCAAATTGGCGATATTCACTCGGGGTATTGGGAGCTCGCTAAACACGGTATGTATGGCGTTGCAAATGCGCCGAACGGTACAGGTCGACGCAGCTTTATCGGCACGCCATATAAAGTGGCGGCAAAATCAGGAACAGCACAAGTTTTCAGTTACGAAACCTATAATGCAAGTAAGCTGGCGGAACATTTACGTGACCACAAATTAATGATTGCCTATGCACCTTATGATAAGCCAACAATTGCGGTCGCAATTATTTTAGAAAATGGCGGCGCAGGCCCAGCGGTCGGTGATATTGTTCGCCAAATACTTGACCATGTTTTGCTAGGTGATAACCGAACTGAAGTTGTAACCTCTACAACTGGGGCGGGGGAAGATCGTTAATGATTGTTTTAAGAACCTTTTTCGCGAGCAATAAAGATTATGACTGACGATAAGAGAAAAAATTCATTATCAACACGTCTACACATAGATGTGCCTATGTTATTGATCATTATTGCCTTACTTGCTTACAGTGCGTTTATCATGTGGAGCGCCAGCGGGCAAGACCCTGAAATGATGGAAAGAAAGCTTGGGCAAATCGCCACAGGCTTTATTGTCATGATTGTAATGGCACAAATTCCCCCTCGCATGTATGAAAGCTGGGCGCCTCACTTGTTTATTTTTTGTGTTATTTTACTTATTTTCGTCGATGTGTTTGGGCAAATCAGTAAAGGGGCTCAGCGGTGGTTAGATTTAGGTTTTGTGCGTTTTCAGCCTTCCGAAATCGCCAAAATAGCCGTTCCTTTAATGGTGGCGCGCTTTATGAACCGCGATTCGTGCCCACCTTCGTTTAAAAATACACTCATTGCCTTAGTGCTGATTTTTGTTCCAACACTGTTAGTTGCCGCACAGCCTGACCTTGGAACCTCTATTTTAGTTGCAACCTCTGGCTTGTTTGTTCTCTTTCTTGCAGGCATGAGCTGGCGGCTTATTGCCGTTGCAGCCATCGCACTAGCCGCCTTTATCCCGCTGTTATGGTTCTTCTTGATGCATGATTATCAAAGGGCCCGCGTGATGATGCTACTTGACCCTGAAACAGACCCATTAGGCGCAGGTTACCATATCATTCAATCTAAAATTGCCATTGGCTCCGGTGGGCTTATGGGCAAAGGTTGGTTGCATGGTACACAATCTCAACTTGAGTTTTTACCTGAAAGGCATACTGACTTTATCTTTGCTGTGCTGGCAGAAGAACTGGGTTTGGTTGGTGTTCTTATTCTCTTAGGGTTGTATATCCTGCTGATTATTCGTGGGCTGTATATTGCCGCAAGTGCACAGAATACATTTGGCCGAGTTATGGTTGGCGGCTTGATCTTGATCCTTTTTGTTTATGTATTTGTTAATATCGGCATGGTAAGTGGTATATTACCCGTTGTTGGCGTCCCCCTCCCCTTGGTGAGCTACGGGGGATCTGCCTTAATTGTATTAATGGCAGGGTTCGGTATTATCATGTCGATACATACACACCGAAAATTTCTATCCAAAAGTTTATAAAATGAGGCTTAGTATGCGTTTACAATGGATAATGCTTGGCATCACTGCCGCGCTACTCAGTGGCTGTGTGACAGACGATGTAAAGCAGGCACCGCAAGTGCCCACAAATGTGCCAACACAAGATGTATTAGGCGCAGAGCCTCATTATGAGCCATATCACCCAACGGCAAATAACGACTATTCCCGTAATGGGCAGCAATATCAAATTGTTCGCGAGCCTGCTCAGTTTTCACAAGTCGGTTATGCTTCCATTTATGGTGCAGAGTCAACGGGCAATATGACCGCAATTGGTGAGCGCGTAAATCCAGTAGAATTAACCGCTGCGCACCCAACATTACCTATTCCAAGCTATGTTCGCATCACGAATATGATGAATGGCCGTATGATGGTCGTTCGTGTTAATGACCGTGGTCCCTATGTTCCGGGTAAAAGCATTGCCGTTTCCCGTGCAACCGCAGATCGCTTAAATTTGATGCCGACGACAAAAATTAAAATTGATGCAATTGCGGTCGCACAAGATGGCAGTTTATCGGGCGCAGGTACTGTCGGCTCAAACTTTATTAAACAAAGCTATGCCCTCCCAGGGCGTCCACAACTAGGCTCTGGCCCAATGGGCACGCCAGTAATGGAAAACTTGCCGACGCCAGAAAATACACTGCCTGTTCAACAGCCTAAAGAACCTATGCAGCCAACCATGCCTGACATGAGCCTACAAACACCAACGCCTGCACCTGCGCCTCAAGCCGCGAGTGAAGAAACGGTACCTGAACGCGGTTTTTTAGTTCAAGCGGGAGCAATTAGTAACCAAACCAACGCACAATCGATGCTAAATGAGTTAAAAACCCAGTTTAATGTGCCAGGTCGTCTTCAACCTTACAATGGAATTTACCGCGTACAATTAGGGCCATTTAGTACAAGACAACAAGCTGTCGAGGTTCAAGGGCGTTTACAGTCCGAACGGAACCAAGCGTCGATGGTTGTCGCACCTTAAGACTTCAAATACGTGAAGTGGTGTGAAATAACCCCACTTCGGGTATGAAAAAGATAAAATGCAATAAAATGATTGGCGCAATGTAAAAGGGGCTTTTTTGTTCTCTCCCTCTTTTGCTACACTGCGCCTCCTTGTGTTAACCGAATTTCGGATGTAATGGTAAAACCATGAATAATGTCACTCCATCACGCATCGTGCGTCATACTGTGCTGGGTTCCGCACTGCTGCTTTTGACTGCCAATATTGCAACTGCTAACGAAGCTTTTCCAAATACCGCTATTCCTGCAGCACCAGCTATTGATGCTGAGGCTTACATTCTGATTGATTATAATTCAGGGAAAGTTCTCGCTGAAAGTAATGCAGATCAGCGCCGTGATCCCGCTAGTTTAACCAAAATGATGACAAGCTATGTGATTGGCCAAGCGATTAAATCAGGTAAAATCGGTGCTGAAGATATGGTCACTGTGGGTGAAGATGCATGGGCAACGGGAAACCCAGTGTTTAAAGGCTCTTCGTTGATGTTTTTAAAACCGGGTGATCGCGTGAGTGTTTCTCAATTGACTCGCGGTATTAATCTGCAATCTGGTAACGATGCTTGTGTGGCGATGGCGGATCATATCGCGGGAGATCAAACAAATTTTGTTCAGCTAATGAATGGCTATGTGAACAAACTGGGCTTGAAAAACACCCATTTTCAAACCGTTCATGGCTTAGATGCCGATGGGCAATATAGTTCAGCACGTGATATGGCACTGATTGGCCAAGCGCTGGTACGTGATGTCCCTGAAGAATATGCCATCTACAAAGAAAAAGAATTCACCTTCAACAATATCCGTCAGACAAACCGTAATGGTCTGCTATGGGATAAGAGCCTCGCAGTTGATGGAATCAAAACCGGTCACACCAATGCTGCGGGTTACAACCTTGTTGCCTCTGCGACTGAAGGTGACATGCGTTTAATTTCTGTTGTGATGGGCGGTAAAAGTAGTAAAGGCCGTGATGCAGAAAGCAAAAAATTATTAACTTACGGCTTCCGCTTCTATGAAACAGTCAAACCTTTACAAGCGGGTGTTGATTTTGCCAGTGCACCAGTCTGGTTTGGTGATGAAAGTGAGGTCAAACTCGGTGTTGTAGAAGACCTCTACCTGACTATCCCACGCGGCCGTTTAAAAGACTTAAAAGCCAGCTATGAATTATCCACGACTGAGTTGCAAGCCCCATTAACGAAAGGCCAGCAAGTGGGTACGATTAGCTTCCAATTAGATGGTAAAACAATCGAGCAACACCCACTAGCGGTACTGAAAGACGTTGAAGAAGGTGGCTTTTTCAGTCGTTTAATCGACTACATTAAGCTGCTATTCCACCGCTGGTTTGGCTAGCCCTTGAAACGAAAATAAGTCGTCCCCATATAGTAAGCATCAGTATGTTTGTTGGATGAAGACAACTCATTGGCTGGTTTGATACCAGCCAATCTTTTTCAACCAGCGACACAATTTTAAAAAATTAGGAGTGCCCATGAAAACGAAATTAGGTGAACTGCTTGAGTTCCCATGTCCATTAACTTACAAAGTAATGGGCTTGGCACAGCCTGAACTGGTTGATCAAGTGATTGAAGTGGTACAACGCCACGCACCAGGTGATTATGCCCCTGATGTCAAACCAAGCAGCAAAGGTAATTATCACTCAGTGTCGATTACCATTAATGCCACCCATATTGAACAAGTTGAAACCTTGTATAGCGAATTAGGTGCATTAGAATTAGTGAAAGTTGTTCTTTAATGAACGCTTAACTGACAAGCCGAATAGCCTCACCGCTGTTCGGCTTTTTTGTTTTATGCGTTAGATTAATAACAAATTAATAACAAAGTGAACTGGTGATATGCTTTTTGCGGAGTTATACTGCCTTCATTTAAACCGTTGGACACAAAATTTTGTCAGACAGAAGCATCATCATTCGCCAACTTGGCCATGCACCTTATCAAACGGTTTCTGATGCCATGCACCAATTCACTGAGTGTCGCACCGCTGAAACCCTTGATGAAATCTGGCTTGTTGAGCACCCGCGTGTTTTCACTCAAGGGCAAGCAGGAAAAGCTGAACATGTTTTAGCGCCCGGAGATATCCCTGTTATTCAAAGTGATAGAGGCGGGCAAGTCACCTATCATGGTCCTGGCCAGCAAGTCATGTATGTCATGCTTGATTTAAAACGCAACAAAATTGGCGTTCGTGAGCTAGTGACCGCGCTGGAAAACACAGTGGTAAACACCCTCGCCCATTTCAATATTGAAGCCTACCCGCGCCCTGATGCTCCCGGTGTTTATGTTAACGGAAACAAAATTTGCTCTCTAGGGCTGCGCATTCGCCAAGGATGTTCATTCCACGGATTAGCATTAAATATTGATATGGATCTTGAGCCATTTAACCGTATAAACCCTTGTGGTTACAGTGAATTAAAAATGACTCAAGTCTGTGACCTCGCCCCCAAAGTGTCATTATCTGATGTTCAGCCTGTGCTAATTAGCCAATTCTGTGACACACTGGGATTTCATATTGTTCAATAATAATGCTATAATTTTTTAACATTTTTAAAAAATATTTTAATGGGTGAGTTACGGCGCTCCCGACATTTTATTTAGAATTAGAACTTATCCATCAGCATAAAAGATAACTGGAACCGTCATATTATGAGTAAACCAATTCAGATAGAACGCGGAATTAAATATCGTGACGCCGACAAAATGGCGCTGATCCCTGTCAAAAATGTGGTGACTGAACGCGAAGAAATTCTACGCAAACCTGACTGGATGAAAATTCGGCTTCCCGCTGACTCAACGCGCATTCAAGGCATTAAAGCAGCAATGCGTAAAAATGGTCTTCACTCCGTATGCGAAGAAGCCTCTTGCCCAAACCTATCTGAATGCTTTAACCATGGTACGGCAACCTTTATGATCTTAGGTGCTATTTGTACCCGACGCTGCCCATTCTGTGACGTTGCCCACGGTCGCCCTAACGCACCAGATGCCAACGAACCCCTAAAATTAGCGCAAACGATCAAAGACATGGCACTACGTTATGTGGTGATCACTTCCGTCGACCGTGACGATCTACGCGATGGTGGTGCTCAACACTTCGCAGATTGTATCAGTGCGATCCGCGAAAAAAGCCCATCAATTAAAATTGAAACTTTAGTGCCTGATTTCCGTGGTCGTATGGATCGCGCATTAGAGATCTTAACAGCGACACCACCGGATGTGTTTAACCATAACCTTGAAAACGTACCGCGTGTTTATCGCCAAGTTCGCCCAGGTGCAAACTATGAGTGGTCGCTGAAATTACTCGAAAAATTTAAAGAAGCGCATCCTAATATCCCAACAAAATCAGGTTTGATGGTCGGTCTTGGTGAAACCAATGCTGAAATCATTGAAGTGATGCGCGATTTACGTCGCCACGGCGTGACCATGCTAACCCTTGGTCAATACCTACAGCCAAGCCGCCATCATTTACCGGTAAAACGCTATGTAAGCCCTGCTGAGTTCGATGAGATGAAAGAGGAAGCTATGGCGATGGGCTTCACCCACGCAGCGTGTGGGCCTTTTGTACGCTCTTCTTACCATGCTGACTTGCAAGCCAAAGGCGAAGAAGTGAAATAAAGCCTAATTTTATTCACTTAGTAAGCTAGGGACCTGATTTGGGCAACTGAGTCAGGTTTTTTATTGCCAATGATTCCTTGGTTTTTTCCATAAAAAAACTCGCTCCAGTTAACTAGAGCGAGTTTACAGCTGTTCGTTTCTGATTGTTAATTGTTTAAATTACAGAGAGACAACGTTAACAGCAGATGGGCCTTTAGCACCTTCAGTGATTTCAAATTCAACTTTCTGGCCTTCAGCTAGGGTTTTGAAACCGTCGCTTGTAATCGCAGAAAAGTGAACAAATACGTCTTTGCTGCCATCTTCTGGAGTGATAAAACCAAAACCTTTAGATTCGTTGAACCACTTAACGTTACCTTTAACTTTAGACATCAAATTATTACCTTTAAAATAAAATAGACACACCATCTGTATCGAGTCCAGTACACCAGATCTCTGAGTTACTTGTCTACAACCTAGATCACGAAAATAGACTAAAATGATAAAAATATATTATTCATTGGTCATTTTTACTCTAAATTCGACAATTATTCTTACCAATAGCAATTAATGCAATCAATCGTATCATCTATAGCCAATTATTCAGCTGTTACTTCTCATGCAGTAGCTGTTACTTCTCATGCAGTAACAACCAATCCTTAATATCTAAGCCCCCCGTGTATCCCACCAGCTTACCATCGTGACCCAATACGCGGTGGCAAGGTACGATTAAAGAAATGGGATTACGTGAGTTTGCCATTCCCACTGCACGGCAATAATTGGCAGATCCTAACTTCAATGCTAAGTCCTTATAACTCCAACGTTCCCCATAAGGGATCCCGCATAGGTGTTTCCACACTTTCTTTTGAAACTCAGTGCCATGGGGGTTTAATGCCACAGTAAACGTTTTTCTTTTGTGGTTAAAATATTCTTTTAGTTCTTTAGCACACAGCTTGGAATGCTCGTTTTTACTCTCTTTCTCTGTTTTCTCTTCAACAAAATAGAGGCTCGTGATCCCTTCATCATCCGCCGTAATATGGACCCACGGCTTAGGAAATTTATCCGGTGTCGCTAAATATTGATGGTACATAGTATCTCCTTAAAAGGATTCATTTACCTGATTGTATATACAGTTATAGAGTAAATTATTTCTACATTGCAATGCTATTTTTTCTTAGTGTGGCAAACGGAATCATCAAATGCCCCATTTTTTTATTTTCAATATAAATAACAACCTAGCAGATAATTAGAATAATTATCATTCAATATTTACTAATCACTATATATTGTGTGGTTGATAAATATCATATCTATATATAGTCTTTAGGTATCAATTACCACACAACGATGCCCCTAGAAATTCAAAAGGTGAATATTATGAATAAGATTACCATTTATAGTAAGCCCAACTGCGTTCAATGTAATGCCACCTATCAAGCCTTAGACCGCAAGCAAATTTCATATCAAATAATTGACTTAACAGAAGACAGCCAAGCCCTTGAACTGGTTAAAAAATTAGGCTACCAGCAAGTCCCTGTTGTCATTGCGGGTGACAAGCATTGGTCTGGCTTTCGCCCCGATATGATAAGCCTTCTTGCCGCATAGGAAATCCCATAATGACGGAATCACTCATCTATTTTTCAAGTCGCTCAGGCAATTGCCATCGGTTTGTTGAAAAATTAGGCTTGCCTGCAACACGCCTCCCAATAGGGCAACAAGAAATGAGCCCGATTGCTATAAAACCTTATGTCCTGCTACTTCCAACTTACGGCGGCGGTGGAACAAAAGGCGCAGTGCCAAAAGAAGTGATTCAGTTTTTAAATATCGCGGAAAACCGTTTATTCATTCGCGGTGTTATTGCTGCGGGGAATACCAACTTTGGCGATGCTTACGCTATTGCGGGGGATATCGTCGCACAAAAATGCCGTGTGCCTTACCTCTATCGCTTTGAACTCTTGGGTACTGCAAAAGATGTTCAGTCGGTTAAAGATGGCCTACAAACGTTCTGGCAACGTGCCCACAACGAGAGCTTTTCATAATGGATACAATACAAAATAATACTGAAGTTGATTACCATGCCCTGAATGCCATGCTGAATTTATATGACAGCAAAGGTCATATTCAGTTTGATAAAGATAAAGAAGCAGCGCACCATTATTTTCGCCAGCATGTGAATCAAAACACTGTATTTTTCCATGATTTAAAAGAAAAACTGGATTTTCTTGTTCAAGAAAATTACTACGAAAACGACGTATTACAGCAATACAGTTTTGAATTCATAAAAGCGCTATTTCAGCAAGCCTATGCCCATAAATTTCGCTTCCAAACCTTTCTTGGTGCATTCAAATACTACACCAGCTACACGCTAAAAACCTTTGATGGCAAACGCTATTTAGAGCGCTATGAGGATCGCGTTTGCATGGTGGCGCTAACACTCGCACAAGGTTCAGAACCCCTCGCCAAGTTGTATGTTGATGAAATCATTACAGGGCGCTTCCAACCCGCTACACCGACATTTCTCAATTGCGGAAAAAAACAGCGCGGCGAATTAATTTCCTGTTTTCTATTGCGCATTGAAGACAATATGGAGTCCATTGGGCGCTCTGTCAATTCAGCACTCCAGTTATCCAAACGGGGGGGCGGAGTCGCGTTTATGATGACCAACTTACGTGAACAGGGCGCCCCCATAAAATTGATTGAAAACCAATCATCAGGTGTCGTTCCTGTGATGAAAATGCTGGAAGATGCCTTTTCTTATGCTAATCAGTTGGGTGCTCGCCAAGGCGCTGGAGCCGTGTATTTACATGCTCATCACCCTGATATTATGCGTTTTCTCGATACAAAACGGGAAAATGCAGATGAAAAAATACGCATAAAAACCTTATCCCTTGGCGTAGTGATCCCAGACATTACCTTCCAGTTAGCGAAAAATAACGAAGATATGTACTTGTTTTCCCCCTATGACGTTCAGCGTGTTTATGGTGTTCCCATGTCTGAAATTAGCGTCTCTGAGAAATACGCAGAAATGGTGGATAACAAGGCGATTAAAAAATACAAAATTAATGCGCGGGAATTTTTCCAAACTTTAGCTGAAATTCAATTTGAATCAGGCTATCCATATATTTTATTTGAAGACACCGCCAATAGAGCCAACCCAATCGCAGGGCGAATTAATATGAGCAACCTGTGCTCAGAAATTCTGCAAGTTAACCGCCCTAGCCTATATGAAGAGGATTTAAGCTACCAAGAAATTGGTAAAGATATTAGCTGCAATTTAGGGTCAATGAACATTGCTAAAACGATGGATTCACCAAACTTTGCACAATCCATTGAAGCCGCTGTCAGGGCACTCAGCGCCGTGTCCGATATGAGCGATATTCGCTCAGTGCCCTCAATTGCACATGGAAACCGTCAATCCCATGCCATTGGTCTTGGGCAAATGAATTTACATGGCTATTTAGCCCGCGAACATATTCATTATGGCAGCGAAGAGGCGCTTGATTTCACCAATATCTATTTTTATGTCGTCACTTATTACGCCCTTAAAACCTCGAATCAATTAGCCATTGAACGTAAGACCGCTTTTGTTGGCTTTGAGCACTCAACTTATGGGTCAGGTGACTATTTTGATAAATATATCAACGATATTTGGTTACCAAAAACACAAACCGTGCAGGAATTATTCCGACGTTCGGGCATCGAAATTCCTACTCGGGAAGACTGGCAGGCCTTAAAACAGTCTGTGATCACCTATGGTATTTACAATCAAAACTTGCAAGCCATTCCACCAACGGGGTCCATTTCCTATATCAATAATTCCACATCAAGCATTCACCCTATTGTTTCTCGTATCGAGATCCGTAAAGAAGGAAAGATTGGTCGAGTCTATTATCCCGCTCCATTTATGGATAACGAAAATCTTGAGTATTACCAAGATGCTTATCAAATCGGCCCTGAAAAAATTATTGATACCTATGCCGTAGCCACCCAACATGTCGATCAAGGATTATCGTTAACGTTATTTTTCAAAGATGATGCCACCACTCGAGATATTAACCGAGCGCAAATTTACGCTTGGAAAAAAGGCATAAAAACGTTGTACTACATACGATTACGTCAAACTGCGTTAGAAGGTACTGAAGTTGACGGCTGCGTATCTTGCACTTTGTGATAGGAATAAGATTATGACCACCAATACATCCGCAGCCCCTGTGAAGGCGATTAATTGGAACCGCATTCAAGATGATAAAGACCTTGAGGTTTGGAATCGCCTCACGTCTAACTTTTGGTTACCCGAAAAAGTGCCTTTATCCAACGATATTCCATCGTGGAATACCCTCACTGAAGCAGAAAAAAAGCTGACTATACGTGTCTTTACTGGGCTAACACTGCTCGACACTATCCAAAACACGGTGGGCGCTCCCTGCTTAATGCCTGACGCACAAACGCCCCATGAAGAAGCCGTTTTATCTAATGTGAGCTTTATGGAAGCGGTACATGCACGCTCATATAGTTCTATTTTCTCTACCTTATGTTCCACCAGCGATGTCGATGAGGCATTTCGTTGGAGTGAAGAAAATAATGCGTTACAGAATAAAGCTAAAATTATTCTTTCTTATTATTGCGATTCACATCCCTTAAAGAAAAAAGTGGCGAGTGTCTTTTTGGAATCTTTCTTATTCTATTCAGGATTCTATTTACCAATGTATTGGTCGAGCCGAGGCAAACTCACAAATACCGCCGACTTAATTCGATTAATTATTCGTGATGAGGCTATCCATGGTTATTACATTGGCTATAAATTCCAAAGGTCACTCTTGAATTATGATGAAAAAACGCAATTAGAAATAAAGGAATTTACTTTTTCATTGTTATTCGATTTATATGAAAATGAAGTGAAATATACCCAAGAGTTATATGACTCAGTTGGCTGGACAGAAGATGTCAAAAAGTTTTTACATTATAATGCCAATAAAGCCTTAATGAATTTAGGTTATGAGGCCTTATTCCCTGATACAGTCACTGATGTAAGCGCGGCAATACTCTCGGCATTATCTCCTGATGCGAATGAAAATCATGATTTTTTCTCAGGCTCAGGTTCCTCTTATATTATTGGCAAAGCAGTCAGTACAGAGGATGATGACTGGAACTTTTAATCAATTGATTAATTTATTTCACATTTAGCTTAAGATGTTAATGATTACTATACCCTGATGAATAATAAAGATTTTATTTTTCAGGGTATTTTTCAGGCTAAAAAACACTCAAATCAGTTCGTTTTTTATAGGGATATCTGTTCAATTATTCATTTTTAATGAATCAATCTGGCAATGATTTTCATTTTTCCATTTTCAAGATTAAAAATACATTAACTAAATTAATATTTAAAGCATTTTACCTTATTTATTTTTATTCATAATTTATTGCATTATTGTTGCCAACAATTTGTCCCCATTAATCTACTCATCTTCATTTCTCTATTTTCAATTATGACAAAATAAACACAGCCTCACCAGTTAGTTAGCTAATTTAAATATTTTCCATTTCCTTACTCATATTAGCTATTTTCATTTTTCTATTTAAATGATATTTAGCGTTTTTCACACGCATTTTTTTGATTAATTCTGCTTAACCAAGGGTTGTCAGCCCTTTTTATTATGCTAGGGTTTATTGCTTGCAATTTTTACTAATAATCTAATCAGGAGCATTTGAATTTAAACCATAATGAATAAACCCATTAAATTAAAATAGGAATTTCTGCCCTAATAATTTTCAACCGATAGCCACTGTTTAGGTCTAAATAGGTAAGACTATCATTATTGAATCGACATTATTCATTTTGGGCTCCAACTCTTTTTGTTGATTGAAAATTGGGTAAATAATATATGGCAATAAAATTAGAAGTTAAAAATTTATATAAAATATTTGGGGAAAATCCTGACTCCGCATTTAAGCTTTTAGAATCAGGAATGGACAAAGACGCTATCTTTGAAAAAACAGGCCTCACAGTTGGTGTCCAAGATGTAAATCTGGCGATTGAAGAAGGCGAAATCTTCGTAGTTATGGGGCTTTCGGGTTCAGGGAAGTCCACTTTGGTGCGCCTCCTCAATCGCCTGATTGAACCTACCAGCGGCCAAGTGCTGATTGATGGGGAAGATATCTCTGATATTTCTGATAAAGCCCTGCGTGACGTACGCCGAACTAAAATCAGCATGGTGTTTCAATCCTTCGCCTTAATGCCACACATGAATGTGATTGATAATACAGCATTTGGTATGGAGCTTTCGGGCATTTCGAAACCAGATCGCCATAAAAAAGCGATGGATGCCCTGAATCAAGTGAACCTCGAAAAGTGGGCTAATTCATATCCCGATGAGCTTTCTGGTGGGATGCGTCAGCGTATCGGCTTAGCCAGAGCACTCGCCAATGACCCTGATATCCTGTTGATGGATGAAGCCTTTTCTGCACTTGACCCACTCATTCGAACAGAAATGCAAGATGAATTGCTTTCTTTACAAGGGGATAAACAACGTACCATCGTTTTTATCTCCCATGACCTCGATGAAGCCATGCGAATTGGTGACCGCATCGCCATTATGCAAGGCGGTGTTGTCGTTCAAGTCGGCACCCCTGATGAAATACTGAATAACCCGGCTAATGACTATGTCAGAACCTTCTTCCGTGGGGTTGATATTAGCCAAGTGTTCAGTGCCAAAGATATTGCACGAAGACGTCCCGATGCCCTGCTGCATATCGCGCCCGGCTTTGGCCCTCGTTCAGCCCTAAAAGTGCTAAATGATGAAGACCGTTACCATGGCTATTTACTTTCACGAGGCCATACCTTTGAAGGGGTTGTCTCCGTTGAGTCTTTAGAAAAAGCGTTGCACGACAAAGCCGGGATTGAAGCTGCAATTTTGCCAGATATTGAGCCGATTCAAGGTGATACATCCTTAAATGAAGTCATCTCGACGATTGCACAAGCGCCTTGCGCAGTACCTGTCGTGAATGAAAAAAATCGCTATTTAGGGGTGATTTCGAAAGGCATGCTGCTACAAGCACTGGATAAGGAGACGCCAAATGAGTAAGCAAAATCAAGATAATACCATCGACCAACAGGATCCGTGGGCCGATACTCAAGTTGAGCAAACGCCAGTGCAGACGCCTGACACAACCCAATCTGACGATCCGTGGGCGGCAAGTTCCGCACAAGATCAAAGCGCTTCAGATGATCCGTGGGGTGGCTCATCCACAGCAGATACTGCACCAGATGCAGGATCCAGCGATTGGCTTGATGCTGCACCAACAGATAACATCGTACCTGATCAGTTTAATATTATGGATCCCTTCCAGCACACGCTTATCCCGCTGGATTCATGGGTTGCACATGCCATCGATTGGGTAGTTCTCAACTTTCGTCCTGTATTCCAAGGCATACGAGCCCCTATCGATTTCATTCTCAGTGGGTTTGAACAGTTTCTCACCTCGCTGCCGTCTCCCGTGGCCATTATCATTTTTGCATTACTTGCTTGGCAATTAGCAGGACGAGCAATGGGCGTAGCCACCTTTGTTTCAATGATAGCCATCGGGGCAATTGGTGCTTGGTCGGAAGCGATGGTGACATTATCGCTAGTACTGACCTCATTGCTATTTTGTATTGTGATAGGGCTACCCCTGGGGATTTGGCTAGCGCGCAGTGAAAGAGCAGCCAAAATCATCCGCCCATTACTCGATGCAATGCAAACCACGCCAGCGTTCGTCTATTTAGTACCGATTGTTATGCTGTTCGGTATTGGTAATGTGCCTGGCGTCGTCGTCACCATTATATTTGCCTTGCCACCTATTATTCGTTTGACCATTTTAGGCATCAAGCAAGTCCCTGCTGACTTAATTGAAGCAGCAGAATCATTCGGCGCAAGCCCTCGCCAAATGCTGTTTAAAGTACAATTGCCACTCGCAATGCCAACGATCATGGCGGGGGTTAACCAAACGCTGATGTTAGCGCTTTCAATGGTAGTTATTGCTTCAATGATTGCTGTCGGTGGTTTAGGCCAAATGGTATTGCGAGGGATCGGTCGCCTTGATATGGGGCTCGCGTCTGTCGGGGGTGTCGGTATTGTTATTCTCGCTATCATTTTAGACCGATTCACTCAATCTTTGGGGCAAGATACCCGAGGTAAAGCACCGATTCGTTGGTATCAAAAAGGCCCTATTGGGCTGGTTATGCGCCCATTTTGTAAAAAAGCCAATTAATCCATACATCCGCCATTCACCTGAGTGCCATTCATTTGGCACTTAACTTGGCTCTTCCCATAAAGGCCAAGCTCGCTGCGAAATAAAACAGAGGGAACAATATAATGAAACATAAAATTATTCTTGCATCAGCACTGACCACCATATTTGCCATTCCATTGGCAGGCGCTAACGACCTACCAGGTAAAGGGATAAAAATTAGCCCTGTACAAAGTACGATCAGCGAAGAAACATTCCAAACCCTGATTGTCGCTAAAGCCCTTGAAGAGCTCGGCTATGATGTTCAACCTATCAAAGAGGTCGACTATAACGTAGCGTATGCATCCATTGCGAATGGTGATGCGACTTATTTAGCCACCAGCTGGGTTCCTTTGCATAATGCGCAATATGACGCGGCTGGTGGAGATAAGGTATTCTATCGCCAAGGTAATTACGTCGTTAATGCAGCTCAAGGCTACCTCATCGACAAAAAAACCGCAGAAAAATACAACATTACTAATGTTGAGCAACTTAAAGACCCTAAAATTGCCAAACTTTTTGATTCAAATGGCAATGGTAAAGCGGATTTAACTGGGTGTAACCCAGGCTGGGGATGTGAAGCCGCCATCAATAATCATTTAAAAGCCTATGATCTTGAAAAAACAGTCGATCATAACCAAGGTAACTACGCGGCGATGATGGCAGATACCATTACCCGATATAAAGAAGGCAAACCTATTTTATATTATACGTGGACACCATACTGGATCAGTGATGTGCTCAAACCAGGTCGTGATGTCGTCTGGCTAGAAGTACCTTTCTCTTCAATGCCAAACGGTGAAAAAACAGACACGAAGCTACCTAACGGGAAAAACTATGGTTTCCCACCAAATACCATGCATATCGTCGCTAACAAAAAATGGGCAGCGGATAACCCTTCCGCGGCAAAATTATTTGAAGTGATGAAACTGCCTATTGCCGATATCAATGCGCAAAACTTAAGAATGCATAACGGGGAAGCATCACAAGCAGATATTCAACGCCACACGAATGCTTGGATAAAAGCGCACCAATCAACTTTTGATGGCTGGGTAAAAGCAGCACAAGAAGCCGCTAAGTAAGCGTAAATCACACAATAACATGACTGAAGCCACCTGCTAATCTGGGTGGCTTTTTTGCATCAATGGCAAAAAGAAATAAACCAAGGTAATGAATTTTGTTTATAGTAGTCACCTAACCAATAATAGGTAACCTACATGAAACAGACCCAAACTGCTGAGCTAACAACGGGCCTCACTATATTGATGGCCATTGCGACAGGCCTTGTCGTTGCCAGCAATTACTATGCCCAGCCGTTATTAGACACCATTGCAGCGCAATTTAACCTGACCACCAACATGGCAGGGTTTATTGTCACTGCCGCACAGCTTGGTTATGCAGTGGGTTTACTGTTTTTAGTCCCTCTTGGGGACTTATTTGAACGCAAACGTCTCATTTTATTCATGACGTTTCTTTCAGCTTCAGGCCTACTCATTACTGCGCTTTCAACCAATATTTGGCAGATCCTATTAGGTACAGCTCTGACAGGGCTGTTTTCTGTTGTAGCTCAAGTCCTGATCCCAATGGCGGCCTCTATTGCACATCCCAACAAGCGGGGAAAAGCGGTTGGGATTATTATGAGCGGATTATTGCTGGGAATTTTACTGGCGAGAACGGTATCTGGTGCTGTAGCAATGGTCGGTGGCTGGCGCGCAATTTATTGGGTCGCATTCGTTTTATTAATTATCTTATTAATTGTATTAGCGATTAAATTACCTCGCTACCACCAAAAAGCGAATCTTAACTACTTTCAGTTACTTTGCTCTATTGGCCGCTTATTTTTTAGTACGCCTGTCTTGGCGGTTAGAGCCTCACTTGGCGCGCTCTCTTTTGCTAATTTTGGGTTATTGTGGACCGCGATGGCGTTCTTATTGGCGAGCCCGCCATTTAACTATTCTGAAGGGACTATCGGTTTGTTTGGCCTTGTTGGCGCAGCGGGCGCATTAATGGCCTCTCAAGCGGGTCACCTTGTGGATAAAGGCAAAGGGAAAATAATCACGACCGTTGGGCTAGTTTTATTGCTGTTGTCTTGGTTACCCATTGGCCTAGCAAAACATTCCTTGGTCGCCTTTATTATTGGTATTCTGGTGCTTGACCTCGCAGTTCAAGCCGTCCATGTAACCAGCCAAAGCACCTTATACCGCATTATGCCTGAAGCGCGTAACCGCCTTACTGCTGGGTATATGACCAGTTATTTTATTGGCGGGGCACTCGGTTCACTATTATCAGGCTATGCCTATGAACGTGCAGGCTGGGAGGGTGTGGCAATTGCAGGCGTTTGCCTAACCGCCTTGAGCTTAATAATTTGGGCCATCGGTATCCGATTTGACCCAACGATTACCCCTTCTGAAGAGTAATGCTATTCCCTTTTCTGCTGTCGATAATATTTTATCTTAAATGTTATCGACAGCACGTTAACACATAAAAATAGGTAATATATTCAGAGTGGAACCATCCCTTTTTTTAATCATTATTACGCATAATCAATAAATTAATATCAATGATTCAATATAATAGTTATATATTGTTATTATTACCCTAGCAAAAGTTAGCAAATGACACAGTTAAACAAATACTATGCCTATCCAGAAAGGTATAATAATTGTTAATTCAAAAACAATTATTAGTATTGATAATTATACAAAAATAGAAACTAGGTATTTACACCTAAGTGATCGCAATATCTATCTAAGTTGTAATTATTGGGTAACAAAAAAAATGGTATTGAGTTAATGCGAAGTGATTATATATTGTTTTATATGATTTTATTTGATGTGTAAATTGTGCTTATTTTGGTTAAATTATGTTCAAATAAACTTAAATAGGCTAGAAATATACTTTGCGCTATACTGAAACCCATAAATTACATTCATAAAATTTATGAATCATGTATCATTATCAAAATAAAATCATCGATATTAATTAAGTATAATTGCTAATTCTCTCTTTTAATATACCATTTAGATGGTTGATGACAGTTGTAATCTTACCAACTGAAACTAATAAGGTATCCAAATAATGGAAAGTTCATTTACACCGACAGAAGCGCTTTTAAATGCTCGTGTCGCGCAACAAGATACACACGAAAAACCTATCCCGTATCAAGAGATACTTTTAACGCGTTTATGTATGCATGTTCATGGGAAATTACTGGAATCTCGTAATAGCATGCTACGAGCTCAAGGTATCAATGAAACACTCTTCATGGCCTTAATGATCTTAGATACAAAAGACTCACGTAGTATCCAACCTTCCGAGCTCAGTGCAGCGCTTGGTTCATCGCGTACCAATGCAACTCGTATCGCCGATGAGCTAGAAAAAAATGGTTGGATTGAACGCAAAGAAAGCCACAACGACAGACGTTGCCTGCATTTGCATCTAACCGAAAAAGGTTCAGAGTTTTTAAGTGGCTTGTTACCACCACAACATCATGCTCTGACAGACATTTGGTCTGTTTTAGATGCTGATGAAAAACAACAGCTTGATAAACTCATGCGTAAACTACTGACAAAACTGGATACTATAAAAGATTAACCATTTATTTTGTAAGGTTAATGTATTTGAGGCATTCTGAGGCTTAAAGGCGAAAAAATACTTTTCAGCCCGCAATATTTCATTATCCTTTCACCTTATGCTTTACGATATTCCCATCAAGCAGCAAAATCATTTGTAGTCTCAGTTTCCAGTGGTTATGACTAACTACTGGAAACAACCGTGATCCTTATCCATCGAAAATGGAGTAATACCAGTATGAGTTCCCCCGAGGAAATGCAACAAACGCAAGCTCCCCAACGAAATAAAAAAAGACAGCGCAGAAATGCCTTAGTCTTTTTAACATTTATTTTTATCGCTATTGGCGTGGGTTGGGGCATTTACTGGTATTTAGTCCTTCGCCATTATGAATCAACGGATAACGCTTACGTTGCGGGTAACCAAGTGCAAATACAATCTCAAGTTTCTGGGAGCGTCATGACCGTTAACGTTGATAACACAGACTTTGTTCAAAGCGGTACTGTGCTCGTTGAACTTGACCCACGGGACGCTGAACTGGCTCTGGATAAAGCCAAAACCGAATTAGCAAACAGTGTTCGTCAAACCCGCCAGCACATCATTAACAGCCGCCAGCTACAAGCCAATATTGATGTGAAACGCTCTGAATTGAGTCGTTTACAAAATGACCTAAAACGTCGTGAAGTACTAGGCAACAGCAATTTAATTGGTAAAGAAGAGTTGCAACACGCACGTGAATCCGTCGTTAGCGCAAAAGCCGCTTTAGACATGGCAGTTGAACAATATAATGCCAACCAAGCAATCGTCCTCAATACGTCCATTGAAAAGCAACCTGCTGTTGAGCAAGCTGCGACTCAAGTTCGTAATGCCTGGTTAACCTTACAGCGCACCAAAATTGTGAGCCCAGTAGACGGTTATGTTTCTCGCCGTAGTGTGCAAATTGGCTCTCAAATTACGCCATCAACCCCATTAATGGCCATTGTGCCATCAAGTGGCATGTGGATTGATGCAAACTTTAAAGAAACGCAACTGGCAGATATGCGTATTGGTCAGCCAGCGAAAGTCACAGCCGACTTCTACGGCAAAGACGTGGTCTTTAACGGGACGGTTGTTGGTTTAGATATGGGGACAGGCAGCGCGTTTTCATTATTACCCGCACAAAATGCCAGTGGAAACTGGATCAAAGTGGTACAACGCCTGCCCGTGCGTATTGCGTTAGACCCTGCGCAACTTGAAGAACGCCCATTGCGCATCGGTTTATCCACCGAAGTGACAATTGATACTCTCAATAAAGATGGCAAAGTACTGTCAAAAGGCATGCGTGATGTGCCAGCTTACCACACATCTGCATTAGCGGTGGATATGTCTCCTGCGAATAAAATAGTTACTGAGATAATTAATAATAACGCTGGGAACAAATAATTGGGGGCGCAACTGACATGACTGCACCGCTCACCGGTTCAAAACTAGCTTGGATGACCGTCGCCCTTTCCTTGGCGACGTTCATGCAAGTCCTTGACTCAACCATTGCGAACGTCGCTATCCCAACGATTGCGGGTAACCTAGGGGCATCTAACTCCCAAGGAATATGGGTGATTACCTCGTTTGGCGTGGCAAATGCAATCTCTATCCCAATCACTGGCTGGTTAGCGCGACGTATTGGTGAGGTTCGGCTATTTTTATGGTCAACGGGTCTCTTCGCCTTAACATCTTGGTTATGCGGCATTTCTGGCAGCCTAGAAATGTTGATTTTATTCCGTGTGCTGCAAGGTTTAGTCGCGGGTCCACTGATCCCTCTATCCCAAAGTCTACTGCTTAATAACTATCCCCCCGCTAAACGCAGTATGGCGCTGGCGCTTTGGTCGATGACCATTGTGGTCGCGCCAATTTGCGGGCCAATTCTTGGTGGCTATATTAGTGATAACTACCATTGGGGATGGATATTCTTCATCAACGTTCCGTTCAGTATTGCGATTATTTTTGCCATCATGCGCACCTTAAAAGGCCGTGAGACAAAAATTTCCATTCAACGCATTGATACTATTGGTTTAGTTTTATTGGTTGTTGGGATTGGCGCACTGCAAATCATGCTCGACCAAGGGAAAGAGCTTGATTGGTTTAACTCAACCGAAATCATTGTGTTGACGGTGATTGCCGTTGTAGCGATTGCTTTCTTAATTGTCTGGGAGTTAACCGACGATCACCCCGTCATTGACCTTTCTCTCTTTAAGGAGCGCAATTTTACCATTGGCTGTTTATCCCTTAGCCTAGCCTATATGTTGTACTTTGGTACTATCGTCTTGCTCCCGCAATTGTTACAAGAGGTTTATGGATATACTGCAACATGGGCGGGCTTAGCCTCTGCGCCCGTTGGGTTATTGCCGCTATTGATCACACCAATTATTGGTAAATTTGGTAACCGCATTGATATGCGTTATTTAGTGACATTCAGCTTTATTATCTATGCTGTCTGTTACTACTGGCGTGCTTATACCTTTGAACCAGGTATGGGCTTTGCAGCAGCAGCTTGGCCGCAATTTGTTCAAGGCCTCGCGATTGCATGCTTCTTTATGCCATTAACCACCATTACCTTATCGGGGTTACCCCCTGAAAAAATGGCGTCGGCATCTAGTTTATCTAACTTTACCCGAACATTGGCAGGGGCGATTGGTACCTCGATTACCACGACAATGTGGACGCAAAGAGAATCCATGCACCATGAAAATCTTGCAGAATTTGTCAATCCGTACAATCCAAATGCGCAGCATATGTACAGCGAATTGGCACAGATTGGCATGAATGAGCAGCAAAGTGCCGCATACTTAGCGAAAACCATTACAGATCAAGGGCTGATCTTATCGGCAAATGAAATTTTCTGGCTCTCTGCGGGGATCTTTATTTTACTGATGGTGATCGTCTGGTTTGCTAAACCGCCATTTGGTGCTGGGTCGAAAGACGGTGGCGGCGCTCACTAATCTCAATTTAACCCTACATTTCGGTGTGGGGTTATTTTTTGCTTCATTCCTTCCTATCAAATACACTGGTGCAATCATTAATCCGCTCAGGTAAGCAATCATGAAATCTTGGATTGAAAACAGTCGGGCACTTACTTTGATTAATACCATGGATGAAGCCCAGACAGAGCAATGCCGAGGAAAACTCATCCACTACATTAATCAGTACCAAGAAAATTATCCATTCGATATTTTGGACGATGTTCAGACTTATATGCAGTTAAAATTGGATGCTAATGACCTGAATTTTAATGTAATCCCCGATGAAATTAAGCAAGCTATCACAGAAGGTTATTATGAATACTGCATCAGTTTAAACGAAATATCTGCGGCATATATGATAGTAACTAAATCCACACCATTAACGCGTTTAGATCTCATTCAGTTCACTAATCATTTATTAGAAGCTTATTCATGTAATTATCCAGAAAATGAATTTCTCGTGCCAAGACTTGCTGAGTTTGTAGATTTATTTGCTCACTAATCAAATTTTAGTTAGAAAAAAGGCCATACGTAAAAACGTATAGCCTTAGAAATTATATCGATAAAACGATTATTTAACTTGGTTTTGCTGCCACCATTGTGCCAACATCACACCTGTAGCCACAGAGACATTCAGGCTTTCAACTTTGCCCGTTCCGCCGATAAATAGGCTCATATCCCCTTGATCCCACGTGCTATCGCTTAAACCATCACTTTCTTGGCCTAAAACAAGCACCATTTTAGCTGGTAATTTCGCTTTCGCTAAATCTTGGCTGCCTTTATGGCTTGATGTGGTCACAATGGTGTAACCCGCTTTGCGGAATTTATCTAACGTGGACGTTAAACCGTCAGCATCGATAGCTTTAATATGCTCAGCACCGCCTTCTGCGGTACGGATTGCCGCACCGGATTCCAGCATGCCTGCATCTTGTAAAATCACACCTTGTACACCAAAGTGAGCACAGCTGCGCATGATCCCGCCTAAGTTATGTGGGTTACCGACATCTTCCAGCGCTAATACACAATCTTTTTCTGCGGCTTGCTCTAAATACGCATCCGCACTCATGCCACCACGTTTTTTGATAATAAAACACACACCGCCATGGTGCTCTGTACCAGAGGCTTTCGATAGCTCTTCGTCATCAACAACATGGTAAGCTTTACGGTTTGCTGCCATCCATTTCAGGGCATCACGAAAACGGGGTGTGACGGATTGCAAAAACCACGCACGGACAATAGCATCTGGGCGGTTTTTGAACATGGCTTGGCACGCATTTTCACCATAAATACGGGTCTCTTCTTGGCGTTGCTTACGCAGTTGCTCAGGGTCGATTTGGCTTTTACCAACTATCCCACCATGGTCATTTTCAAATTCTTCGCTATCAGGTTTAGAAACCGTACGCCACGGAGAACGCTCACGCGGTGCACTATCGCGATTATCTGAACGGCGGTCTTGTCGAGCACCTTCAGGGCGATTTGAACGACCCCCTCTTTCTTGGCGGCCACCATCACGTCGGTCACCACCGCGCTTATCATTTCCGCCACGTCTATCATCGCGACCACCGTCACGACCACCACGGCGTTTATCATTACCTTTGTTGTTGTCCTGCTCTTCGCTGCGGACATACATCACTTTTACTTTGCCGTTTTTACCACTAAATTCATTCGAGTCGTTCATCACTATCCCCTACTAAGCTATGGCGCGAAGATTACATGATGTTGCAAGGCTACGCTACCGATTCGCGCTATTATCTCACCGAAAAGTTATTGAATATACCTCTATCGCATAGAAATCGTTTTGCGTACAATATGCGGCTTATTTTATGGCCTGCAAAACAGTAATCAAACATGACACCTAATGCCGTTTATCACCTCCGCCAGCAACGTCTCGCTTTATCGACAAAACCTTTTAAAGCAAGGGGCTGTCGCGTAAAACGCTGCCAATATTGCTTGTTACCTGTTCCACAATGTCTGTGCCAAGAAACGGTGTCTGCTCAAGCAAAAAGCCAATTTTGCTTAATCATGTTTGATGGTGAGGTGTTTAAGCCCAGCAATACGGGAAAACTGATTGCTGATGTCCTACCTGAAACGCTCGCTTTTCAGTGGTCAAGAACCGCTCCTGACACACAGCTTTTAGCAGCTTTACAGGATGATACCCGCCAACCTTACCTCATTTTCCCTGAAAGCTACGCGCAAGAAAATCGTATTGTCGTAAATGAGCCGAGCATCTCTGATAAGCCAGCTTTATTCATTCTATTGGATGGGACCTGGCCTGAAGCGCGCAAAATGTTCCGTAAGAGCCCGTATCTCAATAACATTCCAATGCTATCCATCAACACAAAAGCGCGGACGGACTACCTGCTACGCACGCCATCCCGTGAGGAACAACATTGCACCGCAGAGGTTGCCGCCACCGTGCTAGAGCTAGCTGGTGATATCCAAGCTTCACAGCAGTTATTTAGTCATTTTAGTCTATTTCGCCAAAAATACCTTGAGGGGAAACCCCATCACCCAGTGGCACAAATGGTGTTAAACACAACGCCTCTCTAACTATTTTTAGGGGCTATTTTCACATTTTTTTTCGTAAATAGTTCCAAGAAATAGTCACTTTCGGATAAACGTCATCATAAAACGTGAAGGTGCTTGTATAAATTAATTAAATCCGCAGGATAAACTAGCGCAATATAAAAGATAGGGCATAGTATTCATAAGTATTACTTAGCCTCTTTTTATCTCTTGAACGATTATACCGTTCACCAAGCGAAGGGTTATCTCTATGGGTTTAGTGAGTCAGTTAGAATCTTTGTTCAGGCCAAAATCAATCGTGGTTATTGGCGCCTCTGAAAACCCGAACCGTGCAGGTTCGGTTATGATGAAAAACCTTCTCACCAGCGGCTTTAAAGGTCCGATTCTCCCTGTTAACCCAAATCGTAGCTCTGTCTTGGGAGTGCTGGCCTACCCCTCAATTGATAAGCTTCCACTCAAACCTGACCTTGCGGTAATTTGTACACATCATTCGAGAAATATCTCTTGTTTACAGCAACTTGGTGAAGTTGGCTGCAAAGTTGTGATTATCTTGTCATCCCCTTCGATTCAATTTAATGAATTAAAAAAGGTGGCCCAGCAATATCAAATTCGCCTTTTAGGCCCTAATAGCTTAGGTTTTTTAGCGCCATGGCAAGGTTTAAATGCCAGCTTCTCTCCGATTCCAATACTCAAAGGTAAATTGGCTTTTATTTCACAATCTGCTGCGGTTTCTAATACGGTGCTTGATTGGGCAAGGCATCGCGATATCGGTTTTTCTTATTTTATCGCTCTAGGTGATAGTATCGATATTGATATTGACGACTTGCTGGATTATCTAGCCCGTGATAGCAAAACCAGTGCAATTTTGCTTTACCTTGAAAACATCAGTGATGCGAGGCGTTTTTTATCGTCATCACGTAGTGCATCACGTAACAAGCCCATTCTCGTTATCAAAAGTGGTCGAACGCGTAAAGCTCAAGAACTTTTAGGGGAAAAACCCAGCTTGGATGCCGCTTATGATGCCGCTATTCAACGGGCAGGGCTTTTACGCGTTCAAGATACTCATGAAATGTTTTCTGCTGTTGAAACATTGAGTTATATGACCCCTTTACGGGGTGAACGTTTATCGATCATGAGCAATGGTGCAGCCCCCGCAGCTATGGCTCTGGATGAACTTTTACAACGCAATGGTAAGCTGGCTAAACTCAGTATTGAAACCGAAAATGAACTCAGCGCCCTGCTTCCACTTGATCTCTCTACACAAAATCCGATTGATTTGGGTGATGATTCCACAGTAGATCGCTATATTAACGTATTAAACAAAATGCTCGATAGCCATGATCATGACGCACTTTTATTGATCCACACACCCAGTGCGATCACTGAAAGCAAATCCATGGCAGAAAAAATTATCAAAACTATCAAGCAGCACCCTCGTGGAAAATGGCTTACGATCCTAACTAATTGGTGTGGTGAATATTCATCCCGAGAATCACGCCGCTTGTTTAGTGAAGCGGGTATTCCCACTTATCGCACTCCAGAAGGCGCTATTACGGCCTATATGCACATGGTGGAATACCGCCGCAACCAAAAACAGTTAAAAGAGACGCCAGCACTTCCAGTGGGGATTACCGCTAATACACAACAAGCGCATGAATATATTCAGCAAGCATTGAAAAACAATAACTTGCATTTAGATACACATGAAGTTAAACCTATTTTAAAAGCTTATGGACTACATAGTTTGCCAACTTGGATTGCTCATTCAAGTGAAGAAGCAATTGAAATTGCCGAAAAAATTGGCTACCCCGTTGCTTTAAAACTACGTTCGCCTGATATCGTGCATAAATCGGAAGTCCAAGGTGTCATGCTGTATCTGAGAAATGCGAAAGAAGTTGAAGATGCCGCAAAAGCAATTATTGAACGTGTCTCCACTAACTTTCCGAACGCTCGCATTGAAGGTTTGCTAGTGCAAAGCATGGCAAACCGTGCAGGAGCGCAAGAATTACGTATAGCTGTGGAGCTAGACCCAGTATTTGGCCCATTAATAATGCTAGGTGAAGGAGGAATTGAGTGGCAACAAGAAAGCCAAGCCGCTGTAGCCTTACCCCCGTTAAATATGGCACTCGCGCGTTATCTTGTTATTAACGCTATCAAAGGCTATAAAATTAAATCGCGCAGCGCATTAGAACCGCTAAATATCTTAGGTCTCTCAAGTTTATTAGTAAGAGTTTCAAACTTAATCATCGATTGCCCAAATATTACACGCTTAGATATACACCCGCTATTAGCCTCTGGCGATGAATTTACCTTGCTAGATGTCTCCATGACACTCAGCTCAGGTGAGAGCGCAACAACCTCAAGACTCGCCATTCGCCCTTATCCAAGCGAATTAGAAGAAACTATCCATTTAAAAGATGATTTAAGCTGCTTATTGCGTCCAATACTTCCCGAAGATGAGCCACTATTGAAGTCTTTTATCGAACAGGTCACAAAAGAAGATCTCTATTATCGGTATTTTAGTGAGATCAGTGAGTTTACTCATGATGACCTCGCCAATATGACACAAATTGATTACGACCGTGAAATGGCATTTGTTGCAGTAAAAAACCAAAACACAAACCCTGAAATTATTGGTGTTGTTCGCGCAATGGCAGACCCTGATAATCAAGAGGCTGAATTTGCTGTTTTGGTGCGTTCCGATATGAAAGGGCAAACACTGGGCTATCAGCTTATGCAAAAACTGCTTAACTATACCCGCGGCCATGGCATCAAAAAATTAACCGCTATAACCATGCCTGAAAATCGCAATATGATCAGCTTAGCGAAAAAATTAGGGTTTGAGGTTGAAGTACAATTTGAAGATGGCGTCGTGAACCTCACTCTTCATCTTTAACAATGTAGGGATGCTCAGCATAACCTGCATGGAAATTAAACAGATATGCAATTTATTCTAAATGGTTTGACTAAATATGCTATCATCCATGGATCATTCGCTTAAAAATGTGTGCAAAGCGATTTGCTATTGGACTAATAAGAGAAAATTCACACTGTGATGTTGTCAAAATTAAAACAAGCAAAACATCAACAATATTTGGTAAGTTTGCCTAAACTGTCTCAAGATGTTGCTGATGTCAAAACGCTATATAAGACAGAAGATTTTCGTGATGAACTGCTTAAACAAATTTCTCTCGCTCAAAATACTATCTACATTACAGCTTTGTATTTAGAGAAAGATGACGCAGGTAAGGACATTCTTCATGCGCTGTATGCGGCAAAACAAGCTAATACATCATTAGATATCAAAATTCTCGTCGATTGGCACCGAGCTCAACGAGGGCGTATCGGCGCAGCGGCAAATGCCACTAATGCAGATTGGTATTACGATGTCTCGCAACAGTATCCAGATGTCGACATTCCAATCTATGGTATTCCAGTCAATACTCGGGAAGCTTTAGGCGTCTTACATCTAAAAGGTTTTCTTTTTGATGATACCCTGCTGTACAGCGGTGCAAGTATCAATGATGTGTATTTACAACGACATGAAAAATATCGTTACGACCGATATCACCTTATTAAAAATAGCCAACTAGCCGCATCAATGCGAAAATTCATTGATGATTCATTGTTACCTACTGATGCTATTCATCGTCTAAATACAGAAATACGCCCTAAAACGGCTGAATTTAAGCACCTAATAAAACAATTCCGTTTAGGACTGCGCGGCTCTTCTTACCAATTTACGGGTAATGCATCTAATGATGAATTATCTGTAACACCTTTTGTTGGCTTAGGTAAGAAAAACGATCTTAACCGTGTGATCACCCATTTAATGGGTTCAACCAGTGATAAGCTGACTATTTGTACGCCGTACTTTAACCTTCCTGCCGTATTAGTGCGGATCATCAGCCGATTACTGCGTGATGGCAAACAGGTAGAAATTATTATTGGCGATAAAACTGCTAACGATTTTTATATTCCACCAGAAGAGCCTTTCAAAATTATTGGCGCACTTCCTTATCTATACGAAATAAACCTACGTCGCTTTGTTAGTCGCTTACAGAGATTTATTGATAGCAAACAGTTGACAGTTAGGCTTTGGAAAGACGGTGATAATACATATCACTTAAAAGGTATGTGGGTCGATAATCAATGGCAATTAATCACTGGTAATAACTTAAATCCACGTGCATGGGGCTTAGATCTGGAAAATGCAGTCTTAATTCATGATCCTAAGCAACAACTTCAGGATCAACGCCAACATGAATTGGAATGCATCCGTACGAATACAAAAGTCGTTAACCATTACAGGGAGTTAGATAGTATCCAAACTTATCCTGTTAAAGTGAAAAAATTAATTCGTAGGCTGCGACGCATACGTGTTGATCGACTCATTAGTCGAATCTTATAGGTTAAAAAAAGCGTCACTTCAACGTGGCGCTTTTCAATTCTGGTAACCAATTAATGAAGCCCAATATGATGAAAACATTAATTATTAGCTCACTGATGTTCATAACAACAGGGTGTAGCGGTTTCCATTGGTCTAATGATAACTGGAAAGGTAAAGATAAAGCACAGCACTTTGCATTTTCCGCGGCAATGGCAGCAGCAGGTAATGCCTATGCAGACAGACAAAATATGTCGCATCATCATGCGGCCCAATTTGGTCTGTTATTTTCTCTTTCACTTGGTGCGGCGAAAGAGCTTTATGATAGCCGCCCTGAAGGAACCGGCTGGAGCTGGCACGACTTTGCTTATGACGTTGCAGGCTCAGTTGCCGGCTATAGCCTATACCAATCCCTCAAGTAAACCTGACTCTTAATATCCCTCCTCTATTTACTTCAATATTTCGTCCACCATCGAAGTATTGCTTAATGAAAAGCTTATAGTGGTGCTTTCTACATTAAGGAGAATTATATGATTGCCGTGATCTTTGAAGCCATTCCAATCCCTGAGCAAAAAGCGCGTTATTTTGAACTTGCTGCGAAACTGAAGTCTGAACTGGTCAACATTGAAGGTTTTATTTCAGTTGAGCGTTTTCAAAGTATAGGCACTGAAGGGAAAATTTTATCGCTTTCTTGGTGGGAAAATGAAGCCGCAGTTATGGAATGGAAACGTCATTTCATGCATCAAAGTGCGCAAAATGAGGGAAAAAACGCTGTTTTCTCTCATTACCGCATCCGTGTTGCACAAGCCATAAGAGATTATTCCTTCGATAAGGAGAATAATCATAATGTATAATATTCATGTTATCCTTGAAAACCAAGCAGGTACGTTAGCATTATTGGCGACAACGTTAGGACAACATGGCGTTGGGCTAGAAGGTGGTGGAGTATTTTCTATCGATGGAAAAAGCCATGCTCACTTTTTAATAACGCAACCTGAAGAAGCTAAAAAAGCACTGACTAAAGCAGGCATACAAGTGGAAAGCATTTCAATGCCCGTAATTCGTAAATTAAAACAAGAGCAACCAGGTGAACTTGGTGCTATAGCACAGTGCCTAGCAGACCACCAAATTAATATCCTGATTCAATATAGTGATCATCATAATAGGTTAATACTCATAACTGATAACAATGAGCTCGCCTCAGAAGTAACTAAAAAATGGGATACCCCTAATGATAAAAAATAAAATTAGCCAACCCATTGATGAAAATGAGTATTTAGAAAAATCCATTTCAAAGGTTGCCTCTGCGATTGCTGACCCCTCTAGGGTCAGTATTCTTTGCGCACTAATGGATGGCAGGGCATGGACAGCCACAGAGTTAAGTGCTGCGGCAAATATTGCTCCTTCAACAACCAGTGCTCACTTAACGAAACTTTTGAATAACCACTTAATTAGTTGTTTGTCTCAAGGCAGACACCGTTATTACCGACTCGCTGGCTCAGATATTGCAGAACTGTTGGAAACCCTGATGGCTGTATCCATGAAACTAGAATATAAGGCACCCATCTCAACGCCCGTTCATCTTAGAAAAGCTCGGACCTGCTATGATCACTTAGCAGGCGAAGTGGCCGTTCAACTTTATGAATTTATGGATAGAAATGGCTGGTTTACATCTAAAGAAAATAAATTATCTATTATTGGTATTGAGCAATTTAACAACCTGAATATCAATATTTCAATGCATACTAAACGCAAAATGGCGTGTGCTTGTTTAGATTGGAGCGAAAGGCGTATGCACTTAGGTGGGAATGCCGGAGCTGCGTTATTACACGCTTTTGAGCAAAACGAATGGATATTAAAAACAGCAGGCTATCGTGAAGTTATGTTTACCCAAAGCGGGAAAAAAGCTCTAAAACGAATTTTTGACATCGAAATTATATAAAATTCATCACTAGCGGCTCTACGTTTCGCCGCATTTTTCTAATGTATCAAGTAATGGGTGATTATTTGCAGTCTTTTACCTCTATATGAACCTTTATAAAACTATACGAGCTATTGCGCACTACTTGGCATCACACTCACTAAAAAGACAACTCAAGCTTAACAAGCTGCACTCTGCACATAGATTCTCGAGTAATCTCCCAATAATAGCCACCAGTCCACTGATTTAGCTTTTTCTCTCCATAACGATGTGGGTTGGCACTCATTACTTTATACCCTGCAATTAGATTCACTAAAGTAGTGAACTTAAAAAACCGCTAAAGGGCTTACATAGTGAAATAGACGTATTATTCTCACTCTATTCAATAGTGAATATTTGTATTTTCAACTTATTCGTTTTGTAACAGTTCAATAAGTAATATAAAACTATTTAAGAGTGAATTTTAGGTAGGCATACAAAACAAAAACCCCGTGATTTTCATCACGGGGTTTCGATAAGTGGCGGAACGGACGGGACTCGAACCCGCGACCCCCTGCGTGACAGGCAGG
>NZ_JBEBNT010000015.1:0-98346 GCF_040396775.1 Providencia sp.
TACATGCAACTCGAATGATTTAGAGTATATATGCGCTATTTTTCAAGCTGCATGGGTGTTGGCTACGCTCAGATAGCCGAATCACCTACTTTTGTATGCTCATCGGTCTATCTTCCCTTGCCGCCTACATGCAACTCGAATGATTTAGAGTATATATGCGCTATTTTTCAAGCTGCATGGCATTGAAAGTGCGTATTTCAATAAAAGGGATAATTAAGTCTGGAAAAGTGCGGCAGAATTGGGGAATATCAATATAACGCAGAAAACCGATAAGTCCTGTTTCCTTGACGGGTTACAATCTATTTCTATTAAAAATTGTTTGGAGAGTGTTATCCATGAGAAGTATTAATCCAAGCCAAACGGCTGCATGGCGGGCGCTAGAGCAACATTTTGCGCAAATGAAAGATGTGCATATGCGTGATTTGTTCGAGCAAGATAAAGACCGCTTTACTAAATTTTCGGCAACGTTCGATGGTCAAATCTTAGTGGATTTCTCCAAAAACAGAATAACGCAAGAAACCTTAGACAATTTATTGGCGCTGGCAAAAGAAACTGAGCTAGAAAATGCCATTAATAGCATGTTCAAGGGTGAGAAAATTAACCGTACGGAAGACCGCGCGGTGCTGCACACAGCATTACGTAATCGCGATAACACGCCTGTTTATGTGGATGGCAAAGATGTCATGCTAGACGTCAATGCGGTGCTGGAAAAAATGCAGCAGTTTAGCCAACGCATTATTAGCGGTGAGTGGAAAGGTTTTACGGGTAAGGTGATTACCGATGTGGTGAATATCGGGATTGGCGGTTCTGACCTTGGCCCATTCATGGTGACTGAAGCATTACGCCCTTATAAAAACCACTTGAATATGCATTTTGTTTCTAACGTGGATGGCACTCAAATTGCAGAAACGTTGAAAAAACTGAATCCAGAAACCACATTGTTCCTAATTGCGTCTAAAACATTCACCACGCAAGAGACCATGACCAACGCACATTCAGCCCGTGATTGGTTTTTAGCATCCGCAAAAGATGAAAGCCAAGTCGCTAAGCACTTTGTGGCGCTTTCTACCAATGGTGAAGAAGTCGCTAAGTTTGGTATTGATACCAGCAATATGTTTGAGTTCTGGGATTGGGTTGGTGGTCGCTATTCATTATGGTCAGCGATAGGTTTATCCATCATTTTATCTGTTGGTTTTGATAATTTTGTTCAATTATTGAATGGTGCTCATGCCATGGATAAGCATTTCACCCAAACGCCACTGGAGAAAAACATCCCAGTATTGTTAGGGCTGATTGGTATTTGGTACAACAATTTTTTTGAATCAGAAACTGAAGCGATTCTGCCATACGATCAATACATGCACCGCTTTGCGGCATACTTCCAACAAGGCAATATGGAATCTAACGGTAAGTACATTGGCCGTGATGGAAAAGCCGTTTCTTACCAAACAGGCCCAATTATTTGGGGTGAGCCTGGGACAAACGGGCAACATGCGTTTTATCAATTAATCCACCAAGGGACAAAAATGATCCCTTGTGACTTTATTGCGCCAGCCGTCACACATAACCCGCTGGGTGATCACCACGAGAAGCTGCTCTCTAACTTTTTTGCGCAAACAGAAGCTCTGGCATTTGGGAAAACGCGTGAAGTGGTCGATGCCGAGTTTGCAGCACAAGGTAAATCCGTGGCGGATATGGAATATGTTGCGCCGTATAAAGTATTTGAAGGTAATCGCCCTACTAACTCGATTTTACTCAAAGAAATCACGCCATATTCATTAGGTGCATTAATTGCGATGTATGAGCACAAAATCTTTACCCAAGGGGCAATTTTGAACATCTTCACGTTTGACCAATGGGGCGTAGAATTAGGTAAGCAATTAGCGAGCCGTATCCTGCCTGAATTAGAAAACAGTGAAAAAGTCAGTAGCCATGACAGCTCAACCAACGGCTTGATTAACAACTATAAAGCTTGGCGTTAATGATTCATTGAAATAACGTCGTAAAATTAAGCGGGAAGAGTAGACAGCTTCCCGTTTTCTTTTCGTTAAAAATCGTAAAAGCAGTTTGATATAAGCTTAATTGTTCATATGTTAATGAATTTTATTATTGTTCATAACTTGTTATTAATTAGAAAATTTTTCACTGTTCTTTTACATTTTGTGTTGAATTTGTGACTTTTTATATAAATTGTTAGCTAACTTTAACCTTGTAGCAAAACAACGTGATATCCTATTTGGCAAGAAATACAGAAATCATAACCATGTTATTCATGGTGGAATTTACGTAATGGATGAAACGCTATTTACCTCGCAGCTAATCGAATGGATTGCGCAGGATGATGAAAGAGTTCCCGCTAACACACTCGATTGGTTACTCGAACTTGGCTCCATGACAAAACGTTTTGAACAACACAGCCAGCAAGTTACCGTCATACCGTATTTAGAACGCTATGTGTCGCAAGCAATGCTAAGTGCGGAAGAAGTACAAAATTTACCGGTAAGTCACCGTTATTGGGTACGTGAAGTGGTTATGTACGGGGATGGTATCCCGTGGTTGTTAGGCCGGACGGTCATTCCTGAAGAAACACTCACTGATGATGACCAACAATTGGTGGATATTGGCCGCATGCCCTTAGGGCGCTATTTATTTAGTCGAGATAACCTAACGCGTGATTACATTCATATTGGCTGCTGCGCAGAACGTTGGGTTCGCCGCTCTCGATTAAGGTTATCAGATAAACCTTTATTGCTAACCGAAATATTTTTACCAGAATCACCTGCATATCGTTAATTATCCAAACTATTTCAAATTATAGATTTTGACAAAAACACGATACTAATACACAAAAATCCGTGATTTGCTCGACAGAGTGGTGTGAACACCTACCTATTTTGAAGTATGATGGAGAGAGAAAAGGAGCACGACAAAGTGGAGGGAAGTATGACGCTAAGTAAATGGCATGCATACAGCCGTTTAATGCGTATTGATAGACCCATTGGCTCGCTGCTGTTACTGTGGCCGACGTATTGGGCACTCTGGATAGCCGCTCAAAGCACACCCAATTTGCACATTTTGATTGTGTTTACTGCGGGAGTGTTCTTTATGCGCGCCGCAGGTTGTGTGATCAATGATTTCGCAGACCGCCATTTTGACGGTCACGTGGAACGCACCAAACATCGCCCATTACCCAGTGGGGATGTGACGGAAAAAGAAGCCAAAATTTTGTTTGCTAGCTTAGTGGGGTTGTCTTTCTTGCTAGTATTAACACTCAATTCAATGACAATTTGGTTGTCCATTGCGGGGCTAGCCTTGGCATGGGTTTATCCGTTTGTTAAAAGAGTCAGTCATTTACCTCAGGTTGTATTGGGTGCGGCGTTTGGCTGGTCGATACCGATGTCCTTCTCGGCAGTGGGTGAATCACTCCCGTTAGTATGTTGGGTATTATTTATCGTGAATATTATTTGGTCAGTGATTTACGATACACAGTATGCGATGGTTGACCGTGATGATGACTTGAAAATTGGCGTGAAATCAACGGCGATTTTATTTGGTCAGTATGACAAATTGATTATTGGGTTGCTGCAATTGTTGATGGTCGGCTTGCTGGTGGCTGTTGGGGCTTTAGCTGGCTTAGGGATCGTTTACTATCTTTCTCTGGCGCTAGTTGCGGGGTTATTTGTTTATCAACAACAGTTGATGGTGAACCGCGAACGTGCTCCTTGCTTTAAAGCTTTCATGAATAATAACTTCGTTGGCTTGATTTTGTTTATTGGCATCATGGTGAGCTATTTTTAGCGTGTGAATGGTGTTCAATAGCCCAACAAAAAAGGTAATGTTTTTCAACATTACCTTTTTGCTTTTTATCAGCTTACAAAACTCGATTAGTCTTTTTCTGGCTCGGTGATTTGAGCGGGCTCATCAGGCTTAGTTTCTTTTTTCACTTCTGAGAACTCATCGCCTTGGCTAACGCTTTCAATGGTCAAACGAATTTCTGGTGACATTAACCGCGCAAGAACTGCATACAGTTTCTTGGCGTTAGTCGTGAAGATATCGTTTTCATTGTTATCGATATAGCCTTCTTCCCTAAGTGTATCAACGAGCGTTGAAAAGACCGCTTTATCAAAGAACTCAGGAGCGTTAATGCCGTGCAGTACAGAAAGACGCTGCGCAAGAATACGGCTTTCTTTTTCCAACGTATTACGGCTGATTTCAGGGCTGGCATTAAGTAATGACAGCGTGATAGCGTAGCGTTGTAGTGTTTCACGGACACCAGCGGCTAAGAGCTGTAATGGACGAATACGGCGCGGGTTCAACACCACCATTTCGTCGTCTCTTAAACAGATAAGTTGCTGATTATTCAGCTCATCAATTAGAGTATCAACCGTTTCACGCAGCTGTTCGTCGTTATAACGCATAAACAGTTCTGCTTTTAAGAATGGGTAGATTTGGCTGACCTGATGGTGAATTTCTTGGCGGCTAATACGCTCATGGTGTAACACCATACTGGTTATCAAAGACGGTAATACCAGTAAGTGGTGGATATTATTACGATAGTAGGTCATTAAAACGGCATTTTCGCGAGGAAGAATAATAATATCCCCCATGCTGTCTTTTTCTACTTCGAATTTATCCATCTGCAACGCATGTTCGAGCAGCTGCTCCGCGGTTTTATTTGGCGTTGTTGCATCTGCGGTGTATGGCACATTGCGCAATAATTGCAGATAGCATTCCACTTGCTCAATAAGCTGTTCACGGGTTAATGAACGCTGACGTGAGGCCAACAAAGCTGTTGCGCATAAATTGATGGCATTAGCTGCGGCAGCATTATTGATGTTCACCATGATATTATCTGCCAACGAGCTGACCGTTGGGTTTAACCAAGACGGGCGCTGTGGCTCAATGGGGTCAATCGAATCACGCCAATCAGGTACACGTTGATTCAGGTAGTGAGAAAGGGAAATTGGCTGACCAAAGTTAACATATCCTTGGCCTAAGTTACGCAGTTTACGCAAGCCGCGGATCATTGAAAATAAGCCTTCTTTCTCTTTTTCTGCACCGCGTAGTTCTTTTGCGTAAGTACCCACTTCCATCACGTGCTCGTAACCAATATAAATAGGCACAATCGTGATAGGGCGAGAGTCACCGCGCAACATGGCTTGCAGTGTCATCGACAGCGTTCCGGTTTTTGGTTGCAATAAACGGCCTGTACGGGAACGTCCACCTTCAACGAAATACTCAATAGAGTAGCCGCGAGCAAATAGCTCACTTAAATATTCACGGAAAACCGTGGAATAGAGTTTATTTCCTTTAAAGGTTCGGCGGATAAAGAACGCGCCAAGGCGACGGAAAATTGGGCCAGCAGGCCAGAAGTTCAAGTTGATCCCAGCGGCGATATGTGGCGGGACTAAGCCTTGATGGTAAAGGACATAAGAAAGCAGTAAGTAGTCCATGTGACTTCGGTGGGAAGGCACATACACAATTTCATGGCCATCTTGCGCTAATTGGCGGACGCGCTCAGCATGCTGCACGTTAATGCCTTGATAGAGGCGGTTCCACGTCCAGCTCAGCACACGGTCAGTTAACCGCACGGCCTCATAGGAGAAATTAGCGGCAATTTCTTCCATCATATTCACCGCGTTTTGCTGCGCTTTTTTCAACGGAATTTTTTTACTGCGAGCTTCGTCTTCCACTGCTTTTTCAATCGCTTTTGAAGTTAAAAGCTTATTGAATAGTTCATAGCGAGCAGGCAGTTTCGGGCCGACCGCCGCAAGGCGTTGGCGCGAATAGTGAATACGGGCGACACGTGCTAATTTATTGGCAATAATGGTGTCTGTGCCGTGGTCCTGCGCCATTTTCCCAATCGAAACTGGTGGCGATAGGCGAACAAAGCTATCTCGACCTAACCACAGGACAGCAAAGAATTTTTGCACCCCATTTAATAGCTTGAGTGGGGGAGCTGGCGTATGCCCTTCACGACCAGGTGATCGCCCAAACATGACCGATGCGGGTAGCATTTGAATATCGAGATTTGGATTGTTTTTATGCAAATCTAAATAAGCATGGAATGTTTTGACGGAATCTTTACGCGGATCCGGTGAATAATAGCGAAATACGCGTGGGCCATCATCGATAAACACATAGGCAGGAAGCTTGGTTCCATTGATGTCGTTATCAACCAGAGGATCAGGCAGACCGATAGCCAAGCATTGGTGCCGTAGCGTTAGGAGATCGGACTTAGAGTGATAAGGCAATACATACAGCGTTGGCCTGTTGGTATCAAGCTGTAACTCTGCAATTGGGTCCGATGGAATTAGTTTACTTTTTACCAATAATTTAAGTGGTAAATTCAACGTGTTGTAATATATTTTACGCCATAGTGACATAAATGATTATAGCCTCTTGTTAACAATGCTGCGCAATCATACCAGAAATCCACTGGTAGATCTGTTACTGACAATTCACTTTGACCGTAAAAATCGATTATTGTTTGTATTTTTTAAGGAATAAATATGGCAAGTCAAACTAAGGGCTTTACCCGTGTGATTAAAGCAGCGGGATACTCCCTTAAAGGGCTAAAAGCAGCGTGGGTAAATGAAGCGGCATTTCGCCAGGAATCTGTTGCGGCAGTGATTGCGATTATTATCGCCTTTTTCTTAGATATCAGTTATGTGGATAGAATATTGCTGATTAGCTCTGTTGTGTTGGTGGCGGTTGTTGAGTTATTAAATAGTGCCATTGAAGCCGTTGTTGATCGTATTGGCAGTGAATATCATGAACTTTCAGGGCGGGCTAAAGATATTGGCTCTGCGGCGGTGTTTGTCAGTATTGGCTTAGCACTGTTTATTTGGGCGTTGGTATTATGGCAGCGTTATTTTGCAGGGTAGCCCCGAAAAGCCATTGGAATTTGGGAAAAGAAAGTAAATCGATAACAAATACTAAATTCAGTGATTTAACTGTTTCAAATCTTCATTTACCTGTATATACTCACAGTCTGACTGTATAAACAAACAGGGGAACGGGATGAAAGCACTGACGGCTCGACAACAGCAGGTTTACGATCTGGTGCGTGACCACATTTCGCAAACAGGTATGCCTCCTACACGTGCTGAAATAGCAGCAAGCCTTGGTTTTCGTTCGCCTAATGCGGCAGAAGAACACTTAAAAGCCTTGGCACGTAAGGGCGTAATTGAAATTGTTTCTGGGGCATCACGGGGTATCCGCCTTCTTCTTGAAGAAGAACCTGACGATCAAGGGTTACCTTTAATTGGGCGTGTTGCCGCTGGCGAACCTTTATTAGCACAAGAGCATATCGAAAGTCACTACCAAGTTGATCCAGAACTCTTCAAGCCTCACGCAGATTTTCTCTTACGTGTGAATGGTATGTCGATGAAAGATATCGGTATTATGGATGGTGACTTATTAGCAGTTCATAAAACACAAAATGCACACAATGGCCAAGTGATTGTGGCGCGTATTGATGATGAAGTGACTGTTAAACGTTTTAAACAGCAAGGTAATCGTGTTGAATTAATTGCTGAAAACCCAGAGTTTGCACCGATTGTGGTCGATTTACGCGAACAAAGCTTCACTATTGAAGGCTTGGCTGTTGGCGTGATCCGTAATAGCGATTGGTATTAATTCTTAGATTATCAGGTGGGCAGCGGTGTGCTGCTTGTTTGATTTTGCCATGATTGCTAGCAGATTTCATCTTGATGTATAGAGATCTGCCTGCTTTACTTGGTTCTTGTTTTTTACATCCTTTCTTTATATTACTTCTCGTATTCTTTTCTTATATAAGTAACAGTGTGAATTCTACAATCTCATTCGTTACTTTTTCTTTGTGGCCGCGGGTTGCTCATGGTCATGGTTACAGTGAGTGTGATCTTGGCAGCTAGCGACTTCATCACAGTTTTTACATAAGCCGTGGTTTTCAACCACAGTATGCCTTAAGCGAAACTGGTTGGTTTCTGCCAAACTGATAATCGCAGCTTCTATTGTTGTGCAATCACTTTCCGTCACACTGCCACAGTGGTCGCAGATTAACATCACTGAAATATGGCTGGGGTTATCAAAGTGGTGGCAAACGACGTAACTGTTGGTTGACTCTATTTTATGAATAAAGCCTTGTTCCATTAAAAACTCTAACCCACGGTAAACAGTAGGGGGCTTTGCCTGTGGTTCAACTTCGCGTAGCAAGTCTAATAAATCATAGGCACTGATAGCGCCGTGCTGTTGTGCGATAAGGCGTAACACAGTTTCTCTTTGTGGAGTCAATCTAACGCCTCTTGATTGGCAAATACGCTCTGCCATCACAAGTATCTTATCTTCACTCATTTTTTTCATTTTACTGACCCCAGCTTCGAAAAACGTAAAATTTACTGGCCATAAGTTTATCATATTTTTGATATTGAAAGCGCATTGGCTTTCAGGGGACAGAAAATAACTAAGTAAACATGTTATCTATATAATTTTTATTTAAAAATAAACATAAGCAAACGATTATCTGAAAATATGCGAGGTTGAAATGAATACAGTAGATGAATTTAGCTGAAACAAAAATGAGTATCGGCTTTAACAAAACAGATACAAAGTATGCGGTTCTTGTTTGTTATTTAACGTAAATTTCAATTAAGACTTATCTTATGATATTTGTTCGGTAAGAGATAATAATCTGGCTTTAACTTAATTTACTGTGTTTTAAGTGGTTATTTGTTTTATTGTAGTTCTTATATTCATTAAATTTAATTAATGTTAGTTTTAAATAAAATGATGTTCATTTACACAACCTCTTACAACTTGAAATAATTATAAGTAACAGGGTTTCAATTTATATAAATTAACCTAAGTAACAATTCTAAATATATCATAAAACTTATAAAATAGAATTTAAATCTATATAAATATTTATATATAGATTTATTGACCTTTTGTTTGTCTTTAAAGGTGTGGTTTTGACAATAAATATTGTTACCTTAAAATTAGTCTCAGCAAGCAACAGAGCGTTTGAAGATTTGACCAAGCTTTTTTACTTGTTACAAATAGGTGGGTTAAGCAAGAAGTGAACAACTAAATAGAGTTCAGTTTATATAAGCCTTAATTTTAGCACAGTAAGTAATAAGAATTAATTGAACTCTCTAATGTTTTAAATTTTTGTCCATTTTTACTATTTCTATATTGAATCTGGTCTCTCAAATTTGGCGATATAGAAATAGCTTTTTTTTAAAGCCAGCTCAGCTGACTTGGTTTTAAAAAGAGGATTAAAAGGATTTTTAATGCTCTTAATGTTGGCTTGAATAAAGTTAACAACAATTTCGCCAAGCTCATAAAAATGACTTTAGTACTGTAAATGGATGTTGTGGGTTTGGCTTTTAATAAAAAAATGTGTCTTTCACTACTTACATGACGACATAAATACAGAGGTATTTACATATGTTATTCAACAAAAAATTAGCAGTTTTAGCAGTATTAGCAGGTTCTATGGTCGCTGGTTCTGCATTAGCAGCTGATGGTAACAAAGGCGCTAAAGTTGACTTTAAAGCTCAATTACGTGCTGCTTCTTGTGATGTATCTTCAACAACTGTTGGTGATGAAATTAACTGGGGTGTGTTCACAACTGATGACGCTTCAGCGGTAGGCCTAAAAGGGAAATTAGGTGACGAGAAGAAATTCGATTTAGTATTAACTAATTGTTCACACGATGCAGCAAACAAAACAATGTTTGTTTATGCACAAGGTCAAGAAGCTAATGGTTATTCTGAATTATTCGCAAATAAAGATGCTAAATCTTTAGCGGTTGAATTGAAATCAGGTACAACTGCAATTCTGCCAAATAAAGATTCTGAAGTTACTTTAACTAAAGATGTTCTTAAAGGTGACGGTGCGATCATTCCTATCCAAGCTAACTTGCTGTTAACTCAAGCTGGCGGCGTAACACCTGATGTGTTAAACGTTCCAGTAACATTCACTGTTTCTTATAACTAATTTTACTATTAATTAGTTTGATCAGAAGAGGCTTTATTTAAAGCCTCTTAATTAGTCGTTAAAGCGTAGGTGGGATAATGCAAACAATAAAAAATAAAAACAACTTATTTTGTGAAATGGTTAAAGAATTCCGTAATATTTCAGTTTTATTTTTTGCATTAACTTCTTTAGCTTATTCTGCCGGAAGTGGGGTGGGTCTAAATGGTACCCGTATTGTCTATATGCAAGGTGATGAAAGTACATCTATTGGCGCTAGAAATAATACTAATATCAATTACCTTGCGAAGTTTATTGTAACAAAAAATGCAAATGGAACATCAAATACTGCTGTCCCATTTATGGTAACGCCACCATTAGTTAAAATTGATAGCGGCAAATCACAAGAAGTTAGAGTTTATGCGCAACAAAATAGCCTACCAAAAGACAGGGAGTCTATATTTTACTTTAGTGCAACTATGATCCCTGCGACAGATGGGCCTATTAGTGGTAATGCGCTGAATATTGGCTATAACAACGTGATTAAATTATTTTATCGACCAACGAATTTAAAAATGTCTCCCCGCGATGCACATGAAAATTTAAAAGTAGTCGCAAATGCTACGGGTATTACCGTGGTAAATAATTCTCCTTATTATATATCATTAAGCAATTTAGTTGTTAATGGCGTTGAAATAGATTTGAGTATGAGTAAGCGTAATACCATGATATCCCCATTTGATTCGTTTAATTACGTCGCTCCTTCTAAAGCTCGTTTAGGAATAGCGAAATGGACAATTATTAACGACTTAGGGGGCGAGGATGCGTTCAGTGGACAAGTTAAATAACAGTCATTTTTCTTTAATTAGTTTAATTGGTTTGTCATCTTTGGGAATATTTGGGTTTGTTAATCATTTGCAAGCCGCAGAGTTAGAAATTATTGGAAATGTAACTAAAGGGACCTGTTCGTTTTTAACATCAGATATGGAAGTAAAATTTAATTCAGCGATTATTACTTCAACAGTTAATGATGATATCAATGATCGAACTCATATAAAGCCATTTTCATTAAAATATAACTGCACGGGGTTTGATGTTATTTCGGGTAATGCGAAATATTCCATGAAAATAGCCGCAGGAAGTGGAACCTCTATTGATGCGAATAATAAAATTTATCCGACGACTAATTTAACGAAAGCTGCATTTGTTTTAAGAAAATGCGACGAAAATAAAGATAGCTGCTCGATTATTGACTTTCATAATGGTGGGGTCGTGCCTTTCGACATTACTAGTAACAGTGATTTAGAAAGCCATTTTGAGGTTAGTGTTATTAAATTAGGTGCAGAAACACCGAATCCAGGTGCACTTGAAGCTGCAGTTGATGTGACTTTATTGCAGCCATAAATAAAAAGGGTTAAAGAATGAAAACTCTATTTATATTGAGTAACAGTGCGTTATTATTTCTTTGTGGTTTTGTGGGTTCTTCTTATTCATCACAAGAGTTTACTTTTGATGTAACTATACCTAAAAATACGTGTGATGTTTCTGTTGTTGGAACATCTGAAAATAAAATTGATTTTGGAAGTATACCTCTTGAGAAATTTAAAGATGATGTTCCTCAAGGTAAATATAAATCAGAATTTAAAGTTAATTTATCAAATTGTAAAAACACCAGTTTTAGTGGCGCATATGTTTCACTATCAGGCATATATAATGACCAAAATAATGGTTTTTTAGATGATGTGGGTAAAACTTTTGCAATCCGTATTTCTAAAAAAGCAAATGCAACTCAAAGTGATACTGATTTTTTTACTAACACAAATAATAAAATATGGACAAATATTACAGCTACAAATATGTCTAATACTTATTATGCTTATGTTATGTGTAAGACAGGTGTTAATAATTGCTCTGATGACCAGAACGTAGGTAAATTTAAATCTACATTGACATTAACTTTCGTCGCTGACTAAAAGAAAATTATGTTATTACGATTTCTAGCTGCCTTTACTTTAATTTTTTTTTCGCTAGCAGTGAGTGCAGAAGGGATCTCATTAAATCAGAGTCGTATTGTTTTTCCACAAAGTGAAAAAAGCCAAACGGCTCAAATATTAAATGATACGGATAAGCCTGTATTAGTGCAAGCAACAATCTTAAAGGATATTGAAGGTGAAAGTATTGACAAATTTATTGTCACACCACCTTTATTCAAGGTAGAACCGAGAAAAGAATTTTCAATGCGGGTTTTTCCAAATAATGTTAGTGATTTGCCTAAAGATAGAGAATCTATTTTTTACTTGAAAACACGAGTAATACCCTCTACAAATAAAAGTGAAGATAGTAAGTCTTTGGTTTTTGTTACTGCATTTGTTATTAAGCTAATATACCGACCAGATAATATTGATGTACCTGATGTAACGGATTTTAAAAAGATCACCTTAGATAGAAAAGGAAATAAATGGCAGTTTAATAATCCAACACCATATTATATGACTTTAGTTGGACTAAGTATTGATGGTGATATTAAACAAGGCTCAATATTAATTGCACCATTTGATAGTTACTCTATCGATTATCAAATTAAAAACCCTACTGCAACGAGTTGGTATTTTTTAAATGACTTTGGCGTTACAACAGATAAACACATTTTTGGTGAAGATAACAAAAAAAGTTAATTTGTCAAAAAAATAGTTTTCATAGCGAGGGAATATTAATTCTTCAATTTGAATATTTATAGCCCCTTATTATTAAACTAATTATTTTATATTAATATAAAGATAAATAAAGGCTAGGGTAATGGATAACAAATTTTTTAAAATCAGCTTATTATCTTCACTGATATGTTTATCTCTATATTCTTATGGTGATGATTATTTTGATCCAAGTATGCTAGAAACGCAATTAGGGGTCGACCCTAGTCAGCTAGATTTATCGCAGTTTGGGTCATCAAATAGTGTGCCTGCAGGTGATTATCGTATTCAGGTTGAAATTAATCGAAATTTACTAGGTAATCAAACTATTCGGTTTGCACCAAATAAACAAGGCAAGGTTGTTCCTGTTTTTACTCCTGCTTTATTAGCGGAATGGGGGGTGAATGTAAAAGCTATTCTGCAGCTTCATTCTATCGACCCAAATACACAAATATTAAATCTTGATGATTATATTAAGGATGCGACAGTTGTATCTGACATGTCTAAACTTAATATGAAAGTGACTATTCCTCAAATTGCAATGTTAGAGAAAGCTCAAGGGTATATTGACCCGAGCCTATTGGATGATGGTATTCCTGCAATGTTTTTCAATTACTTTGTAAGTGGAAGTCGCAACCGTAATGATTCGCCTTATTCTGGAACGGATAAAACCGATAATCTATTTGCAACGATTGCGGCAGGGTTAAACGTAGGTCCATGGAGACTGCGTTCTAATATGTCTTATAACCGTAGCCGCACTGACGATAGCACGACCTCTTCTACGGATTTTAATAATACGCATGTCTTTAGAGCGCTGCATTCTATTCGTTCTATATTGATGGCAGGTGAGATCACCACAGGTAACGAAGTATTTGATGCGATCCCATTCAAAGGTGTTTCATTATCTTCTGACGAAAGTATGTTACCGAGTAGTATGCGTGGTTACGCACCTGAAATTAATGGTATTGCATCATCGAATGCACGAGTGACAGTGCGACAAAATGGTAACATTGTTTACCAAACCTATGTTTCACCTGGTGCATTTACACTCAAAGACGTGTATGCAACAGGCAATGCGGGTGACTTAGATGTAACGGTTACGGAAGAAAATGGTACTGAAAAAACATTCACTATCGCATTTTCATCTCTACCTGTGATGTTACGCCCAGGTGGCTATAAATATGAAACGAGTATAGGGCGTTATAACGGAGGCTACACTGTTAGCTCTAAAGAATCCGATTTTGCATTAGGCTCTCTAATTTATGGCCTGCAAAGCAATAACACGCTGTATGGTGGATTGCTGATGGCGAAAGACTATTTTTCTGCGGTGGGGGGCTTAGGTATTTCGCTAGGTACATTTGGTGCATTATCTGCGGATATTACCCACTCTAGCGCAGATATGGGGGGAGAGCTAGGCGATAAAGCAGGGCAATCTTACCGTATCCGTTACTCAAAAAGTATGATGACAACGGGGACATCGATAGATTTAACCGCATTACGTTATTCAAGCCGCTCATATTTTAGTTTTGCGGATTTTAATAACTATGATCGCCGCTTAAAAGAGGATGTTGCCCCTTGGTTAAATCAACGCCAAAGAGCGAGCTTTACAACTTCATTAACTCAGTCATTAGGCCAATATGGCAGTATTTTCTTATCAGGAAGCATTTCCGATTATTGGGAAATCGACCGTGAAGTTCGCCAAGTTGCACTTGGCTATAACGGTAACTATAAACGAATTAATTACTCTATTCGATACAGTATCGATAGGGTAAAAGGGCGCTCTGACTGGCCTGAAAACCGCCAAGTTTCGATCAATGTGAATGTGCCATTTAGCATATTCTCAAACAATGAAATGGCGAGAAACATGAGTGCTAGCTATATGTTTACTCAAGATAATGAAAGCCGAGTCAGTCAGCAAATGACGCTAAATGGCAGCTTCTTAGATAATTCATTAGCCTATGGTATTTCTCAAGGCTATGAAAATAAAGGTGTCGGTAACAGTGGTGGCCTAAGTGCGAGCTATGCGGGATCGAAAGGTGATATCTCAGCAGGGTATAACTATTCGAAAAACTACAGTGGCTATAACGCTAGTATTAATGGTGGGGTTTTGCTGCACTCAGGTGGGGTACTTTTAGGTAAATCGATGGGGAACAGTGTCGGGGTCATCGAGGCCGAAGGTGCTAAAGGGGCTGATGTTGGCAGTAAAGATGCCATCATTAATAGTCAAGGTTATGCATTATACCCGTATGTTTCTGCGTATAACGCAAACGTAATCAATATGGATGTGAATACATTGCCAGATAACGTGATGCTCAAAGAGACATCCAAAACAGTTTACCCAACAGCAGGCTCTGTTATTAAAGTTAAATTTGATACTAAAGTTGGGTATCAAGTACTGATGAACCTTAAACGCGCCGATGGAAGCCTAATACCATTTGGTGCGATTGCAACGCTTGTTGAAATAAATGCACTTGAAGAAAATACCGGTATTGTTGGGGATAATAATCAATTATTTATGAGTGGGCTTCCGAATAATGGGAAATCAAAAATTAGCTGGGGTAATGGGCAAGCTCAGCAATGTAGTGTTGATTTCGTCGGTCTTGAATCAATCCCAGTTTCACAAGAGCAGCCAATTAGATCTTTCTCTGCGACATGTAAATAATGTCACATTTAATAGTTATGGACTTAATTCATATTGTTAGCGTGGAATAAATAATGAAAATAAAACATACCCTTTTAATTTCCTGCTTTACGGCTCTTTTGTTGCATTCAACACAATCAATGAGTGGTGAATCTTATGGAACGCTTACGCTTGGTATATTAGGGGTTGTCGATCTTGCTAAAAACCCTGATCCAGGCGTTGCTCATAATTTAAAAGGTATTTTAAGAGGGTCAAATCAAATATATCACTCACCTGTATATGCAGTTAGTCTTCCTGGAGCAGATTATATTTGGGGAAGTGGCTATTCTTTTATTGGTATTTCAGGTAATAATGGGGCATGTAGTGGTGGTGAAAGTGTTTTTTCACGAATTCCAAATACCTCTTTAGCGGGAATAAAACTGAGCCATTCTTCAAATGATCCGAGCCTTGACGCATTTGTTATTCCACAATTACTTTTCAATGCCACAGCTTCTGGTGGGGGAATATACGGAGAGAAATATTCAGGAGCATTTTTTTCAAGTGTTAATGGTTTATCTAAAATTAGTTACGCTTGCTATTATCCCCCTAATACGGTTGCAAAGGAGGGGGGCTCAAAGACAATAAATATCACCAATAATACTAGCTATCCTGTTTATTTATCGGGAGGCGTGAAACCAGGCGTTTATAATTACCGCGGTGCCCCTCTTTATATCACGACGCAAGGGCGAGATTATGAGGCAGATGCGTATATTAGGCTTAATATTACGACGGATTTAAAAGTTGTTAGAGTATGTCAGATAAGTAATGTGGTGAACAAAGACATTAGCGTTGTAATGAACCGCAATAATGAAATGTTTAAAGAGTCATCTTTATCATTTACTTGCACAGGTGACAACCAACAAGTTTATATGGCAGGGATCGCAACAGAAGGCTATCCTGATACTACTAACCCTGCTAAGTTAATGTTAAATAACATTTCTAACTCTTCTTATCGCGGGGATGTACCTTGGGTAATGGGTAAGCCGTTTATGAATGGTATCAGTCCCGCTTTAAGCTGCAATGAAGGGGATTCACCTGATCTAATTAAGTTTAATAATGCGGAGATTTCTTTACCTCAAATAGCTAAAATTGGTGAAACCTATAATTTAGGTATCAAATGGGCGATTTGTTCTAAAGACTCTGTTTCAGCTGGGAAGTACCGTGGAAAAGCATTAGTAACCATCTATACTAAAGTTTAATTTTTAATATAGGCTAATTAACCACTAGGTTAAAAAATAAATTCTAATAATATTAGGTGGTTAGAAATGCAAAAAATAGCGACATTCTTTATTTTAACGTTAGTTTTATTGGCAAGCTTTTCTTTACCTACAAAAGCACAAAATAATATTTTATTTTCATTACAGCGTCATACTTATATTGAAGGTGACCGCAGTATTTCGATTGGCCTAAGGAATGCTGAAAGTACGCCTTACCTTGTTCAAGCAAGCCTAGCGCGATTGGATGAATCGAGTGGTGTTAAACAGCTTAATAATGAAGAAACGGTTCCATTTATTATTACGCCTCCGTTACATAAATTGGAAGTTGGTACATATTATGATTGGCGAGTCATGTTTTCGGGAAATAGCCAATTACTGCCTAAAGATCGGGAGTCGGTTTATTTAGCCAAATATCTTCTTATTCCACCATCGCAAAAAGAGGCAGCGCCTAATGTTGATCTCAACGTGATGCGTTCACTGGTATTTAAGATCTATTATCGCCCAAAATCGTTAGCGTCATTAGAAATTAAAGATATGGAAGATAAATTATCCTTTCGACGTGATGGTGAGCTGTTAATTGTCAAAAATAATTCACCTCTATATTTGGTTTTTGACAAAGTAAGTATTGGCAAAACGGTCGTTGATGAAAAGGAGCTATTTAAACCGCTTCCTCCATTTGCAGAACAAACATTTAATTTGCCGAAAAACACGCCAATTGATTCAAATGTGGAGTGGAATTTGCTGGATGAATATTCATTTTCGTTAGAGAAACAAAATAGCAAATTAAATTAAAACCGTACATAAATCATAAGTTATTGATAAATGATTGCATTTTATCCTAATATGAAAATATTCAAGCATTCTATATATATCATTTGTCTATTGTTTATCTTTTTTACTAGCGTAGGGCTATCTGAAGAAAACAATTTCCGCCTCGTTATTCACGGTGGGGCGGGGGATATCACTGAAAAGCTAATTTCACCAGAACAAAAAAAAGAACACGAAGCCAAATTAACCGAAGCCTTACAAGCTGGGTATGACATTTTATCCAAAGGTGGCGATAGCTTAGATGCAGTGCAAGCCGCGGTGATTATTATGGAGGATTCCCCGCTTTATAATGCAGGCAAAGGTTCATCACTTACAGTCGATAATAAAGTTGAGTTAGATGCTTCAATCATGGATGGGCGTGACCACAAAGCTGGCGCCGTTGCTGGAGTTTCCAAAGTTAAAAACCCAATTATGGCGGCTTATAAGGTGATGACGAAAAGCCCTTATGTTCTGATGGGGGGCGTTGGTGCTGAACAGTTTGCGGCAGCTGAAGGGTTAGATATTGTCGACCCATCTTATTTTGTTATTGAATCACGTGTTGAACAGTTAAAAAGAGTTAAAGAAATTAGCCATAAGATTGACCAAGAAAAAGGTGTTGATGCTGCGTTATATCAAGACCCATTAATGTACGACTACAAATATGGCACAGTAGGGGCGGTGGCTGTTGATATTCGAGGTAATTTAGCCGCGGCAACATCAACCGGTGGAAGCACCAATAAACACTATGGCCGTATTGGCGATTCGCCTATTGTGGGGGCGGGGACATACGCAGATAACAACACAATTGCTATTTCAACCACCGGTTTAGGTGAAGTTTTTATTCGTGCTGTGGCAGCTTATGATGTAGCGGCCCAAATGAAGTATCGCGATACTCCATTAGCAGAAGCGGCAATGAATACGCTGAATTCAGTAAAAGATATGGGGGGAAGTGGCGGTATTATTGCGGTGGATAACAAAGGTAATTTTGTTATGCAATTTAATACTAAAGGTATGTTTCGTGGAACAATTGGTTCTGACGGGATCCCTCAAGTAGCCATGTTTGGGCCATGATTTAATTTTTCTATCCTAGTCTATTTATTTTATACCTTTCGACGTTATTAAAAACGATTTCCCATGTTGACGGTTTTGCCTACTTATTAGTAGGCTTTTTTTTATCATTGCATATTACAAGTAAACGAAGAATAAGCCTCATCTTTTAGAATATAAACGTTATCTTCCATCTTAGTAATATTTACATAATATTTTATTTTATCTTGCTCTAACTGGATAAAATTGGCAAATATGTCTGGTGGGGTGTTATTTGATGAGGTGATAGAAAGAGAGGTAAAATTTATGGAAAAATTACCTTTATAGTCAACTTGTTGATAATCGAAGTAGACCGCCCTATCTAATCGGTAAGTTAATTCGTGGCTTTTAATGTACCCATACATGTTCATCCTACCATTGCTATCTTCTGCAAGTTGAATAGTCACTTTAGATTTTAAATTCAGTCCATCTTGTGTGCCATTATCTTTGATCCACACAATTTCAGAATTGCAAATTCTTATATCACTCTTTTCTTTATTTATCACATAAGATGCAACCGTTACGGAGGTCACTAAAATTAATGAGGCAACAATATATTTTTTCATTTAAATTCTCTGATCGTTAATTGATACACAATCATATTTGTTATTCATTTCCTTGCAGATGCTAATTGCCACATTTTTATCAAATGAATAGGTTTTATTTAAATCAGATAAAAGAATAACTCTTTTAGGTTCAGCGCAAGAAATATTGTATTTTTCTAGCTTAGTATTAATAAATTCGATATTTTCATCTGAGGTTTTTCCTATCATATCGATAGGTGTTTGTATAACACAGTTTTCTCGCGTGCTAACGGTAAGGTAATTATTGATATCACGTTTTTTAGGGGAAACATCATAAGCCAATAAATAAACTAGATAACAAGCAGCTAGCGTTGAAATTGCTAAAAGTACTAACTTTATTTTTTTATTTCCAACATTTTTTCTTTCTTTTTTTAATGTTTTTTTTGCTATTGTTATTGGCTCGATTATGGGGATATTTTCTTCATGATTTTCATTGGTGATTGTTAAAGGGAGTTCTGTGACTAATGTGTTGGGCTCATTAATAAACTCTGATGTTTTTGTTTTTTGTGTAAAGCTTTCGACATAATCAAGCTTGTTATGGTGATAGGGTGTCTCTTCATCATATTGATTATCTTGATTAATGTTTTCTTCTTTAAAAAAAACAACGGGTGTATCAAGGCGAAAACCTTTCTTGGGAACAGTAACAATCAGGTGGGGATCTATCCCGATTAACTCAAATTTCTTTCTTATTTCGCTAATATAAGTATTTAAATTATTATTTGAGCCAACAAGGCCGTGTTCCTCCCAAACGTTAGTCAGAAGTTCATCGCGTGTTGCAATACCTTTTTTAAGGTTTAACAATATGATTTCACTGAATAACCTGGCTGCTGGTTTAGATAATTCAATATTTTGATTGTGATCAAGTTTTAAGTAAATTAAACTTGTTTTTTGTTCAAAAATATATTTTTCATCAATCGTATAGTCATGTAATTCATTCATAAAATGCTGTTTGCTCTCTCTAAATTAAATGGAAATAGCAAAGCTACAAAGAAATTGTAGCTAATTTAAATTAACTTAAATTAATTTTAGGTAAATTTTATTTTTATTATTGTTATAGTCTAATTAGGGAATCAATTAACTGCAAGTATTGTGGGGTGAGCAATTTTGTCATTAATTAGCAAATTTATTGATTTGAGAGCTTCGGTGTTATTTAAATCTGTATTTCTTTTATTTTTGAATTTTAATTTCAATTAATAATCATTATTAATGTTAATAAAATATAAAAAACTATAAAATCATCTCTTGTAGGAATTATCCTATGAACTGAGATAATTCCTAGGTATATTCACATAGAATTAATGTTTTTATTTTTTAATAATAAATTAAATAATTCTTTGAATGTTATAATAAATATTAGGCAAAGAATTAAATCTCTGCCTAATATATTATGGGCTAGTATTTATATTCAAGACCTAACCAATAGTTACGACCTTCTTCGATATAGCCATTTGTATATTCATAGGATTTATCAAATAGGTTATTCACTGAAGTATTGACTGAAACACCTTGGCCTAAGTCATAATCTAAACGCAGGTCAGTTTTGGCAAATCCGCGCACTTTACTTTCAGCATCCACATAGTTAAATGCCCAGCTTCTGGCTTCTTCAGTCACCGTAATGCTAAATGGCTCATAAGGGGTAAATTTCACCCAAGCAAAGGCTTTATGGGTTGGCAGTTCAGTAACGTGTTTGATACTGTAATGTTTAGGATCGGCATGGATATAACCGTAGCTTAAACCAACTTCCATCCAGTCAGTTACTTCACCAGTGGTTCCTAAATCTAAGCCAAAATAATCAACTTTCCCGCTATTGCGGTTTTCAAGGATATAGCCGCCATTTTTATTAACACCTACGCGGTGTGCCATGATGGCATCAGTAACGTGGTTATAATATACGCTGGAGGTATATGACCATTTCGGGTTGATATGCCCTTTATAGGTTAAGTCATAGGTTAGGGCGCGTTCTGCATCGATATGAGGGTTAATGACGAAGGTATCGTCACTTTTCATTTTTTCTTTGGTATAGCGTTCTTTTTGTGTTGGAAAACGGCTTCTTTCAGAAATAGATAATTGGATTGTATCCTCGTTTGCTAAGTGGTAACGTGCCATGGCTTCCCAGTTGAAGGCATGCTGGTTATTACCATCGTATTTTTCGAAATTTTCCTTATTATAATCATAACGCTTACCATCAGCGCTTTTACGCCAGTCATAACCAATGCCACCGATAATATCTAAGTTATCTGTAGCGACCCATTGATATTCGGTTGCAATGGAATAGGTATTGTCTTTATAGCGGTCGAAAGGCACATCTTTTCTTGCACGGGCACGGTGAACGTCTTCTTTCCAGTGTGCGGCGAATGACAACATATCGAGTTCACGTACGGTGAAATCAATGCGCATATCGGCACCGTTGCTGTAGTCATCATAACGGCTGTAGTTATAGATACCTTTTTCGTAATCTTTGACAGATTTGTATTGGTGTAAGGTATTTTTAAAGGTGTCGTGATAGAAACGGCTTTGTAAGGCTATGCCGTCAGTGACTTGGGTTGTCCCATTAAAATAGATACTTTCTTTATCGTAAGCGGGCCATTGCCAGTATTGCTGTTTTTTATTCGTGACACTCGGTGCGCTGTTCTTGTCACCATCTTGTTTAAGATAGGTCACAACATACTCATCGGCTTCACGTGGTGTCCAACCCACCTTGACCATCATTCGTTTGTCATCTGTTGCAGAGTTAGGACGGCGTCCATTATTTCCCGCTAATGGATTATCACTCTCGGAGCCCGGGATCCCCATAAAACGCTGCTTATACTGACTACCACTGACTTGAATAAACCCTAAGTCATTACGACCACCCAAGCGAGCACTGATATTGTGGGCATTATCTGCACCGCGGGCGAAACCTTGGTTTAAGCTGATATTGGCTTCGAATGGCTTTTTCGGTGTTGCGGTGGTTAAGTTAATTGCACCACCCATTAAGTTTGGCCCTTGCAGTAATGAGGTATAGCCCGTCGAAAGCTCAACACTCGCTAACTCGCTAGTCATAAAACGGCCTAAGTCTAACGTACCATCATAAGGCACATAGGTCGGGATACCATCAAAGAAGATAGGCACTTGGCGGCTATCAAAGCCACGCACATTGACCTGTGTTTCGTTACGGTTACCTGATTTTTGAATAGAAACCCCGGGCATGGTGCTCAGCGCCTGCGCTACATTGGTTTTATTCAGTTGCTTCATTTGTTCTTCCGTGATGACATTGGCATCCGCCGCTAATGGCGTACTCCAAACAGACATCACGTCCGTATTTTTTTCTGCTTTAGAGTCAGACGCGGCGTGCCCCTGTGCTGCGAATAAAGCCATCCCAACCAAATAGGTTATTTGTTTTATTTTCATTATGTCTTTCCAGTTTTATTAATTTCGATATATTATTTTTTATATAACGATGTGCGTCGTTAGCCATAAGTCAATGCAGCCTACGGGGGTAGGCTGTTTTAGCGAATGGCTTTTAACGCAGACTTCTTAGGTTACTGCTTAAAAATCTTCACTTTTATATATCGAGGCGCTGCATAATAAGGTGCTGATGTGACCAACAATGACACACCTGTTTTGGCAAACGCCTCAATGGTTTTTAAATTTATTCCACCTGCTAAAGATAACTGACAAGGCCGATCCTGCGCGCCAGCCAGCTGCTGTAATTGCTGAATTTGCTCTGTTGGCAATTTATCGAGCTGCACAATATCGGCTTGCGCTTTGATAGCAAGCTCTGCTTGTTGATAATCATCGGCTTCCACAATGATTAACTTTTCGGGGGCATTTTGGCGCAAAGCTTGCACATGCGCATTCCAATCATCTGGGTTTTCAAGGCATTGGCGATGGTTCGTAAACAGTAAAATACTTTCCGCACTGCCTGTTCGGTGAATAATGGCGCCCCCGGCCAAAATCGCAGTTAAGGCAAGAGGCTTAGTGTTTGGAATGGTTTTTCGTGTACAGGCAAGTTGCCCATTGGGTTGATATTGGCGCAAGATAGTGACCATTTGCTGGGTGTAATGGCTGACACCACCGCACCATTCAAGGACGTTTTGCACCGCTTTCCAGCCTTGGTGTAAGGCATCAATCGGCCCTGTCGCACGAATTAAAATACTCTGCGGTTCAACAAGTTGCCCATCATAAGAGAGGCACTCACACGCGATGCCGAGTTTTTCTAACATGCGTTTTGCAATGTGAATACCACTAACGCAGCCCCCTTGCTTGGAGGCGAATGTCATCACACCAAGTTGGGAGTGCAGCCCCAAGGCGCGGGTGGTTAAATCGCCATATTGAATGTCGTCTAACAAAAGCTGGTCAATTAATGCATCAGGTAGATAAATCATAGTGTAAGTTCCGATTCATCCACGACATCCCACGAGACCATCGCCCAGTCCCTTGATGGGTAAGATATTTTCTTACCTGATGCCGTTTGAACATCATAATAACGGCGCAGAATATCGGTTTCTTCTGGTGTGATATTTTTGAGTGACCAATTGACGCTATCCACAAAGGCTTCAAAGTTATCAAAGCCACCTTTATTTGGACTCTTAATGAAATCGACTCGTGCATTGATTCCCATTTGGTGCAGGATATTCACCGCGTAAATATAAGTTGGTAAACGAATTACTTCACGGCCAATTTCACGGATAATATGTTCATCAATAAAGGTTGGGTTGATGGTATGCGTGGTGTAAACGCGCAGCTTTGTTTGGCGGTTAAGCTTAAGTAGCGCCGCTTTTAAATCATCGACTAATGTTGAGCGGGAGGCGACAGAAATATCCACTTTAGGCAGTGTATCCCAGCTATCTTCCCACGCCAGTTGTTCAAAGTGGGCATTGGAAATACCGAGCTCTTTAGCACGAAGTCGCGCCATTTCTAACATGCCACCGCTATAATCAATGCCAATAACCTCTTTAAACGCATTGGCGAGGCACAGGCTAACTGAGCCGGGGCCACAACCCACATCCAGCAAAGTTTGTGCACCCGTAAAATCCATCAGCTCACGAAAACGCACTAAATAAGGGTCATTAGGGTTGGCACAATTTTGCGCCATTTGCTGCGCTTTTTTATCCCAATGCTCGGGTTCCTTACGAGTCCTATGCGCTTGCTGCATATGTTCTTGGTACATTTTAGAAAAATCAATTTGGTTGATTAACATGATCCCTGACCTTAATAAGAAAATGTTGATGGAAGCTGGAAATGAGCTTGGATACTGCGCTCATCCACATTATAAAGTGCTGCCAAGTTAGTAAGTGTTAACATACTTTTTGATAAGCCTTGTCGTGCTTTTTGTTGTTTATCCAGCAAAATGACATTGTTGGCGATGGCGGCGGCGTGCTGTGGGTGATGGGTCGACATCAACACCGTCATGCCATGGGCTTTCAATTTCTCAATTTGCTCAAGTAGGCGAATTTGATTACCAAAATCAAGGCTAGCGGCAGGTTCATCCATAATCAGTAGCAAAGGTTTTTGGATTAATGCACGGGCGATTAAAACCAATTGCTTTTCGCCGCCACTAAGAGTGCTGTAAAGGCGAGTTGCAAGGTGAGGGATGTTCAACCGTTCGAGTTGTTGAAGTGCTTGGTTTTTTTCGGCGTCACCCGGGACAGAAAATAGGGAAATATGTGGGGTTAAGCCCATCATCACTATATCTAATACAGTAAAGGTAAAAGGCGTATCGTGAGCTTGCGGTACGTAAGCAATCACTTTCGCGATGTCCCGCTGTTTTAGCGATTTTATAGACTGATTATTGAGTAAGATATCGCCGTGGATAGCTGGCAGTAAACCTAATATCGTCCTCATTAACGTGGTTTTGCCACAACCATTCGCACCAAGCAGGCAAGTAATTTCCTTTTCAGGTAGGGAAAGGTTGATGCCGTCAATGATTGTGGTGTTGTGATAGCCAATTGCAACGTTATTGAGGGTTATTATGCTCATTTGACCCGCCTTGTTTGCAATAAAATTGCCAAAAAGAACGGCGCACCTACCGCAGAGGTGAGGATCCCCAGCGGTAATTCAATCGCGGCGATGGTTCGAGCGAGGGTGTCCGTAATCAGCAGCATAATTGCCCCAATCGCCAATGATGCGGGGAGCTGGTAGCGAAAGTTAGCACCCACTATCATTCGCGTAATATGGGGCACAATCAGCCCTATCCAGCCAATAATACCAGCAATGGATACCGCGCTTGCCGTGAGTAACGTGGCGCAGACGATAAAGATAGCGCGGGTTAGACTCACATTTACCCCAAGGCTTTTGGCTTCTTCATCAGATAAACTCAGTAAATTCATGCGCCAGCGCAATAATAGCAGGGGAATGATGCCTATTAACATTAATGGCAAGACAGACAAAAGGTCTTCCTGCGTAATGGATGACAGCCCGCCAAGTAACCAAAATGTAATCGAGGGTAATTGAGTATAAGGGTCTGCCAAGATTTTCATTAATGAAATGGCGGAGCCACAAATGGCACTGATGGCAACACCCACAAGGACTAGCGATAAAATGGGGTCGTGTTGGCGAGCAAGACGCGCAATAAAGCACACAATAGCCACAGTAATTAAGCCCCCAATAAAGGCGGCTAATTGAATATAAATCAGTGATTGCCCGAAGAAAATCCCGACAACAGCACCAACTCCAGCACCCGCTGATACCCCTAAAATATCGGGGGAAACCAACGGATTGCGGAACATGCCTTGGTAAGCCGCGCCCGCAATGGATAACCCCCCACCAATAATAATTGCAGCTAATGTACGAGGGAAACGTATTTGCCAAAAAACGGTTTCATTACGCGGATCGCTAACATCAACTTGAGAAGAAAATACACTGGCAAATAGGCGGTACAGTTCATCAAGGGTAAGTGAATACTTACCACTCGTTAAAGCAATCACTAAGCTAACGAATAAAATGAGAATTAATAATAAGGGCTTAACCCCTTTGTTCATCATTCCACTCATGATTTTTCCATCAGTAAATCAACCTGCTCAGCGGTTAATGGCGAATGATAGAAAAGCTCAAAGAATTCAGCGATATCTTGCTTCATCGCCGCGGCAATACGGTCATCAAAGTGGCTTTGTAAACGGCGCATGCCAAGAAGGCGATTAACCCCAGGAGGGCCATCTAACCAGCCAAATGGCATGCCCGTAAAGACAAGCAATTGCTGATTTGCGATGGCATCTAACCCTTTCCACAGTGGGGAGGTCGTCATAAATTCAATGGCCTCATCATATTGCGTTATAATGATGTCAGGGTCCCATTGATAGAGTTGCTCCATGGAAACAGTGGTGAGCCCACGGAAATTTGGGATATCCACAACATTACGAAAACCAAGTATTTCAATGGCCTCGGTATGAATTGAACCTTTAGCGCCTGTTTCCAACCCTTTTGCCCCACGAGCGAGGAAAAAACTTAACGGTTTTTGTTGAGGTTTATGGGCAAAGGCGACAGCATCATCCAAATAACGTTGGGCAAGCTGGCTGAGTTTTTGTGCTTGGGGTTCAACACCGAGTGTTTCACCAAGCTGAGTGAGTTGCTGAGGTGAGTCTTTTAACCCACCAGCAATCAATAAATAGGGAACATTGGTCTGTTTCGCCACTTTCTCCGCTTGTGAGCGATAAGTGTCATCGATATTACCTGTGTCTATAATCAAGTCAGGGTTATAAGACAAAAGTTGTTCTAACGATAGCGTACTGCCTCGCCCCGCTAAGCGGCCGTAAACGGGTAAATCGAGCCATTGTTGTGCAAAAAGCCCAGTATGGCCTTTTTTCAATGAAATTGAGGCAAACCCCACCATTTTTTCAGGGGCGAGGGCAAACATCAGTAAATCAGAGGGCGGCCCTGAGCTGATCACTCGTTGAATATGGTTTGCCGCAGGAAGCTTGCCAAAAAGGGCTTCTTCGACAAGGCGCTGGCCCCTAGCAAAACTTGGCAAGCTGTAGAAAGTAGCAAGTAAGGCACTGGATTGAAGAAATTGTCTACGATTGATTGCCATAATAAATGTGAATACGCTCGTTATGATAATAGTTATATAGCGCGAAAATTAGCGGAGTCATACTAGAGAGTCAACCTGAAAAGTTGAGTTGTTAGAAAAACTCGACATTTGTGTGATGTAAATCAGTAACAAACATTGCTATCAATAAAAAGATAGCTGAACATAGAGAAAGTTAACTTAATAAATATCACTTTGGACTTATGAAGAAGAAAAGACCCTCGTTGCAGGATGTAGCAGACCAAGTTGGCGTCACGAAAATGACAGTGAGCCGTTTTTTACGCAACCCAGAGCAGGTTTCGGAGTCCTTGCGTGAAAAAATCGCCGAGGCGCTCGAAAACTTAGGTTACATTCCTAATAAAGCACCAGATATTTTATCGAACGCGACCAGTCACGCGATTGGTGTTCTGCTTCCTTCATTAACCAACCAAGTATTTGCGGAAGTGATCCGGGGTATCGAGGCAGTTACAGACCGCCATGGTTATCAAACCATGTTAGCCCACTACGGTTATTTGCCTGAAAAAGAAGAAGAAAGGCTCACGTCGCTGTTATCGTATAATATCGATGGCGTTATTCTGGCTGAGCGAGCGCACACAGAGCGCACCTTGCGGATGTTAAAAACGGCGGGTATCCCTGTTGTTGAGATCATGGACAGTGTTTCTCCTTGCTTAGATATTGCCGTGGGGATTGATAACTTTGAAGCTTCCCGCCAAATGACTCACGCCATGATTGAGAGAGGCTGTCGCAAAGTGGTGTATATCGGGGCGAGGCATGATGAGCGAACGTTTATCCGCTTAAAAGGCTACGAACAAGCAATGTTAGACGCCAACCTTGAGCCGCGTAACGTGATGACGCAAGCCAGCTCATCCTATTCATTAGGTGCACAACTATTGCATGATTGCCGCGCAAAATACCCTGATACTGATGGCTTGTTTTGTACCAATGATGACTTAGCTATTGGGGCAATATTTGAGTGCCAACGGTTGGGGATTAATATTCCGCAAGATTTAGCCATTTCAGGTTTTCACGGGCACGATGTAGGGCAAGTCATGACACCGAAGTTGGCCAGTATTCTTACCCCAAGAGACCAAATGGGGCGTAAAGCGGCAGAGGTATTGTTGGCGCGAATGGCGGGTAAGAAGTTAGCGGGGACGCATTTTGATGTGGGGTTTTCTCTACTCACGGGCGAGAGCATCTAATTATTTCCCGTCATACTTCAAATTATAGGGGTGTTGGCTGCTTTCGGCTACTCAGGTCACATACTTATGTATGCTCCCTGAGATATCCTCAATTTGCCGCCTACCTATAATTCGAATTATTTAGGGAAATAGAGTGGTTTAATATAGTTTTAAATCTAAACTGCGGCGTATGCACTAAAAGTATTGGCTGCACTGACCAACCCTAATCACATACTTATGTATGCTCCCTGAGATATCCTCAATTTGCCGCCTACCTATAATTCGAATTATTTAGAGGAATACTAAAGGTAGTAGTTAACTAATTTCAATATCGTTAGCTTTGCTTTTTTCTTCACCTATCTTCACTAAAGTCAGATTGAGATTAACATCACAGATCTGTTCTCTTATTCGCCAATTATATTGCAATAAGCCCGTACTGATAATAATGTTACCCGTAACAAGGTTACCGGTAACATATCGCCGGGTGATGAAATAGAACAACGATAAAGCCTGAGGAGTTTCCTATGAGTGATACCCAAAAACAAAACTACACATTTGTCTTAATGGGGGTATCGGGTAGCGGTAAATCAGCGGTTGCTAATGGGGTTGCACAGCAATTACATGCCGCTTTTTTGGACGGTGACTTTCTGCACCCTAAAGCGAATATTTTAAAAATGGCATCAGGGCATGCCCTGAATGATGAAGACCGCCAACCTTGGCTGGTGGCACTGAACCAAGCCATTTTTGCGATGCAAAGAACCAATGATATTTCATTAGTGGTGTGTTCTGCACTGAAAAAAACTTATCGTGATATTTTAAGAGAAGATAATAAAAATTTATTTTTTATCTACTTAAAAGGCGATGCTAATGTGATTGAGGAACGACTCAAAGCGCGTAAAGGGCACTTTTTCAAACCTGAAATGCTCAAAACGCAATTTGCGACCTTAGAAGAACCTAACGAAGCAGAAACTGATGTGCATGTTGTGGACATTCGCCAGTCTCTTGAAGACGTCATCGGTAATACCTGCTCAACGATTACGCAGATTGTTGCGGGAGATAAAGTATGAATACCGTTGAAACCCTTAGCACGCTCACGCTAGTGCTCACTGCGGTGGGTTCTGTCGTCTTATTATTATTTTTAGTGATGTATGCGCGCTTACATGCCTTTGTGGCCTTAATGATTGTCTCCATTGGTGCGGGTCTATTTTCTGGGATGCCAGTGCAGCAAATCACGGAAACCATGCAAAAAGGGATGGCTGGAACCCTAGGCTTCTTAGCAATCGTGGTCGCGCTTGGTGCCATGTTTGGTAAAATTTTGCATGAAACAGGTGCATTAGACCAAGTTGCCAATAAATTACTGAGCCTATTCGGTGAAAAACGAGCGCACTATGCTGTGGGTGTTGCAGGGCTTATTTGTGCTTTACCCCTGTTTTTTGATGTGGCAATCGTCTTATTGATTGGCGTGGTTTTTGCGGTTGCTAACCGTACTGGTCATAACGTTGTTCGCTTGGCAATCCCATTATTTGCTGGGGTCGCGGCTGCGGCAGCCTTCTTACTACCTGGGCCAACGCCAATGCTCGTTGCATCGCAAATGGGTGCGGATTATGGCTGGATGATCTTAATCGGTTTATGTGCTGCTATCCCAAGTATGATTTTAGCGGGGCCATTATTTGGTAGTTTTATCAGTAAGTTTGTTCATATTGATATCCCTGCGGATTACCAAGCGCCGAAAACGGAGCATGGCAAAATGCCAAGTTTTGGATTCAGCTTATGTTTAGTGTTATTTCCACTCGTTCTTGTCGGTTTAAAAACCATTGGAACCCATTTTGTTGAGGCGAATTCAACTGCTGAACATTGGTTAGAATTTATTGGTCACCCATTCACTGCGCTATTGTTGGCATGTTTGGTGGCAATCTATGGTTTAGGCTTCCGTTATGGCCTAAACAAAGAAAAAGTGATGGAGATCTGCTCGGCAGCGATTCAGCCAGCTGGGATCATCTTACTGGTTACCGGTGCCGGTGGGGTATTCAAACAAATTTTGGTGGATTCAGGTGTTGGCCCTGCGTTAGGTGACTCTTTGATTGGTGCGGGTTTACCAATTGCGGTGGCGTGTTTCGTATTAGCGGGCGCGGTGCGTGTGATCCAAGGCTCTGCAACAGTCGCGTGTCTAACAACCGTCGGCCTAGTGTTACCTGTTATCAGTGAACTGGGCTACTCTGGTGCACAGCTAGCTGCATTAGCAATTTGTATTTCGGGTGGTTCACTTATTTTAAGTCATGTGAATGACTCAGGCTTCTGGTTATTTGGTAAATTTACGGGTGCAACAGAAGCACAAACCCTGAAAACGTGGACAGTAATGGAAACTATCCTCGGTACAACAGGGGCTGTGGTAGGGATGATTTTCTTCGTTTTCTTATAATTTCATTTAGATAAAATACAAAAGGTCAGCACATGAGGCTGACCTTTTTTTGTTTATGAACTGAAGGTAATTATTGTAGAAGCTGATTGAGCTGGCTGTATAAGCCCTGTGCGCTCTTCTTGTAACCTTCGACAGATAAATGCACATTATCAGGACGCGCTAAGTCTTGCGCTGCCCACGTACGAATTGAGCATGGACCGCCCATAAAGGCTTGCCAGTCCCAAAACAGTGTATTTTCTTGCGCAGCGACGGCTTTTTGAATTTGAATCACACTCATTAAATTCACAGGCATTTGGGCTTGGCAGCTGGCTGCATTACTAAATTTCAGTGAATCATTCGGGCCGACCAATAGAATCACACTATTTGGCATTTGCTGGCGGATTAAACGAATTTTTGCCCGCAAGTTTTGCTCGTAAGCGGCTAAATCTAATGTGTCATTGAAAGCTTCGTTGGTGCCGTAGGCCAAAATCACCATATCAGGGGACATCTGCGCTAAGGTTTCGCTCCACTGAGGCTGCCATTTATCGACCATCGTCAAGGTTGCACCGTTAATTCCGAGTGCGGACACCATCACGCCAGGCTTTGTTGAGCGAACTAACCAACCACCGATTTTCAAACTGCTATCTTTGCTCACGGAAACTTGCGCAGGTAATTGGGTATTTACTGGCGTTGAGAAGCGCCACTGGTTCCCTGTGGCAGGTAACGCCACACTCGGTGAAACCGCAGGGGATACACGCATTTGTGCGTCACTTGCGCCCTGATACAACGCTTGTAACTGGTAAGCCCCTAGTGCGGGCTGTAATGGTTTCAATAACACATTACTGCTCGCCGCTTGTGGTTCTGCAATAAAGCCCCCTAGCGGGTAATCAAAGCGCTCATCTTTGCGGCTTGACGATAGTGACCACTCTTTTTTCTCACTCATGCGGTTGATGGTCGCAGTGCGTTGACCTGGAACCGAAATTGGCGGAATAAAGCCGGGGCCTGCATCACCATAGCGCTGCTGAAATAACGTTCTCAGATTGCCACTGAAAAAATCAGCCGCAGTGTGAGAGTCACCAATTTGGACAATATGTACTTGTTGGTTGCCTTGGCGCAATTTATTGGCGAATTGGCGCAGGTTTGGTTCTGCATTATTCACTAATTGCCCACGTTCAACCGCGCTCTGACCTTTTGTCGAGCTCGGTGTACGTGCTTTGTCTGATGTGTTCTGGCAAGACAATAAGCCCAATGACAGCAGCGCAATAACGCTGCCAGCCAAAATTTTGGACTTAGCTTGACGCAGGTTGTTCAGTTTCATGAGGTTCCTTTTCTTCCTCTGCGAAGTGGATCAGTGAGAACACTTTTTCCGCGATGATCTGTTGGCCTTTTCCGCTGAAATGAATGCCATCACCACTTCGTAATTTAATTGTGCTGCTTTCGTCGCCGATATAGTCAGAGTAGGTATCGCCTTTATATTTAAAGACATCATTGACGGAGAAGTAGATTTCACCGTTGCTCTCGACTTCAGATTGGTAGAGGCTTCGTAAGAATTTCATACCATCAGATAGCGTATTTTTACGCATATTAGGGGGGCCAACCCAAATAACATCAACATTGTGCTGGCGGGCGGTGGATATTATATCACTAATCCGCTCACGGTAAACGTTTTCCCAATCTTCACTCTTAAACTTGACGTATTTATAACCCGTTTGTGGTGGCATATCCCACGGGTCATTAGGCCCTAAAAATACGACTAATACTTTAATGTTTGGATTATCATTCAACGCTTTAGCAATCGTCTGTGGCCAGTTGAAAAAGCGTGGGTAAGCGAGGCCAGTACTTTGCTTACTTAAATTAATGCTATCGATATTATATTTTTTCAATAGCATGTTTTTTACATGAGGTGCTACGCCTTGCATCATGGAGTCACCCGCAAATAATACCTGCTGACCTTTTTCGATATTGGCGATGTGTTTGGTAACAATCGGCTGGTTTTTTTTGACAGTAAAGCCGCCAAAATTCACCCCTTTTACTTTTTCTCTCGCTTGCGGGCGTTTCAGTAATTCAGGGAAAGTGACAGACAAACTTTCAGCTGGGTAAATATAGCCATGAAGAAAGTGCAGACCCACTTGGAAGTCCGTTGGGAAAGCCAATTTTTTGCCTTGGTTTTCCAGTGCGAGCTGCGCTGCTTCTTTCTCTTCTTGGGCTTTTTGCCCTGAAGCGTGGTAAGCAAATGTGGAGCCTGCTTCTAACGCACCATCATGCAAATAAGCGCCATAGTCCCAGACGGGGTTACCTGCCATTTTCGCCCATGGCGTATCTTGGTGGTATTTTTGCTGCCAGAAGCGCTCTAGAGAGCCTTGGTTGAGCCAAATCAATAGCGAACCTGCCACTAAGACAATCAGCAGCACCTGAACCATTCTAGCAAGGGTCTTTTTAAACTCAGAAGTTAGCATAAATGAACCCCGGCATTCCTGAAGGCGAAAGCATAAACATAATGGTTAAAATAATGGCTAGGGGGATAGGGTAATAATACCAAGGCACGTCTTGATAGCGTTTTGCGACAACATAGTAGCCCTGCACAAAATAAGGATAAACAATGAATAAGACCCAGAATGCAATCAATAAACCAAGGCTGGCTTGAATAGACGCAATAAAGCCCGGTGCAATGATTTGGTTAAGCATTAATATTGCATCATCAAAGGATTGGCTACGGAAAAAGATCCACGCAAAGCAGACAAAATGGAATGTAATAATGCGTGAAACCCAAGTAGAGAGTGTTTTATTGGGGATGACGTTTGTCCAGCCCAGCTTTTCCATGCACAAAGTCTTAAGGTTAAGTAACACAATGCCTAACCCATGAATTGCCCCCCATAAGACGAATGTCATTGCTGCACCGTGCCAAAGCCCTGAAATTACCATTGCAAGGAAGACGTTGGTATTCATTCGGCTAAAACCTTTGCGGTTACCACCAAGGGGGATATAAATATAATCGCGAATAAAGGTAGATAAACTGATATGCCAGCGTGCCCAGAACTCTTTTAAGTTAGCGGCTATATACGGGGCATTAAAGTTAACGGGTACTCTAAAGCCTAATAATAAGGCAATTCCAGTCACAAGGTTGGTATAACCTGAAAAGTTAAAATAGATATTCCAAGCGTAGGCGTAAGTGGCAACAAGGATCTCGCCAGCACTATAACCCACAGGGGCATCAAAAACAGGGTTAACAAAGTTCTCAGATAAATAAGAACTAAATAAGAACAGTTTTACCAAGGCTAATGAAATTAAAAGGATTGCTTTGCGGCTATCTAGAATCGTGCGAGTTTCAGCTTGGATTTGCGGGAGAAAGTTTTTAGCACGGTTAATCGGGCCTGCAACAATACTCGGAAAAAATGCAAGGTATAGTGTCACATCAAAAAAATCGGCTTTTTGAATCTCTTTTCGGCACACAGAAACCGTATAGCTAACGGAATGGAACGCATAGAAAGAAAGCCCGAGCGGCGCCAGTATTTCTAAAATAGGTAGCCCAACACTAAAACCGAGTTTATCTAATGTTTGTTGGATGCTTTCTTGAAAGAAAGAATAATATTTGAAGTAAGTAAAACACCCAATAATACCTGTGGCAAGAATGACATAAATCCAACGATTGGAAAGCCAGTTTGTTACCCAGTTAGTTAATAAATAGATAAAAAGGGTATAACCAAATAAAATATAAGCAAATTCAGGACTAAAAGAATAAACAAAAAAGTAGCTAGCAGTAATTAAAAGGCCATTTTGTAGTTTTGCACTGGGCTGACAACCCCAATAAATAAGAAAAAAAATTAAAAAAGAGCCAAGAAACTCAAACGAGAAGAAATTCATATTAGACTCAAAGATGTTAATTATTTTGGTAGAAGATAGCCTATGATATTTATTATCTGGTTGTATGCAATCAGAATCTTGCTCGTCAAATTGCTCGTCATAGTTAAAGTGGTGACTTTGTTGGCTGCGTTCAGCTACCCTAGTCACATACTTATGTATGTTCCTAGGGATATCTTCTCTTGCCGCCTTGCCACCACTTGAATTATTTAGAGCAACTCTTGAGATCTGAAAAATCAAAAATCAAAAATCAAAAATCAAAAATCAAATAAACGCGCTGAAAAAAGAATAAAAAAAATCCACTTAGCAAAGTGGATTTTTTATGTCTTGTACCTGGTGATACAAAAATTTAGATGCGAGTGGATGCTCTTTTTTGAGCTTGTGTAATCAATTCTTCGTTACTCGCGTACATCTCTTGTAGATAACGGTTATAGGTTGAACCTAACTCTGAGTACCCTTTCATATCACTGATAAGTTTGTTTGTATCTAACTCATCTTTTGATAAACGTTGCTTAGCGCGCGAATTACGCAGAGACTCATAAGCATTGTGAGTATTCATATTCTTCATGTAGGCGGTTACTGTTTCTTCTACTGTTGAGTAAGTTGAGTAACCTTTAATCTTACCTTTATTGGTCTTACAACCGCTACCGCAGCGCATACCAAATAAATTACCATTTTGTTGAGCAAGTTGTGATGTACCCCAACCAGACTCTGTTGCTGCTTGTGTTGCAACTAAGTGCGTCGGCATGATGTCAACACGACTAAGTAGTTTGTCCCAATTAACACGTTTTGGGTTACTACATTTCACACCATAGCTATCACAAATTTGGCTAAGACGGCGCAATTCTTGAGCGCTCCACTTCTTGTTTGCACGAACGGATAACAACCAGTTACGTTCTTCCAAAATTTGCTTGTTCACTTTTTCAATTACAGGGACAACCGTTTTCAAAAATGCTTTCTTTCGTGGCGTACCAGAGGGGTATTTTCGCAAGTCAGGCAGTGAGGTTTTCGCCTGACTGACATTTTGCACAGTGCTACTTGAGTAGTCTTTACTGAGCATTTTGCTGGTACTGGTGGAGCCGATACTCAAGCTCGAAAATAACAATAAAAATAAGAAAGCGAAGACGGCTTTTGTCCTCATCGTTCGAGAGGGCATTTGCTTCTCCTAAGTTTCTCTGAACAAAATTCGAGCGAATAGTAGCAGAATAATTTTTCACGAGCTACATATATCCCGCTGACATTAGTAAAATTACTGTATTATTTTGTTGTGTTTTTTATATTTTTGTGAATGTGATGATTTAAAATCACCTATTCGTCATTTTCGGTATATTCACGCATGTTGATGTATAAAAAAGATTTCACTATTTTCCTATCTTATGAGTTAACTTAAGTTAAATTAGGTTAAAAAGCAAACAGATCACGTGGTTACTATAAGGGTATTTTGTGTAAAAAATAAGCGATCAACAGCCTGTTTTTTGGTCAAAATGAGAAACTCGTCCTTTTCTTAGATGTGATGACCGAGACCTAAGTGCAATAAAAATTACGTTCGATAACGAAAAAAAATGCCTTTTTTGCTCATCAAATAATAAGGGGAATGAAGGGAATTTGGTGTGTTAAAATCACAGAAAAAGCAGGCCTAATGTTGCAATATTTGTTGCTGTAAATCCTGCTTTTTTGCCTCTTCGGCTAACCTAGAAAAATCACTCTGAGTCCAATATTGAATAGGAACGGGCAATTTTTCCATATGCTTTGTGGGTAGCAAGCGAAGCTGTGCTAATAAGGATAAATCATACTGATGGTATTGGTTTGGCAAGGTTAGCATTAATTTTTCAAAGGGCACCATTTGCATGGGAAGCAGCGGAAGTCGGCTATCAGCAGTCTCATAGTCCCTTGTTAAAACAAGAAATTTTTCAGGGACACGCCGATAACTGTTCCACCATAAGCCATCGACACTATCAAACATTTTCTGGGTGGTTTTTCTATCCGCTTTGCCTAATTGCTCAAGGGCGGGGGGTAAAATATCCGCCATTGATTGTGAATAAACGGGTAAGGAGGCTGCGCGCCCTTGTATCACTAGCGTCATCGCAAGGCGTGCACCGAGGAGGTTCGAGTAAAGGTCTTCTGGCGAAAATGCAGAAATACCCTCAGAAAACCCTGGGACAGACTGATAACCATACCATTGCGCGATTTCATGCCAAGCGGCCAGTTGAAAAGCGAGCTTTGCAGCAAGATAGGCACTGAGGGTATAGCGCTGCTCAGGGGATTTTGGCGGCGTAAATGCACTAAAATGGATCTGTCGACTCGCAAGCTCATCACTGAGGGTGAGTGACCATGCTTCACCTAAGCGCGGATAAATTTGACTGAACAAGTAGAATGTATAATCGGCGGTATCCCTAACATGGGAGATATCAATAAACCCGCCTTGTTCAGTATAGAGTAAGCCGATTTTCTCATTGCTGAGTCCCATTAACGCTGCGGTAGCGCCCAAAAAGCTATCATTATAATGGTGATCGCCAAGCTTATCGGCTTCGACAATATTATCGATAGTATAAAATGGAACGGGCATGCCCCACAGCTCGGCTTGTAAGTTATAGCCAAAAGCACAGCAGGCACGTAAGCCTTGTGGTGGGGACAATGCGGTAATAACAGGCCAAGCTTTAGGGGCTTCTTCGAATGAATGTGTGGTTAGCACAGGTTTTACTGCGGGGAGCTCAAGTGGCTCGCGGCTTTGGCAAGCGGCCAAAAAGAGTGTAAAGCTTAGTGCAGTCAACCACTTGCCCATTAAAATGCTTCTCCCACCTGAAAGTAGACCCCAGAGCTATTACGGCCCATACCAAAGTCCAAACGTACATTCATTCTCGGTTTAAATTCAAATCGATAGCCTACACCAACAGTTGGCAACCAGTGACCTTTACCTAAATCTGATGATGCATCACTCATCGTTCCCGTGCCTAACCAACCAACTACACCATGGCGCCAATCCAGCTTTTGTCGTACTTCTATTTGGCTAGTAAATATATTGTTATCGCGATAACGCCCTTCGTAATAACCCCGCATGCGGTTGCCATTACCGAGTAGTGAAAGCTGATTCCACGGCACATTGCCTGTGGCAAAACGGGCATAGTTATCAAGGGCAACAACGGTGCTTGGTGTTAATTCATGATAGTACGCATATTGTAACTGTGTGGTTTGAAAACGAGTATCGCTACCCAGATCAGGGGTGAAATAGGTATAAACCACCTCAAAAGTCTGGCCTTGATGCGCGTTGGGTAAAAAATCACGGGTATCAAAGCTATAGTAAGCGCTGATCCCTGAATTTAACACTGACCGCCCCCCTACGGATTTCGCAAAATAGGTTTTTGCTCCGTCATCGGGGTCACTGGCATTGATCGATGAAAAGTTCCAGCCAAGGCCTACATAGGTGGCATCCGTTAGCTTATAGAGTGCTCTTGGGGTGATTTGAAATTCTTGGGAATGGTATTTTTCTTTATTATGGTCATTTTTCCCCGCTGCATAGCCTTTTCCCCAATAATAGGTGGGCACATTATTTATTGTACCAGAGACAAATAACCGCCATTGGTCGTTATCGAGAAAATTATAATTGGTGAAATTTAAACCAAAAGCGCCAGTGGAAGAGGCAAAGCCACTGAGCCCAATAGAAGATGGCTGCGTTGCTTTATCGTCTTTGTCTATTCGGTAGAGCCCAACCAGCGCGGTGCCAATACCAATGCCCATTTCTGGGGTATAAAACGGGCCAGGCAAAACGCCCCAATCAATCGTTTTACTTTCATCAAAGTGGTTTTCGCCCCCAAGCTCATTGAGCCAACCATCAATTTGCGGACGGTCGGGGAGAATATCGGCTTTCGCAGGGAAGAGAATAAAAAGGCTGGCGAGTGCCAGCCCCTGTATGAGAGCTAATTGCTTCATTAAAAACGGAATTCCCCAGAAACAAAGAAAGTATTGCGATTATTAAAACCAAATTCAGTGAGCACGTTAAAGTTACGTGTAAATTCGACGCGTGCCCCAACTGTATTATTCCATTTATGGGCAAGATGTTGTTTAACATCAAATTTCATGCCTGGCTCATCCATGGAGTCAATAATACCTTGGAATTTAGCTGGTAAGCTAAGCTTACTAATATCACCTTTAAAACGCTGGGTGATGTCTTGGTACATCGCACCTGTCCATATTTGAACTTTGGTATCCCCTTGTCCTTCAATGAGTGGATTGAAAGTAAAGGTATAACCAACGCGTGGAGAAATAATTAGTGCTTTTATATCACCATCAATAATATCAAGATCGGTTTTTGTATAGTTTAAATCTAACGTGGTGAAAAAGTCGTTATAGCCACCGGCTAATGTAAAGCCAGCACCGTAAGTTTTCCCTTTAAAATCTAAATCAAAGGGTTCGCCTTTGAGGATAGGATCTAATGGGATAACAAAACCACCACCAAAGTCGATATTTCCACCTTTTAGTGTGGTATGCGATTTACCTTTCGTGTGGCCATATAAACCGTAGACATTTAGAAAGGGAAATACCCATGAATCAAGCTTTAATGTGTGAGTTTCACTTTTTTGACGAGTGTGGCCTGCTTCAATATGTAATGCATTTGAAAAACCAGGGTTTTCAGGGGTAATAAAACCAATTCTATCCACTACAATATCCTGACGCATATTCATATACCCATAGCTCACCCCAAAAGGTTCAGGCAAGTCATAACCTCTGGCGCGGGCTTCATCCCCCCAAATAGGCAGTACTCGTGACTCTGAGGAAGAAGAACGAGTAATACCCCCTTGGTCATTACTTTGGGGTACACCAGACTCACTCATTGTGACCGAAAATAAAGGGCGATCGCTGTCGGCAAAACTGGCGGGAATGCTTATAACGGATGAAAGGATCAGCGCAGTGCTGAGTTGAATGCGTCTCATAAAGTTAACTCAATATTTAGGGAATAACGAAGTGTACAAAGTGGTTCATTGATAATCTTGCAATGATAGTCGGAATTTTATCATTAATACAGGTTATGTGGGTGGCGCTTAATGCTTTTTATCTATTAGGATTTAGTTAATGTAGAACCTGTTGAAGGAATGTTTAAGAGCGTTATTCTGATATAAGAAACAAGGCCGATATAGAACCATATCGGCTTGAACAAAAAATGGGCTTATGGCTTATTTTGTTGGTGAAAACGAACACGCTCATGGAAGTATGCTTTTAGATGATCTTCCATCTGGTGAATTTTTTGTTCCAATGCATTCACAAAGACGTCGTCATTATTCATATTGAAAACACGCTGCATCGCGAGGTCATCAACGTATTCTTTTTGCGCTTGTGTTAAGTCAGCCATATTTTCATTACCTATATTGGAATGGAATTATTTACCCGTTATTTTAAGGTAAATAAGAGAAAGAGCACTATTGTGCCTCAGCCAATAGCGTATGAAAAGTAGAATAAATCATTGTCGAATAATGATAATTTATCTACTTAGATGAAATGTGGGGGATCAAATCACAATCTGAATTGGTTAAGAATATTCACAATATTCTTAATGAATATAAGCTGATATCCTCGCCTCAGTCACTTCTTAACAGGTCTGAATAATGAACAATAAACAATACTACCTTGATACAGCTGCGGGTGAAGGTGAAAAAGAAGCTTCCATGATGGTTGCTATTCCCGCATCTGAATTGACCTCTGCATTACTTGAACAGCGCTTAGAAGAACAAACCTATTTCACTGAAGGTGAAATTGATTATATTCCTGATGAAGATGGCTTCTTTTTTAGCTGTAAAAAAGGGGAAGAAGCGCTGCGTTTTTATGTGGCGTTAGTGGACAGCGACCCAGATTATGCGATTAACCCTTATTTTGCGACTGACCCAATTTCCCCTGAACTGTATGCCGAAGCCAGTGCTGCACCGCAAGCAGTGATTGTTGAGTGTGTCTTCCAAGACCAACCGCTGGTCAATTACCTGCAACAATTAAAAATCATCCAGATTTTAGTACCCGATTTATTATTGGGGCTAGATATTTCAGCGGCAGGGAAAGTGTTTACCCGTGAGTGGCTAAACTTCCAATTAATTGATGATTTAATGCCAAGCATTGATTCTTTATATGTTGTTCATGCGATTTACGACCAAGACGACAATGAAGATAAACCTGAAGATGAACGTGCACCGACCATGTATTGGTTCCACACACACGGCTTAGCTCGTTGTGGGTTATCTGAAGCCGAAATCATTATCCCGCACCCAATTTCGTCTTATTATGGTATTCCCGAACTGTTCTGGAGTTTCGTGAATAACAGCATCACCCACGGTAAAATTGTCTTCAATGAACCGATTTTTATTGGGCAAACACAATCAGGTTATGAATACTTGGTGGCATTACCTTTTGAAGAAGGTTTGTTGCACGTGGGCAAATCAACGCCAATAGACGATTTAAAACCGCTGGAAGAGATGAATTTCGAATTTGGTGATGAAACTTCAGAGCGCTTTATGGGGGATTGGCATGATAGAGATGAATCTCACCAGCACCCTTCCGCCATGTTATTTCGCGTAACGCAAGAAAACCCAACACTGGAAAGCTTCTTTGAGGGGTTTGAAGAGCAAAATGCGATGATGTTTATGCGCACCGATGAAGAAACCGCGGATATGTCCCGTAAAGCGAAGCTGCGTTGGGAATACTTCACTCATATGCTGGATAACTATGGGCCGAAACCCGTGGCGCAGAAAAAAGGCTTCTTTGCTAAATTCCTCGGTAAAAATGATGAAGAGCAAGAGTCAGAATGGCGCTTCTTGGTGAAATGTGGCATTGGTTACCACGATGCAGAAGAGGACTTTGATGGTCATGAACATATGTGGTTCGAGCCTGTTTCATGGAATGGTAACCAATTTGAAGGGCGCTTAATCAACCATCCGTTCTATGTGCAAACGATGCAAGAAGGGGAGGTTTATCCGTTAACCCGTGATGATATTACTGATTGGACAATCTATTTCCAAGACGGCAGCTACACGCCTGACACCATTTACAAATTGCTCAGTGGCGCACAAGTTCATTAGTTGCGTTTGCCATGGTAGACTGGGCGCGCAATGCGCCCATTTTACCGTTAAAAGCTTAATTTCATGAATGAATCTGACCTCTACCAATACGCTCTATTTATGCTTTCACGCCGTGATTATGGAAAAGCGGAGTTATTTGCTCGAATGAAACGGCGTATGTATGAAAAAAATGACGGTATCATCGACGAAACCTTAATTGAAAGGGTATTGGAAAGGTTAAGTGAACAACATTTCCTGGATGATAACCGCGTGGTTGCCTTATTGCTGCAAGGCTATATACGCAAAGGTTACGGGCCGTTACGCATCAAACAAGAAATGCGCCAAAAGGGTTTCCCACAAACACTTGTCGATCAACATTTTGCCAATATCGAGGTGGATTGGTTTGAAAAAGCCGCCGATGTGCGCAGCAAAAAGTTTGGTGATGACATACCAAACGACTTTAAAGAGAAAAGTAAGCAAATTCGTTATCTGCAATATCGCGGTTTTTTTGGTGATATGATTTACGAACTCTTTAATGGGTAAATCTACTGCTTTAATCAATCTTTATAAACTGAAATGCCATTAAGTTGGCGTGTTGTGCTAATCATTTCCTTATGAATAAAAGCCTTATCTTCCATTGCTTAAAGAATAATCGACAAATTTAACTGCGAACCCAGTTAATCAAAATATTTATTATTTATTTCTCTTGTGTTTTTACGCATTTCTATATTAAAAAACATCTTCTGACATGATCATTGTCAGTGAATTTTGCTTAACTATTAGGCAGAGTAATTTTTTTATAATTACAAAATAAGACAGGCAGGAGAAACAAATGATTGAGCTCTTAATCGGCGTTATTGTCGCCATTGGAGTTGGGCGTTATATCATAAAAGGGTATTCGGCAACGGGCGTGTTAATGACTGGGGGTATTTTACTGCTGATCATTACCGCGATTATGGGGAAAAGTATTCTACCAGGTTCTGTTCCAACGACGGGGTGGCGTGTAACAGACATTTTGGAATACATTAAATTCCTCCTCATGAGCCGAGGCGGTGACCTTGGTATGATGATCATGGTGTTATGTGGGTTTGCGTCGTATATGACTCACATTGGTGCCAATGATGTGGTGGTGAAAATTGCTTCTAAACCATTGAAAATGATCAACTCCCCTTACTTATTAATGGTAGCGGCTTATATTGTGGCATGTTTAATGTCACTAGCGGTTTCATCAGCAACCGGATTAGGGGTGCTGTTAATGGCAACCTTGTTCCCCGTGATGGTAAATGTTGGGATCAGCCGTGGTGCCGCCGCTGCAATTTGTGCTTCACCTGCGGCGATTATCTTGGCACCCACATCGGGTGACGTGATTTTGGCGGCACAAGCTGCGGAAATGCCATTAATTGATTTTGCTTTTAAAACCACATTACCGATTTCCATCGCGGCGATTGTGGCGATGTCGATTGCGCATTTCTTCTGGCAACGTTATCTGGACAGAAAAGAGCACGTTAAAACAGAAATGCTAGATGTGAATGAAATCAAAACCCATGCGCCTTCTTTTTATGCCATCTTACCCTTCACTCCAATCATTGGCGTGTTAGTGTTTGATGGTAAATGGGCGCCTGAACTGCACATTGTCACAATTATTGTTGGCTGTATTATTTTAGCGGCAATCATTGAGTTTTTGCGTAGTTTCAGTGCCAAACACGTCTATGGCGGTTTAGAAGTTTGCTATAAAGGCATGGCAGATGCATTTGCGACCGTGGTGATGTTATTAGTGGCAGCTGGGGTATTTGCACAAGGTTTAAGCACTATCGGCTTTATTTCAGGGCTGATTAACCTTGCTCAATCCTTTGGTTCAGGCGCTATTGTGATGATGATTGCTTTAGTGATCATCACTATGTTAGCCGCGATGACAACGGGTTCAGGTAATGCACCATTCTATGCTTTTGTGGAATTGATCCCGCACTTAGCAAAACAAATGGGTGTTAACCCAGCTTACTTGGTTATTCCTATGCTACAAGCATCTAACTTGGGTCGTACTTTATCCCCAGTTTCCGGGGTTGTGGTTGCGGTTTCAGGTATGGCGAAAATTTCACCGTTTGAAGTGGTGAAAAGAACGTCTGTGCCAGTATTAGTGGGCCTCGTTGTGGTGGTTATTGCCACTGAGATTTTAGTCCCTATTTACCTGTAAATTATTAATTGCTTTTATCAATGGCTGGGTTAATGACCCAGCCATTTTTTTATCACACATAAAATTAAATGCTTTATATAGAAAAAATATTATTTCAATAACATGGAAAAATATTTTTTAGCAGAATAATGACAATACATTTTCTTATTTAACGTTATTAACGAGATCTGTGCCAAAAAGTTGAACGAAATAAATCGATTAAATTAGGTACTGATACGCATTTAATGCAAAATCGGCTCATCTTTTTACAATAACGTTAATGATGAAAATTACATAATGAGCACAATTGAAAAAGTTGCTACTGCAACAGATAAACCAGTAAGTAAATGGACGTATAAAGATTTTACTTGGGTACTTTCTTTATTTGGCACAGCAGTTGGCGCAGGGGTTTTATTTCTCCCTATCAAAGCAGGTGCTGGCGGTTTTTGGCCGTTAGTTGTTTTGGCATTAATTGCAACGCCGATGATTTGGTTGGCACATAAAGGGCTTGCACGGTTTGTTTTATCGTCTAAAAACCCAAATGCGGATATTACTGATACAGTTGAAGAACATTTCGGTAAAACAGGCGCGAACATTATTACCTTTGCTTATTTCTTTGCGATTTACCCCATCGTGTTGATTTATGGCGTTGGAATAACAAATACCGTTGATTCATTCTTAGTTAATCAGATTGGCATGGACCCACTTCCTCGCTGGTTGCTCTCTGGGGTACTGATTGCGGCGATGACGGCGGGCGTAGTTTTTGGCCGTGATTTAATGCTAAAGCTAACCTCCCTTATGGTCTATCCACTGGTGTTTATTTTATTAGCGCTGTCTTTGTATTTGGTTCCTGAATGGAATATGTCAATGCTCGAAGTTGCACCAGATTGGAGCTCAATGCCCGTGGTGGTGTGGATGGCTATCCCATTGATTGTATTCTCATTTAACCATAGCCCAATCATTAGTCAATTTACCAAAGACCAACGCCAGCAGTTTGGTGATAAAGCGATTATTAAAACGGATATGATCACGGGCGGCGCGGCACTGATGCTCACAGGTTTCGTGATGTTCTTTGTTTTCTCGGTGGTGTTATCGTTGAGCCCAGCAGAATTGACGGTCGCGAAGGAGCAAAATATTAGTGTGTTATCACACATTGCAAATATTAACCCATCTCCGATTCTATCCTATTTAGGCCCAATCGTTGCTTTTGCTGCCATCGTATCAAGCTATTTTGGTCACTTCTTAGGGGCGCATGAAGGCTTAGTGGGTTTAATCAAATCACGTTCTTCTTTCTCACTGAAGAAAATTGAAATGGCGTCAATGCTGTTTATCGTGATCACCACATGGATTGTCACCATTCGCAATCCAAGCATTCTAGGTATGATTGAAACGATGGGGGCACCAATGATTGCTGCTATTCTATTCATTCTGCCTGTGGTGTCGATGAATATTATTCCTGCAATGAAGAAATTTAGCACCTCAAAACTGGCGCAAATCTTTACGTTTATCTGCGGATTAGCGTCAATTACTTCCGTTATTTACGGCGCATTTCAGTAAATAATAGAAAGAATGATATTTAGATAAAGCCACTGCCTAATGAGCGGTGGCTTTTTTATATCAATAGGCAATAGGTTATAAGTATCGACATTAATATAACCAGATGGTTAAGCTAAAGAGAGTGAAAATCACGCTCATTTATAACTAAATGAACTAACTCATATGAAATAATTTCAAGTTAAGATAGTTGTCTAGCGAAGAGTCTTAGGTAATATCTAGAGTTAACACAGCATCAAACCTCTTATTAGATACCTAATCTGGCAGTGTTTTTCCAGTGCATCATAACAAGGATAACAAATGAAATTAGAAACATTATCGATTCACGCTGGCTACTCTCCTGACCCGACAACGAAGTCTGTCGCCGTTCCGATTTACCAAACTACCTCTTATGCATTTGATGATACGCAGCATGGTGCGGATCTATTCGATTTAAAAGTCGCAGGTAATATTTACACGCGAATTATGAACCCGACCAACGATGTGTTGGAAAAACGTGTTGCTGCACTGGAAGGTGGTGTCGCAGGTCTAGCGGTTGCCTCTGGAATGGCGGCGATTACTTACGCGATTCAAACCATTGCCCAAGCTGGGGATAACATTGTTTCCGTCGCAAAATTGTATGGTGGAACCTATAACTTATTGGCTCATGCTTTACCCCGCTTAGGTATCGAAACCCGTTTTGCAGAACATGATGATTTAGCTGCATTGGAAGCGTTGATTGATGAAAAAACCCGTGCGGTTTTTTGTGAGTCTATTTCGAACCCCGCTGGGTTTATCGTTGATATTGCTGCGCTGGCGGAAGTCGCCCATCGCCATGGTGTACCGCTGATTGTGGACAATACCGTTGCAACACCGTATTTATGCCGTCCTTTTGAACATGGTGCGGATATTGTTGTTCACTCATTAACCAAGTATATCGGTGGTCACGGTACATCACTGGGCGGTATGGTCATTGACTCAGGGAAGTTCCCATGGACGAAATACCCAAACCGTTTCTCATTATTGATTGAGCCAGATGTGGCCTATCATGGTGTGAGCTACACAGAACACTTTGGTGCAGCCGCTTTCATCGCCCGTTGCCGTGTTGCGCCTTTACGTGGAACAGGGGCGGCACTGTCCCCATTTAATGCATTCTTAATTTTACAAGGCTTAGAAACCTTGGCGCTAAGAATGGATAGACACACAGAAAATGCGCTAAAAGTGGCAAATTTCCTTGAAAAGCACCCACAAGTGGAATGGGTTAAATATGCAGGGCTACCAAGCAACCCAGAACACGCGTTAGCGCAAAAATACATGAACGGTAAACCTGCCAGTATTATGTCGTTCGGTATTAAAGGTGGTCAAGAAGCGGGAGCGCGTTTTATTGATGCGTTGCAGCTGATTGTTCGACTGGTGAATATTGGTGATGCGAAGTCACTGGCTTGCCACCCTGCATCCACGACTCACCGCCAATTGAATGATGTAGAACTCGCTCAAGCAGGGGTTTCACGGGATATGATCCGTTTATCGATAGGGATTGAACATATCGATGATATCCTCGCAGACCTTGAGCAAGCACTAATCGCTGCAAAATAATCGTTAGCTACTACCAATAAAAGCCAGTGATGGGTAATACCATGGCTGGTTTTTGTTTTTGGGTGTAAATAAAAATGATTTTATTTTAATTTTAAATATTAAGAATTAATTAATTTTTAATATTCATAGCGTACCGTTATGGAGTGAACTATTTTTTATATAACGAGTCTTAACTCGTGATTCTTATCTCTTTTTTGATGATGAATAAAATAGGGTATTCATTTATTGATTGTTTATAAACAGCAATGCGAAAGCCGTGTAATTATTGATTTGTTTATGTGGGGTTTAATTGTCGCAATGATAATAGCCTAATAAAGAAGGATGAGCGTTGCTTGCACGCTAACAACTTAAAAATATTAAATATTAATAACAAGAATGGTTGAGATGAGATGATTATGGCAAATAATAAAATTGCCTGCCTTAAGTGGTGCCTGCTATTTGTATTTATTGTTGTAACCTATTTTTTACCGTTAAACGGGCGGCTGTTGTGGCAACCCGATGAACTCCGTTATGCTGAAATTAGCCGTGAATTAATCATCAGTTATAATTGGAGCGTGCCAGAACTGCTGGATGTTCGCTATTTCGAAAAACCGATTTTTGGGTACTGGGTTGGCGCTGTTTTCCAAATGTTATTTGGCGAGAATAACGTTTCTGTTCGTCTTGGTGTTGTATTTAGTACATTAATCAGTGGGTTATTTGTTTATCTTAGCGCTAAAATGGCGTGGAAGAACCCACGTATTGCGTTTAATGCCACGTTTATTTATCTCTCCATGTTGATGGTGTTTACCATTGGCACTTATAACATCCTTGACCCTATCGTGACCGCATTTATCACCATGGTCATTTTCTTTTTTCAATGGGGGCTGACCACTAAGCGATTTTCTCATCAACTCTTAGCGTATATTTTGCTGGGGGTGGCCTGCGGTTTAGGGGTATTAACGAAGGGGTTCTTAGTTTTAGTTTTACCTGTGTTAGTGTGCTCGATTGCCGGGTTTTACTTTAAAAAGTTCAAAGAAGTCTTTGTTTTTTCATTTGTGTCGATTTTCACGGCGTTTGTAGTTTGTCTGCCATGGGCATTTGTGATCGCCAGCCGTGAGCCTGACTTTTGGCGTTATTTCTTCTGGGTTGAACATATTCAACGGTTTATGGCCGATAACGCCCAAAACAAATCCCCATTTTGGTTTTATATTCCTATCATGATGGCGGCAGTTTTGCCGTGGTTAGGCTACTTATTTGGCGCTTTACGCCAAGCATGGCAGCAAAAAGGGATGCATTTTTATTTCTTATTATGGTTCCTTGCGCCGTTTGTCTTTTTTAGTATCACGAAAGGCAAGCTACTTACCTATATTTTGCCATGTATTGCACCCGTTGCGATTTTAATGGCAGCGTATATTGAAAAAATCTTAACGGAGAAAAAAACACTCGCCATCCGTGCAAATGCGGTGATCAATATGGTCGTTGGCGGCCTTGCTGCGGGGGTAATCATTGCTTCACCGTATATCCCTAAAATTAATATTTACCAAGCAGATGAAAGTCATAAATTATGGCTGGCGGCAGGGGCATTTATTTTTTGGCTAGTGGTGGCGGCTATTTCAATGAAGCAGCGGCTCTGGTATTTAGCCGCAGTATGCACGGTTGCCATTAGCTTAAGTGTGGGCCATGTGATCCCAAATTATGTGGCAAGCAATAATACCCCCCAAAAGTTGATTGCTAAGTATTACAATCAATTGGAAAACAAATCGGTATTATTAACTAACAATGTTGGCTTAGGTACAGCGCTGGCTTGGGTATTAAAACGCAGTGATATTACGATGTTGCATCAAACAGGGGAATTAGGCTATGGGCTACAGTATCCTGATGCTGCAAACCGTTTTTACGGTTTAGGCCAATTACCTGCATTACTGGAAAGCCATCAATACAAAAATGTAGCGGTGGTGGTGGAGGGTTCGAAACACGAACTGATTGACGCGCTTCCTGGTAACCCGATAATTATCCGCGAGGGTAATCTGGTTTTAGCTTTCTACGAAGGGTAAAAGAGAAAAAACCGCATAATTCAGTCTGAATTATGCGGTTTGGTCTGAAAGAAAAGCGAACTAACGGGTTGGTTTAGTGGAAATTATTCCATTATCTTCCGTGCTAGTCTTTCCTGTGTTAGTGGATAATCCATGGTAAATTAATAGCATAGCCATACTGTTACTCATTGCACTCATTGCACTCATTTCTACAGCATTGGCCGTTCGGCGATTATTCTGTGTGTTTATTACGGTATTTCTCATAGTGAAGTCTCCTGAGTTTCTTTGATCAGGCGATTGGCTTCAGCAAGCTCATAACGCCTTGGTGTCAATGCAGTCGCACTGTGATTACGGGCTAATAATGAATAAATGGTTGGCAAAACAAACAGTGTAAACAACGTCCCAACTAACATCCCAGTGACAATGACTAACCCGAGGCCAAAGCGGCTATTGGCACCGGCGCCTGTGGCGAATAACAATGGAACTAGACCAATCACCATCGCTGCGGTGGTCATTAAAATTGGGCGTAAACGAATTTGTGCTGCTTTTAATATGGCATGGCGGCGGTCTAATCCTTCATTTGCCTGTAATTCATTGGCAAATTCCACCATCAATATTCCATGTTTACTGATTAAACCTATCAAGGTTACAAGGCCGATTTGGGTGTAAATATTCAATGTGGCATATCCCAATGCGAGTGGGATTAGCGCACCACAAATCGACAATGGAACGGTGATAAGAATGATCAGCGGGTCGACCAAGCTTTCGTACTGCGCTGCGAGTACTAAATAAATAATGATGAGCGCCGCCATAAAGGCAAAGGCGAGGGTGTTACCTTCTTGTTTATATTGGCGCGAATCGGATTGCCAGTCATGGCTAAAGCCCGCTGGAAGTTCATTGGCAATGTTATCAAGGTAAGCGACTGCCTGTCCTAAAGTTACGCCTGGTGCAGGAATAGCTTGGAAAATTGCCGCATTTTGTTGGTTAAATTGCGTGAGTTTGTTCGGTTCAACCTGCGTATGGATATCCACGACCGTAGACAGCGGGATCATCGTGCCTGTTTCGGCTTTCACATAGTGGCGGGAAAGCGCCTCTGGTGTTAGCCTTTGGCTACGCATACTTTGTGGGATCACATCGTAAGAGCGACCATCCATCCCAAAACGGTTAATATAATTTTCGCCGACTAATAAGTTCAGGGACTCACCAATATCTTGCATACGAATACCTAAACTATTGGCTTTGGAGCGGTTAATTCGCACCTCAACCACAGGGTTGTTATAGTCGAGGTCACTGTCCACGACCATAAATAAGCCGCTTTCTCGTGCCTGTTGCTTGATTTCCTCCATGGTTTTATACAGCACCGAGTAATCTTGCGGGCTTTTTAGCACCATTTGAATCGGTAACCCCCCAGTGGAACCGGGTAACGCAGGTAATTGGAAAACAAAAATACTGTTCCCTTCGACATCGCCAACGCGTCCCTGTAAATCCGCTTGAATGGTAGAAGCAGGTCTATCCCGTTCTTCCCAAGAAGACAAGTTAGTTCCCCCGAAGCTAGCGGAAGGGCCATCAGTTCCGTTAATAATCCACGTACTTTCGGTTTCAGGGAGCTCCATGAAAACATCGTGCAATTTACGAGAAAACCGTTCGACATACTCAAGGTTGGCATGTTGAGGGGACTTAATCGCGGTTAATACCACGGATTGGTCTTCAACAGGGGCTAATTCGCGCGGGGCGGATTGGTAAAGCATGGGTAAGCTGATGAATACTACCACGGCAATCACACCCGTTATCCAGCGGTTTTTTAACGAAAAATTCAATAAAATGGTGTAATAGTGTGCCAGCGTGGTAAAGAACTTTTCTGCCATTCGTGCCATGCGGCCTTCATTCTGTTTTGAGTTCAGCATAAAGGAGCTCATGACAGGGGAAAGAGTCAATGCCACAATACCAGAAACAATCACTGCACCTGCAAGGGTTAGGGCGAACTCTTTAAATAACGCGCCTGTTAGGCCAGACATCAAACCAATTGGCGCATAAACGGCGGCTAAGGTAATGGTCATCGCAATGATGGGCCCTGCCACTTCCCGCGCACCAATTAAGGCGGCTAATACAGGGGACTTACCTTCTTCGATATGGCGATGGACGTTTTCCACCACTACGATAGCATCATCGACCACCAACCCAATAGCCAAGACCATGGCTAATAAGGTTAATAAGTTGATACTAAAGCCAAAAGCCATCATAAGAGCAGCGGCACCCAACATGGACAACGGGATCGCTAAGATAGGAATAATCACGCTGCGAATCGACCCTAAACACAGGTAAATCACGGCTATAACAATCAGCAAAGCCTCGACTAACGTATTGATAACTTGGTCAATAGAGGCCTTAATAAACCGTGATGTTTCAAAGGCCATCTCCACTTTCACACCCGGTGGTAGCGTTTTATCAATATCTGGCATTAATTTATTCATGCCATCAACAATAACGAGCGGATTACCCGTTGGTGTCGCAAACAAGCCAAGGTAAATTGCGGGTTCACCATTCATTAAACCACTGGTTTCTGTCGAGGCTGCTCCCAGCTCAATGGTTCCCACATCTTTTAAACGAACTAAACCGTTGCCATCGTTGCGGATCACTAAGTCGCGGAACTCATCCACATTAGTTAAGTCGGTATTCACATAGACGTTAGAAATGACATATTCGCCTTTGACTTTACCCGGTGCGGCTTGGTAGTTATTTTGGCGCACGGCTTGTGCAACATCAGCCGCTGATAGCCCGCGCCCTGCCAGTTTGTCGGCATCAAGCCATAAGCGCATCGCGAGTTGCTGCCCACCAAATACCTGTACCTTCGCAACGCCCTCAATGGAGGAATACATCGGCTCAACCACGCGAGAAATATAGTCGGTCAACGCAGGTATGGATAAATCCGTACTTGAAAACCCAATATAGGCGACCGCGGTTGATTCCCCAGAAGATAACTCAATGACTGGGTCATACGCTTCTTTTGGCAACTTGTAGCGCACTTGGTTAACTTTCGCCATCACCTGCGTAAGGGCTTGAGTGGAGTCGCGGTTTAATTCCATACGTACCGTGACAAGGCTGCTGCCCTGCACAGATGACGACGACAAGTAATCGACGCCTTCAACCGAAGAAACTGCTTGGGCGATAGGCTGGGTGACAAACCCTTGCATCAGTTTTGCTGATGCTCCGGGGTATTGTGTGGTGATAGTCACTGTGGCACTTTCTAACTGTGGGTATTGGCGGATGGGTAATTTGCTCAGGGCAAATAAACCAATCAACACAATTAATGCACTGACCACTAAGGCTAAAACAGGGCGGCGTACAAAAATATCCGTAAATTTCATAGCGCCTCCTTATGAACCTTGCTCAGTTTGTGCCGTGGGTTCAGACAACGTATCTTGCGCAACTGGCGTAATTGCAGAACCATTATTAAGGCGTAATTGGCCTGATGTGACCACTTTATCGTTAGCACTTAACCCATGTTCAATTTCAATTTTGCCATCCCAACGTTGGCCAGTTTTGACGGAAACGCGCTTGACGACCATGGCATCACCTTCACCTTCTGTAATAAAAACAGTGTCCCCGTAAGCTGTGTAAGTGACCGCCGTTTCTGGGATAGTGAGCACTTCATTACTGGCTTGGCGAACCACATTCACGTTGGCATACATACCAGCTTTGAGGGTGCCATCGCTATTTTCTAACGTTGCTTGCAGCGCAACGGTGCGAGACTTACCAATGAGCGGGTCAATAGCGGTGATGCGAGCAGGGAAGGTTTTGTTTGGATAGGCATCCACAGTAACATCAACCACTTGCCCTTGATGTAACTCCGGGGACGCTTGCTCATCTAACGAGAAATTAAGTTTTAGCGTTTTGGTATCGACTAAGCTTGCGATAGTTTCACCAGGGGTTAAATACTGACCTTCATGCACTTGGCGAATACCAATCGTGCCATCAAAAGGCGCGCGAATGGTTTTTTGTGCGATTAATGCTTGAGTTTGGCGAATGAGTCCTTGGGCAATATCGCGTTCTGCGCGAGTACTATCGACTTGCGCTTCTGCCACTAAATGCTGTGCGGATAACGAGCTTGTTCTTTGATATAAGCGTGCCGCATTGCGCATCTGCGCTTGGTAGCGAGATAAATCCGCTTGCTCAACTGCATCGTTAAGTTGCACTAAAATTTGGCCTTTTTTAACCTGTTGGCCGGACTCAAAGGTAATTTGGGTAATGCGGCCATTCGTTTCCGCTGCCACTTGCACTTGGCTGCCTGCTTCCAGTTCCCCGACACCATAAAACGTTCGTGGCGCAGTATCTAAACTGACTGAAGCGAGAGCAACTTTGGTTGGTGGATATTGATAAGCGGCTTTTTCGCCTTCATCGTTTTGTGCATAAGTCGAATAAATGGCGCTACCGCCCCCTGCTGCGACCAAAATAGTACACAGTGTGATTATTGTTTTTTTACTCATTTAATTTTCCTTCTATTTCTGCGTTTTCAGCGCGAAATAAAGACGGCGAAAATGCCCTGCAATTGCCACTGCCATTAACCCACCAATGACGGCAATATGTTCAATAGCCCAAAACATGGCGATTTGTGCGTGTTCTCCCGTGTAACTCCAAAAAGTGTGCACAATCACAATGGTGAGAAATAAAAAGACGGCAAGCGCCCCTGTTGCCAGCCATAACAAGCGGTTAAGTAACACGAAAACAGAGCCAATCAGCATCACGGCGGCAGAGGCAATATTGAAGAACCAATCTGGATTCAAACCAGCTGCACGCATTTCAGCGAGGCTATTTTCATAATTAAGTACTTTGGCTAATCCAGATGAAATAAATAAAACCAAGACGAGTAAGCGAGCAATAAACCATAAGCTATTGCTTTCTAACATTTTGGCGATCACCAATGGCATGAACCTATCCCCTTTTAAAAAATAACATCAATTGACAAAGTCATAGGGCTGCACTATAAAACCTTAAGTTAAGTTGAGGTCAAGCGAAGGTAAGCAAAAATGGCAGATAAAGACACAAAAGCGATAAAACCCCAAAAAAATGGGGAAATAAATATTGATCCTAAAAGAGCATTAACGGTTGGTGAGGTCGCAAAACGTTCAGGTGTTCCTGTTTCTACTGTGCATTTTTATGAATCAAAGGGATTAATAAAAAGTACCCGAACACACGGTAATCAACGGCGATTCCATGCGGTGGTGTTGCGCTATATCGCCATTATTAAAGTCGCGCAAAGTACAGGTATTCCATTACAAGAAATCCAAGAGGCATTAGGGCGCTTCCCCGCGAATAGCGCGCTGACATCGGAACAGTGGAAAGAGATGTCCACCCAATGGCGTGTGTCATTAGATAAACGTATTCGGCAACTTACGCGTTTACGTAATGAATTGGATAATTGTATTGGTTGCGGCTGCTTATCGTTAAGTGATTGCCCGTTACGTAACCCTGATGACGTATTGGGTAAAAAAGGCCCGGGCGCCCGAATTTTAGAGCGACCTTAAATAGCAATAAACTCTTTTCCCGTCATCATTCACACTTTTCATTTTTTGGATAGCTGCTGCGAAAAGTGGCTATTTCTCTTCATATATCATCGCCTTATTGACTAAATTGCCGCACTGGGTGGATATTTTTTGCGCCCAGCGGCTACAGCTTTTCGCTCATTCTGCGTAATTATCAATCATGTTAATTTTTTGTGAATTCGTTGTAATGAAATGAGAGCGAAAAGAGGGCGCCAAAGATGAAAGGTTTGAATAACAAAATTGCAATTGTGACTGGGGGTGCGACCAAAATTGGTGCAACAGTGGCAAAAGTGCTGAGCAGTTATGGTGTTAAAGTCACTATTTTTGATATTGACGCCGCCAATGGTGAAAAAGTCGCGCAAAGTGAGCTAAATATTGATTTCTTACCTGTGGATATCACTGATGACCAACAACTCAAGCAGGGTATTGACCGCGTTGCGCAAAAGTATGGGCAACTCGATTTTTTGGTTAATCTGGCCGCGACTTACCTTGATGAAGGCCAGTCATCTTCACGACAAGATTGGTTAACTGCGTTAAATATTAATGTGGTCAGTGCCGTTATGGCGGCGCAATTTGCCAAAACACACTTTGTGAAAGTGGGTAAAGGCGCCATCGTCAACTTTACCAGTATTTCGTCTTCTGTCGCTCAAACGGGTCGTTGGCTCTACCCCGCATCGAAAGCCACCATGTTGGAAGTCACTCGCAGCCAAGCGATGGATTATGCCGATGACGGCATTCGCGTGAATTCTGTTTCCCCTGGTTGGACATGGTCCCGTGTGATGGATGAAATCACTGGTGGCGACCGCCAAAAAACTGACCGTGTTGCTGCGGATTACCATTTATTAAAACGCGTGGGCGACCCTGAAGAGGTGGCTCAAGTTGTTGCGTTCCTTCTTTCTGATCTGGCGAGTTTCGTGACTGGTGCAGATTACGCTGTTGATGGCGGTTACTCCGCTATGGGGCCTGAACAGGCTAAACCTGCAATTCCCCGTCTTGCACAATAAGACACCATTTTAACGTTACTGAGGAAAATACTATGCGTCGTATTGCTATCGTAGGTGGTGGTCAAGCGGGTATGCCGTTGGCTTTAGGTCTGTTAGATAAAGGCTATGAAGTAACTGTCGCCACAAACCGTACGCCAGATGATGTTAAAAATGGCCGTGTGATGTCGAGCCAATGCATGTTTGATATTTCGCTGCAATTTGAACGTGATTTAGGAATTAACTTTTGGGAAGACAAATGCCCTCCTGTCGAAGGCATTGGTTTTACCGTTCCTCACCCTGAAAAAGCGGGTGAAAAAGCGATTTCTTGGCGCTCACGCTTAGATAACTATGCGCAAGCTGTCGATCAGCGTATCAAAATGCCGTATTGGATGGAGCTGTTTGCAGCACGTGGCGGCAATTTACGTATTGAAGATGTTGGCGTTGCGGAGCTGGAGCGTTTGGCTGAAACCCATGACCTTGTTGTGCTAGCGGGTGGGAAAGGGGAAATTGTTAAACTGCTTGAGCGCGATGAAACTCGCTCGCCATATGATAAACCCCAACGCGCTTTGGCACTGACGTATGTGCACGGCATGTTACCGACACCTGAATACTCTCAAGTGTCGTTTAACTTGATCCCCGGTATTGGCGAATACTTTGTGTTTCCATCCCTGACCAACAGCGGTGATTGCCACATTATGGTTTTCGAGGGTATTCCGGGAGGCCCAATGGATCAGTGGGGTGAAGCGCGTACTCCACAAGAACATTTGGCGTACAGTAAAAAAATCCTCAACACCTATTTACCTTGGGAAGCGTCACGCTGTCGCAATATCGAATTAACGGATGATAACGGCATCTTAGCTGGGCGATTTGCACCAACGGTGCGCAAGCCTGTATTAACCCTGCCATCGGGCAAGATTGTGTTTGGCTTAGGGGATGCATTAGTTACAAATGACCCATTAACAGGCCAAGGTTCGAATAACGCGACTAAGGCTTGCAAGGTCTACTATGACGCAATTCTCGCCCACGGTGATAAACCGTATACCGCACAGTGGATGGACGACACTTTCGAACAGTTCTGGAAATATGGTCGCCATGTTGTGGAATGGACAAACTCATTATTAGCGCCACCAGAGCCACATATTCTGCACCTGTTAGGTGCAGCCCAGCAATTGCCATCCCTCGCACATACCATCGCGAACGCCTTTAACTACCCGCCAGTGCTGTTCCCATGGTGGAAAGATGGCGCGGCATGTGAGGCCTACATTCAATCACAAATGATGGAAGAAGCCCGCGCTTAGCGAGGAGGATTGACTATGTCTATGATTGCAGAGGATACATTCATGTGCGAAAGGGAATGGGGTCATACCGAATTTGAATCTAAAACCTTGCGCAACTTGCTCGGGTGCTACCCAACAGGGGTCGCAATCGTGACAACACGAACCGCAGATGGCCGTGATGTGGGGCTAACCATTAACTCGTTTGCGTCGTTATCACTCGACCCACCATTAGTTTTATGGAGCTTAGTGAATCATTCACCAAACTTAGCGGTATTTCGTGATTGCGCACATTTCACCATCAATATCTTAGGACACGGGCACCAAGAACTTGCTATGCGCTTTGCGAATCCACGTATTGAAAACAAGTTTGAAGATGTGGCTATCCATTTAACCCCTGAAGGTGTGCCTGCATTGCACGGCGCTATTGCCACATTAGTTTGTGATAACCATAAGCAAGACACCATCGGCGACCACTTATTGATGGTGGGGCATGTGCGCCGTATCGGTAGTGAAACAGGGAAACCGTTAGTGTTCCATGGCGGTGGCTTTACCGCTTTACATGAATCGCCGTTGGCGTAGGAGAAACACCATGAATCAGCAAGCATTGATGACATTCGCGAAAGAATTACAGCAAGGCAATATTCAGGTTGTCGATCTAACACAAACCTTATCGCCATCATTCCCTGCGCTGCAATTACCTGAGCAGTTTGGGCAGGTGTGGTCGTTCAGTATGGAGCAAATCTCCCGTTACGATGATAACGGCCCTGCTTGGTATTGGAATAACTTTAGTTGCGGTGAACATACCGGTACGCACTTTGATGCCCCTATTCACTGGATCAGTGGTAAAGACCAAGCGAACAACACGGTTGATACCATTCCGGTTGAAAACTTTGTTGCCCCAGCCGTGGTCGTTGATGCGAGCAAAGAAGTGGCGCAAAACCCTGACTGGGTGCTAACGGTCGAATTTCTGCAAAAATGGGAAGAAAAACACGGCAAAATCCCTAAAGCGGCTTGGGTACTTTTTAGAACGGATTGGTCGAAAAAAGCGGATGATCCAGCAGCTTATGTGAGCATGCGTGAAGATGGTGCCCATACGCCGGGGCCTTCTCAAGAAGCTGTCGAATGGTTGATTCATGAGCGTGATGTGAAAGGGTTTGGTGTTGAAACCATTAATACGGATGCGGGGCAATCCTATAGCTGGCCTGTGCCTTATCCATGCCATACCTTAATGCATGGTAATAATAAATATGGCCTACAGTGCTTGAAAAACCTCGATAAATTACCGCCTACAGGTGTGGTAATTGTTGCGGCGCCGCTGAAAATCGAAGGGGGATCAGGCAGCCCATTACGCGTCTTGGCACTAGTGGGGTGAGGTATGGCAACACTTTCTAACCCACAAGTGATCGTCGTTGGTAGCGGGATGAATTCCTTGATGTGCGCGGCTTTGCTGGCGGTGCGCGGAAAATCGGTGTTGGTGTTAGAACGAAACGATCGCTTAGGCGGTTGTATTCGGACTGAAAATTTATTTGAAGGGTATACCCATGATCTGCTTTCTTGCTGGTATTCACTGTTTGTTGGTAGCCCCGGCTATCAAGAACTCGAACCGCAGCTGAAAAAGCATGGATTAGCGTTTGCCCAATGCGACTATTCAACAGGGTTAGTCCAACCCGATGGGCAGTCTATTGCGCTGAAGCGGGATGTTGTTGAGGCCGCGAAACAGCTCGATCTCATTGCACCTGGTGATGGGCTAGTATTTCGTAAAATGGCAGACAAATTATTTACCCAAGATGCGGCGCTCACATTTGGTTTATTAGGGCAAAACCCTTATAGCGGCGGCATATTAAAGCTGTTGTTTTCCGAATGGCGTAAACGGGGTGTCGATGGGTTGTTGGACTTTGCTAAATCAGGTGTGGAAAGCTTTCGTCGTTGGTCAGAACGTGAATTGCAGCATGATTTTAGCCGCGCGTTGATGGCGCCATGGGTACTTCACACAGGGTTAGGGCCTGATGAAGCGAGTTCGGCGCTAATTGGCAAATTAACCTTCGCTGCCGTTGTTGCTGGTGGGATGCCTGTCGTGAAAGGTGGCAGTTATCGCCTCGTTGAGGCTTTTGCGAAAGTGATTGAAGCCCATGGTGGTGAGCTCAAAACGGGAATGCACGTCGAGAAAGTGATGACGCAAGGTGAGGGGAGAAATAGCCGTGCGACGGGTGTTATCGTCAATGGTCAAATGATCCAAGCCACAGAAAGTGTGGTGTGCAACGTCACCCCAACGCAGCTGTATGGCTCATTACTTGATAATGTCTCACCTCAAGTGATGGAAAAGGCGAAAGGCTACCGCTATGGTCGTGCAGGGATGCAAATTCACTTTGCATTAAGTGCGCCGCCCCCTTGGTGCAACCCTGAACTATTAAATGTTCCGCTCGTCCATTTCACTGAAAGTATGGAGCAGGTTTGTTTATCTGTAACTCAAGCAAATAATGGCTATCTACCTGATAAACCAACATTTGGGATTGGGCAACCGACTGCATTAGATCCCAGCCGTGCTCCTGATGGTGGGTGGATCTTATGGATCCAAATGCAAGAATTACCAAGACGTTTAAAAGGGGATTCAGCCGGGGAAATTACTATTCCTGATGATGGGCGGTGGAATGATGAAGTGCGTGAAGCGGTCGCAGATAGAATTCAGCAACGTTTAGAACGGGTTATGCCCGGTTTTTCTTCGTTGATCGTAGGGCGAAAAGCCATTTCGCCAGCGGATCTGGAAAACTATAACTGCAATCTTGTCGGCGGCGATCCTTACTCAGGCACTTGTTCACCTGATCAATTCTTCTGGTTACGGCCTTTTGCGGCATCAGGCCAAACAAAAACACATCAAACAGCGGTTAAAAACCTTTTTCATATTGGCGCATCAACACATCCGGGTCCCGGTCTTGGCGGAGGGTCTGGTTACCTTGTTGCGCAAAAACTGGCGAAAAAATAGGACATAAATAAAACGCAAGGGAACTGCGAGATAACAGGCAAAGCACACACAGTAAGACAACCCACTATGGCAGGAAACATGATGAATAAAAAAACAATCAGTAAGCTTGTTGCAGGTTCGTGTCTCAGCGTACTTTCGTTTGGCGCCTTGGCGACGGAAGGGGGCGGGTTGGGTGTCTATCCCGATGGCCTTGAAAACTTTATGTCGGGCGCACTACCACCGCCAGGCGTACATGTGTTGATGTATGGCGGGAATGCGCACTATGACAGCATTCGTGATAATAAAGGGGATAAAATTCCTGTTCCTGGCTTTAGTGTGAATGTGAATGTATTGGCACCGCGCTTAATTTGGGTTACAGATCAAAAAATATTGGGCGGCGATTTAGCTTTTCATACCATCGTACCGTTATTGGATGTGACTGCAAAAGCCGCGGGCAAAAAAGACACTAGCCGTGGATTAGGCGATGTGACATTCGGGCCTGCTTTGGGTTTTCACCCTTCTGCGGATTTACATTATGTGGTGGGGTTAGATGCCTATGCACCGACAGGAAAATACAGTAAAACAGACCCTTCTAGTCTAGGTAAAAACTATTGGGCATTACAACCTGTGTGGGCGATTAGCTACATCCCCCCAGTTGGTGTGAATGCGGATTTAAAAATGATGTATGATTTTAACTTTCGCAATAACGATACCAAAACTCGCTCAGGGCAAGCCTTCCATGCTGATTATGGCTTAGGTTGGGGGTTTGGCAATGGCTGGGTAGCAGGGATTGGCGGTTATGCGTTTTGGCAAACAACGGATGATAGCGGACCAAATTCTGCCCAAGGAAAGGCTCGTGCATATTCCATCGGCCCTTCAATTCGTTACGCTAATCCACAAGGTTGGTTATTTACCGCTAAATGGGAAAAAGACTTTGAAGTGAGAAACCGTCCAGAAGGCTCACAAATTTATTTAAAAGCATCGATTCCTTTCTAATTATTTAATTTTGTTGACGGAAAAGCACAGCATAATAAGAATCATGCTGTGCTTTTTGTTTTTCTTATATTTTAATAGCCGATTACACACAATATATTAATAAATATATAGATTTTGGATATTAGGCTTTTTTCATACTTTGGCTTGGTGATTCACCATAGCGTTGTTTATACTCAGCGCTAAAGCGACCCATATGTGCAAACCCCCAGCGCAGTGCAACTCCAGTGACATTGCTAGCTTCTCCTGATAACAATTCAGCACGCACACGCTCCATGCGCAAATCGCGTAAATATTGCATGGGACTAATATCTAAAAACTCTTTAAAACCTGCATATAAACTACGTAAACTGACACCTGCAATATGTGCTAGTTGCTCAACCGTAATTGGCTCATGGGCATGAGCTTCTAAATATTCCTGTACTCGGCGAACATGACGAGGGCGGATGGTAGCTCTGCGCATGCCTGAATCTTCAGTGTAATTGTGGATATGGGTGGAAAGTAGCGTGACAGAAACCAATTGTTCTACTTGTGTTGCAATTAATTTATGTTGTAGAAGGTCAGGTGTCCGTGTAGCACATTCAATCAGGTAATTCATTAAAGTACGCCATTCAATACAGGATTGCCACGCAAAACCCAATTCAAACACCAGTGGTTTATCGAGCGTATGGCCGAGTTGACCAACTAACGATCTTTCTAATAAGGACCGTGAAATTCGCAACATGCATTGGTCGTTATCGCTATTCCAACGCATGGTTGTTGATTCTTCAGGGCTAAGTAAAGACGCTATTTGTGGTGTGGATTCTAACCGCTTTCCGCCACTTTCAATAATCGCACTGCCTGCAAGGGGCATTTGTAAAAGAAAAAAATCTTCTAGTTTTCCGGGGGCAATTGCAACGTCTGCACCATAGCGTAAGCGGCTTAAGGAAATATCTCCCATTGGAATATAATGCATTCGAGCATCAAGGCGTTGATGGGGATTGAGTAGGTGAAATTGATGCGGTTTCATCACTCGACCAACCATGGATTTTATTTCTTCAGGATCAGCTGATGTAAATAACAAACGTTCTGACGAACAGATCTGATTTTCAATCTGAGGTGCAGATGAATGGGACCGCGAGTTGCTCAACATCGGAGGTACCTCCAAAATTAATTGCCAGCCATTCCCTTGCGATTGATTAGGTAGTGGCTTGGCTATTTTTACTTATTATAGGTTTTCTCAATGAATTCAATTAATTGTTATATTTATAGCAAAAATGGTTCAGGTTTGTGGTAGATATATTTTGTTGTATTTATGATGGTGCTAAACGGTTATTTCATTAACATTTCATTAAAGTATTTTTAACTGTTTGTTAATTGAACATATCATAAACACCTTTTCTTACCTAGCTAAATATGTGCAAAAACTATCCAGAAAGTGCAAGAAATCAGAAACAGTGTGGTTATTGTGATACCCATAACAATATAAAAAATAAAGTTATTTTTAGTTTATTTCAGTAAGATATATATGATTAATCATGTTGTTTGCTCTGTTTGTATTTTTGTTTTGTTTTTGATTGGTTTAAATATCTAAAAATTATAATTTCACTGGTTTAAATGACTAATCCCTTTTTTGTTATAGGGGGAATTAACTGTTACTTAATGATTTAATGTCTTTTTTATATATTACCTCTTGTTCTTCTTTACCGACTGTTTCTTATCGTAGACTCCCCAGTTTCTCTTGTTTTTAAAGGTAATTTGTCCCCTATGTGCAGGGCTTATCCACTCTCTGCATAAATTCAATTTACATGATTAATCATGGATTGACCTTTAATTAACAAAAGGGATACAACTAATAAACACAAAAAAGATAAAAAACGTTCTGACGTTGACTGGTGAGGTTAAAATGGCTGAGCGCTCGTTTGTTCAAGAAGTTCAAAAATTACGACAAGGGCAAGGTGATGTTTTCAGTGGTGAAGGCATTCTTGCAGTAACAAAAGCCTTGTTAGAATCAGGTGTTTCCTATGTTGCAGGGTATCAGGGAGCGCCAATTTCACATTTAATGGATGTTCTGGCAGATGCACAGGATATTCTGTCTGAATATGGTATTCGTTTCGAAAATAGTGCAAGCGAAGCTACTGCCGCCGCGACGCTAGCGGCTTCTGTTAATTACCCTTTACGTGGTGCAGTGACGTTCAAAGCAACGGTTGGAACAAACGTTGCTTCTGATGCGCTTGCTAACTTAGCGTCAGGCGGAGTGTTAGGTGGTGCACTGATTATCGTTGGGGAAGATTATGGCGAAGGTTCCTCAATTATGCAGGAACGTAGCCATGCCTTTGCGATGAAATCACAGATGTGGTTACTCGACCCTCGTCCAAATTTACCTTCGATTGTTCAAGCGGTTAAAGATGGCTTTGATTTATCTGAGGCCAGCAATACCCCCGTTATGCTACAAATGCGCATTCGTTCATGCCACGTTCATGGCCAATTTGTGTGTGCGGATAATCAGCATCCTAAATTTACAGTTAAAGACGCACTTGAAAACCCAACGAGAGATGTGAGTCGGATTGTGTTGCCGCCTGCGAGTTTTTTACATGAAAAAGAAAAAATCGAAGCACGCTGGCCAGCCGCCGTTAAATTTATTCAAGAGCGTGAGTTAAATGAGTTTTTTTCTGAGGATGCTGACGATGTTGGTATTGCGTTACAAGGTGGTTGCTATAACACATTGATCCGCGCACTCAACCAAATTGGTTTAGCGGATGTGTTCGGTAATAGCAAAATTCCGCTATACGTAATGAATGTGGCTTATCCATTGATTGATGACGAATTTGAACGTTTTTGCAGCAATAAAAAAGCCATTTTAGTGTTGGAAGAAGGGCAACCTAACTTTGTTGAGCAGAATGTTGCCAATATTTTGCGTCAGCGGAATATCGATATCGAATTACACGGCAAAGATATGTTACCAATGGCGGGGGAATACAACACTGCTACAGTACTTGCTGGGTTACGTTCGTTTTTTGAACGGCACGGGAAAATAGAGCCTCAAGTCAAAGCGGCGGCGAAACAAATCCGGATTCCCACAATCAATATTGCCACTGGACAAGCTGAAGAATCTTTACCTGAATACGTCAATGCCGCTGAACCAACACTCGATGAAACTGTACATGCGCGCCCACCAGGGTTTTGTACGGGTTGCCCTGAAAGGCCTATTTTTACGGCTATGAAACTGGTCGAGCGTGAGCTTGGCGAGCATCATGTCAGTGCCGATATTGGCTGCCACTTATTCTCAATTCTCCCACCATTTAACCTCGGTAATACAACGATGGGTTATGGCTTAGGGGGGGCTGGTGCGGCAGCGCTAAATGCTAAAGCTGGGAAACGCGCAATTTCAGTGATGGGCGATGGTGGTTTTTGGCATAACGGTTTAACCAGTGGTATCGCTAATAGCGTGTTTAACCGTAGCGATAACTTAACTATTGTTATTGATAACAGTTATACATCGGCAACGGGGGGACAAGATATTTTGTCATCAACAGCGCTGAACCCAACTCGCAGTACAGGCCATGAAATTGAAAAGGCCGTCAAAGGGGTCGGTGTAAATTGGGTGAAAACCATCAAGCGTACTTATGACCTAAAAACAATGACTAACACATTGCGTGAAGCGTTGACGACGGATGAAAAAGGGCCAAAGGTACTGATTGCACAAAGCGAATGCATGTTAAATCTACAGCGCCGTGAAAAGAAAAAGGTTCGCAATGACATAGCCGCAGGTAAACGAGTTGTGCGCGAGCGCTTCGGTGTTGACCCTGACACTTGTACTGGTGATCACTCTTGTATTCGTCTTTCTGGCTGCCCGTCGTTATCAATAAAACCGAATCCAGATCCATTAAGAACAGACCCTGTGGCCACTGTGATGGATAGCTGTGTGGGATGCGGTTTATGCGGTGAGGTTTCCCACGCGGCTGTTTTATGTCCTTCATTTTTTAAAGCTCAAATTATTACCAACCCAAATCGTTGGGACAAACTACGCCATCGTGTTCGCGGTTGGTTTATTGGCTATTTACAACGTCGTGATGCACGTCGTCGTGAAGAGCTCAGTTTCTAAGGGGGAACGAATGCTTTCATCTCCATCATCAATTGCATTACAGCCCATTAAAATCGCCATTTTAGCGATGGGGGGCGAGGGCGGTGGCGTTCTCGCAGACTGGATTGTCAATTTAGGCGAAGAGAACGGCTATTTCGCACAAACTACCTCCGTGCCAGGTGTTGCTCAACGTACAGGTGCAACGATTTATTACGTCGAATTGTTTCCTGGTGCCGATAACCTTGAAACACCAGTACCTGTTTTAGCATTGATGCCAATGCCAGGCGATGTGGATGTTGTTCTTGCCTCCGAATTAATGGAAGCGGGTCGCTCTGTTCAGCGCGGTTTTGTCACACCAGAACGTACGACGTTAATTAGCTCCACACACCGTGTTTACTCCATTGCTGAAAAGTCAGCGATGGGGGACGGTCGAGTTGATAGCCAAGCACTGATCCGCCACGCAGGCCTTGCGGCTCGCCAATTTATTCACTTTGATATGGCCCAAGCAGCCCAAGAAAGCGGTAGCGTGATCAGCGCAGTATTATTTGGTGCTTTATTTGGCTCCGGTGTTTTACCTTTTAGTCGCGTACAATTTGAAGAAACTATTGTGCGCGGTGGTGTAGGGGTAAAACCTAGCCTACGTGCTTTTGCACTCGGTGCAGAAAAAGCCGCGCAACCCGAAGAGGCATACCAAGCTCAATCATCTCAAACCGCGTTATCATCCTCTAAAAATAAACAAATTTCTGCGTTATTAGCGCGTATCGATAATGAATTTGCTCCCCATGTTCATTATTTAGCGACGGAAGGTGTACGCCGGTTAATTGATTACCAAGACCCTGCTTATGCCACGTTGTATTTAGACCGCCTTAACAACCTATTTGCGCAAGAAGGTGGCCAAGATGAGCGTTTACAACGTGCGCTTGTTCGCCACTTAGCATTATGGATGTCTTATGAGGACACCATTCGTGTGGCTGATCTCAAAATTCGTGATAGCCGATTCACCCGAGTGCGTAATGAAGTTCAAGCAAAAGATAACCAATTATTGGATATCAATGAATTTATGCATCCACGTATTGAAGAGATTTGCGAAACGCTTCCCAAAAGTTTAGGTAATTGGTTGATGAAACCACATTGGTTTCACAAAGCGCTTCGCAAACTGACGCAGCGGGGTCGCACAATCACTACCAGTTCATTGTGGGGCTTTTTACAGTTATACGTGCTAGCAGCATGGAGACGAGGTAGACGCTCAACTTTACGCTACCAATTAGAAAATCAGCGAATTGAAAAGTGGTTAGCCACGGTGGTTGATGTCGCACGGACAAACCCTGCTTTGGCGACTGAAATCGCACAATGCCAGCGAGTAGTAAAAGGGTATAGCGATACTCATGCGAGAGGCTTGCGTAATTTTCAGGTTCTAATGGACATAGTGACGCAACAAGGTAGCAAATTAGCGCCAATTAATTTACGAGAACTACGTGAAGCAGCCCTTGCGGATGAACACGGGAAAGAATTGCAAAAATGTCGCCAACGTCTGGCTATGGATTAAGGATAACAACATGAGTTTGCAGAAGTTTACCAAACCCCACAAGATCCATTTCTCTGAGTGTGATCCCGCGGGGATCGTGTTCTACCCGCAATATTTCGTGATGTTCAATAACCTCCTTGAGCGTTGGGTCGATACGCTGATCCCCCAAGGGTTTGCAGGCTACATCCTCGAACAACGTTTTGGGTTACCCACCGTGCACCTAGAGGCTGAATTTAAAGCCATTAGCCGCATGGGGGATGACGTCATGTTAGAGCTGGTGGTTGAGCGGATTGGGCGCAAGTCACTCACATTGTGCCAGCGTTGTGTCAGTGCGGAGGGCGAACTGCGTATGCAAGTGATACAAACCTACGTCACCACGTCGCTCCTCACGCACCAAGCCATTCCTATTCCAGAGGCCTTACATCAGGCACTCACGGCTCAGCCAGCGGTATAAGCAAAGGGGAATTTTCATGAATATTGTGTGTATTGGCGGGGGACCCGCTGGGCTGTACTTTGGGTTACTGATGAAGTTGCAAAATCCACAAAACCGTGTGGTGGTGGTTGAGCGCAATCGCCCATTTGATACCTTCGGCTGGGGCGTGGTGTTCTCTGATGCGACGCTCAACAATTTGCGCCAAGCTGACCCCGTGTCTGCCCAGACTATTTCCGACGAGTTTAGCCATTGGGACGATATCGACATTCACTTTAACGGTGCCTGCAACCGCAGTGGCGGGCATGGCTTTATTGGCATTGGGCGTAAAAAACTGCTCAATATCTTGCAAGACCGTTGCCTTGAGCTGGGTGTGGAGTTGATGTTTGAAACCCAAGTCACCGACGACCAAGCCATTGCCCGCGAGTACAACGCGGACTTACTGATTGCCTCCGACGGTATTAACAGCGCGGTACGCACCCGCTATGAAACCGTCTTTAAACCAGACATTGATCCACGCCGTTGCCGTTTCGTTTGGTTAGGCACCAAAAAGATTTTCGATGCCTTTACCTTCCTGTTTGCCCAAAATGAGCACGGTTGGTTCCAAGTTCACGCTTACCAGTTCCAAGAAGGTTTATCGACCTTTATCGTCGAAACCACCGAAGAAACGTGGCTTAAAGCAGGCATCGACCAGATGTCCCAAGAAGACGGCATTGCCTACTGTGAAAACCTGTTTGCCCCGTGGTTGGACGGGGAAAAACTGATTGCCAATGCGGCGCACTTACGCGGCGCGGCGATTTGGATACGTTTCCCGCGGGTGATTTGCGATAACTGGGTGCATTGGACACAGCCTTCGGCAGGCAAAGATGTGCCTGTGGTGTTGATGGGGGACGCGGCGCACACCGCCCACTTCTCTATTGGTTCAGGCACCAAGTTGGCCTTGGAAGATGCCATTGAATTGTGTGAAAGCTTAAACACCACGGGTGGTGATTTGCGCAAAGGGCTTGAACATTACCAAGCGGTGCGCAGTGTGGAAGTGCTGAAAATTCAAAACGCAGCACGTAACTCAACCGAGTGGTTTGAGAATGTCAGCCGCTATGAAAATTTAGCACCTGAACAGTTTGCTTATTCATTGCTCACGCGCTCCCAGCGTATTTCCCATGAAAATCTACGGGTTCGCGATGGGGCGTGGCTGGATAACTACGAGCAGTGGTTTGCCACGCAAGCGGGGGCACCTAAGCAGGTACCGCCAATGCTCACGCCTTTTTGCTTGCGAGATACCACCTTGAATAACCGTGTGGTGGCCTCGCCGACGCTTTTATACAGTGCTACTGAGGGCGTGGTGGGGGATTTTCACACGGTTCACCTAGGGAGTCGTGCATTAGGTGGTGTCGGGCTCGTGATGACCGAAATGACCGCCATTGCCCCAGATGCCCGCGCAACATTAGGGTGCCCAGGGTTGTGGAATGACGAACAAATGACTGCATGGCAGCGGGTGACGCAGTTTGTCCATCAAAACAGTGCCGCCAAAATCGGCATTCAATTGGGCCATGCAGGGCGCCGAGGCTCAACTCAGCGGGGTTGGGAGCAGGAAAATCACCCGTTGCCGAGTGAAAATTGGCCGCTCGTCTCGGCCTCTGCGTTAGCGTATTTACCGAACGTATCCCAAACGCCAGCGGCCTTAACGGAAGCGCAAATGGCAACGGTGATAGACCAATTTGTGGCGGCGGCAAAACGCGCGGACAGTGCAGGCTTTGATTGGTTAGAGTTGCAAGCGGGTCACGGCTATTTATTGTCGAGCTTCTTATCGCCACTCACCAATGTGCGCACCGATAACTTTGGCGGCAACCTTGAAAACCGCCTGCGTTTTCCGCTGGCAGTCATTCAGGCGGTACGCCAAGTGTGGTCGAAACCGTTGGCGGTACGTATCTCAACCACCGATTGGGTGGAGGGGGGCACGACAGTGGATGAGGCCGTATTGATAGCCAAGGCGATGAAACAGGCGGGAGCAGACCTTATCGATTGTTCTTCTGGGGAAGTCTCCCCTGAGCAAAAACCGGTGTACGGACGTATGTTCCAAACGCCAATGGCTGACCGTGTGCGCAATGAAGCGGGTATCCCCGTCATCGCCGTGGGGGCGATTACGGATGCAGACCAAGTGAACAGCATTATTGCCGCAGGGCGTGCGGACTTGTGCGCCTTATCGCGTCCACTGCTTGCTGACCCTGCGTGGCTGTTGCACGAATGTGCTCGCCATGGCTGGGACGTCAACTGGCCAGCGCCATATGAATACGGGCGTCAACAACTGTTACAGCAAGTTAAATCCAGCGGGCGCTAATCGCCCTGCGAATGAGGAGAACGAGCCGATGAACCAGAAATCCCATGACCAATACCGCGAAAGTGTTGCAGGGCGCGCCGATGTGGCAGACACCCCAGAGCTTGTGGCGTATTACCAAGAGCTGGCTGAACTGAAAACGGGGGCACTGTGGACGGTGGCAAACAAGATTGAGCCATGGCAACCGCAGTCCTCTTCCGTACCGGTGTTATGGCGCTACCGTGACTTGCGTGAACACGTATTACGTTCAGTGGAGCTGGTCACCCCCGAAAAAGCGGGGCGCCGTGTGGTGTATCTCAATAACCCCGGTCGCCAAGACGTGGCGGCGGCCGTGGGTTGGCTGTACTCGGGCTTACAAGTGATGCACCCAGGGGAAGCCGCCTCTGCCCATGCGCACTCATCGTCAGCCCTGCGTTTTATTATGGAAGGGCGTGGGGCATACACCATCGTGGAAGGGCAAAAAATGATGCTCGAAGCGAATGATTTTGTGTTAACCCCGAATGGCACGTGGCATGAACACGGCGTGGCAGAAGATGGCTTACCGTGCATTTGGCAGGATGGGTTAGATATCCCGTTGGTCAATGCGTTGGAAGCGGGGTTCTACAAGGTTCACCCTGACTTACACCAAGCACACACTCGCCCCATTGATTATCCTGTTGGGATGTGGGGTGGTACAGCTCTTCGTCCGCATGATATCGGTTGGAATAAGCCCTATTCGCCGCTGTTTAAATACCAGTGGGGGCCAACATATGAGGCACTGTGTCGCGCCGCAAAAGTGGCAGATGGCTCGGTGTTTGATGATGTGCTGATGCACTATACCAACCCGATAACCGGCGGGCACGTGATGCCAACCATCGGCGCGAGCATGCAACTGCTGCGTCCAGGGTTTGTGGGCAAAGCCCATCGTCACACAGGTAGCTTTATTTACCAAGTGGCAAAAGGCCACGGGTATTCGATTATCAACGGGCAACGTTTTGATTGGCAAGAACGCGACATTTTCTGTGTGCCATCGTGGATGTTCCATGAGCACGTGAACACGTCACAAACTGACGATGCATGCTTGTTCTGCTTTAACGACTTACCCGTGATGCAGTCACTGGGGCTGTATTACGAAGAGGCTTTGGTGGACAACGACGGTCACCAAGCAGTGACAAGTTAGGGGATGAAATTAGGGCGCAAGATACGCCCGGTCAGTTTCGATGACCTTGCTCTACTAAATTGATTTTGTGTGTTTATTTTACTTTTTATTGATATCGATTAACCGATTTTACGTGAAACAGGCTGACAGCGAGACGCTGCAAGCCGAGGAGAAAATACCATGCGCTTGATTACTTACCGTTCTGATGTGACCGCTGCGGCCCGTTTGGGGGCGATTGTTGACCACCAAGTGGTTGACTTGGCTCGCCTTGCCGAAGAGCAGGGGCAATACCTGCCAGACAATATGTTGGACTTTATCGATTTAGGGCCACAAGGGGTGCGCGTAGGGACTGAACTGCTTAATGGCTACGAAGGGCAGTTCCCCGCAGGGACCGCATGGCCGGTGCAAAATGTGAAAATTTTGGCGCCTATTCCGCGCCCGCGTAAAAACATCTTTGGCATTGGGTTGAACTATGTTGAGCACGTCGCAGAATCCAGCCGTACCTTGGACACGTCCAAAGAGCTGCCGAAAGAGCCCGTCATTTTCTCTAAACCGCCGACCACGGTAATTGGCCCCGGGGATGCGATTGAACATAATGCCCAAATTACTCAGCAACTGGATTGGGAAGTAGAACTGGCAGTGATTATGGGCACGCGTGCCAAAGGGGTTGCGGCGAAAGATGCCCTGAATTACGTATTTGGCTATAGCCTGATGATTGATATGAGTGCCCGTGACTGCCGCCGAGCAGGGCAATGGATTTACTCCAAAGGGCAAGATACCTATGCGCCGTTTGGTCCGTGTATTGTCACAGCGGATGAAATCCCCGACCCACACTCGCTGGATTTAAGTCTGAAGGTCAACGGTGTCACCAAGCAATCCTCCAACACCCGCCACATGCTGTTTAACGTCAATGTGTTGATTGAAGACATCAGCAAAGGTATTACGCTTGAGCCGGGGGATATCATCGCCACTGGTACGCCAGAAGGGGTCGGTGCAGGGCGTTCCCCGCAAGAATGGGTATGGCCAGGGGATGTGATTGAGGCGTATGTACAAGGCATCGGTGAACTGCGCCACCCTGTCGTCGCAGTGTAAACAAGGAGCAAAGCCATGTTGAACTTAGCGCAATTTAAAGCTGCGGCGGTGCAAGCGGCACCCGTGTTTCTCGATACCGACGCCACGGTTGATAAAGTTTGCCGCCTGATAGAAGAAGCAGCGGATAACGGCGCCAAATTGGTGGCGTTCCCTGAAGTGTTTGTGTCTGGCTACCCGTATTGGAGTTGGGTGATGAACCCGATTGACGGCAGCCCGTGGTTTGAAAAGCTGTGCAAATCCGCCATTGAAGTGCCGGGGCCGGAAATTCAAAAAATCGCCCACGCCGCAGCGCGCTATCGTATCAATGTGGTGATTGGGGTCAATGAGCGCAACCCGTACAGTATCGCCACCTTGTATAACACCTTGGTGACCATTTCTGATGAAGGCACCATTCTCGGTCGTCACCGCAAATTGGTGCCGACATGGGCAGAAAAACTGACGTGGGCCAACGGGGATGCATCGTCGTTAAAAGTGCACCAAACTAGCGTGGGGCCACTGGGTGCCTTGGCATGCGGGGAAAACACCAACACCTTGGCGCGCTTTGCGTTACTGGCGCAAGGGGAGCTCGTGCACATTGCCAGCTATATCGCCTTGCCTGTGGCACCCAAAGACTACGATATGGCGGAGGCCATCCGCTTGCGTGCGTCCGCACACTGTTTTGAGGGCAAAGTGTTCACCATTGTTTCGTGTTCGACGGTGTCGGAAGAGATTATTGAGGCGATGTCCGCGAGCCACCCTGAGTCGCGTGAGCTGTTAGCTCGCCCAAACAGTGCCTTTTCGGGCATTATCGGCCCTGATGGCCGTGTGGTTGGCGAACCGCTGATTGATAAAGAAGGGATTGTGTACGGCGATATTGATTTAAACCGCTGTATTCAACCACGGCAAATGCACGATATTACGGGGCACTACAACCGCTTTGATATCTTTGATTTACAGGTGAACCGCCGTCCACTGAGTGCCGCCCGCTTTTATGGCGAGGGGCAAAGTGTGGACGAATTAAATCCGACTGAGAGTGATGCACTGTTTGGGGAGAAAAAAGGATGAGTCTGGCACGCACATTTCGGATTGGGCAAATAGTCCCATCCTCGAACACCACCATGGAAACAGAGATCCCTGCGATTTTACGCGCTCGGGAAGCCCAGTTTGCAGAGCGTTTTACGTTTCATTCCAGTCGCATGCGGATGAAAAAGGTCACCAAAGAAGAATTGGCCAAAATGGATTCCGACAGCGACCGCTGTGCCCTTGAACTCTCGGATGCAGCGGTGGATGTGCTCGGTTACGCCTGCTTGGTCGCTATCATGAGCATGGGGAAAGGGTATCATCGTATCTCTGAAAGTCGTTTGCATCAATGCACGGTGGATAATGGTCATCCCGCGCCGATAGTGACCAGTGCGGGGGCATTAGTGGATGGGCTGCATGCCATTGGGGCCAAAAAAGTGTCTATTCTGACGCCATACATGAAGCCACTGACGCAATTGGTGATTGAGTATATTGAAAGCGAAGGCATAGAAGTGGTGGACAGCATTTCGTTGGAAATTCCCGATAATTTAGCCGTTGGTAGACAAGACCCGCTGGCACCAGTGGAAATCACCAAGCGGCTGAACACCAATGTGGATGCGATAGTGGCATCGGCCTGTGTACAAATGCCATCGCTGCCCTCGGTGCAATTGATTGAAGACCGCGTGGGCTTGCCAGTGTTGTCTTCTTCGGTGGCAACAACTTACATGATGTTGAAAAAACTGGGCTTAGAAACACGCGTTGACGGGTTTGGGTCGTTACTAAGTGGAAAGTTTTAGCTGAATTATCATCTCCTTCTGCTACTCTTGAGGAGCCAGATTAAATGCAATTATGCATAGTGCAGATCGAGAGGAACAGATGTCAGATTCAAAGGTTTTTGTTGATAATTACTTGCCTGCCCTATTGGGGCAGGCATGGATGCTAGTTTCATCTGAATTTCATGCGATTGTTGAAAAAAAAGGGCTATCTGTATTGGAGTGGCGGGTGTTATCAACATTAGCAGGGAATGGCTCGATGGGGATCACTGAACTATCACAAAAAACAGTCAGTAAACAACCGACAATTACCCGTGTTTTACAACGGTTAGAACAACAAGGGCATGTGCTTCGTCACAACAATCATAGTGGTAGCGATAAGCGGATTACATTGGTGAGTGTCACCTCCAGTGGGATGGCATTAGTGGATGGGCTACTAGTTGAAGCACAACAACATGAAGAGGCTGTACTTGCCCCATTAGGCCTGCGTAAAAGTAAGATGCTCAAAGAAGTATTACAGGAATTAATAGCACGTTACAGCCTCGAAAGTACTAATGAGAAAGAAACACCTGAGAAAAAAACAGTCAGAAAAAAACAATTAAGAAATAAAAACATAGCTAAAAACTCAACCGAGTAATCAGTTAATGATGATTTAGATGATTATCTTATCTTAGACTAAGAATTTTTGTATTACAGGGGTTTTTATCTTTAATTATCAAATTGATAGGCAATATTTATACGAGTAATGACACTATTAGGATAAACGGTAACGTGATGATAGATAGGTCATTTCTGAATTTTAATTTTTTTGTATCTGTTAATTAATTGCCACTTTACATTGATTCAATTTATCTATTAACTTTACTACTGATAATTAATGATTAGCTAAACATGGAGCAATCAATGTCAGTTGTGACACTTGTACTCGTTTTTTTACTTGCGGTTATTGTGAGTGTGTTTATCTCGCGATTGCTCAAAGATATTATTCCATTACCCCTTATTCAGATAGCATTGGGAGCAGGGCTGTCTCTGTACGGTTTTACGGTTGAGTTTGAACCGCATTTGTTCCTATTCTTATTTATTCCGCCATTGTTATTCCTTGATGGCTGGCGTATTCCAAAAGAAGCCTTATTCCAAGAAATTAAACCGATTATGTCATTAGCGATAGGCCTTGTCGTGGTTACCGTTATTGGCATGGGCTTCTTTATTCACTGGTTAATTCCTGCCATTTCATTGGCGGTTGCTTTTGCACTCGCGGCGATTTTGTCGCCGACTGACCCGGTTTCAGTGTCTGCAATGACGGTAAACTCGCCGCTCCCATCGCGGATGGCGCACATATTGGAAGGTGAGTCACTGCTTAACGATGCAACAGGTTTAGTCTGCTTTAGCTTTGCTGTAGTGGCTGCGTTAACGGGGACCTTTTCCCTAGCTTCAGCGGCAGGTGAATTTGTTTTTGTTGCCTTTGGTGGGATTTTAATTGGTTTATTGGTCGCTTGGGCGATTGGTTGGTTGAATCAGTTCTTGGTTAAGCGTACGGGTGAAGAGCCAGCTATCCAAATTATGATTAGCCTGCTAATGCCATTTACAGCTTATTTGCTTGCAGAACACTTGAGCGTATCGGGTATTTTAGCGGCGGTTGTTGCTGGTATTGCCATGCACTATGAGAAAATTGCAGGCCGTATGCAGGCTGCTACACGGATGCAGAGTAAAGCGGTTTGGGATACCGTTCAAACTGCACTTAACGGGATGATCTTTATTTTACTGGGTGAGCAATTACCAGGTATGTGGATAAATATGCCAGAGGTTGCTGAAGCCGCTGGAGCGAGCCACCCTTGGATGTTATTTGTTTATGTTGCAATCATTACAGTGGCGCTGGCAATTTTACGTTTTAGTTGGGTTTGGATCTCAATGACCTTAACCGTATTCCATAACCGTCGCCGTGGTAAAGAAGCGGATGTGGTGCATATTCGGATGATGGCGATTATGGCGACTGCGGGTGTTCGTGGTGCGATTACATTGGCGGGTATTTTAACGCTGCCACTGTTGATGCCAGACGGCTCTTTATTCCCAAATCGTGATGTGGCTATCTTCTTGGCAATGGGTGTTATTTTATGTTCATTATTGATTGCCAGTATTGCATTGCCGATTTTAACAAAAGGCCTTGTCCAAGATTTACCGTATGACAATGATGAAATCCGTGCTCGCTTAGCACTAAATGAAGCGGCGATGGCTCACTTACGTGAGTTAATGAACCACCCTTCAGAGGATGTAGATGAAATCGCCATGCGTACGGAAGTTGGGGCACAATTGTTAGAAATTTATGGCAGACGACTTGATAATACCGATGAAACTGAATCTGATGTGTATGATTTACATCGAATGATTGAGATGGAACGTCAAATGTCTAATTCTGCATTGAAAGCGAAGCGTGAAGCGTTATACCTAATGCGGAAAAATAAAAACATTAATGAGCGGGTTTATCATCGTTTACGTGATGAGTTGGATCTGAAAGAAGAAACGCTGAATCATCATAAAAATGGTAAGCACTAGTTTATGAAATTAAAGGCCTGAATATGTTCAGGCCTTTAGGTTGTTGACAAAGCAGGATAAAAGCGTGGTTTTTCCTGCTTTGTGTTATCAGCCGAAAATCAATGGATTGATTTTCCTAGTGTATTTTCAAAACCTATCCAACCTGCAGATAAATGAGAGCGAAAACACTATTTGACTAATCATATTAATAGTTGATAGGTTAGTGTTAACTGCATTTAGGAAAGAAATATGTCACAGGTTGTCGCACGCTTAAGCATGATCATTACCATCACTTAGTGGTGGGGATAAGTGACAACCGAAACCCGCCAGACAAGGCGGGTTTTTTGTTCTTGTCTGGTCAATTATCAGCAAGGAAATATTGATGAATTTAACTGGAAAGCCACAAACCCCCGATAATGAAGTACGCCTACATTTTCTCTGTGGAAAAATTGCCTCAGGGAAGTCAACGCTTGCTAAGCAACTCGCTAAGCAGCCTAGAACCGTACTATTGAGTGAAGATGAATGGCTTTCGACATTGTATCCCAATGAAATCAAAGAGCTTTCACACTATATCGCCAAAAGCACATTGGTGAAAACGGTGTTGGAAAAACACATCAAGCAATTGATGGATGCAGGTAATACGGTAGTGATGGACTTCCCTGCGAATACACTGAATCAGCGACAATGGTTAAAATCACTCGCTCAATTATCGAATGTGCCGTACGTTTTTCACGTTTTACAGGTTGACAATGATGAGTGCAAAGCACGTCTTTCGGCGCGTAATTTAACAGGGGAAAACCCGTTTCAAACCTCAGAAGCACAGTTTGATTTAATCACCGCACATTTTTCGTATCCTGCGCTTGATGAGCAATTAAATTGCCAGTTTTATCCCAAATAGGTGATGTTTTCAGCGGTCTAACTTGTTCGCAGACCGCTTAAAATATTGGTTATTTTGGACGGTGCATTTTCACGTTTTGTTGTTGTTCAATCCAATAATAATCTGCGGGGCCACCCGCACGTAGCAACGGTTTTTGCCCTGCACAATCATAAAGTCCATCGGTTAGGGTGGATTCATCAATGTGCACCATGACAACTTCCCCCATTACCATCCACGTATCCAGTAATTGCCCGTCAGCACGTTTAAGTTGCTGATATTGAGTCACAATACATTCCATAGAAACAGGGGTTTGTGCAATGCGAGGTGGTGTAATTAAGCTTGATGGTAATGTGGAAAGCTGCGTTAAAGCAAACTCGCTTTCCCCTCGTTCAAGGGCTGCACTGCTCAAATTGACCTGCTCGCCAAGGCTTAATGTCGCAAGGTTATAGACAAATTCCCCTGTTTCGATGGCATTGGTGACGGAGTCCTTTTTACCCACGCTGGAAAAGGCCAAAATTGGTGGTGAGTAATTGAAAATATTGAAAAAACTATAAGGAGCAAGATTAGTACGGCCTTGGCTATCACACGTTGAAATCCAACCGATCGGGCGTGGGCCGATTAACGATGGAATAGGGTCATGGGGAAGTCCATGGCCTTTAGCGGGTTGATAACTATAGAATTTGGTTGTCATTACAAGTTCCTTTTTTGTTTTATCCTAACGGATAATAGAGGCCGACGTAAGGCTAAAAAATGAAAAATGCAATGAACGCATAAAGTTTGCAGACAATGGATAGTGTTCTTGGATATTACTCACCAATTCGTTGGATAAAACTGGAAGGGGTTTGCCCCAACCACTTTTTAAACATCGTGGAAAATGACCCCACACTACTGTAACCCAAGTCAAAAGCGACTTCGGTAATCGATTTTCCTGCGGAAATATGGGTGATGGCACTGAGCAAACAAGCCTGTTGTCGCCAATCCGAAAAAGATAACCCCGTTTGTGCCCCGAAAAAACGACTAAAAGAGCGTTCACTTTTGTGTAGTTTCGCTGCCCATTCTTGGGGAAGTGAGGTGATTTGGGGGGCTTTTAAAAACTCACGACACATTTGTGCGAGGTGCTCATCCCGTGGGATCGGTGCATAAAATGGCAAAGGTTCTGCACGTTCAATTTCGAGCAAGATCAACTGGATCATCACACCATCACGGCCATGAAGATCGTATTCGATCGGCGTATCGACCGCTTCCAGTAATAATTGACGAAGTAGTGGTGAAACGCGAAGCACTTCGCATTTATTGCCTTTACGTGGTGCCGCAGCGGGTTCGATATACAAACTGCGCGTACTCACATTTAGCATACGGGTTTCATGGGGGGTATTACAGGGGATCCACACGCCGCTATCTGGCGGAATAACCCACTCGCCATCGTCAGTGCTTACCTCAATCAAGCCTGTGGCGCCATACAAAAACTGCGCGCGGCGGTGAACGTGGGAGTCCAGCAACACATTCGGTAAGTAGTCAGTTCCGATCGCAAGAACATCACGAGGAACCGCATCAACAGTTTTAAGGGGGATATTTCGCATGGAAATTTCTCTTGGCTGAAATTCAAACATAGTGATTTAATTTTCGAATATAGGCAATTTTTATTGATATAACCACATATTTTCCATGGTTGGCTGAAATTCCGATCTCTTTGGCTGTTTTTCGAAAGTTGGCAAAACGGAAAATGATTACCCTAGCGCGGAAACCTAATGTATGCCTGAGGTAGAGTTATCATGGAAAATTACAACAGTCAGAATGATGAGCAAGTCGGCCTGATTGAACCTTTAACCCGTCGTCGGTTTATTCAAGGCAGCTCTGCACTCATGGCTGTCCCATTTTTAGCCGCAAATACGGTCGCTTCAACACCAGAAAACCCAGATATCATCCCGACAAAAACCATTAATAATGAGGGTGAACGTGTCGTTTCCACTTGCAGTAGTTTTGACTGCGGGGGGAAATGTGATATTCGAGCGCATGTCAAAGAAGGTGTGGTCACACGAATTAGCACTCGACCTGATGCCAGTCTCGATGAAGAGATGCCAATCATGCGTGCGTGTGTGCGTGGTCGTAGCTATCGGAAATTTGTGTACCACCCGAATCGCTTGAAATACCCAATGAAACGTGTGGGTAAACGCGGAGAAGGGCGCTTTGAGCGGATCAGTTGGGAAGAGGCCACTACGCTTATCGCAAGCAACATGCAACGCATCAATGAACAATACGGCCCAGCTTCGCGCTTTGTTAGCTTAAGTACGGGTGTCACTGGGGGGATTTTCTCTGGTGCGAATATGCTACGCCGTTTATTCAATATGACGGGGGGTTTTTTAGAGAATTACCACTCAGTCAGTAACGGCAACACGATGGCGGTGACGCCGTATACTTACGGCACTTCCGCAAGTGGCAGCACCTTGGATACGTTGGAAAATACCCCGCTGGTGATTTTATGGGGGCACAACCCCAATGAAACCATTTTTGGACATTCCAATCATTACTTCCAAAAAATGAAGAAAAACGGCACCAAGTTTATTGTTGTCGACCCACGCTATTCCGATACGGCGTCGTCGCTAGCTGATCAATGGATCCCAATTTTACCGACGACGGATAACGCCATGATGGATGCGATGATGTATGTGATCATCAGCGAAAATCGCCATGATCAAGCTTTTATCGACAAATATACCGTCGGGTTTGATGAACACCAAATGCCGGAAGGTGTGCCTGAAAACGAGTCACTCGTCGCGTATTTAATGGGTAAAAAAGATGGTGTGGTGAAAACTCCAGAATGGGCAGAACCGATAACCAAAGTCCCCGCAGATACAATTCGCCAGTTAGCACGTGAATATGCCAGCACGAAACCCGCTGCACTAATGCAAGGTTGGGGACCTCAACGCCATATTTGTGGGGAGCGCTCAGCGCGTGGCGCAACGTTGCTAGCGACTATCACAGGTAATGTGGGTGTGAAAGGCGGCTGGGCTGCGGGTTATGGTGTTGCGGTCACGCCTGATTTACGTAAAACCCTCGCGGGGCCAAGCCTATTTGAAAATCCCGTTAAGGCAAAAATCAACATCACCAATTGGGTTCAAGCCTGTGAGGATAAAAAACTTGTTACGCCAAACAATGGCCTGAAAAATGCCGAAAAACTCGATACCGAGATCAAAATGATTTTCTCGTTAGCGGGTAATTATATGACCAACCAAAACCCCGATATTTTGCATGCCGCTAAAGTTTTGGAGGATGAAAGCAAGGTGGAGTTTATCGTATACAGCGATTTGTATATGACACCGAGCGCCAAATATGCCGACATTTTACTACCTGAAACCAGTTTTTTAGAGCGCTGGAATGTAGGGGGAACTTGGGGAACGGGTAACTATATTATTTTATCTGAAAAAGTGATTGAGCCTGAATTTGAACGCCGCAGTGATTATGAGTGGTTGTGTGAAGTGGCTGAAAAACTGGGGGTTGGCGAGAAGTTTAGTGAAGGTCGTACGGAAAAACAGTGGATTGAACATCTTGTTAATGATGCCCACCAAAAACGCCCTGAGGATGGTATTCCTACCTTTGATGAACTGTTGGTTAAACGCCGCCATTTGTTGAAACACAAGCCGCATACAGGGCATGTGGCTTTCGAAAAAAACATTAATGATATTGAAAACCACCCGTTTGAGACACCGTCAGGGAAGATTGAGATTTTTTCGAAGCGCCTGTATGAGCGTAATGATGTTGATATTCCTGCGTTATCTCATTATGTCCCCGCGATTGAAGGGCCTGAAGACGACTTAACGACACGTTTTCCGTTGCAGCTCATTACGTGGAAAGGCCGTAACCGCGCCAACTCAACACAATTTGCTAACCCATGGTTGCAAGAAGTCCAGCGCCAAGAACTGTGGATCAACCCCACTGATGCTAAGCGTCGTAATATTAGCGAAGGTGACTCTGTCAAAGTGAATAATGACCGTGGTGTCACACAAGTGCCTGTGAAAATCACTCAGCGCATCATGCCAGGAGTAGTCGCACTGCAAGCTGGTGCATGGTGGCAGCCTGATGAAAACGGTATCGACCAAGGTGGATGTGCGAACGTATTAACATCCGCACGTAGTACAGCAATGGCACACGGAAATGCCCATCAAACATTATTGGTGGAGGTAACAAAAGCATGAGTAAATTCCACGTTTACCCCGCAGTGAGTGACAAACAACTCGGGTTTTATATTGATTCGGCGCGCTGTTCTGGCTGTAAAGCGTGTCAGGTGTCCTGTAAAGATAAAAACAACCTCGACGTCGGGCGCAAATACCGCCGTGTATACGAAGTCACAGGCGGCGAGTTTATCGAAAACGGCACAGGGGGGCTGGTGAATAATGTCTTTGCCTATACGTTATCCATTTCATGCAACCACTGTGCCGACCCTATGTGTGTCAAGAATTGCCCAACCACAGCGATGCATAAGCGCGAAGGGGACGGCATTGTGATGGTTAATACCGACAAATGTGTTGGATGCGGAACTTGTGCATGGTCTTGTCCATATGGTGCGCCACAAATGAATCCTGAAACACAGCAAATGTCGAAATGCGATTTTTGTATTGACCTGCAACTTAAAGGTGAGCAGCCCGTTTGTGTGGCAACTTGCCCGCTAGGTGCGATTCAGTTTGGTCCAATCGACGAGCTCAGAAAACGTTATGGTGAATTGGCAGATGTGCGAGGGCTACCAGATTCGGCGATCACACACCCGAACCTTGTCATTCATCCACACCAAGGTTCTGGTCGCCAATCTCAAGACACTCAAGGAGAAGCCAAATGAACGAATGGCCATTATTGTTATTCACCTTTTTGATGCAGCTATCTATTGGGTTAAGCATCATGTTGGGAATTTCTGCAAAGAAATTGTCTTCTGTATTTGCGGGGAAAGTTAATTCGCAATTTTTTCTATGGTATCTGTTTGTAGCCTGTGTTTTCGCAGGCGTAGGATTATTATCATCAATTACCCATTTAGGTGTGCCACTTAATGCGCCTAATTCGTTGTTAAATCTCTTTTCTTCTTGGTTAAGCCGAGAAGTGGTATTGACTGCTACCTACTTTACATTTTTAGGGCTCACTTTTTTATGGCTTTGGTTTAAAAAAGAATTGTCTTATCTGCTGCTGGGTATGGCGATTATTGCAGGGCTGTGCGATGTGTATGCCATGGCGTCAATCTATCGTTATACCTCAATGTTAACGTGGATGAATGATAATACTTATCTGATGTTTTATGGCACGATGCTAACGGCTGGTGCGGCGGGTTATTATTTATTAATCAGTGTATTACTGCGTTTTAAAGCAGGGAGTTCGGGGATACAAATTCCGACTCGTGGGTTATGGGTATTATGGGCGGTTATTGGTGTTAGCTTATTTATTCGCTTAGTTTATCAACCTGCTTATGAAAGCTACCTTATTCACACCAGTTATAACAACGAGTCGATAACCTTTCCTATTGACTCCATTCACGCTTATCAAGCCATTTGGTCATTGCGTATGACCAGTTGGGTGGTGGGGATGTTAGCCGTGATAGTGCTCGGGTTTGGCATATTCCGCCGCATGCGTACAGCGTCAAGTGAGGTATTAACCTCAAGTGGTCAGGGGTATTTAGTGTTGGGGTGTGGCTGTGCGATTGTGGCTGAGTTTATGCTGCGTTATTGCTTTTACTCTATTCATATTTAAGGCAATTGTGATTAATTTTTTAGGAAGTTATCCGTCATTATGATCCATTTTTCACATTATGCAGCGGCCTTTAATATTTTGGGGACTTGTTATCTGTTTTCGCCCAATGATGATGCAAGTCACTATGCATTAAGCTTTTTTAAATTGGATGACTTTGCTACTCAGTGGCCTTGCAAAATAAGCCCTCAATTGAGTAATCGAATCACGCAGTCTTTAAAGATTGAACGACAAAAGTTACATGAGCAATGGGCTGATTTGTTTGTAGGCCCCAATACATTACCGGCTCCGCCTTGGGGCTCGGTATATCTCGACCCTGAGGGGGTATTGCAAGGTTCATCAACACAAGCGTTGAGCGCGTTTTTACAGCGTGAGCGGTTAAAAGTACAAACACACTACCCTGAACCTTCAGACCATGTTGGTTTAATGTTATTTCAGGCAGCAGTATTAGCGTCAGAGGTCAGAGAAAGTGCATTAAAAGAATTACTGGTTGAACACTTGGAAAGTTGGTTGCCACAATTTTCTCATCAACTAAATAGAACAACGTCAAATTCGTTTTATACGTCATTAACGGAGTTAGCACTGGTAACGGTAAAATCATGTAGCTAATCGTTTATTGATAGTGTTTTTCATTCAGTATATTTGATTATTAAATGGTTAATTAAACGTAATATTTGAATGAGGAAATAGTTAACAATTTATAATTAAATGAAAATTGATTTAGTTATAAGAAATGCAAATTAAAATGATTCCCACTTTAATTTTCTGAGCCATAATACATTTTTACGTCATACTACTTAATGATCGGTATTTAAAGCGAAGGGGGTATAAAGTGGTCAATCTATTTAATCGGCTGTTGTCCCATGAAGATGCGGGAAAATTACTGTTACGTCTTTCTGTGGGCGGTTTGATGTTGTTCCACGGTATGAGCAAATTAATGACAGGTGCCAGCGGTATCAAGGCGCTACTGGCTTCTTATGGCCTACCTGAATTTATTGCTTACGGGACTATTTTAGGTGAAGTCGTTGCCCCTATCTTTATTATTTTAGGGATTTTAACTCGCCCATCAGCATTGTTAGTGGCGTTTACCATGGTGGTTGCATGGTTAATGATTGGTTTAGATAAAACCTTTGTTCTGGATAAAACAGGGGCATGGGCAATTGAAAGTATCGTGTATTTCTTCTTAAGTGCCATTGCGTTAGCATTTATGGGCTCAGGACGGTTTTCAGTGATGCGCAATGCATGCTGGCGATAAATAAATTTTAGTTAAGAGTTTCGACATTGCTTTGAGAAAAGACCATCAAAATTTTCTGATGGTCTTATTTTTTTGGAAATTAATTTACTCAATATATTTGCGAAGCGGCTCGTGGTAATTAAATCCTTGTATTGATCATTGAAAAAATAGATTTAGTATCACTATGGGGCATTGGTGTAAGGTCGCACATCTATCTTTATGGATAGGAGGTCCATGGTTCGAATCCTGGATGCCAAAACTGTTTAATATATTGAAACGGTTTTGGCATCAGGATTTTATAGAGTTGATAAGGGAGGGTACATTGACAGAAATAAAAAGCAGAGTAGATACCCTTTATGCTTGTGACCCATCATCATATATAGATAAAATACGAGAATATCACCGACAAAACTTCGAGCAGGTTGGTAGTGGATTGCGTCATTTAGAGGGGCAGCTAAGAAAAACTATCGCATCTTCAGCGTATCAGAATATACAAGATGATGTTTTAACATTTACCCGTTTGTATTCAATGTTATTATCCGTATGGTGTGAAGCTAGATTACATGTGCTTATTTATGAAGACAGTGTCTTTACAGAACGTGAACGCAGCATTATATACAACGAAAATAGCTTAGAACAACGATGGCTAACCGCTCTTGCAATAGCGGTTAAAAAGAATGGAAATATTCCGTTTGAAGATGATGCTAATGAAGATAGCTTAGGAATTATTGTTTTTACGATATATGGGCGAATAAAAGCATGGATTAGTGGGCACCTAGCTCCTGTCATTAGAAATCGAAATAAAGTCGCTCATGGTCAATGGTTAAACCCTTTTCAGAATATGCAAAATATGTGGATAAATTCAACTTCATTTACTATCTGCCCTCAATCAGTTCAAGACTTTAGAAAAGATAGTATTCTTTTGACTAATGAAAAAATAAAATTACTTAACATCATTTGTGGTGCAATTAATAGCATAGCTATTGGCAGTGAAAATAAAAAATATAATGTACAAAGCTTTGATGATATTAATCGCCTCGTAAATAAGCAAATAGATAAAATAGAACATATTGATTATTTGGCGTTTGTAAAAAGAACGCAAAAATCTTACAGAGCGCAATTTGATAAACCTATTTCTAATTTTACTCGTTAATTTATAGGATATAGGCCTTATCTTGTAATATATAGCCTATATCCTAATACTTAAGCCTAACTCTAACCTTTCACACACACCACTTGGCGTAGAGTATGCACGATTTCAACTAATGATGATTGTGCTGCCATTACGGCATCGATGTCTTTGTATGCCATCGGAATTTCATCAATCACATCGCTATCTTTTCGGCACTCAACGTGCGCGGTTGCCATTTTTTGGTCACTCACGGAGAAACGTTTTTTGGCTTCCGTTCGGCTCATCACACGGCCTGCGCCATGGCTGCAAGAGCAAAAACTTTCTTCATCACCCAATCCGCGCACAATAAAGCTTTTTGCCCCCATCGACCCTGGGATGATCCCCATTTGGCCTTTTCGAGCAGACACAGCGCCTTTTCGTGTTACCAAAACTTCTTCACCAAAATGTTGCTCTTTTTGCACATAGTTATGGTGGCAATTTACCGCTTCTTGTTGCGTGGTAAACGGCTTTGGAATTTCACGTGAAAGCGCTTCCAACACACGGTGCATCATCACTTCGCGGTTATGACGGGCGAAATCCTGTGCCCAACCCACAGCTTCCATATAGTCATTAAAATGCACGCTGCCTTCTTCAAAGTAGGCTAAGTCCCTATCTGGCAGGTTGGCGATATGTTGCTGCATATCTTTTTGTGCCAATGAAATGAATAGGTTACCTATCGCATTTCCCACACCACGTGACCCGCTATGCAACATCACCCAAACGCGGTTTTGCTCATCCAAGCACAGCTCAATAAAGTGATTCCCTGTTCCCAACGTTCCTAAGTGGTTGTAATGGTTAGTTCCACGTAGTTTCGGGTATTTATCGCAAATACGTTTAAAATCTTCATCTAAATGCGCCCAATGGGTATCGACGATATCCGGTGTACGGTGCCATGCGCCTTTATCACGTCCATGTCGATGTGTTGTTCGGCCATGGGGTACAGCGGCTTCGATAGCAAAACGAATATTCTGCAAGCTATCTGGCAAATCAGACGCGGTTAGGGAAGTACGTACCGCAATCATCCCGCAACCAATATCAACCCCTACCGCAGCAGGGATAATCGCCCCTTTGGTTGGGATCACGCTCCCAATGGTTGACCCTTTTCCCACGTGCACATCTGGCATTACGGCTAAGTGTTTAAAAATAAATGGCATCTTGGCGGTATTTTGCAATTGCGTTACCGCTTTTGGGTCAACGGGCACTCCATTGGTCCACATTTTTACCGGTACGCCAGTTTCTTGAATTAATTGATTAAAGTTATTATTACTCATTGTTATTCCTTAATTTTTACCAATCCGTTTAATACTTGGTCTAATCCACCGTAAACGGAAATTTGGTCGATTCGATGTGCGATGCTTTCTAAGGTTTCAAGCTCTTTTAAGCGCAGCGCGACAGGGTTGTTTTCCATCACTTTGGCGGTATTTAACAGCGAACGCGTGGCGGCCGTTTCTTCGCGGCGGCGGATCACATTAGCTTGTGCTGATTTTTCAGCTTCAACCACCTGGGACAAAATAGTGCGCATTTCACCCGGTAAAATAATGTCTTTCACACCAATGCTATCGACCTCTAAGCCAAACTCCGCAATACTTTGCACCACTTGTGTTAGCATTATTTCATCGATTAACTGCTTGTTTTCTAAGAGTTCATCCAGTGTGCGAGTGCCCACGATTTCTCTTAATGAAAACTGTAATTCACGGTATAAATGCTCCACTGGCTGACTCAATTGAGAAAATGCATGTAGCACATCGGCATAGCGCCAGTTAGCCGACAAATTAATACGCAACGTCACTTTATCTTTGGTTAAGATTTCTTGCCCGCTAACTTCCAGTGACTGTAAACGCGTATCAATGATGTCAATTTCTGGGGTATGTTCTACACGCCAGTAACCGTGGGTACCTGCTTCAAGTAATCCCGTGATTTCACCGTCAATTTTTAATACGCCAATATGCCAAGCCGGTATTTGAGCCACAAGGCAAAGCTCGCTGCCTTTGATGCGTTTTTTTGCAGCTAAGCGCTGAGTTAACGCTTCTGGTAACACTAAATGGCCCACTTTTTGTTTTTCGACACGCAGTGTATTGCCTGATTTCCAGTACAAGCGACGTGTTGCGGGCGATAAGATCTCAACCAAGTTATTGTGTGAATATAAAAAACCAATCTCATCATCAGATAAATCAATATCGACACCATAGGAGGCTACCCAATTTGGGTGATATTGGCGAATTTGCTCAGCAAGTACTGCGTCAATTGGGTTATCAATGGATTGCGAGCAAACATCGATGATTTGAATCTCAGGCTTCTGCTTAACTGACCAAAAACCGTAATTACCCATTTCTAACAGGCTTTTTATTTCACCATCCACTTTAAGCAGGCCAATTTGCCCCGCAAAGATTTGCGCCATCACACATAACTCACGGCCTTTAACCCCTTTTTTATGCACTAAATGTTCGGTTAACTCGTTTGTCATCGCTAATTGAGTCACGTTATGTTTTTCGATACGTAAATCATCGTTGGTTTTCCAGTATAAACGGCGTGTTTGTGGCGCGATAATTTCAACCAAATGGTGATGTAAGTATAAAAAAGCGACTTCATCATCAGATAAATTAATGTCAACACAATACTCACTCACCCAATCCATATGGAATTGGCGCAAATGGTTTGCCAGCTTTTCTTCAATTGGTTCATTGTTTAAGGTGAAAAATGAAACCGTCAGTTTATTAAACCAATCTTGTACGCGGTGCTCGCCTGCCACTAACAGTTGTTTGAAATCACCATTTTTTGAGGTTAGTGCAATAAGTCCTTGAGCTACATTTATTTTTTTCATTATTTTTCCTTTTATTTATGAGTCTGACGCTGAAGAACAAAACGAAGTCATGAGGGGAAAGAAAGAGCGCCGAATTGGCTGTCTAAATTTCTGCTCATCACTCGGTAAGGCTCTCGAGTGCCAGCTTTTAGCTAAACTTCAGCTAGGTTTTATTTACGTTTGGAATCGTATTTTTAAGTTCAGGAGTCGAACCTGATAGCTAGGCTATTACCAAGGTATCTTACCGACGGCGGCATACAGACCATGTAGTGACAATAGCCACCATGTCTGCACCGGTTGAACGCGAAGTTCAGACATTTTCCGGCAGTGGATGAATATATAATTGCCAGAAGCGTGCCAACTTTTTAAAAAAAGTGATAAATTTTTTTATCTTAATGAAAAATAACAATTAATTATTTTTGAGCTAAAGGTGGCTTACAATGAGCGAGAAAATGAATTAGTCTATTTATTATCTTTTTATATCGTATTTTATAAATTTATATAAATCATGAGTGAAAAACGCAAGGTTGTGATCGGTGTGCTTGGTACGGTATTGGACAGGCGGGGCAAAAAAGCCAATCGCTGGACCAAATGGCGCCCAACGGTTGGGCTATGCCAACAGCCGAATATCAATATTGGCCGCTTTGAATTAATTCATCAGGTCAATGACTACTCGATGGCACACCGCGTCAAAGAGGATATTGAGCAAGCGTCACCACAAACGGAAGTTGTTTTGCATGAGGTGGATATTGCAGACCCGTGGGATTTCGAGGAAGTGTATACCTCGCTACTGGATTTTTCTGCGAGCTACCCCTTTGATACGGACAACGAAGAGTACCTTGTGCACATCACCACAGGGACGCACGTAGTGCAAATTTGTTGGTTTTTATTAACCGAAGCACACTATTTGCCCGCTAAACTTATTCAAACGTCACCCAGTGAGAAAGGTAGGGAAAAAGACCCGATTGGTATTCACACGGTGATTGACCTCGATTTAAGTCGCTACACCCATATCACCAGCCGTTTCCAGAAAGAGCAACAGCAGCAAGTCTCGTTTTTAAAATCGGGTATCGCCACACGCAACAGCGCGTTTAATACCATGATTGAGCAAATTGAACGGGTGGCGTTACGCTCAAAAGCCCCGATTTTACTCAATGGCCCGACAGGGGCGGGAAAATCCTTCTTGGCTCGGCGAATTTATCAATTACGTGAAAGCCGCCATCAAGTCAAAGGGCGGTTTGTGGAAGTAAACTGCGCTACGTTACGCGGCGATAATGCCATGTCGACGTTGTTTGGCCATGTGAAAGGGGCATTTACGGGGGCGTTAAACTACCGAAAAGGGCTGTTAAAAGAAGCGGATGGCGGCATTTTATTTCTCGATGAAATTGCCGAACTTGGCCTTGATGAGCAAGCGATGCTGCTTAAAGCCATCGAAGAAAAACGTTTTTTCCCTTATGGTGCGGATGACGAAATTCACAGTGATTTTCAATTAATTGCGGGAACGCATCGCAACTTGGCGCAACAAGTGGAAGAGGGCAAATTTCGTGAGGATTTATTCGCCCGCATCAATATGTGGACATTTGCCTTACCCGGCTTGCGTGATCGCCGTGAAGATATCGAACCAAATATCGATTATGAACTCGTGAAATTCAGCCAAGATGCGCAAAACCAAATCCGTTTTGATAGTGAAGCGCGCAATGTGTATGTGAAATTTGCGTGCTCTGAACAAGCACTCTGGCGCGGTAACTTCCGTGAATTGGGCGCATCGATTAGCCGAATGGCGACCTTTGCGGAAAAAGGGCGAATAACCAAGCCGATAGCTGAAGAGGAAATTGGGCGTTTGCAATCCCAATGGCAAGTCAAATCAAGCAGTTCATTACCTAAACAGGTGGGTGAAATTGATTTATTCGACCAACAGCAATTAGCTACCGTACTGGATGTATGCCGCCGTTCTTCATCCCTTTCAGAGGCGGGGCGAGCGTTATTTGCGGTCTCTCGGCAACAGAAAAAACAACCCAATGATGCGGATAGGTTACGAAAATATTTGGCGAAATTTGGCTTGGATTGGGATGGGGTGAAAAACTAGCCTTATCGATAAAGGAAAAAGCCCCCGAAGGGGCTTTTGTGTGTTTAGTTCAAATCATTGACACATAAAATATCAAGCTCGGCATAATCTCTAAGTTGGCTACTGCTCAAGGTGACGTGCTCCAGAGAAGATCGCTTGAAAAACGAATATAGTGTACTAGTGTGCTCATAATCGTCAGTCCAAAGGCTATATACTATACCTAATTTGTTTAGGGTAAATGTAGCCCCCCATTCTTGAAGAAGTTGTTCGCCAACTTTACGGTTAGAGATGGCCCCAGCTGCCGCCAAGTCATTGTATTTAACCAAACGATCACCACGGGCTGCGCAATTTCTTGCTGCGATTCTATTAAAATTATACGACTGGCCAGATCTGACATACCATTTTTTCAGGGTAAATCGATAATCAACAGTGCGTTTATAGCCAGTGTGTGGTTTTGGTACACCTTTAAATGTAGGGGTCATCGCGCTTGTAGTGGGTTTACGCTGCATGGTGACAACACCTTTATCATCAATAGAAAGCCAATCACTATCAACACTCCAGCTATAATCAGTCGGTTGCCCCACTGGAACCGTAATTCTAAATTGTGCCCCCTCAAATCCCGTATTAGGGAACCCGCTATCTATCGCAAAAACACTTTGGTCTCCTATTGTTTGAATTTCAGGGGTACCGTAGGTCACGATTGTAATTTCAGGGACTGAACCTGAGTAGTCGATGGAACTACTATCGATTGCCAGTTTTGATGTGCCCACTGTTGAGCTATTAAAGGTGCTGGTATATTCACCAGGTGATTTTTCATCCATCACTGAGTTTATATTTCCCATCGTCGCTGTGAGCTTTGGTTTTCTGCCTGAAATAGGGGTGCTATTTTTATCCATCAATTTTAAGGTTACTGTCGCTTTATCTTTGCCATTCCCTTCAACCGAATCGGTATCAACAGAGAACTCACTTTTCCCATTAGCGAACACAGGAGGAAGTGCTTTGATATTAATCTCTTTTTTCTCCGCTGTTTTGGCTGAGTTATTGATATTAACGGTTAAGGTATGTTTTCCTACAGTGTCAAACTTCACATCCGCTGTGTAGTTTCCATGCTTATCATCGCTCCAAACTAATGTAGGTAAAGTCTGTTTATCACTCAATAAAGTAATATCATTTGAGCTGATATCAATAACATCGACACCATACTTATCTTGTAATTTGAGAGTGACGTTAACGGTATCGCCAACCTCAGCGGTGTCTAACATGTCTATCCCTATGCTATCAACACTCTTTGCACCTTGAGGCGGTGCCAATTCGATATCGATAGGTTTAGCCAAACGATTAGCATTAACGACTACATCTAATTGGTGTTTACCGACTTTCCTCGATAGCCAATTTGCTTCGTATTGCCCCTGAGAACCTTCGGTCCAAGTGATGTTTTCTGCTTGGCCGTTATTCGTTAATTGAATATCTTGGCTTGCAACATAAATGACACCATTACCGAACTTATCTTTGAGTTGTAACGTTAGTGGCATATTTGCCCCTAATCTGGCAGCCTCTGACATATTTAGCTCAATTTTCGCGACATTTTTAGCGCCTTCTAGTGTCTTCACTTCAATCGCGATATTTTTTGACTGACTATTCACATCAACCGATAAAGTGTGTCGTTTCACTTTCTCTAATGTGACTTTAGCGGTATAAACATGATTGTGTGACGGATCTTTCACCCACGATGCTGTTGTGGTAATAGTGCTATCGGTATTTTTGAGCTGAATATCTTTAGGTGCAACATCTACCACTTCATTACCATAGCTATCGAGTAAGGTCAGGGTTAATGTTGTGCTTTCGCCCGCACTGATGGTGGTATTATCTGCGGTTAATTTAATCTCATTAACATTGCTAGCCCCTTTTAATGCCGTTACCGTGATATCTGTGGATTCGGTGATATTATTTACCGCCGCAGTTAATGTGTGTTTACCGACTTTGGTTAATGGTAAGGCGGTTTTATACACTCCGGCAGATATCATCTGCCAAGCAATATTACTGCTAGCAATAGTTTCAGTGGTGTGGCTATCTTTTAGTGCAATATCAGCACCATTGACGCCAATAACGAGGTTACCGTATTGATCTTTCAAGGTTAGCGTTAATTCTACGTCTTTACCTGCATCTAGTGATGCGATATTGCTGACTAATTGCGCTTTAGCCACCTTCGCTTGACCACTCGGGGCGGTCACCTCGATGGTTTGAATACGGCTTGGTTGGTTATTTACCGTGGCTTTAAATTGGTGATTACCTACCGTGTCTAACCGCAGTTTGGTGGTATATAGGCCATCTTGTGGATTCGCCCATGTAACCGTTGTGGGTTTCCCATTGTTGGTGAGCTGAATAGCATTTGTATCGACGTCAATAACACTATTATTAACCTTATCCGTTAAGGCTAACGTCAATAGCACGTCGTGACCCGCCTCAATGGTATCTTCATTGGTTTCAAGTGTGGTTTTATGGACATGATTTGCACCTTTAGCAGGGTCAACGTTTAGCTCCAGTTTATCGCTGAGTGCTTTATCTGCCACCACTTGAATTGGCTGCTTGCGTAGCTTGTTCATTGTGAGTTCTTGAGTGTACAGCCCCCCGCTAAGTTCTTTCCATGCAGAGGCAGACTGTAAATTAGTCAACAATTTCAATGAACTTGCTGCGCCAGTCAGTTTGTTATCGAACTTATCTTTTAACCCAACCGTTAGCGTAACGTTATCACCTGAATTTGCAGTGTTATTTTTCGCGCTGTGGGTAATCGAAATCGTCTCTAATGAACCTCTTAACCCATTTTTATCGTAAGAGGTGATAGAGATTTCTTTCGGTGAATTAACATTCCAATCGACAGTTTCTGATTGCCCGTTGGCTTCCACCATTATCTGATAGCGGCCTGCTTTAGATGCTGGTAGTTGAGCGATATATTTATTCAATACATTTTTTTCCATAAATACAATGTCTTGCTTTTGCCCATTTATTGTCACGGTGATATCGCCACTGCTGACATTTTTGACCGGGTTTTTATACTGGTCAGTTAAGCCAACGGATAGTGATGATGGCTGCCCTGCATCACTGTTGGCGACAGGTGTCATGGTGATTGTCTTCACGGCATCTTTACCCACGGGTGAATTGACCGTGACACTTGCAGTATCAGTAAACTGACCAATACTCGCCGTCAGATTATGTGTTTTAACATCACTGAGCAGGATATTAGTGCTGTAGAGACCTAAGCCATGGTTATCTTCATCCCAGACAGTGGATATTTTATGGTTACCATCAGTCAGTGTGATCGTATTATTAAGGTGAATGACTGGATTGTTATCCGCATCAGTCACTTTTAAAGATAACGTGACTTTACTGCCCGCTGTAATGGCGCTTAAGTTTGTTGTTAACAGAACCTTATTGATATGGCTTTGGTTGGTTGATGGCAGCGCGTCAATCAATATATTATGGCTTTGTATTTGGTTAACCGTTGCTCTTAGCGAGTGGATCCCTGCGATAGAGACTACTGTTGGTGCAGTATAGATGCCATTCCCTTTTGATATCCAACTTAAACCTGTGAGGTTTTTCTTAATATGCGCATCATTAATGATGATATCTTTAGCGGTGATCCCTTCAACACCATTATTCCATTGGTCTGTTAATGTCAGCGTCAGTTCTGTTTGACTTCCTACTGTCAGTTGGTTTGTGCTGGCTTTGAGCTCAACGGTTTTTACCTGTGTTGGGTCTGTTAGTGCGCTGACATTGACTGTAAGTGATGCGTTTGCTTTGTTATTCACTTGACTGACAAAGGTGTTTTTCCCTTGTTTGTGTAATGGGAGCGTAGTTGTGTAAATACCTGCGCCTTTCTCTAGCCACGTCAATTTAGTCACAAGCACATGGTTATGATCTAATTGAATGTCTGAGGTTTGTACCTTTTCAACACCGTTGCCATAGCTATCGGTCAAGGTTAATTGTAATTCGACAGAATCACCTACCTTAAACGTCTTGTTAGCCGCTTTTAATTCCACCTTGTTCACAGCGGATTCACCCTGAGGAGCTTTCACATCAATATCCTGTGATTGGCTAATGGTATTAACCGTAACCTTTAAGGTATCGGTGCCTAACTTACTTAATAATAAGTTAGCGGTATAAGTGCCATCCCCATTGTCCTTCCAAGTTACTGCGCCTGATTGTTGATGAGTAATCGCGATACTGTTGCTATCGATACCTCTCAGTGGGTTATTAAAGCTATCTTTTAACATTACCGTTAATATCAGGTGGCTGCCTGCTTGTAGATTGCCTGACGGTACGGTACTAAACTGCACGTTAGCAACCACGCCACGTTGGCCTGGAGTTCCACTCCCGTCACTATTTTCGGCAACGATAGTACTTGGGTTCGACACTATCCATGTTTTAGGCGTTGAATTGATGTTATTCGCCGTAACAACAATATCATAGGAGCCACTTTGCTTAGCGGGCAGTGTAAGAATGTAGTGACCATTATCGAGTGGTGCGACAGCAATTGTCGATGAATGTGTCTTATCGATTTGAACGGTAACCTCTTTAATACCTGTGACGGCGTGATGATTTAAATCTGTCAATGCGACAACTAATGTACTGTCCATGCCTGCAATTGCAGTAGGGGTCAATACTATCTCAACGTTCTTGACCTTACTGATGTCGTCAGTTTTTATCACCTCGAAATCAATGGGTTGGCTGTTGATTTTATTAACCGTGGCTGTTAGTGCATCTTTGCCAAGTATTTTTAAGTCTACATTCGCGGTATAGGTGCCATCTGTGTTATCAACCCAAGTCACATTAGCACCTGTTTGGTGATGCGCTAATGTGATATTTTTCACGTCAATGCCATTCAGCGCGTTATCAAACGCATCTTTTAAGGTCAGTGTCAGTTTTACTGACTCACCGGATTTGAAGCTTGATGCGGTCGTTGTTAGTTCAACGGTATTTACAACGCCCGCGTTACTTTGAACGCCAGAGCCATCTGCATGAATTGCTTTAAGGGTCGTCGCCGCGCTAACAATCCACGTTTCTTTCGCTTCCTGTTTATTCATGGCCACTTTAACCAGATAGCTTCCTGCTTTTTGTGCTGGTAGGGGGGCGGTATACGTGCCCTTATCCGTTTTAGATTCAACAAAGGTTAAGTTGAGTGATTTGTCATTGAGAGTGACTTTAATGTCATCCGCAATTTGTGTGACACCATGACTATTTGCATCAATGGCTTTTACGGTAATAGTTTGCGCTGAACCTGCCGATGAGGATGTGATAGGCTCAAGGGTCAGTTGGTGAACTTGTGCAACTTGATGCGGGCTGGCTACGTCAATATTGATAGGCAAGCTCTCTTTGCTATTCACCGTAGTTTTCAGCGTATTACGACCCAATTCGTTTAATGGCAATGTGGTGGTGTAGCTGCCGTTATTTTGGTCAATCCATGTCACGGTAGCGGCTCGCTGGTTGTGTTGTAGCACAATGCTGGCACTGTCGACGCCTTTTAGTGGGTTATTAAAGCTATCTTTTAACGCCACCGTCAACTGTACGGTGTCACCGGATGCTAACTTGGTGTTTGGGATTGCCTGAAGAGTAACCTGACTCACCACACCACGTTGGTCTGCTGTGCCACCACCATTTGCGGCCGCAGTCACGGTGTCAGGTTGTGCTACCGTCAGTGTTTTTGCCGTAGATGATTGTTTATTAGCGCTAATCACCACGTCATAAGACCCGCTTTGTTGCCCCGGTAATTTCCCGCTGTAACGGCCATCTGCTTGCTGAGTCACTACGATGTTTGGCAGTTTTTGCTTATCGAGGGTGACATCAAGGTTTTGGATACCATTAACAGGGTTACCTTGAGCATCGTTCAAGACAACGGTAAAGGTACTTTGCGCACCTGCTGCTGCGTTGGTGATATCAACGATTTCAATATGATGGATCTGGCTATTTCCACTTGCTTTTTCCACGTTGATGTCAACTGATGTACTTTTGATCTGGTTAACGGTGGTGACTAAGCGGTCTGCACCCAATGTGGTAAGTGGTAAGTCAGTGGTATAGGTGCCGTTTTGGTTATCAACCCATGTCACATTGGTACCTGTTTGGTGATGCGCTAATGTGATATTTTTCACGTCAATGCCATTCAGCGCGTTATCAAACGCATCTTTTAAGGTCAGTGTCAGTTTTACTGACTCACCGGATTTGAAGCTTGATGCGGTCGTTGTTAGTTCAACGGTATTTACAACGCCCGCGTTACTTTGAACGCCAGAGCCATCTGCATGAATTGCTTTAAGGGTCGTCGCCGCGCTAACAATCCACGTTTCTTTCGCTTCCTGTTTATTCATGGCCACTTTAACCAGATAGCTTCCTGCTTTTTGTGCTGGTAGGGGGGCGGTATACGTGCCCTTATCCGTTTTAGATTCAGCAAAGGTTAAGTTGAGTGGCTTGTCATTAAGAGTGGCTTTAATGTCATCGGCAACTTGTGTTACACCATGACTATTCGTATCAGCGACTTTTACGGTAATAGTTTGCGCTGAACCTGTCGATGAGGATGAAATAGGCTCAAGGGTCAGTTGGTGAACTTGTGCAACGTGATGTGGGCTGGCCACGTCAATATTGATAGGCAAGCTCTCTTTGCGATTCACCGTAGTTTTCAGCGTATTACGGCCCAATCCGTTTAATGGCAATGTGGTGGTGTAGCTGCCGTTATTTTGGTCAATCCATGTCATGGTAGCGGCTTGTTGGTTGTGTTGTAGCACAATGCTGGCACTGTCGACGCCTTTCAATGGGTTATTAAAGCTGTCTTTTAACGCCACCGTCAACTGTACGGTGTCACCGGATGTTAGCTTGGTGTTTGGGATTGCCTGAAGCGTAACCTGACTCACCACACCACGTTGGTCTGCTGTGCCACCACCATTTGCGGTTATGGTATCGGGTTGTGCCACCATCAGTGTTTTTGCCGTGGATGATTGTTTATTAGCGCTAATCACCACGTCATAAGACCCGCTTTGTTGCCCCGGTAATTTCCCGCTGTAACGGCCATCTGCTTGCTGAGTCACTACGATGTTTGGCAGTTTTTGCTTATCGAGGGTGACATCAAGGTTTTGGATACCATTAACAGGGTTACCTTGAGCATCGTTCAAGACAACGGTAAAGGTACTTTGCGCACCTGCTGCAGCGTTGGTGATATCACTGATATCGATTTTATGGATAGCGTTAGTCCCTAACTGTGATTTGACATCAATAATAATGGTTGGACTTTGTATCTTATTGGCGGTGATAAATAAGTGGTCTGGCCCCAATTGTGTTAGGACTAAGTTAGCCGTATAGGTGCCATCTTTCTGTGCTGTCCAAGTGACTTTACCTGTTTGCTTATGGGTGAGTGATTGTGTTAAATCGATACCCGTCAATGGATTACCAAAGGCATCTTCCAATGTCGCCGTTAGCGTTAACGCGTCGCCAGACTTTAAGTCTTTGGTTGGTGAAACGGCAAGTGTTGCATGGTTAATCACACCACGAGAGCCTGATTTACCACTGTTATTAATCGCAATAGGAACTGGAGCACTAACGGTTAAGGTTGATTCTGTGGATTTAACGCCACCCACCGCGACAATGACTTTATGGTCTCCTGATTTTTGGCCAGAAAGTGTGCCAATATAAGTTCCTTTGTTGGTTGTTTCAGCTATCTTAAGCAGCTCTTCTGCGCCATTGATAGAGACGACTGCGTTATTATTTACCCCTGTAATGGGTTGGTTATTGGCATCGGAAAGTATCAAGGTAATGGCACTAGTTTCACCTGCTGCGGGTTTTTCGATATTTTTGATATCAACTTTGTGAATTTGAGTCGTACCCGTGGCATTCCCAACATTAATATTAAGTGGAGACGTGGTTATTTGGTTCACTTTCACGGTTAAAGTGTCTTGACCAATCTTTGTGAGTGGCAAAATAGTGGTGTAGTCTCCGTTACGGAGGTCTACCCAATTAACGGAACTCACACTAGGTTGTTGATGCTTTAATTGAAGGCTAGCGCCGCTGATCCCTTCAAGGGGGTTACCAAAAGCATCTTTAAGCGCCACGGTTAATTGTAATGACTGGCCTGATTTTAGGTCGTTAATCGGTGATGAAACCAACGTCACGGTTTTAACGACACCGCGTTGATTTGCTGTGCCACTCCCATCTTTTTCTTTCGCAGTGATGGTTGCTGCGGTTTTAACGTCCCAAGGTTTCGATGCCGCTTTATTGTTAGCTGTCACTTCAACGGTATATTTACCCGTTTTTTGTGCTGGTAACGTTCCGGTATAAGTCCCTTTTTGAGTGAGTGACTCTGTTAAAATAATGGGTGCTGACTGGCCGTTGATATTCGCCGTTATCATCTTGTTAATCGTGGTAACGGGGTGCTGATACTTATCGGTAACCTTCACTGTGATAGTTTGGGCTTCGCCTGCTTCACTTGGGGTGATGGGTTCCAGTTCGATATTAGCAACTTTATTGATATCAGTCGTATTGCCTACTGTAATGGTGATCAATGGTGATTTATGGCCATTAATAGAGGCCACTAACTCACTAGTACCTGTTTGCATTAACAGCAAAGGTGTCGTGTAAGTGCCATCACCGTTATCTAACCATTTCAGCGAGTTCGCTTTATATCCATCCAGAATGATATTATTAGGGGCGATAGCCGTTAACGGGTTATTAAATGCATCAATAATTGTTACGGTGATACTTAGATTATCACCTGATTGCAGACGCGTGATATCACTTGTCGCCATGGTGATGTTATTGATAACGCCTCGTTCGCCACGATTACCCGTTCCGCTTGAGTTATTTGAACTAATTGGTGTTGGTTTTTTAACTTCTAAAGTATCTTGAGCGGAGCTTTTGCCATTCACCGTGGCCGTAATTTGATGATCGCCAGCTTGCAGAGCAGGCAGTTCGGCGGTGTAGCTGCCATCGGCGTTGGGTGTCACAGGCAAGGTGTGTGTGTTGCCATCAATGGTGACATCAATGCTTTGAATGTCTT